>CAVXPS010000017.1:0-493228 GCA_963763815.1 uncultured Actinomycetes bacterium
GGCCGGCGTCCCCGTCACAGCCGTCCGCTACCAGGGCATCATCCACGACTTCGTGATGCTCAACGCCCTTCGCGAGACGCACGCGGCCGAGGGCGCGATCAACCAGGCGATCAGCGTCCTGCGCGTGGCACTCGACACCAGGCCCTGATGAAAGACGCGGTTCGTCCCGCCGCCCGAGCGCGACGGGACGAACCGCAAATCAGCAACCGCCATCAACGGCGCGCACCGAGCCGAGCAGTTCGCGGCCGTGAGCACGTAACGAAAGGAGAAGCACGGTCATGTCGTACGGAATCCTCCTTCTAAGGGTCGTCCTCGGATCGATCGTGGCGGCGCACGGCGCGCAGAAGCTGTTCGCCAGGTTCGGCGGAAGCGGCCCGCGCGGGACTGCCTCCAGCTTCGCCCAGCTTCGCTTCCGAGCGCCGCTCGTGCTGGCCCTGGCCACCGACGACCACATGATTCCCCCATCGGCGCAGCGCACCATGGCAGAGCGCGCCAGCGCCACCGTCACCGAGACGCCCGGCAGTCACGCCGTCTACGTCTCCAACCCCGAGGCCGTCGCCAGCCTGATCGCTCAGGCCGCCCGGTCGGCCGTCCCCGAAGGAGCACTCGCATGAACACATCCACCCATCCAAGACGCCGCCGCAACCTGGCGGCACTCGTCATCGCAGTCACGGTCGCGGTCGGCATCGCCGCAGGCGCGGTCGCGACCGCCGACGGTTCCGCCACGTCCCAGGCCCAGAAGCCGACGATCGTGCTCGTCCACGGCGCCTGGGCAGACTCATCAGGCTGGAACGACAGCATCGAGAAGTTGCAGAAGAAGGGCTATACAGCGCTCGCAGTCGCCAACCCGCTGCGTAGCCTCCACGGGGACGCTGCCTACCTGCGCAGCGTGCTGGCCAGCATCTCCGGCCCGATCGTCCTCGTGGGCCATTCCTACGGAGGCATGGTCTTGACGAACGCCGCGACCGGGAACCCGAACGTCAAAGCGCTCGTCTACATCGCGGCATTCGCACCGGACGAAGGCGAGACGCAGATCGAACTGATCCTCAAGAACGAAGGCAGCCAGATCAGTCCGGCCACGCTGACGGTCAGGCCCTATCCCGGCGGACTCGACAGCTACATCACTCCGAGTCTGTTCCGGCAGATCTTCGCTCAGGACGTCTCTGAGAAGACAGCTGCCGTCATGGCCGCGACCCAGCGGCCGTTCGATCTCGCGATCCTCGAGGAGGTCTCGGGCGAGCCGGCCTGGAAGAAAATCCCATCGTGGTATCTGGTCACGACCGAAGACCGCGCGATCCCGCCTGCGACCCAGCGCTTCATGGCTGAGCGGGCCGGTGCGACGATCGCCGAAGTCCGCTCCTCGCACGTCCCGATGAACTCACGACCCTCCGCGGTGACCGAGCTCATCCTCGACGCCGCCAAGTCGGTGTCGTCAGTCCACTAACCGCGCTACCTGGTCGGCAGGACGGATCGCGTCCTGCCGACCTAGGTGCGCTGAGTGCATCGCAACCGGAGGAGCCATGACCAGGACCGTGACAGAAAGGCCGAGAGAGGTGCTCGCAAGCCGCAGGAGCGCCGGAATTCTCGTGTTGCTCCTCTGGGAAGCCGACACGAACTTGGCCGCCGTCGTCGTCCACGACGATCTAACAGGCGACGAATTCGAACTGCTCGTAGACGCGGACCTCAACCCGATGAACGTCTACGAGCATCCCTACGCTCACGCCGCTTGGCGCGGCATCGACTACAGGACAGAGCTGCGCCAGTCGGCGTAGTCGAGGAACACGTGGAATGAGCGAGCGCAGTGCGGACGTTGATCCACCGATGACGCTGGGCGCGGGGCTGCGTCGGTGGTTCCTGCGGCCACCGCGCCCTCACGGCGAGGTGATCGCGGACCGCACCGTCAGCGTCCTGGAGCTCTTCTACGACCTCGTCTACGTGGTGCTCATCGGCCAGATCGCGCACACGCTGGCCGAGGACGTCTCGTGGTCAGGCGTACTCGATTTCGCCGTCGTCTTCGGGCTGATCTGGATCGGGTGGTTCAACGGCACCGAGTTCCACGAGCTGCACGGCCGCGAGGACGGGCGCGACCGCTCGTTCACCTTCTTGCAGATGGGGATCCTCACTGTGCTGGCCGTCTTCGCCACGAACGCGACGACCACCGCCGGCGGACAGTTCGCACTCACATACGCGGTGCTGCTGGCGGTCCTCCTCTGGCAGTGGGCCTCCGTGTACCGGACAGCCGCACCCGAGTACCGCCCGGGCGCGCTCCGCTACATCGCCGGCCTGATGGTGTCGATCGGAGCGCTGGTCGCCAGCACAGGCATGGAGGACACAGTCCGGCTGACCGTCTGGGCCGCCGTCGTCATCGGCTCGATCGCGCTCGTCGTCTTCTACTTGTTGCGTACGCCCGACGACTCGCTCGGGATCCTGCCTACAGCCTCGATGGCCGAGCGCTATGGCCTGTTCATCATCATCGTCCTGGGCGAGGTGGTCCTCGGCGTGGTCAACGGGCTGCTGGCGGTTGGGGATCTCGACTTCCGCACGGTCGCGACGGGCGTTCTCGGACTCACGATCGCCTTCGGCTTCTGGTGGACCTATTTCGACTACGTCGGGCGGCGCCTGCCGCGACAGGACGGAGGCTCGCTCGCGCTGTGGCTCTACAGCCAGCTTCCGATCGCGATCGCGGTGGCGGCAGCGGGGGCCGGCATGGTGAGCCTGATCGAGCACGCCGCCGACGCCCGCACGCCCGAGGCCTCGAGCTGGCTCCTGACCGGATCGGTCTCGGCGCTGCTGATCGTGCTCGTGGCGACGATCGTCACACTCGTCGATTACCGGAGGCTCGCTCACCTCTACCGCCCGCTCGCGCTGGCGCTGCTGCTCGGTGCGGCGGCCGCGTTGGCGATCGGATGGGCACGCCCCGCGCCCTGGCTGCTCGCGGTGCTGCTGGACCTAATACTGATCGCGATCTGGTTCTTCGCCTTCGCCCGAAACCTGGGGACGACACAGACCGAGCCCGAGCCCGGCTAGACCGTTCGCGGTCGCGGATGCTCGCTCTGCGTACGAGGCAGGAGCGGCCGAGCGCTTGTTTTACAAACAGGCAACGGGCCGCGGGTACGAGACGGGTACATCGGCCTGAGCACGCGCGGGCACGCGCGGGCACGGGAGACACGCGACAAACGCCCGGTTTGCAGGAACAACGTGATCGCGAGTGACCGGCCGTGCCCGCCAGTACCGCCTCGGAACCTCCATGGTAAGGAATGTGATGAAGAAGGGCCTCCTCGGTGACAGGCTCCGGGTTGTCAACTGGGAGCGATCGAGAGGAGGCCCGTTCAATGTTGTACGCTGGTTTGGATCTCAGTCGCAAGCGTCTCGACTTCCACCTGCTCGACGGGGAGGGCGCGACCGTCGAGGTCGGTGCGGCACCGCCGGATGCCGACGGACTACGTGGTCTGAGCGGCAGCTCGCGCGTCATCGGCGAGCCGATCTGCGCGGCGATCGAGTCGATGAACGGCGCGCGCTTCGTGCACGACCAGCTCGAGCTCCACGGCTGGGAGGTGGAGATCGCCGACGCGGCAGAAGGTGAAGGGGCTGGCCCCGTTGGCCTGCAAGACCGACCGGATCGACGCCTGGGTGCTGGCCGAGCTCTCGCGCCGCGACCTGGTGCCGGCGATCTGGCTGCCCGACCCGCGCGGTGCGGGCGGAGCGCGAGCGTGCCCGCTGGCGCCTGCACCTCGTCCGCCACCGCTCCAGCCTCAAGCAGCGCATGCACGCGACGCTGCTCACGCACGGCAAGCCCTGCCCGGTCTCCGACCTGTTCGGCGTCCGCGGCCGCGAGCTGCTCGCCCGCCTCGCGCTGCCGGAGCCGTGGCGGTCGGACGTCGAGGCGAGCCTGCGCCTGATCGACGAGCTCGAGCGCGAGATCGACGCGTGCGAAGCGCGAGCTGCGCCGCCTCGGCGCCGACCACCGCTACGTGCCGCTGCTTGACCACCGTCCCCGGCATCGGCTGGGTGCTCGCCTACACGATCGCCGCCGAGATCGGCGACATCGCCCGCTTCCCCTAGCCCGCGCAAGCTCGCCGGCTACACGGGGCTCTGCCCGCGCGTCTACCAATCGGGCGAGTCGCGACCGACGCGGCCCGCTCAGCCAAGAACGGCCCCCGCTACCTGCGCTGGGCGCTGATCGAGGCGACCACCCACGCCTGCACACCATCCCGCCTACCGCGACCGCTACCAGCGGACGAAGACGCGCATCGGCAAGCAGCGCGGCCCCAAGGTCGCCCAGGTCGACCTCGCCCGCAGGCTCGCCGAGGCGATCTGGCACATGCTCACCCGCGACCAACCCTTCGCTCCGGCAGGCGCCCCGAGCCCCCATGACCGCTTGACGGTCCCGTAAGGAGATGCGCCACCGGAGCGAGCCTCCCATCCAGCCTTGTCCTCCCATCGAGGAGGCGATAGAGAGATGAGCCCAGCTCGACACCCACCGACCGCCGCGACCACCATGACCGCGCAACGCACCCAGCCCGACTTGACACGACCGGCCCTTCTTCATAGAGAGGGGGTCGACGGTTCGAGTCCGTCAGAGGGCTTCGCGAAGTTCCTGCTAATCAGCCCCTTCTGACAGCGCTGGTCGTGACGGCTTCTGAGCTCGACGTCCACCGAGCGTCCACCACCCGCCGAGAGGCGCCGTCGCTCGGGCCTGGAACTGTGTCGCTGTGCGGCTTTGCGGGCCTGCGGGCCGACGTCCACCCAGCGTCCACGGCCCGTTCGAGCGCGAGCGCGTCCAGGAGCGAAACGGCGTGCTGGTAGCTGTCGACCGCGAGGTGGCCGTAGTGCAGATCGATCATCGCGATGCTCGTGCCCATGAAGCGCGAGAGCGCGAACACCGGGACGCCGGCGCGGAGCGCGAAGGTGGCGTAGGTGTGGCGCAGGTCGTAGAGGTCGCGCAGCGGCTCGATCCCGACTCCTTTCTGAACCGGCTTCCAGTGCCGGCGGTTGACGTTGCGGAAGTCGAGGTGGCCGCCGCGCGTGTTCGGAAACAGCAGCGGGCTGTCGTCTCGCATCGGCAGCTGGTCGAGCGCCTCGAGCGCGATCGCCTGCAGCGGCACCGCACGTCTGCTCAGCCGCGTCTTCGTCTGCTTGACCCGTCCGTTCGCGTACGCCCGTCGAACCTGCACGACACCGGCGGCACGATCGACGTCGCCCTGTTCGAGCGCGAACAGCTCCGAGGGTCGAAGCCCGGTCGCGGCCGCGAACACGACCATCGGCCCGAAGCTCGGCCCGAGCCGCTCGGCGAGCGACCGGATCTGCGCCCAGGAATCGAACGGCCGCTGCTCCCGGCAGCGCCGGCGCGGATTCGGGACTCCGTGCTTGGCCGGGTTCTCCTCGATCAGCTTCCAGGCGACCGCCCGATTCAACACCTGCCGCAGCGCCTGGGTCGCCTCGAAGCGGTGCCCTTCCGGAACGGTCAGCCGCCACGCACAGACCTGCTCCGGCGAGAGCTCGACAAGGCGCACATCAGCCAGCTCGGCGGTCGCCTTCCCGAGTAACCAGCGGAGCTTCGCGACCGTGACCCGTTCACCCTGATGCGCATCCAGGTACTCCTCGACCCACTCCCCGAGCGTCAGCGCCGCCGCACGGCGGCCGGGCAGGAGCCGGGCGAGCTTGTTGTGAAGCGCCCTCTGCGCCTCAGCCTTGCTGCTGAACCCGCCCACCTGCAGCCTCGCCGAACCGCGGCCGGCGATGCGATAGCGGTAGGCCCACAACGGGTCCCCGTCCACGCACCTCGCCCGCAGCTTGAACACCTGACCCTGCTGGATCACCTCGGAACCTCCTCGATCGACAACGGGACCGAGGAATCACACCCGCGCCGCGACGAAGACGACCACCCCTCTCAGAGAGAGGGAGTCAGCGCGCGCCACACAAACAAGGCCAGCGGCAACCGTCTAACGATGAGCGGGGGTTCACGTCATGCGGCGTGGCACGGCGCCGACCGTTTGGCGCAGAAGGTTGGTAACGCTCAGCTCACGTCGGGCGGCGTCGTCAAGCGCAACGCTCGCTGCCGCCAGGTTCTCGGCGAGGTGACGGCGTGAAGAGGTGCCGGGGATCACGAGCAGGTTAGGGGCCAGGTCGAGTGCCCAGGCCAAGGCGACCTGGGCTGGCGTAGCTCCGAGGCGTATGGCGATGGCACGTACTCGCGGGTCGCCCAGCACGGGGTTGGATTGGCGCATGCCAGAGCCGAGCGAGGAGAACGGCACGAACGCGATGCCCCGGGCGGTGCATTCCTGGAGGACGGGTAGCGAGGACAGGTCGGCCAGGTTGAAGAGATTCTGAACGCACGCGATCTCGGTCACCTCCAATGCCCGTAGGAGGTGGTCGACGGTGATGTTGCTCAGCCCGACGCCGGCGATGAGACCGTCGTCGCGAGCTTTCACGACCTCGGCGACCTGATTGTCGAATCGGGTGTCGGCGGGGGCGCCGTCGACCACGGCTCGTTGTCTGTTTCCAAAACAAGCAACATAGAGCGTGGAATACGAGCGGTGGCCCAGCCGCGCGCCGCTGCTCCTGTCGCTGGGCCTCATGCACGGCCGGGGGCTCGGCGGCGTCGACGCGGGGCATGACACCGTCGACCAGACCGGCAAGCACCACGAGGTCGGCCGCCAATCCCTTAGAGCGCTGGTCCTAACATGGGGGGCACCACGGTCAAAGGTGTCCAGGTCTCTCATCCATGCCGGCGGCGATCTGCGTCGCCCGACGAGAGGAGAGACCATGGCCGAGCCTCCGTCCCGATCGTCACGTCCGCCGGGCGAGCCGCTCTCTGCCACTGCCTGAAGCCCGACGCGGCGCGGGAGCTACCATCGGCTCCTGACCGTGCTCCACCTTCTCGTCGAGCTCGACGACTTCGCGATCGAGGCCACCCAGAACTTCCGCTGGGAGCCGCTGACAGCCCTGTTCGTGCTCGCGTCGGCGTGGTGGGTCAAGTGGCCGCTCATCGCGGCATTCGGCGCCCTCGGCGACGCCCGGCCGCGCTGCGGGTCACGCCTCTGTGCGCTCTCGGCGAGCCTGGCGGCCGGCCTTGCAGCGCTCTCCGTCGCGCTGATCAAGGAGCTCACCGACCGGGCGCGGCCGCCGGTGGCGGAGGAGTCGGTCGTGCCGCTGATCGCGATCCCGGAGTCGACGTCGTTCCCGTCCGGCCATGCGGCGACGGCTTTTGCGGCCGCCACGGCCGTCGCTCTCGTCTATCCCCGGCTCAGGGTGCCAGTGCTTGCTCTTGCGGCTCTCGTGGCCCTGTCGCGCGTGTATCTCGGAGTGCACTACTGGTCTGACGTGCTCGTCGGAAGCCTGTTCGGCGTCGCGGTGGGTTGGGCGACGGTGCTCGTCGTTCGCTGGGCCGTACGAGCGCTGCGAGCACGCGACCGGAGTCGCGAAGTGCCCGGAACGAGCTGACCTCGTCTCCGTAGATCGCAGGGATCGGCACCCAGGCGATATCGATGCCGCTTTCCAGGGCGGCCTTGAGGTGGCGCGACTCCGCCTCGTAGCCGTCGCCCACGAGTGGCAGCTCGAGCGCCCGGCCGCGTAGGAGCCGCATCCCGCACTGCGTGTCGCGAACGTGCCGTCGCGTGCTCAGCTCGAGCAGGCGGCGGCTCGCGCGGTTTGCGACGCGGCGTTTCCATGGCATGGACTCGAGGTCGTCGAACCGGTCGCCGATGACGAGCTCGGCGGTCGAGGCTGCCGCGAGGAAGGCCGGGATCGCGCTCGCTGGATGCTGGCCGTCCGCATCGATCGTGATGACAGCGTCGGCATGGTCGCGCACGGCGTCGAGGCCGGCGCGCAGCGCAGCTCCCTTTCCTCGCTGCACGGGAAGACGCACGAGGCCGGCGCCGACCCTGTCCGCCTGCGCGGCGATGGCTCGCCCGATCGTTTCATCCGACCCGTCGTCGACGATGACGAGCCCGTCGACGTAGCGCAGCACTTCCTCCACGAGCGCGCGCTCGGGCACCTCGTCATGAGTCGGCATGACCGCCCAGGTATTCACGTCAGCATCCCCTGCTCGCCGGCTCCGCCGGTCGTCCGGAGACGATGCCCATCTGCGTGAAGAGCGCGCGCGCGGCGAGCGCACTCCCGTAGCCGAGCACGATCCCGGCCACGACGTCGACGGGGAAGTGGGCGCCGAAGAGCACACGCGTGACGGCGTTCAGCGCGACGTACGCAATGAGCGGGTACCGAAGCTTCGGGAACGCGAACCAGGCTGTCGCCGCGAGCGCTGTGATCACGGCCATGTGACCGCTGGGGAACGCCTCGATTCGGGCCCAGTCGTGCCCGTACGCGAGAGCGACCTCGGCGCTGTCGAAGACCTCGGACGGCCGCGGCCGGTCGTAGAGCGCGTACACGGCTTCGAGCAGCCCGATGGCGAGCGCTCCCGCCGCGACCTCGAGCGCCAGCACGCCCGGGATCCTGCGCGGGCCGGCGAGAAGCGCTGCCGCGAGCGGGACTGCAATGAGCAGCAGGTAGTTGCGCGCCGGCTCTTCGAGGAGCTCGAACAACGGCTCGGGCCCGGGGCCGAAGGCGTTCACGGCCTGGAAGAGCGCCTCGTCGAGCTCCTCCAACGTGGTGGCGGCAACGAGCAGCCCGGTCGCCAGGACGGCGACATAGAGACCGGCGAGTGAGCCGGCCCAGCGCACGAGCCAGCTCCTGCTCGGCCGGCGCAGGCGCGCCGGCCAGCGGGCGACGAAGCGCGTGAGCGGCACGAGCGCGACGAGCGCTGCCGTCCCGCCGAGGACGAAGACCGCACGGTAGCTCTCGGTCAACGCGATGAGTCCGCCGGCGGTAGGGAGGGCGACGGCCGCCGCGATCGCGCGCATGGAGAAGAAGAGCGCCGTGTATCCGCCCGCCTCGCCCGGCGGGATGATCGAGGCGAGCACTGGGAAGCCCGTCGTCGAGACGATGCCGAAGCCGGCGGCCGCGGCGATCAACCCGGGCGCGACGAGCTCGAGGCTCGTCGTGAGCGAGACGGCGAGCAGCCCCGAGCCCATGAGCGCGACGCCGAGGAAGAGCGCCGAGCCAAGCTGTTCCGGGTTGCGGATGCGACCGGCGGCGAGCGTGAAAGCCGCCGTCACCAGCCCGAAGCCCGCCAGGCCGAGAGCTGCGACTGCGGTCTCCAGGCCGAGCACGTGTCGGGCATAAAGAACGAAGAAGGCTGGCAGCGCGGCGTATGCGAGCACCCACAGGATCTCCGCGAGGAGCAACGCCCGTACGTCGGGCCGCGTCGCTGCCGCGCGGTAGAAGCGAAACGGATGCGAGCGCTCGGCGGGGCGGACCTGGAACTCGGGCTCGTTCACCCGCGCGACCGTGGGGAGGACGAGCAGTGGCACGAGAACGGCCGCCGCGGCGAAGGGAGCCCACAGCGCGACCTCGGTCAGCAGTCCGCCGGCGACGAGCCCGAGCATGCTGCCCGCCAGGAGCGCGAGCTCTTGGGCGCTCGTCGCACGAGCCCGGCCGTCGGGTGCGAACAGCTCGGCGACGAGCGCTCGGTGCGCGGTCGTGATCGCGTTGAGCCCGACGTAGACCGTTGCGCCGAAGAGCGCCAGCGCGAGATACGAGGACGAGAAGCCGAGCGCGACGGCGAGGAGCCCGCCGGCGGTCACGACACTTCCTCCGAGCACGAACGGGAGTCGGCCGCCGGCGCCTCGCATCCGGCGGCGATCGCTCCAGAATCCGACGACGAGCGGGACAGAGAGCCCGGCTCCGGCGTTCACGAGCATGACGAGCCCGATCAGTCCCGGCGAGCTGTCGATCTCGTCGAGCAGGACCGGCAGATAGGTCGTCGTGACGGCCCGCCCGGTCCCGGCGCCGACCGCGGCCGCGGCGAACGCGGTCAGGTAGAGGAGGTCGCGCCGCCCGCGCAGCGAGGGTCGCGCCGAGAGTGCGAGATCGGCGACGGTCATGGCCTCACTACGGCGAGCGCGGCCGGCGCAACCTGAAGCAAGACCGGCCCCGTGCCCAGATTCGTCGTGTCTGCGATCACTGGCGACTGGCCGCCGGTGGCGACGCGGACATGTCGCGCCGTCCACCTGCGCGTGCCCGAGTTGCGCACGTGCGTGCCGCGCCGCAGCTGCACGATCGCCGGGACGATCTTCCGCCGCCCCTCCCACGGCAGGGCGACGACGTCGAGCAGGCCGTCGTCGGCGCGGGCGCCAGGCGCGACCCGTAAGCCGAAGGCGTAGAGCGAAAGGTTCGCGACGAAGAGCTGGCCGACGCGAAGCATCTCGGCGTGACCGTCGCTCGAGACGCACAGCGTGACGCCGTCGAAGCGACGCGCCGCGGACAGCCCTGACCGGACCGCAGCGCGAACGTCGGCCGAGTTCGGCGCGTGGTAGCTCGCCCGTGCGACGGCGTGGAGACCGACGCTGACGCCCTCGACCACAAAGATCGTTCGCGTCCCGTTCGAGGCGGAGATGAGATCGATTGGACGGGCGACGCCGCTCGCCGCGAGCTTGGCGGCTTCCGCCAGGTCGAGGGGAATGCCGAGCGCCCGCGCGACGTTGTTCGCGCGTCCGGCCGGAAGGAGGGCGAGCTCGGGAGGCCCGAACGGGAGGTTCGCCGCGGCGTGGAGCGTGCCGTCGCCTCCGAGTAGGACCACGCGGCGGTCCTGGAACTCGGGCCACTCCGCAGACAGCTCCTCGACGCTCTCCGTGAGGTGGGCCTCGATCGTTGCTCCCGAGGCACGGAGCGCGCCGCGGGCCGCGTCGAGTACGGCACGCGAGTGCCCGAGGCCGCTCGCGGAGCCGTTCGCGACCAGCACGAGGTGCCGGGCGACGGCCCGCCGTCGCGGCCTCGGAAGAGCAAGCTGGGGTTGCATCGCACTCACGTGACGCCCCCTCTGTCAACCGTTACTTCACTAATTGAAGTAACGGTTGCGCTTCGATACGGATTCCTTCTCGTTCCCATCGTTCAAAGCTGCTTGTCCGATTGGGTCGAAGCAGGCTCCTGCGCCGCTTCCGGTGAGGGGGACGGTGCGTCCTGGTCGAGCAGCTGCGGGTAGCGCGTGGCGACGGTGGCGAGGATCCGCACAGAGGCCGTGACCGCTTCGGCTGCCGGTGTCCGTTCGAGCGCGGCAGCGGCCAGCAGCCGGCCGGTCTCGGCGGCGGCGAGCTGGGCGACCTCGGTGAGGAGCGCCTCGCGCCAGTGCCGCTCGATCACCGCCTCGTCGATGCCGGTCGATTCCGCGAGGGTGCGGAGCGCGGCGGCGGCGCTTCGCTCCCCGAGCGGGAGCTCGGCCCAGAGGGCGGCGAGCTCCGCGTCGAGTGGCGTCGTTGCGTCGCTCACCGGCCGCGTCCCCTCGTACCGGGTGCCGGGCTGCCAAGCGCCCGTGTGAGCTCGGCTACAAGCTCCTGTGCGTGCGTCGCGATCGCCTCGAGCGCGTCGCGATCGCGGCTCTGCTTCGGCAACCCGCGAGTGACGGCGCGCGCCAGCACCCAGATTCCGGTGACTTCATGCACCGCGTGATCACACGCGAGCGCGAGCCGGTCTTCCCGCGCTACGTCTGTGTCCGCCGGCCGGTGGAGCAAGCCGCCGGCCTGCTGATCCTCGATTGCTCTTGTCTCCCTGGCCATGGTGGCTCCTGGTGGCGGGCCGGGAGCGTGTGCTCCCGGCCCGCCGGTTCAGGCTGCGGGCAGTCCGGTCGCACGGGCAGCGCGGGCGTCGAGCAGGGCACCCAGCGCTGCCTCGTGAACGTCCTCGGCTCCGAGCGCGTAGGTCTCGTTGAACTCGACGGCGGCGTTCAGCTCGATCACGACCCAGGCGCCGGCGTCGTCGGGGAGGAGGTCGACGCCGACGAGGTCACACGCAACCGCGGCAGCGGCGCGTAGCGCGAGCCGGTGCGCCGCGAGCGGAGGCGAGACCGGCCGCCGCTCGGCGCCGAGCGACACGTTCGTGCGCCACTCGCCGGGACGCGCGACACGCTCGACGGCGCCGACGACCCTTCCGGCGGCGATCACCAGGCGTAGGTCGCGCCCCTCGGAGGACACCAGCTCCTGGACGAGTGCGCCCTGGCGGCGAAACCAGCCGCGCTCCCGCAGGCGAGTCAGCTGGGCGGCGAGGTCGGCCTCCGACTGGACGCGCTCGACGTCGCGTCCCCAGCTCCCGAAGCGCGGCTTGACGACGTAAGGGGGAGCGAAGGGAAGCGGTCCCGCGCGCGAGACGAGCGCCGTGCGCGGATGCGGCAAGCCGGCGCGTGCCAGCGCAAGGGCGGTGGCGAGCTTGTCGTGCGCGGTCAGCAGCCCGCCGTGGCCGTTCACGACGTCGACGCCCGCGGCCGCGACCTGCCGGAGTTCGGTCAGGCCGGGCTCCGGGCCGTCGAGGCTGCGACGGACGTCGATGCGGCCAAGCAGGATGTCGCCCGGCCCGGCCAGCGCGAGCGCTGCGTCCGGGGAGACGATCTCGGCGGCCAGCCCGAGCCGCTCGGCGGCAGCGGCGAGCGCCACGTTCGTCGGGGTCGAAAGCGTTGCGACGAGGAGGAGCCGGCGCCACGCCCAGACGGCAACCGACTGGGCTTGGGCGGTGGGCACAGCGCTCATCGCGCCTTTCGTCCGAGACTTGGTTGTGCGGCTGTGCGCTGCAGTCCGCTCACGCCGCCAATCGCTTGCCGTTGAGGGCGGCTCTTGCGGCCGCGAACGGGTGGTGGAAGGCGACGACCGCGTCTCTCCCCGTCGTCGGGTGGAGCACGAAGCGAGCGCCCGCGCGCTGGTCCACGACCTCGACGCGGAATTCGTTCGCGGGATTGCCGCGATCCCAGAACAGGTCGACGACGACGCCGTCGCTTTCGCGGTGTCCGAAGTGATCAGCTGCGTGCAACATGTGTCTCACCTCCGTTGGCGACCTCGACGCCCGAGCTCGTCGCGCGCTCGAGATCGGCCGAGAGCTGCATGAACATGCATCCGATCGTGCTCGAGCGAGCCGGGCGTCGCATCGTGGGCGCCCCCAGATCCGAACCGCAGTCTTTGGCTACACCACCGCTAGGCCGGAGGGCGGGCGCTCGAACTCCGTCCCGCCTCCGCCCGCTGCTGCGTCCGCTCCTCCTCGCCTCGGTGAACGCCTGTGCGGCGGGCTCGAGCACGACGGGCGTAACAGTCAGTTGGTCGGACATGTCGATCCTTTCTTTGAGGTGTTGACGCCGCCCGGGCGTCGGTCGGCTAGCGGTTGAGGAACTCCACGATGTCGTCGGCGAACAGCGCGGCGGGCGACGGTAGCCAGTCGCCAGCGCAGCTGTTCGAGCGTGCGCTCCTTGCTTTCCAGCTCGGCAGCGTCGGCTTCACCCTGACGGAGTTCGCGGAGTTCGAGCGTGAGAGCCTGAATCTGGCGAACGAGCCGGCCGAGCTCACGTCGCTGGGCGCTCGCGTCGAACTGGTTGAGGTCGCGGCGGTGGCGCATGGGTCATTCCCTCTCCACGTGCTACGCCGCCTTCCGCTCGGGCGAGCGCTCCGCACTCGGCGCGGGAAGCGCGCCTAGGCGCTCGCCGGCCTCGTTGGTGTCGGACGTCAGCGCGAGGTACACGAGCGTCCCGATCCACGCTGGGACGAGCAGCAGCGCGGGTGCGAAGAACCAGTTCGTCCATGCTGCTCCGCCCGCAGTCGCAAACGTGGCGCACAGAAAGGCGGACGCCGCGACGAACGGCGCCAGCAGCGCCACGATCCACCGGCGCTGTTCACGCTCGGCCACGTTCGATCCGCTTGGCGAGGGCGTCCTCGTCCCCAGGAACGAGCCAGCGGTGCCGGACGAGGTCGGGGAAGAAGCTCGAGCGAGTCGAGGGGAGGATCGGCCGCGAGCTGGACGAGGATGGACGGCCGGCCCGGCGTCCTCGCCGGCTCGAGCCGTTGCTTCGGCACGTTCGTCGCTGTGGTCCGCCAGCACCTGCTGATTCGTGATTGCTGTTGTCTCGTTGGTCATGGTGGGCTCCTAGTGACGGGCCGGGAGCGTTTGCTCCCGGCCCGCCGTCGGGGCGTGGGAGCTGACTAGCGCTCGCCCTCGGGCGCGGGCTCGCCGCTGGGACGCGGCCGGGCGCGGGGATGGTCGCCGGCCGCGACGGGCTTTACAGCGTCCTGGTGTCCGGGCCACCAGACCCGCTTGCCGATCAGCGCCGACAGGCTGGGCACAAGGACCGTCGCCATGACGAAGCTGACGATGATGACGCCGATCGCGATCGTGGCGCCCAGCTGCACGAGCAGGCTGATGCCGGTGAGCCCGAGCGAGGCGAAGGTGCCGGCGAGGATGACGCCGGCGGAGACGACCGTGGGGCCGGCGTGCTCGACCGCGAGATCGGCGGCGGTGCGCGGGTCGTTGCCCTCCTGCATCTCCTCGCGCAGGCGGGTGGTCATGAGGATGTTGTAGTCAGTGCCGATCGCGACGACGAACATGTAGAGCAGGACCGGCAGGATGAAGAGCAGCCCCGGCTCGGAGCCGAGGCCCTGGAAGAGGGCGACGCCGGCGCCCAAGGTGGCGACGAAGCCGAGCGCGACCGCGCCCAGCAAGTAGAGCGGCGCGACGACGCTACGCAGCAGCAGACCGAGCACGAGCGCGATGAGCAGTGCGGCGATCGGGAAGACGACGACGATGTCGCGCTCGAGCGCGGAGCGGATGTCGGCGAAGGCCGAGCTGGCGCCCCCCACTCTGACCTCGTCGCCGGCCGCGGAGGCGTGGGCGAGATCGCGAAGCGGCCCCTCGGCAACGTCGAGCGCCGCGTTCGAGGTGGCGCTCTCGGTCAGGTTGACGCCGATGCGAGCACCGGTGCCGTCCTCGGAGAGGACCGGCGCGGCGACCGAGTCGACGCCCTCGACGCCGCGGAGCTGCTCGGCGAGCGCGGTCAGCTCGCTCTGCTGGAGAGGCATGGAGCCGGAGACGTAGACGTCGGTCGGGTTGGCGGCGCCGGCGGCGAACGACTGCTTGATGTCCTCGTTCGCCTGCGAGGACTCGGTGTCGGAGGGAAGCGAGCTCGAGCTGTCGTAGCTGGCGGTGTAGAAGGCGGCGCCGGTGGCCAGCGCGAGCATCGCGCCGCCGGAGGCGAGCGCCATCCGGCCGGGACGGCGGGCGATCAGCTGCCCGAGCTTCTTGAACGCAGCGCCGTTGGGCGCGGTCTGCCAGCGCTTGGAGGGCCAGAAGACCCGCGGGCCGACGAGTGCGATCGCGGCCGGGATCAGGGTCAGGCTCGCGACCAGGGTGACGGCGACGGAGATGATCAGGCCGGGCGCCATCGTGCGGAAGATGCCGAGCCTGGCCAGGAGCAGAGCGAGGAAGGCGATGATCACGACCAGAGCGGAGCTCGCCACGGCCTCACCGACACGGCGGACGGAGAACGCGACCGCCTCTCGCGACTCGTCACCGGCCCGCAGTCGTTCGCGGTAGCGGAAGAGCAGGAAGAGGATGTAGTCGGTGCCGATCCCGAACAGCACCACGATCAGCAGCGAGGTGAGCGAGGAGTCGACCTCGAAGCCGAAGGTGTCGGAGAGCAGCGCGACCAGCGAGGTCGCGAGCAGGAACACGAGCCCGATCGTCGCGATCGGCAGGACAGCGGCTATGGGGCTTCGGAAGATGCCGCCGACGAGGAGCAGGATCAGCACGAAGGTGGCGGCGAAGGTGATCGTCTCGGCGCTGCCGAACGACTCCTCCGTGTCGACGACGCTCGCGGCCTCGCCGGTGAGCCCGGCCTGGAGGCCGCTGCCGGCGAGCAGGACACCCGCCTCGTCGCGCAGCTCCTTGACCGCGTCCTTGACCGGCTCGTCGGCCGCGTCGCCCTGGAACGCGACCTGCACGAGCTGAGCGCGTTCGTTCTCGGCCAGCTGCTCGGGGCCGGTCTCGACCGAGTTGACGCTCGCGATCCCCGCCGCCTCGAGACCGCCCGCGAACTCGCGGACCTCGCTTCGGTCGGCGGCGCTCAAGGCGTTGCCGTCCTCGCGCTTGAGCACGAAGCGGGCAGTCGCGCCCGAGGCTGTCGGGAAGTGCTTCTCGGCGAGAGCCTGCGCGCGCGACGACTCGTCGCTCGACGGCAGGAAGCTCGTCTGGTCCTCGTTCGTCACGTCTGCCAGCGACGGCGAGAAGGGGACGATCACGGCGAAGGCGACGATCCAGACCGCGATCACCTTCCACGGGTGAGCGGCCACCAGCCGCCCCAGGCGTGCAAACATCACAGACTCCTTCGGGTCGCGTTGCTCTCATTTTTGGGACGCTGTGTCTCACGAATAAACGCGATTGCCTGCGCGATCGCGGCTCTGGCGGCGTTCGTCCCGCGTAGCGCGTTGAGCATCACGAAGTCGTGGATGATGCCTTCGTAGCGGGTCGCCGTGACGTCGACGCCGGCGGCACGGAGCTTGCGCCCGTAGGCCTCGCCCTCGTCGCGGAGCACGTCGGCTTCCGCCGTGATCACGAGCGCCGGCGGCAGGCCGGCAAGCTGCTCGGTCGTGGCGCGCAGCGGAGAAGCCGTGATCTCGTCCCGCTCGGTCTCGTCGGTCGTGTACTGGTCCCAGAACCACTGCATCGCGTCGCGTCGCAGGAAGTAGCCCTCGCCGAAGGCGTGGTAGGAGTCGGTGTCGAAGCTCGCGTCGGTGACCGGGTAGAACAGAACCTGCGCGACGATCTTCGGGCCGGACCGCTCCTTCGCCATCAGGGTGAGCGCGGCGGCCATGTTGCCGCCCACGGAGTCGCCTGCGAGCGCGATCCGAGACCCGTCGAGGTTGCTCTCCGCACCGTGGTCGGCGACCCACTGGAGCACCGCATAGGACTCCTCGATCGCAGTCGGGTAGCGGGCCTCGGGCGAGAGGCTGTAGTTGGGGAAGACGACCGCGGCGCCGGTGCCGTCAGCCAGCTCGCGGATGAGGCGATCGTGGGTGTGGTCGTTGCCGAAGACCCAGCCGGCGCCGTGGATGTAGACGACGACGGGCAACGGCCCGGTCGCGCCCCTCGGGCGCAGGATGCGGACCGAGATGTCGCCTGACGGTCCACCAGGGACAGTCGTGTCGTCGATCTCGACGTCGGGCTTCTCGATTTCGCCGCTCTGGACCTCGTCGACCGTCTTGCGGCCCTCGATCGGGCCCAGGTCGAAGAGGTACGGCGGGTCAGCAGTCGCCTCGGCGAACGCCTGTGCGGCGGGCTCGAGCACGACGGGCGTAACAGTCAGTTGGTCGGACATGTCGATCCTTTCTTTGAGGTGTTGACGCCGCCCGGGCGTCGGTCGGCTAGCGGTTGAGGAACTCCACGATGTCGTCGGCGAACAGCTCCGGGTATTGGTCGAGGATGTCTTCTGAGAGCAGCTGCGGCTGCTCCCAGGCCGCGAAGTGCCCGCCCCTGTCGTGTTGGTTGTAGGAAACGAGGTTGGGGTACGCCTGCTCGGCCCAGCTCCGCGGGGCCCGGTAGATCTCGTCGGCGAAGGTGCTGACGCCGACCGGGATCTTCACGCCCTTGACAGAGAAGAACGGGAGTTTGTTCTCTCGACGTCCGCCGTCGAGGGATCTCGACCGTGAACGGCCTGATCGCTGCGCCCGAGGTCTGTTCCGTCGTGATGGTCATGTTGCCCCTTCCTTTGGTTGCTGACCTCACGAAGGTTGCTCCCGGCGCTCGCGCGTCGTACCCGTAGAACCACGGGGGTTGTTCCCCGGGGTTGCTCAACAGACTCCGTTCGCTTTGGGTGATGGGCGCACGATCGAGGCCGCGGGGCTATCGATCGATGCGCAAGAACCTACGGCTGAACCGCGTAGTCGAAGCCGGCCAGAGCATTCGCGAGGTCCCGCCGGGAGTTGATGTCGAGCTTGACGAACACGTTGTGCAGATGCCACTCGACAGTCCGCGGGCTCAGGAAAAGTCGTGCAGCGATTTCGGGATTCGATAGGCCATCGCGCGCGAGCCGCGCGATCTGGCGCTCCTGCGCCGTCAGATCGTCACGCGTGTCGACCGTCCGCCTACGCACCTTCTCTCCTGTCGCTTGAAGCTCCCCGCGTGCGCGGTCGGCGAACGCTTCCATCCCGATCGCGACAAACATCTCGTGCGCCGTGCGTAGTTGCCCTCGGGCGTCGACTCGCCGATTCTCCCGGCGCAGGTATTCGCCGTACAGCAGATGAGCGCGGGCGAGCTCCGTCCGAATCCGGGTGCGGCCCAAACGATCGATCGCCTCGCGGTACTCGTCGTCCGCGCTACCGCCGTTACTCAGCAGTGCCCTGCAGCGTGCATAGATGCCGAGGGCGAGATCGGTGCCGGAGGGCTGCGTGACCTTCTCGAGCCGTTGCAGTGCATCACGAGCGAGTTCGAAGTCTCCTCCGCGCGCGGCCGCCTCCACGAGTTCGGGCAGCGCCCACATCGCGCCGAACAGCGGGAACGGGACCGAGGTCGCCTCGCTTGCGGCCGCCGTAGCGTCTCCGTAGCGGCCAAGCCCGTTATAGAGAACGGCCGCCGCCCAATGGGCATTGGTCGCGGAGATGCCTTGGCCTGAGTCGGCGTCGTCGATCGTCTGGGCAATCAGGGGAGAAGCAACGGCTTCCGTTCCCTGCAGCGCCGTGAGCCTCAGCGCGACGAACGGAGGGAACGGTGTCCCCGTCGCCAAGGCGATGCTGTCCGTCTCGGCGATGATCGAGGCGGTGCTCGCGAAGTCGCCGCTCCAGGCCGTGATTGTGCCCAGCACGGCCAGGTGGTGAGGTAGCTGTCCGATCGCGCCCGCATCGCGGACACGTTCAACGATCCTCGTCACGAGCACCCGCGTCGTGAGGTCGTCGTCCCAAATGGTATTGGAGCCCGTCGGCGCCAGCCACGCCCAGCGCGCAACTTCGGCCAGCGACAGGTCGGACTCGAGAAGAGTCCTCCCTACTCCCAGCAAGATCGGGGCCGCGGCGGCATGTCCATGTGTGATCAGCAGGGACAGCCCGTCAAGCAGCATGTCCTCGGGCCGCGGAACCTCGGCCGGCGGGAGCGCCTGGGCAGCGCGACAGATCTCCAATAGCTCATCAGTCCCGGCAGGGTGCCCGGCGAACACTGCCGCCGCCCACGCGTTGAGGTAGGTCTCGCGCGCAAGCGCCAAGTCGAACGGCTCCAGCAGTTTCGTGGCCCTTCGGAGCAGCGTTGCGGCGTTCGGTTGACCCGCGGCGAGGCCGACACCTCCGCGCAGAAAGTTCACCTGGGCGACCTGGAGGTCATCGAGTGGGCCAACCTCCGCGATGTCCAGCAGGCCGAGGGCGGCGTCGAACGCGCCGGCCTGGAGGCTCGCCTCCGCTGCAGCCAGCGCTCGCTCCACACGTCGCGCGGGCTCTTGCGTCAGCGCTACGGCGCGCTGCAGGAACGCCGCCGCTGCAGCGATCCCGCCACGAGTCCGCGCCCGTTCAGCCGACCGCTCGAGTTCGACGGCGACTTCCTCATCTGGGCCCGACGTCGCTCGAGCCCGATGCCACGCGTGCCGATCCGGGTCGGTCTCTGGGTCGGTGGCTGCGGCGAGGGCACTGTGTACGCGATGACGATCGGCAGCCGTCGCCGCCTGGTAGGCGGCGGAGCGGACGAGAGGGTGCGCGAACGCGACGCGCGTATCGATCGTGAACACACCGGCATCCACCGCTGGATCGACAGCACTCATGTCGAGGCCCAGCGTCTCGATCGCGCGTTGGAGTAGCACCGTGTCGCCTAGAGGCTCTGCTGCCGCAGCGAGCACGAGCAGCTGTGTCTCGGACGGGAGCATGCTGAGACGCCGCGCGTAGCTCTGTTCGATCCTGTCGGCCACCGGCTGACTGTCTGGCACGGCGAACCCGCCTGCGAGTTCGCCGGAACGAGGCAGCTCGAGAAGAGCGAGCGGGCTGCCATGGCTTTCCGCGACGACCCGTTCGGAGAACGCAGTATCCAGCGGCCCGTGGACGTTGGCGAGTAGCAACGCCCGCGCATCGCTGCCGCGAAGGCCGACGATCGACAACTCCGGAAGACCGGTGAGGATGTGGTCGCCGATCCCGCTTCGCGCGGCGCACACGATCGCGATGCGTTCGGCGAGGAGCCGGCGGGCCACGAATCCGAGGACCTGCGCCGTCGCCTGGTCGAGCCATTGCGCGTCGTCGGCGATCAACACGAGCGGCTGCCGTTCTGCGACCTCGGCGAGGAGGGTCAGCGTAGCGAGGCCCACCAGGAATCGGTCCGGGGCCGGGCCGGGGCTCAATCCGAAGACAGTCGCGAGCGCTTCGCGTTGCGGGTCCGGTAGTCGTTCGAGCTGATCGAGCATCGGGCTGCAGATCTGGTGGAGACCGCTGAACGCGAGCTCCATCTCCGATTCGACGCCGGCGACCTGGGCGACGCGCCAGCCGCCGAGTCGGTCGAAGAGATGGCCGAGTAAGGCGCTCTTACCGATGCCCGCCTCGCCGCGGAGGATCAGGACACGGCTTCGCCCGGACAAGGCATCAGTCAGAAGCCCATCGAGCGCCCGGCATTCCGCGTCGCGCCCGAGGAGGGTCACGCTCCGAGGATCTACGTCAGCACGCAATCCCCGCTGCGCTTGGTCCACCGTCCGCCTCCGTCTTGAGCGTCTCCACGGTCGATCCTAGTATGGACGGCCACAATTCCTGACAGCCGGTCTTTTCAGCGCGATCCTCGACGTCCACGCCTCGAGGTCGATCGTCCGGTCAGGATTGGCTCGCCACGCGGTCAGATCAGGTGGGGCTCAGGACGGCCGGTAGCTCTCGGCGGGAGTCGACGCCGAGCTTCGAATACACGTTTCGAAGATGCCACTCAATCGTCCGCGGACTGAGGAACAGCTTGGCACCGATCTCCGGGTTCGTCATTCCCTCTGCAGCGAGTTGTGCGATTTGCGACTCCTGCGCGGTCAGCTCTCCGCGGGTGTCGTCGCTGCGCTTGCGGGGTGTCTCACCGGTGGCTGCGAGCTCACGCCGTGCCCGATCGGCGAACCCCGGAATGCCGATCTGGCTGAACATGTCGTGGGCTGTGCGCAGCTGCTCGCGCGCCTCGATCCTCCGGTTCTCTCTCCTGAGCCACTCTCCGTAGACGAGGTGGGCTCGTGCGAGATCCGGGCGAGCGCGCGCCCGACCGAGTCGGTCGATTGCTTCCTGATATTGGGATTCGGCTGCGGCTTGATCGCCCTCCAGAAGCGCGGCGGAGCGTGCCTGGAGCCCGAGCGCCCATTCGGTTGACGCGAGCTGTGTCCGGTCGGCGAGCTGCTCGAAGGCAACCCGCGCGCGCTCGAGCTCACCGCAGCGGACGGCGGCCTCGACGAGCTCGACCAAGGCCCAGGTCATCGTGCCGAGCGGGTGGCAATCGCAGGAACGCTGCGCGGCCTCGAGTGCGGATGTGTAGCGCGCGGCGCCGTTGTAAACGCGCGCGCGAAAACATTCACACCAGTATCGAGTATCAATGCGCTCAAGCAGGTCGATGCGTCCTAGCGCCTCAGATTCTTCGAGCTGCCAGGCATTGAGCACCGGACTAGTCAGTCCGCCTTCCCTGCGGATCACATCGCCTATGGCCTCCGCTTCGGCGAGGGCGACTGCGGCTGCAGAGAACTCACCCGTCGCGACCTTGGCGCTTGCCCAGTCATCCAAGGCCTCGGCAAGAGCCGGCAGCGCGCCGGCATCGCGGGCGATCTGAACAGCGCGCCGAGCCAGACTCTCCCAGCTGTCTAGGTCCCAGGTCGATGTCGCAACCCCTCCGGTGAACCACAGCAGCGGGAGGTCTGCCTCCTCGAGCAGTGGCCTCTCCCGGAGTTCGACCATGGCCCGGCGAAGCAGGTCGGTACCAGCCGGATATCCCTGCTCGAGCAATTGAGCCCATCCGCGCACGACTAGCTCCACCGTCGGCGCCGACTCATGAGAGGGGAACGCATCAGTCGCCTCTAGAAAGGCGGTCAGTGTCTCGGGATTCGCGAAACCGAATGAGACCGCCAGGGTGTAGAGGTACGCCGCGCGTCCAAGGGGTGCATCGAGCCGGCTCAGCTGCTCGGCAGCAGCGATCAACTTCAGGATCGGCTCCTTCGCGGCCACCGTGAGCTTCAGTGGGACGCGAGCGCTCAGCCATTCCGCGCGCGCGGTGTCGAGCTCATCAAGCTTTGCCGTGTCGACGACACGGAGGAGGCGCTCGACGGCATCGTACGCGCCGGCGTCGAACATCACCTCAGCCGCTGCCAATGCGCGCCTTGCGCGTCTGCCCGCGTCGGGAGTTAGCAGGGCGGCGCGCTCCAGGAACGCTCCCGCCGCCGCGAGACCGCCACGCGCCTTGGCGCGGGCGGCCGTTCGCTCGAGCTCGGTCGCGACGTCCTCGTCGGGAGCCGCCGTCGCCTGCGCCCGATGCCACGCCCTCCGGTCCGGGTCGAGCTCGCGGTCGGTTGCCTCGGCGAGCGCGCGGTGCGCGAGCCGTCGTTCCCGCTGCGAGGCCGACCGATACACCGCTGAGCGGACGAGAGGATGACGGAAGGAGCACCACTCCCGGATCTGAAACAGGCCCGCTTCCTCGGCAGGATCGGCCGACTCGACGCTGAGCCCCAGCCCCGTCGCGGCGTGAACGAGCAGGAGCGGATCGCCGAGCGGCTCGGCTGCAGCGAGAACCAGCAGCTGCCGCGTGTCGTCGGGGAGCGACTCCAGCTGATGTCCGAACGCGGCCTCGATCCGGGTCGAGAGCGAGTCGCTCGACACACCGATCATCCCGGAGGCCGCTTCGGCAGGGGTCAGAGCTCGGGGAAGCTCGATCAGTGCAAGCGGATTCCCATGCGTCTCGGCGAGGATGCGTTCCCGGACGGCGCCATCGAGGTGCCCCATCAGGACCGAGTCGAGAAGGACACGCGAGTCGGTGGCGCTGAGCCCACCGAGGTGCAACTCCGGGACGTCCGCGAGCTCCTGGGATGTCTCGCGGCTGGCGAAAACAAGCGCAACGGAGTCGGCGCCGAGGCGGCGGGCCACGAACGCCAGGGCCTGCGTCGTCTGGGGGTCAAGCCACTGGACGTCGTCGACGACGCATAGGAGAGGCTTTGTCGCAGCGACCTCGGACATGAGGCTGAGAGTCGCGAGCCCGACGACATAGCGGTCGGGAGCATCTCCCGTGGAGCGCCCGAACGCGACGCTCAGCGCGTCGGACTGTGGTTGCGGCAACGCGCTGATCGTGTCCGTCATCGACCGGCACAGTTGGTGAAGGCCCGCGTAGGGAAGGTCGACCTCACCTTCGACACCGCTGGCACGGACGACCTCGAACCCCGAAGCCGAGGCTATGAGCTGGTCGAGCAGCGCTGACTTGCCGACCCCTGGATCGCCGTGCACAACGAGCACGCCGCTCCCACCACCTCGCGCGATCGCCAGCAGCTCTTCGAGCCTCGCAAGCTCGGGTTTCCTGCCCACGAGAGCAGACTCGCTCGCCTGGCTGCGCAAGCCAGTGCGGCCGTGAGGCCGCCGAAAACCGCTGTCCATCGACAATCGCCGATCGTACACGAGCGGATCCGCTGGGCAAACCGGCGTCACACCCGTGTTCGAGCTGAGACCGCCTCGCGTGACACCGGTGAGTGACCCAGGGGATTCGACGGGCGCCACGGAGCCGTATCGGCGCGAAGCTCCACGAAACCGACCGCCGAAAGGAGGCTGAATTCGATGAAGGAGCTAATGGCAACAAGGCGGACGGAGCTGGCTCAGCGCTCGAGCGAGGGCCTGGACGTGACACTCGTCTGGCTGCAGGGCGACGATGAGGACAAGACCGTCGTCTGCGTCTGCGACTGGCGGGAGGGCGCGTACTTCGAGATTCCGGCCGCGCCGTACCTAGCCCTCGACGTCTACTACCACCCGTTCGCCTACAGGGACTTCAGCAGCGTCGATTACGGAGACAGCCGCCTGGCGGCGTAGACCGAGATGATTCAGATCGGCGCCTACCCGACCCGAAGCGACGCAGAGCTCGCCCAGGCGGTCCTCGCAGCGGCGGGAATCCCGTCCGCGGTCACAGCCGACGACGCCGGCGGTGCCTACCCGTTCGACCTCTCCGGTGGCGCGCGTCTCCTCGTGGACGAAGCAGATGGCAACGACGCGGCGGCGATCGTGTCCGAGCGTCTTCACGCAAACCGAAGGGAGCAACCATGACGTCCACGGCCATTACGGCGCCTGCGCCGCTCGAGCGCGACGCGGCAGGCCGGCTGTTCGGGCAGACGATGGGCCTGGTCGCGCTAACAGCGGCCGTCTTCGCACTCGGCGCCTACATCGGGCGCGACCTCTCAGAGCTATGGGCAATCTGCGCATTCGTCTTCTCGTTTGCGGTGTTGTTCGGGATGAATGCCGCCGCCCAGCGCTCGGAGCAGCTGGCCCTTGGCCTGCTCTTCGCGTTCGGGCTCCTGCTCGGGCTCGCAGTTGCGCCTGCCGTCGCCCACTACATTGGCGCCGACCCGCGGTCCGTCTGGCTGGCGGGCGGAGCGACGGCGCTATTCATCGCCGGATTCGGCGCCGCCGGCTACGCGACACGGTCTTCGCTCTCGCCACACCCGATCAACCGACCGCCGAGGACTTGCTCAGCCTGTTCTTCTCGCCGTCGGAGGAAAGCCGCGCCAAGGGCACGGAAATACCTCCAGCGGGCCTACCAGCGGCAAGAGGACCGCGACGCCCCAACCGACCTCGCAACTCGCGACGCCCAGCTCGCCGCGATCACAGCCTGGGGCATCCCCGATGCCTCGAGGCTCAACCGCTTGGCCGGCATCACGCAACCCACGCTCGTCGCCAACGGCGACGACGATCGGATGCTGCACACGGAGAACAGCCGCCTACTCGCCGCGCAGCTCCCAAACGCCGAGCTCCAAATCTACCCCGATGCGAACCACGGCTTCCTCGACCAATACCCGGAGCTGTTCGCCGACGACATCGTGGAGTTCCTCAACCGCTAGCCGACCGACGCCCGGGCGGCGTCAACACCTCAAAGAAAGGATCGACATGTCCGACCAACTGAATGTTACGCCCGTCGTGCTCGAGCCCGCCGCACAGGCGTTCGCCGAGGCGACTGCCGACCCGCCGTACCTCTTCGACCTGGGCCCGATCGAGGGCCGCAAGACGGTCGACGAGGTGAATCCGGTCATGCGCTCTCGGCTCAAGAGCCTGTTGCGAAGAACCGCTTCGAGCTCGCGCCACCCGCGGCGTCGCGCGCTTGCGCTCCTCTCGATCATCGTCCTGATAGCAGCGTTGGCGGCCGGCTGCGGCGGAGACTCCGGCGGCGACGACACGGCGCCGGCCGCGGCGGAGTGGATGACGCCCAACGCCAGCTACGAGAACACCCGCGTCGCGAACTCGGAGATCGACTCCGAGAACGTGGACGACCTGAACATCACCTGGACGCAGCCGCTCACCGGCTCCGGTACCTTCGGCGCTTTCGCCTCCACGCCGCTCATCAGCGAGGACGGCGTCGACCTACGTGCAGGACCTCGCCTCGAACGTCATGGCCTACGACCTGGAGACGGGCGAGCAGCTGTGGAAGGTCGAGTACGACGCGCCGACGCTCGGGCCGAACGGCCTCGCCCACGAGGACGGGGTCCTCTTCGGCGTGACCAACGGCGACGTGTTCGCGCTCGACGCCGAGTCCGGGGAGGAGGTCTGGAAGGAGCAGGTCCTCGAGTACGACTCCGGGGTCGCGGAGGGCCAGAACCTCGGCTTCACGATCCAGCCGGCGGTCCGGGACGGCGTCCTGCACCTGTCCGAGGCCGCGAAGGCCGGCGGTGGCAGCGCACTCGCGTTCGATGCAGAGACGGGCGAGCAGCTCTGGTCGTTCGACACCACGGATGAGCCCCGGGGCGACGACACGCCTTCGGGTGGAGCCTGGAACACGCCGCTCGTCGACGACGAGGGCAACGTCTACTACTCGGTCGCGAACGGCTACTACTCCCCGAACTCACAGAAGAGCACGCAGAACGAACGCCTCTACACGAACAGTCTCGTGAAGCTCGACGGCGAGACCGGAGAGCTCCTCTGGTACTACCAGGCCCTGCCGAACGACTTCTGGGACTGGGATCTGCACCTCTCGCCCGTGCTCGCGGACTCGGACGGCGAGGACCTCGTGGTGACCGGCGGGAAGCTGGGGTACGTCATCGCCGTCGATCCGGAGACCGGCGAGGAGGTCTGGAAGACGTCGGTCGGGACCCACAACGGCCACGACGAGGACAGTCGCAAGCAGCTGGACGGCACTCTCGAGCTCTCGCCCCCGTTCGAGGTCTTCCCCGGCGCGTACGGCGGCGTCGAGACGAACCTGGCGGTCCACGACGGCAAGGTCTACGCGGCGGTCGTGAACCTTCCGGGGCTCGTGAACGAGGCCGCGGATCTGAACCGGCCTGTGCCCGCGGTCGACTTCGCCAGCGGCAGGGGCGAGCTCGTCAGGCTCGATCTGGCGACGGGCGCGATCGACTGGAGCGTCGAGCTCGACACGATGCCGCTCGGCGCGGCCACCATCTCGAACGATCTCCTGTTCACGACGCTCTTCGACGGGCGGCTCGTCGCGCATTCGCTCGAGGACGGCTCGCAGGTCTGGTCTTCCAGGCTGCCTGCCGGGACGAACTCACCGCTCGCCATCGCCGGAGACAGGCTCGTCACGGCCGCGGGCTTCCCACAGGGCGCGGGTCAGGAGCCTGCGCTCGTCGTCCTCCAGCTCAACGGCGAGCGAGTCACGCCTCTGCCTGCCGGAGACGGCGCCGACGAACCGGACACCGGCGACGGCAGCCAAGCGGGCGGCAGCGCCATCGAGGTCGGCGTGGTCGAAGGCGCCCTCCGCTTCGACCCGTCCGAGCTCAGCGCCGAGGCGGGCGAGGTGACGTTCCGCTTCAACAACACCGAGGCCATGCCGCACGACTTCGTCATCGAGAAGGACGGCGAGCGCGTTGCCGGCACGGAGCTCATCTCCAATGAGAGCGCAGAGCTCACGGTCGAGCTCGAGGCCGGTGGGTACACGTTCATATGCACGCCGCACGAGTCCGCCGGGATGACGGGCACGCTGACCGTAAGCTGACGGATCGTACGTCCCGCACGACGCCGAGCGGCGGCCGCCACGGGCGCATCCCTCCCGTGGCCCCGCCGCCGGCGACTGGGCGCGCCTTCTCAGTTCATCCTCCCGGTGCTACTGCGTCTCGCGAGAGAACTCGGCGACAAGCTATCCATGGTGGAGGCGATCTTCTGCCTCGCCGGGATCGCCGCAGCCACCGGGGATCTGGCACGGGCAGCGCGACTTGCCGCCGCAGCCGAGCTCCACCACTCGCCTCTTGCACCGGAAGGGATGAACCTCGACGACGAAGTCCGAGCGAGCATCGAGAGCGCGAAAGCCGACTCTGACCCGGGGATCTGGCAACAGGCTTGGGCAGCAGGCAGCGCGATGAGCCTCGATGAGGCTACCGATGACGCACAGCTCGTCGAGACTTAGGACGCCGCAATGCGCGAGCGTCCTCTCGCCTGAACCGCCCTGGGGCGAAACTGGCCGGCGCCGGATGGAGCGCTTATGGAGCCTAGCGGGCGCAACCAGTGGTTGCCGTGGGTTGCGACCGGTTGCCGCTGAACCTTGATGGTAAGGAGGGGGTCACACGTCCGCCTGGCAACTGCCGCTCGAGCACGAGTCGTCCGCCTCGTACGGGCTCTTCGACGCGTCAGCCCGGGCAGCAAACGGGCAGCAAACGTCTGATATCGGCTTCGCTCAACCATGCGGGATCGAATCGCAGAACGCTCAGAAACCCGCATGAATAGAGCGATTCCGTGCCCATCGTCGCCAAACGTCGCGACCCTCGAACCGGCCTGTCACGCCGGAGGTCGCGGGTTCGAGTCCCGTCGCTCCCGTAAAATCCCTGCAAATCGCAATCTTGGGTTGTCGGTTTAGACGCCAGATCCGGGCCGCCTACACGCACTTTCTCTCAAAGGCGACCCGAAAGCGATGAGAACCGGGTCGGCAACCCCCATTTCAAACCGATCCTGGCCGAGTACAGGCCCGCCACGAAGACGTCGTGCCACTACACGAAACGACCGGAGTTCAGGGCGGCGGGAAGGAGGCAGGCTGCCCGCTTGCGCTCGAGATCGGCGAGCCGCTTGCGGAAGTAGTTCCGCCAGCTCTCTGGCAGCACGTCCAGCTCGCCCGCGCGCTGCAGCCCCTCCACATCCTCACGGTCGCGGGCGTAGAGGCGCGTGATCTCCGTCACCCGGAAGCCGGCTGGGTCGCGGCTCAACTCGACGATCGGATCGCCCGCTTCGACCTCTCCCTCCCGGGCGACGGCAAAGTAGAAGCCGAGCAGCCCACGCTCGAGGAACTCGGTCACGAATTCGTCGCGGCGCATCTTGATCCCGAGCTTGAAGCAGGGAAGCCGCGGCTGGGTCACGATTAGCTCGGCCGTTCCGACCCTGAAACGGTCGCCGACGCTGACGTCGCCGTCGATGAGACCCTCGGTGGTCAGGTTCTCACCGAACTGCCCCCAATGGAAGTCGAGCTCCGGCCGCTCCCTCCGCCAGAGCTCGTAGAACTCCGACGGGTAGGGCATACACGGCCTTGTCCCAGCCCCCGTGGACGCGCAGGTCGGCCTGGCGATCGCCGTCGAGGTTCAGAGTTCGGATGCGGACAGGGCCGTCGACGGGCTCCTTGTAGATCCCAGTCGTGACCGGCTTCCCCTGCCAAGCGACTTTACGCGGAAGGCCGACGTTCACCGAGAGCACCCGCATCGGGTGCTCCCGGTCCGGATGAGCGCGGTCAGGCGCGGGAGCCATCGACCTTGTCGTCGTAGAAGCGCTTGATGTGTGCCGTGATCTCATCGAGGGAGTCCTCGACGGCGAAATGGCCGCTGTCGAGCATGTGCAGCTCCGCCTGCGGAAGATCGCGCAGGTACGCCTCGCCTCCTTCGGGGGTGAAGAAGATGTCTCCCTGGCCCCAGAGGATCAGCGTCAGCGGCTGGCGCTCGCGCAGCGACGCCTGCCAGGCGGGGTAGAGCTCGGCGTTGGTGCGATAGTCGTAGAAGAGGTCCAGTTGCACCTGGTGCGCATTCGGTCGCGCCAGGAAGAACAGATCCATGTTCCAGTTGTCGGGACTGATCTTGCCGGGGTCGCGGTGGCCTGTCGTGTAGACCGCCTTGACGGTGTCGGGCTGAAGGAACGCGTCCAGTGGCGTCTCGGTCTCGGGTTTGCGGTCGGCCCATAGCGCGTGTCGGATGCCGTCCCAGACGTCGGTGAAGCCCTCCTCGTAGCTGTTTGCGTTCTGGATGACCTGCCACTGCAGCCAGTCGGGATGGCGCGTGATCAGGCGGTTGCCGATCGGTCCGCCGTAGTCCTGCATGTAGATCCCCATCGGACCGATGAAGCCGACCTCGTGCAGCAGCCGGTCGACGATGTCGGTGAGGTGTTCGAACGTGTAGTCCCACTCGACTGGGTCGGGCATGTCGGTATTGCCGAACCCGGGGTAGTCGGGCGAGAGCACGTGGAAGCGGTCGGCCAGCGCGGGGATCAGATTCCGGAACTGGTGCGAGGAGGCGGGAAAGCCGCCGAGCAAGAGCAGCTTGGGGCTCGCCGGATCGCCGTCCTCGCGGTAGAAAACGGAAAGTCCGTCGACCTGGGCTGTCTGACTCGTGACCATTAGTGCTCCTTTCGGTGGGCCTTGTGGCGGATGTCTGTAGGTCACAGGCGATATGCGTCCGGGCAAGCGCGGTTCTTACGTCGGGCTCCGCCTCGGGCCGCTTGGCGCCGGCCGAGCCCCTCGCATCTCATGGTCGTCGTGACACGACCCGCCCGGCCCGGAGCTCGTAAGAAAGACCTTCGAGCTGACGCGGACAAGGCGTGACCGTCGCGATGGGATCCGCTTCGACTCTGGCCGCAACGCCGAAACGTCCGACGAAGGCCGCGATACGCTCTTGTCGGTGGCAACGGAGCGAACGCAGGTCGCCCCTCGCTTGGCGCCGGGGCAGGTCGCCCTCGAATCGCGTGCCTGGATCGAGGCTCTCCGGGCGACGGGGGTAGAGCGCGCCCGAGCGCTCGAGCGCCTGCACGATCTCCTGCTTCGAGCCGCCCACAGCGAGGCGCGGCGTCGCCGGCACCTCTACCCGGAGATCGGCGGCTCCGAGCTCGACGATCTCTGCCAGCAGGCTGCCGACGACGCGCTGGTCGCGGTCACAAAAAAGCTGGACGGCTATCGCGGCGCCAGCAGCTTCACGACCTGGGCGTACGCGTTTGCGGTCTTCGAGGTCTCGGTGAAGCTCCGGCGCCACGCCTGGCGCGGACGCAGCATCCCGACCGCCGACGACGACGCCACTTGGGATCGGTTGGCCGAGGGCGCGAGCGGCGCACAGGAGCGGCTGGAGTCCGCCGAGCTTCTGCGCGCCCTGCGCCAGGCGGTGGCGGAGGAGCTGACACCGCGGCAACGCGAGGTGTTCGTCGCGGCGGCGCTGAACGACGTGCAGATCGACGTGCTCGCCGAGCAGCTGCAGTCGACCCGAGGCGCCGTCTACAAGGTGCTCCACGACGCGCGACGGAAGCTTCGTCTGCGCCTCGAGCGCGAAGGTCATCTGGAGCAGGCGGAGGCGAAATGAACGAACGCGATCTGTTGACGCGGTTGCTCGGGACTCGGGGCGATGACGCCGGCTGCGAGGAAACCTTGGCGCTCCTCGCCGCGTACGTGGAGGACGAGCTCGAGGGGCGGAACGTCCGCGGGCTCCTCCCGGCCGTCGCCGAGCACCTGAGCAATTGCCGGGCGTGCGCGGAGGACTACGAGGGCCTGGTCGCGCTCGCCCGCGAGCAACGCACCGGCTAGCTAACGCGCGTTCAGCCACCCGGCGCTCGCGGCCGCGTAAGACTCGTGTGTATCTTGCGAACGGGTTGCCTGATTCGACACCAGCACGACTACACACGTACTACACAGGCTCTGCCGGGTGGTAGCCGGCCGTAGCCCGTCACAGCCGGTTCGAGCGAACACGAAATGCCTGCTAGCCAGTAATTCCGGGTGGGAGCAGGCTGTATCGGTTGAGCCCGTACCGGTCTGTCACGCCGGAGGTCGCGGGTTCGAGTCCCGTCGCTCCCGTCTCTCGAAGTGCCTGCGCGGAGCGGGTTCGCCCGGAACGCTCGCCCGGCGCGAGCGTTCGGACGTGCCCCACCAGTGCCTAGACGTCGCCCGCGCTGCCGTACGCGTCGTGGTAGTTCCACCACTGGTACGGCGGCGTCTGCGGATAGCCCTCCGGCGAGTCCTCCCACTCCTCCTGGCGCCCGAGCGCCGTGATGTCGAGGTAGTTCCAGGTGCTCCCCATGGCCTCGTCGCCGCGGCTGTCGATGAAGTACGTGCGGAAGATGCGGTCGCCGTCGCGGATGAAGGCGTTCGTGCCGTGCCACTCGTCCACGCCGAAGTCAGCGTCGAAGCCATCCGTAAGTGCGTACCAGGGGATCTCCCAGCCCATGCGCTCCTTCAAGCCCTGGATCTCGGGCTGAGGAGCGCGCGAGACGAACGCGAGCGTTGTGTCCCGCGCGTTCAGGTGGGCGAGGTGGGCGACCTGGTCGGCAACGAACGAGCAGCCGACGCAGGCCCGCTCCGGGTACTCGCCATTCACAGTCGTCGTCACATCCGGACCGTAGAAGAAGCGGTAGACGATCAGCTGGCGACGGCCCTCGAACAGGTCGGTCAGGCTCGCCGGGCCATTCGGGCCCTCGAACCGGTAGTCCTTTTCGACTGCCATCCATGGCATTCGCCGCCGCTCGGCGGCGAGCGCGTCGCGGGCGCGGGTGTGCTCCTTCTCCTTCACGAGGAGCTGCTCGCGAGCGGCTTGCCACTCCTGCGGCGAGACGACGGGTTGCATACTCATTGCGGCTTCCTCCTTCTGGAGCTTCCCAGGGTCACTCATCTCGCGTCCCCTTCTGTCGTTCTTCTAGCACCTGGTCGACAGCTTGGTCCCCGGTCGTGACCCTGTCGGCCGGTGGGCGCGCGCAGGCGTATGCCTGCCGCGGCTGCCGTTCCGTTTCGGGCGTCGCAAGTGTCTCAACAAGCGCACGTCGATAACGACAACCAGGAGGACGCATGGAGACGAGCGGCTGAGCGAGGGCTTCCAGTCCGCTTCCTGGCCCTCGTCGTGCTGGCCGGGATCGGTCTGGCGCTGGCGCTCCTGCTCCTCGGCCGCCCGCGGAAAGCGCCGCAGGAGCGGCTCGAGGCCGTCCCGGTTCCCATCCAGAACGACTGACGAGGAGGATCAAATGGGAAAGATCGTGATCAGCGAGAACGTCACGCTCGACGGAGTCGTCCAGGACCCGGCCGGTGACGAAGGCTTCAGGCTCGGGGGCTGGGTCGGCCTGATCAAGGACCGCCCAGAACTCGGCAAGCTCGCACTCGACGAGGCTCTGGGCGCCGAGGCCCTGCTGCTGGGTCGGCGGAGCTACGAGTGGTTCGCCGCGCGGTGGCCGTCCCGGAGTGGCGAGTTGGCGGACAGGTTGAACAGCCTGCCCAAGTACGTCGTGTCCTCGACCCTCGAGGATCCCGCCTGGAACAACTCGACGGTACTCGAGGGCGACGCGGTGGACGCGGTATCGAACCTGAAGCGGGAGCTCGACGGGGAAATCGTCGTCCCCGCCAGCTTCCAGCTGGTACGCACGCTGATGGAGCACGACCTGGTCGAAGAGCTGCGGCTGAAGATCTTCCCGGTCGTCCTCGGCGCCGGCGAGCGCCTCTTCGGCGAGACCAGCGACAAGAAACCGCTGCGCCTCGTCGACACCCAGACCGTCGAGGGCGACGTCGTCTTCCTCACCTTCGAGGTCGTCCGGGAGGCGTAGCGCTCAGGGCTCGATGTTCTGGTTGAGCCTGAAGAAGTTGGTCGGGTCGTAGGCGCGCTTGAGCTCGACCAGCCGTTCGTAGTTTTGCGCTCCATAGGCCTGGCGCACCCGGTTGCCGCCCTCTTCGCCGAGGAAGTTCACGTACACGCGCCCTCCGGCGTGCGGTTGCAGCGCGTCGAAGAAGTCCCGCGCCCAGGCGATGTGGCGTTCAGAGTCCGGATCGTCCTCGGTCCAGACCGCGTTGATGGCGACGTTGTGGGCGGCATCGCGCTGGCTGAAGGCGGTCTTGTCCTCACCCACGCGGGCCAGCGCCCCGCCGAGCTGGAGGACGATGCAGTAGGACCTGGGCGAGGTTTGCACCGATGCGTGCTCGACGAGCGTCTCGATCGCATCATCGGTAAGGGGCGGCAGCTCGACCGACTTCCAGTAACGGTGCCAGCCGTGCGGCACAAAGGGGTCGAGCATCGACTGCAAGGCCGTGTAGGGCTTCGGCTCCAGCAGGTCGACGATCGGGCGGCCGAACTGCTTGAGCGGGCGGACGACCTCGGCGCCCTCGTCCGGAGATCCCGCGTAACAGGCGCCCACCATCAGGATCGGCTTGCCGTGTACCTCCTCCGGCAGGAAGGGGGCCGGCGGCGCCATCTCGAGCTCGAAGATCGTGGTCAGCTCGTCCGGGGCCTCTGCGATGAACTCGCGGTAGAGGCGCAGGACGTCCGGCGCGTCCTCGATTGGGTGGAAGACTGGTCCCGCGAGGACGATCGGCCCGACTGGGTGTAGCCGGTACTCGAACGAGGTGACGATGCCGAAGTTGCCGCCGCCACCGCGGATCCCCCAGAAGAGATCGGGGTTTTCCTCCTCGCTCGCCGTGACGACCTCGCCCTGCGCGGTCACCACGTCCGCGGAGACCAGGTTGTCGACGGTCGCGCCGTACTTCCGCATCAGCCACCCGATCCCCCCGCCGAGCGTCAGGCCCGCGATCCCCGTGTGGGTGACGATCCCGCCGACCGTCGCCAGCCCGAAGTGCTGCGTCTCGCGGTCGAGCTCGCCCCACAGCACGCCGGCCTCGGCGCGCGCGGTGCGCGCCGCCGGATCGACTCGGATTCCCTTCATCGCCGAGAGGTCGATCACGAGCCCGCCGTCGCAGAGCGCGTGGCCGCCGACACCGTGGCCACCGGAGCGCACCGCCACAAGGAGGCCGCGTTCCCGCGCGAAGCGAACAGCCGCAACGACGTCGGCGACTCCGGTGCAGCGCGCAATGCAGGCCGGGCGGCGGTCGATCGCGCCGTTCCAGATCCTGCGCGCGGCGTCATAGTCCCCGTCGCCTGGCCCGATCACGGGGCCTTGGACGACGCTGCGTAGACGCTCGACGGCGGTGGCCGTCGCGACCGTTGCCGTATCGGTAGTCATGCGACGACGGTAGGCGGATGCGTCCGGACGGACTAGACCGACTTTCGAACCAAGTGGTTCGAATTCCGAACCTATTGCCGATCCGGGGCTAGCATTCCTGGAGCATGTGAGCATGCGGGGCTACGCCCAGTACTGCCCGATCGCCAAGGCGAGCGAGGTCCTCGGCGACCGCTGGACGCTCCTGATCGTGCGGGAGCTGCTGGGAGGTGCGAGCGGGTTCAACGAGCTCCAGCGCGGCCTGCCGGGGATCTCGCGCTCGGTCCTCGCCGATCGGCTTCGCTCACTCGAGCGGTCCGAGATCGTCGAGCGGCGCGTCGGCCCCAAGGGGAGGACGCTGGACTATCGCCTGACGCTGGCCGGCCGCGACCTGGAGGCCGTCGTGCAGGCGATCGGGGAGTGGGGCGCGACCTGGTCGTTCACCGATCCCCGCCCCGAGGAGCTCGACCCGGACCTCTTGGTCGTCTGGATGGCCCGCCACGTCGATCGTGAACAGCTTCCCCCGGGTCGCACGGTCGTCAAGTTCGACTTCCGCGAGCCGGCGAAGCGCTACTGGATGGTGCTCGAGCCGTCCGAGGTCTCGGTCTGCCTCCAGCACCCCGGGTTCGACGTCGACCTCGAGGTCGCGGTCGACACCGCGACCCTCTACCGCGTCTACCTGGGCCGCGCCGAGCTGGCCGGCGCGATGCGGGCGCGCAAGCTGACACTGAACGGCCCAAGGGCGCTCCAGGGCGCCTTCGGGCGCTGGTTCGCCTGGAGCGCGTTCGCCCCGGCCAGCCGCCAGGCCGACGAGCGCCGGAAGGCGGCGTCGCGACTCGCAGACCCCGAGAGGGTGCGGGTCGAACGGCCGCTGCCGCCGTATCCTCGCTCGAGTGCGTGAGCGTGCCCGTGGCAGGTTCGCGCCGCGTCATCCCGAGCCATGGGAGGATCGAGGACGTGGCCCGGAGATGGAGACGGCGCCGCCGCGGCGATGACCGGTGGCTAGGCCGGCGTCAGCGAGAGCTCGTGATTGGCCCGGATCATCCCGTCGGGATCCCAGCGCCGCTTGACCTCGGCGAGGCGCTCGCAGGCATCCGGCGGAAGGATCTGCTCGAGTGGTGCAGGCCGCTCGATCATGTTGAAGAACCCGCCGGGCGCAGCCCAGGGCTCCATCGTGTCGCGGAGATGGTCGAGGTGCCGCACGATGGCTTCACCCAGCTCGGGCGAGGTTGGCACGCCGTAGGCGTTCATCGCGAAGGCGGCATCGATCTTCGCAAGCGCTCCGGCACCGTCGGGGGCTCGTCGTAGCGCGCCCCCTCCATGGCGAAGCATCACAAGCAGCAGCGGCGAGCCGGCTCCAGGGTCAGCGACCTCGACCAAAGCGTCGATTGCCTCGTCGGACAGCTCCCCGATCAGCTCGTGATGGCCGAGCCCGGGTATTGGCTGCTCGGGGTCCATGTGGATCGTGCTCAGCCGCGCGGCCGGGATCTGGGCGAAGGTGTCGAGGATCGGCTCGCCGACCTCGCGCAGCGCCGCGATCCTCTCCTCCCCCTCGGCCTCGGTGCCTATGCACGCGGCGGCCATCGTCAGCAGCGGCCGCTCTCGAATCTCCTCGGGGATGTGCGGGCGGGGTGGCGGTCGCAGGAAGCGGACGATCGAGGTGACCTCGTCGGGGAGCGTGTCGGTCCAATCGCGAAAGGCGCGAATTCCCCCGGCGCCGAGCTCCGCGGGGAAGACGAGCATCCCGGCGTAGATCTCGGCGATCGGGAACAGTTCGACTTCGATCGCGGTGACGATCGCGTAGCTGCCGCCGCCGCCGCGTAGCGCCCAGAACAGATCGGCGTCGTTCTCGTCGTCGACCCGCCTCGCCTCGCCGTCCGCACCGACCAGCTCGATCGCGCGGACGTGGTTGCAGGCGAAGCCGTAGCGATTCGCCAGCCAGTTCCAGCCGCCGCCGAGCGTGTAGCCGACCAGCCCGACGTTCGGCGCGGTGCCGGGGAGCGAGCAGAGGCCCTCCGCTTGGGCGGCGGAGCCCAGTTCCCTCGCCAGCACCCCGGCCTCCACCCGCGCGGTCCGCGCCTCGGGGTCGACCTCGATCCCGCGCATCCGCTCCGTCTTGATCAGGATTGCGTCCTCGAGCGGGCCGAGCGGGGCCGCGCCGTGGCCGGTTCCCTGCGCCGTCACCTTCAGGTCGTGCTCAGCGGCAAAGCGGATCACCTTCGCTACGTCGGCGGGGCTCTCGACGAAGGCGACCGCTTCGGGATGCAGGTCGGCGACCAGGTTCCACGCCCTCCGCGCCTCGTCCCAGTCAGCGTCGCTCGGAGTCGCGACCCGCCCATCGATCGACAACCCGGTGAGATCGCTCATCCCCGCGCTCCGCTCAGGAGCCGCGCCATCGAACGCTTCCTACCCTGGCCCGACCCCGGCCTAACCCGAGCGGGTCTCCAGAGGCAAGACCCGTCATGCGGCCCGCGTCCTCTGGCGTCGAGGACAATCTCTCGCGCATGCGCCAGCTCGGGATCCGATATGCCGTTACCGCCTAGGCAACTGCCCATCCCGCGCTGATCCTGGACGAGGCTCCCGGAAACCCCCGGCCCACCTAGCTTGTCGGCGGTCCGGCGACTCGAAAGCGCATGTCCGTGAGCGTCCCGCTCGTACCGACGTACGTGCGCTCCAGCCTGACTCGAGGAGCCGGCGCCTCGCCGAACAGCCGCACCCCGTCTCCGAGCACGGCAGGGACGATCTGCACGATGATCTCGTCCAGCCGACCAAGCTCCAGCACCTGCCGAGCAACGTCGGCACCGAAGATGCTCACCGCTCGACCCCCGGCGAGCTCGTCGGCCCGCGCCAGCGCAGTCTCCAGGTCCGAGACCGCCTCCACCGTGCGGTCGGACGCGAGCTGCTCCGGATGATGCGTCAAGACGAGAACCGGCCCCGACCAGGCGCCGCCGTAGATTCCTGCGACAGCGCCCTCCTCGTCCGCACTCGCAACCTCGTACCAGCCGCGGCCGGCGAGCACGACGCCGGTCGAGCGCGCAACCTCGTCTGCCAGCTCGCTGGAGGTGTCGTATTCGGCTCCGCCGGTCCAGGACATGTCGTGCCCGGGGCCGGCGATGAACCCGTCGAGGGACATCGCTACGTGTACGAGAACCATGCTGTTCAAGACCGTCTCCGAGGCGAACCTTCATCGGTCGCAGGTGCGCGCGCTGCCGTCAGTCCTCCCGCGAGGTGCTAGGCCCGAGGGAGAATGCGCGGCAGTCCGAAGTGCGCGAAGACGCTCGTGTCGCCGAAGAACGTGATGGCCGAGATCTGTTCGCCGTCGAGTGTGAGCACGACGAGACCCCACGGCCGCGCGATCCGCGCATACCGGTCATCGACGTAAAAGCCGAAGGCGGGCTGACCATTGGCGCGGGTCGGCACGACTCGGCGCCGGGGGTCGCGCACGTGCGCGCGATGCTCGAGGAAGCGGGTAATGGCCTCCTTGCCCTGGTACTCGAACGGGTACGGCGGCATCGTCAGCCAGGCGTCGTCGGCGAGCAGGGCCACCACAGCTGCGATGTCTCCGCGCTCGAACGCTTCCACGAAGCGGCCGACGATCTCGCGCTCCTGCGGCGAATCCGGGAGCGGCGCGCGCGACGGGTCGATCCGTCGCTGGGCGAGCGCCGAGCGTGCGCGTTGGAGCGCCCCCTTGACGGACGCCTCGGTGGTTTCCAGGATCGAAGCGCTTTCGCCGGCCGAGAAGCCGAGGACGTCACGAAGCACAAGAGCGGTGCGCTGTAGCGGCGGCAGCCGTTGCAGACCGGCGACGAACGCCAGCGCGGTCGCTTCCTTCGTCTCGTAGCGCGCCGCCGGGCCGGGGGCGGAGTCGGGCAGGCCTTCGAGGAGGACGTCCGGGTAGGGCTGAAGCCAGAGCGGCTCGGAGCGGCGCGTCGGCGGCGGCGGCTCGGGCATCGGCGGAACCTCCTTGGCGGGTCGTCGGGCTGTGCTGCGGAGCAGATTGAGGCAGCGATTGGTGGCGATTCGGTAGAGCCACGTGCGGAAGGAGGCACGGCCCTGGAAGTCGTCGAGGCCGCGCCAGGCCGCGAGGAGCGTCTCCTGGAGCATGTCTTCGGCGTCCTGCAGCGAGCCGAGGATCCGGTAGCAGTGCAGCTGGAGCTCGCGCCGGAAGGGGTCGGTGAGCTCCCGGAAAGCCAGCTCATCGCCCGCACGCGCACGGCTCAGCAGCCGCTCGGTCATCAGGTCCGAACTCACCAGTAGTACTGACACCGACCTCGAGGGAAACGAATCGGCCGGTTCGTGCACGCCGGCCGCGGTGTCTCAACGAATAGCACGTCGGGATAGCTAGCGTCCTCCGGGTGAGGATCACCGCTGAGGCCGCGCGCCGTTTTCTCATTGCGCGGCACTTCCTCGCGCCGGCGCGATCTCTCGAGGGAGGCCCCGACGCCGTGCTCGAGGTCTTCCGCAAGCTCGGCTCGGTCCAGTTCGACCCGATCGCCGTCGCGGGGCGGAGCCACGACCTCGTGCTGCACGCGCGCGTTGCGGACTACGACCCTGCTTGGTGCGACCTGCTCTACGAGCGGCGCGACATCTTCGAGGCCTACAACAAGGGGCTCTCCTTCGTCCCGGCGAGCGAGTTCGCATGGTTTCTCGGTACGAGCCGGAGCGCGCAGGAGACGCTCGCCGAGAACGCCGACGTGGCCGCTCGCGTGCTCGAGCGGATCCGCGCGGAGGGCCCGCTCTCGTCCCAGGACTTCGAGCGGGAGAGCGGTCCCACGACGGACTGGTTCGGAGCGCCGACGAACACCGTGCGCGCCGTGCTCGAGGCGTACACGGTCACGGGCGTGCTCGGGCTCGCGCGGCGCGAGGGCAACCGCCGCTACTACGACCTCCTCGAGCGGCTGCTCCCGGCCGAAGCCCTCGCGAACGAGCCCCCGTTGCGGGAGCGGCTCAGGCACAAGCTTCTGTCGCGCTATCGGGCCCACGGCCTGCTCGGCGTCAGCGGAGCGGGGGACGTCTTCGGCGGGATCGGCCCTGCGAAGCCCGACCCGCGGCTGCCCGACCTACCTGGGCGGAATCCGCTGCGCGAGGAGCTCGTCGAGCGCGGCGACATCGTCCCGGTTCAGGTCGAGGCCGTGAGCGGCAAGCGCTTCGTCCTCCGCGACGAGGTCGAGCTCCTGGAGACCCCGCCCGAGCCGACATCCTCCGTCGCCTTTCTGTCCCCGTTCGATCCGCTCGTCTGGGACCGCAAGCTCCTCGGGAGTCTGTTCGACTTCGACTACGTGTGGGAGCTCTTCCTGCCCCCCGCCAAGCGCCGTTGGGGCTGGTACGTGCTGCCCATCGTCTTCCGCGACCGGTTCGTCGGCCGGATCGAGCCGCGTATCGACCGGGAAGGCGCCTGCGTGCAGGTGCTCGACGTCTGGTGGGAGGACGGCTTCGCGCCGCGCCGCGCCGAGGGGTTCGTCGACGCCATGCGCGACGCGCTTCGCGCCTACCTGCGCTTCGCATGCCGCGAGCCGACTCGAGTGGGCACCACACCTGCGAACGGAGAAACGGCTCTTCCTCACTCGCCCGTGACGAGACGATCGAGACTTTCCGGCGGGCGCGAGCGAGTCGCGCGCTAGCGGGACGGCAGAATTCAGCCGAGCGCGCGCTCGAGGGCGGCTCGGTCGAAGGGGCCGCCGTGCGTCCCGAGCAGATGCTCCACCGGCAGCGCGAGCAGCGGGCGCAGGCCGTCGACGACCTGCTCGCGCGTCACGTCTGCACCCAGCCAGCGGGGGTTGATCTGAGGGCCTTCGCCGAAGTCGGCGAGCGTGTCGCCGGCGACGACCGCGCTATGGCTCTCGATCCAGAGCACCATGTCGTTGCGCTTCTGTCCGGGGAACGCCTGGACTCCGACGGGCAATCGATCGCCGGCGGAGTACCAGTGCCCCTCGCCGGCCTTCCCGTCGACCAGCCACCGCACGTCCGGGCTGATCCAGCCTTCCGGCGCGGTGAAGTCGTACGTCCGCAGGAGGTCTTCTGCCGTATCGGGCAGCGGCGTGTAGACCGGCACGCCGAGGCGTTCGACCAGGCCCTGTGCGTCGCGCTCGTGCCATGGCGCGGTGAGCACGATCGCCGTCTCGCGGTCGACCGCGAGCTGCTCGATCTCCGGCGGAACACCGAGCGGGTCGAAGAGCAGCAGCCGCTCACCGTCGTCGATCGCGTACGAGGAGACGTTCCGGTCCCACGGCTCGGTTGACTCCCACGCCGGGTGCGGTGCCTGCCAGTGCCACAGTCCCGTCCGCAGCTCGCGCACGACGCGATGCTAATGGATGCGCACGTATTCCCCGATGCAGCCGCTCAGGGCAGCCAGCCCTCCCGGTACGCCGTCCGCTCCTCCTTGCCGAAGCGGGCGTAGGCCTCGTCCGGATTCGACGTCTCCTCGAGCACGCTCGCGCCGTGCTTCGCCGCCACCTCGTTGACGGCGTAGACGACCTCGAAGCCGCCTGCTCGGCTGCCGGTCATGACGATCACGCACGGCCCGTCACCGGCGCCGACGAAGACGTGCCTCGTCCACGGCGGGCAGTGGACGAAGTCCCATGCCTTCAGGCGACGCTCCTCGCCTTCGATCACGAGCAGACACTCGCCCGAGACGACGAGGAAGTCCTCCTGGCCCGACTCGCCGTGGTACAAGCCCCGCTGGCCTGGCGACACGACCTGGATGCGGAAGCCGAGCTGGGTCCACTCCTGCCGCCCTTCGAAGTCGGTGTCCTGCCCCCGCTCCTCGCTTCGGATCCACGACACGTCGCGCGCGTTGAGGACGAACCAGCCTTCGCCCGTCGGGACGCGACCGAGGTCCGTCTGCTCGAGCGGCGCCTCGGGAACCATCGACGGAGCATAGAAGTTCAGCTACTCAGCGAGAACCCGGCGGGGGGAAGCGGACGTGCATGTGGTTCTCGTGGCGCGGGTAGGGGACGACGACGCCGCTCGGCCCGCGGAGGCCCGTCGAGTAGCCGACGAAGACCATCTGCGCGCCGGCCGCGACGAAACGCTTCGAGAAGATCCTGCGCGAGATCGCGGTCGATCTGGCTCGTCGCGATCGGAGCGCTCGGTCGCCGGTCGAGCCGCGGGTAGTACACGTCCACGTCGAGCCCGTTCTGATGGGAGACGTGCTGGTCCATCCTCCCCCCGTCGCGGAAGCTGAGGTCGCCGACGACCACCCGCGGCGCGTCTGCATGTGCGGTGCGGTAGGCGGCGAGCACGGAGAGGATCGTCCGGATCGTGCGCTCGTGGCCGTGGAGCCGGTTGGGCCTGTTGGGAACGCTGTCGGTGACCGGGTTCCACGTGACCCAGTTCGGGCCTTCGACGGGCAGCTGCGTGCCGTCGACCAAGCGACCGTAGTACGGGAGGCCGACCGATCTGGCGCGGTGCCACTCGACTCTTGCGACACTCGTCTCTCGTGCGGGCGCACGCGCCGCTGGCTTGCTGGACGCAACGCGCGGGACCGGCGCTTCGGGTATTTCGGAGCGAGCCCCGTCGAGCCGGAAGGTCAGGCTCGGAGGGTCCGCCTGCAGCGGGCCGGCGTCCTGCCCGCCGCCGCCGTGCCGTAACGGAGAGACAGGAAGCATCGTCGCCGAGCCGAGAACGAGGGCGACCGTGGGCACCGTGGCGCGTCGGCGCCGACGCGCGGCCTGCTTCGCCAGCCGTCGCTGCCGTGAGGCCGCGAGCCCAGTCTCGATCGGCATGAACGGGGCTGGCTCGAACCAGTCCGTGGCAAGCCCCGGCACCGCGATGCTGAGCCCCCCGTAAGGCCTTCGTGGCTGCTCGCGGAACCAGAGCACTTCCGTGTCCAGCCACACCTCGTTCGATCGCCAGCCCATGGAGAGACGTCCTTCGCCCAGAGAGCGGCGTGTCCTCGGTTCAAGTGCCTGCTGACCCAACGAGCCCCGCGAGCCTTTCGAGACTGGAGGCCGGCCATAGCTTCTTCGTGTCGTAGTAGACCTTGAACGCCGGTACGGACTCGGGAAGCGTTACCCAGGGCAGCTTCGATCGCGTGAAGATGTGGACGTCGGGGGAGACTCTCGACGGGTCGTCGAGTGTCCCCGCGCGGACGAACCGCACCTGGCGCCGGGTGTACTGGCTGAAGACCGCCACCTGGCATCTCGGGCACCGCCAGATCTTCTGCTTCTTGCCGCTGCCACGGGGCACGGCCACGGGCTGCGGGTCGCCCGCCAGCAACTCCACTCGGTCGGCTTCGATGAGCAGGTTGATCACGAACGCGCTCCCGGTCTGCCGCTGACAGTTCAAGCAGTGACAGCAGTGCGTGAAGAGCGGATCGGACGCAAGGCGGTAGCGCACCTCTCCGCAGGAGCAGCCGCCCTCATGTGCGACGCTCATGATCTCCTCCTCGGGACGAGCGACAGAGTCTCGAATGTACTCCGTGGTGCGTGTCGCGCCGCGGTCGCTAGCTCGTCTCGACCGCAGCCAGTGGGAGCCACAAGGCCAGGGCTGCTGCGTTCACGCGACCGGAGCGTACGTCGCGAGGATCGCACCTGTGCTCGTCACCTCGCCGTCGACGAGTCGTAGCGCCCTGAGCAAACCGTCCTCGCGGAACACGCGCTTGCCGCCGCCGAGCACGACGGGGTCGATCATCAGCCGGAGCTCGTCGAGCAGGTCGTGCTCGATCAGCGTCTGCACCAGCTCCGTGCTCCCGATCACGTGCAGGTCACCGCCGTCGCCACGCTTCAGCTCGGCGACCGCGGCGGCCACATCACCGTCGAGCAAGGTCGAGTTCTGCCACGCGAGCGGTTCGCTGAGCGTCCGCGACGCCACGTACTTCGGCTTCGTGTTCAGCGGCACGGCGACGGCCTGCTCCTCCTCGGGGGCGTTCGGCCAGTACGACGCGAAGATCTCCCAGGTGCGGCGCCCGAGCAGGAAGCCGCCGGCTTCGACGATGCTTGCGATCACCCACTCCTGGGAGCGGTCGTCGAAGTAGCGCATGTGCCAGCCGCCGTGCTCGAAGCCGCCGCTCGTGTCCTCGTCGGCGCCGCCCGGTGCCTGCACGACCCCGTCGATGCTCATGAACTCGTTCACGATGACCCTGCTCATCTCTGACCCCCTCCGGTCGTCGATCGTTCCAACGGTTCAGACGAGACGATGCCCGGGAAGTCATCGGGTCGCGCGGATCCTCTCTCCCGCGTGACGCTTCGCCTTCTATAGCATCGAAACTTCAAAAGCAAAAGCTTTGCGTCTGCATGGGGCGTCGACGACCACGTTCAACCTCGATGAACCGACCGATCGCGATCCTCTACGAGCATCCCGAGTGGTTCAAGCCGCTGTTCGCCGAGCTCGAGCGGCGTGATGTCGCGTACGAGCCCGTCGATGCCGGGCGCCACAGCTTCGACCCGGGTGCCCTGCCTCCGTACTCGCTCGTCGTCAACCGGATGAGCCCCTCGGCGTGGACGCGCGGGAACGCGGGCGCGATTTTTCACACGCTCCATTACCTCGGCTGCCTGGAGGAGCTCGGGGTCCCGACCGTGAACGGCGGGCAGGCGTTCAGGCTCGAGCTGTCGAAGGCCCTGCAGTGCTCGCTCTTCGCCCGGCTCGGCGTGCCCTATCCACGGACCCGCGTCATCAACCATCCGAACCAAGCGAGGACGGCGGCGGACGGCCTGGCCTTCCCCGTGCTCGTCAAGCCCAACATCGGCGGCAGCGGCGCGGGCATCCGATCCTTTGCGAGCTCGGACGAGCTCGCGCAGGCCGACCTCGACCTCGGGCTCGACGGCACCGCACTCGTGCAGGAGCAGCTGCCCGCCGAGGGCGAGTTCATCGTCCGTGTCGAGATCCTGGACGGCGAGTTCCTGTACGCGATCCGGATCCTGCTCGTACCGGGCAGCTTCAATCTCTGCCCGGCCGACTACTGCGAGCTTCCCGGCATCGCGGACGGCGTCTCCGGCAGAGGGCTCCCGGTCGAGGCGTTCGACCCGCCCGACGAGGTGGTCGAGGACGCCAAGCGCATCGTGGCCGCAGCCGGAATGGACATCGCCGGAGTCGAGTATCTGATCAATGCAAGAGACGGCCGCGCGACGTTCTACGACCTGAATGCACTCTCGAACTTCGTCGCCGACGCGCCCAGCATCGTCGGCTTCGACCCGTTCGAGCGGCTCGTCGACTTCATCCTGGAGCGCTCTCCGGTAGCCGCTGCCGTGGGATGACGTTCCGCGCGACCGAGGCCATCGACCTGCTCGACTGGAAACGGCAGGTGTTCGCGCTCTACGAGCAGGTTCGTGCGACTTCAGACCCGCGCTCCGCCTGGGGGCTCTGGCGCGAGACACGCGACCGGCTCTACCGCGAGCACCCGCAATCCCCTCTCCCGCCCGACCAGCGCGACCACTTCGCAGGCTGCAGCTACTTCGAGTACGACGCGGAGGCCCGCGTCCTCGCCGAGATCGAGCCCTCCGAGCCCGTCCCTCGAGATGTCGTGTCGAGCACGGGCGCAACATTCCCGTTTTCCCAGCTCGGAACGGCGCGTTTCGCCATCGCCGGTGAAAGCCACTCCCTGCCACTGCTCTGGAACGAGGGCTACGGCGGCGGGCTCTTCGTCTCCTTCCAGGACGAGACGAGCGGGCGAGAGACGTATCCCGGCGCCCGCTACCTCGTCGACACCGTGAAGGGCTCAGACCTCGGAACGAGCGATGGATTGCTCGTTCTCGACTTCAACTTCGCCTACAACCCCTCGTGCGCCTACGACGGCTCATGGGCCTGCCCGCTCGCGCCGCCGGACGGCCGACTGTCGATCGCAGTCCGCGCCGGAGAGCGGACGCCCATCACCTCGTAACCGCATCCAGCCCGAGCCACGAAGCCAGGTCGTCCAGCTCGGCCTGCACGGTCTTCGTCATGGCGCGGGTGAACCTCACGTCCTCGTGGATCGCGTTCACCCGTAACACGGAGGACTTGCGGTCGGCGGTGGCGTCGAGCTTTCCGATCAGCCGGTCGTGGTGGAGGATCGGGAGGGCGAAGTAGCCCCAGCGGCGCTTGGCCGCGGGCTTGTACATCTCGAGGGTGTACTCGAAGTCGAACAGCTCCTGCGTGCGGGCTCGGTCGTGGACGAGGCGGTCGAACGGCGACAGCAGCGCCGTTCGCCCCTCGAAAGCACCGTCGAGTGCGGCGAGGTCGACGCGCCACTCGCCCTTGGTGCCCTCGACCAGGGCCGGCTCTCCCGCGTCGCCGACGTGAATGGGCTCCATCGGCATTGCCCTCGCCTTCTGCCGGGCGATGCCGAGCGAGGCGAGGCGCCGCTCGTTCTTGAGCCGTTCGGCCTCGTCGACCGAGGGGACGACGACGTCGGCCGGGTACACGCGCCCGGCCAGGTCCCACAGCCGCTCCCGCCCGACGCGCCCGGCGATCGCGATCTCGCCGCGCATCATCAGGCACTCCAGCATCTGCGTGACGTTGCGGTCATTCGTCCACCCGGTCGAGGCCCACGGCACCGCGCACGTGTCCGGGACGTCGCGCGAGGGCAGCGGCCCGGAGCCGCCGAGCAGCTTCAGGATGTCGCGCCGGAAGGCGTCGTTGTCGCGGATCCAGGCACGCGTACGCGCGTACGGGGGCCAGTCGGCCGCGCCGGCGAGGTACAGGCCCAGGTCGCTCATGGGCCGCACCAGCGCGTTGTGCTCGAACAGCGTGCGGTCCTGCTCCAGCGCCTGCTGGAGGTCGGCGGGCTGATACGCGGAGCCGAGGCGGCTCCAGGCGACGAGGTCTGCATTGGGCGCGATGGCTGCGGTCGGGTCGATTTGCAGCAGGGTCAGCTGCTGAACGACCGTGAGCAGGTCGGTCGGCCGGGATGCGTCGAGCATTTGCGCGCGCACCGCGATGCGCCGGGCCTGCTCCTTGGTGAGCCGGTGCACGGACCGGAGACTACGGAAGGGCGTTGGACCGCGGCTTCACCGTTCGGCTCGTCTAGGCGGTGAGCTCTTCGAACTGAGGCAGGTCGTCGGTGATCTCGAACCACGGTGCCTTGGAGCCGACGTAGATGTGCTCCGTCGGCCGGATGCTGGGCGCATCCACGAGCGACCCCAGCGCAACGTGCACGTACGCGCCCTCCCGGACCACCGAAAAGAGCAGGGAGCCGCACGCGCCACATCGTGTGTCGTTCAGGTCCGCCTCTCCGAAGACCAGGAGCGCGTCGTCGCCGTCCGTGATCTCGAGCTTCTCGCGCTCGATGCCGGCAAACGGCTTGAACGCCGAGCCGGTGGCCGCGCGACACCGCGAGCAATGGCAGTTCGCGGCGTACAGAAACGCATCCGCGACGCGATAGCGAACCGCGCCACACCCGCACTGTCCGGCGAGCACCCGCTCGTCCGCGTCGCTTTCGGATGACGACTCGATACCCACGCGACTCCCTTCCTCGCTCCTCGAGCTACTCGCCGAGGCGCTCTTCGAGCCGAACGATGACCGAATCGCCTGCTTCCTTCCCGATCACCTTTCGGATGTCGGCCTTGACGGGCAGCTTGTGAGTGCCGTCCCCCATCGCCATGAAGGCGCTCCGGAAAGGCTGGCCGTCGATCGTCCCGCGGATCTTGACGAGACCGCGAGTGCCGAAGAACTCCACCGACTCGGGCCAGACGACGTACGTCCACCCACCCGTGTTCGGGCTCTTCCGCAATGTCGCTGTGAACTGCTCGTCCATGAGATCTCCTCTCGTGCATCGAGGCGGTCGAATCGAGCTCCGTCCTGTCCTACAGACGGCGAGGCGCGGAGAAACTCATCGGAGAGACCACGCAGCTGCAGGAAGAGCCGCGCAAGGTCAGTACCAATCGGTGCATGCCCACGCTCTAACCGATGTGCGAGTCGGGAAGTGGCTCCGAATTCGAGGTCGGAAGCGGTATCAAGCGCTCGTCCCTCGCCGGTCGCAGGGTGATTTGACAGAACCAAGGTGGCGTGGAAGGGTGGGACACACCACATTGGTATGAACCACTCGCACCGTTCGCCACCGGGAGGAGTGAGCATGAAGCGACGAGGACGCCGCCTCGCAGCCCTGGCCATCCTGACCACTGTCGCCGTAGCCGCGCCGTTTGCGGCCGTCGGCCTCTCGAATCCCACGGCCGGTGCCCCCGCGCGGGGCAGCCAGGTCGTTGGCTACTTCATCCAGTGGGGCATCTACGGACGCAACTACAAGGTCAAAGACGTCAAGACCAGTGGGTCGGCCGAGCGGCTGACCGTCATCAACTACGCCTTCGGCAACGTCGCTCCGGGCAGCACCGGCGACGTCGTGTGCAAGCTCGGCGACGAGTGGGCCGACTACCAGCGGCCCTGGACCGCCGAGGAGTCCGTGACGGGCGAGGAAGTGACCTGGCCTCGGCCGATACTCGGCAACTTCCAGCAGCTGCAGGCGCTCAAGCTCCAGTACCCGGACATCAAGGTCCTCATCTCGCTCGGCGGGTGGACCTGGTCGAAATACTTCTCGGACGCGGCGCTCACGAGGCAGTCGCGGGAGCGCTTCGTCTCGTCCTGCATCGACCTGTTCATCAAGGGCGACATTCCGCCTCCCGGGTGGGGAGGCATGGGCGGGCCCGGCGCCGCAGCCGGGGTCTTCGACGGCATCGACGTCGACTGGGAGTGGCCGGGCTCCGAGGGGAACGCCGGAAACATCATCCGCCCCGAGGACAAGCAGAACTACGCCAAGCTGCTCCTGGAGTTCCGCAAGCAGCTCCGCGCCCACGGCAAGCAGGTGGACCGGGACTACCTCCTGACCGCCTTCCTGCCGGCGAGCGAGGCCAAGATCGACGCCGGATTCAGAGTGCCGGACGTCTTCGACACGCTGAACTTCGCGACGGTGCAGGGATACGACTTCCACGGCACGTGGGAGCCGACGACGAATCACCAGTCCAACCTCCTGACGTCGCCCAGCGATCCCTCGAGCCCGCGCTACTCCGGGGCCGCAGTGGTCGGCGACTACCTGGAGCGAGGAGCGCCCGGCAAGAAGGTCGTGCTCGGCGTTCCGTTCTACTCGCGGGGCTGGACGGGCGTGGGGCCGGCGAACAACGGCCTGTACCAGCCGGCGGCGGGTGCCGCCCCCGGGACCTGGGAGGCGGGCGTCGACGACTACAAGGTCGCGGAGCAGCTCCTGGCGAGCGGCTTCACCCGGTACGAGGACACGGCCGCCGGCGCGGCCTGGCTGTTCGACGGGAAGACCTTCTGGACCTTCGACGACCCGGCGGTCATGGCGGCCAAGGCGGAATACGCGCGCAGCAACCGCCTCGGCGGGATCATGTTCTGGGAGTTGAGCGGCGACACGCCGGACGGCAAGCTGATCCGGGCGCTCGCGGACGGCCAGCCGTAGGGCACGGGACCGGGGCGGCTCCGCGACGGGCCGCCCTCCCAGCCCTACCGATATCCGGTCGCGTCGGCCGGCAAGCCAGCTTCCTGCACCTCGACGAGGTAGCGCCAGCAGTCGGGCCGGGAGCCGTCGACGTCCGTGAACCCGTACTCCTGGGCGAGCCCGCCGGACGAGAAGGAGCCGCGGTTGCGGCGCTGGAGATCAGGGTCGGCCGCGAGTGCCGCGACCGCGCGCCCGACGAAGCGCGGCGTCTCGGAGATCGCGACGAAGTGCGCGTTCGCCGCCTCCTGCCAGGTCGCGTCGGTGACCTTGTAGTTCTCGAGCATCATCTCCGAGCGCAGCCAGCCCGGCGTCAGTGAGACTGCCGTGCAGCCGTGCGAGGCAAGGTCCTCGCCCTGCGCAAAGGCGAGGCGGATGACCGACGACTTGGCGAGGTCGTAGAACGCGGAGATGCGATAGTGCGAGTCGTTGTACTCCCGCGTGCCGTCGGTCATCTCGACCACGAGCCCACCCGGCCGGCGGACCAGCAGCGGGAGCGCGAAGTGGCTCGTGATCAGGTGCGTGTCGATCGCGAGGCGGAGCAGCCGGAGCCCCTTCGCGAGGTCGTGCTCCCACAGGGGTGTGTTCCACTCGAACAGCAGCTCGCCGCCCCAGATGTCGTTCACCAGCACATCGAGCCGCTCGTGCTCGGCGTCGATCCGTCGTGTGAGCGCCTCGACCTCGTCGGGAACGAGGTGGTCGACCGCTACAGCGATGCCTGTGCCGCCCGGCTTCCGTCGACGAGCTCGGCGGTCTCTTCGATCGTCTCGGGACGGTCGTACTCCGACCGCCGCTCGCGAGTGCTGCGGCCGGTGCAGTACACCGTCGCGCCCGCCTCTCCGAGCGCGACGGCCGTGCCGCGTCCTGCCCCGCGGGTCGCGCCGGCTACGAGCGCGACCTTCCCTGTGAGCGGCGCAGCGCGTGAGGAACTGCTGGTCATGCGGCCTCCTTTCCACGCGTCGCGGTGCTCGTAACCACGCGGCGAGCGATCTCGGGAGCCCCCGAGACCCAGTCGGTCGGGAGTCCCACGCGCAGCGAGTCTAGTACCGTCGTGGCCGTAGCCGAGTCCGCCGTCACGTCGCCAGCACCGGCGACGGCCACGACGCGGCCGATGGCCGTGACCGTCGTGGCCGCGCTGGCCGTCGTGGCTGCCGGCTACCTGATCGTGGACGGTGCGCTGACGCTCCGCGACGCCGAGAACGACGACACGAGCAAGCTCGTCGACGGGGCTATCGGTCTCGGCCTCGGGATCCTCGCCCTCGCCGTCGCCTTCGGAGCGCTGCGGATGCGCCCATGGGCATGGAGGCTCTTCATGACCTGGGCCGTGGTCGGGCTGACGATCCAGATCCTCCGCCACTTCTCCTTCGGCGACACCGATTACGCCCGCATGGCGCTCTTCGCATTCGTGGTCTTCGCCCTCACGCCACGCGACGTCCAGGTCGCGTTCCGGATCCGCCCACCTCCCAATGCCGACCTCACCCGAACAACTCGGAATCCCCTCGACCGCGAGTGACCTCGAGCTCCTGCGGGAGTTCGAGCCGATCGTGCGGTTCACGAGCGGCGAGCAGTTCTTCCCGATGCACGTCGAGCCGTACGTACGTGCATGCAGCCTCTGGCAGTACCACCCTGACGACCACGACGAAGAGGTGATACCCGAGGGCGAGCTGACGATGGAGAAGCTCGTGGAGCCGCGCACGGCGGCGTTCGGCTCGCTCTTCTACCTCCGGTTCATCGGCGGTCTCGGCCTCGGAGATAGCACGAAGGCGCTCGCGGACGCCCGCAGGCTGAAGAAGGGCCAGGAGCGAACGTTTCGGGCGGGCGTCGGCCGACTGGCACGTGGTGGCCTCTTACCGCGACTCGGCGACGCGCTCTTCTCGGCGAGCTTGCTCCTCCGCGGGCGCGTGCCCGGGGCGACAGCCGCCGCGGCCGAGCTGAAGTACGCCGCGCTCCTCGAGTCGGACGAGCGCTACGTCTACCACGGCCGGGTCGTGCGCCACGGCGGCTGGACGATCTGCCAGTACTGGTTCTTCTTCCCCTACAACAACTGGCGCTCGGGGTACCACGGCGTGAACGACCACGAGTCGGACTGGGAGATGATCGCCGTGTACCTGTACGAGAGCGGTGGCAAGCTCGTTCCCGAGTGGTTCGCATATGCGTCCCACGACTTCCACGGCGCCGACCTTCGGCGCCGCTACGACGATCCCGGGGACCTCACGCTCGAGCGTGGGCACCCAATCGTGTTCGCAGGTGCGGGCTCGCACGCCTCGTACTTCGTGGCCGGCGAGTACCAGGCCGAGGTCCCGTTGCCGGTCCCTCGTCGGGTCGAGAAGCTCCTCGAGTCCGCCCAGCGGTTCTGGAGGAACACGCTGGGCCAGGGAGGCGACGTCGAAGGGGGACTACGGATCCCGTTCGTGGACTACGCGCGCGGCGACGGCCTCGGCGTAGGGCCGGGACAAGAGCGTGAATGGACGCCCGACGTGATCGACGAGAAGACGCCCTGGGTGAGTGCCTTCCGCGGCATGTGGGGGCTGTACGCGCAGGATCCGATCTCGGGCGAGAATGCCCCGGCAGGGCCGATGTACAACCGCGACGGCACCGTGCGCGCAGGCTGGTACGACCCGCTCGGGTTCGCCGGCCTCGACCAGATCCCACCGCCGCCACAGGAGCTCCCGATGTTGGAGGAGGAGCAGGAGCGGATGGCATCCAGGCACGCCGAGCTCGAGCAGCTCATCCCGGAGCGGGTGGACGCGCTCCAGCGACTCGGGGTCGGGCTGCAGAGCATGCAGGGGAGCCCGCATCTCGAAAAGCAGCACTCGAGGCTCGCGCTGCGCGTCGAGCAGACGGCGAGCGAGGTCAAGGGTCTGCGACGTGAGCTGTCCGAGGTCGACGCGATCTCGGAGGGCATCTCACGACAGATTGCTGCGTTCCGGCAAGGGCAACGGCTCGATCCGCGGGCACACATCGTGAAAGCGGCACTTCCCACGACGACCGCGCAGATGCGCTTCGGACGGGCGGCCGAGCTCTGGGCCGCCCTCAGCCTGAGCGCGCTCCTGATCGGCATCGTCGCGCTGATCGTCGCCGGCCCCGATTACGTGCTCGCTTGGATCACGATCCTCGTGATCGCGTTCGTGATCGCCGAGTCGTTCCTGCGCGGCACGTTCGTGCGCACCGTCAACAACGTGGCGGTCGTCCTCGCCCTTCTCGCGGTCGTGATCCTGGCCGTCCACTTCTGGGAGTGGGTGATTCTCGGCGGCCTCGTCGGCCTCGCGTCTTTCCTCGTCTACGAGCGGATTCGCGAGCTACGGGCCTGATCCGGCCGCCGGCGGGGGCTCGGCTCGCGGCGGCACCGGCGCGATCGGCGCCGGCTCCGGCTTCTCGGGCGCGTGCCTGTGACCCCACCGGTACCGGACGCGCATGATCGCCGTCAGCAGGATCACCAGCGTGATGCCCAGGCCGATCCACGCCCAGATCGTCTGGAACTCGTTGTCCGTGATCATCTTCGCGATCGTGGCGCCCACGAGCCCCGCCGCCAGCAGCAAGGTCACGATCGCCGGCAGCCAGCTGCGCATCCCGAGCTTCGGAATGACCATTGGAAGCAGCTCCCAGATGATGAGCGCCACCGCGAAGCCTGCCGCGTAGAGACCCCAGTTCGATCCCGTATAGGCGGACTTCCAGCCGCAGACGCGAGGATCGTCGCCGCCGCTCGTGATCGCGCAGACACGCTGCCACGGGGCGATCATCTCGAGTAGGAACGCGACACTCAGGAGGAAGATGAGCTTCGATCCGAGCGGACGGTTCCAGAACTTCCGCACGATTCGAGTCTACGCCTCGTCGCTTTGAAGAGACGCGCCTCCGCATCCCGAGCGTGATCGATTCACGTCGCCAGCCCGATCGTCACCAGGATCGGCACGATGATCCAGCAGCCGAGGGTCAGCCCGACCGAGATGAGGACGAACGTCCGGGTCGAGTCCTTGGGTGGGTCGCCACACCAGCCGATGGTGTTCCAGAGCGTCTGCAGTGGCGCCCGCGTCGCGAGCCGGATGCGACGTGAGGCGAGAGCCGCGCCGCGCAGGATCACCCATGCCGCGGCGAGCGCGATGAGCGCCCCCGCAATGCCGATGAGGGCCGCGACCCACGTCCTCTCGAACAAGCCCGAGATGCGTCCGAGCGAGGCGACGATCGGAAGCGCGGCGCCGCAGAGAAGGAATGCCGGCAGCGCGAGCTCTCTCGTCTGCAGCGCGTCGATCATCCGCTCGGCGTCGAGACGTGCGCGCCTCAACTCGTGGCGCTCCTCGCTGCGGGCAAGGCCTGGATCTCCCGGAGGCCGTAGAGATTCCGGAGCTTCGTCGAGGTGTTCCGGATGTGCGACACGACGACGTAGCGAGCCACGAGCTGGACTCCCCACCGGATAGCGGCGCGGAGGGGGCCCAGGCTCTTGCCCGCACTCGTGCCGTGGTATCCGTGTCGCGACAGAGACTCGAGCGCCTCGACCATGTTGCGATGTGCCTGAGGGAACAAGTCCGGGCGCGCGAGCGGCCGGGTCCGCGAGATCTCGTGCAGCATCTCGCGCTCGCGCGGGCTCGTCACCTCCATCGCGTCGAGGTACTTCGCGATCTCGTTGTCGTCGCCCGAGAGCAGCTTCAGCCGCTCGATCGGGTTGTCGATCTCCTCGAGGACCTCTTCCTGCTCGGTCTCCGATCGCTCGGTCAAACGTCCCTCCGGGCCGGCGACGGGTGGCTTGGGAAAGCCCCCGTCGCCGAGCAATCACGAACTACGGCGCTGCCAGGGTGGCCGGGAGTTTGAGAACGATGTATTCGACCGGGCCGATGCTGATGGCCGACCTACGACGCGGCGAGGGCCGATCGAACTTGCTCATCGGACGGGATCACGCCGTCGGGCGTCACCTTGTCGACCAGGTCCGGCAGCACCTTGCTCACTTCCTCTGCAGCCTCGTCGATGCTGATACCCGCGTCGTCGGCCAGTTTCTGCAGTCCACCTTCCGTGGCCATCGACTTGACCTGCTCGCCCGTGATCGGCTTGTTCTCCCCCGTCCCGACCCACGAGTCGAAGATGTCGCCCAACCCAGCCTTGTCGGCCTGCGCCTTTAGCCCCGACACGTTGATCTTGCCCTCGGAGATCATCGAACCGATGCCCGAGATCAGCTTGTCCTGCATTCCGCTGGACTTGAACAGTCCGGTGAGGGTCTGCATCAACCCCATGGTGCCCCCTTCTCTCTGCGGCGGAGGCGCGCCCACCCGCGGCGATGCGCGTCGTAACGCGCCAGGGATCCATCGACTCTAGCGCACCGGGCTCGGCCTTTCATCCGACGAGGATTTTCGGCTTGTCCTGCGGCATGCCGGTCTCCTTCCGGGTCTACGGCTCGCGCACGAGGCAGCGGAAACCGAGGTGGTTGGTCGACGTGTCGATGGCCTGGGCCATTCGTGCCGCGGGCCGGTAGCGGCGGCAGTAGTTCGGCGCGCACAGGTGCGAGCCGCCCTTCATCACCCGGCGCGGGATCGGCGACGAGTCGCTCGGGTCGACGCTTGCCGCTCGCGGGTCGCCGCCGCAGCAGGGAGACGGGGCGTCGGCGGGGGTGGCGTACCAGTCGGTCGTCCACTCCCAGACGTTCCCGGTCACGTCGTAGAGGCCGTAGCCGTTCGGCGGGAACGAGCCCACAGGCGAAGTGCCCTCGTAGCCGTCCAGGAGCGTGTTCTCGTACGGGAACTCGCCCTGCCAGGTGTTCGCCATCTGCTTCCCCTTCGGCGCGAACTCGTCGCCCCAGGCGTACTCCGCACCGTCGAGGCCGCCGCGGGCCGCGTACTCCCACTCCGCCTCGGTCGGCAGCTCCCTGCCGGCCCAGGTCGCGTACGCCTCCGCGTCCGAGAACGCGACATGCACCACGGGGTGTCGCTCACGGCCGTGGAGCGAGCTCTCCGGGCCTTCCGGGTGCCGCCAGTCGGCGCCCCGCGTCCACGTCCACCAGTTGAAGTGGTTGCTCAGGTCGACCGGGCCTGTCGACTTCTGGAACACGACGGATCCGGCGAAGAGCATGTCCGGCTGCGCGTCGGGATAGTCCGCGGCGTCGGGCTCCCGCTCCGCCCATGTCACGTGACCGGTCGCCTTCACGAAGCGGAGGAACTCGAGATTCGTGACCGGGTGTTCGTCGAGCCAGAAGCCATTCACCGACACTTCGCGGACAGGCGCCTCCTCCGGATAGTGGCGTTCGGACCCCATGGCGAACGTGCCACCCGGGATCCACACCATCCCTTTGCTCGGAGCTTCCACCTTTGCAGACGTTCTGACCATGCTCCCCTCTCGACCCTAGCCCCCGACCGTGCAGGTTGCCATCGACGAGTTGAGGAAGTGAGGCGCTACACGCCGAGCGCTGCAGCTGCCCGGTCGTAGTCCTCGGGCGCGACCCAGAGGATCATGCCGTAGCTTCCCGACTCGGCTGCCGTCGCAGCCGCGGCAGTGGCGTTGATGTTCGACCCGGCGAGCTTCGCGGTCGCGTCGGCCACCGCGCCGACCCGGTCGTCGCCCTGGATCAGGAACGCCTGCTTTGGCTCGCTGAGCGTGACGCCGGCCTGTTCCGCGGCCGCACGTAGCGCCGCGGGATCCTCCGGCACGAGATCGATCTGGGACTGGCCGCTCCCGGTCGGGAACGCGAGAAAGGCGGCGAGGTTGACGCCGCTCTCCTGCAGTGCCGAGAGGATCCGCCGGCCCTCGCCGGGCGTGTCCGGAACCGTCACGTAGTAGTACTCGACGCGTCGCACCGTGTCTGCCATGGGAGCCTCCTTTGGGCGCTCGCTGCTGAACAACAACGATACGCCCCTTTGCTCGGCTGCAAACGCGGGGTACGTGCCTCCCGCCCGTCGAACTGACCGAGTCGCCCGAGGGCTGCGTTAGCATCGAGCGAAGTCCCCAACCAGGAGGCGCATCCGTGGACACGCCGGCTTTGGGTCTTCGTCTCGCGGGAGAAGTGCTCGGAACGTTCCTCTTCTTCTTCATGGGCTTCAACGCGATCGCGGTCGCTACCGATATCGGAGGCGCGGCGATCACCACGCTCGGCATCGCTTTTGCCTTCGGGCTCGGACTCACCCTGGCCATTGCTGCTCTGGGCCAGGTCACGGGCGGGCACTTCAACCCCGCGGTGTCGGCCGGCCTCGCCGCCGCGCGCAAGTTCCCGTGGCCGGAAGTGATCCCGTACTGGATCGCCCAGCTGGTCGGGGGGTTCTTCGCCGCACTCGTGATCGTGATCGTCTACTCGGGAGCGGCGGCCGATGCGCTCAAGACCGCTCCGGGAGTCGGCATCTCGAGCGGCGGGGCACTCCTGCTCGAGATCATCGCGACGGCGTTGTTCGTCCTCGTGATCTGCACGGTCGCGACGGACGACCGGGCGCCGTGGAAGGGCGTAATGGCCCCGCTCCTCATCGGCCTCTTCATCTTCACGGCCGCGACCGCCGTCGGGCCGGCGTCGGGCGGCTCGTTCAACCCGGCCCGCTCGATCGCACCGGTCTTCGTGAACGGTGAGTTCGGCGACCTCTGGATCTACATCATCGGCCCGCTCGCCGGCGGGATTCTCGGCGGCGTCGTGTGGAACGTTTTCGGCGGGAAAGCCGTGGCACGGGAGGACGTCGAGCTGCGAGAGCCTCCCATCAGGCGTCCCCCAGAGCCATAGGCGAGTGCTCGGGACGAGCTCGAGGTCGCCAGCGCCCGCCGATCCGTTGAGCGGCTAGACGCGCCCCTGGAACGTGTCGCAGCTCTGCGGGCCCGAGCCCTCGATCCCGCGGACGAACCAGCTCTGCCGTTGCTCGGCGGAGCCGTGCGTCCACGACTCGGGCGTCACCCGGCCTTGCGCTCGCTCCTGGATGCGGTCGTCGCCGACCGCTGCCGCTGCGTCGAGCGCGTCGGCGACATCCTGCCGCGTGAGCTCCTCGATGAAACCGGTGCCGAGCGCGTTGCCGACCCAGAGCCCGGCATAGCAGTCGGCCTGCAGCTCGACTCGGACCTGGCCGCCCTGCGGACCGGTGTCGCGGTTCGCGCTCTGGAGCACGCCGGTCAGGTTCTGGACGTGATGGCCGTACTCGTGGGCGAGGATGTACGCCTCCGCGAGCGGGCCTCCCCGCGCTCCGAGCTGCGACTGGAGCTGGTCGAAGAAGCCGAGGTCGATGTAGGCGTAGCGGTCGTTCGGGCAGTAGAACGGCCCGACGGCGGACGACGCGGCGCCGCAGCCCGTCTGGATGCCGCCCTCGAAGAACCGCGTCCGCGCCGGCTCGTAGTTCCGCAGCGTCTTCGCCCAATACGCCTGAACGCTGTTGACGACCCCGACGATGCGGCAGTCCTCACGCGTGTTCGCGTCCTCGCCCGTCCGGCATTCGGTCTGGAGCTCACTCGACGCGGTGCCGGGCCCGACCTGCTGGCCCTGGAGCGCGCCGAGATCGCCGAGGCCGCCGCCGCCCGAGAGGAGGAGGAAGGCGACGACGACGATGATTCCGATGATCCCGCCGCCTCCTCCGAGCGCCATCGGCATCGCGCCGGGCCGACCTCCGCTCCTGCCGCGGTAGTCCTCGACCTGCGACGGATCGAGCTTCGCGTCCTTGCGGAAGCGCATCGGCGAGAGTCTTCCCGGGCGCGTGGGGAGTTGAAACCGCTAGCCGAGCGCCGGCTCGATGCGAACGTCGCGTGCGGAGGCCGATTCTCCGACGAACTCCACGAACCGCTCGGCTTCGTCGGACACTGCCGCATGCTCTCCGGCCGTGAGCGTGCGGTACGGTCGGATCACCAGCGTCACGCGACGCTTGCGCTCCCAGTCGAGCCGCCAGGTCGCGCGCAGGATGCCGTCGACGAGCAGGTTGCTCACGAACCTGCCTTCCGCGAGCATCTCCTGCCAGGGAAAGTCCTCGGGGATGGAGCGGCGCCGGTCGGCATGCCCGAGGAGCACGTTGTCGAACTCGCCGAGGAAGCGCACGGGCGCGGGCGTGTCCGGATCCGGTCGAGGCGCGTCGGGCACGTCGAAAAGCTCCTTGCCGTCCTCGTCCCGGAACGTGAGCAGCCGGGGTCGCAGCCGCTCGAAGACCTCGGTCAGCCTCGTCATGCCCGACCAGCTCTGGGCGTCCAGCACGGATGCAGGCCCGAACGCGGCGAGATAGCGCCGCACGACGTGGTCGATCGACGGGCGGCGCTCGAGCTCACGCCCCGTCCACGACTCGAACGTCGCGTACCTCGCCTGGCCGCTCTTTCCCCAGACGCCGCGTGGCGTGACCTGTACGAGCGCGGCGTGGGTGCGGGCGGCGTTACCGATGGCCTCCGCATCGGCGCCGATCCCCTCGGCGACGAGCTTCCGTCCGAGCTCGCGAGCCGTCAGCGGCTCGTCCTCGAGCAGCTCGCGCGTGCGTGCGACAAGACGCTCGACGTCGGCGCCTCCCATCCGCCTTCCGAAGGTGCCGTTGTGCACTCGCTCGATGACCGGCTGGACGAGCGGGCTGCAGGAGCGCCGCGTCGCGAACCGTGGCGAGGTGGACCGTGCCGCGCATGAGCGTGAGGCGAACGGCCTCGCGCTCCAGGAGCAGGCGCCCGAGCTCGTGCGGGTCGAACCCGTCGATGCGCGACCACAGGCCGACGTAAGGCGGGAGCGCTCCCTGCGCCTGGAGCCCGACGAGTAGCTCGACGACGTCCTCGGCCTTCATCGTCGACCGCTCGAGCAGCAGTTGCCGCGCGAGCGTCGCGCGGTTCAGCGCGCGCCTGCTGAGTACCGCCTCGGGCACCGTGGAATTCTCGCTGAGCCGCTCTACGAAGGGGTAGGAGCCGGGCATGCCCGGCTCGGGCGAGGCATGCCTCGCCCCTACATCAACTCGCTAGCGCCGTCGTGCGTCCCGGCGGCTTCGCTCCTGCGCCGACGCCGGCGTCCAGTGCTCCCGACCGTCCCCGTTCCGCACGAAGACGATCGCACACGCGATCGCGATCGGAAGCATCAGCACCGGTAGGTGCCCGTACGCCGAGAGCGTCAGGGCCGCGATCAGACAGAGGAGCGTGACGATGCCGAAGAGCAGCGGCAGGTCGCCGCGAACGACGGCTCTATGGTCGCCGGGCCGCCCGTCGGAGGCGACGCGGTCGCTTCGATTCAAGTTCCCATCCACCCACGAACCCCTTTCCCCAGTGGGCCAACCGTACCACCGAGAGGGATCCGTTCCAAGCGCTAGCAGACGAGCCGGACGGACGTCTAAGTCGGAGACATGCGGCGCCTCCCAACACGTGCCCTCCTCATGGCCGCGATCCTCGCCTGCCTCGCGGGCTCGAGCCTCGGTCGCGCTCAGCCCGGCGAGCCCATGCATGTCCTCTTCGTCGGCAACAGCCTGACGGCGACGAACGACCTGCCGGCGCAGGTCGCGGCGCTCGCGAAGGCCGCCGGACACGGGCTCGAGACCGGCGCCGTCATCCAGGACGGGTTCAGCCTCGAGGATCACTGGAAACGCGGCGCCGCGCTGAGCGCGATCGCCTCGGGACGCTGGGACGTCGTGATCCTCCAGCAGGGCCCGTCCTCGCTACCCGAGAGCCAGGCTCACCTACGCGAGTGGACCGCGCGCTACGCCGCGGTCGCGCGCAAGGCCGGGACGCGAGCGGGGCTCCTCACGGTCTGGCCCGAGTCCGCGCGCCGACACGCCCTCGGGGCGGTCATCGCGTCCTACCGCAACGCGGCCGAGGCAGCCCTCGCGGAGCTCTTCCCGGCAGGTGACGCGTGGCGCCGTGCGTGGTCGTGCAACCGCAAGCTCGCGCTCTACGGGCGAGACGGCTTCCACCCCAGCCGGCTCGGGACGCACCTGGCCGCGCTCGTCGTCTACGGCCGGCTCTTCAAGGGCCCGCTCCTGTCGCCGGCACTGGCACCGCGCGGCGCGTCGCCGCGGACGGCCCGGATACTGCAGGCGTCCGCCGCGCTCTCGCTCGGCCGGAAGGTCCCGGCCGCTCGCCGCTGCAGCTGAGCGGCCGCCCGCCCGCCGGCGCTCCTACGAGCGAGCAACCCCCATCGTGATCCGGCCGACGTAGCCGGTGCCGCTGCGCGTGAGCTTCAGCGTCGAGCGTGCTCCGCCGTTCCGGAAGATCGAGTCCCCCGCGTTCCGGGGATCGCGGTTTGGTCTCCGGTTGTAGGGCGAGCGCTTGTAGACCACGTCCGTCAGCTTGTCGGGGAAGAAGAGCTGGCCGGTGTGCACGGTCGTCCCGCCGAGGTAGGCCTTCAGGTGGATGTGCACCGCACGCCCGGGGTACCAGCCGGGGTAGACCGTCCGGAAGATCGCGAGCCCATTCCTGTCCGTTCGCTGGATCCCGCGCAGGAACGTGAGGCCTTCGGTCCCCTGTTGACTCGTCCCGGAGTAGGTGCCGCCGGCGTCGCAGTGCCAGATGTCCACGGCCGCGTTCCTGATCGGCTTGCAGGTGGACACGTCGACGACGGTTAGGCGGAGGCTCAGCGGGACGCCCGGCTTGCCTTCGGTGATGTTGCGCCGCACCTTGTCGCCCTCGACGTAGTACGGGCCTTCGGTCATCTCCGGCGCGAGCACGCACGCGACGAGCCCGGAGGCGACGGCTGCCGGGCCCGAGCCGGCGGCCGCGGCATCGTCTGCCTCGAGGAGCTCCTTCGCGCCGAGGCCGCCCACGCCCAGCGCCGCCGCGGCGAAGCCCCCCAGCTCGAGGAGAGCGCGGCGACGCGACACGCGCGTGCCGTCGTATCCGTTGTCGTCCATGCCGAGAGAGTACGAACTTCGCCTGAGACAGGCGTGAGAGCGACGTAAGCGTTCTCTGAAGCGGGTCGTCGTCGTTCGCTGCTTAGGATCGGGCCGATGCGCGTCGCACATCCGTTCTGGACCTTCGTCTGGATCAGGGTCGCATTCCTGCTCGGCACCGCCGCGACGCTGCTCTGGGCGCCGTCCTCCGGGGACGCGATCGCTCCGGTCCGCGCCTGGGACCCGTTCACCGACCTCGTTTTCGGGACGTTCCACCAGTGGGACGCGCGCTGGTTCCTCGACATCGCCCGCGACGGCTACGACGACCTCTCCGCGGCGTTCTTCCCCCTCTATCCGGCACTCGTCTGGCTCGCCGGCTCTTCCGTCGTCTGGGGAACCGTGCTCTCGCTGGTTGCGGCCGGGCTCGGTGCCTGGATCGTGTCGAGGATCGCGCGCGAGCGGCTCGGGCCCTCGGGCGCGCGCGACACGGTGCTCATCCTCGCTCTCTTCCCCACCGCGTTCGTGTTCACGGCGGTCTACTCGGACGGGCTCTTCCTGATGCTGTCCGCGGCCGCCTTCCTCGCTGCGCAGCAAGGCCGCCCGTGGCTGGCCGGAATCGCAGGCGGGCTCGCGGTCGCGACCAGGGTGATGGGGCTGGCGCTGCTCCCGGCGCTCGTCTACCTCCTCTGGCCGAGAAACCGGCGTGACGCCTGGCGGCTCGTCCCGCTCCTCTTGCTGCCCGCCGCGCTCGCCGGGTATGCGCTCTACCTCGAGCGCGAGATCGGTGACGCGCTCGCGTTCACCGACGCACAGGCCTCGGGCTGGGAGCGCGAATTCGCCTTCCTCGGGCCGGTCGGCGGCCTCTGGATGGCGATCGAGGCCGGCGGCCACGGCGCGCTCGAGATCCTGCGCGACCTCCCGCGCGCCGAGCCCGGCGGTCCCGGTTACTCGCAGGCGCTCCAGGTGAACCTCTGGAACGCCGTGCACCTCGTCGTCCTCGTTCCGGTCGCCTGGCTCACCTGGATCGCCTGGCGGCGCCTCGGACCGGCGTTCGGCCTCTACGCAGCCGCGATCCTGGTCGTGATCCTGAGCGTGCCCTCGACCGGGTTCCCGCTCGTCAGCCTGCCGCGGTTCCTGCTCTCCGACTTCCCGGTGCTCATCGCGCTCGCGGCGGTGATACGGGATCGCCCGAGCATCCGTACCGGCGTGCTGGTCGGGCTCGGCGCGCTGAGCGCGGCCGCCGGCGTGGCGTTCTCACGCGGGATCTGGATCGCCTGATGAGCCGCGTCGCTCGAAGGGGGGACGTCCCTGCCGTCGCGGGCTCGGCGCTCGCGTTGCGGGTCGTTCGCCTGGACGCGGGCAACCGGCTTACGCTCGGCGAGCCCGACCACGATTCGCTCGTGTACGTGTTCGAAGGAAGCGGTTCGCTGGAGCTCCGCGAGAGCGCGGACCTCGCGCCGGGAACCGCCGCGCTCGTCCTCGCGAACGAGCAGGCCGAGCTCCTGGCCGAGAGCGCGTTCGCCGCGGTCGTCGCGACGGTCGGACCGGAGGCGGACCGACACGCCCCGCTCGGGGCGCGCTCAACCACGGCGCAAGTCGACGCGACGGCGACGGCCACGGCGACGAGTGCTCGCTCGTTCCAGATCCTGTTCGGCCCGCACAACGGCTCGACCCGCGCGACGCTCTTCGTCGGCTTCGTTCCGCCCGGTCGCGCGCCATGGCATTACCACCTCTACGACGAGATCGTCTGGATGCCGGACGGGCCGGCCAGGCTGCATCTCGTGGACTCGGTCGAGGAGCTCGGGCCGGGCGACGCGTTCCGGCTTCGCCCGCGCGAGGTGCACATCGTCGAGAACGCGAGCCCCGACCGCGAGCTGGCGATCGTCGGAGTCTTCACCCCGGCCGGGAGCCCGGCGGCGGCGTTCCTCGAGCCCGAGCTCGCCGCCGAGTACCGCTTCCAGGGCTGATGGCCGAGCCTCGCCGGCCGGTGCTGCTCTACGACTCGAACTGCCGCTTCTGCCGCTGGACGGCCCGGCTCGTCGATCGGCTCGACCGCGACGACGAGCTGGCGCTGTTGCCAATGCTCGATCCCGAGGCGGCCGCGCTCCTCCACACGCTGCCGCCCGAGGAGCACTACACGACCTGGCACCTCGTGCTCCTGGACGGGACGGTCGTCGGCCGCGGAGTGGGCGGGCGCGCGCTACTCGACGCGATGCGCCTGACTCGTCCGCTGGCGAGGGTGCTCGGTCTCGTCCCCGACGCCGTCCTCGAACGCGTTTACCGCATCGTCGCCCGCCACCGCTCCCGGCTCGGGCAGCTGATCCCCGACGGGCCGGCCCCGCGAGACTTCCCGTAGCGACGTGGCGACCGAGGGGCCACGGCGCTACCCTGAGCCTCGTGATACGCGTCGCGGTCGCGGCCTGCGTCGTCAGCCTCTTCGTCGCTGACACCGTTGCCGGCCGGGACGCATCATCGTCCCAACAGGTCTCCGCGAAGCAGACGGTGTTTCGGGACGCCGTGGCGGAGAGCCCAGCGGGGCCGGACGTCAGGCTGGTCACCGTCTCGAGCGACGCCGATCTGCTCACGTTCCGAATCGACGTCCCGACCCACCGGGTCCTGACCGAGGACATGCGGCTCCGCGTCTGGCTCGACGCAGACGACGACCGGAAGACCGGCCTGGCCGTCGAAGGGCTCGAAGGCTTCGACCACCACCTGGTCGTGGATCGCTGGGAGCTGGGCTACGGCGCGGTCGGGCTGTTCCGCTGCAGCGGCTCGGTGTGCAGCGGTGGACGGGATCCGGAGAGCTCGCTCCGTTTCGCATATGCGGACGGAGCCACCTTCGCGATCGAAGCCCGAGAGCTCGGACTCCGGCGCCTGGAGCGCGTCTCGTTCTCGGTCGTGGTGACGACCGGCATCCGCTTCGATCCGGTTGCCCGCTCGTACGACGTCACGAACGCCCGTCTCGACACGGCGCCCGAGCCGGGCACCGTCTGGACCTACGATGCGCGCGTGCTCCGCGTGACGAGCTTCTCCGCGGCGCCCGCAAAGGTGCGGGCCGGAACGCTCCAGATCATGCGGCTCGGGGCGATCCGAACCGACACGGGAAAGGTGCTCACGAAGGGCAGGGTGTCTTGCTCGGCGAGGATCGACGGCAAGGTCGTTCCGGTGCGCGCCCAGCGCTTCGTCGGCCCGCGTGCGGTCTGCGCGTTTGCCGTCCCGGCGAACACGAGTGGAAAGCGTTTTCGCAGCACGATCGGCATCGTGTTCGGCGGAGCCGAGGTCTCGCGCTCGCTCTCGGGCAGGATCGGCTAGCGGCCCCGGAGACCGGTCGCGTGGACGGCGAGCCAGATGCACGGCGGATCGGCGCTCGTCAGCTCGACACGATGACGCATCGCAGCCGGGATGAGCACGTGCTCGCCGGCTGCAAGTGAGCGGCGGCCTCCGTCCGCGAAGGACAGCTCGGCATGTCCCTGGAGGAGGACGACCCACTCGTCGCGATCCTGCTCCAGCCACTCCCCGGCGGGAGTCGTCTGGCCAGTCGAGACGATCCGCTCGACGAGCACGTCGCCGCTTTCCGCCAGGCGCTCGAAGAGCTCGCCGGACGTGAGGCGGCCGGGAAGCTCGAAGAGATTCAGGCGACCGCGACCTCGCGGGCGAGCGAGTCCACGGACAGCGGTGACCCGGTTGCCTCCGCGACGAGCCGGTCCCAGCGCCTCGAGAGCCCGGCCGCGAACAGGCGCTCCTCGAGCAGGCGTCCGGCCTCCGGCCGGCCCACGATTCCGCCCGCCTCGCGGCGCAGCGCGTCGTGGAGCTGGAGCGCGACGATCGAGCCGTACAGGTACGTGTGGTAGTAGACCGGCGCGACGGCGATGTGGATCTTCGCCGCCCAGTCCGGTGCACGCCGTCCGTCGGGCGGGGTAAGGAGCTGGTAGCGAGAGACGAGCTCCCACCAGACCCGATCGAGATCGGCCTCGGGGTTCGCGTAGAGCTCCCGCTCGAACCCCGTCATCACGAGCACCCAGCGCGTGAAGACGCAGAGCTCCGCAGCCGACGAGGCTTGCAGCCGGCTCTCCAGCGCCGCGGCCTCGGCAGCACCGACGCCGAGCACCTCGACGAGCCAGTCGCGCCGTCCCGCGAGCGAGCCGAAGAGGAGAGCCGATGCCTCCGTCGTCACGAGATGCGTGTCCCGCAGCAGCCACGGGAGGTCGTTCTCGAACCCGAGACCGTAGACCGCGTGCCCGAGCTCGTGGAGGAGCGTCACCATCGAGTCGTGGTTGTCGGTGACGTTCATGAGGACACGGATGTCGCCGGCCCGATCGACGTCCATGCAGAACGCGTGCTGGCACTTGCCTGGACGCGGAAAGAGATCGCTCCTGGCGAGAGTGCCGGCGACGTCGATGCCGATGCCGTCGAACGTCTTCCGTCCGAGCTCGACGAGGTCCTGCTCGCGGAACAGCGGATCGAGATCGACGGCGCCGTCCGGTGGTGCCTCCTGGAAGAACGGGTCGGCGTAGTGCCAGGGCCGAAGCTCGCCCACCGCGCACCCGAAGCGCTTCGCCAGCCGCCCGTCGAGCGACGCCTTCCAGCGCTCGAACGGCTCCACGGTCGCCTGGTCGCAGGCCGCGAGCGTTTCGAAGAGCTTCCCCTCGTCGAGCTCGGAGACCGCGATCGACAGCGCGAACCAGTCGCGGTACCCGAGTGCGCGCGCGGACTCGTTGCGCAGCCGCGCGAGCTCCCTGACGTCATCCGCCACCGCCGCGCCCACGGTCTTCGACGCTTCCCACGCCTCGCGCCGCTCCACCACGTCGTCGCTCTCGCGAAGGATCCGCTTGATCGCGATGTCGTCGACTTCCTCGCCGTGGACGACGCCGCGATGTCTGGCAAAGCGTGCCCCGACCGAGGACTCGACCCCGACGATCCGTTCGCGCAGCGCGGCCGGAACCTGGTGGGGAAGCATGAGGTCGTGGAGCAGGTCGAGGCGCCGGTGGTCCACCCCGTCGGCGCCGTTCTCGCGCGCGCTTGCGATCGACGAATACAGCTCCGAGTCTGCGAGCTGGTTCGAGTACGAGAGCTCGGTCTCCGCCTGGCGCCGCTCGTTCTCTTCGTTCGCGTCGGCCTGCACGTTCCACCACGCGATGTTGCGCTCCAGGCTGAGCGGCCGAATCAGCTCTTCGGCGGTGTGCGCGAGCACGCCGTATCCGTCCGCAACGCCCCGCGCCATCGCGGTCGAGCATACCCGGCGTCCGCCACTTCGAATCCGCATCTTTCTCCCTGGAAAGCCACCACTTTTCTCCCCCGCACCTTTCTGGCCGGAGCCACCATCGGGGCGAGATGCACCGCAAGGTGTCCCCACTCCTCGCCGAGCTCCACTCGCATACGACGTGGAGCGACGGTGAGCTCTCCGTGAGGGAGATCGTCGACCTCTACGGGTCCGCAGGGTTCGACGTCCTCTGCGTCAGCGACCACGCCTACCGCGCCGACGACCCGGTCGTGGCGTCGGGCGCGCGGGGAGTCCGGGCAGACACGTATGCGGACTACCTCGCCGAGATCGAGCTCGAGGCCGCACGCGGCCTGAGTCACTACGGCCTGCTCGTCGTTCCCGGTCTCGAGCTCTCGTACAACGACCTCGATCCCAGGCGTTCGGCCCACGCGGTCGCTGTCGGCCTCCGCGAGCCCGTCTCGCTCGCCGACGGCATCGCGACCGCGATCGAGAGGGCCGAAGCGGCCGGGGCGGCGCTCATCGGCGCGCACCCGGACGATGACGTCGTGACGACGTCCCGGTCGCATCCGACTCTCGGCTTCGCCGCAGACCCCGACGGCCTCGGCGCGCTCGTCCACCGCTTCGAGCTCTTCAACCGCTCGCAGATCTTCCCCTGGGTTGCGACCGCCGGGCGTTCGAGCGTCGCAACCGGAGACTTCCACCGGGTCGAGCACCTCGCGGGCTGGAAGACGCTGGTTCCGTGCGAACGCGGCGAGGGCGCGATCGTGGACTACCTGCGCTCGCCCAGGCCCGTGTATCTCGCGCGCTTCGACGCCGAAGCCGCCCGCGCAGCTGCCTAGCTCGCGCGGTCGGTAGCGTTCGCCCGGTGAGCGGGGGACCGGGAGCAGCGTGAGCATCACCGAGACCCGCACGCTCCCGTGGAGCTGGTACGTCGATCCCGACATCCACCGGCTCGAGCACGAGCGCATCTTCCGCCGCTTCTGGCAGTACGTCGCCCGCACCGACGAAGTGGCCGAGCCGGCGACGTTCCATACGTCGCGCGCGGGCGACATCCCCGTCCTGCTCGTCCGCGATCGCGAGGGCGAGCTGCGCGCCTTCCTCAACGTGTGCCGCCATCGCGGCTCGATCGTCTGCCGGGGCTCGGGGAAGCGGGAGACCCTCCAGTGCCCGTATCACGCGTGGACCTACGGCCTCGACGGCAGGCTCCTGAAGGCGCCGCGCTCCGAGCGGGAGGGTGGCTTCGACGCGGACGCGCTCGGGCTCATCCCGCTGCAGGTGGACGCGTGGGGCCCGTTCGTCTTCGTGAACCCGGACCTCGAGGCGTCGCCGCTGGCAGACGCGCTGGACGAGGTCCCGGAGCGGATCGCCGCGGCCGGAGTGGACGTGAACGCGCTTCGCTTTCTGTCGCGCGCCGAGTCGGAGTACGACGCCAACTGGAAGATCTGTGCCGAGAACTTCCTCGAGTGCTACCACTGCGCGGTCGCCCATCCCGGGTTCTCGGCGGCGATGGACGTCTCGCCGGATGCCTATCTGCTCGAGACGGGCACGCTCCGCATGACTCAGCACGGTGCGCCCCGGCCGGATCCGCGCGGCGGCTACGACCTCACCGGAGAGGTCGAGCGCGGCCAATTCCACCTCCTCTTCCCGGGAACGGTGGTCAACGTGATGCCCGGGCGCCCCAACTTCTCGATCGGCCCGATCGTGCCGCTCGCGCCCGAGCGCACCTACCGCTTCCTCGACTACTTCGTCGCGCCGGATGCCGACGAGGGCTGGATCGAGGAGATGATGGCGTTCGACGCCCAGGTGGGCGCCGAGGATCGCGTCCTCGTCGAGCGCGTGCAGGCCGGTGTCCGCTCCGGCCTCCTCGACGAGGGACGCCTGCTGCCGCAATCGGAGCAGCTGGTCGCGCACTTCCAGGCGCTCGTCCTCGACGCACTCGCCTGAGCGCGATTCACAGGTCCGATTCGCGCCCTTCACCACGCTCGTTCCCACACGACGTGCCGGCGGTGAGACGCTCGTCGCGCCCAGTGATACGGCCGTCACAGTTCGAGGCGGCTGCCTACGTCCGCCTCGGCGTGCCTCTCGTCTGACCGGGCCGGGGGGGCACAGGGGTTGAGCGGGGCCCGCCGAGGCCGGCCCCGCTCACGCCTTCTCGCACGCCATCGCGGCACCACGAGTTCACCGCCTCTACTCGTCCTGGCCACCTCGGAGATACCCACGCGCCGGGGTAGGCATGAGATGACTCAGCCGACCACGAACCCTCGAGGGGAGGACGGATCTCGTGAAAGCACGATGGAAGGTTCTGCTCGGCCTGCTCGCCGTCGCGGCGGCCTCGGTCGTCGCCTCCGGCGCGCCTGCGGAGACGAGCGTCAAGGACTACGTCGTACCGGTGGGGGACGAGTACGAGGTGGACGCGCTCTTGAGCGCGAACGACAAGGTTCCCGAGGCCAGCAACCCTGGCCTCTCCTATCGCATGGTCGGGATCCCCGATGGCATGGGCGCGATGCCGAACGGCGACGGGACGTCGACCCTCTTCATGAACCACGAGCTCGGCTTCGCGGCAACGAGCTCGCCGGTCGTCGACGCGGCAGGTAATCCCGTCGGACCCGCCTACCGCGGCGCCCTGGTGTCCAAGTGGACACTCGACGCCGACGGCAACGCGATCAAGGGCGAGCGAGCGTACGACACGATCTGGAACGAGAACACGTTCCTGGGGCCTGCTCCCGATGCGTCCAACGCGGCCCAGATGCCGCGGCAGTTCGGACGCTTCTGCTCCGGCGGCCTGCACGGACGCGCAGACGGATACGACAGGCCGATCTACTTCGCGAACGAGGAAGTCGCCGCCGTGGAGTCGTTCGACGGGCTCGGGGGACTCGCGGTCGCGATCTTCGACAACGAGCTGCACACGCTGCCGAAGCTCGGCCGGTTCCCCTGGGAGCAGACGCTGACCCAGCCGCGTCGCGACAATCGGACCGTGATCTTCAGCACCGAGGACGGGCCTGCGACGCTCGATCCCGCCGCTGTCAACAGCCAGGTCTACATGTACGTCGGCAAGCAGGAGACCCGGCCCGGCTCGAGCGTGCTGCGCCGCAACGGCCTCGACAACGGTGACCTCTACGTCCTCGCTCCCGTGAATCCGGCGCAGTCGAGCGAGGCAGCGCTCACCAACGGATCGATGGCCGTCAAGTGGGTGCTGATCCCGAACGCCGGGAATCTGACCGACGTCCAGCTGGAAGCTGCGTCCGACGCCGCCGGAGCGTTCACGTTCGCACGGCCGGAGGACGCGGCCTTCAACAAGCGTGACCGGGACGAGGTCTTCTTCGTCACGACCGGCGACGCGGCGGTGCCCTCGAACACGCTCGGGCGCGTCTACTCGCTCCTGCTGAGCCCCGGCGATCCGACCGGGACGGGCACGTTGACCGTCGCCGTCAACGCGCAGCAGGTGATCGCTGCGGGCGGCGATACCGCCATCAGCCCGGACAACATCGACACGAGCCGCAACTACCTCATGATCAACGAGGACGGCACCGGTGCGAGCCGGCCGGTCATGGCGAGCAAGGGCCGTGACGGCTCGATCTGGCGCTTCGACATCGTCAACCGCCGGAAGCCACAGCGCCCGATCGGCCTGGACGGATCGTCGGCGACCCGTGTGGCCCAGCTCAACCCGCCGGGTTGGGACGGCGTCGCGGTCGGCCCGGGCATCTGGGAGACGAGCGGCATCATCGACGCGAGCGCGCTCTTCGGAGCCGACTGGTGGCTGTCCGACGTGCAGGCACATTCTCCGACGGCTGCCCCGGCGCCCGGGACCGTCGAGGATGGCCAGCTCTTCCTCCTGAAGCCCGCGGACTAGCGCAGTCACGGGATCCTGAGCAGTGGGGCCCGCCCGGCGGGCCCCACTTGCTGGGCCGTCGGTTGAGCGCTATTTCCGGCGTCGACGCTCGCGCATTAACCAGAAACTGACCCCACAAGCCGCCTGACTTCTAGAAGATGTGAAGTCGTGGCGGTCCGCGCAGTCAAGGAGCCCGTCGAGCGCCTGCTCAACCGTGAGCTCTCGCTCCTCGACTTCCACGCGCGCGTGCTCGACCTGGCCGCGGACGAGACCGTTCCGCTCCTCGAGCGAGTCATGTTCTGCTCGATCTTCTCGTCGAACGTGGACGAGTTCTTCCAGGTCCGCGTCGCGGGCCTTCTCGGACAGGCCGAGTCCGGCCTCGCGGTGCGCTCCGCCGACGGCCTGACCCCGCAGCAGGCACTCGCGCGCATCCGCGAGCGCGTCCTCGAGCTCACCGCGCAGCAGTCGCGGCTCTGGAAGCGCGACCTGCGCGCCGCGCTCGCCGCGGAAGGCATCGTCGTCGGCGGTATCGAGGACTGCGACGCGAAGGAGCTGAAGCAGCTCGAGAAGCACTTCCAGCGTGACATCTACCCCGTGCTCACGCCGCTCGCTGTCGGACCCGGACAGCCCTTCCCGTACATCTCGGGCCTTTCGCTCTCGCTCGCGGTCTTCGTCGCTGATCCGGAAACGGGCGAGGAGCGCTTCGCGCGCGTGAAGATCCCCGAAGGACTCCCACGGTTCCACGAGATCAACGGACGTGGGTTGTTCATCCCGCTCGAGCAGGTCATCGCGCACTTCCTCCCCACGCTCTTCCCGGGGGCGACGATCGTCGAGCGCGCTGCGTTCCGCGTCTCTCGCGATGCCGACTTCGAGGTCTCCGACGACGCCGCGGACCTGCTCGAGGCGGTCGAGAGCCAGCTCCGCCAGCGACGCTTCGGCGACGTCGTCCGACTCGAGGTCAGCACGTCGGCCTCGACCGAGATGGTCGAGCGACTGACCCGCGGGCTCGACGCCGACGAGCCGCAGATCTACCGGATCGAGAGCCCGCTCGACCTCGCCGACCTCCGGGAGCTGTACGCGCTCGACCGGCCCGACCTCAAGCACGAGCCGTGGATTCCGGTCATCCCGCCGCGCCTCGAAGCCGCGCAGACCGACATGCCGCGCATCTTCGACGAGATCCGCCGCGGCGACCTGGCCGTCCACCAGCCGTACGAGTCGTTCCGAGGAAGCTTCGAGGTCTTCGCGCAGGCGGCCATTCGCGATCCCGACGTGATCGCGATGAAGACGGCGGTCTACCGCACGAGCGACGACAGCGTGCTCGTGAACTCGCTCATCCAGTGTGCCGAGGAGGGCAAGCAGTCGGTGTGCCTCGTCGAGCTCAAGGCTCGCTTCGACGAGCGCCGGAACATCGAGTGGTCACGAGCTCTCGAGCAGGCGGGCGTCCACGTCGTCTACGGGTACCCGGATCTCAAGATCCACGCGAAGATGACGCTCATCGTGCGGCGAGAGCGAAGCGGGCTCCGACGCTACGCACACATCGCCACGGGGAACTACCACGCGGCGACCGCCCGCCTGTACGAGGACTTCGGCCTGTTCACGGCTGACGAGGAGATCACTGCCGACGTCGCCGACCTCTTCAACTTCATCACCGGCTTCGGCCGGCCGACGAAGTTCCGCAAGCTGCTCGTCGCGCCGTTCACGCTGCGCAACGGGCTCGTCGACGAGATCCGCGCGGTCGCCGCCGCAGCCACCGCCGGCGAGCCGGCACGCATCAGGCTCAAGGTCAACCACCTCGTCGACCCCGGTATCGTCGACGAGCTCTATGCGGCGTCGCAGGCCGGCGCGTCGATCGACGTCATCGCCCGGACCACGTGTGCGCTGCGGCCGGGGGTCGAGGGGCTCTCCGAGAACATCCGCGTGCGCTCGATCGTCGGTCGCTTCCTCGAGCACAGCCGGATCTACTCGTTCGAAGCCGGGGAGCGCACCGCGGTCTACATCGGCAGCGCCGATCTCATGGCCCGCAACCTCGACCACCGGATCGAGGTCGTCGCGCCGCTCGAGAACGCGCGCGTACGACAGGAGGCGAACGCAATCCTCGAGAGCGCGCTCGCGGATTCGACGAACGCATGGGAGCTCGCGGCCGACGGCACCTGGACGCGCGTTTCGCCGGAAGGCTCCGAGAAGCGGCGAACGCACCAGGAAACCCTGATGCGGCGGTCGCGTGCCCGGGCCAAGCGTCGCGAGCGCGAGCGTCGCGGTGCCTAGCCAGCCGGTGCGGTCGTGACAATGACCGCCGTGAAGGTCGCAGTCGTCGACGTCGGCTCGAACTCCGTGCGGCTGCTGGTGGCCGCGGTCGAGCGCGGGGACGTGACCGAGCTCAAGCGCGACCGTGTCTACCTCCGTCTCGGCGACGACGCCTATCGCCTCGGCCGCATCGGCGCCGAGAAGCTCGCACAGACTCGTAGTGTCGCCGAGCGCTACGCGCGGATCGCGCGGAAAGCCGGCGCCGAGCGGCTGGAGACGATCGTGACCGCGCCCGGGCGTCAAGCGGAGAACGGTGACGAGCTCGTGGAGGTTCTCGCCGACGCCACGCGGGCGCCCGTCGTTCTCCTGAGCGCCGAGGACGAGGGCCGCCTCGCCTGGCAGGGCGCGGCCTCGCGCATGGTCGACCCGCCGGACTCCGTCGCGGTCGTGGATCTCGGTGGCGGGTCCTGTGAAGTCGCGATCGGGACGCCCGGGCTCGGCCCGACGTGGGTTCAGTCGCGTGACGCCGGCGCACTGCGCGTCACCCGCGCGTTCCTCCCGGCAGAGCGACCGACGAAGCAGGACGTCGAGAGCGCGCGGCTGAACGTCCACCATCTCCTCGGGGACCTCGATCCGCCACGCCCCGACGCCGCACTCGCGGTCGGCGGCACGGCACGAGCGGTCGGCCGACTCGTCGGCAAGCGCTTCGGACAGGTCGAGCTCGCGAAGCTCGCGAAGACCATCGTCCGCAAAGGTGCCGACGAGGTCGTCAGCGGGACCGGGATCACGGCCGATCGCGCCGAGACCCTGCTCGGCGGGACGCTCGTGCTGGCCGAGCTCGCAGGTCAGCTCGATGCGCGTTTCGAGGTCGGACGCGGCGGCCTGCGCGAGGGTGCGGCGCTCGCTCTCGCGCACGCAGCGGCCGCGGTCGCATAGCCCGGAAGAGCGAGGTCAGCGCCCGAGCTGGCGGAGGAGCTTCGGGCTCGCGCTCCAGCGCAAGAGCGCACGACCAGGAGCGGGACCGCCGCGGAACCGCAGGCAGATGACGCCGCCCTTTTTCAGCTCGATACCGGCAGCATGCGCGTCCCCGGTGAGCGCGAGCGAGGCGAGCTCCGACAGCTCCGGCTCGTGCCCGACGACTGCGAGCAGCGACTCGGCTCTCGCGCCGAGCGCGGGGAGAACGCCGTCTGCAGTGCTCGAAGGCTCCAGCTCAGGGCATTCGGAGGCTTGCGGCCATCCGGCTACCTCGGACAGGATCTCGGCCGTGCGCCAGGCCCTCGCGTACGAGCTCGAGAGCGTCGCCTCGACCTCGACGCCGATCCGCTGCAGGCCGCGCGCCGCCAGCCGGAAGAGCTCGGCGCCTTCGGCCGACAGAGGCCGTAGCGCATCGTCGGGCCAGCGCTCGCTGTCTCGCGGCTCCGCGATGGCATGGCGTACGAGGTACAGGTCCACCCGCCCGAAGATCCTACGGATGCCGGGTCAGCGCACCGACGAGCGGTGTGGCCGTCTCGTTGCGGTCTGGGGGCGACGTCGCTCGGGCCGCGTCGGCTAGCCAGGGACGAGTGCCGCCCGCCGGGGAACGCGAGCCGGCGCGGCCGGAGGCAGGTAGGCAGTGGGCACGAGCCCCTGCCCGCGCCACTCGACGAGCCACGCGCCGCCCTTCTCGCACCCGAATCCCGCCCCGAACAGCGTCTCGAAGACCTCGCGGTGCGTGCAGACGAGCGAGCTTTCCGGAAGCGCGCGAAGAGCCCTGAGCACACGTCGCTTCGACGCGCTCGGTTCGAGCCCCGGCCGTTCGTCGACCTCCAGTCCGAGGCCGTGGGCGAGCGACGCGACCGTCTCGACGCAGCGGACGAGCGGGCTCGAGGCGATGTGCTCGATCCGGTAGCCGGCCAGCGCGTCCCGCAGGCGAGACGCCTGCGCCGGCCTTGCCGATCGAGCGTCCGCGCAGCGTCGAGGGACGGCGTCGAGAGTCGTTCACCTGCGCTCGCATGTCTCAGCAGCAGCATCCGCCCACCTTTTCTCGGCCCACCCGGGGATCCGCACCGCGATTCTTGCCACCGCGGGTAGCTCAGGTCAAGAGGGAAGGCGTCGCGCTCTCGAGCAGCGCGACGTCTCGCTGGTACGTGAGGAGGTCGCGAGCCTCCTCGAGCGAGACCCAGCGGGCGACGTCCACCTCGTGCCGGCACGACGAGCTCGCCGCCGACAGGGCTCATGAGCCAGTACCGAACGCGCTTCGGTCGCCCCCGTGCGTCCGTGTACGACGTCGCCGACAGCTCGTCGCGGAGCTCGCAGCGAAGACCGGTCTCCTCCTCGACCTCCCGCAGGGCGCACTCCTCGTCGGTCTCGCCCGGCTCGACCTTGCCCTTGGGAAACGACCAGTCGTCGTAGCGACTGCGGTGGACCACGAGCACCTCGGATGCGCCGTCACGGAGCACGATGCCTCCGGCAGCACGCACGAGCCTGGTCACGGTCGGGCCTTGCGCGCTCTCCGCGCAAGGAGATCCCACGCCTCCGGCCACGAACGGCGGGCTTTCTTTCTGCGCTTCTGCTCCCGGGTGAGGAGGTGCTCGACGACAGGGCCGGATTGCGGGCTCGCATCGCCCCAGCGCACGATCCACTCCTCGGCGACCACCGAGTCCTGGTGCTCGCCGAGGATGTCCTGGAGCTTCTTCGCCACGTCGACGAACCGCTCGCCGGGAGCCCCGAGCTCATGGGCGGCGAGCTCGGCCGCGTAGCGTGCGCGCTTGACGCGGATCCGCGCGGCGTGGAGCTCGTCGTCGGGGGAGCTCTTGTCGAGATCTTCGAAAGCCTTCCGCGTGCGCTTGAACTCCTTCCACCAGAGATCGGCGAGACGCAGCTCGACGTCGGCTAGCACCGGTGGCTGCTCGGCCTGGGCCAGCCGGTCGAGGAGGTCGAAGTAGCGCTTGCGCGAGAGCGCAGCCATGGCCGCCCGGCGAGCCCTGCTCCGCTCCTTCTCGAGCGCTCGCAGAAGGCCCTCCGCAGCCCTTGCCTCGTCGCCGAGCGCCGCGACGGACTCGGTCATGTACTCGAACAGGACGTCGGCGTCGCGAGCAGGCCCGAGTGCCGAGCCGAGCCAGCCGAGCTCGGCCCGCAGAGCGTCGGCCCATTCGGGGTCGACGAGCTCCTTCGCGGCCCGCAGGAACGCGCGGGCGCGTCGCGTTGCCACGCGCATCTGGTGCAAGTCCTCTGCATCGGAGCCGAGCCGCGTCCCGGGATCGTGGTCGAGGAGCTGCCGGCGCTGCGCGACGAGCGCGTGGCCGAGGGCCTCGCCGGCGGGTGCGTCCGGGCCGAGCGGCTGCTCACCTTCCGTCGAGAGCTCGAGCGCACGGTGGAGCTTCGGGGTGAAGACGGCGCCCGTCTCGGCCCCTGCCCTGCGCAGGGCGCGCTCGAGGCGGCGGAGCGAGCGCTCGTCGCCGTCGAGCAGCTCCACCTCCACTTCGCGGAAGCGCATGACGACGCGCCGGCCGTCGAACACGGAGACGGCGTCCTCGACGATCTCCGCGCCGTCCCTCCGGACGCTCTGCCGACGCGTGCGCAGGCGCGCAACCTTCTCGAGCGGCTCGCCGCGAAGGTGCGCGACGATGAGGTCAGTGAGCTCCGCCGGCGGCGTCTCCGTCGGGCCCGGGACCTCGAGCTCGATTCGTGCGGCACCGTGCGGCACCTTGAGCTGCCAGAGCCCGGTGCCGTCCTCGACCCTCCGCCGCAGCGTGACGCCGTGCCGGGCCAGTCGCAGGTCGGCCGCGTCGTGGTACGTCGACTGGAAGATGCGCGGCTCGAGCGGCTCGCCGAGGTCGGCGAGGCGAAAGCTCGCGCTCGGGATGAGCTTCAGCTCGCGTTCGACGGTGCGCCGCATAGGTCTCAGCGTAGTGCCGCACGTGGCACGAGTTGTCTCCGACTGGTGAACCCAGGAGGACGTATCGACGAGCCGCCTTCACTACACATGTCCACTTCTTCCGCGTTGAGTCGAGCGCACCTGTGTTTGCGACAATGAGCGAAACGCGAGTTCGAAGGGAGCCTGGCCGAATGACCGCTCTCAAGGTTCTGTTGGGACTCATGCCGTTCTTCGCGGTGATCGGACTGCTTTTGTGGGCAATCCGCCGGCAGAACCGACTGTTCCCGAAAGGCTTCGATCGCACGGGTTGGAATCCTGACAACGATCGAGTCGGTTGGTTCCTGACCAAGTTCACGTGGCTCTCAGGTGGCCGGGGCGGGGGCTGAACCCGCCGGCAGCGCGCACGAGCCGACGAGCATTCGAGAAGTCGATAGTGCGAACGGCGGCTCCGAAGAGCCGCCGTTCGGCAGGGGGGTGGGGGTGGGAGGCTTCTAGCCCTTCTTGGACGCCTTCACCGCGAGGAGGAAGTTCGCGCGTGCCCGCTTCAGCTGAAGCGGCGTCAGGGACACGAACCTCGCTCGCTGCGCGATCTTCACCTCGTTGTCGAAGATGTAGTCGATGAACGCCTGCACCTCGGTGCGCTTGAACGACGACCCCTTCGCATAGATGAAGAGCGGCCTCGAGAGCGGCTTGTACGTGTTGTTGTGGACCGACTGCACGCCCGGCGTCACGCAGGTGTCGGTCTTCGGGTTCCGGACCTGGACGGCATTTAGCCGGTTCCGGTTCTCCGTGTAGTACGAGTACCCGAAGTAGCCCATGCCGCCGCGCTCACCGGACACGCCCTGGACGAGCACGTTGTCGTCCTCGCTCGCCTGGTAGTCCGTGCGGCTCGCGCGAGCCCGTCCGTTGATCGCTTCCGTGAAGTACTCGAACGTCCCCGAGTCGGTCCCGGGGCCGAAGAGCTTGATCGGGACGTCCGGGAAGCCCGAGCGGACGTCGCGCCAGTTGTTGACCTTCGAGCCCGGCTCCCAGATCTTCTTGAGCTCGGGGACCGTGAGGCACTGCGCCCACGTGTTCTGCTGGTTGACGACGACGGTCAGCGCGTCGTTTGCGACCGTGAACGCGCGCCACGCTCCGATGTTGGCGTCCTTGCAGGCCTTCGCCTCGGTCAGCCGCATCGGCCGCGACGCGTCCGAGAGGTCGATCTCGTTCTTGCAGAACCGCTGGAAGCCACCGCCCGTGCCCGAGATGCCGACGGTGACCTTCACGCCGGTCGCACCGGCCTGCCGGAACAGCTCGGCGGCCGCAGTCGTGTACGGGCCGACGGTGGAAGACCCGTCGGCGGTGATGGAGCCCTTCAGCTTCTTCAGGTTGTAGGTGGGGCCTGCCCCTGTGGCGGCAGAGACGATCGCAAGACTCGCGACGATCCCCACCAGAACGATGACGCCGCGGCGCCCGAGTACCTGCTTCATCCCGTCCCAACTCCTCCGTGTCGATTGCCGAATCCGGGTGCGATCGTCGCGGTGGCCGTCGCCTCCATGGGCTGAGGAGAAGTGAACAGAGGGTGGCGGAGTGGTGAACGAGGGCGGTGGAGCCTGCAGTGCTAACTGAGCGGCCGCGGGTCGTGCGAGGCGTCGGTGAACTCGGCGAATTCGCCCGTCACGAGGAACGCCGTCTGCTCGCCGATGTCGACCGCGTTGTCGCCGATGCGCTCGAAGCAGCGGGACACGGTGATCTGCCGCATGCCCCATTCGAGCGCCTCTTGGTCGTGCACGTAGGTGAGGACCTCGTGGAACACCTGCCTGTTCGCTCGGTCCACCAACTCGTCGAGTTGGTGGAGATCCCTCGCCTGCTCGACGTCACGATTGGCGAAGGCGGTCAGAGACACCTTGATCATCTCCGCGCACCGCTCGCCCATATCGACGAGGCTTTCGACGACCGCCTGTTGCGTCCCGAGATGACTCGAAAGCTTCGTCAGCTTCGCGATCGTGACGCACTGGTCGCCCACGCGTTCGAGATGAAGGCTGGAGTGGAGGATCGCAAGAACGAGGCGGAGGTCGGTTGCGACCGGGGTCTGACGCGCGAGCACGAGCTCCACCTGGCGCTCGAGCGCGTGGTAGCGGTCGTCGATCTCGTCATCGAACGCGATGACTTCGTCGCAGAGCTCGACGTCCTGGGTCCGGAGCGCGTCGGTGACACCGCGGATCGCCCGGACGACGATCTCGCCGGCTTCCTGGAACCCGGCCTCGAGGGAGTCGAGCTCTTGCTGTAGCTCGATCCTCATCCGAACCGCCCCGTCACGTAGTCCTCCGTGCGCTTGTCGGACGGCGCCGTGAAGATCTTGGCCGTCGTGTCGTACTCGACGAGGATACCGCGCCGTGCACTCCCGTCCTCCGCGACGACGACGCTGAAGAACGCGGTCATGTCCGCCACGCGCGCCGCCTGCTGCATGTTGTGCGTGACGATCACGATCGTGTACTCGCGCTTGAGGTCGTGCATGAGGTCCTCGATACGCGTCGTCGAGATGGGGTCGAGCGCCGAAGCAGGCTCGTCCATGAGGATCACGTCCGGCTCGACCGCGAGCGCGCGGGCGATGCACAGGCGCTGCTGCTGACCGCCGGAGAGGCCCAGCGCGCTGTCCTTGAGGCGGTCCTTGACCTCGTCCCAGAGCGCTGCGTGCCGCAGGGCGCCTTCGACGCGCTCGTCGAGACTCCCCTTCATGCTCAACACGCGGGGCCCGAAGGCGATGTTGTCGTAGATCGACTTCGGGAAGGGGTTCGGCTTCTGGAACACCATGCCGATGCGCCGCCTGAGCTCGATCGGGTCGACGTTGCGGCCGTACAGGTCCCCACCGTGGTAGAGCACGGTGCCCCTGACCTCGGCGCCTGGGATGAGGTCGTTCATGCGGTTGAAACAGCGGATGAACGTGCTCTTCCCGCACCCGGACGGCCCGATGAATGCGGTGACCGTGTTCTTGTGGATGTCGAGGTGAACCTCCTCGAGCGCCGGCTTTCCTCCGTAGAAGACACCGAGGTCGGACACCGCGAACACCTTCTCGCGACGCTCGATGTCGGTCTTCGAGAGGGCCCCGCGTGAGACCTCTGCGATACGCGCGCTGTCGATCTGCGGTGTCTCCATCTGTGTCATCGCCTCACCACTTGCGTCGGTAACGGTTACGAACGAAGATTGCCACGGCGTTCATGCTCAGCACGATCACGAGCAGGACGATCGCACCTGCAGCGGCAAGCGTCTGGAAGCCCGGGTCCGGCTGTCTCGTCCAGTTGTAGATCTGGACGGGGAGCGCCGTGTACGCGCCGAAGAGCTCAGGGTTGAACGCGACGTACGTGATCGCCCCGACCATGATCAGCGGCGCGGTCTCGCCGACGGCTCGCGAGAGCGCGAGGATCGACCCGGTCGCCATCCCCGGTATCGCCGCTGGAAGGACCTGACGCCACACGACCTGCCACTTCGTCGCCCCGAGCGCGAACGCACCCTGGCGAATCGAGTCCGGCACCGACCGAATCGCCTCTCGCGAGGCCACGACGACCGTCGGGAGCACGACGAGGGTGAGGATGAGCCCACCTGCCAACACGACTCGACCGACGCCGATCCCCCGGACGATGAACGCTAGGCCGAGGATGCCGTACACGATCGAGGGCACGGCCGCGAGGTTTTGAATGTTCACTTCGATCACTCGGTTCCACCATCGGTTCCGATTCGCGTACTCCTCGAGGTAGACCGCGGTGAGGATGCCGATCGGCACGGAAAGGAGCAGCACGAGCGCTCCGAGGTAGAGCGTCGCGAGGATCGCGGGACGAGCGCCGGCCTCTTCCGGGACCGTTGACGGAACGCCGCTCAGGAGTTGCCAGCTGATGGCCGGCCAGCCGGTGATGAGCGTGTCGATGAGCAGCACCGCGAGCATTCCGAAGGCAACGAACATCGACGCGAGCATCGCGATCTTGAACAACCGGTTCTTCCAAGCGCGGCTCTTCCTGTGCGACGCCTCTTCGGGAGCAGGCTCGTAGTCGCGCTCGTGCGTTGGCGCGATCGAGGTCACCGGCCGAACTCCGGCCGGTGGCCGTGGAGGGGTGTGGGGAACCGGGAGGTTCCCCACGCTCTCGAGAAGAAGGGGGCACATGGGGGAAACATGGTTTCCCCCATGAACGGGAGCCGAAGGCGAGCGTTGGTCATTCGTAGATCTCCCGGTACTTGCGCACGAGGCGGATCGAGATCAGGTTCATCACGAGAGTGATGACGAAGAGTGTGAGGCCAACCGCGAAGATCGTCTTGTACTCGATGGAACCGGTCGGGACGTCGCCGTTCCCGGTTGCGCCGATGAACGCCGTCATCGTCTCGATCGTCTCGCGCGGATCGAAGGTGATCTGGGCGAGCTGGCCGGCGGCGATGAGGACGATCATGGTCTCCCCGACCGCGCGCGAGAACGCGAGGACGAACGCCGCAATGATCCCCGAGATCGCTGCGGGGACGACGATGCGCGTGGACACCTGAAGCTTGTCGGCGCCCAGCGCATAGCCGCCGTCACGCAGATCACGGGGGACGGCAGCCATCGCATCCTCGGAGAGGGTCGCCACGGTCGGGATGAGCATGATCCCGAGCACGATGCTCGCCGCCAGCGCATTGAAGATCTCGACCTGGACACCGATGTCGCGAAGGAACGGCGTCATGAACGTGAGTGCGAAGTAGCCCAGGACTACCGTGGGGATCGCGGCGAGGATCTCGAGGACCGGCTTCAGGATCGCGGTGGCTCGAGGACGTGCGTACTCGCTGAGGTAGATGGCGACGCCGACGCCGAGCGGGAACGCGATGAGGGCCGACCAGAAGGAGATCACGAAGGTGCCGACGACGAGCGGCACGACGCCGAACTGCGCGTCGAGGAAGAGCGGCGCCCACGTCGTGCCCGTGAAGAACTCCCAAGGGCTCACCTCCCGGAAGAAGTCGAAAGCCGGCATGAGCAGCGACACGACGATCCCGACGGTCGTGAGAACGGAGATCGCCGCCGCGATGAAGAGGATCAGGTGGACGAGTTGCTCGCCCCACCTGATCTTCTTGAGCGGCAGCTCTGCGGGCGCCGGCTGCTCGAGGACAACGGCCGGAGGCACTACGGCGCTGCGTCCTCGAACGTCGTCAGCTGCTCGTCGACCTGCTCCTGGCTCAGCGGCACGAACTGCGAGGCCGTGGCGATGGACTCGTTGTTGTCGAACATGTACTTGATGAAGTTCCGGACGTCCTCGTTGTCGTCGAACGAGCTCTGCTTCGCATACACGAAGAGCGGCCGGGACAGCGGCGTGTAGGTGTCGTTCTGTGCAGCCTCGACGCTGGGAGCGACACAGCCCGATCCGCCGTCCACCTCGAGCGCCTTGAGCGTGTCCTGATTCTGCTCGAAGTACGAGAAGCCGAAGTACCCGAGCCCACCGCGCTCGCCCGAGACGCCCTGGACGATCACGTTGTCGTCCTCACTCGGCGCGTAGTCCGTCCTGCTCGCCCCCTCCTCGCCGTTGATCGCGTCCGTGAAGTAGTCGAACGTCCCCGAATCGGTGCCCGGCCCGAACAGACTGAGTGCCACATCGGGGAAGGACGGATCGACCTGGTTCCAGTTCGTCACCTTCGAATTCGGCTTCCAGATCGCACTCAACTGATCGACGGTGAGGCACGTCGCCCAGTCGTTCTCGGTGTTGACGACGTTCGTCAGCGCGTCCGTGGCAACCCGGAACTCGATGTACTCGATGCCGTCCTCCTGGCAGAGCGCGATCTCCTCCTCGTCGATCTGGCGCGACGCGTTGGAGAGATCGGTCTCGCCGGCGCAGAAGCGCTCGAAGCCGCCGCCGGTACCGGAGATGCCGACCGTGACGTCCACGTCCTCTGCTGCCTTGAAGTCCTCGGCCGCCTTGGTCACGAACGGCCCCACCGTGCTCGATCCATCCGCGGTGATTACCCCGCCGCCTCCACTTTCGTCGTCCCCGCCTCCGCAGCCGGCCGCGATCGAGACGAGAGCCACCATCGATGCGAGCAACACGAGTGTCAGTCCGGTTCTCATGGCCGCCAGTCTCACGTGTCGTGGCCGCGTTACGTGCCCCATTCTCGTGAAGTTCCGGTGACGATCTGGTGAAACTGCTAGGCCTGCGCGGGGAAGAGACAGTGGATCTCGAGTCCCCGACCGCTACCTCCCCGTGCCTCGACGCTGCCCCCCGCCTGGGTCACGACGTGCTTCACGATCGCGAGCCCGAGGCCGGTCCCGCGCGAGGCACGCGCACGGTCGGCTCGGTAGAAGCGCTCGAACAGGCGCGGCACCGCCGCCTCGCTCCACGCCGACGCCGTCGTCACTGGCGACGAGCTCGACCGATCCGTCCTCCTTCCGCCGGGCCGAAAGCGTGAACGTCGCACCTGGACCGGCATAGCGGATCGCGTTCTCCGCCAGGTTCCGTGCGACGACGAGCAGCATCCGCGGCCGAATCGAGAGGACGAGCTTGGGATCGCACTCCAGCCGAAGACCGACATCGGCCCGGTTCGCGCGCTCCTCGAGCGCCTCGAGCGCCTCCTCGAGGACGGGGCGGACCGGCTCGGCCCCTAGTGCCACGACGCGCGCGCCCGACTCGAGCTCGCTGAGGAAGAGGACCTCGTCGATCAACTCGGTGATCTGGTGCACCTCTCCGGCGGCCTGCTCGAGGACCTCGGCGACGTCCTCGCCGGGAAGCGACGCGGTCTCGATCAGCGTGAGAAGGCGAGCGAGCGGCGTGCGCAGCTCGTGCGACACCGCCGCGGTGAAGCCCGAACGCAGCTCCTCGTAGGCCGCCAGGTCGCCCTCCCGCGAGAGATAGACGAGGCGCTCGCGCCGGCCGTCGACCTCGTACGCGACGACGAGTGGGATGAGGCCCCGCTCGCCGGTGAGGAGCCCGGGCGGCAGCAGCTCCCCCTCGCGGATGCCGTCCATCGCCTGCCTCGCCCGCCGGCTCGCGAGGACGACGCGGTCGTCGTCGTCGAGCACCACGACAGCCTCGCGACTCTCGTCCACGAGGGTGCGTCCCCTGATCGCATCCGCGTCCACGCCTCACCGCGTTCTAACACAAGGTTTGCGCAACGCTTGCTTCCGCCTCACCGCTCCCAAACTCACATGTCCGTCAATACATGCGCCAGGCAACGACGCCGGCAAGAACGGACGGAGGAGCTCCAATGAAGCTCAAGGTGGCTGCGGTACTGGGATGTGCGGCAGTGACGCTCGCGCTCGCGACGGCCGGCGTGGCCGCCGTGGTCAACGGCACACCGGGGGACGACGTTCTGCGGGGAACGGAGCAGGCGGACGAGATCCGCGCGTTCGCCGGGAACGACCTGCTGTACGCCCGCGGTGGGCCCGACCTTGCACGGGCAGGCTCGGGGAACGACGCGGTGCGCGCGGGCGACGGGGCGGACGTCGCCTACGGCGGGAGGGGGTCGGACGCAGTGTCGGGTGGCGACGGCGGCGATCGCGTGTACGGCGGCTCGGACGCGGACACCGCGGCCGGCGGCAACGGAGACGACCGCGTCTCCGGCAACAGGGGCGACGACGCCGTCTCGGGTGGGGACGGAAGCGACTCGCTGTACGGCGGCTGGGGTGCAGACCGCGTGTCGGGCGGCAACGGCAACGACCAGCTGCACGCGCTCGCGGCCGATGGACAGGTCGACGTCCTCAACTGCGGCGACGGGAACGACGAGGCATTCGTCCTGCGCAGCCGAGCGACGGCTGACTCGGCTCAAAGGTTGCGAGACGCTGTACCTCGTCGTCGACCTGACGCCAGAGCAGGCTGAGGGCGAGACGGCCGAGGCCGACGCGGAGGCCGAAGGCTAGGAACGAGCGCCACCTTCACCAGCCGGATACCACACGGTAACCAGTAGGCGGCCCCTGGCATCCCCGGGGGCCGCCATGATTTCGCCGGATGGCGAAAGTCCTGATAATCGAGGACGACGACGTCATCGCGCGCGGGATGGCGCGACACCTCGAAGCGGCGGGCTTCGACGCCGTCGGCGTGGCCAACGGCGAGACCGGGCTCGCGCGCCTCCGCTATGAGCGCCCGGACGTCTGCGTACTCGATCTCATGCTTCCCGGTATCGACGGCTGGCGCGTGATCGAGCAGGCGCGAGCGGAGGGAATCGGAACCCCGATCGTCGTCGTCTCCGCGCGCGGGACGGAGCACGACCGTGTTCACGCCCTCGAGATCGGCGCCGACGACTACCTCGTCAAGCCGTTCTCGCTGAAGGAGCTCGCGGCGCGCGTCCAGGTCGCCGCCCGTCGCGGCGTGAGCCACGCCGAGCCCCGGCGCGGCGACGAGATCGTCATCCAGGAGCTTCGCCTCGACCCCGACAACGTCCAGGCGTACGTCGACGGCGCGAGCGCCGAGCTGACACCGACCGAGTTCCGGCTCATCTACACGCTGGCCCGCGAGCAGGGCCGCGTGCTGACACGCGACGAGCTGCTCCAACGCGTCTGGGGCCGCCGCGCGACGCACCGCGACCGAACCGTGGACGTCTTCGTGCGCAAGCTGCGCGAGAAGGTGGACCGGCGCGCGCCGGCGCACACCTTCATCCACACGCGCTACGGCGTCGGCTACAAGCTCGAAGCCGAGCCCAAGTAGCCCTCAGCGGCGCGGCCCGGTCGATTCGAGGGGGAAGGCTCCTCCTCGCTCGCGAAGCGCTGCGCTCGCTCCGCTACCACGTTCGTCCCAGGTGAACGCCGACTCTGGACGGAACCTGAGCGCGACGTCATCCGAGCTCAGGAAGGCATGGACGTCCGGGTGCGCGTCAGCGGATTCGGCCACATACCGGCGGTGGACCCGATCGACGAGCGGCCGCGCATCGTCTCCCGCGATGACGTCGATGGTCCCCGAGATCGACACGCCGCACACTTCGAACCCGGGACGCGAGTCGTGGATCACGAGAGTCGCCCTGCCGTCACGCTGCAGGTTCCGAACCTTGCGGCTTCGCGAGCCCGTCGCGAGCATCACGGCGCTCTCCTCGGCTGCGAACCACATGGGGACTGCATGGATGCGCCGCGCTCGGTCGAACGTCGCGAGCACGCCCACCAGCCGCGCGCTCAGCAGCTCGTGCACGAGCGGGTCGCGAAGAACCGCCGCGCCGCCCTCGAGCTGACCGCTGGCGGAGGGCTGAGACATGCTCGGAACGATAGGTCGTCCGACCGGCCTTCGACGCAGCTATGCTTAGTGACGTTAATGATTAGCGAGGTTACGCTTACACACGAGCAGGTGGCTTCCGAGCTCCGGCCGGTACTGCTCCGGCTCGCCCGCGAGCTCCGCAAGGAGACGGAGCAGCTCGGCGTCACCGCTCGTCAGGCGACCCTCCTGTGGCTCGTGCGACGAAGCCCCGGCCTCTCGCTCGCGGAGCTCGCTGCGGAGGAAGGAATCTCGCCTCCCGCGCTCTCCGGACACGTCGACCGCCTCGAGCGTGCGGGCCTCATCGAGCGCGTCCGCTCCAGCCAGGATCGTCGTCGGGTGGGTCTCCGGCTCACGGAAGAGGGCGCGCGGGTCCTGCGGAGCATCCGCGCTCGCAGGACGACCTGGCTCGCCGAGCGCATGCGCGTACTCGAGCCCGAGGAACTGGCCTCCATCGACACTGCGCTGCCGGCGCTCATGCGGCTCGTCGGCGACCACTCGTGACTGCCCTCGTCATCGCGCTCCGAACGCGGACGTTCCGGAGCCTTCGGCGCCACCGCAACTACCGAATCTTCTTCGTCGGCCAGCTCGTCTCGCTGGCGGGCACGTGGATGCAGAACGTCGCGCTTGCCTGGCTCGTGCTGGAGCTCTCGAGCTCGGCCCTCGCAGTCGGCGCGCTTGCGTTCTGGCGGTTCGTGCCCTTCACCGTGTTCGGGCTCGTGGCGGGCGTCCTCGCGGACCGCGTCGACACGCGCCGGCTCGTCATGGCCACGCAGGGCGCCGCCATGCTCGTCTCGATCGCCCTCGCGGTCGTCACGCTCACCGGGACGGCGACCCTCCCGATCGTCTACGTGCTCGCTGCGCTCGGCGGCGTCGCGCTCGCCTTCGACGCGCCCGGACGGCAGTCGCTCACGTACCAGATGGTCGGGCCGCGCTCGCTCCCGAACGCCATTGCCCTGAACGCCGGGCTCTTCAACGGCTCCCGCGTCGTCGGGCCCGCGATCGCCGGCGTGATCATCGCGACCGCGGGCACCGGGATTTGCTTCGTGCTCAACGCATTCAGCTTCCTCGCCGTGCTCGCGGCCCTCGCGAGCATTCGCACCGGCGAGCTTCTCCAGGTGGACCGGGATCGGAAGGCGCGGCTCGTCGACGGGACACGGCGTGCGCTCAAGTTCGTGCGCCACGACCCGCAGCTCCGCCTCGTCCTCGGAGTGGTGACGGTCGTGAGCACGGTCGGCTTCAACTTCCACGTCCTCGTCCCGCTGCTCGCGTCGGAGACGCTGCATGTCGGGCCTGAGGGCTTCGGCCTCCTGTCGGCAGCATTCGGGCTGGGCGCCCTCGTCGGCGCGCTCGTGACGGCGACCTTCCGCGAGGCCAGCTGGCGGCTCTTCGCCACCGGGGCGACGGGGTTCGGCGTGCTCGCCATCGCGCTGGCGCCTGTCCGCAACGAGCTCCTCGCCGGCGTGCTCCTCTTCGCAATCGGCATCGCGTTCACGCTCTTCACCGCGAACGCGAATGCGCTCGTCCAGCTCGGCTCTCCGGACTACCTGCGGGGCCGGCTGATCGGCCTGTACCTCTTCGCGTTCGTCGGCCTGGCGCCGGTCGGCGGGTTGCTTGCGGGCTGGCTGGCCGAGCTCGGCGGGACGCCCCTTGCGTTCGTCGTCGCGGGGGCGACCGCGCTCGTCACGATCGGAGCGGCCGGCCTGATGCGCGGCCGCGCCGTCCCTGCTCCCGCGTAGGGCGACGCTTGCGTCGCCCGATCGAAAGCACGCTTCGAAGGCGAGGTAAGCCTCGCCCCTACGGCTCCTCGAGCGTTCGGATGTCCCAGAGGGGTCGCCCGAGCTGGCTCTCCGTGAGCGCCATCACGCTGACCTGCCGCGAGTCCGGGTACTCGACCGCCTCCGGCGACGGGCGGTTCGCAGCAAAGAGGTAGCGAACCGGCTCGTCGGTGCGATTCGAAAGCTGGTGCGCACCCTCCGCCCCGACCGGGAAGAGAACGACATCGCCTTCCTCGAGCTCGCGCTCACCGCCGGGCTCGCGCAGGGTCGGCCGGCCCCGCAGCACGACGAGCAGCTCCTCGGCCCCGTGGTGGAAGTGGTAGAGCCCACTCGTCCCGCCCGGGACCAGCTCGTACAGAGTCGCACCGACCTTGTCGCCGCGCGCGATGCGCGTCGACCGGTCGGCCAACCAGTCCTCGTCGCTCTCGAGCTCCCACTCGTCGCGCCAGATGTTCGGCGTGTCACTCACGCGGCCTCCCTCGTCTGGTCATGATCGCCTCGTGGACTTCTACCGCACGCCGGACGAGCGGTTCGCGGGGCTTCCCGGGTACGACTTCGCCCCGCGCTACCTCGAGCAGGACGGGCTGCGGATGCACTACGTGGACGAGGGCGCCGGCGACCCCGTCCTGTTGCTACACGGGGAGCCGACCTGGGCCTTCCTCTACCGGAAGCTGATTCCGCCGCTCGCGGGCGTCGCGCGCGTCGTCGCGCCCGACTACTTCGGCTTCGGCCGCTCGGACAAGCCGACGCGGATCGAGGACTACTCGTACGACTTCCACTACGACTCGGTCGAGAGGTTCGCGTCCGAGCTCGATCTGCGCGACATGACGATCGTCGTCCAGGACTGGGGCGGGCCGATCGGGTTCCGGCTCGCGGTCGAGCATCCGGAGCGCGTCGCGCGGCTCGTGATCATGAACACCGGGATCGGCGCCGGCCGGCCCCCGTCGGAGGAGTGGCTGCGCTTCCGCGAGTTCGTGCGCCGGGTCGGAACCGACCTCGTCCCTGGCCAGCTCGTGCGGATCTCGTGCGTCGGCGAGCTCGCCGACGACGTGGTCGAGGCCTACAACGCGCCGTTCCCGGTGCCCGAGTCGAAGGCGGGCGTGCTCGCGTTCCCGGAGCTCGTCCCGACCGAGCCCGACCACCCGTCCGCAGCGAGGATGCTCGAGGTCCGTTTCGCCCTCGACCGCTGGGAGAAGCCGACACTCGTTCTCTTCTCCGACTCCGACCCCGTCTTCTCCGCGCAGGTCGGGGAGCGAATGGCGTCACGCATCCCGGGCGCCGGCCCGGCCGAGATCGTCGTCGGCGCGGGTCACTTCCTCCAGGAGGAGAAAGGCGAGGAGATCGCGGAGCGGATCGTCCGCTTTCTCAGCGAGACGCGGGCAGCTCGCTGACGGGGTCGGCTTCGTCCCATTCCGTGCTTCGCTCGAACCCACGAGTCGCGTACCAGACCGACCAGGCGACGAGCGCGATCGTGAGCGGGAACCCGGTGGCGAACTGGACGGCGGCGAAGGCGCCGATGCTCCCGCTGGTGAGGACGACCATGCGGATACCGCTCCGCGCGAGCAGGTACACGCCCCAGACGATCGACTCGATGCCGAAGATCCGCCGGTACGTGCGCGACTCCTTGACCTCGGGCGGGAACGGATACCACGCGTCCGCGAGCACACCGGCCAGCGGTCGCCCTACGATCGCGGAACCGATGTTGGCCAGGCCCCAAATCGCGCCCACGAGCACGGGCTGGGCGAGGTAGACGACAGCGCTGTCGGCCACGATCCCGATCACGGCCTGCACGAGCACGAAGGCGACCGACACGAGCGCGAGCGCGCCCGCGCGCCCGCGCCGGCGCTCGTACAGGTCGAGGGCGATCCCGACCGCGCTCGCCAGGACGATGCCGACGACGAGGTTCCCGAGCTTCCAGCCCACGTAGAACGCGGCAACGGGGCCGAACGCCTCACGCGCGAAGCGGGGTGCCCCGGCGAAGAGGATCGAGCGGAAGCTCGGTTCCGGGAGACCCTGCTCGCCGGACACCGGCACGGTTGCCGGGGCCGCACTCACGCCGCGGCCTCCTGCGCCTCGCGAAGCCGCGCCTCTTGCTCCTCGCACCAGGCGACGTTGAACTCGGCATATGCGATGCCGTACCGAAGGACGAGGTCGACGAAGGGCGGATCCTCGCCGGGCCGCGCGTCGATCTCCTGCAGGAAGGCCAGGAACTCCTCGTGACCGAGCCGGCGCAGCCGGAGCTGCTCGAGCGCCTGCTCCACCGGCAGGGCGTCTGCGAAGAAGAGCTTCAGCAGGTTCTCGTCACGGAGCTCCGGCGGCTGGGCGGGCGCCTCGAGCCAGCGCGTGAGCTCCGCCCGGCCGGCCTCGGTCAGCGTGTACTCCTTTCGCTTCCGCGCCCCCGTGGGTGAGCTCTTGCCGTCGATCAAACCGGCTTCCTCGAGGCGACGGAGCTCGGGGTAGATCTGCCCGTAGCTCGCCGCCCAGAAGAAGCGCACCGACTGGTCGACGCTGGCCTTGATGTCGTATCCCGTCCGGACACCGAGGACGAGCATCCCGAGAATCACGTACCCGGTTCCGCTGAGCGGCTGCATACCGCGACATGATATATCGGAACGATATATGTGTCAAGCGGACACCGGCACGGAACCACATGTCGCCGCCGGGGGCGTCAGACGGTCCAGGTGTCGCCGGAGTGGAGAAGCGCCGCGAGGTCGCCCTCGCCCGCTTTCTCGCGTGCCGCCTCGAGCTGCTCGCTCATGAGCTCGTCGTAGACCTCGCGCTCGACCGCCCGGAACACGCCGAGCGGTACGGCCCCGTCCGTTTCATACGTGATCCGCGAGAGCGCGAAAGCGAGACTCGCCTGGGCGTGCTCCGCGTCGTGCACGAGCAGCGAGTTCTCGCCCGCCTCCGCGACATCGACCACTCGCAGCGAGCCGTCGGGGTACTGCTGGACGCCTCGCTCCTCGTTCGTGCCGAACCTGATCCGCTCGCCGTGCTGGAGGTAGATCCGGTTGCCCTTCTCCTCGCGCACGAAGTCGAACGCGCCGTCGTTGTAGATGTTGCAGTTCTGGAGGATCTCGACGAATGCCGAGCCGCGGTGCCGGGCCGCCGCGCCGAGCACCTCGGTGAGCCCCTTCTTGTCCGTGTCGATCGCGCGCGCGACGAAGGACGCCTCCGCGCCGATCGCGATCGAGAGCGGGTTGAACGGGTGGTCGAGCGAGCCCATGGGAGTCGACTTCGTCACCTTCCCCAGCTCCGAGGTCGGCGAGTACTGCCCCTTCGTCAGCCCGTAGATGCGGTTGTTGAAGAGGAGGATCTTGAGGTTGACGTTCCGCCGGAGCGTGTGGATCAGGTGATTCCCCCCGATCGAGAGCGCGTCGCCGTCGCCCGTCACGACCCACACGGAGAGATCCGGCCGCGTCGAGGCGAGGCCGGTCGCGATCGCCGGCGCGCGCCCGTGGATCGAGTGCATGCCGTAGGTCTGCATGTAGTACGGGAAGCGGGCGGCGCAGCCGATCCCGGAGACGAACACGATCCGTTCGCGCTCCAGCCCGAGCTCGGGCATGAACCCCTGGATGACGTTGAGAATCGCGTAGTCGCCACAGCCCGGGCACCAGCGCACCTCCTGGTCGGACTTGAAGTCCTTGGCGGTCAACTGCAGGAGATTCCCGTTTCCCTCGGTCATGAGTCCACCAACGCCGTCATCGCGTCCGCGAGCTCGGCCGCCTGGAACGGCCGGCCCCGCACCTTGTTGTAGCCGATCGCGTCCACGAGGTACTCGGCGCGAATGAGCATCCTGAGCTGTCCCAGGTTGATCTCGGGGATCAGCAACCTGTCGTAGGCGCGCACGACCTCGCCGGTGTTGCGCGGGAAGGGGTTGAGGTGGTGGAGGTGCGCCGTCGCGACCTTGCGGCCGGTTGCCCGCACGCGGCGGGCCGCCGCACCGATCGCGCCATATGTCGAGCCCCAGCCGAGCACGAGCGTGTCCGCGCCGTCCGGATCGTCCACCTCGAGCTCCGGGATGTCCGCCGCAATTCCCGCGACCTTGGCGGCTCGCAGGCGGACCATGAGGTCGTGGTTATCCGGGTCGTACGAGACGTTGCCTGTCTCGTCCTCCTTCTCCAGCCCACCGATGCGGTGCTCGAGGCCCGGTGTTCCCGGGATTGCCCACGGCCGCGCGAGCGTCTCCGCATCGCGCTTGTACGGGAGGAAGCTCTCGCCGTCGTTCGGCGTCGTCGCGAACTCGGTCGAGATGTCCGGCAACGAGTCGACCTCCGGGATCAGCCACGGCTCCGAGCCGTTCGCGAGGTAGGCGTCCGAGAGCAGGAACACCGGCGTTCGGTACTTGATCGCGATTCGGGCCGCCTCGATCGCGGCGTGGAAGCAGCCGGCCGGCGTGGAGGCGGCGACGACCGGCACGGGCGACTCCGAGTTCCGGCCGAACATGACCATGAGCAGGTCGGCCTGCTCGGGCTTCGTCGGCATGCCCGTCGACGGCCCCGCGCGCTGGATGTCGACGACCAGCAGGGGGAGCTCGAGCGTCACCGCGAGCCCGACCGTCTCGGACTTGAGCACGACACCGGGGCCGGCGGACGTCGTCACCGCGAGCGATCCGCCGAAGGCGGCTCCGAGCGCAGCGCCGGACGCAGCAATCTCGTCCTCCGCCTGGAACGTCCGCACTCCGAAGTGCTTGAGCGGCGCCAGCTCCTCGAGCACGCCCGAGGCCGGGGTGATCGGGTAGGCCCCGAGGAAGAGCGGGAGCCCGGACAGCTTGCTCGCCGCGACGAGCCCGTAGGAGAGCGCGGTGTTTCCGGAGATCTGCCGGTACGTCCCCGGCGCGAGGGGCGCCGGCGCGACCTCGTACGAGATCGCGAAGTCCTCCGAGGTCTCGCCGTAGTTCCAGCCGGCCCTGAACGCCTTCGCGTTCGCGTCCGCGATTTCAGGCCGCTTCGCGAACTTCGTCTCGATGAACGCCAGCGTGCCGTCGACCGGCCGGTGGTAGAGCCAGGACATGAGCCCGAGGGCGAAGAAGTTCTTCGAGCGCTCCGCCTCGCGCGACGTGATCCCGTCGACCTCCTTGAGCGCCTCGACGGTCATCGACGAGAGCGCGACCTCGTGGACGTGGAAGTCGGAGAGCGACCCGTCCTCGAGCGGGCTCGCCGCATAGCCCGCCTTCTGGAGGTTGCGCTCGGAGAAGGCGTCGGTGTTCACGATCACCGTCCCGCCCTTCGCCAGGTCGCCGATGTTGACCTTGAGCGCGGCGGGGTTCATCGCGACGAGCACGTTCGGCTGGTCGCCGGGCGTAAGGATGTCGTGGTCCGCGAAGTGAACCTGGAAGCCGGAGACGCCCGGCAGCGACCCGGCGGGGGCGCGGATCTCGGCCGGGAAGTCGGGGAGCGTCGCGAGGTCGTTCCCGAAAACGGCCGTCTCGCTCGTGAAGCGATCGCCCGTGAGCTGCATGCCGTCGCCCGAGTCACCCGCGAAACGGATGACGACCCGCTCGAGCTGCTCTACCGGCTTGGACGTCGCGATCTCCGAGGTATAGCGAACACCCGGCGCCGCCGCGCTGAATCGGGTCTCAGTTTGTCGCTTCCACCAGCAGCCCGCCCAGGTCGAGCGGCCGCGTGTACATCGCGATCGACTCGCCGTCCGGCTGCCGGGGCCACTCCTCGCGTGGCCGGTCGTGGTAGAGCTCGACGCCGTTCGAGTCCGGGTCGCGGAGATAGATCGCTTCGCTCACTCCGTGGTCGGAAGCGCCATCGAGCTGCACGCCAGCGTCGAGGATGCGCTGCACGGCCTGCGCGAGCGTCTTCCGGTCGGGGAACCGCACGGCGACGTGATAGAGGCCGGTCGTGCCGGGAGGAGGCGGCGAGCCGTCCCTCGACTCCCACGTGTTGAGCCCGATGTGATGGTGATACCCGCCCGCCGAGATGAACGCGGCCTGGTCGCCCATCCTCGCCTGCTCCTCGAACCCGAGGACGCCGCACCAGAACGCGAGCGAGCGGTCGAGGTCGGCCACCTTCAGATGGACATGGCCGATGTCGACGCGCGGATCGAGCACCTGCGCCATCGTCTTCCAGCCTAACCGCGCGCGCACCGCGTGCGACGATCGACAACCGGAACGGCGCCGGAGTCGTCACAGTGCGTGAAGCGCTCGTGCAACGGATCGGCCTCCACACACACATGCGCGGCGGACGCGTCGCCGCGTTCGCACTCGCGTTCGCGGTCCTCGCCGCGGCGGCCCTCGCCAGCGGAGCGCAGTCCTCGACGGCAACGCCCACACGCACGGCGATCGCCGAGCAGCTTCCCCGGTCGCTCTCGCTCGCCAGGATGCGCGCAGACTTGCGCGCGCTCGAGCGCATCGCGGACCGCAACGGCGGCTCGCGAGCGGCCGGCACGCCCGGCTACGCCGCCTCCGTCCGCTACGTGCGCGACCAGCTGCGGCGCGCAGGCTACGCGCCGCGAATCACGGCGTTCCCGTACGTCTCCTACGTCGAGACCCTCGAGCGCGGACGGCAGATCGCCCCGCTCGAGCGCGAACTTCCGCTCGAGGCGCTCGAGTACTCCCCGTCGACGCCTGCGGGAGGCATCCGCGCCCGCGTGGTCGAGAGCGGCGACGGCTGCTCCCCCGGCGATTACGGCGCCGTCGTGCGCGGGCTCATCGCCCTCGTCGAGCGCGGGTCGTGCTTCTTCGCGGTGAAGGCCGCCAACGCGGCGAGCGCGGGCGCGGCCGCGCTGCTCGTCTTCAACTCGGACGCAGGACCGTTCGACGGCACGCTCGGCGATCCGCAGGCCTCGGCGATCCCCGTCGCGGGGATCGCACGGAACCTCGGACAGGAGCTGGCCGGCACGCCGAACGCGGTCGTCGAGCTGGAGCTCGAGACGGTGACGCGGCGGACGACGTCGCGAAACGTCACCGCGGACTCGCGACGTGGAGCGGCGCGCGTACTCGTCGTCGGCGGGCACCTCGACTCGGTGGCGGCAGGAGCCGGGATCAACGACAACGGCACCGGCGTCGCCGCGATCCTCGAGATCGCGCGTGCTCTGAAGAAGAGCCCGCGGCCGCTCGCCGTGCGCTTCGCCTTCTGGGGGGCGGAAGAGCTCGGCCTGTTCGGTTCGCGCGCATACGCGAGCACGGTCGACCCGACGGGAATCGCCGGGTACCTCAACTTCGACGTCCTCGGCTCGCCCACGCGCCGGTACGGCGTCTACGGAAGCGATCGCTTCGCCACAGCCTGGCTCGAGTACTTCGGTCGTCGTGGCGCGGATGCCGTCAGGATCGATCCCGAGGGCCGCTCCGACCACGCCCCGTTCGCAGCGCGCGGCATCCAGATCGGCGGGCTCTACGCGGGCGACTACGACTGCTACCACCGCGCGTGCGACCGCGTCGCCGCCATCGACTTCACCGACGCTCCGCGAGCTCGCTGCGGCGGCCGCCTTCGGCGTCGCGACGTTCGCGCCGCTCAGCCGATAGAGCTCAGCTCAAGCGGTAGACGATGCGCCCGCGGGTGAGGTCGTACGCGGACAGCTCGATCCGAACGCGGTCACCGGGGAAGATCCGGATCCGGTACCGCTTCATCTTCCCGGCCATGTAGCCGAGCGTCTCGTGCCCGTTGTCGAGGCGGATCCGGAACATCTGGCTCCGGAGAGCCTCGATGACCTCGCCTTCGACCTCGAGCTTCTCTTCCTTCACTGCCATGCCGGCTCCCTTGCTCGATGGACGTGCGTGGCCGCCAGCTTGAAACTGCGCGGCCACGCAAGCACGTCCCCCCGGACGGGTACTAGTTACCCGACGGGTACTAGTTACCCGGCGACAGCTGTGACGTTCGTCGCCTCGGGGCCCTTCTGCCCCTCGCGCTCTTCGAACTCGACGCGCGCACCCTCGGCCAGGCTCTTGTAGCCCTCGCCGGTGATGTTGCTGTGGTGCACGAACAGGTCCTTGGACCCCTCATCAGGGGTGATGAAGCCATACCCCTTGCTGTCGTTGAACCACTTGACGGTTCCGGTTGCCATGAAAACACCTCCTTTACCAACTCACGAACGCGTAAGGAAGCGCACAGGCATAAGCGCAAACCGGACTCGCTCTAGAACTTTGACGGGGACGACGATAGCAGCAGTTCGGCCTCAGGCCGTGCCTGAGGCGGTCGTTTCCGGCTCGGGCCCAGGCTTTCCTGCCGGCCGCTCGACCCCGAGTGCCATGCCCGCAGCGGCCCAGACCGCGACCGCGAGCCAGTGGACGCCGATGACGTCCGTCTGCAGTCCGAGCAGGAGCACGGCCGCGAACGCAGCCCCGACCCATGGCTCCCGCCAGAGGAGGCCGCGCAGCACGAAGACACTCCAGAGGACGAATGCCACCAGTCCCGCGATCCCGGCGTCGATGCCCAGCTCGACGTACGTGGACTCTCCCGCCTTGATCTCGACCCCCGTGCGCTTCGCGACGACGCCTGCGTTCCCGAGGCCGTAGCCCTGCGGATGCTCGAGCACCGCTTGCACGCCGTCGCGCAGATTCCGCCAGTGACTCGCGAGTGACGACTCGGAGGGCGAGAAGGGATCCGTGCTCGTCTCCGGCTCGGCTTCGGCGTTCTGGCGCAGGAACTCGAGCTCTTCCTCCGTGTAGCTCGTCGACGGCCCGATGTCGGGATAGACGGCGACGAATGCCGCCGCGACCGCGATGGCAGCGACCGCGAGCACGACTGGAGCAAGCCTACGCTGGGCGACCGCGAGGACGACGAGGCCGACCGCCAGCGCCCCGATCGCCGCGCGCGTGTGCGTGTACAGGAGGCCGACGAACAGGACCAGGGCAAGCACGGCCGACCACCAGCGCGGCCGCCGGCTCAGCACATAGATCAGTGCGACGACGAGTGCGTACGCGCTCGCGAGCGGAGAGAGGAACGTCGAGACGAGCCTCCGGATCGGGTTCTGCTCGTCTCCGGTGTTGTAGACCCAGTTCTCGGGCAGGCCCGAGAGGCCCTCGTACTCGAGCCCGAGCTGCCGATACCACCCGGGCACACCGGAGTCGCGCCAGGCCTGGAGCGAGACGAACGCGAGGTCGACGAGGCCGATCACCGCGACGCCGGCGGCCGTGAGCGCGATGACGAGCCCAAGCCGCTCCACCCGCCAGAGCCCGGAGAGCAGGCGGCCGAGCGCATACGCGGCGACGGGCAGCAGGTGATGCCGCAAAGCGAGCAGCTCCCCGCGAGCCGTCGCATCCCCGTCGAGCCACCCCTCCGGGAGCAGCCAGTAGAGGAGGATGACCGCCGTGTAAGCGAGCGCGAGCGCGTCAGCGGCCTGCACGGCGGGCAAGCGCCGGACGTGCCAAGCGACGGCCAGCAGGCCGATGAGGAGCAGCACTTCCTTCCAGGCAGCGAAGACATCGAGCGCGCTTCCGCGCACCCCGAGCTCCCAGAGCTGGGCCATCGCGGAGTTGTGGAGCGCGAGGCCGACGACGAGTGCGACGAGGGCGACCCGCGCGATCCGGTCAGTCGACAATGGCCACCAGGGTGAGCCCGAGATTCACGATGCGGACGCGTCCCGGGAAGAGCGACCCGAAGGTCGCGCTCGAGAGCAGGTGGATCTCCTTCGCCCAGTCCTTTCGCAGCACGGCGTACGACGCGTGCGCGAGGCGGTCGGGCAGCCAGTGGACGAACGGAAGCCTGGTGTGCACCTCGAGCGGGAAACGGCGGTTCGGTGTCGTGATGAAGGTCTGCCGGCCGACCCGGAGCGCCTCCGAGACGAACTGCCGCTGCTGCTCGCGGCCGCCGACGTGCTCGATGACGGCATTCGAGAAGACGATGTCGAACGCGCCGTCGAGGAACGGGAGCGCGAGCGCGTCACCCTGAACGTAGCGGACTCGCGGATAGCGCTCGCGAAACCGAAGTCCGTCGTGCAGGCCGAGTGCCGTGACCCGCTCCGGCCACGGGTAGAGCTCCTCGAAGAAGTTCAGCGTCGCGCAGTCGTCGCACTGGTCGAAGCCGAGCTCGTCCGCGCCGATGTCCAGCACGGTCGTCTCCTCGGTGGGCTGGAGCTCGTCGAGGAAGAGCTGGAGCTTGCGCTTTCGGGAGCGCATCGAGACGGTATCCGTGAGTCTCATGGGCCGGCTTCCGGCCCATGAGTGTGGAGGGGCGTGGGGAACCGGGAGGTTCCCCACGCTCTCGGGAAGAAGGGGGCAGGTGGGGGAAACATGGTTTCCCCCACCAACGTGAGCCGAAGGCGAGCGTTCACGGGCGTAAGTATCGGCTCCGCGCGGACGAGTAGGCTGGCCCGATGGTCGAGGCCAGGCTCCGCCCGCGCGGTCCGTACTCGCTGAAGCTCACGACGTGGACCGCCGAGTGGACCGCTGCGCTCCCGGACGGTCGCTGGGCCGGGGCGCGCCAGCGTTCCCGACGGCACCGTCGTCCTGCGCGCGTCGTCGGAGCGTGCGGTCGAGGAGGCGCGCTTCCTCCTCGCGCTCGACGACGACACGAGCGAGTTCCACCGCGCCTTCGGCCGCGATCCGCTGCTCGGGCCGTCGGTGCGTGCGCTTCGCGGGCTCCGCCCGGCTCGGCGGGCCACTGTCACCGACGCGGCCGTACATGCGGTCTGCGGGCAGCTCATCCAGTCGCGCCGCGCGCGGCAGATCGAGCGCGCCGTCACCCGCGCCAGCGGCGAGTGCCCGGTCGGCCGGGAAGCGCTCGCGCGGCTGTCACCGGCCGCGCTCACCGCGTGCGGGCTCGCGCCCAGCCGTGCGGCGACCCTCGCGCGGCTGGTCCGGACGATCGACCTCGAAGCGCTTCGCATCTCGCCCGGCACGGCACTCCGCAGGCTCGGGCGAGAGCGCGGCATCGGCCCGTGGAGCGTCGGCGTCATCGCCCTCAACGGGCTCGGGCGCTACGACGCGGGTCTCGTCGGCGACCTCGGTCTCGTGAAGCTGCTCGCGTCCCGCACCGGCCGCTGGCCGGAGGCGACCGAGACCGCCGAGCTCCTCGAGCCCTACGGCGAGTGGCAGGGACTCGCGAGCGTCTTCCTGCTCGCGGGCTTCAAGCGTGGGCTCGTACCCGGCGCGAACAGAGATCGCGCTCGCCTCGCGCGCGCCCGCCGCGCCGCGTGAGCGGCGTTGCGCCCGACGGGAGCCCGGTCCTCCTCTACGCCCGGCTCCCGGCTCTCGGTGAGCCAGAGCTGATCCACGACGCGGTACCGGCCGGTGCCGAGATCCTCGAGCTCGGCGCGGGTGCCGGACGGATCACCCACGGCCTGCTGGCACTGGGCCATGCCGTCCTCGCGGTCGACAATTCCGCGGAGATGCTCAGCTTCATCCAGGGCGCCGAGACCGCTCGAGCCGACATCGAGACTCTCGAGCTGGGACGCCGGTTCCCGGTCGTCGTCCTCGCGAGCAACTTCATCAACCATCCCGAGGCCGCGAAGCGACGGGAGCTCCTCGCATGCTGCGTCCGCCACGTCGAGCCCGGCGGCCAGGTCCTGCTGCAGGGGTTTCCGCGGGCGTGGACACCGAGCACCGACTGGTCAGTGCTCGGCAACGTTCGCGTCCGGCTGCGGATCCTTCGGCTCGAGGGCTCGTTGCTCAGCGGAGAGATGGAATACCTCGTCGATGGCCAGCGGCTGGTCCACCAGTTCGAGTCGAAGCTGCTGAGCGACGAGGAGCTCGACGCCGACCTGGCGGCTGTCGGGCTTCGTCGCGGTCGCGCCCTCGACGATCGCGGCAGCTGGATAGAAGCAGTGCCTGTCGGCTCGTAGACTCCGCCAATGGTCGACGAGCGCAAGATCGCGATTCTCGGCGCGGGGCGGATCGGCGGGGCGCTCGTCGCCGGTCTCCTGTCCTCGGGCTGGCGCGAAGCAGGCGAGATCGCCGCCACCGCACGCCGCGCCGAGCGCGTCGCCGAGCTCCGCGAGCAGTACGGCATCGACGCGAGCCTCTCGAACGCGGACGCTGCAGCAGGCGCTGCGCTCGTCGTGATCGCCGTCAAGCCGCAGGACATCGACGCCCTGCTGGCGGAGGTCGGAGAGCACATCCTCCCGGAGCAAACCGTTCTCTCGATCGCGGCGGCGATTCCGACCTCGCGGATCGAGTCCCGCCTGGCGGCCGACGTCCCGGTCGTGCGCGCGATGCCGAACACGCCGTCGACCGTGCACGAGGGAATCGCCGGCCTCGCGGCGGGCGCCCACGCGGGCGACGAGCACCTCGACCTCGCCGAGGAAGCGCTCTCGCATCTCGGTGCGGTCGTGCGCGTGTCGGAGGACGCGCTCGATGCCATCACCGCGGTGTCCGGCTCCGGGCCTGCGTACTTCGCCCTCCTCGCGGAGGCGATGATCGAGGCGGGGATCCTGCTCGGGCTCTCCCGCGAGATCTCGACGCAGCTGGTCGTGCAGACCATGCTCGGCACCGGGAAGCAGCTGCGCGACGAGAAGATGCACCCCGTGGAGCTCCGCGAGATGGTCACCTCGCCGGGCGGGACGACGATCGCGGCCATCAGGGAACTGGAGATCGCAGGTGTCCGCGCGGCGTTCCTGAACGCGATCCAGGCGGCGATGGTGCGCGCCCGCGAGCTCGCGTCAGGCAAGCCGTAGGGCGAGGCAGGCCCCCGCCCGAGCCGGGCGTGCCCGGCTCCTACGATTTGTAGGGGCGAGGCTTGCCTCGCCCTCAAGCGGTCAGCAACGGCGACCGAAGCGAAACCGCCATTCCACGCTCCACGGCCAGCACCTCCAGCACGAGCACGGTGTCGGCCACGGGCACGTCCTCGAGGAAGTCGCTGCGGCTCTCGAAGTCGGCGAGCAGCGCTCTGATCGCCGACTCGTAGCGCTCTTCGGCCGCCGCCGCGAGGGCAGCAAGCGAGTCCGTGACCGCTGCTGGAAAGTCGTCTCGTCCGTGGAGGCCCGCTGCCAGCTCGCCCGCGCGTGTGTCGTCGCCGAGTACGAGCGCCGCGAGGGCGGCCGCGTACCGCCCGATCGGGCTCTCCGAGGTTGCGGCGCCCGCTTCGAGCGCCCACCGAGCCTCTTCGCGAGCGCGCTCGAGATCCCCTGCGAGGAGCCGCGACTTCATCGCGCCGATCGGCCTCCCCCAGCTCCCCGGCGGTGCGTCCGGCCAGCTCTCGCGGTAGCGCTCCGCTGCTCGCGCAAGCCATTCGCCCGCGTCGTCTCGCCGGCCGAGCATGAGATACGAGAGGCCGGCCGCCCAAGCGGCGTTCCCCATCCGCGTTAGCTGCCGCTGGCGCTCGTCGGGGTCCTCGGGCAGACGCGCGACGCCGTCCTCGTAGCGCACGCGCGCGCGGGTCGCGCGTTCCTCCCACCCGTTCTCGCTGGGCTTCTTGCTGGGCTGCTTCCCGGCGTTCACGGCCGACGAAGTATCGTCTCCCGCGGTGGGACGGGAGCTCCGCGAAGTCGTCTACGTGGACGGGGTGCGCACGGCTTTCGGGCGCGCGGGCCAGGACGGGTACTTCTGGCGCACGCGCGCGGACGACATGGCCGTGAAAGTCGTGCGCGAGCTCCTGCGGCGCAATCCGCGTGTCCCGCCCGAGCGGATCGACGACGTCGTCCTCGCGGCGACCGCTCAGGTCGGAGACCAGGGCCTGACCCTCGGCCGCGACGTCGCACTGCTCGCCGGCCTCCCGAAGACCGTCCCGGGCTTCGCCGTCGACCGGATGTGCGCCGGCGCACTCACGGCGACGACCGCGGGTGCGGGCGAGATCGCGATGGGCGCAGCCGACCTCGTCCTCGTCGGCGGGGTGGAGCACATGGGCCACCACCCGATGGGCGAGGACGTCGACTTCAACCCCCGCTTCGTCTCCGAGCGGATCGTCGACGAGTCTGCGGCCGTGATGGGACAGACGGCGGAGAACCTGCACGACGCGTTTCCGGAGCTGACGCGGGAAGACGCCGACGCCTACGCGGTCGCTTCCCAGCAGAAGGCGACGCGGGCCTGGGACGGCGGCGTAATGGACCAGCTCGTCGTCCCGATGTCCGTCTTCACCGATGACGGCTGGGCGGTCACCGAGCGCGACCAGTTCCTTCGCCCCGAGACGACGCTCGAGGGCCTCGCGACGCTGCGCACTCCGTTCCGAACCGCGGGCCGCGTCACCGCCGGGAACTCGGCCGGCCTCACCGACGGCGCGACCGCCGGACTGCTCGCGTCTGAGGAGATCGCTGCGGAGCTCGACCTCGAGCCGCGCATGCGCCTCGTCTCGTTCGCGTACGCGGGGGTCGAGCCCGAGCTGATGGGCCTCGGCCCGGTTCCGGCGACGAAGCGCGCGCTCGAGCAGGCAGGCATCACCATCGACGACGTCGGGCTCTTCGAGCTGAACGAGCCGTTCGCGGTGCAGGTGCTGACCTGGTGCGACGGCATGGGCGTCGCCGCGGACGACGAGCGACTCAACCCTTATGGGGGAGCGATCGCGTGCGGCCACCCGCTGGCGGCGACGGGCGTGCGCCTGATGGCGCAGCTCGCGCACGGCTTCCGCGAGCGGCCCGATGTCCGCTACGGGCTGACCGCGCTCTGCATCGGCCTCGGAATGGGCGCAGCCATCCTCTGGGAGAACGTCCAAAACGGTGGCTAGCAGCCCGACCCGATTCAAGCTCCGACACGTGCGGACAAGCGTGCGGAACGCTCGCGCTCGTGACGATGGACAACGGCGAGGACTGGCAGAAGCCGAACACCTTCGGCGAGGCGGCGCTCCGCTCGCTCCAGGAGCTCCTCGACCAGGTGGAGCAAGGCGACTGGGCAGGGCTCGTGCTCACCGGCAAGCCCTTCGTGTTCGCGGTCGGCGCGGACATCGACGAGTTCGGCGAGATCACGCCGGAGCGTGCCCGCGAGGGCAGCGAGGCCGGGCACGAGCTCTTCGGTCGCGTTCGCGCGCTCCCGTTCCCCACGCTCGCCGCGATCAACGGCGCCGCTCTCGGTGGCGGCGTCGAGATCGCGCTGCACTGCGACTACCGCACGATCTCCGCCGACGTTCGCCACTTCGCCTGCCCCGAGGTGCTGCTCGGGCTCATCCCCGGCTGGGGAGGCACGCAGCTGATCCCGCGGCTCGTGGGCGCGGAGCAGGCGGTGCGTTTCATCGTCGAGAACCCGCTGCGCCAGAACCGGATGCTGAGCGCGGGCCAGGCGTTCGAGGCCGGTTTCGCCGATGCGCTGCTCGAGCCCGTCGAGTTCCTCGACGAGTCGCTCGCGTTCCTCGTGCGCACGATCGATGAAGGTGGCGGCAAGCGCGAGGCGGATGCCGATCTCTCCGACCTCGAAGAGGTCGTGCGCAAGGGGCGCTCGCGCCTGGACGACCAGGTACACGGAGCGGCACCCGCGCCGTACCGCGCGCTCGACCTCATCGCAGGAGCGGGGACGTGGACGCTCGAGGAGGGCTACAAGGCGGAGGAAGACGCACTCGCCGAGCTGCTGCCCGGGCCGCAGGCCCAGGCGTCCGTCTACTCCTTCTTCCTCGTCGAGCGGCGCGCGAAGCGGGGAGTAGGTTTCCCGGACGCGGAGCCGCGCCGCGTGTCGAAGGTCGGGATCGTCGGCGCGGGGCTGATGGCGCGCCAGCTCGCGCTCCTCTTCCTGCGCAGGCTCGAAGTCCCGGTCGTGCTGCGCGACCTCTCCCAGGAGCAGGTCGACGACGCCGTCGCCTGGATCGCGTCGGAGCTCGAGGAGCTCGTGGCGAAGGGACGTCTCCCCGAGGGCAAGGCGCGCTTCCTCGCCTCGCTGGCCTCGGGAGGCACGGAGTGGGAGCTCTTCGCGGGCTGCGACCTCGTGCTCGAGGCGGTGTTCGAGGAGCTCGAGGTGAAGAAGGACGTCCTCGCGGAGCTCGAGCGCGTCGTCGGCCCCGAGACGGTGCTCGCGACGAACACGTCGTCCCTCTCCGTCACCGAGATGGGATCCGAGCTCGAGCACCCGCAACGGCTCGTCGGCATGCACTTCTTCAATCCGGTCGCGGTGCTGCCGCTCGTCGAGCTGGTCCGGACGCCGGAGACCGACGACGCCTCTCATCGCGACCGCCTGGGCCGTCACGAGGAAGCTCCGCAAGACGGGCGTCCTCGTCCGCGACGCGCCGGGCTTCGTCGTCAACCGGCTGCTCGGCCGCCAGGGATCGGTCGTGATGGATGCGCTCGATCATGGCAACACCGTCGAGGAGACGGACGAGGCCGTGCTCCGGCTCGGCGTGCCGATGGCGCCGTCGGTGCTCCTTCAGCTCGTCGGGCCGAAGGTGGCGAGTCACGTGCGTCGCACGCTCCATGAGGCGTGGCCCGACCGCTACGTCCTCTCCGCGACACTCGAGAGCCTGGCCGACGGCGGTGAGCCGGTCGTGATCGAGCATGCCCCGCGAAGCGTGGACGAGCTGCACGAAGAGGTGCTGGAGGCACTTGCCGACGAGGCTCGTCACATCCTCGAGGACGGCGTCGTCGCAGAGGCAGCGGACATCGACACCTGCCTCATCCTCGGCGCCGGATATCCGTTCTGGCTGGGCGGGATCACGAAGCATCTCGACCAGACAGGCGTCTCCGAACGGGTCACCGGCCGGCTCCTCCGCGACATCGGCGCCCGCGTCCCTAGCTGACACGCACCGTTTGTGAGACCGACTTCTGAGGTATGCTCTGCAGGTCACGCTCGCCGGGAGATACGCGAGCGCCAACCTTCGGAAGGAGCGGCACAGCAGTTAGTGCTGCGCGCATGCACGAAGCAGAGACCACGCCGACGTTGACGTCGGAAACACAACTCGAACTGACTGCGGCCGCCGGCCGAGCGGCGTCCTGGTTCGGCGAGCCGTTCGTCCACGATGGCGAGGACGCCTCCGTCGCACTCGCTCCGGGCACGGCGCGCCGAGCGGCTCTCGACCACGCTCTCGAGGAGATGGCGGCCGGGCTTTCGGAGCCATCGGCGCGATGGAAGGTGCGCTACGGCCTCATGCTCGGGCTCGAGCGGGTGCTCTCCCAGGATCCGGTGCGAACGGCGTCCGGAACCGAGCTCAGGCGCCACCAGGTGGACGCGCTCACGGGGATGCTCACCGAGCTCATCGCCGCGACCCAGCGCGCCGCCGAGGAGAACGGCAACGGGAACGGCCTCGGCGCTGACAACGGCAGCGGGAACGGAGTGGTCGTAGAGGCCGAGCTCGAGGAGGACGTCGACGACGACTACGACGCGGGCTTCGTGGACGATGCCGCGCTCCAGTCGGAATTTCACGGCAACGACCCGGGCGCGTCACGGCGTTACCGCTTCCGGCATCCGACCGCGTCTGGAAAGACCATCGCGGCGGCGGGCTTCGTCGACGCGGCCCGGGAGCTCGGAGTCCTCATCCTCACGCACCGGCGCCTGCTCGTCTCGCAGTATCAGCGCGACCTGACGACCGAGGGCTACGCGGATCGCTTCACGGACGCGATTCTCGCGGGCAGCGCGAGCGCCAAGGAGAACCCGATCACGATCCAGACGTACGCGTGGTTCGCGCGGCATGGCTCGGAGCTCGACCGCTCGGCGTACCACCTCGTGCTCTGCGACGAGGCGCACACGGCGCTCGGCGAGAAGACGAGCGCCGCCATCCGGGCGTTCCACGAGCCGCTCTTCATCGGCATGACCGCGACGGAGAACCTGATCGCGAAGCAGGTCTCCGACGTCTTCCCCGCGTCCGTCGACGACCTCCCGCTCGCGGACGCAGCCCGGCGCGGGCTGATCGCTCCGCTTCGCGACCTGCGGGTGCCGCCCGCGGCCGCCGTCAACTCGGTGCCGATCATCGGCGGCGACTTCGAGGAGCGCGCGCTCGCCGCAGCCCTCGACCACCAGGCGCTGAACCAGGCCGCCGCGAGTCTCTACCGCGACCGCTTCGGCTCGACGCCGGGCATCGTCTACGCAGCTGGCGTCGAGCACGCCTACAACCTTGCGCAGGAGTTCCGAGCCGCCGGCCTCAAGGCGGAGGCGGTCTCGGGCCGCACGCCCCCGACGAAGCTCGCGGAGACCCTCGCCGCCTACGAGCGCGGCGAGATCAACGTCCTGATCAACGCACAGCTGCTCGCCGAAGGCTGGAACTCACCCCGAGCGACCGTGTGCTTCCACCTCGCGCCCACCGCCTCGCGGCGGGTGTACCAGCAGCGCATCGGGCGGATCATGCGGATCCACCCGCGCAAGGAGGCGGGCATCGTCGTCGACTTCGTCCCGAAGGCGGCGACGCACAACGAGCGCGTCGTGTCGCTGCACGCGCTGCTCGACGCCGACTTCTACCGCGAGGGGGCGCGCGTGACGCCTGCTCCGCGCAGGCGCTCGCAGCGCCGGGCTCGGCGCAAGCTGTCACCCGTGCCGTGGCTCGTCCCGGTCACGCCCGACGTCGCCCGCCGGCTCGGTGTCATCCAGCGCGAGTGGCAGCGGATCGACCCCAAGTACCTGGACGAGGACGAGCAGCGCTTCTGGGCGACCATCGCGGGACGCCAGATCCGCTTCGACCAGCGCGGTGAGTTCGCTCGTAAGTTCACCGAGGGTCGGGCGAGCAAGGTCGCCCTCGAGCAGTTCCTCGCGACCTGCGCCGCGGAGAACCCGAACCGGCGGCTCCGGATGACCGCGCTCATGGATCGCGTCGCAACGCCCGTCGAGCGCGCCGACTTCGACGACCTCGTCACGCTCGTGACCCAGGCTCCCCCGTGGGAGAAGGACCGCTCCGCAGGTGTGCGCGTCCTCTTGCGGGCGGTCGGAGAGGGCAAGGCAGTTGCACCCGAGCAGATTCTCGCCCGCTGGACGTGGCGGCTCGCCCGCGCGACGCGGAAGGTGCAGGACCGCCGTGTTTCGACGGAGTTCCCCGAGGCGAAGCGCCTCCTCGGGGCGGTGGCGAACTCACGCGGCTACCGGCACGAGGAGAACGTGAACCGCCTCGTGCAGGTTGCGCAGGCGATGACGCTCCCGGTGGGCGCCGCCCTGCTCGCTTCGGCCGACGGCTACACCCCGCGCGCCAACGCCGCACTCGACAAGGCGCGCGAGGAGATCGGGACGATCACCGAGATCGCGAACGCGCTCGCGGACAACCTGCCGGCGCCGAAGCTCACAGCTCGCAAGTCGCGGCGCAGGCGGCGGAAGCGCAAGGGCCAGTCCCAGCCGCAGGCCCAGACACCGGCGCAGGCCGGGGCCCAGGCAGACGGGAGCGAGCGAGACGGGGCCGAGCCAGCCGCAGGCGACGGCGCGAAGGAGCCCTCCCAGGCGCTGCCCATCGACGTCGAGCATGCGCCCGAAGCGCTTCCGGAAGCTGCCGAGGACGCCGCGTAAGACCTAGCCGGCGGCGCCCGACGGGCCACCGCCGCCGTTCCGCTCGCGCTCCCGCAGGAAGCGGGCAATCTCCGCCGCGAGCGCCTCGCCAGACGGGAGGTCTCCCGACTCCTCCAGCCAGTCGAGGGAGTCCGCCCGCTGCTCGAGCTCTTCGACGTAGGCGGCGGTGTCCGAGTCGCTCGCGACTGCCTGGGAGACCTGATCGACATACGACTCCTCCGCTTCGGCGAGCTCGCTGACGTCGATCGAGATGCCCAGCACGGTCGCCAGCCGCTCGCAGAGGGCTCGCGCAGCCCGCGGGCTCGGAGCGAGCGAGACGTAGTGCGGTACCGCGGCCCAGAGACTCACGGACGGGATGCCGGCGCGGCGGCACGAGTCGAGGAGCACGCCCACGATGCCCGTCGGCCCTTCGTAGCGGGAGAGCTGGAGCCCGAGCTCGTCCACGAGCTTCGGGTCCGTCGCGGCGCCCGTGACCGGCGACGGGCGCGTGTGCGGCACGTCGGCGAGGAGCGCGCCCAGCGTCACGACCATCTCCACGCCGATGTCGGTCGAGAGCTCGCCGATCAGCTCGCTGAACGTCCTCCAGCGGTAGTTCGGCTCGACGCCGACGAGGAGCACCGCGTCACGGTCGGTACCCGGGATCCTCGCGCGGAAGAAGGCGTTCTCGGGCCAGTCGATCCGCCTCGTCTGCCCCTCGTCGAGCGAGACGTTGGGGCGCGTGGCCTGGAAGTCGACGAAGAGCTCGGGGTCGATGTCCGCGAACTTCCGTGCGCCCCAGAGCTTCGCGAGGTACCCGGCGGCGAGCGTTGCGGCCTGTCCGCCGTCGTTCCAACCACGGAACGCACCGATCAGCACCGGCCGGTCGAGCGACGGCCGCTCGTACACGCGGAGCTCACGCGCCATCCTCTGAGCTTACTGTCGGGCCAGTCGCGCCGGTGGCCGCCAGAGCACGTACGCGAGAGCGACGCTGAACCCCCAGATCGCGGCCGCCAGAGCCACGTGGACGAGCACGAGCCCCCACGGGAGCGCGTTCCGGTACTGGACCTCGCCGAGTACGGCCTGGGCGGCGAGAACGCCCACGAGCAGGGCCCAGAGCCGCACGACCCCGGGGTAGCGATCTCGCGCGCGGACGAGGAACCAGCCGACGACCAGCACGCCGATCCCGAACACGGCTGCGACCCGGACGTGCACGTAGACCGTGTCCGCGATCGCGATGCCGAGTCTCTCGACCTGCTCGTCCGCGCCCGGGTGAGGGCCCGAGGCGGTGGCGACGGCACCCGTGACGACGAGCGCGGCGCAGGCCGGCAGCCCGGCGAAGACGACCACCTGGCGGAGCCAACGCGGAGCTACGGGGCGGGCCCTTCCGTCCACGAGCAACCACGCTTCGAGCGCAACGACTACGGCCAGCGCCAGCGCCGTCAGCCCGAGCAGGAAGTGCGCCATCACCGCCAGCGGATGAAGATCGACCGCGATGGTGATCGCGCCGAGCGGGATCTGGGCGACGACGACGACAAACGTCGCGACGGCAGTCCACCGTCCGATCTCGGACAGGCCGCTCGTCCGACGCGACGCGAGCCAGGTGACGAGCGTGAGAGCAAGTCCGATCAGCGCAACCATCCGGTTCCCGAACTCGACGAAGGCGTGGAAATCGCGCTCCGGATACGGCTTGTCGCCGCAGCGGGGCCAGTTCTCGCACCCGAGACCCGAGCCGGTCAGGCGTACGAACGCGCCCGAAGTGATGACGAGGAAGAGCGACACGCAGGACGCCAATGCGATTCGGAGGAAGCGGGCCGGCGCCAGCGAGAGAGACGAGAGCGCTCGGAGTCGGGCGGCCGCCGTGGCCACTAGGAGAGGACGACTCCACTTCCCGCCTCGATCCGCCCGATCCGCGCCAGCTCGAGGCCGTTGGCCTCGAATGCCGCCTGGAGGACGACGCCCCTCTCGGCCGGGACTGAGACGAGCAGCCCACCTGCCGTCTGGGGATCGTAGGCGAGTATCTCGGTGGCAGCGTCCGCCGCACTCTCGACATGCGGGCCGGCGAAGTCGCGGTTGCGCCGGTCGCCTCCGGTGTGCACGCCGTCACGGGCGAGCTCGAGGGCCCCGGGCAGCGCGGGCAACGCGTCGGCGACGATGGTCGCCCGGACGCCGCTCCGCGAGGCGAGCTCGTGGACGTGCCCGAGCAGCCCGAACCCGGTGACGTCGGTGACCGCGTTCGGCTGAAAAGGACGGAGCGCGTCGGCTGCGTCGCGGTCGAGCTCGAGCATCGCTGCGACGGCCGCATCGAGAGCTCCAGCAGGCGCGACGCCGTCGCGATGCGCCTGGAGGACGATGCCGGTTCCGAGCGGCTTCGTGAGGAACAGCGCGTCACCCGGCTGCGCGCCGGACTTCGGCCAGAGGGCATCCGGGTGGACGGTCCCGACGACGGAAAGCCCGTACTTCGGCTCGGAATCTCGAATCGTGTGCCCGCCCGCGAGGATCGCGCCTGCCTCACGCACCTTCTCGTCCGCCCCTGCCAGCACGTCGCCGAGAACCTCGATCGGAAGCTCCTCGGGGAACGCGGCGATGGAGAGCGCGAGCAGCGGCATGCCTCCCATCGCGAACACGTCGTTCAGGGCGTTGGTCGCGGCGATCGCCCCGAACGTGCGCGGGTCGTCGACGAGCGGCGGGAAGAAGTCGACCGTGAACACGAGCGCGCGCTCGTCGTCGAGCCGGTACACCGCGGCGTCGTCTGCGGGGTCGAGCCCGACGAGCAGGTCGTCGGCGTGAGCCGGCACGAGCCCGGCGAGGAGCGTCTCGAGGCGCGCCGCGGAATACTTCGCCGCACACCCGCCGGCCTTCGCGAGCGACGTCAGCGGAACCGCTTCCACGTCCGCAACTGTACGGGCCTCGCGGGGAGGAGAGCCGTGGCACGGGACGAACACGAGTGCCGGAGAGATCCGTCCCCACCCCTCTCCCCCTAAGCACGACGCGGCCGCCGCCCCCACGGCGGCCGCACTCTTCCCGGGAGCCGTGGGATACTCGCGCGCGTGAAGTCGGCCCTCGTCACCGGCGGGTCTTCCGGAATCGGGCTCGCGCTCGCGCGGATGCTCCAGGACGAGGGATTCGAGTTGACGCTCGTGGCGCGGAGGCCAGACAAGCTTGCGACCGCCGCCGAGGAGCTCGGCGCGGAGTCGTTCGCGGCCAACGTCGCGGACGAGGACGCGTGCGTCGAGGCGGTCGCGCGGCACGCGGAGAGGTGGGGAGGCCTGGACGTTCTCGTGAACTCCGCCGGTCTCGGCATCGGCGGCAACTTCGGGACGCTCGAGACGAAGAAGGTCGATCTCCAGCTCGACGTCAACCTGCGCGGCACGTTCATCGTCACGCGCGAGGCGCTGCCGCTGCTTCGCGCCTCCGGCGGCCAGATCATCACCCTGGCGTCGATCGCCGGCACGATCCCGACTCCCGGCCTCTCGATCTACGGGGCGACGAAGGCGGCGCTCATCGCGTGGACGAACTCCCTGAACCGCGAGGAGGCGGAGCACGGCATCCGCGCGACGACGCTCTGTCCAGCGTTCGTGGCGACCCCGATGACGGACTGGACCGGCCTGCCGCCGGAGGAGATGATCCAGCCGGAGGACATCGTCGAGCTTGCCCGTGCGTTGCTTCGCTTGAGCCCCAAGGCGCGCGTTCCGAGCATCGTCGTCGAGCGCGTCGGCGACGAGGTGTAGGGGCGAGGCGCCGCCTACCCGTAGGGGCGAGGCATGCCTCGCCCGAGCCGGGCATGCCCGGCTCCTACGTCGCCCTCAGACCGCACGAAACGACGCTAGGCGCCCTTCTCGATCGGCACCTCGACGAGGTTCCCCCACTCGGTCCACGACCCGTCGTAGTTCTTGACGTTCTCGTAGCCGAGCAGCTCGCGGAGCACGAACCACGTGTGGGCCGAGCGCTCGCCGATACGGCAGTACGCTCGCACCTCCTGGTCGGGCGTGATCCCCTTCGCGCCGTAGATCTCCTCGAGCTCGTCCGTGCTCTTGAACGTGCCGTCGTCACGGACCGCGGTCGCCCATGGGATCGACTGCGCGCCGGGGATGTGACCCGTCCGCGAGGCGCCCTCCTGCTCGTACCCGGGCGGCGCCATGAGCTCCCCCGAGTACTCCTGCGGGCTGCGTACGTCCACGAGCGCGATCGCCGGATCGGCCAGCCCCGCGAGCACCTCGTCGCGACGGATGCGAATCGTCTCGTCGCGGTCCTTCGCCGTGTACGTCGCCGGCTCGGGTGCGGCCTCGTCGGTCGTGAGCTCACGGCCCTCCTCGATCCACTTCTGCCGACCGCCGTCGAGAAGCCGGACGTCCTCGTGGCCGTAGATCTTCAGGTACCAGAACGCGTAGGCCGCGAACCAATTGTTCTTGTCGCCGTAGAGGATGACCGAGGTGTCGTTCGAGATCCCGCGCTCACCGAGCAGGCGCTCGAACTCGGCCTTCGAGACGACATCCCGGATGAGCTTGTCCTGAAGGTCGTCACGCCAGTGGAGCTTCACGGCCCCGCGGATATGACCCTCGTCGTAGACCTCCGGGTGCTCGTCGACCTCGGCGACGATGATGCCCGGATCGGTCAAGTGCTCTGCCAGCCAGTCCGTGGTCACGAGGACCTTGGTGGCCACATCGATCCCCATTCGTCCCCCTCTCAATACTTCATTTTGGAAAGTGATGGCGAGAGTAGCACGGCTCCTAGCTCGACGCCAGCATCATTCGCGCCGCGTCCTCGAGCTCGTGCACTGACACGAGACCCTCGAATCGGCTCGAAATCTTCCCCTGCGAGTCGACGACGAACGTCCAGGGCTCGGTCACGAGGCCCCACTCCTGCATCCACCGGTTGTAGCCCTTCGCCGGATCGTTCCCCTCGTAGACCTCGACGTGGATGAAGCGGACGTCCTCTCCCTCGAAGCGCTTGGACGTCTCCTCGACGACGTCGACGACCGGGCCGCAGACCCGGCTCGCGCAGAACTCGGGCGTCGAGAAGGTCACGACGAACGGGATGCCGGCACGAAGCGTCTCGGCAACGGAATGCTCGATGAGCGTGAGATCCGGCGGAACCCTGGTCGTCACCTTCGACGCCTTCCCGCCGGCGGATGCGAGCGTGGGCGTCTCGGACGGTAGAGCCGCGTCGCCGACTCCCGGTGCCGGAACCGAAGGCTCGACCACGATGTTCCCGATCGCCTGGACGGCCTCCGGCCCGCCCTCGGGCTCGGCGAGGAACCAGTACGTGCCAGCTTTTGCGATCGGTACGTGCGCGACGTAGATGTGCGTGGCGTCGACCTCGGCGCCGCCTGGGACTCCGATGCGCTCGAGCTCGGCCGTGGACTCGAGGAACGGCTTCTCCTCGAGCCCGCGAGAGAGCCAGACGCGCGCAGTGGGGAGCGTCACCGGCCGGCCCTCGGCATCGAGGACGACGAAGGCGACGCGGACATGGCCGGGCTCGAAACTCGACGTGCCCGGGATAACGGCGACATCGTCGCCCGGCGCGCGCCAGAGTTGCTCGAGCGTGCTGCCTCCTCCAGGCACGGTCTCGTCGGGACTCGCCTCGTCGCCGGAGCCTCCACAGGCAGCGAGAAAGAGGGCCGCCGCCAGGGACGACCCTCGAGCTGCTGCCACGCGCAGGCGCATCGCGCCAGTCTAGTGGCGCTCCTTCGTGCCGCCGCCGAATGCCTTCCTCCCGAGCGGCCCCGATCAGGCGCCCGGGCTAGCCGCAGGCTACGGAGCTTCTAGAAGTGGCCGTCAGACCATGAGTTGCGTCCAAACGCACCGAGCCAGGACGCGAGCAGCGCCAAATTCACGAGAAGCAAAAGCAGGCGTGGCTTCATGGCGACCCTCCTCTCTACCTAGAAGCGGATTTCCTGGAGCGCTTCGGCAGCGTTCCGGTACAGGCGAGCGGCCTCGTTGTCGTTGCCGCGCCGCATGGCGAGATCGCCGAGCGCAATCCAGACCTCGGAGCGGTGACCGAGCGAGGCGAGCTGCTCCGCGGCTGCGTCGGCAGCGCGGAAGCTCTCTTCGGCCTCATCGTACCGACCCCGTTCCATGAGCGCCCGGCCGAGCACGAGCTGCGACGGGCAGACCTCGTGCAGGAAGTCCTCCCGGTCGCCGAGGAGATCGAGTGCCTTCCGCGCCGTCTCCTCCGCGTCGTCGTACTCGCCGCGGCGGAGGTACACGGTCGCAAGGCCGCCGAGCGCTTGCGCCGCGTCGGCGGACGCATCGATCTCCAACGCTTTGGCGAACGACGCCTTGAGATGCTCGACCGCCTGCTCCTCGTCCCCGAGCAACAGCGTGAGCCCGCCGAGGTTCAGCAGGAGCCGGCCGACGTTGAGCTCGTCGTTCAGCTGCGCGTACAGCTCTCTCGCGCGCTGCGCGTAGTTCCGAGACAGAACCCAGTGGCCCTGTCGCTGCGCGACGAGGGAAGCCTGGAAGTACGTGTTCGCGATCGCGCGCCGGTCGCCGAGGTCCTGGGCGAGCTCGAGCGCGCGCTCGACGTCCTCGCTCGCGGCGACGTAGTCGCGCTGCATCCGGTGGCACCGTGACCGCCAGCCGAGGATGTCGGCCCGCAGGAGGTCGCACGGGAGACCCGACTTCTCCGCGAGGGCGAGCGCCTCGTTCAGAAGCGCGAGCGCGGTGCCGGCGCTCGAGAGCTTGTAGCGACAGACGCCGAGCCGGAAGAGCACTTCCGCGCGATCGACGTCCGAGAAGTCCGGTCCCTCTGCGATCTCGCGGGCCCGCACGACCAGGGCGATCGCCTCGCGAACTTCGCCGTGCTGCTGGAGCGCCCAGGCCTCACCCGAGAGCGCCCGAACCTCGAGCGCAGGGGCCCAGGTGCCTTCGACTGCCTCGCGCGCGGCGCGGAACTCGTCGATCGCCGAGGGGTACTCGTGGGCTTCGGACAGCGCCTCGGCCCGTGCGAGGAGCGTCTCGACCTTCGTCCGCTCCTCGGTGGAGACGCCGACCGCCAGGAACGCAGGATCGACGCTCAGCCGATCTGCAAGCCAAGCGATCGTGGACTCGGTCGGACGTGTCTTGCCGCGCTCGATCTGGCTGATGTACTCCTTCGAGAACCGTCCTCCTGCCAGCTCGGTCTGCGTCAGGCCCGCGGCGACGCGAAGCGAGCGCACGCGCTCACCGAGCCGAACGTTCGGGCTACCCGGAACCGGTGCAGCAGTCGTCGCCTCCGAAGGAGCCTCGGAGGCGGTCGGTTCAGCGGCTGCGGCGGTGTCTTCCATGCCCATCGGAGTCAACGTGCGACCGGGCCCCCCCGGCTCCCCCGGACGGGGGATCCACGAGGGGTTGAACGATCGGTGCAAACGAGGATAGTTGCCATAGGACGCGAGTCAAGTGGACAGTACCGAAAATCACTTGACCGAGCTACTTGACTTTCCGGGACGTGGCTCCTATAGTCAGCCCCACAACCGCACCGATCGGACGCCAGATCGGATGCGAGGGCACCACCGCCGGATCCGCCGGTGAACGCAGGAAGGACGTGACTGGGCCGCAGAGTCACGATTTCTCCGGTTCACCGCCCCGGGAAGGGGTAGCCTCGAACGGAGAACGCCCCCGGAGCCGCAGCCGGGGGCGTTTTCATGTTGGGGGAAACCATGTTTCCCCCAACTACCCCCTTCTTCCGTTCTCTGGCTCGGCTCTGCCGCGACCGCCTACGGGCGAGTGAATCGCCCTGACCGTCTAGTCCCTGGGGCCTCGAACGTCCCTGACACTTCCGTTCGGTTCGTTACGGCTCGCCGGTGAGCCAGCGCAGGCGTTGCGTCCTGATCGCCTCGAAGTCGTCCGGGCCCAGGAGGCCGCCCAGGCGATCCGCTACCGAGACGAGGAGGCTGCCGGCAACGAAGACCCACGCTTCTGCATCGGGATCGCGGTCCGCATGGATGCCTCCTTCCGCCTGCACCTGGCGCAGGACACGGGCGAAGAAGTCGTGCACCTCGCGCATGTGGCTGCGCACATGGCGTCGAATCTCGGCGTCCTCGCCCGCCTCGGTGATCGCCTGCATCCACAGGCTCGGCAGGAGCACCTTCATCTCGCGCATGGTGGCCGGGCCTATCGCGCTCCAGCCCTCGGCGGCTCCACGCGCCTCGATCTCCGCCTCGATGCGCTCCCGGATCCGCCGCCACGCGTCGTCGAGGCAGGCGACGTAGAGATCGCGCTTGGACGAGAAGTGCCGGTAGAGGATCGGCTCCGACACGCCCGCCTCTCGAGCGATGTCCGCCGTCGTCGCCCCTGCGTAGCTCCCCGCCGAGAACACACGGAGCGCCGCGTCGACGATCGCAATCCGGCGCTCGGCGGCCGGCAGGCGGGTTCCGGACGCGGCGTTCATACGATGGGCTCGGTGGCCCCGTGCCCCGTCGTCTGCCGCTCGGCGATCTCGTGCGGGCGGACGAGCGTGAAGGCGACGAGCGCACCGACGGCGGCGATCGCCGCCGCGACCAGCAGGGCTTTCTCGAAGCCGGCGACGAACGCGGCGGGCGTACGCTCGCCTCCCGCCTCGGCGGCCACGATCGCGCCCATGATCGCGATGCCGACGGAGCCGCCGACCTGGCGGGCAGCGTTCAGCACCGCCGCGCCCACGCCGGCCTTGTCCACCGGGACGCTGCGTGTCGCCGCCGCCGCACTCGGAGTCATGGTCAGCGCCATGCCGACGCCACCGACGAGGAACGCCGGGAGGATCGTCCAGAACGTCGCGTCCAGGCCGAGCTGCGAGAAGTAGACGAGCTGCAGCGCGATCAGGATCATCCCCGCGGTCATGAGCCCCCGCGATCCGATCCGGTCGCTCGTCTTCCCGGCGATCGGGGCGACGAGGATTATCAGGATCGTCATCGGGAGGAACGCTGCCCCGGTCTGCACCGCGGAGTAGCCGAGGATGTTCTGCATGTAGAGGGACATGAAGAAGAAGACGCCGAACATGGCGAGCGCGACCAGGAGCACGACGAGGTTTGCCCCCGTGTAGGTGCCGCTGCGGAAGAGCTCGAGCGGGAGCATCGGGTTGCGCTGGTGCCGCTCGAGCAGGACGAACCCGACGAGAGCCACCGCCCCGACTGCGAAGGAGCCGAGGATCCGAGCTGAGCCCCAGCCATACGTGTTCGCCTCGATGAGCGCGTAGGTCACGGCGAACAGGCCGACTGCGGAGGTTGCGAGCCCGGGAAGGTCGAGCCGCACATGCGTCGAGTCGCGCGACTCGTCGATGAAGAGGAAGCTCACCGCGATCGCCACGATCCCCACCGGGACGTTGACGAAGAAGATCCAGCTCCAGTCGATGTGCTCCGTGATCAGGCCGCCGACGAGCGGGCCGATCGCGAGCGCGAGGGCGGAGACCCCGGCCCAGATGCCGATAGCGGTTCCGCGCTGGCGCGCGGGGAACGCGGCGGCGATGATCGACAGGGTCGCCGGGTTCATCAGCGCCGCTCCGGCCCCCTGGAGCACGCGTGCGGCGATCAGCTCGTTACTCGAATCGGCGAGGCCGCACCAGAGCGAGGCTCCGGTGAACACGGCGATGCCGATGACGAAGATCAGGCGCCGTCCGTACGCGTCGGCGAGCTTGCCCCCGACCAGCATCAACGCCGCAAACGTCAGTGCGTAGCCGGCGACGACCCATTGGAGCTCGGACAGGTCCGCGCCGAGATCGCTCTGGATCGCCGGCAGCGCGACGTTCACCACGGTGTTGTCGAGCATGATCATGAAGAGGCCGAAGGAGACCGCGCCCAGCGTGAACCACTTGCGGGTTTCCTCTGCGAAGATCCGAGCGCGCATCAAGTCCTTCCGTAAGCTAGTGAGCACTAAGCTAGCAGGTACTAACTTGTCTGAGCACCCCTTCACCTGGATCCCGAGCACGGAGCAGCTCGAGGCGGCGAACATCGTCAGGCTGGCCCACGCTCTCGGGTGCTCCGATTACGCCTCCCTGCACCGCGTGTCGATCGAGGAGCCGGACCGCTTCTGGCGTGCCGTTCGCGACGACCTCGGGCTCCCGTTCGCGCGGGACTGGGATCGCGTGCTCGACGACTCTCGCGGTGTGGAGTGGACGACGTGGTTCGAGGGCGCGCGGCTCAACGTCGCCGAGGCGTGCGTCCATCGCTGGGCGCGTGAGCGGGGAGCCGAGGAAGCAGCCGTGTGGCAGAGCGAGGACGGTCACAGGCGGTCGCGCAGCTGGAGCGAGCTCTCCGACGAGATCGTGCGGCTCGCCGAGGGATTGGCTTCGCTCGGGGTCGGCGAGGGGGACGCCGTCGGCATCTACCTGCCGATGTCGCCGGAAGTCGCGATCGCCTCGCACGCATGCGCCCACCTCGGCGCGGTGCAGGTCCCGATCTTCTCCGGCTTCGCCGCGCCGGCGATAGCGACCCGGCTCGCGGACGCCGGCGTGACGGTCCTCGTCACCGCGGACGGGTCGCTCCGACGCGGCGCCACGGTGCCGATGAAGGAGATCGCCGACGAGGCGCTTGCCGCGGCCCCGTCTGTCGAGCACGTCGTCGTGTGGCGTCGGCTCGGCGGCGACGTGGCGATGACGCCGGGACGCGACCGCTGGTGGGACGAGCTCGTCGCCGATGCCCCGGGCAGCCTCCCACCCGTCGAAGCCGAGAGCGAAGCCCCCTACCTCATCGCGTATACGTCGGGGACGACGGGGAAGCCGAAAGGCGCGCTCCACGTCCAGGGCTCGTTCCTCCTCTCGATCGCGCGCGAGGCGGCGTATCAGGCGGATCTGCGGCCCGGGGACCGTGTGCTGTTCGCGACCGACATGGGTTGGATCATGGGGCCGTGGACCGTCGTCGGAGCCGGCGCGGTCGGGGCAGCGATCGTGTTCATGGAAGGCGCTCCCGACTGGCCGGCCGATCGCATCTGGCGTCTGGTCGAGTCCGAGCAGGTCACGATGCTCGGCGTCTCGCCGACGCTCGTTCGGGCACTGATCCCCAAGGGCGTCCCCGAGGCCGACCTCTCGTCGCTTCGCGCGGTCACGACGACCGGCGAGCCTTGGAACCGCGGGCCGTACGACTGGCTCGACGAACACGTCTGCGGTGGCGGGCGAATCCCGATCGTGAACATCTCGGGCGGCACCGAGGTCGGGGCGTGCTTCCTCTCGGTGAGCCTGATGGTGCCGACGAAGCCGTGCTCGCTCGGGTTTCCGGCGCTCGGTCAGGACATGGACGTCTTCGACGAGCAGGGCCGCTCGCTTCGCGGCGAGGTCGGGGAACTGGTCTGCAAGCGGCCGTGGCCGGGAATGACGCGCGGCATCTGGGGAGATCCGGAGCGCTACCTCGAGACCTACTGGCACCGCTTCCCAGGCGTCTGGACGCACGGCGACTGGGCCTCGATCGACGACGACGGCTACTGGTTCCTGCACGGACGCTCGGACGACACGCTGAACATCGCCGGCAAGCGGATCGGGCCTGCCGAGCTCGAGTCCGCTGCCGTGAACCACCCGGCGGTGGCCGAGGCCGCGGCGATCGGCGTGCCCCACGAGATCAAGGGCGAGGTCGTGTGGCTCTTCTGCGTCCCTCGAGACGGCGAGGCGCCGAGCCCCGACGAGATCGCGGCCGCGGTCACGGCCGAGCTCGGCAAGGCGTTCAGGCCCGAACGCATCGTCTTCGTCTCGGCGCTGCCGAAGACCCGAAGCGCGAAGATCGTCAGGCGGGCGGTGCGAGCCAAGGCGCTCGGCGAGGACCCCGGCGACATCTCCACGCTCGAGAACCCCGAAGTGCTCGAGGAGATTGCGAATGCCGTCTGACGAGCTCGAGGGGGTCGCACTCGTCACCGGTGGCGGCCGTGGGATCGGCGCGTCGATCGCTCGCGAGCTCGCCGATGCGGGCATGCGTGTGGCGCCGACGGCCCGCACCGCGAGCGAGGTGGAGGCAGTCGCCGCCGAGATCGGCGGCCTCGCGCTCGTCGGCGACGTCTCGAACCGCGAGGACGTCGAGGACTGGGTGCGTCGGGTCGAGGACGAGGTCGGCCCGATCGCACTGCTCGTGAACTGCGCAGGCATCGGCGGAGGTGGCAAGCCCTTCCTCGAGGAATCGTCGGAGGAGTGGTGGAAGGTCTTCGAGGTCAATGTGCTCGGCGCGTATCTCTGCTGCCACACCGTGGCGCCGCTGATGAAGGCGCGAGGAGGCGGCCGGATCGTGAACGTCGGCAGCGGCGGCTCGTACCTTCCGGTCACGAGCCCTTCGACCGCGCTCGGTACCTCCTACGGCCCCAGCAAGGCCGCGCTCGGACGCTTCAGCGAGACGCTCGCCGCGGCGTTGCGGCCGTTCGGGATCGCGGTCTTCGTGATCAGCCCCGGTCTCGTCCGAACGGCGATGACCGACAGCTTCGGCGACGACGCGCCATGGACTCCGCCGGAGCTCGCGCCACAGCTCGTGCGCGTGCTCGCGTCGGGCCGCGCGGATGCGCTCGCCGGCCGCTACATCCATGCGGAGCACGACGACATCGAGGAGCTCATCCGCCGCGCGGACGAGATCGTCGAGAACGACCTGAACGCGATCAGGCTCCGCCGCTAGCGCTCTTCCTGAACGTCGCCCTAACGCGGTCGGAAAAGCCTCGTCCGTACCATCACCGAGGTGCCGGTCTTCATCTGCCCCAACTGCAAGCGGAGGTCCGTTGACCTCGACGGCTACGAGGGGTTCACGACTCAGGCCGTCCAGTGCAGGACCTGCGGGTTCGGCTTCCTGTTCCGGCTCCTCGACGACTACTACCCGGCGCCCGACACGGGATTCGTCGTGTGCGACCGAGACCGGAGGATCCTCGCAGTCGGCCGTGGTGTGTTCGAGCTGACCGGCTACCGCGACGACGACCTCATGGGACGCGAGGTCGGCGAGGCGCTCGGCCTGTCCGACGAGTCGCCGATCGACGTCGTGCAGGAGTGGGGCGTGCGCAAGTTGGGCCAGGAGCTCGCGCTGCGAACGCGCGCCGGCATCGAGAAGCCCGTGACGGTGGACTTCTTCCCCGGGTACGACGACGACGGGGGACTGCTCGTCGCGCTCACTCCGCGCTAGGCGAAGCAAGCCTCGCCCTACGGGCGGGGCTCGATCCAGACCTGCCTCGCGAGAGCGAGGAGCTCGCCGTTCTCGGCGAAGAGCGCAGTTCCGGCGAAGAGCTTGCGGCCATCCTCGCCGAGCGGCCAGGATGCGACGACGCACGTCTCGCCGGCCTCGGGCACCCGTTCCACGCGCGCCGTCATACGACCGAGGACGACGAGACCCCTGCCCTCGGCGCCGACGGCGTACGCACCGGGGCAGTCGATAGCAGCCCAGACGATCTCCGGACCCGAATCCTCGATGTGCCAGGGAGCGGCGTGCAGCGGCTCACGACCGGCCACGGGGCCTGCATGGATCGCAAGCCCGTCGCCGTCGGGCCGTCTGCCGCACACGAAGCACTCGCGGAATTCGGGCTCGTCCAGCGTCGTCGCTCCGGCGGCCGCTGCTTCTGCAGCACCGACCGAGAGCGGCGCCGGTGGAACGAGATCGAGCGCCGCCGGCCGCGCCTCGGCCACGACCGCGTCGCCATCGAGCAATCGCGCTTCGCCGTTCTCGGCGCGCACCTCGAGCCGGCGCTCGAGCGGAGGCGGAAGCCGGAGCGTGACCTCGATCGCGTCTCCCAAGACGTGCGCGGCGAGCCGGCCGCAGGCGTAGCCGCCGTTCGCGGACGTCAGTGGCCCGCGGAAGCGCCGTTCGAACCATTCGTGCACTGCGCGGACTCTAATTAGACTAGTTTGTGACTATGAGTCGAAAACTCCTCCGCGGAAGGAGCCTCCTCGTATGAGGCTGGCACTCGCACAGGTGAACGTCGTCGTCGGAGACCTCGCCGGGAACCGCGAGACGATCCTCGACTCCCTCGGAGAAGCCCGCGCGGCCGGAGCAGATCTTGTCCTCTTCCCGGAGCTCGCCGTGACCGGGTATCCCCCCGAAGACCTGCTGCTCCGGCCTGGGTTCCTGCAGGCGGCGCGCGCGTCGCTCGAGGAGGTCGCGGCCGCGACGAGCGGCCTCGTCGCGCTCGTCGGCACGCCCTGGCTCGACAACGACCTCGCAAACGCGTGCGCCGTCTGCGCTGATGGAGCCATTCGCGGCGTCTATCGCAAGCAATTCCTGCCCAACTACGGCGTCTTCGACGAGCACCGGTACTTCGCCCAGGGACGCGATCTCCTGCTCCTGCGCTTCGGGGATGCGCTCGTCGGCCCCACCATCTGCGAGGACGTCTGGCAACCAGGCCCCCCGGCCACCGACCTCGCCCTCGGCGGCGCGCAGCTCCTCGTCAACCTGTCCGCGTCGCCCTTTCACGTCGGCAAGGCCGAGGAGCGCGAGGAGATGCTCGTGACGCGCGCGCGAGACACGAGCTCCTTCTTCGCCTTCTGCAACCTCGTCGGCGGCCAGGACGAGCTCGTCTTCGACGGGCACTCAGTCGTCCTCGACGACGCGGGCGAGGTACTGGCGAGGGCGCCGGGCTTCGAGGAGCACCTCCTGGTGGTGGACGTCGAGCCGGCGTTCGCCGTCGGGCGGCGGCTCCGAGACGTGCGCCGGCGCGAGCTCGAGCGCTCGCGAGAGTCGATCCCGAGCCTCGAGACCATTGATCTGGGCGCTCTCCCCCCGCGTGAGCCGGCAGTCGAGCCCGAGATCGTCGCGTTCGCGGACGAGCTCGAGCAGATGAGGGTCGCGCTCACTCTGGGCCTCCGGGACTACGTCGAGAAGAACAGGTTCGCCGACGTCGTCGTTGGCGCCTCGGGCGGCATCGACTCGGCGGTGACAGCCGCGTTGTGCGTGGATGCGCTCGGACCGGAGCGTGTGCGCTGCGTGTCGATGCCGTCCCGGTACTCGTCCGAGGGCACCCGCACGGATGCCCGAGCGCTCGCCGAGAACCTCGGCTGCGAGTTTCTCGAGATCCCGATCGAGGACGTCGTCGCGGCATACCACACGGTGCTCGCGGAGCCGACGGGGGGAGGCCCCGACGGGCTGGCCGCAGAGAATCTCCAGGCGAGGGTGCGGGGCGTGCTCCTCATGGCGCTCTCGAACACGCACGGCTGGCTCGTCGTGTCGACCGGGAACAAGTCCGAGCTCGCGGTCGGCTACTCCACGCTCTACGGCGACATGGTGGGCGGATTCTCGTTGCTCAAGGATGTCTTCAAGACCGACGTCTTCCGGCTCGCGCGCTTCCTCAACGAGCGCGCAGGGCGGGAGCTCGTCCCCGCATCCACGATCGAGCGCGCGCCGAGCGCCGAGCTGCGCGAGGGCCAACGCGACGAGGACTCGATCCCCCTGTACGACGTGCTCGACCCCGTGCTGGAGGCCTACGTCGAGCTCGATCGCTCCCGGGAGGAGCTCCTCGAGGAGTTCGACGCGGCCGTGGTCGAGCGGGTGCTCGAGCTCGTCGACCGCGCGGAATACAAGCGCCGCCAGGCGCCGCCCGGGGTGAAGCTCCGGCCGAAGGCCTTCGGCCGTGATCGGCGTACGCCGATCACGAATCGGTGGAGGGGTTGACAACCACATCCGTAAGTTGTAACTTACGGTAAGTGGAGGCTAACGGACACCCACTCGACGCCCTCGGCGACCCTACCCGGAGGCAGGTCTTCGAGCTGCTGCGCAACGGCCCGCGGTCGGTCGGGGATCTCGCCGCGCAGGTTCCGGTCAGCCGGCCCGCGGTCTCCCAGCACCTCCGCGTCCTCGAGAACGCGGGACTCGTCACGCATCGCAGGAACGGGACGAGGAATCTCTACGAGCTCGACGGCTCCGGCGTGGGCGAGTTGCGCGCGTGGGTCGACGACTTCTGGAACGAGGCCCTCGCACGCTTCAAGGCGGCAGCCGAGGGAAATACCGAGACGAAGGGAGCATGATGAACGAGACGCTCGTGATCGAGGCCGTCCGCAAGACCGTCACGGTCGACTGCTCGGTCGAAGAGGCGTTCCGCGTGTTCACGGCCGAGGCGAACAGCTGGTGGCCGATCGAGATGCACTCGATCCACGGCCTGGAGGTGAAACAGGTCGTCTTCGAGCCGCTCGAGGGCGGCGAGGTCTTCGAGGTGTCCATCGGCGACGCGAAGGAGCACTGGGCGACGGTCGTCTCCTGGGACCCGCCGAACGGATTCGTGCTCGCCTGGAACATCCGCGAGCGCGAGGCCGTGCCGACCGAGGTCGAGGTTCGCTTCTCGCCGGAGGGCGACTCGACCCGGGTCGAGCTCGAGCACCGCGGTTGGGACGCGATCGCCGAGGAAGCCGAGGCCAAGCGCAGCGCGTACGACACGGGCTGGGAGCGGGTGCTCGCCACCTTCGTGGAGCAGGTCGACTAGACGCCGACGTCCAGCGGCTCCGAGGAAGGCCCGTCCTCGAGCAGCGACCGAACGAGCGCCGGGAGGCGGCGGGGCGAGAAGATCGTCTCCGCCGCCTCCAGCTCCGCGAGCGTCCACCAGCGGATCGCCGTCATCCACTCCGCTCGCAGCTCGGCCCACGTGAGTCGCGGCGCGGGCTCGAACGCCGGCGTTCGCACGAGATACACGCGATCGGTCTGGCCGTCCCAGCGCCCTCCTTCGAGCGGCGTGTGGTGGGTGCGCGTCCAGGTGAGCGGGCCCACGTCGAAGTCCTCGAGGCCCGCCTCCTCCAGGAGCTCGCGCCGGAGCGCGTCCTCGTCCGTCTCCCCCTCGTTTACGCCGCCACCCGGTGTCGCCCACACGGTGCGGTCCGGGAACTCGAAGCGAACGAGAAGGATCCTGTCGTCGTCGTCCAGGACGATCGCTCGCGTTGCGTGACGGATCCTGAGCTCAGGCATCGACGAGCTCGCGTAGCGCGGTGAACCAGCGCAGCCGCTCCTCCCACGAGACGGCCGCATTGGCAGGCGAGGTCGAGGGCAGGACGAAGAGCGTCGTGCCGTCGAGCGCTCTCTCCTGGACGCCGAGCTGCGGGCGTCCACCGAAGGGCCCCGTGTACGCGGCCTTGCCGACGAAGGCGATCACTCTCGGTCGGTAGGTGCGGGCGATCTCCTCGAGCCGTTCGGCCGCTCCCGTGAAGTCGGCCTTCCGCAGGTCCCCCGAGCCGCGGGTCGTACGCCGGGCAGCGTTCGTGAGCCCGATGCCGAGCTCGAGGAGCTTCGGATGCTCCTGCGGCTCGAAGACGCGAGGCGTGAAGCCGGCGGCCTGCAGGAGGCGCCAGAAGTCGTTCCGGGGGTTCGCGAACGGTGCACGGGCGCGAGCGCTCCAGTGGCCGGGGTTGATCCCGCAGAGCACCAGACGCATCCCCGGGCCCAACGTGTCGGGCACCGCACTCACAGCCGCAGACGTCACCGCGGCATGATCGCGGCTACGACGCGCTCAGGCGGCTTCTGGCTCTCGAGTGTCGATCCGGAGCTCGAGCAGGCGGCGTAGCCGCTCGCCCGCCTCCGAGGGATCGAGCCGCGGGTCCTGCCGGGGGTCGAATCGGTGCCCGGCGGACTCGAGCACCCGTACGACATCGTCGCCGCCACGCCTGCCGTAGCAGCGTGCGTAGCACTCAGCCTCGCTGAGTGGCCGCATCGCGCTCATCGACGCCCACGGTAGGCCAGGCGCCGGACGACCGGGGTGGAAGGACCCCGCTACGCTCCGCCGGTGAGGCGCCACCGGCCGAAGGTGCTCGAGTTCGACGTGTCGATCGACGCCGAGCGGACGGCGAGAAGCGGGCGCGGCGGCTCGGCGCTCCTGGCTGACAGCGCCTGGTCGGCAGAGCACCTCGCGCTGGCCGCGCTCGTCCGCTGCACGCTGACAAGCCTCGACCACCACGTGAAGCGCGCCGGCCTCGAGGCCACCGCCACCGGGGGCGCGACAGGGACGGTCACGAAGCGCGAGGACGACGGCCTGTACGCGTTCGTGGACATCGAGGCTCGCTACGAGGTCGAGCTCGAGAGCGAAGCCGATCGCAACGCGGTCGCCGAGCTGCTCGACCGCGCCGAGCGCGGGTGCTTCGTCGGCAATTCGTTGACTGCGCGCCCGAGGTACCGCTGGACCGTGAACGGAGAGGAGATCCGTTGAGCACCACCGTCTTCGACATCGCAGCGGTTCGCGCGCGCTTCTCGGCGCTCGACCGCCCGGTCGCGTTCTTCGACGGCCCCGGCGGCACGCAGTGCCCGGACGAGGTGATCGACGCGATCGCCGACTACATGTGCACGTCGAATGCGAACGTCGGCGCGCCGTACGAGACGAGCCGCCGCACGGACGCGCTCGTTGCGCGAGCCCGCGAGCGCGCAGCATCGTTCCTCGGTTGCACGCTCGACGAGGTCGCATTCGGCCCGAGCATGACGGCGCTCAACTTCCTGCTCACGCGGGCGTTTGCGCGGACGCTCCAGCCGGGCGACGAGGTCGTCGTCACGCGCCTCGATCACGACGGAAACGTCGCGCCCTGGCTCGAGCTCCAGCACGACCTTGACCTCGTCGTCCGCTTCGCCGGGCTGACGGACGAGCTCGAGGTCGACTACGACGATCTCGCGGAGCAGATCGGCGAGCGGACCCGCGTCGTCGCCTTCCCCGTCGCCGCGAACTCGGTTGGCACGGCACCCGACGTACACAGGATCGTCGAGCTCGCGCACGGCGCCGGCGCGCTCGCGTGGGCCGACGCCGTCCACTGGGGGCCGCACGGACCGACCGATGTCGCGGCCTGGGACGTCGACGTCCTCATCTGCTCGCCGTACAAGTACTTCGGCCCGCACCTCGGGCTGGCGTACGGTCGCCGGGAGCTGATCGGCTCGTGGCGGCCGTACAAGGTGCGGCCGGCGGCGGACGAGCCCGTGGGACACCGGTTCGAGCTGGGAACGCTCCCGCACGAGCTCCTGGCGGGGTTCGTTGCGACGGTGGACTACATCGACTCGGTCGGCTGGGAGGCGATCCGGTCGCACGAGGCCGCGCTCGGCTCGCGGTTCCTCGCAGGCCTGCCCGAGGCGATCGACCTGTACGGGCTGCGGACGATGGACGGCCGCGTCCCGACGTTCTGCTTCAACGTTCCCGGTCGCTCCCCCGAGGAGGCCGCGACGCTCCTCGCCGAGCGCGACCTCGCGGTCTGGCACGGCGACTACTACGCGGTCGAAGTGATGAAGCACCTCGGGCTCCCCGGCGGCGCGGTGCGCGCGGGGATCGTCCACTACAACACCGAGGACGAGGTGGACCGGCTCCTCACCGCGCTCGCCGAGCTCGTGTGAGGCTCCTTCTCCTGGGCGGGCCGAGGTTCCTCGGCCGAGCCGTGGCGGACGCGGCATTCGAACGCGGCCACGGGCTGACGTTCTTCAACCGCGGGCACACGAACCCGGAGCTCTACACGGATGCCGAGAAGCTCCTGGGCGACCGAGACGGCGATCTCACGGCGCTGGCCGGACGGACATGGGATGCGGTGATCGACACCTGCGGGTACGTGCCGCGCGTCGTCAGCGCGTCCGCGGAGGCGCTCGCCGGGTCGGGGCTGTATTGCTTCGTCTCGAGCATCTCCGTGTACGCGGATTTCAGCGTGCCGGTCGACGAGGAGAGCGCCACGGCCGAACTCGGCGATGCGCCCAGCGACTCCTTGACGCCCGACTTCTCGAACTACGGAGCGCTCAAGGCTCTCTGCGAGGGCGTCGTCGGCGAGACGTTCGGCGACCGCGCTCTCAACGTGCGTCCGGGGCTCATCGTCGGGCCCCACGATCCGACCGGCCGCTTCACATACTGGCCGATCCGCATCGCGCGCGGCGGCGAGGTGCTCGCCGTCGGCCCACCCGATCGCCGCACACAGTTCGTGGACGTGCGCGACCTCGGCGAATGGGTGGTCGAGCTCTGCGAGCGCGGCTTGGCCGGGACGTTCAACGCGACGAATCCTGGCGTCACCTGGACGGAGCTGCTCGAGACCTGCCGCGCGGTCACGGGCTCCGCGGCGGAGGTCACCTGGGTCGACGAGGGCTTCCTGCTCGCGAACGAGGTGGGCGAGTGGATGGAGCTGCCGCTCTGGCTGGCAGGCCCGGCGATGGCCTACGCCGATCGGGTGGACGTGGCGAGAGCCCTCGGCGCAGGCCTCCGCTTCCGAGCGCTCGAAGACACCATTCGCGCGACTCTCGACCTCGCCGGGGTCACGGACGGCGTCGGTCTCGCTCCCGAGCGCGAGGCCGTGCTGCTCGAGAAGTGGCATGCCCGATAGGGACTACTCGGGCACGCCGCTCTCGCGGAAGCTAGGCGCGAAGTCAGGTGCAGGCGTGGTCGTCTTCTTCACGACGACGCGCGAAGAGCTCGAGCGCCGCTTCGACTCGCTCAAGGGCACGCTCGACCCGGCCGACGGCCTGTGGATCGCATGGCCAAAGAAGGCGGCGAGGATCGACGGCGACCTGACCTTCGAGACGGTGCAGGAGATCGGGCTCGCCCACGGGCTCGTCGACAACAAGTCGTGCTCGATCGACGAGAGCTGGCAGGCGCTGCGGTTCGTGTACCGGCTCGAGGACCGCTAGCCCTACTGGTACGACTTGCGGGCGCGGTCCCACGGTTCCTCGTCCCAGCGGATGAGATCCGGGTCGACTCCACGCGCCTCGGCGAGATCGACGGTCAGCCGCTGGAAGCGGACGATGTCGGCCACCGGATGCCGGCTCGGGAAGAGCTCTGTCTCGCAGCCGAGCTCTCCGAGTGCGCGAACGACGTCCGCCGCGCGCTCCGCCGCACGGCCCTCGCCTTCGAGGACTAGGCACCGCACGGACGAGTCGATCGCGGCCAGATGCCCGTGCAGGATCTGCTCGGTGTGATGCGTCTCCGCGGCGACGTGCACGCCCTCGCGCAGCTTGAGGGCCGCCTCGAGCGCGGTGGCAGTGTCGGCCCCGGCCGCGACGAGGGCGAACCGATCGTGGTTCGACACCGCGAGCGGCGGAACGGCCAGCTCGTGCTCGACCTCGCCGGCGAGCGCGCTCACGTCCTCGCCGAGGAGACCGCGACCGGCTGCGATCGCGCACGTGTAGCTCACCGTGTGGCAGTAGCTCTTCTCGATCTCGGGTGTCGCGACGACGACGTGGTCGACCGCCTTGGCAATCGCGCTGTCAGGCGCAGCCGTGATCGCCCAGGTCTCGCCCTCAAACGCCTCGACTGCCTCGAGCGTCAGACGAGTCCCACCCTCATGGCTCAGGGCGACGAGGACGTCGGCAGCGGGCGCATCCCCGAGGACGACATCGAGCGACTGCGCGGCCGGCCCGCAGGCGAGCGCCGCGTGGAAGGAGGTGCCGCAGCCCGTGAAGAGGACGCGTGCCGCTTCCGGAAGACGGCGATCGCCCACCCGCTCGGGCACCTGCCGTAGCCACTCCGGCTGAGCGGCGATGGCCGTTCTGGTCAGGTTTCCGGCCACGAGGCGTGTCTATACCATCGTGCCGGTGTCAGTCTTCGAGAGAACGACGCTCGAGAACGGCATTCGCGTGCTCACGGCGCCGATGCCGCAGGTCAACTCCGTGGCCTGCTTCGTCGTGCTCGCCGCGGGCTCGCGCTACGAGACCCCGGCGTCGAAGGGCATCGCGCACTTCGCGGAGCACATGTTCTTCAAGGGAACGGAGCGCCGGCCGACCGCGCGCTCGATCTCGACCGAGATCGACGCGATCGGCGGCGAGTTCAACGCGTTCACCGGCAAGGAGCTGACGGGCTACTACGTCCGCTGCGCGACGGAGACCCGCGACGTCGCGCTCGACGTGCTGACCGACATGCTCCGAAACTCGCGCTTCGACCCGGACGAGATCGAGAAGGAGAAGGGCGTGATCCTCGAGGAGATGAACGTGTACCTCGATACGCCGCAGCGGTACGTCGGCAGCGTCTACGACCGGCTGCTGTACGCGGATCAGCCGCTCGGCTGGGACATCCTTGGGACGAGAGAGACGATCGAGGGAGCGAGCCGCGACACCTTCACCGCGTACCTCGACGCCTGGTACCTGCCCGAGCGAATCGTCGTCGGAGTCGGAGGCCGGATCGGCGAGGGCCTGGGCGAGCGCCTCGAGGAGCTGCTCGGCGACATCGAGCCGCGCGACACCGGTGACGCGTCGCGGCGTGGAAATCCCCGCCGACAGCTCGCCGGTGCTCCTCCACACGAAGCAGTCCGAGCAGGCTCACCTCGTCCTCGGCGTGCGCGGCTACGAGCTCGGCCATCCGAAGCGCTACGCGCTCCAACTCCTCTCCGTCGTCCTCGGTGGAGGCATGTCGTCGCGCCTGTTCACCGAGGTGCGAGAGCGCCGCGGGCTCTCGTACTACGTCCACGCGTCGAACGCGTCGTACACGGACACCGGGACGCTCTACACCGGCGCCGGCGTGGACGTGAACCGTATCGACGAGGCGATCTCGACGATCGTCGGCGAGCTCCGGAAGATCGCCGCCGAGCCCGTCCCGGCTGAAGAGCTCGAGAAAGCGCGTGGGTATGCGAAGGGGCGCTTCGTGCTCCGACTCGAGAGCCCGCAGGCGATGATCCAGTTCGGCCTCCGGCGCGAGGTGCTCGAGGGTCACACCGAAGAGCCGGACGTGATCCTGCGCGAGCTGGACGCAGTGACCGCGGAGGACGTGCAGGACGTCGCACGCGACCTGCTCGACGGCAAGCAGCTCTACCTCGCCGTGGTCGGGCCGTTCGACGACCCGGCCCGCTTCGAGCAACTGCTCGCCGCCTAGCCCGCGACCTTCGCCAGCGCCGCGACTCGCGCCTCGTCGGGCACGATCGGTAGCTGGATCTCGGTCACCCAGTCGGCCGGATCCAAGACCTCTTGCGGATTGGTCGGATGGAGCTCGCGAGGCGGTCCGGCCACCGTCACTCCGGCGCGCTCGACGAATGCCTCGAGCGCGCGGTACGAACGATCGAGCTCCTCGTAGTGGCCGTGGTGCTCGTACGAGAGGACCGTGCAGGCCGGCAGCGTGGCGTACTCGACACGGCCTCCACCCGGGAACGGCTCGGCGACGGGCCAGCCCGTCTCGACCTCCGCCATCCCGTCCTCGCCGGCGAACGGGCAGACGACGAACGGCGGGCCGACGAACGCCGCGCCGACGGTCGCCAGGTGTGCGTGGACCTCCGCGATCGCGCGCGGGATGACCTCGGACATCTTCTCGAGCGGCGCCCGGTCGCGAATGAGCAGCACGGGCTGTTCGGGAACCTCTTTGACCGTAACCTGATCGCCGATGTCGGCGACGTCCGGCACGAGCTTCTCCTCTCCTTCGATCAACCGTTGCAGGGTGGCGAGGATCTGCTCGGTCGTCACCGCCAGCTCGGACATCTTCGCTCGGTGTCGTACGAGTCTGGCCCTGGTGAAGGCCGGATCGTCGGCGTCGACGATCTCCTGGATCTCGTCCAGCGCGAGCTCGAGGAAGCGGAGCCGCCTGATGGCGGCAGCGTCCGTCACCTGATCGAGCGTGAAGTACCGGTAGCCGGTGTCGGGATCGACGTATGCGGGCTCGAGCAGGCCGAGCTCGCCGTAATGTCGGACTGCGCGGACGGTGAGCCCGGTGAGGCGGGCGAACTTGCCGATCGTGACCAGATCCATGGCTCGAGGGTACGGTCTCACGTAGCGGGAGAGTCAAGGCCACTGCGCTTACACTCGACGCGTGAACGAGCGTGACCTCCTCCGGCGGACCGCGGAGATCGCCGCCGACTTCGTCGAGTCGCTCGACGAGCGGCCTGTCTGGCCGCCAGCATCGATCGAGGAGCTCCGTGAGACGCTCGGCGGACCGCTGCCGGACATCGGCGTCGAGCCGCTTCAGGTGATCGACGAGCTGGCCCGAGACGCGGAGCCCGGCCTGGTCGCGATTCCGAGCGGTCGCTACTTCGGGTTCGTCATCGGAGGCGCGCTGCCGACGGCGCTTGCCGCCGACTGGCTCACGGCGGTCTGGGACCAGAACGCGGGTCTCGTGATCTGCGGGCCGGCGGCCGCCGTGGTCGAGGAGGTCACCGGCGAGTGGCTGAAGGAGCTGCTCGGCATACCCCCGGCCGCATCGTTCGCGTTCGTCACCGGCTGCCAGATGGCGCATGTGACCTGCCTCGCCGCTGCGCGTCACGCCGTGCTCGAGCGGGTCGGCCACGACGTCGAGCGCGACGGGCTCGCCGGGAGCCCGCGGATCCGGGTGCTCGCGGGCGCGAAGCGCCACATCACCATCGACCGCGCCGTGCGGCTTCTCGGCATCGGGACGGGCTCGATCGTCACGGTTCCGGCCGACGATCAGGGTCGAATGCAGGTGCCGGAGCTAGAGGCCGCGCTCGCGGCGGAAGCAGGGCCTGCGATCGTCTGTGCTCAGGTCGGCGAGGTCAATACCGGAGCCTTCGACCCACTGGTCGCGATCTCCGAGCTCTGCAAGGACGGCCGTGCGTGGCTCCACGTCGACGGTGCGTTCGGGCTGTGGGCTGCAGCCTCGCCCGAGCGCCGCCACCTCGTCGACGGAGCCGGCGCTGCGGACTCGTGGGCGACGGACGCACACAAGTGGCTCAACGTCCCGTACGACTCCGGTCTGGCGTTCGTGTGTGACCCGCACGCACACCGAGCCGCAATGCGCCTGACGGCCGAGTACCTCGTGGCCGACCCGAATGCCGCGCGCGATCAGATGGACTGGACGCCGGAGTTTTCGCGTCGAGCGCGCGGGTTCGCGATCTACGCAGCGCTCCGGTCGCTCGGCCGGAGCGGGGTCGCGGAGCTCGTCGACCGCTGTTGTGCCTGTGCGCAGCTCTTCGCGACGCGGGCGGGCGCGCTGCCGGGTTGTGAGGTGCTGAACGACGTCGTCCTCAATCAGGTCCTGTTCCGGTTCGAGGACGACGAGCGGACGGATGCGGTCCTCGCCGAGGTGCAAGCGAGTGGCGAGGCATGGATGAGCGGGACGAAGTGGGACGGTCGCTCGGCGATTCGGCTCTCGGTCTCGAACTGGCGCACGAGCGAGGCCGAAATCGAGCGCACCGTCGCCGCTTTCGAAGGTGCGCTGGCGGTAGCGCGCTAGCGTTCCCGGAATGCAGGAACCGCCGGTGCGGATCCGCCGACACGAGTCCGAGCTCGGGAGCTGGGAACAGGGCACGGGCCGGCCCGACCCTCGACTGCGAGGGATCGTCCATCGGTACGAGGGCTACGTCGAGTCAGCGTCGCCGGCTCCCGTGCTGCGGCAGGAAGTTCCGTCGCTCGCGGTACCGCTCATCGTCAACTTCGGCTCGTCGTGGCGGATCGGGCCGGCCGCGAGCGCCAGCGAGCCCGAGACCAGGGACAGCTTCGTGGCCGGGCTCTACGAGCGCTCCGTGCTCGTCGTGGCGGAGGGCCCTGCTGCCTGCGTCCAGATCGACTTCACGCCGATCGGCGCTCATCTCTTCCTCGGGCTTCCGATGCACGAGCTCTCCAATCGCGTGGTCGAGGCGGCTGACGTGCTGGAACACGACGGCAATCTCGCGGCACGGCTCGAGGACGCGGCCGGGTGGAATGAACGGTTCGAGCTCCTCGACCGCCTGATCCTTCGTCGCGTCGCCGGCGAGCGAAGACCGGCGCCCGAAATCCTCTGGGCCTGGCGCGCCCTCGGGCGGACCGGCGGTTCGGTGCGTATCGGTGCGCTGGCAGAGAAGAGCGGCCGCAGCCGGAAGCAGCTGCTGGCGGGATTCCGGACGCACGTCGGCCTCGGCCCGAAGACCGTCGCGCGGATCATGCGGTTCAACCGCGCCGTCGCCGAGCTCCGGCGAAGCCCCCATCCTGGCCTCGCCGAGCTCGCCGCCGACTGCGGCTACTTCGACCAGGCCCACCTCAATCGAGACTTCCGCGAGTTCGCCGGCACGACTCCCGTCGAGTTTGCCCGCCGCGTCCTTCCGGACGGCGGCGTGCTCGGGAGCCCGTAGGCACATTCGTCCAAGACGGGCGGACCCCTCGCGTCGTAGCGTGCTCTCGAGCGATCGAGAGGAGGTTCGACGTGAACGCAATCCCATTCCTGAACTACGACGACGCCGGCGTGGCGCTCGACTGGCTGACCGCCGCGTTCGGCTTCGAGCGGGGTGACGTCCACGAGGGCGAGAACGGCAAGGTCGCGCACGCGGAGCTACGCGTCGGCGACGGCATGGTCATCCTCGGCTCCGCCGGGAGGAACGACCTCGGCATGAAGACGCCGAGAGAGCTCGGCGCGGTGAACCAGGGCGTGTACGTCATCGTCGACGACGCCATCGACGAGCACTACGAGCGCGCAGTGGCAGCGGGCGCAGAGGTCGTGCGGCCGATCCACGACACGGACTACGGCTCCCGCGACTACATCGTCCGGGATCCGGAGGGAAACCTCTGGAGCGTCGGCACCTACCGGCCGCAGTAGCGGTGGTCGCGAACCCACCGCCCGGCTGGCCGAGAGTGGCGCCGTATCTCCTGTACGAGGACCCTGCCGCTGCGCTCGAGTGGCTGGCGGAGGCGTTCGGTTTCCGCGAGCGCTTCCGCCACGTCGGCGAGGAAGGGTGGATCAACCACGCGGAGCTGGAGATCGGCGAGGGCCTCGTCATGCTGGCACGGCCGGACGCGGAGTATCGGTCGCCGAGCCGCCTCGGCGGCGCCACCGCGCTCGTCCACGTCTACGTCGACGGCATCTACGACCACTTCGAGCGCGCGAGAGCGGCGGGCGCTGTCGTCCGGACCGAGCCGCACGACGAGCGGTACGGGACGGTTCAGTACTCGGTGGCCGACCCAGAAGGGCATCTCTGGCTCTTCTCGGAGCAGGTTCGCGAGCCGGAGCCGCCGTGGCGGCTCGATGACCCGAGCTCGCCCTAGTCCTCGGCGGGCTGTGCCACCGCGCGCTCCGCAATCTCGGAGACGACGGCCGGATCGGCGAGCGTGGTCGTGTCTCCGAGGGGCCGGTCCTCGGCGACGTCGCGGAGCAAGCGCCGCATGATCTTCCCCGACCGCGTCTTCGGCAGCTCCGGAGCGAAGACGATGTTCGCGGGCTTCGCGATCGGGCCGATCTTCGTCGCGACGTGGTTGCGGAGCTCCTCGAGCATCTCGACCGAGCCCTCCTGTCCGCCCTTCAGCGTCACGAAGGCGACGATGGCCTGGCCGGTGAGCGCATCGGTACGCCCGCAGACAGCTGCCTCGGCGACACTCTGGTGGTCGACGAGCGCCGACTCGACCTCGATCGTCGAGATGCGATGGCCCGAGACGTTCATCACGTCGTCGACGCGGCCGAGCAGCCAGAAGTCGCCGTCCTCGTCGATTCGCGCACCGTCGCCGGCGAAGTACATCCCCGGGAACCGCTCCCAGTACGTCGCCCGGAAGCGCGCGTCGTCTCCGAAGATGCCTCGCGTCATTGCGGGCCACGGCCGGCGGAGAACGAGGTATCCGCCGCCTCCCGGCCCGACCTCGTTGCCTTTGTCGTCCACGACCGCGGCGTCGACCCCGGGGAACGGCCTGGTCGCCGAGCCCGGCTTCAACGTCGTGACCCCGGGCAGCGGCGTGATGAGGATCATCCCCGTCTCGGTCTGCCACCAGGTGTCGACGACGGGCAACCGGTCGGCGCCGATGTGCTCGCGGTACCACATCCAGGCCTCGGGGTTGATGGGCTCGCCGACCGAGCCGAGGAGTCGGAGCGAGCCGAGGTCGTGCCGCTCGGCGTACTCCGGGCCCCACTTCATGTGCGCGCGGATCGCCGTCGGGGCCGTGTAGAGGATCGTGACCCCGTAGCGCTCGACGATGTCCCACCAGCGATCCTTGTCCGGGAAGTCGGGCGTGCCCTCGTACAGGACCGACGTCGCGCCGTTGCAGAGCGGCCCGTAGACGATGTAGCTGTGGCCGGTGATCCAGCCGATGTCGGCCGCGCACCAGTAGACATCGTGTTCCGGCTTCAGGTCGAAGACGTAGTGGTGAGTCGCCGCCGCCCCGACGAGGTAGCCGCCCGTCGTGTGGGCGATGCCCTTCGGCTTCGCGGTCGTCCCGGACGTGTACATGAGGAACAGGAGATCCTCGGCGTCCATCGGCTCGGGCGGGCAGGCGGCCGGGTCGTCCGAGACGCCGAACTCGTGCAGCCAGCGGTCGCGCCCATCTTGCATCGGCACCTCGTTGCCGGTGCGTCGGACGACGAGGCACGCGCGGATGCCGGGAGCCGCCGCCATCGCGTCGTCGGCCGTGCGCTTGAGCGGCACGGTCGTCCCGCGCCGCCACGCCTCGTCCTGCGTGATCAGCACCTCGCAGCCCATGTCGTTCGCGCGGTCGGATAGCGAGTCGGCGGAGAAGCCGCCGAAGACGACCGTGTGCGGCGCGCCGAGCCGCGTGCACGCGAGCATCGCGACCGGGAGCTCCGGGACCATCCCCATGTAGATAGCCACGCGCGTGCCCTTCCCGACGCCGAGCTCCTTCAGCACGTTCGCCATCTCGACGACCCGCCGGAGCAGGTCCGCGTAGGTCAGAGTCTCGCGTTCGCCCTCGGGCTCGCCCTCCCAGAGATATGCGATGCGGTCTCCCAGCCCGGCCTCCACGTGCCGGTCGAGGCAGTTGTAGGAGACGTTGACCGTGCCGCCGACGTACCACTTCGCGTACGGCAGGTCCCACTCGTAGAGCGACGTGAACGGCTCGAACCAGCTGACCCGCTCGCGGCCCTCACGCTCCCAGAACTCCTCGAACGGGACCTCGTAGATGTCCGCCTGCGCGTTCGCCTGCCCTGCGAAGTCCTCTGGCGGTGGATAGCGGCGCTCCTCCGCGAGGAGAGTCTCGATGGCTTTGTCGCTCATAGGCCGCCCCTTGGTGGCCTATGAGCGTGGAGGGGTGCGGGGAACCGGGAGGTTCCCCGCGCTTTCCAGAAGAAGCGGGCGCATGGGGGAAACATGGTTTCCCCCATGAACGCGAGCCGGAGGCGAGCGTTGCTCACGAGGCGGGGTCGAGGTCGTATGGGCAGTCGGTCAGGAGCTCGTAGCCGTCGTCCGTCACGAGCAGCAGGTCCTCGACGCGAACGCCACCGAGGCCCTGGCGGTAGAGGCCTGGCTCGATGGTGATCACGTCGCCGGGGACGAGCTCCTCGCCGATCATCCCGAGGGACGGGGACTCGTGCACCTCGAGCCCGACCCCATGTCCGAGCCCGTGGTAGAAGCCGTCCTGGAGCGCCTCGCCGTCCTTCTTCGTGAGCTGCGTCGGGAAGCCGCGCTCCGCGAAGTACGCCGAGACCAGGCGGTGGACGTCGCCGCCGTTCACGCCGGGGCGGATCTCGGCGGTTGCCAACTCGAGTGCCTCGCCGCAGAGCGCATGCCACGCCCGGATCTCGTCCGGCGCGTTCCCGACCACGAAGGTGCGCGTGATGTCCGCGTAGCACGCCGACTCCACGTCCATGGGGAAGAGATCGAGCAGGACGACGTCGTCGCGAGCGATCGCGCCCGTGCCCATCTCGTGCCCGATCGCGGTCTGCGTCCCGTGCGACACGATCATCTCGTCGGAGACGGCGCCGTGCGCGAGGAACGCCGCCTGGATCCGCTCCTTCACGAGCTCGCAGGTGAGCGGCTCGCCGTCCACGGCCAGCCCACCGTTCGCGGGCTCGGACCTGCGCAGCAGGTCGCGCGCGACGGCGATGCCCGCCTCGGCCGCCTTCTGAGCCCGCCGGATGCCGGCGAGCTCGTGGCTGCTCTTCGACCGGCGGCGATCGTCGAAGAGCTTCTGGTCGACCCTCAGCTCGATCCCGTTCGCGCGAAGCGCATCGGCGATCCCGAGCGGGAATCCACGCGGGACGACGGCGTCCGCGATCCCGAGGCCGCGCGAGATCCGCACGGCGATCTCGTTCGCGTACGCGTGGAGATCGATCCCGCTCCGGCGCAGCTCGTCGGCGCCGAACTCCTCCGGCGTGTGTACCTCGAGACCAGTGCCGAGCCCCTCGATGCGCATCGCCTCCATGGGACTGATCGCCACGAGTCGCCGCCCGTCCACCTCCGCGTAGACGAACGCATCGGGGATCGCCAGCGGCACCTCGTGCCGGAGCTCCGGCGTGCGAACGGTGTCGCCGTGGATCAGGATCGCCGTCGCTGCCATCCGGGCGCGATCCTATCCCGCATCGGTAGAGTCAGCCCTCGTGGAAGCCGACCTGCGCGCGCTCAAGGAGCGCCTGGCAGAGATCTCCGACCTGATGCGAGCGGGCGCCGTGCTCGGCTGGGACCAACGCGTCATGATGCCGCCGCTGGGCGGCGAAGCGCGGGCCGAAGCGCTCGGGACGATCGGCCGGATCGCGCACGAGATGTTCGTCGACGACGAGATCGGATCGCTGCTCGAACGCCTCCGCACGTACGAGGATTCCCTCGAGTACGAGTCGGACGACGCAAGCCTGATCCGCGTCACCCGGCGCGACTGGGAGAAGGCACGGCGTGTGCCGTCGGACCTCCGTGCCGAGATGCTGCGAGCGGGGTCGCGCGGTCACCACATCTGGGTCGACGCGCGCACCCGGGACGACTTCGAGGCCTTCCTCCCGGCTCTCGAGCAGAACCTGGAGTTGAAGCGCCGCTACGTCGAGTGCTTCGAGTGGGACGACTCGCCGTACACGCCGCTCCTCGACGACTTCGAGCCGTTCATGAAGACGACGGAGGTCGCGGAGGTCTTCGACACGATCAAGCCCGTGCTCTCGGAGCTCGTACGCGAGGCGCCGCAGGTCGACGCGCCCTTCCTCCGGCTGCCGTATCCGCAGGCCCTTCAGCGCGAGTTCGCGGAGCAGATCCTGGCAACCCTCGGCTTCGAAGACGGGGCGTGGCGCCTCGACACGACCGTGCACCCGTTCTGCACCTCGTTCTCGACGCGCGACGTCCGCCTGACCACGCGGTACCACGAGCGCGGGATGAAGTCGCTCTGGTCGACGATGCACGAAGCAGGACACGGGCTGTACGCGCACGGGATCTCCAGCTCTTTCGAGCGCACGCCGCTCGCCGGCGCGCCGTCGCTCGGCCTCAACGAATCGCAGAGCCGTTCGTGGGAAAACCTCGTCGGGCGCAGCCGCCCATTCTGGCTGCACTGGTACGAGCCGCTCCAGTCCATGTTCCCGGCGGAGCTCGGGGACGTCGACCTGGAGACATTCCTCGCCGCGATCAACCGCGCGGAACCCGGGCTCATCCGGGTGGAGGCGGACGAGACGACCTACAGCCTCCACATCATCCTCCGCTTCGACATCGAGCGGCAGCTGATGGAGGGCACGCTCGACCCGAAGGATCTCCCGGAGGCCTGGAACGCGGGGATGCGCGAGCTGCTCGGCGTCGACGTGCCGAACGACGCGGACGGGGTGCTCCAGGACATCCACTGGTCGAGCGGCGCCATCGGGTACTTCCCGACCTACGCGCTGGGCAACGTCATCTCGCTCCAGATCTGGGCCGTCGTCCGCGAGGCGATCCCGGATCTCGACGCGCAGATGGAGGCAGGCGAGCTCGAAGCGCTCTCGGCCTGGCTTCGCGACAACCTCTACTCCCTCGGACGCAAGTTCACCCCGAAGGAGACGATCGAACGGCTCACGGGCTCGCCGCAAATCGACCCGGAGCCATACCTCGCGTACCTTCGCGAGAAGGTCTCTGCTCTGCCCGCGGGTGCCTGAGGCCAGGTGCCTCTAAAGCTGGCTCGAGTCGAGCTCCGGGTCAACGGAGAGCAGCGCGCGCTCGACCTCGAGCCGCGAGCACTGCTCGTCCAGGCGCTCCGTGACGGACTGCGCCTCACCGGCGCGCACATCGGCTGCGACACGAGCCAGTGCGGAGCGTGCACGGTGCTGCTCGACGGCCGCGCGGTGAAGAGCTGCACCGTGCTCGCGCTCCAGGCGGCCGGGTCCGAGGTCACGACGATCGAAGGGCTTGCAGCTAATGACGGGCTGCATCCGATCCAGCGGGCGTTCGTGGAGGAGCACGGCCTGCAGTGCGGCTTCTGTACCCCGGGGATGATCCTGACCTCCTTCGACCTGCTCTCCCGCGACGCCGACCCCGACGACGAGACCATCAGGCAGGCGCTCCGCGGCAACCTCTGTCGCTGCACCGGTTACGAGACGATCGTGCGCTCGGTGCGCGCAGCGGCGAACGCGCTCCGCGAGCAGGGCTCCGCGTGATCCCGGCGGCGGCGGAGTACCTGCGCCCCGCGTCGCTCGACGAGGCGTTCGCCGCGCTCGCGGACCCGGAGGCGAAGGTGCTCGCCGGGGGGCAATCGCTGCTCCCCGTCATGAAGCTCCGCGTCGTCCGGCCCACGCTGCTGGTGGACATCGGCGGGCTCGACCTCGCGGGCGTCTCGATCGACGAGGACGCGCTCCGCATCGGCGCGCTCACGACCTGGGACGCGCTCTCGCGCGCTTCGGATCTCGAGCGGCCGGCGTTCGGAGGCCTGGCCGACTGCGCGCGGGTGATCGGAGACCTCCAGGTCCGGAACCGCGGAACCGTGGCCGGCAGCCTCGCGCATGCCGATCCGTCGGCAGACGCACCGGCTGCACTGCTCGCGCTCGGCGCGACCCTCACGCTCCAGTCTCCGGCCGGGTCGCGGACCCTCCCGCTCGCGGACTTCCTGCGCGGGCCGTTCACGACCGCGCTCGAGCCGGCCGAGATCGTCACCGGGGTCAGCGTGCCGCTCCCCGACAGCGGGGCGGGCTCCGCGTATGCGAAGGTCGACCATCCGGCCTCCGGCTTCGCGCTCGCCGGCGCCGGTGCAGTCGTTCACCCGGACGGGACCGCGACGATCGCGATCACGGGCATCGACTCGCATCAGTTCGCGTTCGCTAGAGACGAGCTCGAAACCGCACTCGCCGAGGTGGAGGTCTACGGCGACGACTTCGCGTCGGCGGAATACCGGCGTCACCTCGCCGGCGTCGTCGCACGGCGTGCGCTCGCCCGCGCCGAGGAGCGGAGCAAGGAGGACAGCACGATGGCAAGCCTGATCGGAGTCTCGCGCCCGCGCAGCGACGCGCCGCAGAAGGTCGCCGGCGAAACGAGGTTCGCAGCCGACGACGCGCTCGTCGGCCTGCTGCACGCGCGCCTCGTGCTGAGCACGGAGCCGCACGCGCTCATCGAGAGCATCGACAAGGACGCGGCGCTGGCGATCGAAGGTGTCGTGGCCGTGCTCACCGCGTCCGACCTTCCTACGAGGGGGTCGGGATCGGGCCGCTCGAACGAGCCGCTCGCGCGCACGGAGGTCGTCTTCTCGGGTCAGCCAGTCGCGCTCGTCGTCGCCGAGACCGAGGCGGCCGCGGAGGACGGCGCGGAGGCCGTCTTCGTGAGCTACACGACGCTTCCCGCCGTCTCCGATCTCGAGGCGGCCTTCGCTCTCGATGCCCCGCTTGCGAGACAAGTTGCTGATGAGGACGAGGACTCGGATCTCGCCTCCGTACACGGCGCGTCCTCCTCGGCGGATGACGGCGCGCCGGAGGAGGAGCTGTCCGGGAACGTGCTGAATCGGTCGTTCCGCAGTGACGGCGACATCGACGCGGCCTTCGAGTCCAGCGACGCCGTCGTCACGGCGAGCTTCCGGACGCCCTGGGTCTACCAGGCGTACGTCGAGCCGCAGACGGCGACCGCATGGCTCGAGCCTGGCGGCATCCTCGCCCTCTCCACGAGCACGCAGGGGTCCTTCCTCGTCCGCCGCGAGGTCGCAGGCGCTTATGGCCTCGAGCTCGACGACGTGCGCGTCCGCGCCGCGCCTCTCGGTGGAGCCTTCGGCGGGAAGATCGCAATCGTGGAGCCGCTCGTCGCCGGAGCGGCGCTCGCACTCGAGCGACCGGTTCGGCTTACGTTCACACGCAGCGAGGACTTCCAGGCCACGAACCCCGCCCCTGCGCAGATCATGGAGGTGCGCGCGGGCGCCCGCCGCACCGGCGAGCTGACGGCGCTCGAGGCACGGGTCGTGTGCGACCGGGGCGCCAACGCCGAATGGGGCCTCGAGGACCTCGCCTCGATCCTCGTCGCAGGCCCGTATCGCTGGCAGGCGTTCGCGATCACCGGCTACGGCGTGCAGACGAACACCGTCACGTTCGGCGCCTACCGCGGGCCTGCGGCGCCGCCGGCCGCATTCGCGATCGAGTCGGTACTCGACGAACTCGCCGCGGAGCTCGACCTCGACCCCTTCGAGCTGCGCCTCGCGAATGCCGTCGTCGAGGGCGACGTCGGGGTCAGCGGGCGGGCGTTTCCCGTGATCGGAGTACGCGAATGCCTGGAGCGGATCCGGGAGCACGAGCTCTGGCAGCGCCGCGCGTCCGTCGCCCCAGGCGAGGGAGTCGGCCTCGCCGTCGGCTACTGGCCCGGCGCGATCGAGCCCGCATCCGCGGCCTGCCGGCTGAACGCGGACGGGAAGGTGACCGTGGTCACGGCCACCGCGGACATGACGGGGACCGAGACCGTCTTCGCGGCGATCGCCGCCGAGGTGCTGGGGCTCCCACTCGACGACGTCCGGGTCGTCGCGGCGGACACGGCCTCCGCGCCCTACGGCGGGGCAAGCGGAGGAAGCAAGGTCACGTACAACATCGGACGCGCGGTTCAGAAGGCCGCGGAGGACACGCGTGAGCGGCTCCTCCAGGTCGCGTCGGACGAGCTCGAGATCGCTCCGGCCGACCTCGAGGTCGTGGACGGCGTGATCCGCGCGGTCGGCGCTCCCGACCGCTCGCTCACGGTTCGGGAGGTCGCCGCGAAGTCGCTCGTGTTCGCGGGTCGCTACGAGCCCATCGAGGGACGCGGCGGCTCGGCGCAGCGCAGCACCGCACCGGCCGCTGCCGCCCATCTCGCGCACGTGCGCGTCGACCGCGAGACGGGCGAGGTCGAGGTGCTGGGGTACGCGATCGCACAGGACGTCGGGCGCGCGCTCAATCCGGCTCTCGTCGAAGGCCAGATGCGCGGAGGCGTGGCGCAGAGCATCGGCTGGGCGCTCTACGAGGAGCTGCGACACGACGAGGACGGCCGGCTGCTGTCGGGCTCGTTCCTCGACTACGCGGTCCCGACAGCGGAGCGCGTGCCGAAGATCGACGCGCTCGTGGTCGAGGTCCCGGCGCCGGACGGTCCGTTCGGCGCGAAAGGCGTCGGCGAGGCGCCCGTCGTGGCCGGGCCTGCCGCGATCGCGAACGCGATCGCCGCCGCTACCGGCATTCGGATGCGCGAGCTGCCGATGACGGCTCCGCGCGTCTGGACGGCGCTGAGCGAGGCCGAGAAGCCTGCGTAGACTGCGCCCGTGACCTCGATCGAGCGCGCACGGGTAATCGTGGACGCGTACGGCGAGGTCATGCGCTCGGAGGTTCCCGAAGGCACGCTCCTCTACGACGCGCACACCCACCTCGGGAACGACATCGACGGCATGATCGGGGGCTACGACGAGCTCATCGGGCTCCTCGACCGGTACGGCTTCGCGCAGGCCAACGTCTTCTGCATGGACGAGCACGATCGCGAGCCCGCGTTCACGGTGCCGAACGACCGCACGCTCGCCCACGCGGAGCGAGCGCAGGGCCGGCTCGTGCCGTACGTGCGGCTCGACCTCACCACGCGTCCGCTCGAGGAGGCCCGCCGCTGCCTCGACCTCGGCGCGCAGGGAATCAAGCTGCACCCCCGGGCGCAGGCGTTCTCACTCGACGACAAGCGGCTCGCGCCGATCTTCGAGCTCGCGACCGAGCGCAACGTGCCGATCCTCATCCACGGTGGCCGCGGCCTGCCGCCCATCGCCGAGCATCTCGAGCTTCTCGTCCGCCGTTGCGACGGCGTGCGCCTGATCGTGGCGCACGCCGGGATCGCGGACATGGCAGGCCTCGCCGGGCGGCTGGGTGGCATCCCCGGCGTCTTCTTCGACACGTCCGTCTGGAGCGGCGTCGACCTGCTCGATCTCTACCGCCAGGTGTCGCCCGAGCAGATCGTCTACGCCTCGGACTACCCGTACGGCCGCCAACTGAACTCGCTCCTCATGTCCATCCGGACCGCGCGGCTGGCCGGTTTCGACGACCGGCAGCTACGGGCCATGCTCGGCGAGAACGCGAAATGCATCGCCGACGGGGCGCCGTTGCGCGACCTCACGAGCCCGCTCGGCTCCAGCGCACTCGTCCAGCCGCTGACGTTCGCGCGCATCCACCAGTACATCTCGATGGCCGTGCCGCTGCTCTGGCTGCGGCAGCGAGACGCGATCGGCGCGCTCGGGCTCGCGGTCAACGCCTCGCGCGAGCGCGACGGGTACTTCGAGGAAGCCGAGCGGATCGAGGAGCTCCTCGCGACGGCGAGCGAGCTCTGGCGTCAGAGTGGCGAGGTTGTCTCGGACGACGAGCACGTAGCTGCGATGCGCACCGCGATCCAGCTCGTGAACCTCGCCGACCTGATCGCAGTCACCACGCGCGCATGACCGGTCAGCGCACCGCGTAGAGGCGCCGCGCGCCCTCGATCCCCTTGAGCTCGTGCTCGCCGCGGTCCTCGAACTCGAGGCCCGAGCCCTCGACGAGGTCGCGGGTCGTCTGGGTGACCAACACCTCGCCTGCTCCGGCAGTCGCAACCACCCGAGCGGCCAGGTGAATGGCGATTCCGCGAGGACCGTCCACAAAACGCTCGACCTCTCCCGTGTGCACTCCCGCCCGCAGCTCGAGGCCGAGTGGGCGGAGCGCCTCGCCGACGGCGAGCCCGCAGCGAATCGCCCGCGCAGGCCCGTCGAAGAGCGCGAGAAATCCGTCTCCCGCGGTGTCGACCTCGTTCCCGGCGAAGCGCGCGAGTTCCTGGCGAACCGCCCGATGATGGGCTTGCAGCAGCGTTGCCCAGGCCGCATCGCCGAGCGAGCCCGCGGTCGCCGTAGACCCGACGACGTCGGTGAAGAGGATCGTGGCCAGCACACGATTCGAGGCCGGCGCTGGCCGCACGCCGGTGAGGAATTCCTCGACCTCGTCGAGGATCGCGTTCGAGTCGTAGAACGGCACGTGGACGTTGCCGGGCAACTCGACGAGGCGTGCGCCGGGTATGTGCTCCGCGATGTAGCGGCCTTCCTCCTTCCGTGAGTCGAGATCGCCCGTTCGATGGATGACGAGCGTCGGACAGCCGACGGCGGACAACAGCTCGCGCACGTCGGCTTTCGAGTTCATGAGGATGAGGTCGCGCGCGCCCGCGGGGCTCAGACCAGCACGGCCGCGGCGTTGGAACCACGCCTCCAGTGCAGGATCGGCGTCGGGGATCATCGTCGAGATGTCGAACGATTCGCCCCAGGTCTCCTCGAGCTCGGCTGCATGCGCTTCCCGCTCCTCGATCGTCGGCGCCCACGGATAGTCCTCGTCGGGATTGCTTCGCTTGGCATAGGTCCCGTAGAGCACGAGCGCCCGTGTCCGCTCCGGGTACGTCGCTGCGAAGAGGACGCACATCGGGCCGCCCTCCGAGTAGCCGAAGAGCGCCGCAGACTGGCTGTCTGCCGCGTCCATCACCGCCCGGACGTCGTCCATCCGCGTCTCGAAGTCCGGGAGCCCGACGGCCCGGTCCGAGAGCCCGGTCCCACGCTTGTCGAAACGAATGAGACGGGCAAACGATCCGAGCCGCTCGAGGAAATGCGCGTGGTCGGGGTGCTCCCAGTCGACCTCGAGGTGGGAGAAGAAGCCCGGAACGAGCACGAGGTCGAATGGCGCCTCGCCCTTCGCCAGGCCGGTCACCTGATAGGCGATGTTCACGTCGCCGCTACGCGCGTAGCGAATCGGCGCGCTCACCGCGTCAGCTGCGCGTACCGGAAGCAGTCGACGACGTGGTCGTTCACCATCCCGACGGACTGCATGAACGCGTAGCAGCTCGTCGGCCCGACGAAGCGGAACCCACGCCGCTTGAGCTCCTTCGAGAGTGCGCGCGACTCGATCGTCTCTGCGGGGATTTCGGCGAGCGAGCGCCAGCGGTTGACGATCGGCTTTCCGTCGACGAAGCCCCAGAGATATGCGTCGAGCGAGCCCTGCTCCTCCTGGACGTCGAGCACGCGTTGCGCGTTCGAGACCGTGGACTCGACCTTCGCGCGGTTGCGGACGATCCCGGGATCGCCGAGTAGGCGCTCGACGTCCTTCGCCGAGAAGCGCGAGACCGCGTCCGGGTCGAATCCGGCGAACGCGCTGCGGTAGCCGTCGCGCTTGCGCAGGATCGTGGTCCAGGAGAGCCCGGCCTGCGCGCCCTCGAGGGTCAGCAGCTCGAAGAGGTGCCGGTCGTCGTGGGACGGGACGCCCCATTCCTCGTCGTGGTAGGCGACCATGAGGTCGTCCTCGCCTGCCCAGGTACACCGCGTCACGGCCATTGCGCGTGGATAGGATCGCACGCGATGCGCAACTTCCTCCCGGTAGCGCTCGCCGCTCTGTTCCTCCTGGCCGGCTGCGGTGGGGACGGCGAGGAAGAGGGCAGTGGGAATGGCGCGAGCGGCGACACGTGCGAGCAGGTGGACGCGCCAGCGCCCCGCGAGCCAGACGTGCTCGAGAAGCCGACCAGCACACTAGACCCGGAGACGACCTATGACCTCGTCTTCGACACGAGCTGCGGGAGCTTCACGGTCCAGCTCGATCAGACTCTCGCCCCGGAGGCGACCGCGTCTCTCGTCTCGCTTGCGGAGCAGGGCTTCTACGAGGACACGGTCTTCCACCGCATCGTCCCCGACTTCGTCATCCAGGGTGGCGACCCCTCGCAGCGGGGAGACGGAGGACCGGGCTACACGACCGTCGATCCGCCGCCGGCGTCCGCGCGCTACACGAAGGGGATCGTCGCGATGGCAAAGGCGCTGAACGAGCCGTCGGGTGCCGGCGGGAGCCAGTTCTTCGTCGTCACCGCGCAGGACGCGCAGCTCGACCCGGACTACGCGATCGTCGGCGAGGTCACGGACGGGCTCGACGTCGTCGACCGCATCGGGGTGCTCGGCGACGAGGAGCAGCGACCGACCCAGGCCGTCGTCATCAACGAGGTCACGGTCCAGGAGTCGTAGTGACCGTCGCCGCAGTCGTGCTCGCCGCTGGCGAGGCGACGCGGTTCGGCTCGCCCAAGCAGGTTCTGCTGCTGCCGTCGGTCCTCGACCGCCTGGCCGAAGCGCCGGTGAACGAGGTCGTCGTCGTGCAAGGGGCGTACGAGCTCGAACCTTGTAACGATCAGGTACAAGCTCCGCCGTGCCGGACCGTCAGCTGCGGCGAGTGGGAGCGGGGGCCGGGAGCGTCGCTTCGCTGCGGCCTCACCGCGCTCGGGGAATCAGTGGAAGCCGCAGTCGTCGTCCTCGCCGACGGGCCGTTCCTCGCGCCGGCGAGCGTCTCGCGCGTGTTGGACGTCTGGCGCGCGGAGGGAGGCATCGTGGCTGCGTCCTATGGCGGCGCACGAGGGCATCCGCTCGTGCTCGGCCGGGAGGAGTGGGGCGACGTGCCGGACGACGGCCTGCACGGGATGCCCGTGCGGCTGGTCCCCTGCGACGACCTCGGCGCGCCGGGAGACGTCGACACGCCGCAGGATCTGCCCCCGTAGGGGCGAGATATATCTCGCCCTACGCGGTCGCGTCGAGGCCGCGAAGCTCCCGGAGCTTCTCCATGAGCCCCGGCGGCATGCGCTCGACGGCGCTCGTCCTCACGTACCGGCGGAGCGTCTCCTCGAACCGGTAACGGCGGCGGCAGTATTCGCACCCACCGAGGTGCGTCTCTGCCTCCTTCCACTCGACCTCCGTGAGCGTCCGGTCGAGGAATTCCTGCATCAGCTCCTCGCAGCGGTCACACGGATCCTTGAACGTCATGCCATCGTCTCCTCGGCCATCCGCTGCTTCAGCGCGCGGCGGCCTCGGTGCAATCGTGACATGACGGTGCCGATCGGGATGTCGAGGATCTGGGCCGCGTCGGCATAGCTGAAGTCGCCGATGTCCACGAGAACTACTACGTCCCGGAACTGCGGAGGGATGTCGGCCAGCGCATCCACGACCGTATCCTGCGACAAGCGCTCGACGACCTGCTCCTGCTCGAGCACCTCCTCGCCGCCCGCCGAGGCGAGCTTGTTCGCGAGGTAGTAGTCGCTCTCCTCGAGCGGTTGCATGTCGGGCGTGCGCTGGACGCGGCGACCGCGGTCGAGGTTCAGGTTCGTGAGGATCCGCAGGAGCCAGGCGCGCATGTTCGTACCCGGGGTGAAGGACTGCCAGCTCCGGAATGCTCTTGCGTACGTCTCCTGCACCAGGTCTTCCGCCTCCTCGCGGGATCCGACGAGCCGCCTCGCCACCCGGTAGACCTGGTCCGCGAACCCGAGCGCCTCCTCTTCGAAGCGAACGCGGTCGCGCGCCTCACGCGCGATCCGCACGGCCTCGGTCGAGGGCTCTGGCTCGCTCACCGAGCTACCGTACCCGTGGTTTACAGGAGGCTGCAACGAGCCAGGCTCCAGGCCTATTCCCGCCCGACGGGCGCTTCACGGAATCCGGCACGCCCCATCGCTTCGAGAATCGCCTCGCGGGAGGTCCGCTCGTCGTCCCACGAGAGGGTGACGTCGCCCATCAACGTCGCATTCGCGAGCTCGAGCCCGTCATGGCCCTGAAGCGCGTGCGCGAGCCTCCCGACGCACCGCTCGCAGCGGATTCCGCTCACGTGCACGGTCTCGGTGACGGTCACGACGCCGATGCTAGCGGGACGGCCTCACGCAACGGCACCTCCCGATCCGCAAGCCCGATCAGCAGCGGGTCATGGGTCGCGCAGACGACCGTCGAGCCGATCGTATGGGCCAGCTCGGCGAGCAACCGTCCGATCTGGAGCGTCGTCGCGGCGTCGAGCCGGGCGGTCGGCTCGTCCGCGAGCACGACACCGGTCTGGGCGGCGAATGCGCGGGCGAGCGCTACTCGCTCGCGTTGACCGGCGGAGAGCACGCCTGCGAGCCGCTCGGCGTGCTCGGCGAGGCCGACCGCAGCCAGTGCGGCGGCGGCACGCTCGTTCGCCGGCGCTCCCTCGACTCCCCGCAGCGCGAGCGCGAGCTCGATGTTTTCGCGCGCGGACAGGAAGTCGAGGAGGTTGGAGGCCTGCCCGACGACGGCGATCTCGGAGCCCCTGAGCCTCGCGCGCGCGGAGCGGTCGAGCGACGAGATCGCTCTCTCTCCGAGGACGATCTCGCCTTCGTCCGGGACGTCGAGCCCGGCGAGCAACGAGAGGAGCGTCGACTTACCCGAACCGGACGGCCCCGTTACGACCGTCAGGTCACCCGGCAGGAACTGCGCGTCGAAGCGCTCGAGCGCGGTCTCGGTCCCGTAGCGGCGAGTAACGCCGCGAGCCACGAGCTCCTGCCCGTGGGCGCCGGCGAGGACGGGCGCCGGCGGCGGCCGGTCGCCGCCGGCCGCAGAAGCCGCGCGCAGCTCGACGACGCCGTTGCTCGCCGAAAGCTGGGCGCGCTCGCCGATGCCCGCGGACCGGAGCAGCTCCTCGGGCACGCGCAGCCACCCGCCGGTGCCGATCACCACGGTCTCGCCGCCGTGCGCGCCACGCTGGCGCTCCTCGCTCACGCGGCCGTCCCGGATGTGGACGACCCGGTCGGCGATCTCCGTCGACGCGGGATCATGGCTCACGATCAGGGCAGCCGACCCATGCTCGACCACGAGCTCCCGGAGGAGAACGTGCACGTCGTCCGCAGTGGCCGCATCGAGCTCGCCGGTCGGCTCGTCGGCGATGAGGAGGCGCGGGCGGCGCGCGAGAGCCGCACACAGCACGATCCGCTGCTGCTCGCCGCCGGAGAGCTCGCTCGGGCGGGCGTCCGCGCGGTCGAGAAGCCCCACGCGCTCGAGGAGCGCGCGCGCGCGCGACCGCCGCTCCCGCTCGCCGACCGACGTGAGCCCGAGCGGCACGCCCACGAGCTCCTCCGCAGTGAGCTCTCCGGCAAGCGCCTTCCAGTAGTGCTGGTCCGCGTAGCCGAGGACGTCGCTCCGGTGACGCGAGAGCTGCCCGGCCGAGGCACGGCCGAGGTCGAGCCCGGCGACGACGACCGAGCCGGCAGACGGACGCTCGAAGCCGGCGAGCACGCGCAGCAACGTCGTCTTTCCGGAGCCGCTCGGGCCGAGCACGATGCAGATCTCGCGCTCGGCCACGTCGAGCGTCAAGCCGCGCAGGGCGGCGACACCGCCGGCCGGGGACGGGTACACGGCATACAGGTCGCGCGCAGCGACGATCGGGGTCATGCCTGGAACCTCTCGCCCCGCGGGCCACGGGGCTCGGCGAAAGCCCGCCGCGTCGCAGCTCCCACGAGCAGGATCGCGAGCAGGCCGTAGGCAACGACGCCGGCCACGACGACACGCGGGTCAACGGTCGCCTGGAGCGGCGGCTCCGCGAAGCCGGCACGAGCGGTGACGGAGACGAGCTTCGTCACGAGCGTGACGAGGACGAGCCCCGTCGCAGCTCCCGCGAGGAGCCCGGCGACGGCGAGCGCGAGCGCTCGCGAGCGGACGACCCTGCGCAACAGGGACGGGGTTCCGCCCTGCGCTTCGAGCTCGTACAGCTCACTGCTGTCGTCGCGGAGATCCGACCACACGGCGAGCGCGAGGCCGACGGCCGCGAGCACGAGCGCGAGGAGTGCCGTGGCACCGAGCGCGATGAGCGTTCCGTGCGCCAGCGGATCGCGACGCGATTCGCGCTCCAGGTCGGCGCGCGACGTGACCGCGAGAACGTGGAACGGAGGCCGCATCAGTGCCGCCGCGACTGCCTGCTCGCGCTCGGGTGCGGCGGCGATCCAGACCTCGTTCTCGCGCGCGGCTCCGGGTGCCTCCGCGTTGATCGCGGTCCGGAGCGCTGCGCGATCGCCGACGACGATCTCGTCCGAGGTGCCGGGAAAGCGCTGAACGACGCCGCCGACGCGGACGTTGGCGACCGCGCCTCCGACTCGGAGCGGAAGAACGCCACCGACTCCCCCGGCCAGCTCGGCGAGACGCGGGCTCGCGAGAACCTCGGGCAGGTCGACGTCAGTGGGCTGCGGTGCGCGCAGGCGCGCGCTGCGCTGCGGCGTCAACACGAAGCGCAGCTCCACTCCGGCGCCGGCGGCACGGGCTGTGACTCCGTCGACGCCCTTCCAGACGCGGAGCTCGCGGCCGAGCGGGCCCGAGAGGCGGACGGTTCCGCTGAACGCGATCCCCGCGTCTGCTCCGCCCTCGATCAGCCGCGGCGGCGGCTTGACCTCGAGCGAGACGAGCCGTGACCCCTGCGGCGCGCGCGCGCGGAGCGTCGTCGAACGCGAGGAGCTCCCGGCGCCGAGCTCGATGCGCTCGAACGCGCCGTGCGGAGTCTCGACGACGCCGACGAACGACACGCGGGTCGGGCCGACCGTAGCCCGCAGGCGTCCCGCCGGGAGCGCGGCACCGGCAAGGGCGACGGCACGGCCTGGATCGACCAGCTCGGCGACCTCGGCCCGGCCGTCCCCGCCGGCCCAGTCGGTCCGCCAGACGCCGACTCGTTCGATCGCATCGCGGTCGAGGCCGAGAACGGTCACGCCGGTCACTTGCTCGGCGCGACCGGCACCGCCCGTCACGCGGAGGACCGGATACGCGCTGCCTCCCTCCCCGGCAACTGCCCGGTACCGGTCGAGAGGAGCGGCGTCGAACACCCGCACGAGCGACGACAGGTCCTCGCGGACGGCGACGTCGAGCGGTACCTGGAACGCGGCCTGCTCGCGCTCACCACGGGCGAGCGTCGCCCGGTACCCCTCCGCGAGCAGCGCCAGCCCGAACGCGATGGTGAGGAAGGCGACCGTGACGACCGTCGTGCCGGGGCCGCGCCCGAGACCGACCGCGGCGAGCCGAAGCGTGAGCGGCGCGCGGCGCCGGTCGCCGAGGAGGCGTGCGAGCCATGGCACGACGCGCGCGACGACGATTGCCGCGACGAGGACGACGAGCCCAGGGAGGGCGAGGAGCAACACCGCAGGTCCCTCCGCGCTCGCGAGCCGCTCCTCGTCCAGCGCGCCTCCGAGCAAGGCGACCCCGATGACGAGCAGCGCTCCCGCACCGACGATCTCGGGAGCGCCGATGCGGCCGCGATCGCGCGGCCGTAGCGACACGGCCGCGACGACGAGGCCCGTCGTGAGGACCATCAAGCCCAGCGCGAGCGCGAGCCCGCGCGGCGACGCGACGCTTCGCAGCAACACCGGCCCGGCAGGTGCGCCGGCGAGCCTCGCCGCGAGGGCGCCGACGAGCGTGCCGACCGCCCAGCCGGCGAGGACGCCACCCACTGCGGCGATCCCGCCCTCCACCACCGTCAGGAGACCGAGCTGCCAGCGCCGAGCACCCGACCACGTCAGGCGAGTGCGGGCCGCTTCCAGGTCCCGCCGCATGCCTCGAGCCGCGAGGAGCGCGAAGGCGAGCAGCAGCGCCGCCGTCTCTCCGCCGACGAGCAGCAGTCGGCGCGAGCTGACGGTCGCGCGGTGCTCGGCCGTGCGGAGCTCTTCCTCCGGGAGGATCGCCGAGAACGAGCTCGACCGGGCGACCAGCTCCGCTCGGCCTCGCTCGACGCGACCGATCACGTCGTCCACCTGCCAGAGCCGAGGGCTTCCCGCAGCGAGCGGCCAGACCCACGCGTAGCTGCGATAGGTACGCGCGATCGCCGGCGAGGCGGCGAGCGCCGCGACGCCTTCCGCGACGACGAGCGGTGCGGGATCCGGGCGGTGGTACCGGCCGGACTCCCGCAGCGCAGGCGCCAGCTCAGCATCAGCCGTTGCGTTGTCCGCCGGCTCGAGGAAGTCCCCGAACAGCTGACGGGATCGCAGCGTCGCCGTTCCGACCTCGACCAGCCGCACTCCTGGCGCGTTCGGTAGCGTGCCCTCTCCACGCAGCCGGACGACCTCGCACCGCTCGGCCGTGCAGCGACGCGGGAGCCGGCCCGATCGAAGCAGCACGTGCGGCGCCAACCCGTCCACCGCAGCGAGTCCGACGAAGCGGCCGGCGACGGTGCTTTCACGAACCAGGAGGAGGGGCGTCGGCTCGCCGAGGGGCAGGCCCGAGAGTGCGCTCCGCACGGACCGGTCGAGGACGCCGTAGGACTCGTCCGCGCCGGCCGGAACGCCGAACCAGACACCTCGAACGGCGCGGGAGGACGCCGGGATCCGCTCGACCGCCTGTGCCGTCGCCCGATCGGCGGCGATCGTCACACCTGCGAGCACTCCCGCCAGGACGGCCGCCGCTACTGCGAGCCCGAGCGCAGCCACCAGAGCACCGCTGCCTCGGCGCCGAATCCGCCGCCAGGCGAGCCAGGTGACGTACCGGGCGGAGCTCACGTCCCAGCGCTCCGGCGGCGGCGGTACGCCGTCGTCTTGACCCGGTTCCCGCAGATCGACATCGAGCACCAGCTCGAGGAGCAGTTGCGCGACGAGTCGAAGAAGAGCCAGCCGCAGTGCTCCTTCCGGCAAGCCTTCATGCGGCGCCACGAGCCCGACGCCTGGGCCCCGACGACGACCGCCGCAATCGCTCCGAGCGCGCGGCTCGAGCCATTGCCGCGCGCGACGAGCATGAGACCTCCGTCGGCTCCCAGGTCGAGGGAGAGCGCAACGTCCGCGAGAGCCGTCGCGAACGTCGCCCGCAGGAGCTCGTCGGGGTGCTCGCCGGTGGTGTTCAGAAGCGCGAGCGCGCGAAGAGCACGCCGCAGCTCGCGGGCGGCGACGAACACATCGGCCCCGACCGTCTCGCCGGCCTCGAGCAGCCCTCGGCGCCGGAGCCATGCCTCGAGCTCAGCCGGCGTCGCGAGCTCGTCGTGCGCGAAGTCGGGGATCTCCGTGTTGACGAAGTCCTGGACGAGGTCGAGCGGGGGAGGCGCCGGAGCACGACCGCCTGGCTGGAAGCCTTCGAGGTCCACCGACGCCACCGTAGCCTCGCAGCGACCTCGGCGCAACACCTGCTAAGCCTGTTGACCGGTGCCTACGACACCTGCAGAAGCGATTCTCAGGTTTCGGCGCGACGCTTCACGCCGTGCACGGGCCGGCCTGCTGCCTCCCAGGCGTAGTACGACGCACTCGGTCCGTACGACGCCTCGTAGGACACGATCCGCGGGTTCCTGCCGACCTCTTTCGCGCGCTGCGCGTGCCAGAGGAGGTTCGGATCGTCGCGCTCCTCCCAGACGAGGACGAGATGGGCGGCGGTCATGAAGACCGCAACGAACGAGCACCCCTCCGCCGGGCACGGGAACGGATTGGTCTGGACGCAGAACCATCCCTCGCGATCGTCCGCCGTGTCCTCCCGCCAGAGCCCCTCGTCGACGTCTTCGACGAGGTCGTCGAGGATGGTCGCTCCGGGACGAAGCTCCGGCTCCACGTCGGCAACAATAGCCACGTGTCGGAACCGGCCCCGCGCGACGCCGCGCTCGTGCTCTCGGGTGGCGGCATCAACGGGGTGCTGCTCGAGCTCGGCTTTCTCAAGCGCCTCCGCGAGACGCCGTTCTGGGATCGGGTCGGCTGGATCTACGGGACGTCAGCCGGAGCGCTCTCGGGGACGCTGGCCGCGCTCGACCGGCTGGACGACCTCGAGACGTTCCTCCTGGGACTGCACTCCGACGACGCCTTCCGGCCGCGGCGCATGTGGCAGCTCCCGCTCGGCGGCCTCCGTGACTACACGCTGCCCGAGACGATCGCCGAGCGCCTCGGCGGGCCCGAGGAGCTCGGCGCCGCGCTCGCCGCGGCCGAGATCGAGCTGGTCGTCTTCGCCACCGACGTGAGCGACCACCTCGACGCCGACGCGAACCGGAGCTTCGAGCTCGCCTACGCATCGCACGCCGTGCCCGCCGAGATCATGGGGCGCGCGATCCTCGCCTCGGCTGCGGTCAGCGCGCTCGTCCTCCCGATCTCGATCGGCGGCGTGATCGCGACGGACGGCGGCTGGGTGCGGAACTTCCCCCTCGAGCACGCCGAGGCGAACTCGGGTGTCCGAGCACTGGCGGCGTTCCGCTATATCGCGAGCTACCGGCCGCTCGACGTGACGTTCCTCGAGCGTCTCCGGGAGCGGCTCGAGCGCTTTCGGGCGATGCCCCCGGTGCGCGGGATCCTCGCCGAGATCCGTCTGGCCGAGGAACGCGCACGCCGCGGAGAGCCCGCACACTACCCCGAGCTGATCATCCGCCTGATGCGGGTGGCGATTGCCCGAAACACCGTGCTCGAGGAGCGGCTCTCGGCCGACCGCGGGGCGTCCGCGGTCGAACTCCACCGCCTGCGCGACGAGGTCCTCGAGGCAGCCGTTCGGGCGGCGGCGCCCTGGCGGCGGCGCGCCCTGCGCGCGGAGCTCGAGGAGGCGTTCGCGCAGGCGCAGTTCCCCTTTCGCACGGATCGGGCCGTCGACCGGCTCATCGTGCGGGCCGCACCGGGCGAAGGCGGACTCGATCCCACCTACCGCGGCGAGTGGGACGAGGGGACGAAGCTCGCGCTCGTCGAGCGCGGATACCGGCTCACGGACGAGGCGCTCGCCGAGAGCCCGCATTTCCTCGACGCGCCAGGCCAGCTCTAGAGGGCTTGCAGGGGAACGGCAGCAGGGCCCGGGCAGGCACGAACGGGCCCTTACCACCGTCTACATATCAGGCCCCGGCGAACCGGGGCCTGTGCGGCTAGCCCTGGGGGGAAGCGGGCCGCCGCCCGAGCGTGACAGTCACGCTCGACCTTTCTCCGTCGCGGAAGATCTGCAACCTGATCTTCTCGCCGGGCATGTGCGCGGCGATCGCGTCACGGAGATCCTCGATAGAGGAAACCTTCTTGCCGTCGGCAGCGACGACGATGTCGCCCCCGAGGATGTACGTCTCGCCGGCGACGACAACCTCCGTGTCGCCTGGCTGCACCCCGGCCTTGTCGGCTCCGCTGCCGTTCGAGACCGACTCGACGAGGACACCTTCCTCGACCGGGAGCCGGTACGACTGAACGACGTCGGGGGTGATCGGCTGACCCGTGATCCCGAGGTAGGGATGCTCGACGCGGCCGCTGCGCAGGAGCTGCGCGACGACCGTCTTCACCGTCTTCGCGGGGACCGCGAAGCCGATGCCGACGTTGCCGGTGCTCACACCGCCCGTCTCGATCTGGGTATTCACGCCGATGACTTCTCCGCGGGAGTTGAGCAGCGGACCGCCGGAGTTGCCCTTGTTGATCGGCGCATCGGTCTGGATCACGTGGTCGATCGAGAACCGCGGGTCCGGCGACCGGATGAGGCGCTGGAGGGCGCTCACGATCCCGGCCGTCGCGGTGCGATCGAGCCCGAACGGGTTGCCGATCGCGACGACCGAGTCCCCGACCTCCACGGAATCGGAGTCACCGAGCGGCAGCGGCGTCAGCGCGCTCGCGTCGACGTTGACGCGGAGCACCGCAAGGTCGGTGGAGGGATCGCTGCCGATGAGCCTCGCCTCGACCGTGTCGCGATTCGAGAAGCCGACGCGAATCTGGCTGGCCCCCTGAATCACGTGGAAGTTCGTGACGATGTGACCGCTCTTGTCCACGACGAAGCCGGAGCCGAGCGCCTGCTGGTCCCCCGAGACGCTCGACACTCCCGACTGGGAGTTGATCTGCACGACCCCGGGGGCGGCGCGCTCGTAGATCTCGTTGACGCTCATCGCACCCACCGCAGAGGGTGCGTTTTGCGTCTGCTGCGGCGCCACCGTCTCCTGCACGACCGTCGTCGTATTCCCCTCGAGGCCTCCGAGAACAGCAACAGCGCCGACCGCCACGGCGCCCCCGAGGGCAGCCGCAACAACCAACGCGCCATACGGGCGAAGCGAGGAGGACATGCGCGGTTCGTTATAGCCCGGCGGGGATGTACCCAGGGTTAGCAGCCGTTAAAGCCGGGTTGCGAACATCGTTTTCACCCCGGATGACACGGGATCAGCCCGCGAAGATGCCCGTCACGTACATCGCGGCGATGCCCGCGACGAACCCGCCGATCACGTAGCCGGAGCGGAGCCCACCCGGCGCCTGCCGGGCGACGTAGCGTCCCACCTCGGCGACGACCTGGAAGGCCGCCCCGGCGGCGATCGCGAAGAAGAGCGCCGCGAGCACGTCGCTCTCGGTGTAGCCCCCGATCCAGGCGCCGAGAATCGTCGGTGCGCCCGCGATGAGTGCGAGACCCGCCAGCGCGAGGAGCGTCGAGCGCGTCTTTGCGAGCGGCGTGGCGATGCCCAGGCCCTCGGTGATGTTGTGGATCATGAAGCCGACGATCAGGAACGTGCCGAGCTGGAGCTCGCCGACCGCGAAGGACGTGCCGATCGCCAGACCTTCGCCGAGGTTGTGGACGCCGATCCCGATCGCGACGAGGAGCGCGAGCGCGAAGCCGGTGGCACCCGAGCCGCGGCCGAGCCGGCCTGCGAGCGCGGTCATCCCGAGGAAGCTCACCGCGACTCCCAGCAGCACGAGGCCTGCGCCCCCGAGGGCAGCCGGTAAGGAGCGCCTGGAACTCGAACGCCTCCGAGAGCGCCTCGACGCCGAGGAACGCGAGCAGGCCGGCCGTGAACGCCATGAATGCTGCGAGCCAGGCCGCACTCGCCTGCCTGAGCGCCGGGAGCCAGAGCAGCCCGAGAGCGACGGGGAGGACGCCGACCAGCAGTCCGATGAGCGCGTAGCCGAAGAAACTGTCGAGCGACGGCTCCGGCGTCTCGACCGCAGCAGGGATCTCCTCCACGGTCTGGACGCCGCTCGAGCTCGTCACGCCGACTGAGATCGGATCGTCCTCGACCCAGTCGTAGGGCACGACGATCGTGCTCGAGCGGAGCCGCCCGAGCGTCGTCGGCCCGTCGACCGTGAACGGCACGATGGCGTCGTCCACGTTCACGTTCGCGATCGTGAGGTCGTCCTGTTGCGGATTGCGGACGAGGATCCTGATCTCGCCCGGTGAGAACTCGACCCGGCGGATGTCGAACTCGTCCGCGGGCGGGGGGTTGCTGCCGATGAGGCCCGCGAACCGGTCGCCGCTCATCGAGACGGCGGCCACGGCGATCGTGAGCAGCAGGACGGGGACGAGCGCCCACAGCCGCCAGCCGAAGCGCGCGCGGACGGACGCCGACCCGGCTTCCACTAGTCGACGACCTCGAAGAAGCCCATCCAGCCGAGCTCGGCGAACTCCGACTGGTGTGCGTGGAACATGAAGCGGCCGGTGTTCGCGAACTGGATCTCGATCACTCCGCGCTGTCCCTGGCACTGCATGACCGTGTCCGTGTACTCCCAGTTGTCGCCGGTTCCGGTCGGCTGGTAGCGGAAGAAGTCGCCATGGAGGTGGAACGAGTTGATGAGATCGAACTCGGTCAGGTTGGCGAGGTAGAGACGGACGAGCTGCGAGCGCTTGACCCGGATCGGGTAGCGCGCGTAGTAGAACGAGCGCCCGTTGACGGTGTAGAAGTTGTTCTCGCCGTCGCCGTCCGTGTCGAAGCCGTTCATGACCATGACGAGCTCCTGCGCGGGTGGGCGCGGCTCCTTCGGGTCGATGATGAAGGCGCCGTGTAGGCCCTTGTGGATGTGCTTCTTGAGCGGCGTCGCGTGGCAGTGGTAGAGATGGAAGCCCGCCGGTCGCGCCTCGAACTCGTAGGTGAAGTTCCCGCCCGGCTCGACGATCTCGAAGACGCCGTCCATGTTCGACGGATGGATCCCGTGGAAGTGGATCGTGTGGGGATGCGAGCCCTCGTTGCGGAACCGCACGCGCAGCGTGTCGCCTTCGGTCGCCCGGATGACCGTGCCGGGCGCCGTCCCGTTGTACGTCCACGCCGGGAAGAAGATGCCCGGGGCGACCTCGAGGTCGTTGTCCACGGCGACGAGCGTGTGCTCGCTCACGCGGCCACGCCGGTAGGGCTTCGCGGCAGGAGGGTAGAGGAGCGCGTCGAGGTCGTGCGGGCCGCCGACCGCGGGCACAGCCTCGCCGATCATCGCGGCGTGGCCAATCGTGGCGCCGCGGCCTCCGACGATGTGCGCAGCGTCCTGGCCCGCGTGGATGTGGCTTGCTTCGCTCTGCCCGCCGGCTACCGCGCGTCCTTCGAGCGCGAGCTTGCCAACGATCGGCGCGGCCGCGATCGGCGCGGCCGCTGCGAGAAGCTTGCGACGTGTGAGTCTGGATTTAGACATGACTAATTCCGAATCGGAGTGTACCCTCATGACTGCATGTCGACAACCGACGACTTCACCGTCGCCGTCCAGGACTACCTGAAGGCGATCTACGCGCTCGAGTCGGCGGGCGAGCGTGTCACCACGTCCGCGCTCGCGACCCGCATGCGCGTCAGCGCGCCGTCAGCGACCGCGATGGCGAAGCGTCTCGCGGAGCTCGGGCTCGTCGAGCGGGCGCCGTATCGCGGTGTCGCGCTCACAGCCGAGGGCCGGCGTGGCGCCCTCGAGGTCACGCGGCACCACCGCCTCCTGGAGCGCTACCTCGCCGACAGGCTCGGCCTCACGCTCGACGAGGTCCACGCCGAGGCCGACCGGCTGGAGCACGCCCTCTCGGAGGAGCTCGAGGCGAAGATCGACGCCGAGCTCGGGTATCCGACCCACGATCCGCACGGCGACCCGATCCCCGACCGCGACCTCAGGGTCGAAGCCGCCCGGAGCCGCACGCTCGTCGATCTGGAGCCCGGGGATCGCGCGCACGTCTCGCGCGTCCCGGACGGGGATCCGGACCTGCTCCGTTACCTCACCGAGCTCGGCCTCGTTCCGGGCTCATCGGTCGAGCTGGTCGTGCAGGCGCCTTTCTCAGGCCCCGTCACGCTCCGCACCGCGAACGGCGAGCACGCGATCTCGCGCGAGCTGGCCGAACGAATCGCCGTAGCCGGCTAGTAGGCGCTGACGAGCTGGGCGAAGTCGAAGAAGGCCGCGAGCAGCTGGTCGAGGCTGTCCACGCCGCCGGCCGCACGGAACGTGTAGCCGTCGCACCACGCCTCGAACCAGTCGCCGGGCGTTTGTGCGGAGCGGATCCGCCCGAGCTCGCGTCCTTCGAGCTCGGTTCCGACAAGATCGATGCGCAGCTCCCAGCCCGACGTCTCCGATGTCGACAGCATGACGCCGTAGCGGGTCTCCCAGTCCCCGTCGCACTGCGCGGCGTACCAGGCCTGGAGCGCGTCCAGTTCAGGACTTTCCACGTCTCTGAGACTACTCAGCGTCTCGCGAAATGGAACCCTGATCCGGGGGTTCGTCCGCGAGTCAGTCGAGCGCGAGCGCGACGACCTTGACGTCCTGGTCGCGCTCCGCGCCGAGCGCCTCGTCGATCTTCTGAGCGAGGCCGCCGGACTCGAGGAGCTCCTCGGTGATGTCCGCACCGCCGATGAGCTCCCCCTTGACGAAGACCTGCGGGATCGTCGGCCAGCCCGAGAGCGAGGAGAGCTCCTGGCGGATCCGAGGGTCGGGCAGGATGTCCACCGTCGTGATCGGGGCGCCCACGGAGTGGAGCGCGTTCAGCGCGCGATACGAGTTCCCACACATGACCATCTCCGGCGTTCCCTTCATGAAGACGGCTACCGGCTCGTCCTTGATGACGTCCTCGATCTGCTCGCGCAAGCTCTTCATGAGGTTCCTTTCGTCTGGCCTGTCGTCTGGCCTTTCGTCTTGATCCGCAGCTCGTGGATCGAGCCGTCTCCGAGCGGTGCCGAGAGGGCCGCGTTCACGCGCCGGTGCTGATCGATGAGCGAGAGCCCGTCGAAGTCGGCGCTCTCGACGATGACCTGGAAATGATCCCCGGTGCCTGTCCGATCCTCAACCGTGAGCTCGACGGCGTCGGGGAACGCCTGCTCGAGCAGCGCGCGGATCGCCTCGGCCTCCATCGCGGTCATGCTAGCGACCGCTAGGCTCGATGCAGGTGCGCCTGTTCCGTGCCATCGGACTGACTGCGGCCGGGTCGATCGCCGGATTCGCTGCGGCGATGGCCATGGCGAAGCGCGCCCTTCCGTCGCGGGGCGACGAGACGAGCGACGAGATCGCGCTCGTGGCGATCTTCGACGGCGTGGAGCTCAAGAGCCGCGCGCCGGCGTTCCGCGGAGGGTCGATGCTCGCCTGGTTCGGCGGCATTGCGGCCGACCTGCGTGAGGCCGAGCTGGCACGCGACGCGCGACTGTCCGTCACGGCCATGCTCGGCGGTGTCGCGCTGCGCGTGCCGCCTGGCTGGACGATCGAGTCGAACGTGACGACGATCGGCGGCGGTGTGGAGATCAACGCACCTGAGCCCGAAGCCGACGACGCGCCGAGGCTCGTGCTCGAGGGCTTCGCACTGTTCGGCGGGATCGCCGTCAAGGCAGGCGCGGCCGAGACGGCCGACACATCGCAGTGAACAGCCGCGTCCGGTACGTCTTGACGCTCCCCGAGCGGCTCGTCCGGTTCGTCGCCGCAGCAGGGGGCGGCGCGATCCACGAAACCGCCGAGCTCGTGCTCCCGAGGCTGATCCGCCGCTCCCGGCTGTACGAGGCGACGGCGAAGAACCTGCTCCGGATCACGGTCGAGCTCGTGGGGGGCGTCGAGCGCCCTCATGAGGACACGGCGAGCGAGTTCGAGCCCTCCCCGCGGAAGCTGGCCGTACGCAAGGGCGCCGGCAACGTCGTCGAGCTCGGCTCGATCCTCGCCTTCGGACTCTCGCCGCTCTGGCTGCTCGCGGCCGCGGCAGACGTGACGCACGGCACGCGGGTGTACCTCGACGCGCTCGTCGCCGAGCTGAAGGAAGCCGGCGTCATCGCACGCGACGCCGAGCTCTCGTCCGTCGACGAGCTTCTCGCGGCGTTCCAGGGCGCGAGCGGGACGACCGCTCGGCTCATCGACCTCCCGCCGCTCGAGGTCGAAGGGCTGAAGCAGTCGCTGAACGATCTCCGCGCCGACGCCGAGAGCCTGCCGAGCCCCGACGAGCTCGCCGCCGTCTACGACGCGCTCGTGGGCGAGGCCGAGCGGGAGAAGCGCAGCCTCCTCGAGGTCTCGCTCGGCATGGGCATCGCGTTCTTCAACTCCGCACGCAAGGTTGGGCGCCAGCACCTGCTCGATCCGTACACGGAGGACCTCAAGCCGGTCCACGACGAGGGCTTCGCCGCCTACGCGCGCCGCGTCGGCCGCCCGTATGCGGAGGCCGTCGTCCGGCACTTCTCGCCGAGCGAGAAGACGCTCATCGAGCGAGGCGTCGAGCGGCTGGGTCGCTCGAAGCTGCTTGAATCGCCAGCAATGAGAAACGGAATGGCCCATCCGGACAGCTATGGAGCCCGTTCCCGGCTCACCGTCGGCGAGCGGGAGGTCGAGGTCTTCCGCCTCGGCGTGCTCCAGGAGCGGTTCGACATCCTGCGGCTTCCCTACACGCTCCGGATCCTGCTCGAGAACGTCCTCCGCAACGAAGACGGCGTGACGGTCACTGCGGCCGACGTCGAAGCGGTTGCGGGCTGGGTCGCCGCCGCCGAGCCCTCGCAGGCGATCTCCTTCACTCCGGGACGCGTGCTCCACCAGGACTTCACCGGCGTCCCTGCGATCGTCGATCTCGCCGCGATGCGGAACGCGATGAGCGACCTGGGCGGCGACGCGGCGAGGATCAACCCGCAGCTCCCGTCCGAGCTCGTCATCGACCACTCCGTGCAGGTCGACGAGTTCGCGACGCCGTTCGCGATCCGGCGGAACTCGGAGCTCGAGTTCGAGCGCAACCGCGAGCGCTACGCGTTCCTCCGCTGGGGCCAGGGCGGGTTCGTCAACTTCAAGGTCGTCCCACCCGCGACGGGGATCGTGCACCAGGTCAACCTCGAGTTCCTCGCGCGCGTCGTGGACGAGCGAGATGGCACGGCCTTCCCGGACACGCTGCTCGGGACCGACTCGCACACGACGATGATCAACGGGCTCGGCGTGCTCGGCTGGGGGGTCGGCGGGATCGAGGCCGAGGCTGCGATGCTCGGGGAGGCCGTCTCGATGCTCGTTCCCCAGGTCGTGGGCTTCAAGCTCATGGGCGAGCTTCCCGGGGGCGCGACGGCAACGGATCTCGTGCTCACCGTCACGGAGATCCTCCGCGAGATCGGTGTCGTCGGGAAGTTCGTCGAGTACTTCGGACACGGCCTCGCGAGCCTGCCGCTCGCTGATCGCGCGACGATCGGGAACATGTCCCCCGAGTACGGCGCGACATGCGGCTTCTTCCCCGTGGATGCCGAAACGCTCCGCTATCTCCGGCTCACCGGCCGTCCGGAGGAGCGGATCGCGCTCGTCGAGGCGTACTGCAAGGAGAACGCGCTCTGGCACGACCCCGACGACGCGCCGACCTACACGCAGGTCGTCGAGCTCGACCTCTCGACCGTCGAGCCCTCTCTCGCAGGACCGCGCCGGCCGCAGGACCGGGTGCCGCTGCACGCCGCGAAGCAGGAGTTCCTCGAGGCGCTACCGAGCTTCGGCGTCGACTACGGCAACTCCCAGGACGAGGCGGTCGCCGAGACGTTCCCGGCCAGCGATCCGGTCGCGTCGGGGGTGCCCGGACACGATCCGACCCCCCGGGGCGCGGTCGTAGACGTCGCACCGGCCGCGCTGACCGACATGCCGGGCGGCGCCGAGGTTACGCTCGACGGAGAGACGTTCGAGCTCGAGCACGGCTCGGTCGTGATCGCCGCGATCACGTCCTGCACGAACACGTCGAACCCGGCGGTCATGGTCGGGGCGGGCCTCCTCGCGAAGAACGCCGCCGAGCGCGGGCTGACGCGGAAGCCCTGGGTGAAGTCGAGCCTGGCACCGGGCTCGAAGGTCGTGACGCAGTACTACGACCGGGCAGGGCTCACGCCGTTCCTCGAGCAGCTCGGCTTCCACACCGTCGGCTATGGCTGCACGACGTGCATCGGGAACTCGGGGCCGCTGCCCGAGGAGATCTCGAAGGCGATCGTCGACGCGGATCTCGTGACCGCCGCAGTCCTGTCCGGCAACCGGAACTTCGAGGCCCGCATCCATCCCGAGGTGAAGGCGAACTACCTCGCCTCGCCCCCGCTCGTCGTCGCGTACGCGCTCGCCGGCCGCATGGACCTCGACCTCCTGACGGAGCCGCTCGGGGTCGGGAAGGACGGCGAGGACGTCTTCCTCGCCGACATCTGGCCGTCACCCGAGGACGTGCAGCGGACGATCGAGGCGACGATCGACGAGGAGATGTTCAGATCGACCTACGCGGACGTCTTCACGGGTGACGAGACGTGGAGGAAGCTGCCCGTCCCCGAGGGGGAGCTCTTCGCCTGGGAACCCAGCTCGACCTATGTACGTCGCCCGCCGTACTTCGACGGGATGCCGCCGGGGCCGCAGGTCGTCGAGGATGTCATCGGCGCACGCTGCCTCGTGTCGGTGGGCGACTCCGTGACGACCGACCACATCTCGCCCGCCGGTGCGATCAAACCGGACTCGCCGGCCGGTCGCTACCTCGTCGAGCACGGTGTCGAGCGCAAGGACTTCAACTCGTACGGCTCCCGGCGCGGGAACCACGAGGTGATGATGCGTGGCACCTTCGCCAACGTCCGCCTGCGCAACCTCCTCGTCCCGGGATCCGAGGGCACCTGGACGGTGCACGCTCCCACTGGCGAGGAGATGACGATCTTCGAGGCGGCCGAGCGCTATCGCGCGGACCACGTGCCGCTGATCGTGCTCGCGGGTAAGGAGTACGGGTCAGGCTCCTCACGGGACTGGGCAGCGAAGGGGCCGAAGCTCCTAGGTGTGCGCGCGGTGATCGCCGAGAGCTTCGAGCGGATCCACCGCTCGAATCTCCTGATGATGGGGATCCTGCCGCTCCAGTTCCTCCCGGGAGAGACCCGGGAGTCGCTCGGGCTCTCGGGCCGCGAGGAGTTCTCGATCGTCGGAGTCGAGAACGGCGAGGCGCGCGAGGTTACGGTGGGGGCAGACGACAGGGAGTTCCGCGCGACGGTCCGCCTCGACACGCCGCGCGAGCGCGAGTACCTCCGCCACGGCGGGATCCTGCTCTACGTGCTCCGCAAGCTTCTCGCCGCGTGACGTCGAGGCCGGGCGCCTGCCCGGCCTGTGCGAGGGCCGGGCATGCCCGGCCCGCGCGAGGCATGCCTCGCGCCTACGACGAAGCAACCATCGCCAGCTCGCGGCGGCAGCGGCCGCGAGTGCACGACGACGAGCGTCGTCGTCGGCCGCGTGAGCGCGACGTAGAGCTCGCGAAGGCCCTGTCCCCGCGCAGCCTCCTCGACGATGAGCGCGGGCTCGACGACGATCACGTGGTCGAACTCCATGCCCTTCGACTCGCGCGGCGTGAGCACGGAGATCCGTGAGTCGTCGAACAGCGAGCCGGGCGTCGCCTCGACGTCACCGCGTAGCGACGCCGGCGCGATCACCGCGAGCAGCCCCTCGGCGCCAGCGAGCCCGGCGGCCTCCTCGTACGCGGCGTCGAGCGGCTCGCCTGCCCGGACGATGCGGGGCGCGTCAGCGCCGGCCCGATAGGCAACCGGCGGCTCGACGTCCGGCGCGATGTGCTCGAGCAGGGGAAGCGCGAGCGCCATGATCTCGCGCGGAACGCGGTAGGCGTGCTTGAGCTCCCTGATCTCGCTCTTCTCGCCGCCCGGAAGCTGGCCGACGACCTCGGCCCAGCTCCGGTAGGGAACGGCGCCGGTCGCCTGGGCCACGTCGCCGAGGAGCGTGAACGCACCGGCTGCCCGGCGCGCGACCATCCGCAGCTGCATCGGGGTCAGATCCTGCGCCTCGTCCACGATGACGTGGCCGTAGCGCTCATGGTCACCGAGCAACAGCCCGCGGGCCTCGTCGAGCAGCGGGAGGTCGGCCGCGCTCCACCCACTCCGCGCGCGCCGCAGGAGGCGCTGCTCGTCCTCGTCCAGGATCCCCTCCGCCGCCTCTGCGAGACGCTCGCGCGACGACAGCAGGCCGCGCACGACCCGCGCGGGGCTCGGAGCGGGCCAGGTCGCCTCGAGAAAGCGGTTGAGGAGCCCGTCCTTCCGAAGCGAGCGTTCGACCTCGTCGAACGCGCGGACGGCGAGCCCGCCGAGCGTCTCCCCGTAGTCGGCGTAGAACCGGCGCAGCACGCTCATCCGGAAACGCTCACGCGCTACCGCGGAGAGCCCGCCCTCCGCGCGCGCGGCGGCGAGAAGCTCAGCCACCTCGCGCTCGCGCACGCCGACGAACATCCCGTCCATGCGGACGACCAGCTCCTCGGGCTGCCCCTGCGAGCGCAGCTCGACCGCGCGGCGCACGACCTCGGCGAGACGCAGGTCGGCCTTGAGGCGCTCGACCTCCGGCGGGTCGACGAGCGTGACCGGGGCGTCCGAGACGAGCTCGACGACGGCCAGCTGGTCGACCGCGTCCTCCCCGAGCGAGGGTAGGACGTGCGAGACGTAGTCCATGAACACTGGGTTCGGGCCGACGACGAGCACCCGCCGGAGCTCCGCCCGGTGCGCGAAGAGCAGGTAACTGGCCCGGTGGAGGCCGACTGCGGTCTTCCCCGTGCCCGGGCCTCCCTGGATGACGAGCGGCGGCTCCGGCTCCCGCGCGATGAGGCCGTACTGGTCGGCCTGGATCGTCGCGACGATGTCGCGCATGCGCGCGTCGCGCGCGCGTTCGAGCTCCTCCAGCAGGAAGTCGTCGACGGCACTCGCTGCGTCTGCGAGAGAGCCGTCGAGCGCCTCCTCGCTGATGCCGGTGAGCGTCCGGCCCCGAAGCCGGAAGCGGCGCCGGAGGGTGACGCCGTGGGGCTCGGCCGGCGTCGCGGTGTAGAAGGGGCGAGCAGCGGGTGCCTGCCAGTTGACCACCAGCAGGCCGTCGTCGTCGTGGACCCAGCGGCGGCCGACATAGAGGGGGTGCTCCATCGAGTCGAGGTCGATGCGGCCGAAGCACAGGATCTGCTCGGCCGCCTCGTACGCAGCGAGCCGCCGGTCCACCCAGGCCTCGACCCGCCCCGCGGCGATGTCGAAGCCTTCTTCGCCGACACCGGCGGCGTCGACCGTGCGAAGCAGCGCCTGGCGCATCCGCTCCATGGACTCGTATGCGTGATCGAGGTAGGCCTGCTCGGCGGGGAGATCCGGGTGCGCCATCGCCGTTAGCCCTGCTTCCGGCCGACGAAGATCGCCCAGCCGAGCAGCTCGCGCCCGTAGCGGAGGTACGTGCGCTTGTACCGGTCATGCCGGGCGCGGATGTCGGCTGCGTCGGGATCGTCGCCGTTCTCGACGAGCCAGTCCTCCACCGCGCGCCAGTGGAGGGTCTCGTACCGATCCCAGTCGTCGTCCGAGGACGCAAGCACTGCGGTGACGACGAGGTCTCCGGTCTCGAAGATGTCCACCGTGCCCTCGAGCGTCGTGCAGGGCAACGTCCTGTCCGCGTAGTCGTCGGGCAGCGGAAGGCTTCGCCAGTACGGCTCGCCGACGACGACGTGACCGCCCGGCCTGACGGCCGGCTCGAGCGCGTCGAGGGTGCGCGCGAGGTCTCCCCAGACGAAGCTCGCGCCCAGACAGAGCGCCGCGTCGTACGTGTTCTCGGGAACGACCTCCTGCGAGGCGTCTCCGACGCGGAACGAGACGCGCTCCGAGAGCCCCGCCGCCCCGATCCGCTCGACGGCGACGCGCTGGAAGTCCGGGCTGACCTCGATGCCCTCGATCGTGCACCCATAAGCGCCCGCGAGGAGGAGCGCCGGGCCACCGCGTCCGGATGCGATGTCCAGGACGCGGGACTCGGGGCCGAGCCCGATCCGCTCTCCCAGCTCGAGGATCTTCTCCTTCGAGGTCGGGTTCTGGAGCTCGTGCCTCGACTCCGCGACGACGAAATAGCGCGGGATCACGCGAGCATTCTTCACGAGGCGGGCGGGCCGGGCATGCCCGGCCCCTACGGCCTCATCCGAACCGATGTAGGAGCCGGGCATGCCCGGCTCTCGGCCCGAGACCGACGGTAGGCTCGCACGCGTGGCCGACGACCGCCTGCCCGGAAGCTGGGGCATCGACCCGGTCCCTCCGCGCCTGCGGGTGCTGGGAACGCTCGACACCGGGCTGCTGTGGGGGAACCTTGGCGTCTCGCTCCTCGTCATCGTGGCCGGAGCCGCCCTCGTGCCGGCGCTCTCTCTCCCGGCCGCGCTCGTGGCGATCGTCATCGGCTGTGTGATCGGCAACCTCGCGCTCGCGACCGCTGGTGCGATCGGCGCTGACGCGCGTGTGCCCGGGATGGTCCTGCTCCGCGCGCCGTTGGGTAGGCGCGGCTCGTACCTGCCAACCACCGTCAACGTGCTCCAGGGCATCGGCTGGTCGATCTTCGAGCTGCTCATCATCGCCACGGCGGCGGCGGCACTGTCGGACGAGCTCTTCGGCTTCCGCGCCCAGTGGCTGTGGACGATCCTCTTCGGTGGAGTGGCGCTCGCGCTGGCGCTTCTCGGGCCGATCGGTTTCGTTCGGCGCTTCGTCCGCAAGCTCGCGATCTGGGCGGTGCCCCTGGCGCTCGTCTATCTCACCTGGTGGGCCATCGACGGCGCCGACCTCGGAGAGCTCTGGAACCAACCGGGCGAGGGCGGGCTCTCCGTGTGGCAGGGCACCGACATCGTCGTCGCGATCACGGTCTCGTTCGTGCCTTACGCCGCCGACTACACGCGTTTCTCCACGTCACGGCGCGGCGCTTTCCTCGGCACCGGCGTCGGCTACCTCGTGCCCGATGCGTGGCTCCTCGCGCTCGGTGTCGTGCTCGTCCTCTCGCGCGATCTGAGCGACCCGGCCGCGCTCCCCGCTGCGGTCGTCGCCGGAGGCGCGGCCGCGATGCTCGCGCTGCTCGCGCTGCTCGTCACGGAGACGGACGAAGCCTTCGCGAACACGTACTCCGCTGCCGTCTCGCTCCAGAACGTCGTTCCGAGAGCCCCTCAGCCGCTGCTCATCGTGCTGGTCACCGCGGTCGCCGTCATCGGCGCACTCATCGTCGACTTCGTCACGTACCAGAGCTTCCTGCTCCTGCTCGGGTCCGTGTTCGTCCCGCTCTTCGCGGTGCTGCTCGCCGACTGGCTCGCCGCCGGACGCCACTACACCGAGCGCGACGTCTTCGCTGCGCCCGCCTGGCGTCCCGGCCTCATCGCCTCCTGGGTCGCGGGCTTCGTGCTCTACCAGTGGCTCTTCCCGACCGGCCCGAGCTGGTGGGTCGACATCGTGCAGAACCTGAACCCGCCGGACTGGGGAATCGGGGCCACGGTTCCGAGCTTCCTCGTGGCCTTCGTGCTCGCGACCGTCGCCGCGACGCTCTCCCGCAGGTCCGAGCCGGGCCCCGCAGCGGCATGACGGCGATCGCGAGCATCGGCCATCTCGCGAGCGACGTCGTCGCGGGGAGCCCGCCGCGGCCGGGAGGCGCTGTTTTCTTTTCCGCCCGAGCCCTCGCCCACCTGGGGGCGGATGCGCAGGTCGTAGCAGCCTGCTCCACTTCCGACCGCGAGCAACTCCTGCCGCCGCTCGAGGCTTTCGGCCTCCCCGTGTCCTGGCACGAGTCGGAGACGACCGCTCGCTACAGCTTTCACTACGAGGGCGACCGCCGGATCATGCGCCAGGACGCGGTCGGCGAGCCCTGGGACCCGGAACGCGCCGCGACGGCGATCGGCGACGCGGAGTGGATCCACGTCGGCGCCCTCACTCGCAGCGACTTCCCGCCCGAGACGCTCGCCGCGTTGGCGGCCGGTGACCGCAAGCTGCTCGTGGACGCGCAGGGACTCGTACGCACCCCGGAGCTCGGGCCGCTCCGCACCGACGGCAAGATCGGCGACGCGCTCCGCCACGTCACGATCCTCAAGCTCAACGACGAAGAGGCGGAGACGCTCCTCGGCACGGCTCAGCCCGCGGACCTGGCTGCGATCGGCATGCCCGAGGTGATCCTGACTCTCGGTTCACGGGGCTCGTATGTGATCACGCCACGCTCGATCGAGCGCGTGCCGGCGCGCGAAGTCGTCGGCCCGGTCGACCCGACCGGCGCGGGGGACACGTTCTCGGCGGCCTACCTCAACGCACGTGCGTCAGGCTTGCCGCCCGTCGACGCCGCCGACGAGGCCACCGTGACCGTCGCCGCATTCCTCTCAGGCGGCTGAGAGCTAGATCTTGAACTCGCCGCGAGCCACGACGACCGCGCTGCCCCCGACGTGCACCGCCTCGATCCCGTCCGGACCGCCTGCCGCGCGCGCATAGAGCGTCGACGGCCTCCCGATCTCCGCGCCCTGCTCGACCTCGATCTGGGTCCCCCACTCGACGAGCCCGTGCCGACAGAGATGACACACGAGCGGCCCGCAGGCAGAGCCCGTCGCAGGGTCCTCGGCGACGCCATCCGCCGGCGCGAACATCCGTGTCTTCCACGACGCCTCGGATCCTGCGAAGCAGCTCACCATGACCCCGAGCGACGCGAGCGCCGAGAAGTCGGGACGGAGCGCAGCCACATCGTCCTTCGAGGCCAAAGTGACGCACGTGTGCCGCAGGCCATTGTCGTACCGCTCGACGGGAAGCACGGACTCCGAGACGCCGAGCGCCGCGAACAGCGGAGCAGGATCAGCGTACGGCTCGACCGTCGGGGTGGGCTGCGTCATCTGGCCGAACACGATTGCACCCGAGGCGTCGCGTTCGAGCTCGACGGGTACGAGCCCCCTTCCCGTCTCCAGCGTGATGACGTCCCGCTGGAGCGGAGCAGCGAGCACGAACGCCGTTCCGAGAATGGGATGTCCCGCGAATGGAAGCTCGACTCTCGGCGTGAAGATCCGAACGCGGACGTCTCCCCCCTGCTCCGCGGGGAGCACGAAGACCGTCTCCGAGAAGTTCATCTCGAGCGCGAGGGCCTGCATCGTCTCGGAGTCGAGGTCGCGCCCGTCCGTGAACACGGCGAGCTGATTGCCGGCGAGCGGCCGGTCGGTGAAGACGTCGGCGACGACGTAGCGCAGCCTTCCCATGCGCGCAGCGTAGTCGCGGCCGACCGTGACTATGCTCGTCGGGTGCTGGTCTTCCTCATTCGTCACGCGCACGCGGACGCGGGAGAGCCGGACGAAGCACGGCCGCTCTCGGAGCGCGGCCGCGAGGAGGCGCGGGCTCTCGCCGAAGTGCTCTCCCGACACCACGAGCCCCCCGTGCTCGTGCTCACGAGCCCGCTGCTCCGAGCGCGGCAGACGGCCGAGGAGATCGCGCAGGCGACGGCCGCGAAGTTGCGCGTGGAGCCTGCGCTCGCGCCGGGGACGACCCTCGCCGCCCTTCGCGAGACGATCCGAGACGAGAACCGGCCGGTTGCAGCGGTGTGCCACCAGCCCGACTGCTCGGAGATCGCGGCCTCGTTGACAGGCTCCGATCCAGGCTTCGCTCCAGGCGGTCTGGCGGAGCTCGAGCTCTGAGCTGCGGGCTGCGGCAGGTGCATGGCTAGCGCGATCGAGGTACGCGGCCTCCGCAAGGCCTACGACGGAGTGGAAGCCCTCAGAGGCATCGGCTTCGAGGTCGCTGCGGGCGAGGTGTTCGGGCTGCTTGGACCGAACGGCGCGGGCAAGACGACGACGGTCGAGATCCTCGAGGGCTATCGGCAGCGGGACGATGGCGAAGCGCTCGTGCTCGGCCACGACCCGGGCGCCGCGCCGCGAGAGCTTCGCGAGCGGATCGGCGTGGTCCTCCAGCACTCCGAGAACACCCCGCTTCTGACCGTGCGTGAGGTGCATCGCATGTTCGCCGGTTACTTCGAGTCGCCACGCGACGTCGACGAGGTCATCGAGCTCGTCGGGCTCGGGGAGAAACGCGACGCCCGCGTGCGAACGCTCTCAGGCGGCCAGAAGCGCCGGCTCGACCTCGGAACGGCGCTCGTCGGCGATCCCGATCTCGTGTTCCTCGACGAGCCGACGACCGGCTTCGACCCAGCGGCCCGCCGCTCGGCCTGGGACATGATCCGGTCGCTCCGCGCACTCGGGAAGACGATCCTGCTGACGACCCATTACCTCGACGAGGCTCAGCAGCTCGCGGACCGGGTCGCAGTCATGCTCGCGGGCGAGATCGTCGCGCTCGGGACACCAGCGGAGCTCATCGGCGTCACTCGGCGCACGGAGATCAGCCATCGCCTGAACGGCGAGCTCGTCGTAATCGAGACCGAGGAGCCGACGCGCGTCCTTCACGAGCTGACGGCGCAGGCGCTCGCGGAAGGACGCGAGCTCGAGCAGCTCGAGGTGCGGCGGCCGTCGCTCGAGGACGTCTACCTCGAGCTCGTCGAGGACCCGGCGCCGTGAGCGTGCTCGCCCATCAACTCGCCTTCGAGCAGCGCATCTTCTGGCGCAGCCGGGAGGCGGCGGTCTTCATCTTCATCTTCCCGATCCTCCTCTACTCACTGCTGGCGTCCGTGTACGCCGAGGAGATCGACGGCGTGCCGTCCGCCGATCTCCTTCTCGCCGGGCTCTTCGGCTACGGGGCCGCGAACACGGCCTTCGCGGGGCTCGCGATCATCCTCGTCGGCAGGCGCGAGGCAGGGGTGCTCAAGCGCCTGCGAGCGACGCCGCTGCCGCCGACTACGTACCTCGGCGCCGTCCTGCTCTCGACGCTCGTGGTATTCGCGCTGGAAGCGGTCGCGCTGCTCGTCATCGGCATGCTCGCGTTCGGCGCGAGCGCTCCGGCCAACACGGCGGGCTTCGTCGGCGCCATCGTGCTCGGAGTCGCGTGCTTCGCGGGCCTGGGCGTCGGAGCCGCCTCGCTCATCCGCTCGGCCGAGGGCGTCTCGGCAGTGGTGAACGTCATCGTCCTGCCGATGGCCTTCCTGTCTGGCGCGTTCGGCCCTCGCGGCGAATACCCCGCGTTCCTGCAGGCGATCGCGGACGTGCTGCCGCTCACCTACTTCCTCGAGATCGTGGACGGCGTCTACCTCGACGGCGACTCTCTCTTCGCCGATCCGTGGTCACTCGCGATCGTGGCCGCCTGGGGCGCCGCCGGCGTCGCGATCGCGCTCCGCTGGTTCGGCTGGGTCCCGCGCGACCGCTAGCCCTCCTAACGACAACGGGCCGGCCCGAAGGCCGACCCGTTTTTCGCCCATCCGAGTGGTCGCTAGCGGTTCGAAAGCAGCGAGAGGTAGTACAGGAGCACCGCGACCGCCGCGAGGGCGCCTGCGACGTACGTCCAGGCCGCAGCCTTGAGAACGCTGTTGACGCCTGTCGCCTCGTTCGAGCCGACCAGCCCGAGGTCGCGAAGCTGCCCCTTCGCGCGGCTGGAGGCGTCGAACTCGACCGGCAGCGTGACGATCTGGAACAGCACTGCGATCGAGTACAGCGCGACGGCGACGACGATGAAGCCGGTGAGCTGGAGGAAGATCCCGCCGATGAGGAAGAGCACCCAGATCTGCGAAGCAAACGAAACGGCGGGGAACATCGCGCTCCGGAACCTGAAGAACGCGTACGACTTCGCGTGCTGGATCGCGTGGCCGACCTCGTGGGCCCCGACGGCCGACGACGAGATCGAGCGGCCGTTGTACACGTCCGGCGACAGGTGCACCGAGCGGTTCCGCGGGTCGTAGTGGTCGGAGAGCTGTCCCGGTGTCTCCTCGATCGGTACGTCGTGAAGACCGTTCGCGTCGAGAACCCGGCGTGCCACCTCGGCGCCGGTCATACCGTGCGAGACGGGCACTTGGAGGTTCTTGGCGAACGTGCTCTTGACCCGATGCTGGGCCCAAAAGCCGATGAGCATCGGGACGATGAAGGCAATCAGAAAGGTCATGCGCGGATCGTACAGCCGCGAATTCGCGTGCCGTAGCCCCCGGACGAGCGCTCAGCGGATTCTTAATCCCGCCCGATCGAGCGCGCCGTCCGTACGGGCGCAGACTCCTCGCACGGGACGAAGTACCCTGGTGACCGCGCGCCCCCGTAGCTCAGTGGATAGAGCAGCGGTTTCCTAAACCGCGTGCGCATGTTCGATTCATGCCGGGGGCATCGGCCTTCGCCGTGAGGGCCCCGTTCAGGCCCCCACGGCGAAGTGAGTACCTGCGCTATTCGAGCGGAGAGGCGACCCAGCGGCCGCCGGACCAGCGCTCGCACGTGTAACTCGACATCGCGAGCCTGGCCGTGTTGATGCACGGCGGCGACGCCGCGAAGCCCGAGCAGTTCGGATCGCTGCCCCGACCCGACCGGAACTTGGCATCGCGGACCTCGCTTCCCGAGCCCGCGTTCCCACCGTTCAGCGCGTGGTTGCAGGAGATGTACTTCCCGCCCAGCACGTCGATGTTGTTGTTCTGATTCATCGAGTAGAACGGCCCGCCGCCCGCGCCCTGGCACGTCGACGTTCCTGCGTCGTAGTCGCCTCCGGCGATGACGTTGACGAACGCGATGTTCGTCCCGCCCTGGAGCTGGATCGAGTCCTGGTGCGCTCCGGACCCGCGGCGTCCGCACTGGATCGAACCGGTGATGCGAAGGTTCGACGGGTTCTGGCGCGTCTTGAAGGCGTCCTGTCCCGGCCCTGCCGAGCTGTGTGGGCCGCTGCCGCGGATGTCCACGATGAGGTTGATGTCCGTTCCGGGCGAGCCCGTGCAGCCCGAGTTGACGGTCACCGCGCCGGCGTCGTTCCACGCGGCGGTCGAGATCGAGATGACCTTGATCGGCAGCCGGCCGTAGCTCGAGAGGGGCCGATCACAGTGCCAACCCTGGTTCGTCACGGTGATCGTCGTCCCCGCCGTGCACTGCTGCCACGACCACGAGGTGTAGTTCGTCGTCGAACAGCCCGAGGAGGGCGGAGGCGACGGAGGCGGTGGAGATGGTGGCGGGGGTGACGGCGGAGGAGGAGAAGGCGGGGGTGGAGACGGTGGCGGAGGCGAGGGTGGCGGGGGTGACGGCGGAGGAGGAGAAGGCGGGGGTGGAGACGGTGGCGGAGGCGAGGGTGGCGGAGGTGAGGGAAGGCGGCGGAGGAGGTGACGGCGGAGGAGGAGAAGGCGGCGGAGGAGAAGGCGGGGGCGGAGAAGGCGGGGGCGGAGAAGGCGGCGGTGGAGACGGTGGCGGTGGAGACGGTGGCGGTGGAGACGGTGGCTGGATGCCGATTCCGCCACTCGCCGAGCTCTTCGTGTTGACGAAGATGCACGTGACCTCCTCGCCCTCGCTGACGTCGATCGCGTTCGCAGGGCTCCCGTCACTGCAGACCGCCGAGGTCAGGTTCCAGTCCGGACTCGGTGCCTGGACGATCGAGTACACGCCCGTGTCGAGCTGACCGGTCGTCTGGTGGCGGCGGTCGGCCAGGCCGAAGTCGAAGGACCGCCCGTTGGGGCGCGTGAGGACGAAGTCGAAGGTCGTCGAGTCGCCCCTCGGGTTTGTCTGCACTTGGACGGCGATCTTCGCGCCGGAGCTCGACGCCTGGACACCCACGGCAAGGGTGACGATGACGGCTGCAAGGGCGGTGCAAGTCAAGCAGCAGGCGGGCACGCAGAGCTGCCCTACTCGGGGCGGTTCTCTTGGTCATCTGATCGACCTCCAGAGGCTCGAGTCGCGGCGGGTGATCTGTCGTGTATTCCCGAAAGGCGACAGGTTTAACACTGGCAACCAAACCGGCACACTTGGGTTGTCGCCCGTCACGTCGGCACGTCCTCGGACGCGTGGCGGGAAGAAGAGCCCACGCTGGTCGGTGCGAGCACCGAGCCCGCGAAGACGAATGCGAGGACGATCCCGACGAGTGTGACGCGGCGGCGTTTGCTCATCGAAAAACAAATCGAGGGCTCTCGACAGCACAAAATGCCCTCGTCGAGGAACCTAGCAGGGGTGTCCGCGGGCATCCCCCGAGAACGGCCACACACAAACTCCAGGCCCCTCGAGGCCGGCACGAAAAGCGTCCGTACGCGCGGGAAACGGGGACTTGTAAGGGTTCCTTGAGGATTTCGCAGCACCTCGCGAACCCCGCGTCGAGAGCCCGGCGTGCTCGACGATCGAGTGCCGTCGCTCGCGTCGCCGCGTTGCCGTCCGCGCAACGCTGGTAGCGTTGGCGTGCCTGCGTCGAGACCCTCCGATCCGGCCTCGCGCAGCCGTTCGCCATGACCGATTCACCTGCCTCCGTGTCGCCTCCCGAGGAGGCAGCGCCCGCGCTCACGGCTTTCGAGCCTCGCGTGATCGGGGCGACCGGCGGCTCCGGGACACGTGTCGTCGGCCGGATCGTGCGGGCCGGCGGGATGTACATCGGGACGAACCTCAACGATTACCAGGACGCCCTCGACCTCGCGGGGTTCTCGGATCGCTGGATCAACGGCTTCGTCGAGACGGGGCTCGCCGGGCTGGCTCCCGGCACTCGCGACGACATGGCCGCCGATCTGTCGGCCGCGCTCGAAGCGCACAGGCGCGATCTGCCCGCCGACGCACTCGCGTGGGGTTGGAAGGAACCGCGCAGCATCTACCTCATCTCGTTCTTCGACGCGGCCATGCCTCGGTTCCGGTTCCTGCACTTCATGCGTGACGGCAGGGACATGGCGTTCTCGGACAACCAACAGCAACTGCGGAAGCACGGTGACGCGGTCCTGCCCGGGCGAGCCTGGCGCAAGGTGACCCCGGCACGCTCGATCGCCCTCTGGTCGCATGTGAACTCGCAGGCCGCCGACTTCGGCGAGCAGGTGCTGGGCGACCGCTACCTGCGCGTCCGGTTCGAGGATCTGTGCTCGGAGCCGGTCGCCACCGTCCAGAAGCTCTACGACTTCTTCGGCCTTCGCGGCGACATCGAGGCGGCAGCTGCGGAAGTGCGGCCTCCGGATACGCTCGGACGCTGGCAGGAGCGAAGCGACAAGACTCTCGCCGAGCTGCACGAGATCGCCGCTCCGGCGCTGACGCGCTTCGGCTACCTGACGCCGTCGTAGCCTCGGTGCCGCCGCCGATCCTGGTCACGGGCGCGCACCGCTCGGGGACGACCTGGGTGGGCGCGATGCTCGCGCTCTCGCCACGCATCGGCCTGATCCACGAGCCGTTCAGCCCGGACACGTCCGCGGGTGTGTCCGGCGGGCCGTTCGAGCGGGCGTTCCAGTACGTCTGCGCAGAGAACGAGCAGGAGTACGCAGAGCGCGTCGCGCGAACCCTCCGTTTCTCGTACGACCTGCGCCGCCAGCTGCCGACGATCCGCTCGCTGCGCGTGCTCCGTCGAACGGGCATCGATCTCTACAACCTCACCCGCAGCCGCCTCCGAAAGGACCGGCCGCTCGTGAAGGACCCGATCGCGGTGTTCTCGAGCGAGTGGCTGGCGTCGCGCTTCGACATGCAGGTCGTCGTTCTCGTCCGCCACCCGGCCGCGTTCGCGAGCAGCCTCACACGCCTCGCTTGGTCGCACGACTTCCGGAGCTTCCTGGAGCAGCCGCTGCTCCTCCGGGACCACCTCGGCGCTTTCGAGGACGAGATCAGGGACTTCGCCGAGAACCCGCGTGACAGCTTCGAGCAGTCCATCCTCCTCTGGCGGCTGATCTACTCGACCGTCGCGACCTTCCGCACGCGCAACCCGGACTGGAGGTACGTGCGCCACGAGGACCTCGCCCTCGACGCGGCTGCTGGGTTCGAATCGCTCTACGCGACGCTCGGCCTCGAGCTCGACGACGGGATCCGGCGACAGATCGCCGAGCACAGCAACGAGGAGAACCCGGACGAGATCGCCGGCTGGCACGGCGTGCGGGTCAACAGCCGGGCAAGCGTCGGCTCCTGGCGGAGGCGGCTCACTCCTGAGCAGATCGAGCGAGTGCGCGAGGGCACGCGCGACGTCTGGCCGGCGTTCTACGCCGACGACGACTGGTAGTCGGGCGCGAGCTCGGCGATCGCGTCGAGCATCCGGACGAGTCCCGCCCGCTCGTCGTCGAAGTCGGTGAACGGCGCGAGCAGGCCTTCGAGCCTCACCTCCTGGACCACGAGCCAGCGCCCGGAGCGCATGGGCAGGATGCGGAAGACCTGCTCCCGGTCGAGGACTCCTGGCGCGACGATCCGCGTCCGCCACTCGAGCTTGCGCCGTGGCCTGACGATCAGGACCTTCGCCGATCGTGTCTCGGCCTCGCCGCCCTGCCCGCCGACCGTGAATACGAGCTCGATCGTCGAGCCCGCAACGTCCGATCCGCTTCCCTCCGTGATGTACGGGTTCCACTCGTGGTAGCGGTCGAATTCCGTCAGCAGCGACCAGATCGCCGCGCGGGGTGCGTCCACGACCACCGCGTCCCGGTACGAACGCGCGGGGCGGTCGACCGCCGCGCTCGCGAGCACGGTTGCCGCGCCGATCACGGTGAGCGCGAACAGCACGATTCCTCCCCGGCGCAGCACGTCAGCCCCCGCTCGAACGCAGACGGCCGCGCCACCAGCGCTTCAGGCGGGAGAGCGCGTCGGTGCGCTCGAGCCCGCGCCGGGCCACGCTCGCGGCGAAGAGGACGCTGCTACGACCGACGTTGACACGGACTCCCTTCGCGGAGAGGGCGTAGACGAGCACGTCCTCCTCCTGCCAGCTGCGCGTCCCGAACCTTCGCTTGTATTCGGCGTCGCCGAACCCGAAGTCGACGATCTCGACGTTGCCGTCGGCACAGAGATCCTCGACGAGGCGCATCAGCACGAAGTTCCCGACGCGGAGATGGCCGACGGCCGGGTCGTAGCCCGGCACGCCGATGCGGAAGACTCCACGGTAGGCCTCGCCGTGCCAGAACGCGACCGGCGCGCCGTCGAGCGACAGCACCCACGCCCGGAACCAGCCGTGCTCCATCGCGAGCCGGGTGAGGTCCCGCTGAACCTCGTCGCCCGTGAACGCGACACCGAGGCCGCCCTGATACGTCTTCTCGGCGACCCGGCCGACCTGGTCGAAGAGCTCGTCGAGCTCGGAGGGATCGCTGAAGACGCGCACCTCGAGCCGGTCGCCGTGCTCCCGCGTCAGCTTCTTGCCATACCGCTTGACGCCCTCGCGCGTGCTCGAGGAGAGGCCCTTCAGGAAGGCGTCGTACGAGTCGGGGAGGTCGAGGACCCAGTGCACCGCCGGTGCGCTGCGGTAGCCGCGCGCAATGCGCGTCGGCTCGCTAGTGGCGATTCGGTGGAGCGGCGAGCCGAGCCGGAGATTCCGGAGGCGCAGGACCTCGGCCTCGCCTGCGTCGAGGGAGCGGCGTAGCTCGCCGAGCAAGGCGCGACTGGCCTGCTCGTCCGCATCGCCGAGGACTCCCTCGTTGACCACGGTGAGGACGCGCACCTGGGGTGCGTAGACCTCTCGATAACCGACCTTCGCGCTGAGGCGGAGCTCCTCGATCCGCCCGAGGGCGAGCGTCCGCGGCTTCGCCGTCTCGGGCAAGGAGCAGAGCGTGCGGGCGCAGGGTCTGCGGGTGGTGGCGGAGGATGCTGCGAAACGCGTCGAAGTCCGTCGGGAAGTGGGTCCCCTGAAGCGCCGCCCACGGCGCTCGCAGCTCCTCGAGCTCGTCGTACGACCTCGCGGTGGTCAGCTCGGCGCCGCCTGCGTTCGAGTCGGTCACCGTCGGACCAGCCTGCCCAGCCGCCGGCGGACGGCACGGAGGCGACCGCCGCGCGAGGGCATTCGGAAGGTCGCGCGCTCGAGGATCGCGAGCTCGTCCGCGGTGAGCTTGAGGCCCGCCGCCCCGGCGTTCTCCTCGAGATGGTCGAGGGACGCCGTACCGGGAATCGGGACGGTGGCGGGCGAGATCGCCAGGATCCACGCGAGCGCGACCTGGCCCGGCGTCGCCCCGTGTGCGGACGCGATCTGGGAGAGCGTCGGGTCGGGCGACGTGAGCGAGCCCTTTGCGAGCGGCGCCCAGGCGACGAACGCAAGGCCGCGCGACTCGCAGAGCTCGAGCACCGGCCGCGAGGAGCGATCGGCGAGCGAGAAGCGGTTCTGCACGGAGACGACCGGCTCGACCGTCAGTGCACGGCGAAGATCCTCCACGTCGACGTTGCAGACGCCCACATGCCGGATCTTGCCCTCCGCGCGGAGGTCGGAGAGCGCCCCCACGGACTCTTCGATCGGAACCGCGGGATCCACCGAGTGCAGCTGGAAGAGGTCGATCCGATCCACTCGGAGGCGCCCGAGGCTCGCGTGGCACGCAGACCGGAGGTACTCCGGCCGGCCGTCGCGGCTCCATCGCCCCGGCCCCTGCCTCGTGAGCCCCGCCTTCGTGGCCACGAGCAGCCCGTCGTAGGGATGCAGCACATCGCCGACGATCTCCTCCGCGACCTCCGGGCCGTACGAATCCGCCGTGTCGATGAAGTCGGCGCCGAGCTCGACCGCGCGCCGCAGCACGCGGCGGGCGTCGTGGGGGTCCTTCGGCGGCCCCCACACCCCTGGGCCGGTGAGCGACATCGTCCCGAACCCGAGCCGGCGGACGGAAAGCTCACCTACGGTCAACGCCGGTGAGAACGCGGCAACGACTTTGTTCATCGGCCGGCGCGACCTGTCGCTGGACTACGCGGAGTGCGAGCGGAACAGCACCGGGATGGTGCGGAGGATGAGCTTCACGTCGCCCAGCATCGTCCAGTTCGTCACGTAGAGGTAGTCGAGCGTGACCATCTCGCCGAACGGGATCCCGTCGCGGCCGAGCACCTGCCAGAGCCCCGTGATCCCCGGCTTCAGATGGAGGCGGCGGCGGCGCCAGTCGACCACGTGCTGGTCTTCCTCCAGGATCAGAGGGCGCGGCCCGACGAGGCTCATGTCGCCGCGCAGCACGTTGATCAGCTGCGGCAGCTCGTCGAGCGAGTACCCGCGTACGAACTTCCCGAAGCGGGTCACACGCGGATCGTCTGGGATCTTGAACATCCGGGCGTCGCCGCCGTCGCCGAGGTGCTTGTTGAGCCCGGCGACCTCTGCCTTGCGTTCGTCCGCGTCCATACGCATCGTGCGGAACTTGTAGATCGAGAACACGCGGTCGCCCTCGCCGCGGCGCACCTGGCGGAAGAAGACCGGCCCCTTCGAGTCGAGCTTGATCCCGATCGCGATCGCGAGGAGCAGGGGCGAGAAGGCGATGAGCCCGAGCAGCGAGACCGAGACGTCGAGTGCGCGCTTCGTGAGCAGCGCCGAGCGCGAGAGCTTCAGCGGCGCGAGCCCGATCATCGGCATGCCTTCGGCCGTGTGGAGCCCGACGCTCGCGCCGATGACCTCGAACAGGCGCGGCACGATGTCGATCTGGACGTTCTGGTCCTTCAGCGAGCGAATGAGGTCGAGCGTCTCCTCGTGGGAGTCGTTCGAGAACGCGATCACGACCCGCTCGACCTCGAGCGCGCGGACGATCCCGTTGAGCTGCTCGGGTGAGCCGAGGATGTTGAGGTCGCCGAGGCCCGGCTGGCGCTCCTTCGGCTGCGCGTCCACGAAGCCGACGACGTTCAGGCCGTACTCCGGGTGATGTCGCAGTTTGCGCGCGACCAGCTGTCCCACGTCCCCGGCACCCACGATGACCGTGTTCTGGAGATAGATGTCGGTGCTGCGACAGATCCCCCGGGCGAGCGCACGTAGCGTCGTGATGAGCACGATCGCGAGCGCCCAGAACGTGAGGAGGCGCTGGAGGCTCGGATCCGCGACCTCCGTGAAGGTCACGCCGAGGAACAGCACCCAGCTACCCACCGTGACGAGGTGGAAGACGCCGACGAGATCGTCGGCAGTCGAGTGGTCGGTTCGCTCCTCGTCGCTCGAGTAGAGCCCGTACAGGTTCGCGGCGACGACCCACGCGGGCAGCGAGAGCAGGAAGACCGCGACCTCGAGGAGATCCGAGACGTGATCGTTGGCGGGCGCGCCCGCCCACCAGACCATCGCGACGACGAAGGCGGCGCTCAGCCCGACCATGTCGGCGAGCGCGAGCGCGCGGCGAACGAGCCAACCGCGACCCTTGACGACACCGCCGCTGCGGTGCCTCTCGATGACGTTGATCGTCTGGGCGTCGAGCCTGGGCGCCAGCTGGTCGAAGAGCTCAGCCGTCGCCAGGCTGGAGTCCACCACCGTCACTTAGGTACCCCGGACGTCAAGGCGTCCAGGCCCACCATGCCGCACTGGCCGTCGATCGTTCTCCCCTTCCCCCTTGCAACCAACTTCCCCACCCCGCTGCGCTCTCTCGCAGCGGCCTTGTCGAAAGGTACACCTCTGCCGCAGAAATTCAAGACCGACCGGCCAACTTCACCCAAAGCGAATGTCTTCTTGGTCGCTCGGCGGGACGGTCAGAGAGATAAGACGACCAAAGCCGCTGTTTGTCAGCGGCGGGACTCCGATCAGCCGAGACCGGCGAGTAGGCTGCGGAGATCCGCCTGCTCGCCGTCGGAAAGCCGCCAGTCCCCCGCGCGGGCATTCGAGCGCACCTGCTCGGGTGACGTCGCCCCCGCGATCACCGACCCGACGCCGGGCTGCGAGGCGAGAGCGCCGACAGCGAGCTCGAGCACCGTGTGCCCGCGCTCGCCGGCGAAGCGCTCGAGCTCTTCGACGGCGCCGAACGTCTCCTCGGTGAGCCGGTCGGGCCGGCCTTCGAGGCGACTCCCCGGAGGCGGCGCCTCGCCGCGGCGGTACTTGCCGGTGAGCAGGCCGCTCGCGAGCGGGAAGTACGGGACGAAGCCGACCCCGTACTCGTTGCAGAGCGGCAGCACCTCGCGCGCTGCCTCTCGCTCGAGCAGGCTGTACTCGTTCTGGAGCGCGACCACGGGCGCCGTTCCCGTGCGCTTCGTGATCTCGTACACCTCACGGAGCTGCACGGCAGTCAGGTTCGAGCAGCCGACGAAGCGCGCCAGCCCCTTCCGGACGAGCTCGCCGAGGGCGCCGAGCGTTTCCTCGAACGGCGTGACGCCGTCCGGGCGGTGGTAGTAGTAGAGGTCCACGCGGTCGGTGCGGAGCCGCTCGAGCGACGCCTCGATGGCCTGCTTCGCGTACTCCGCAGAGCCGCGGAGCTCTCCGCTCGCCGCTTGCCAGCCGAACTTCGTCGCGAGCACGACCTCGTCCCTCCTGCCCTCGAGGATCTCACCGAGAAAGCGCTCGCTCTCACCGTCTCCGTAGACGTCGGCGGTGTCAAAGAACGTGATGCCTTCCGCGAGGGCGGCATCGACCACGTCCCGCGTGCCGGCGAGATCGGTCCGCCGGCCGAAGTTGTTGCAGCCGAGCCCGACGGCGGAGACAAGGAGGTCGGAGGAGCCGAGGTTCCGGTACTCGATGCCGCCAGCGTATCCGCGTCACCACGCCGGCAGCGCTCGCGCGCGATACGGTGCCAACCGTGGCTGAGTCCACGGACACGGGGCTCGATTCGCTGGCCGGCCGCGTCATCGCGATCGCGGGCGCAGGCGGGAACCTCGGCCCAACCGTCGTTCGCCGTCTGTCGTCCACCGGAGCACGCCTCGCGCTCGGCGGCCGTCGCCTCGAGCCGCTGGACGCGCTCGCGGTCGAGGCGGGCGGCGAGATCGATACCGCCGCGGTCGACCTGCTCGACCCCGAGGCCGCTCGCGCCTGGGCGGACGGCGTTGCAAACCGGCTCGGCGGGCTCGACGGCCTCGTCCATCTGGTCGGCGGCTGGCGCGGAGGCTCGCCGATCGAGGAGGCGCCGCTCGAGGACTGGGACTTCCTCGAGCCGTTGCTCGTGCGCACGCTCGTCCATGCGACCCAGGCCTTCGTGCCCCACCTCGTGAAGAGCGGGCGCGGACGGGTCGTCGACATCGCCGCCGGCCAGGCGCAGGCACCGACGCACCCGAATGCGCTCTATGCCGCTGCCAAGGCCGCGGGGGAGGCCTGGACACTCGCGCTCGCCGACCGCTTCCGCGGGACCGGTTGCACCGCGAACCTCGTCGTCGTCGGCGCGATCGTCACCCCGGCCATGCGTGAGGAGAGCCCGGACAAGGACTTCTCGACGTTCACGCCGGCCAAGGAGATCGCGGAGGCGATCGCCTACCTGTGCTCCGACGCCGCCGCCTCGATGAACGGCCAGCGCCTCACCCTGCGCGGCGCGTTCTAGCCGAGCAAGCGCCGCACCCGCACTTCACGGCGGACCTGGAGCAGAACGGGGACGGCGGCGCACCCGAGCGCAAGCCACAGGTAGACCTCGGGCGCCGAGAGGACGAGGCACACGCCCAGCACTGCGAGCTGGGTCGAGAGACCGAGATTCGCAAGGACGCCGGAGGTGAATCCGTCGTGATACGTATGCGTCGCCTCGAGCCGACGCGCCGGATCCGACACGCCCTCGAGGAGTCGCTCGAGGCGCTTCGCAGCGAGTCCCTGGAGGGCGCGATCCTGCGGCCCGAAAACAACGTGGTAGATGCCTGCGAGCCAGCACGCTGGACGGGCTTCACCGGCCGTCGGCGGCTCGGTCACGACGATCTCGCCGTGAGCACGCCGGTGAAGGACGTCCTCGTTGAAGTCGGCGCTCAGGACAAGCGTGAGGACGACGAGCGACACGACCGCCAACACCCATTCGCCCGTGACGTGGCCGAGCGCGGCGAAGAGCGCGACGTTCACGAGCAGATCTACCTCCGTGTCGAGGTAGCGCCCGAACGCGCTCGTGCGGCCGGATCTCCGCGCGAGCTGGCCGTCGGCGTTGTCGAGCAGCGTCTTCAGCTGGAGCAGGAGCGCCGCCACGAGCAGCTGCCCTCGCACGAGGAAGTACGCAGCGGCGATCCCGGCAGCACCGTTCGCGACCACGACCGCCGGAGGTGGGACCCGAAGCGGGAGCAGGATCCCGACGAGGACGCCCGCCAGAGGCCGGAAGACCAGCTCGACGACGAGCTCGGGGCGCGACCGGCGCCACCGCTTCGCGCTCGCGGGGGCAACGACCTCCTCGGTCTCCCCCTGCTCCGGTGCGGAGACCATCGCGCCCGATCGTAGTTACGTGCTGCCCCGAGCTGGGCATACTCAGCCCGTGGCCGCCGACGGAAGCTGGAACGAGGTCGACGACGCACTCGAGCGCACGTTCACGTTCGCCGACTTCGTCGAGGCACTCGCATTCGTGAATCGGGTCGGCGAGCTGGCCGAGGCCGAGGACCATCATCCGGACATCCGGATCGACTACAAGAACGTGACGCTCCGCTGGTGGACGCACACTGCGGGCGGCATCACCGACCGGGACCGCGAGCTCGCTTCGCGCTCGGCCGAGCTCGCGTAGCGAAGCCCTCTAGCCTTCGGCGGGCGCCTTCACGACGACGACGGGACAGCTCGCGTGCGAGACGACGTGACGGCTCACGGACCCGAGCAGCGCCGACGTGAGACCCGACTTCCCGCTCGAGCCGACAACGACCAAATCCGCGCTCTCGCTCTCGGCGACGAGCGCGTCTCCGGCCGAGTCCTCGACGAGACGCGTCTCGACCGCGACCGGCGTGCCACTCGGAAACGCGCTCGTGATCGCGTCGGCGAGCTCCGCCTCCGCTGCCTCGCGCTCGGCCTCGAGCTGGCCGACGACGTCGACCTCGGGGATGGGGATCATCGCCGGATCGACCATCGCCGCCGGGGCGACGAAGGTCCACGCATGTACGGCGACCAGCTGCGCGTTTCTCAACTCGGCCTCCTCGGCGGCAAAGCGCAGCGCCGCGAGCGATGGAGGCGAGCCGTCTACGCCGACGACGATGGAGCCCGGCACGCCCGGAGCGTACTACCCGAGTAAGGTGGACGCGTGCCCGCGAGCGTCCGGCTCTACGACGTCGGCCCGCGAGACGGCCTCCAGAACGAGCCGGACGTCCTGGCTCCTGAAGTGCGCGCCGAGCTGGTCGGACGCCTCGTGCGAGCCGGCCTGCAAGCCGTCGAGGTCGCGAGCTTCGTCGATCCGCGCCGCGTTCCGCAGATGGCCGGCGCAGAGGAGGTCGTCGCGGCGCTCTCGCCGGCTGACGACGTCGTGTTCGCGGGCCTCGCTCTCAACGAGCAGGGCTACGAGCGCCTGCTCGCGACCGGCCTCGGAGAGGTCCGTTTCTCGTTCGGCGCCACCGAGTCGTTCAACCGCCGGAACCAGAACGCATCGGTCGAGGAGTCGCTTGCGCTCGCCGTGAGCATCGCCGGGCGCGCCAGTTCGGACGGGATCCGCTCGACGGTGATCGTCAGCGTCGCGTTCGGCTGCCCCTTCGAAGGCCCCGTGGACGAGGATCGAGTGCTCGGGCTTGCAGAGACGCTGGCCGCCGCCAAGCCCGACGTGCTCATGCTCGCGGACACGATCGGCGTCGCCGTCCCCACCCAGGTGCGCCGCCTCGTCGGCCGCGTGAGAGAGCTCGGCCGCCCGACCGGAGGGCACTTCCACAACACCCGCAGTACGGGCTACGCGAACGCGCTCGCCTCGCTCGAGGCCGGGGCGACGGTGCTCGATGCATCCGTCGGCGGCCTCGGCGGGTGCCCCTTCGCGCCGAAGGCCACCGGCAACGTCGCAACCGAGGATCTCGTCTACCTACTCGACGGCGAGGGCATCGAGACCGGCGTCGACCTGGACGCCCTGATCGACGTCTCGAACTGGCTCCAGAGCCTGCTCGGAAGGCGGCTCGAGGGGCAGGTCTACCGCGCAGGCCCCTACCCGCCGCGGGCCTAGCCGCGAGCGGGGAGAACGACCCCGCGCACCTCGCCCAGCTCGACGTCGCCGGCACGCCCGCGCATGACGACCTCGTCGCCGTCCTCGAGGAACGTCCGCGCCGCGCCGTCGCCGAGCCTGAGCGGCTCTGATCCGTTCGAGGTCAGCTCGATCAACGAGCCCTCGGAGCCGCGCTCCCCACCTGAAATCGTCCCCGACGCGAACAGGTCGCCCGTGCGGATCGACGCGCCGTTGACGGTCGCGTGCGCAAGTTGCTGCGGCATCGTCCAGTAGAGGTCGCGGGCGTTCGTACGCGAGACAACCGAGCCGGCGAGCTCGACCTCGAGCTCGAGGTCGAGCGCCCAGTCGCCCTCGACCCGCAGATAGGGCAGCGGCTCGGGATCCTGCGCCGGTGGCGCGACGAAGCTCCTCTCGAGCAGGGCGAGCGGCGTTACCCAGGCCGAGATCGAGGTCGCGAACGACTTCCCGAGGAACGGCCCGAGCGGCTGGTACTCCCATGCCTGGATGTCTCGCGCGCTCCAGTCGTTCACGAGACAGACGCCGAAGACGTGGTCGCGAAACGCACCCGCGGGAACCGGCGCGCCGAGCGTGCTCGCGACTCCGACCACGAACCCGAGCTCGAGCTCGAAGTCGAGCCGGCGGCTCGGGCCGAAGCGCGGCACGTCGTCGGTCGGCGCTTTCGCCTGCCCGGACGGCCTGACGACGGGCGTCCCGCTGACGACGAGCGTGCCCGCGCGACCGTGGTAGCCGACGGGGAGATGCCGCCAGTTCGGGAGGAGCGGCTCCGCATCCGGCCTGAAGAGCCGGCCGAGATTCGTGGCGTGCTCGAGCGACGAGTAGAAGTCCACGTAGTCGCCCACTTCGACGGGCACGTGAAGCTCCGCGTCGGCAAGCGGGACGAGATCCGCCCCTCCCGCAATGAGCTCCCCGGCGCGCGCCGTGACGTCCTCCCACGCGGCACGGCCCAGCGCGAGGAACGCGTTGAGCGAGGACGACTCGAAGGCCGCACCGAGCCCTGCCTCCGCGAGGTCGAGCACGCCGTCGCCGGTCCGGAAGCCGACCCGCGGCTCGTCGTCTCCGTGCGAGAACACGCCAAACCCGACGGCACCCTTCACGGCAGGCCCCCGAGCGCCTCGAGCTCCTCGATCGGCTCGAAGAAGCTGCAGCTTCCGATCGAGTGAAGGCGGTCGCGCCTCGCCTGGGCGATCTCGCCCGCTTCCGCCGCGCGATCGCGCCAGCGGAAGCTCTCTTCGTCGAGCGTGAGGGCGCCGGCCCCATCCTCGGTGAGCGCGCGCTCCTCGTCTCCGAAGACGACCGCGGCGAGGAGGTTCAGGAAGCCGTGCTCGCCGCTCGTCCGCAGCGCGTGGTGGAGGCCGGCGGTCGCCTTGAATGCGAGCCCGCGGGCGCGGCAGGCACGCAGGAAGTGCGCGAGCTCCGCCGCCGCGGGCACGACGGCGCCGCCGCACCGGACCTTCGCGTGCACTCCCGCATCGGACAGGGCATCGAGTCGCTCCTCGAGCTTCGTGTCGAGCGGCACCTCGACGTAGACCGCTCCGGCGAGCTCCGCGAGCCCGCCCAGGTCGTCCCGGAAGCCCGCCTCGGCTGCTTCGACCCCCGGTCGCGGCTCGAATCCGCTGTCGAGGACGACGCTGAGCGCCCGCTCGGTCGGTGGGAGCTCACCGAGCCGCGAGGCCGGCCAGACGAGGCGGCCGAGGGCGAATGCGGCGTCGCTCTCACGTGCGCGCCGATCCTCGGCGAGTGCATCAGGTAGCTCCAGCGACGCCGGCGGAAAGAGCGGCGCGTGGTCGATCAGCCCACTCACGAGCGCGACCCGCGCATCCGAGGAAACGTGCACGACGGCGGATCTTTGCAGAGGGATTTTCGTCAAGCAGACACCGCCCGTGAGGGGGCCGGCCTTCCGGACGGGCTCGGAGGCGAGGACATCCCGCTGGAGGCGCGGATCATCTTCGCCTGCGACGCGTTCCACGCGATGACGAGCGACCGCCCGTACCGGAAGGCGCTCGGTGTCGAGGAGGCGCGGCGGCGGCTGGCCGCAGCCGCCGGCACGCAGTTCGACCCCGCCGTCGTCGCGACGCTCCTGCGCCTCGTCGAGCGCCCTACCCTGCGGCCTCGGCCTTGCGCAGGCCGAGGAACGCCCACGTCCAGAACGCGATCCCGAGGCCGATCGCCAGCGCGAAGGCCCCCGCGACGTGCGGCGCGTCGCCTGCGATGAAACCGCGGCCGGTCTCGAGCAGATACGTCACGGGGTTCGCCGAGGCAACCCCCTCGATCCACCCCTCCAACAGCTCGAGCGGGACATAGACGGGGGCGAAGAAGAGCACGAGGAAGACGGGCATCTGCATGAGCGGCGCGGCCTGGATCGTGCGGAAGCGCATCGCGATCCCGCCCGCCCAGAAGAACCCGCAGAAGTTGACGAGCGCAGCCAGGAGGTACAGGCCGACGAGGTCGGCGGGGCCGCCCCCGATGTTCATCCCGACGGCGAGCGCGACGACGGTGAGGACGACCGCGACGATGAGCCAGCGGCAGAGCGCCGCGAGCGCGTAGCCGAGCACGATGCCACTTCGGTGTGGTGCAGCCAGCAGCAGCCGCTTGGCAAACCCTCCTTCGAAGTCCCGTGCCAGCCCGAACCCGGTGAAGACGCCGCTGAACGCGGCGGACTGGAGCAGGACGAAGACGAACTGGAACGCGGTGTACCCGGGCGGGAAGTCGAAACCCGGGACCTGCGCGACCTGGGAGAGCCCGCCTGCGAACGCCGTGAAGAAGAAGAGCGGGAAGGCCATCGTCGGCAGGAGGATCTGCGGGTTCGTCAGCGCGTTCTTCAGCGTCCGCCACGCGACCCCCGAGACGACGTCCCACATCCTCATGTCCGCGTCATCCGAGTCCGGAGCGCACGAGAAGCGAGCGCCAGGGAAATGAGCCCGAGCGCGATCACGAACCCGAACCCGAGTGCGAGCGCCTGCCAGTCCCAGCCCGTGATGATCAGGCTGCGAACGCACTCGATCATGTACGAGACGGGGTTCAGCGTCGCAGCCGTCCGGAACCAGCCGACGCCGATCAGGTCGCGCGGCGCATTCATCGAGGAGATGAACAGGAAGACGAAGAGGACGGGGAAGAGCGCCTGGATCGTCTCGCCGGAGCCCGTCCTGAACGCGAGCCACGCCCCGAACGCGCCGAACGCGAGGGACACGATTGCGCCGTACACGAGGAGAACCGCAATACCCGCAGGACCCGATTCGAACTCGACGCCCGCCGCGAGGCCGACGGCGAGGTAGAAGACCACCTGGAAGACGCCCAGCACGACGACACCGGCGAGCTGCCCCGTGAGCAGCGGCCAATCGCGAAGGGCCGTCAACGACAGACGGTTGATGAAGCCGGTCTGCACGTCGCGGGCGAGGTCGGTGCCTGCGTTCATGGTCGAGAAAAGCGCTCCCTGGATGAACGGGACCGCGAGCGCGAAGGCGAGGAACGAGTCGGTCGGAAAGCCGGGGAGCTCGGTCGACGAGCGCAGGCCACCGGCATTCACCGCCATGAGCGCGATCGGGAAGATGAGCGGCGGGATGACGCTCGCCGGCTGACGCGCGGTCCGAACGATCGATCGGCGCGCGATGGCGCCGACCTGCGGCCAGGTCGTCGTGCTCAAGCGCGACGCTCCTGGTGTTCGGCGTCAGCCTCCTCCGCCGCCCCCTCGAGCGTGCGGCCGGTCTTGGCGAGGAACACGTCGTCGAGCGTCGGCGCGCGCAATTCGAGGTCGACGACGTCGACACCGTTGGCGTCCACCGCGCGCACGATGTCGGTCAGCCCGAGCCCGTCGCGAAGGCGCACCGCCACGTCGCGTGTCGATGCGAGCGGCTCGCCGAACTGGGAGAGGAACTCGGCGATGCGCGGCCGGTCCTCTTCGCGGTGCGGGATCGCGTGCACGCTCGGCCGTCCGATCTCGGCCTTCAGCCCGGCAGGCGTCCCCTCGGCCACCAGCTTCCCCTGGTCGATGATCCCGACCCGATCCGCGAGGACGTCGGCCTCCTCGAGGTACTGCGTGGTGAGGAAGACCGTCACGAGCTCCTCACGGCGCAGGCGAGCGACCTCTTCCCAGAGCGACGTCCTGCTCTGAGGGTCGAGCCCGGTCGTGGGCTCGTCGAGGAAGAGGATTCGCGGCTCGTGGATCAGCGCCAGCGCGAGGTCGAGGCGCCGCTTCATGCCGCCCGAGTAGCCGGACACCTTCCGGTCGCCGGCGTCCGCGAGGCCGACCCGCTCGAGGAGGTCATCGGCACGTGCCTTCCTCTGGTCCTTGCGGACGCCCTGCAGCGTCGCCTGGAGCCGCAGATGGTCGCGGCCGGTGAGGAGCGGGTCGAGCGCGGCCTCCTGGAGCGCGACGCCGATCAGCGAGCGGACCTTCGGGCCCTCCTTGACGACGTCGTACCCGCCGACCCGCGCCGTGCCGGACGTCGGCGGCAGGAGCGTCGTCAGGACGTGGACGGTGGTCGACTTGCCCGCCCCGTTCGGTCCGAGGAAGCCGTAGATCTCGCCGGGCGCGACCTGGAGGTCGATCCCGTCTACGGCACGCGGGCCCTTTCGGTACTCGCGGACGAGTCGCTCGACCACGATCCCGTTATCGCGCACCACTTCTTCAACACTACCCTCGGCGCCGAGGCGTACCGCCGCAGCCTACGGCCCGCTCAGCGGTGCTCGGCGAGCGGCTCGAGCGGGAGCTTCGTCGCGACGACACGCTTCCCGCCGCGCTCGTAGACGACGTCCACCGAATCGTTCTGACGGTAGGTACCCGCGATGCCCACGAGGATCGACGCCCAGCGCCAGAAGCCGAGCCTGCCCTCGGTGCGGAGCTCGGAGCCGAACACGAGCGTGCGGCCTTCGACCCGGAAGTCGGCTCCCTCCTCCTGGGGGACGCCGTTGACGTAGACCTCGAACGGGCGCGAGACGTCGGCCGGCAGCCGGACGCGGGTTCCCGTACGCGCTCGCTCGGACACGTTCATAGAATGGCAAGCGCGGTGCGCTCGAAGCTCTCCATCGCCGTCATTCTGGCTCTGGCGCTCGCCGTCTTCCTCGCGCCGACAGCACACGGCGACAACGGCGGCTTCACGCCGGTCGACCCCGTCTCTCCGAACGCCGAGGGGATCCGGCAGAGCTGGCTCTTCATCTCGATCTTCGTCGGCGCGATCTTCGTCCTCATCGAGGGACTGCTCATCGCCTTCGCGATTCGCTACCGGCGGCGGCGCCGCGGTCGCTTCGACGAGGGGGCGCCGGTCCACGGTGCGACGAAGCTAGAGCTGATGTGGACGGCGGCACCGGTCGTCATCCTCTTCCTCGTTGCGGCGTTCGTCTTCATCGAGCTGCCCGGCATCAAGAACATCCCGTCGGCGGGCGCCGGTCCACCGCAGCTGGACATCCGCGTCGTCGGGCGCCAATTCTACTGGCAGTACGAGTATCCGAACGGCGTGATCGCCATCGACACGATGCGGGCGCCTGCCGGTGTCCCGGTTTCCCTCGAGGTGACGTCGCCCGACACCGACGTGATCCACTCGTGGTGGATCCCGGCGCTCGGCGGCAAGATCGACGCGATCCCCGGCGTGGTCAACACGACGTGGTTCCAGGCCGACGAGCCGGGCGTGTACGAGGGGCAGTGCGCCGAGCTCTGCGGGCTGCAGCACGCGAACATGCTCGCCTCGGTCGAGGTGATGGAGGTCGACGACTTCGTCGCGTGGCTCCAGGAGCGCCGAGCCGACCAGAGCGCGACCGGTTCGGAGCTCGGCGCCGAGATGTGGGACGGCGTCTGCGCGAAGTGCCACGGGCCCGACGGCGAGGGAGGGATCGGCCCGCGGCTCGCCGGATCGCCCACGCTCGCGGACGCGGACGCGATCGGGGAAATCGTGCGCAACGGAAGAGGCGAGATGCCCGCCGTCGGATCCGAGTGGAGCGACGAGCAGATAGCCGCGCTGACGACCTATCTCCGGGAGAGTCCGCCCGATGGCAGCTAGAGCCGAGACCCGGATACCTGCATGGCAGCGCGGACGGTTCGCGGGCTGGCTCGTCACGACCGACCACAAGCGAATCGGGCTCCTCTATATCTGGACGTCGTTCCTCTTCTTCGTGCTGGCGGGTCTCATGGCCATGGTCTTCCGGCTGCAGCTCGCCCAGGCGAACGCCGACGTGATCGGGGCCGAGCGCTACAACGAGCTCGTCACGATCCACGGCACGGCGATGGTCTTCCTCGTCGTCGTCCCGATCTTCGCAGGCCTCGCGAACTTCCTCGTCCCGCTCATGATCGGCGCACGCGACGTCGCGTTCCCACGCCTGAACGCGCTTTCCTACTGGCTCTTCTTCCTCGGCGGCGCCGTGCTCATGCTCTCGTTCTTCGCCGACGGCGGAGCTGCCGACACAGGCTGGACCGCCTACCCGCCGCTCTCGGCCCAGGCTCCCGGGAACGGCCAGGACCTCTGGATCCTCTCGCTGCACATCCTCACTGCGTCGACGCTCGTCGGCGCCATCAACTTCGTGGTGACGATCCACAACATGCGCACGCGCGGGATGACGTGGCCGCGGATGCCGCTCTTCGTCTGGTCGATCTACGTCTACGCCTGGCTCCTGATCTTGATCCTGCCCGTCCTCTCCGCGGGCCTGACGCTCCTGCTACTCGACCGCGGCGTCTCGATCGCCGGCTGGGAGCTCCAGACGAGCTTCTTCGATCCCGCTGACGGAGGGTCGGCGGTCCTCTACCAGCACGCGTTCTGGTTCTTCGGGCATCCCGAGGTGTACGTGATCGTGCTCCCGGCGTTCGGGATCATCTCGGAGGTCCTTCCCGTCTTCGCGCGCAAGCCCATCTTCGGCTACAAGGCGATCGCGCTCTCGACCATCGCGATCGGCTTCTTCTCGCTGCTCGTGTGGGCGCACCACATGTTCACGGTCGGCCTGCCGGTCTCGCTCCAGGCCTTCTTCATGATCTCGTCGATGATCATCGCTGTCCCGACGGGGATGAAGGTCTTCAACTGGCTCGCGACGCTCTGGCGGGGGAACCTCGTCTTCGAGACGCCGCTGCTCTTCGCACTCGGGTTTCTGTCGGTCTTCGTGATCGGCGGGCTCACGGGCATCTACCTCGCGGCCTTTCCGGTGGACTGGCAGGTGCACGACACGTACTTCGTCGTAGCGCATTTCCACTACACGATGGTCGGCGGCTCGCTGTTCGCCATCTTCGCGGCCCTCTACTACTGGTGGCCGAAGTTGTTCGGCAGGACGCTCGACGAGCGTCTCGGCAAGTGGCACTTCTGGCTTCTCTTCGTCGCGTTCAACGTCACGTTCTTCCCGCAGCACCTCGCCGGGCTCGAGGGCATGCCGCGCCGGATCTACACCTACTCGAACGAGGAGTGGGAGGGCTACAACCTCATCTCGAGCATCGGGTCGTGGTTGATGGGCATCGCGGTCCTCGTCTTCGTCTGGAACGTGATCAAGACTCAGCGGCGCGGGCCGCGCGTCGGCAACGACCCGTGGCAGGGCGACACGCTCGAGTGGTACACGACCTCTCCGCCGCCGCCGCACAACTTCGACCGGGTGCCCTACGTCACGAGCGCCCGGCCGCTCTACGATCTCAGGCGGAGGCTCCGTGAAGGCGATGGCTTCAAGCAGCTCACCTGAGGCCCCCGGGCCGCTGCTCCGCCTGTCGGCGCTCGTCGGCGCCGTCGGCACCGGGGTGGTCGTCGCGAGTGCCGTCCTGGAGCTCGGCGCCGCGCACTGGGGGCTCGCTGCGCTCGTCCTGCCCGCTCTCGTCGTCAACGTGCTCGCGGCGCGGTACGCGTACGCCCCGCTCTTCCTGCGGGCCGCGGCGACGCTCACGCTCTTCCTGCTCGCGATCGCCCTCGGCGGAGTCGTGGCGTGGAGCGACAGCGCCGGCTGGGCGGTCGCGTTCCACGTCGGTGCCGCGGCCGCGGCTTTCGCCGCGTCGCTGCTGACCGTGGTAGCCAGCTTGCGCGGCAGAGCAGCGCCTCTCGCCTCGCCGCGCGACTACCTCACCATGACGAAGCCGCGCATCATGTCGCTCCTCCTGCTCACCGGAGCGGCCGGGATGTTCGTCGGAGCCCAGGGCGCGCCGCCGCTCGACCTCTTCGTCCTCTCGATGACGGGCCTCGCGCTCGCCTGCGGCGGCGCGTCTGCGCTCAACCACCTGCTCGACCGCGACATCGACGCGCTCATGGGCAGCCGGACCGAACGGCGACCGGTCGCGTCCGGTCGCGTCTCTCCGGGCCAGGCGCTCGAGTTCGGCCTCGTCCTGTCGGCGCTCTCGTTCTCGCTGCTCGCGTCGACCGTGAACGTGCTCACGGCCGTGCTTGCGCTCGTCGGGAACGCTTTCTACGTCCTCGTCTACACGCGCTGGCTCAAGCGCTCGACGCCGCAGAACATCGTCATCGGCGGTGCGGCGGGAGCGGTGCCGCCGCTCGTGGGCTACGCGGCCGCGACCGGGAGCCTCGCGCTGCCCGCCCTCTGGCTCTTCCTCATCGTGTTCCTCTGGACGCCGCCGCACTTCTGGGCGCTCGCGCTCATGATCAAGCGCGCGTACGCGGCCGCGGGGATCCCGATGCTGCCCGTCGTCCGCGGCGATCGCGAGACGGCGCGTCAGATCGTCCTCTACTCGATTGCGCTCGTGGCTTTCACCCTCGCGGTCGGCTTCTGGCTCGGTCCGGTCTACACGGCGGCAGCCGGCGTTCTCGGTGCGATCTTCATCGCGCTCGCGGTGCTCCTGCGGCGCGATCTGAGCCGGGTTCGCGCACAGGTCCTCTTCCATTACTCGCTCGCCTACCTCGCGCTGCTGTTCACCGCGGCTGCGATCGATCCACTTCTCACATGAGCACCGAGCCCCACGACAGCGAGCTCGAGCGCCGGAACCTCCGCTTCGGCTGGGCCCTCTTCGGGCTCTTCTGGCTGCTCTTCGCGGGCACGTTGCTGGTCGCGATCCTCTACCTCCAGCTCGACTAGCCAAGCGCCGTACGGGGCGGCTTTCGACGCAGGGCCATCCCCCATCCGAGGGAGGGCCGGGACACCTCGCCTGCCGACATAAGACTTCGATGCGCGCGGCCCGCCTGATCACTATCGTCGCCCTCTTCGCAACCGCGTTCGCCGCAGCCGCGGCTGCCGGCGGCGGGGCAGTCGGCAGCGCGCCGAAGAACCTCCACGGCTTCCTGCTCCGCCCGAACGAGTCGGTCTCGCACACCTTCCCGCGCACCCCCGCCTTCGCGTGGAACCCGGTGCGCGGAGCGATGTGCTACGAGCTCCAGCTCGCAACGAGCCGGTCGTTCCAGGACAGCACGGTCGTGTGGTCGAACGTGTCCGGCGGGACGAACGCCGGGCGAGTGTGCGGTGGCAGCAAGCTCAACATCCCCGCGGCCTCCATCAGCCTCACGCTCCCGTGGTTCACGGGCAAGCCTTACGCGCTCTACTCCCATGTGCGGGCGATCACCTCCCGTGGCCCGACAGCGTGGAGCAAGCCCTTCGGCTTCAACATGCGTTGGGAGGAGCTCCCGGTCCCGATGTCCGGAAAGCCGGGTCTCGTCCGCTGGAGGCCCGTAGACGGCGCGACGTCGTATCAGGTCTGGTACACGGACATCCGCAAGTCGTTCAGCACCCATACGAACGTCGCGGATATGCGCGAGTTCTACACCTTCCACGAGGACCCGAACTGGTACTCGACGGTTCGCTGGCGGGTGCGCGCGGTGCGCCACGTGCTCGGAACCATCCCGAATGGACTGCCTGCCGTTTCGTACGGCCCGTGGAGCGCCGTGTATGCCACGACGAACCCACCCCTCGCCTCCGGGAAGCTCCAGACACGCGCCACCGTGTCAGATGTCGTGAGCACCGGTTGGCGCGACGGGGCGCATCAGCTCATGCCCGCCCTGACTTTCTCGGGAGGCGCCGATCTCAACGGAAACGAATGGCCGCTCTTCCGCACTTACGCGTTCACCGACAGCGACTGCGTCAACGTCGTCTTCCGCGGCTCTGTCGTCGGCGGCCCGGCCTTCGCCCCCAGGACGAGCGGCCCGCTCAAGCTGCCCTCGACGACCGAGGAGCTCGATCTGGCGATGATCGGCGTGCTCGCAAGCGCGGATGACGAAGGCGTCAAGACGCTCGGCGCCGACGGAACCGAGCTGACCTCGAACGAGTCGAAGGCAGAGGAGACGAGCACGGTTCGCGTCGACCTCCCCGATGTCGACGCGAAGACGACCCGCTACTTCTGGACGGTCGTGCCCGTCGGAATCGCCATCACGGACAGCGGAGGCTTCCAGTACGTCGACGTCGATCTCCCGCAGGACGCGTGCGAGGCAGGACGCGTGTCCACGTTCGCCAAGCTCTCCAAGCCAGCGATCACGGCCTCGCGCACTCCGTACGTCTCGGGTCTGACCCCCAAGGGTCGCCTGCTCGCCGTCGCCGGCGCCCGACCAGTCGTGTACTCGACTCCGCTCGTCACCTGGCAGCCGGTCGTCGGTGCGACTGGGTACGAGGTCCAGTGGTCGAGGACGACGTACCCGTGGCGCTCGGTCGGCAAGCGGCAGACGCTCTCGACGTCGAGCTTGCTGAACGTTGGCCCGGGCCTCTGGTACTACCGGGTTCGCGGGCTCAACGCCGCCCAGGTCGGAACGCCGGCGATGACGTGGTCGTCGCCCGCCGCGGTGCGCGTCGTGCGCCCGACGTTCCGCGTCGCGTCCTCCCGCTGACCTTCTAGGGTCCACGGGGCCATGAGCCCCGACCTCGAGCTCGCTCTCGCCCTGGCCGACGCCGCCGACGCGATCTCGCTCGCACATTTCCGGACCGGTCTCGCGGTGGAGACGAAGCCGGACCTGACTCCCGTGACCGAGGCCGACCGCGCGGTCGAGGTCGAGCTGCGGAGGCTGCTCGCCGAGGCACGCCCCGGCGACGCGATCCTCGGTGAGGAGTTCGGCACCATAGGCGACTCGCCGCGCCGTTGGATCGTCGATCCGATCGACGGCACGAGGAACTACTCGCGAGGCCTGCCGATCTGGGCGACGTTGATCGCGCTCGAGGAGGAAGCGACGGTCCGGATCGGCGTCGTCTCGGCACCGTCACTCGCCCGCCGCTGGTGGGCGGAGCGTGGCGCGGGTGCCTTCGCCGGCCCCGAACGGCTGCACGTCTCGTCGGTGGCGCGCGTCGAGGACTCCGTGCTCTCGTTCCCGCTCGACAGCCAGCTGCCGGCGCTCGCCGAGCGCGCGTGGCATGTGCGCGGCATCGGTGACTTCTGGGCGCACATGCTCGTCGCCGAGGGCGCGGTCGACGGCGCGCTAGACGCGACCGGCGTCAGCGAGTGGGACCTCGCGGCAGTGCAGGTGATCATCGAGGAGGCGGGTGGCCGGTTCACCGACGCGCAGGGCGAGGCTCGGATCGACACGGGCACCGCGGTGTCCTCGAACGGGCTTCTGCACGACGAGCTGCTCGCAGCCCTCGCGTAGGGGCGAGATATCTCTCGCCCCTACGACCGGCCAGGGCGTCCCTCGTGGCTCAGAGCCACAAGGTGCCGTTAGACCACCGGTGCCGGCTCGCCCGCCGGTCCTCCTCCTGTCTCCGCGACGCCTTCGTCGCGGAGACGCCGGAGCAGGTCGTGGATGTCCGCGATCTCCTGCTCGAGATCCTTCTGGCGCTCCTCGAGCGCGCGTCGAAGCTCCTCGCGGCTCGGGGCACGCCACCCTCGGGTCCGGTGTCTATGCCGTCCGCACATCGTCACCTCCCTTCACTCGAGCTCGTTCGACGAAGCCGTCGAGGCCCTCGCGAAGGACCACCAGGGAGTCGATCCAGGCGTCCAGCGCGCTCGCGCCGTCGTCGGTCAGTGTGTACGTGCGCTTCGCGGGGCCCGGCAGGTCGGCGCTCCACTCCGAGACGACGAGGCCGTCGTCCTCGAGCGAGCGCAGGGCGCGGTAGACGTTTCCGACGTCGACCCGCTCCTCGCCCAGCAGCTCCGGAAGCCGCTCGAGCAGCTCGTACCCGTGCGTCGGGCCGTCGCCGAGCAACAGGAGCAGCGCCGCCTCGCCGAAGCGCTCGACTCGGGCGCGCACCTCCCACGTCCCGTCCGGGAGCCGTTGGCGATTGCGCGAGCGGAAGCGCCTGCGATGCACGCCCTCATTATATGTGAATTACATATGTTGGTGACAGTCAGGCGACGAGGGCGCTGCGCTTCGCCTCGATCCCGTCGAGCAGCGACCTGAACGAGTCGGAGAACTTCTTCACGCCCTCCTCCTCGAGCGTCTGCACGACGTCGTCGTAGTCGATTCCAGCGGCGGCGAGGTCGTCGAGCAGCGCCTTCGCGTCCTCGATGCCCTCGAGCAGCGTGTCCCCGCGCACCTCGCCGTGATCCTGGAATGCAGCGACGGTCTCGAGCGGCATCGTGTTCACGGTGTCGGGGCCGATCAGCTCCTCCACATACATGACGTCGCGGTACGCCGGGTTCTTCGTCGAGGTCGAGGCCCACAGGCAGCGCTGCGGGCGCGCGCCGGCGCCGGCGAGCGCCTGCCAGCGATCGCCACCGAAGACGGTGAGGTACTGCTGGTACGCGAGCTTGGCGTTCGCGATCGCGAGCTTGCCCTGCAGGTCGGTGCGGCCGATCTCGTCGAGCCGTCGATCCGCCTCGGTGTCGACGCGGGAGACGAAGAAGCTCGCAACCGACGAGACCTGCGCGGGATCCCCGCCGTCCGCGACCAGCCGCTCGAGGCCACGGACGTAGGCCTCCATCACCTCGGCGTGGCGCTCGAGCGAGAAGATGAGCGTCACGTTGATCGCACGCCCTCGCGCGATGCAGTCCTCGATCGCACCGAGCCCGGGGACAGTCCCCGGGATCTTGACGTAGGCGTTGGGACGGTCGACGAGCTCGTGCAGCCTGACGGCCTGCTCGAAGGTCGCCTCGCGGTCGTAGGCGAGATCGGGGTCGACTTCGATCGAAACGCGCCCGTCGACGCCGCTCGTCCGCTCCCAGGCCGGGCGCAGAAGATCGCAGGCGTCCCGAATGTCTTCGACGGCGAGCGCGATGAAGATCTCCTTGGCGTCGTCTTCGCGCTCGAGCACGTCCCGAAGCTGGTCGTCGTACCAGTCGCCGGTCGACAGCGCCTTCTCGAAGATCGTCGGATTCGAGGTGACGCCGACCACGGCGTCCTCCCGCATGAGCCGCTCGAGCTCGCCGGTGTCGAGGAGCTCGCGCGAGAGCGTGTCCATCCAGACGCTGACACCCCGCTCGGAGAGTTCGTGCAGGCGGCTCGTCGCCATGCACTTACGTTACCGCTCCGGCGGGAACGGGAAACCGACGCCGTAGAATGGCGCGCGTGACCGACGTCGACCGGCGACGCGAGCTCGCCCAGCAGCTCCGCGTGGATTCCGTGCAGATGAGCGCCGCGGCCAAGTCGGGCCACCCGACTTCCGCGATGTCGGCGGCGGAGCTCATGTCCGTCCTCGTGGACGGGTATCTGCACTACGACTTCGACACGCCGGAACACCCCGGCAACGACAAGCTCATCTTCTCCAAGGGGCATGCATCGACCCTGCTCTACGCGATCTACCGCGCTGCCGGTGCCATCTCCCCCGAAGACCTGCTCACCTATCGGCAGTTCGGAAGCAGGCTCGAAGGTCATCCGACGCCCGTCCTGCCCTGGGTGGACGTCGCCACGGGTTCGCTGGGCCAGGGTCTGCCGATCGGCGTCGGCGTCGCTCTGGCCGGAAAGTACCTCGACCGCCTGCCCTACCGCGTGTGGGTGCTGTGCGGCGACAGCGAGCTCGCCGAAGGATCGATGTGGGAGGCGTTCGAGCACGCCGCGCACTACGAGCTCGACAACCTCACCGCGATCCTCGACGTGAACCGGCTCGGTCAGCGCGGCGAGACGATGGTCGGGTGGGATCTCGACAAGTACGTGGCGCGCGCGCAGGCGTTCGGCTGGAATGCGATCGCGGTCGACGGGCACTCGGTCGAGGAGATCGACGCCGCATACGCGGAGGCGGTCGCGACGACCGGGCAGCCGACCGTCGTCGTTGCGCGCACTGTCAAGGGCAAGGGCGTCGCTGCGGTCGAGGACGTCAACGGCTTCCACGGGAAGCCGCTCGACGACCCGGCCGAGGCGATCGCGGAGCTCGGCGGGGAGCGCGACCTCCGGATCGAGGTTCGGAAGCCCGCCACCGGAGAGCCGCACCGCTTCCCGACGAGCCCCCTCGAGCTTCCACGCTACGAGCTGGGCAGCGAAGTCGCGACGCGCAAGGCGTACGGAGAGGCGCTGGCAGCGCTGGGCTCGGCGCGCGGAGACGTCGTCGCGCTCGACGGCGAGGTCTCGAACTCCACCTTCGCCGAGATCTTCGGTAAGGCGCATCCCGACCGGTTCTTCGAGATGTTCATCGCGGAGCAGCAGCTGGCGGCAGCAGCCGTGGGGCTCCAGGTTCGCGGCTGGCGGCCGTTCGCCTCGACGTTCGCTGCGTTCCTGACGCGCGCGTACGACTTCATCCGCATGGCGGCGATCAGCCGCGCGAGCGTCGTCTTCTGTGGCTCGCACGCCGGGGTGTCGATCGGCGAGGACGGCCCCTCGCAGATGGGGCTCGAGGACATCGCGGCGTTCCGCGCGGTGCACGGAAGCACCGTCCTCCACCCGTGCGACGCGAACCAGACCGCGAAGCTCGTCGCCGCGCTCGTCGATCGGGACGGCATCTCGTATCTGCGGACCTTGCGCCCCGCGACGCCCGTTCTCTACGACGCCGACGAGGAGTTCGAGATCGGAGGCAGCCGCGTCCTCCGCGCGTCGGAGGAGGACGAGGTCACGATCGTCGCGGCCGGCATCACGGTGCACGAGTCGCTCTCAGCCGCCGACGCCCTCGCCGAGGACGGCATCGCTGCACGCGTGATCGACCTCTACTCGATCAAGCCGCTGGACCGCAGCACCCTGCTCGCGGCGGCAGAGGCGACGCACGGCCGTCTCGTCACGGTCGAGGATCACTGGCCCGAGGGCGGGCTCGGAGAAGCCGTGCTCTCGGCATTCGCCGACGTCGAGGACCGGCCGCAGATCTCCGTGCTCGCGGTGCGGATCATGCCGTCGTCGGGGAAACCCGAGGAGCTCCTCGCCGCGGCCGGCATCGACGCGGAGAGCATCGCGGCCGCCGCACGGCGGCTCGTCGGTCAGACGGTGCAGACCGCGTAGGTCGAGACCGTGAGCGTGACGCCGGCGCCGAGGGCCGTGTTCACGCGAACCGTGACCGTCCACGCGTTGGCCGCGCTCGGATAGGACTGGACGAGCGCGACGCGGTTGAACTGGGCAGCGTTGGAGACCGTGTACGTGCCGCCGCCGCCCATGATGACGGCGGTTCCGGGACACGTCCGCGTCACGGTGAACAGCGTGTTGACCGGCAACGCTGCAGCTGACGTCTGAACCGTCGGTGCCGGGACCTGCGAGTTCGACGGCCCGGGTGGGCCCTGCGGACCGGCAGGACCGGCAGGACCTGCGGGGCCAGCGGAGCCGGCAGGACCAGCCGGGCCGGGCGGTCCAACGGCACCGGCAGGACCTGCGGGACCGGGCGGTCCAACGGCACCGGCGGGACCAGGCGGTCCAACGGCACCTGTGGGCCCTGGCGGTCCAATAGGGCCAGCGGGGCCGTCTGGACCTTGCGGGCCGACCGCGCCTGCAGGCCCAGCGGGGCCGGCGGGACCTGGCGCACCGTCAGCGCCTGGTGGCCCTGCCGGGCCGGGAGTTCCCTGAGACCCTTGTGGGCCGGGTGGACCCTGAGCGCCCGCGGGACCGACCGGCCCCGGACCACCGGGGAGTCCGGTCGCGCCCTGCGCACCCTGTGCTCCCGGCGGACCCTGCGCACCTTGCGCACCGTGTGCTCCCTGCGGACCTTGCGCACCCTGTGCGCCTTGCGCGCCCTGGTGGCCCGTAGGCCCGGCGGGACCGGGTCGACCTAGGCGATTCCAGGAACCGCGGCGCTCGCCTCGCTTGCAGCGCTCCGTCGAACCGACCCACCGCATGACCCCGGTCTTCTTCGAGTAGCACGCGGTGATTACCGCTGTGCGCTTCGCCGTCCCGCTCGCACCAGCGACCGACGTGACCGTTGCCACGCAGATCAAGCCGACGAATACGAGAGCCAGCGTCGCCGCAGGACGCCTGAGATGTGGTGTCGTAGCCAAATTGTCCTCGAACGGGGCCTTGCGGCCCGCACGAAAAGTAGGCTTCCGACCGGACGCCGGCGTCCCCCTGTTGAGGGATCGGCGGGCCCTGGCATGGCCGTTCTCATCGCAACCAGCCTCCGCAAGGAGTTCTCCGGAGACCCGCTCTTCGACGGCGTGTCGTTCACCGTCGGCCGACGCGACCGGCTGTCGCTCGCAGGCCCGAACGGCGCAGGCAAGACGACGCTGCTCCGCGCGATCGCGGGCGAGACCTCGCTGCAGGGTGGCGACCTCGCGTTCGCGAAGGGTGCTCGGCTCGCGCTCCACGACCAGCGTCCACCGCGCGACCTCGATCTGACCCTCCGCGAGTACGCGCTCTCCGGGGCGAAGGACCTGCTCGCGCTCGAGTCGGAGCTCCGCCGCCTCGAGCAGGCGATGGAGGGCGGCGCGCACGACGATGCCACGCTGCGCCGTTATGCCGACGCCCAGGCGCAGCTCGAGCACGCAGGCGGCTGGGCCTGGCGCGACCGCGTGGCCTCGGCCGTCCGAGGCCTCGGGTTCGTCGAAGCCGACCTCGACCGGAAGCTCGACACGTTCTCCGGCGGCGAGCTGACGCGCGCATCACTCGCCCGTGCGCTCGCCGGCGACCCCGATCTACTGCTCCTCGACGAGCCGACGAACCACCTGGACGTCGAGAGCCTCGAATGGCTCGAGCGCGAGCTGGAGACGCTCGACGCGGCGGTGATCCTCGTCGCGCACGATCGCTGGTTCCTCGAGTCGGTGACGACCGCAGTGCTCGAGCTCACGCCGGGCGGCGCGCACTACTTCTCCGGGCCCTGGCACGAGTGGCGGCGTGAGAAGGCGGAGCGCGCGGCCGCCGCTGCGAAGACCGCAGAGCGGGTGTCGGTGGACATCGCGCGTCTCGAGCGCTTCGTCGAGCGCTTTCGGTACAAGAAGTCGAAGGCGAAGCAGGCCCAGGCGAAGCTCACGCAGATCGGGCGTCTCGAGAAGGAGCGCGCCCGTGCCGCGGGCGAGCACGAGTCGCTCACGCGAAAGCGGAAGACGCTCGGGTTCGACTTCCTGTCGCCTCCTCGCTCGGGCCGGGTCGTCCTCGAGGCCGACGACATCTCGCTGTCCGCGGGAGCCAAGTCCCTGCTCGAAGGCACGGGCTTCGCGATCGAGCGCGGGGAGAAGGTCGCGCTCGTAGGCCCGAACGGCAGCGGCAAGACGACGCTGCTCGAGGCCGTTCTCGGAGAGCGCGAATTCACGGAGGGCGCCGCGCGGCTCGGCCACGGCGTCGTCCCCGCCTATTTCTCCCAGCACACGCAGGAGCTCCCCGACCGCGGCTCCGTGCTCGACACGGCAGCAGCGGCGACGAACCTCTCGCGGCCGCAGGCGCAGAACCTGCTCGGGCGCTTCCTCTTCTCGGGCTGGGACATGCACGAGCGGCCCGTCAGCGCGCTGTCCGGAGGCGAGCGGCGCCGCCTTGCCCTGGCTCTTCTCGTCGCGTCGGGCGCGAACTTCCTCGTGCTCGACGAGCCGACGAACCACCTCGACCTCGAGAGCCGGGAAGCGCTCGAGGCGGCGCTCGAGGCGTTCCCCGGCACGGTGCTGCTCGTCTCCCACGACCGGGCTTTGCTCGACGCCGTGCCGGACCGCATCATCGCGGTCGAGGATCGCTCGCTTCGCGCGTACGAGGGCGGCTGGGCCGACCTCGTGCGAGTGCGGTCGGCGACCGCGGAGCCAGAGACGCCGCCGGCACCGGCGCCGCCCAAGGCGGCACCAAAACCTGGGCGTCCCCGCCCGGGACGGCGGAAGCCGACCGAGCTCGAGCTCCTCGAGGCTCGGATCGCCGAGACCGAGGCGCGGGTCGCCGATCTCGAGCGCACGCTCGCGGACGACTGGACGAACATGGACGTCCTCTCGTCGCACCGCGCCGCGCGCGACGAGCTCACGCAGCTGCTGGCGCGCTGGGAAGAGCTCTTCGAAGCGGCGCAGACGCGCGCGACCTGATCTCAGCGCCGGGCCCGGCCGCGGCTTGCAACAGACTGTTCGCAAGCGATGACGGAGAGCTGCGTGACATGACCCCTCCCCGGCGGCGTAGATCGGGCGTGCACGCGGTATCGCTCGAGGTCCCGGGCCAGAGAGCCGCTCCGACCTTCGCGTCGGTGGCCGAGGCCTGTCTCGACGACGTGTACGGCTACCTGCTCTACCTGACGAGGAACAAAGCCGTGGCGGAAGACCTGACCGGGGAGACGTTCGAAGCGGCACTCCGCCGCTGGCGGCGCTTCGATCCGCGCCGGGGGACACCCCGCGCGTGGCTCCTGTCGATCGCCCGCACGACGGCGCTCGACTGGTTCCGCGCAGACGGGAGACGTCGGCGGCGGGAGGAGCGGGCCGGGGCGACCGAGCCGAGGGTCACGACCCCTGAGGCGTTCGAGGGCTTCTCGCCCGTGCTCGAAGCCGGACTGCGCGAGCTCACGGCCGGCGAGCGCGAGGTGGTCGCGCTCCGCGTCGTGCTCGAGCTCGACGGCGAGGAGACAGCACGACTGCTCGGGATCAGTCCGACGGCCGTTTCGACGCGTCTGCACCGGGCGCTCGCAAAGCTCGAGGAGAGGATGAGACACGATGACGTCGCCTGAACTGTCGCCTGAGCTCGCAGCAATGCTGCGCGCATCGCGCCCCGAGGCCCCCGCGGAGCTTCGCTCGCGGGTCCGCGAGATCGCCGCACTGGATGCAGCGACGACGGCCCCGATCTGGTCGCGGCTACGGCTGCCCAGCCGCCGCATGGCGCTCGTCGTGATGCCGGTTGCGGCTGCGCTGGCGCTCGCGAGCGCAGGCGTGCTCGGGCTCGCACGTTCCGATGCGCCGACGACGGAGGCATCACGCAACCCCGTTTACAGCACCGAGTCCGCTGAAAAGGGAGCTCTCGAGTCCACGGACTCGGCAGCGCCGGCGCCGAGTCAAGGTGCGACGGCAGCAGACACCGCTCGTGCGCAGGCCGACGATCGCGCGCAGCGCATCAACGCAACGATGACGGTCGAGGTCGCAGACTCGGACGGCGTGGCGGACACGGCGCAGAAGGCCATCGCCCTCACCCAGCGGCTCGGCGGCCACGTCGTGACCTCGAACGTCGCAACGGGCGAGGGCGCGAACGCCGCGCTCACGCTGCGCGTCCCGGTCACCCGAGTCCAGGAAGCCATCGCGGGACTGTCTGCGCTCGGGACGATCGTCTCGCAGCAGGTATCGGTCGAGGATCTTCAGGCGACGCTCGACCAGCTCGAGCGAAGAGAGCGGTCGGTACGGGCGCAGATCGCGCTCATCACCGCCCGGCTCGAGTCGGAGCCGCTCGACGCAGCAGAGCGCGCGCGCCTCGAGCTCCGCCGCAAGAACCTACGCGACGAGCTTCGCGGCCTCCGGAGCGGCATCGCCGGTACGAACGCGGAAGCACGGATGGCGACGATCCAGATGACCGTCGTGACTCCGGAAGGCTCGGGAGTCGTTCCGGTGCCGTCCCGCCTCGACCGCACGCTCGACGAGGCGCTGAACGTGCTCGTCTGGGAGGGCGTCGTCGCGCTCGCGATCCTCATCGTCGCGGCGCCGTTCGCGCTCCTCGCCGTCGCGATCTGGCTCGGGAACCGGCTCTATCGCCGCCGCGAGGACGACCGGCTGCTCACCGCGAACTGAGCCGTGGGTCAGACTTCAGTCTGACCTCGGTTTTGGATCTGCGTCTCGACCTCAGGACGGGGTCAGGCTGAAGCCTGACCCCCCGTGCCTTGCTCGCCCCCGAGCGTCGCGATCAGCGCCTCGGCGACCACCTTGAGCGGTCGTCCCGAGATCTGGCTCGCCTTCCGCAGCCGCGCGAAGGCTTGCTCCTCGGTGAGTCCCTCGCGCTGCATGAGGATCCCCTTCGCACGCTCGATCGCCTTACGCGCCGCGAGCGCCTCGGCGAGCGAGTCCGCTTCCTCGCGGAGCGCGACGAGCTCGGAATGGCGCGTGCGGGCGGTCTCGATCGCCGGCAGCAGGTCGGTCTCGCGGAACGGCTTCACGAGATAGCCGAAGACGCCGGCCTCGATCGCACGCGAGACGAGCTCACGCTCGCCGTAGGCGGTGACCATCACGATCGGCAGCGGGTGCTCGTCGAGGATCCGGCGTGCCGCCTCGATGCCGTCGAGGCCGGGCATCTTGACGTCGAGCAGCGCAACGTCGGGCGACGTCTCGTGCGCGAGGCGAACAGCTTCCTCCCCGTCGCGGGCCTCGGCACACACGTCGAAGCCGGCTGCTTCGAGCATCCCCTTGAGATCGAGCCGGATGATCGTCTCGTCCTCCGCGATGAGGACGCGCGTCGGCTTCGCCGGATCGCTCATCGGTCGATCCAGAGGACGCGGTACTCCATGCCCGGCTTCCGGGGATTGGCGCGAGTGCTGCGCCCGTCGACGCCGATGCCCCACGAACCCACCTCGTCCTCGATCGTCCGTTCGCTCTCGTGCTCGTTGAAGACGCCGATGACCACTCGCTCGCCGATGCCGAGGAGCCGCTCGACGAGCTCCCGCCGCCGCATCGGCGGGACGTACTCGAGGCCGGTGCGGACGTATGTGAACGTCCGCGGCGCGTCCCAGGTGAGCGCGTTGCCGAGGTAGATCCGGTCGGCGTACTCGGGAAGCCGACGGCGTGCAAGCGCGACGAGCTCGGGCGAGATGTCCAGGCCGTACGGCTCCACATCGAACGGCGTCCAGCGCGGAAGGCATTCCATGAGGTAGCCGTTCGCGCAGCCGACGTCGAGGAAGGCCCCGTCGCGATCGATCGCGTCGGCGACGTGGCTTCGCGAGCGCTCCCAGTCCTCCGCCGTCCCGGACTTGCCGGATTGGCCCCACGGTGTCTCCGCGGCCAGATATGCAGGCACGACGAGCGCGGCCGCTCGCCGGTGCCACTCGTCCTCGTCGAGCTCACCGCGTTCGAGGCCCGCGTCGATGGCGGCGAGCTCGCGCCAGGAGTTGTCCTTCAGATGGGCGTACGGATCGGTCATGCCGGGAACGCGACCTCGGCGCGCAGCCCGCCCTCGTCGTCGAGCGCGAGCGCCCCCTGGAGCTCGTCCTTCACGAGAGCGGCCACGATCGAGAGCCCGGTCCCGGTTCCATTCCCGCGAATGCCGGGGCCGTCGTCGGCGATGGTCAACACGACCTCGCCATCCCGCTGAGCGAGCCCGATCGAGACGTGCTCGCCGCCGTGCTCGAGCGCGTTCTGGAACAGCTCAGTGAAGACGAGCGCCACTGCGGTCGCCTGTTGTCCTGCGAGCGAGATCGGCTCGAGCTCCGCCGTCACCTCCTTCCCCGCTCCGATCCCCTGGACGAGCATCGCCCGCAGCCGTTCGACGAGCTCCCCGAGATCGACGTCGTCCTCGCGGTGCTCCGTGAGGACCTCGTGCACCGCGGCGATGGCCAGGACGCGGTTGACGGAGTCCTGGAGCGCCTTGCGCGCGTCCACGTGCTCGGCTCGGGCCTGGAGACGAAGGAGCGACGCGACTGCCTGGAGGTTGTTCTTGACGCGGTGATGGATCTCCTGGGCGAGGACGCCGCGCATGACGGCACGGCCATGCTCGAGCGCCACCGCGGCGTGGTGGGCGATCGCCTCGAGGAGCGCCCGGTCCTCCTCCGTGAACGCGATGTCTCGATCGCAGACGAGCTCGCCGATCTGCCTGCGCTTCCAGCGCAACGGCATGCGCACGGCGAACGCGCCCGGTCTGCCGGCCGGCCAGGCGATCTTCCCGTCCTCGAGGACGAGCGCGGCCCCGGTCGCATGCAGCGACTCCATCGTCGTGTTGACGATCGCCTCGAGCGACTCCTCGAGGTAGAGCGACTCCGAGACCGCTTCCGAGATGCGGGCAAGCGCCTCGAGCTCGACGACCCGGCGTTGAGCGGCGGCGTAGAGCTTGGCGTGCTCGATCGTCTGCGCGACCTGGGCGGCGATCGCGACGAGCAGCTCGATCTCGGCGTCCGTAAATGCGCGCGCCTCGCGCGTGCGCACGTTCAGCGCTCCCTCGAGCTTCTCCCTGGCGAGGATCGGGACGGCGAGGATGGACTCGTACTCGTCCTCTGGCAGGTTGGTGAACTGCTTGAAGCGCGGGTCGAGGTGTGCGCTCTCCGCGATCATCACCGGGGCACGCTCGGCGGCCGCGACTCCCGTAATCCCCTCGCCGGGTCGCATCCGTGGCGTTCGGGTCATCTCCTCGACGCGGCTCCCGTAGGTCGCGCGCAGGACGAGCTCGTCGCTCCGCTCGTCGTAGAGGTAGACGAAGCACGCATCGGTGCCGAGTGCGTCCGCGACCTTGCTCGCGACGAGCTCGAGCACCTCTTGGAGGTCCAGGGACGAGTTGACCGCAGCGATGGTCTCGGTGAGGAGGCGCAGGTGGCGAGCCGTCGTGTCCACCTGGCTCATTGTCGCGTTTACGAATGAGGCAGACGTGTCATAGGATCCCTCGAGCGTGAGCTTCGACGACTGGATCCTCGCGCTGCACGTGCTGAGCGCGTTCGCCTACGTGGCGGGCATCGTCCTCTTCTGGGTGCTCATCGTCGCGGTCCGCAAGACCGACACCGCCGAGGGCACGATCAGGCTGGAGCCGGTCGTGAAGGTCGGCAACGGCGCAATCGGGATCGGCGCCGGCGGGACGATCGTCCTCGGCATCTGGCTCGCGTTCTCGGTCGGCGACTACGACATCTGGGATCTCTGGATCATCGCGGCGATCGTGTTGTGGGTGGTCGCGGCCGCGGTCGGACAGAGAACGGGCGTCGCCTACATGCAAGGCATGACGAAGGCGCAGGAGCTCCAGGCGGCCGGCCAGAGCGGGCCGAACGCCGAGCTGCTCGCCCTCAACCGGACGCAGAACGGTCTCGTCATGCACGCCCTCGCATCGCTCGTCGTCCTCCTCATCCTCATCGTCATGATCTGGAAGCCGGGCGCATGAGCACGTTGCTCGCGGTCAGCCGCCCGACGGAGTGGAACTTCCCGCTCTTCGTGCACGTCCTCGGCGCGATGATCCTCGTCGGCGGCCTCTTGACGGGCGTGAGCTTGCTCGCGTTCGCGCGTGGCGATATCCGCCTCTTGCGGCTCGGGCTACTGGACGCTGCTCGCGGTCGCGCTCCCCGGTTACATCGTGATGAGGATCGGTGCCGAGTGGATCTACTCGAAGGAAGGCTGGGACGACCTGCCGGAGGGAATCGACGAGCCCGCCTGGCTCGGCATCGGCTACATCATCGCGGACGCCGGTGCACTCTTGACCCTGATCGCGCTGATCGTGGGCGGGATCGGCGTTCGTCGCTTGCGCGACGGCAAAGGAGCGGGTCTGCTCAAAGCCACGATGGTCATCGCGCTGCTCGTCCTGGCTGCTGCTGTCGTCGCGATCTGGGCGATGTCCGGCAAGCCCGACTAGCTCAGGACACGAGGCACGAGCAGGAGCAGCGCTGCGGGCGCGGCGAGCAGCGGCCACAGGGCGACGGCGAGACCCCAGCGCTCCGCGACGCCTGCGATCGCGAGCGGTAGCACCGCGTTCAGCGGAAACAGCGCTCCGACCGTCAGCGCCAGCCCGCTCGCCTCTCCGAGGGCCTCGTACAGGCGGGCCTGGAGGACCGGGTACCACCCGGCATTGACCATCGCGATGGCTCCAACGAGGACGAGCTTCAGACCGAGGCTCGGCACGAGCAGGAACGCGACGAAGAGCAGCGCGGTCAGGGCAGCGCTGCCGCGCAGGTAGCGCAGGCCGTGGACGCGCTCGAGTAGCGGGATCGCAGCGGCTGAGCCCGCGAGGCCTGCTCCGGTCCACACCGCGACCGCAAGCCCTCCGGTGGCGACGGAGGCGCCGACCTCGTCGACGAGGTAGAGGGCGAGAAACCCGAGGAACACGTCAAGCATGAGATCGGAGAGCTCGAGCAGGAGCAGCCATCGAAACACGTCGCGCCGGGTGAGCACCCGCAGGGCGGCTCGGACGCGGAGACGCTCGCCGTCCCCATCGTCCCGCGCCGCACGGCCTGCGAGCAGCACCAGCGCGAGGGCGAGAACTGCGAACGCCCCGAAGAGCGCGCGCCAGCCGAGCCCCGTCCAGGCGAATGCGGCGAGCGCAAGCGGACCGACGACCGCACCGATCGCACCGGCGAACGTCCAACGGGCCATGTTGTGCTCGCGCCGCTCCGGCTGGAGGTCCATGAGCGAGGCCTGGGACAGAGAGACGAACGCTCCGGATGCCGGGTAGAGCAGGCTGAACGCGACCAGCAGGACAACGAACGACGGCGCCCCGGCTACAAGTGCCAGCGCGCCCGCAAAGCAGACGCCTCCCGCGACGACGAGGAGTCGCCGCCTCCCTGTGACCGCCACGACACCGAGCACGGGCTCGACGACGAGCGACACGAGGCTCGGAACGGACAGGAGCAGCCCGATCTCCGCGTACGAGAGCGAAAGGTCGTCGCGGATGAGCGGCCAGGCTGCCTCGCGGGCGCCGAAAACCAGCTCGTCGAGAAGCTCGATCGCCAGCAGCGTCGCGACGACGCCGCCGAGCGACCTACGGACTACGAGTTACCAGGGAGGGTGAAGACGCATCGCCTCAGTCTACGCCGAGGCATACGGCGAGCACAGCCGTGGAGGCGGAACCCAGAACGACCACGGGCTCCACACCAGGGAGCCCGCGATCGGCCGTCAGATACACGGTGCACCGCTCGCCTTGCGGCGCACCCTGCAGCGCGAATCATCCGTGTTTCACGCGCGCTGCGCAAGTAGAAAACGCTAGAGCGCGGCCAGGTACTTCTCCTTCTCCCACTCGGTGACCTGGACGCGGTACTCGTCCCATTCGCGCCGCTTGAGCTCGATGTAGCGCGGGAAAATGTGCTCGCCGAGTGCGCGCCGCATCAAGTCGGAGTCGGCAAGCTCGTCGATCGCGACTCCGAGCGACTCCGGAAGCGACACGATCCCCTGCTCGCGCCGCTCGTCCGCCGTCAGCCGGTACAGATTGCTCTCCATCGGATCGGGGAGCTCGTAGCCCTTCTCGATCCCGTCGAGCCCCGCCTGAAGGAGCGCGGCGAACGCGAGGTACGGGTTGCAGGCCGGATCGGGACAGCGGATCTCGGCACGCGTCGCCTGCTCCGATCCCGGCTTGTAGAGCGGGATGCGCACGAGCGCCGAACGGTTGCGCTGCGACCAGCCGACGTACACCGGCGCCTCGTACCCCGGAACGAGCCGCTTGTACGAGTTGACCCACTGCGCCAGAACGGCCGAGATCTCGCGGGCGTGGACGAGCAAGCCCGCTATGAAGCTCTTCGCAGCCGGGGAGAGGTGATACGGGTCGCGCCGGTCGAAGAACTGGTTCCGCCCGCCCTTGAACAGCGACATGTGCGTGTGCATGCCCGAGCCGTTCTCGCCGAACAGGGGCTTCGGCATGAAGGTCGCGTAGTACCCGTGCCAGGCGGCGACTTCCTTCACGATCAGGCGGTAGGTGACCGTGTAGTCCGCCATCGCGAGGGCGTCCGCATAGCGCATGTCGATCTCGTGCTGGGACGGGCCGACCTCGTGGTGGTGGTACTCGATCGGGATCCCAACCGACTCGAGCGCGGCGATCGTGTCGTTCCGCATCTCGGTCGCGGCGTCCTGCGCCGTCATCGCGAAGTACCCGCCCTCGTCGATCGTCTCGGTGCCCTTGTCGTCCTCGAAGACGAAGTACTCGAGCTCCGGGCCGACGTTGAAGGCGTCGAAGCCCATCTCCTGCATCCGCGCGAGCGCGCGCCGGAGCGCGAAGCGTGGGTCGCCGTCGTACGGCGCGCCGTCGGGCGTCACGACGTCGCAGATCATGCGGGCGACCTTCGCGCCGACCGGATCGCCGTGCTCGTCGAGCGGCCTTGGCATGAGCTGGTACGAGGCGGGATCGGGGATCGCGACCATGTCCGACTCCTCGATCGCGTTGAACCCGGTGATCGACGAGCCGTCGAAGCCCATCCCGTCGTTCAGCGCGTCCTCCATCTCGGACGGCGTGATCGCGAACGACTTCAGGTGCCCCTCGAGGTCGGTGAACCAGAAGAGGACGTGCTCGACGCCCTCGTCCTTGATCCGCTTGAGCACCGCACGGCGGGCGGCGACGGATGACGTCGCGCGATCCCGGCTCTTCACCATCGTCGAACGGCTAGTCGTGCTTCTCGGTCGTGCCATCTGACCTCCTCCGAAAACGAAAAAAGCCCCGGACGGAAGAACCCGCCCGAGGCCGCGTTGCCTCACATAGACCGCGGGAGTCTAGCGGGACTCCGGTTTGTGCGCGACGAAGACGACGAAGTCGTCCTGAGGCGTCGGCGACCGGTCTTCGTAGCCGGCTCGGAGCTCGACGTCCACGAACCCAGCACGTTCGAGCAGGAGCTGCACTTCGTGCGTGAAGTACAGGTTCAGCTCCAGAGCGTGCTCCTCCTCGGCGACGAGCTCGCCGTTTCGCCACATCCAGGCGCGCATCTCGATCGTCACGTGTTGTGCGAGCGGATCGAGGTCGATGACTCGCGAGCGGAGCGCGTACTCGGCACCGTCCGAGCCAGCCCGCCGTTCGCCCGGCGCGCGCCACTGACGTGGCAGCTCCGCACGGCCGTCGCGCAGCCACAGCGGCCACAGGTGCACGTCCGCGTACGGAACCTCGTTGTCCAGCACGAGCGTGCCTCCGGGCTCGAGGTGCTCGTAGAGCCGCCGCAGGCCCGCAGCGTCGTCCTCCCTGCTGCCTCCGAGCCCGAAGCCGCCGCAGAAGACGATCGTCTGGTACCGGCGCGGCAGGTTGAGTTCGTGGACCGCCTGGGCGTAGAGAGTCGGCGTTAGGCCCTCCCGCTCGGCCCGCTCGCGGCAGAGCGCGAGCATGTCGGGCGAGACGTCGCAGCCGTCGACGTCGAGCCCGGCCGCGAGATATGGAACGAGAAGCCGCCCGGTGCCGCAGGCGACGTCGAGCGCGGGCTGCCCCTCCTCGACGAATCGCCGGAAGAAGTCGATCTCCGGGCCGTCGAGGTTGAACTCGGCCCACCAACGCGCGACGAGGCCGTAGTGCCAGGTCTGCGCGCCTGCGCCGTTCACGCCGAGGCGCCCGAGTAGCGACGCAGGCCGAACTTCCAGAACCAGCGCGTCGCGGCAAACATGGCCACGGCGAAGACCGCGGCAAGAAGCAGTGTCTCGGCGTCGAGCCTCGACGTCACGGCCTCCGCAGGCACGGTGACGGCGAACGCGACGGGAACGAGGAAGGTGACGCTGTAGCGCAACCAGCCTGGATAGATGCCAACCGGGAAGCGGCCAGTCGCGAAGATGCCGTCGAAGAGCTCGGCTGCGGTCCACATGTTCACGACCCAGAACGCGCCGGTCGCGATGACGAGCCAGAAGCAGTAGATGAGCACCGCGCCGAAGACGAGAGCGATGGCAAACGCCAGCGCGTCCGCCGGCCCCACGCCCGCCGCGATCCCCGAGAGCCCGAAGCCCAGCACGACGAGCCCGGAGACGATGTCGATCACCTGCCAGATGCGGATCTCACGCACGCTCGCGAGGACCTGCGAGTCCTCGGGCTTCGTCAGCGCATAGTCGAGGGTCCCTCGGCGCACCTCGTCCATGACGCGATTCATGTTCGGCTGGATGTACGTCTTCACGACGCCGCCCATGAAGATCTGGATGCCGGTCACGCACAGGAGCTCGGACTGAGTCCACCCATTCAACTCGTCTGTGTGCGAGTACACGAGCGCGAGTACGGCGAGCGCGACGGCGAGCGTGATCGCGGACTGCAAGAGCGATACGACGAAATTGACGCGGTACTGCAGCTCGTTCATCACGCCGACGCGCAGGTACAGCCACGAGACGCGCAGTGCGTTCACGTCTACCCGCCCACCGCGGAGAAGTGCCGGATCGCATTTCGCCACGCGAACTTGAAGAGCCCGAGTCCGACGAGGATCCAGAGCAGCTGGAACGCGAGGCCGCGCGCGAGCTCGGCATCGGAGAGATCGCCGACGAGGCTCTCGATCGGGAAGAAGAACGCCCACTGGAAGGGCAGGAACCACGAGATCGTCTGCACCCAGTCCGGCATCAGCGGGAGCGGGACGAGGCGGCCCGAGAGGAGCAGCTCGAGCGTCATCCAGAGATCGAAGATCGCCGCCCCGCGCGTCGTCCAGAAGCAGAGCATTCCGAGGATCGACTGGAACATCGTCCGCAGGAGGTAGGCACCCCAGATCGCGACGCCGAAGACGACGATCTCGAGCGGGCGGGGGTCGAGTGTCGGGTTGAACACGAGCGACAGGCCGACGGCGAGCGGAATCCAGAGCACGATGACGACGACCTTCCAACCCGCGAAGTAGGCGATGTCGTAGTGCAGAGGATGCATCGGGCGCAGAAGCGCTCCGGCGAGCTCGCCCTCGCGGATCCGCTGCTCCCAGTAGGGAGCACCGAAGACGATGTTCATGTTCCGGACGAGTGTCCAGACGATGTAGTACGCGGCGAAGTATCCGGCGGTGAACCCCTGGACCGACCCACCCTGCTGCTCCGCGATCGTCGTCCAGACGACGAGGTAGATCACCGGCTCGGCGATCATGCCGAGCATGTAGAAGTAGTTCGCCGTCCGGTACTGGAACTGCTCCTGGACGGCGAGCTTCATCGTGGTGACGTAGAAGTCGACCGTCGAGCGGAGGCGACCCGCCTCGCGCAGATCCAGGGAAGCGCCGTGTGGCGCCACCGTCACTCGGGTCGCTCCTGCGCGAAGACGAGCTCGATCACGTCCTCGATCGGCGGGTCCTCGATGTTCAGGTCGAGCACCGACTGGTCGGCGAGCAGCCGCGCCGCGACCGCCGAGGTCTCGGCTTTCGGAACGCGCAGCGTGACCCAGTCACCGTCTCGGTGGATGATCTCTCCGTATCGTGCCGAGGTCGGCCTGGCCGTTCTCCAGCGCGACGCCGATCGTCTTGTAGGCGGCGAACTGGTCAGCGAGCCCGGTGAGAGGTCCGTCGAACAGGATGCGCCCGTGGTGGATGACGATGACGCGCTTGCAAAGCGCCTGGACGTCGGCCATGTAGTGGCTCGTCAGGAGGACGGTCGCGCCGTGCCGCTGGTTGTAGTCCGCGACGAACGACGCGGATCCGCTTCTGCATCGTCACGTCGAGCCCGATGGTCGGCTCGTCGAGGAAGAGCACCTGAGGCCGATGGACGAGCGCGCCCACGATCTCGACCTTCATCCGCTCGCCGAGCGAGAGCTGCCGGACCGGCTTGCGCACGAGGTCTCCGACGTCGAGGAGCTCGATCAGCTCGTCCCGCAGCGGCGTGAAGTCTTCGCGCGGGATCCGGTAGATCGCCCGGTTCAGCTCGAACGAGTCGAGCGCCGGAAGGTCCCACTGCAGCTGGTTGCGGTTCCCCATCACGAGCGTGATCCGGCGCAGGAACGCCTTCTCGCGCTTCGACGGCACGTGGCCGAGGACCAGGGCGTCACCCTCCGTCGGGTAGAGGAGACCCGAGAGCATCTTCAGGGTCGTGGTCTTGCCCGCGCCGTTCGGCCCGAGGAAACCGACGATCTCGCCGGGTGCGATGTCGAACGAGATCGCGTCGACGGCTCGCACCTCACGCGTCTTGCGACGGACGAGGCTCTTCGTGGCTGCAAGGAGGCCGGCCTCTCGCTCCGGGACGTCGAAGACCTTCTCGAGCCCATCGACGTGGACCGCGTAGTCCATCAGCCCGACCTCTTCAGCTTTCCGTGCTTCTTCGCGTACTGCTCACCGCGGCTGAAGACCCAGAGGCCGAGCGGGATGGAGACCACGCCGATGACCATCAGCGGCCAGAGCTCGTCCCACATCGCCGTCAGGCCCTGCCCCTCGAGAATCGCCTCGCGGATGCCGTCGAGCGCATACGTCGCCGGCGAGATGACCGCGATCCACTGCATCCACTGCGGCAGCACCTCGACCGGGTAGTAGACGCCGGAGACCACGAGCAGCGTGCCCTGGGCGACGAACCCGAGCTGCGTCCCCTTCTCCGGGGAGATGAGGGGCAGCACCGACATCATCATCCCGATCCCGATGAAGGACACGGACGCGACGACGAGGACGACGAACGCGGCCAGGTAGTTCGCGTCGGGGATCGACAGGTCGAAGAAGACGAAGGCACAGACGACGAACAGGAAGATCGCCCGCAGGAGCCCGTACATGATCGCGAAGACGCCCTGGCCGGCCAGGTGCATCGCCCGCGACAGCGGGGCCATGAACGTGTACTCGATCGTCCCCTCCCAGCGTTCCCAGGCGACGGTCTCCATGAGGAACTCGAAGAGGATCCCGAGATACGCCCAGACGACGGCGCCGATGAGCAGCGTCGTCATCACCTCGTTCACGTCGAGGGTGCCCCCCTCGGCCTCGATCCCCTTCGCGATGAACACGATCGTCAGCGTGTTCGCGACGGTCCAGAGGAACCAGGCGACGTCCCACCAGATGTAGCGCTTCGTCAGGTAGGCGTTCCGCTCGACGACGCCGCCGGCACCGACGAGCTCCGCCCGCATCGTCCCCAGCATGTTTCCGCTCCACGCCGGCAAAGCCGGCGTCGCTCTCCGTCGTTCTCCGGCACCGGCAGAGCCGGCACCTCCGCGCTGGGGCGGCTCCGTCGAGCCTACGCCGCTCATGCGAACACCTCCCGGTCGTCGTCGTCGGAGTCGCCCTCGGCCTCGAACTCGCGTCCGGTCGCGGCGAAGAACGCCACCTCGAGCGTGTCGGCCTCGTACCTCGCCTTCAAGGCCGCGGCGGGCTCGAGGGCGAGCAACCGACCGCGGTCGAGGATGCCCACCCGCTCGGCGAGCGTCTCCGCTTCGGCGAGGTCGTGCGTGCAGAGGAGGATCGTGGAGTCGTGCGAGGTCCGGATCTCGCGGATGAACTCCTGGACTTCGAGCTTCGAGCGCGGGTCGAGACCTGTCGTCGGCTCGTCCAACAGGAGCAGCACCGGCGACGTCAGGAGCGCTCGCGCGAGCGCGACCTTCTGCTGCATGCCGCGCGAGAGGTTCTCCATCGGCTCGTCGCGACGGTCCGACGGGAAGCCGACGCGGGTGAGGAGCACGGGAATCTGGCGGCGCGTCTGCTTCGAGGTCATGCCGTAGTAGCGAGCCGCGTAGCTCAGGTTCTCGGCGGCGGACATCTTCTTGAAGAACGAAGCCTCGACGGATACGCGGTTCACGAGCCTGCGGACAGCCCGGTGTTCGCCCACGACGTCGTGCCCGAAGATCGTCGCGCTTCCCCCGTCCGGAAGAAGGAGCGTCGAGAGCAGGCGGACGAGCGTCGACTTCCCCGAGCCGTTCTGGCCGAGGATCGCGACCGTCTCACCGCGCTCGAGCGTGAACGAGACGCCCTCAAGGGCAACGCGCTCGCGCTTGCCGAAGCGGCCGAGCTTGCGGTCGCGACGCCTGAACACCTTCCGCAGCTCGCGGACGTCGACGGCCGGCGCCACGACGCGCGGCGAGGTGGCGGTCGAACTAGGACCGGCCATCACGGGAACCTCCTGCTGTACCTCTGACATCTCTGCTGCTCCTGGATCGAACGACAACGGCACGCTGACAGTGGCCCCGTCGTGGCGGGGCCCGCGAACGTATTAATCAGCCGTTGCGGAGCAACATCAGGTCGCGCACGATAGCAGCGCTCCCGGCGGGGCTCAAATCAGGCCGCGTTCTCGCCGCGGGCAGCCCTCTCTTCCGCGATCTTCCGCTCGTGGTACGCGATGCGCTCGAGCAGCTTCCGATCGGTCTCCTCGAACCGCGGCCCCCACTTGGCCCACCACTCACGATTCGTCAGCTTCCTCCTCTTCTTCGCCATTATCGCCACCACCTCCCAGGAGAACGGCGATCCTCGCGAGCAAGACCTTGATGTCGAAGAGCACTTCGAAGAGTAGCTTTGCGTCGTCGTTGGTGAACGCGGATTCCGGCATCAGGCCAGTTTCGCGAGGCGCCGCTGCATCCGGTAGTCGCTGATTCGGACATGTCGTGTTGACCGGCGTCCGCGAGCACGGCTAAGGTGAGCATCGGTCGGAGCCGCAGACGGCTCCCGCCGGGGCGACGTGGCCTCGGGACTCGTAGCAGCTGAGTCCTGGGGTCTTTTTCGTGGACCGAAGGAGGCGAGGATGTCGGAGCTCGAGGAGCGGCACTACCTGCAAAACGGGGGTGAGACGGCCCCCGACGCGCGCGAGGCGCTCGAGTGGGCGAGCGAGACACGGGCGGCGATGGTGGACCTGAAGTTCTGCGACCTGCTCGGGACCTGGCAGCACGTCTCACTGCCGGTCCGTGCCTTCGACGAGAGCGCGTTCGACGAGGGACTCGGCTTCGACGGCTCGTCCATCCGTGGCTGGCAAGCCATCCAGGACTCGGACATGCTGCTCATGCCGGATGCGTCGAGCGCCATCCTCGACCCGGCTACCGAGGCGCCGACGCTGTCGCTCGTCTGCGAGATCGCGGATCCCGTCACGAAGGAGCCGTATGCGAGGGACCCGCGCGGCGTCGCCCGCCGTGCCGAGGCCCATCTCCGGTCCTCGGGCATCGCCGACACCGCCTACTTCGGCCCCGAGTGCGAGTTCTTCGTCTTCGACGAGGTGCACTACGAGCTCGCGCCGAACCGGTCGCACTACTCGGTGGACTCGCCGGAGGGCTACTGGAACTCGGGGAAGCCGGGTCTCGGCTATACGGCCAGGCCGAAGGAGGGCTACTTCCCCGCGGCGCCCTCGGACTCGCTCCACGACCTGCGCACGGAGATGGTGCTGACGCTCGAGCGGATCGGGATCCCGTGCGAGTTCCACCATCACGAGGTCGCATCGGGAGGGCAATGCGAGATCGACCTCCGTTACCAGACGTTGACGCGCATGGCCGATCAGGTCATGACCTACAAGTACGTCGTCAAGAACGTCGCCCGCCGGCACGGCAAGTCGGTGACCTTCATGCCGAAGCCCATCTACGGCGACAACGGCTCGGGCATGCATACCCACCAGTCCCTGTGGATGGAGGGAACGCCGCTGATGGCGGACAAGTCCGGCTACGCGGGCCTCTCACAGCTCGCGCGCGCGTACGTCGCCGGGCTCCTGGCCCATGCTCCCGCGCTGCTCGCGTTCTGCGCTCCCGACGACGAACTCGTACCGCCGCCTCGTCCCCGGGTACGAGGCGCCCGTCAACCTCGTGTACTCGCAGCGCAACCGCTCGGCCTGCATCCGCATTCCGATGTACTCGGAGTCGGCGAAGGCGAAGCGGGTCGAGTTCCGGCCCCCGGACTCGGCCGCGAACCCCTACCTCGCGTTCTCGGCGATGCTCATGGCGGGCCTCGACGGGATCGAGCGCGGCCTCGACCCTGGCGCGCCTTCCGACTACGACCTCTTCGAGGACGCGGACGGCGACGTCCCGCAGGTTCCGGGCTCGCTCGAGGATGCGCTCGACGCGCTCGAGGCCGACCACGAGTTCCTGCTGAAAGGCGATGTGTTCTCGAAGGAGCTCATCGAGACCTGGATCGCGTGGAAGCGGGAGAACGAGATCGACGCGGTTCGCCTCCGGCCGCATCCGGCCGAGTTCGCGCTGTACTACGACTGCTGACCGAGCCGGGGCCGAGCCTCCGGGCTCGGCCCCGAGGGTCACCGAGCACTGGGCGGCGCGACCTGTCCAGGTGCCCGTCGTCGTGCTGCTGATTCTCTGAACGATCTCCCCTGAACCGGGGCTACATCGCGTCTCAATCGCCACTCGACCCGAGTCCGTGACCCTGACTCGGGCACCGATCCACGACGCGAGGAGGAGCAGATGAACGCGCACGGGCTCTCTAATCACCCGGCCGACAATGCATCCGGGAGCGCGGGCAGGATCCGCCTCCCGATGGCTGCTGCGAGCCTGATCGCCGCGCTCGTCGTGGCATGCCTGGCCGGCGCCTCCTCGTCCCACGCCACTCCGACGGCGACCGAGAGCGTGTCGCCCATGCTCTCGCATGCTCACGCGATCGGCGCCAACGTGAGCACCCGAGCGCGCCTACTTCCCGGCGTCAAGCTGAAGATCACAGACCCGACGCCGACCAGCGTCATCGAGTCCTTCACGCTCCTTGCGGAGGACTTCCTAGAGAGCCGGTACGTCTCGGCCGAGCACGGGGTCTGGTACTCGATCTGCCCCGTCAGGGCCTTCTGCCCGTCCCCTGCGCCCCGCTTCACGCGACCGGCAGCGGACTACGTTGCCCGCCGAATGGCGCTCGAGCTCGCGTTCCGAACCTTCCTCGAGACCGACGCGAGCGTCGTCGCCGTCTCGCTCCCGACACCTCGACGCGTCGCCTTCGTCGTCGAGCGTGACGAGCTCACGCGCGAGGTAGACGTGACGGGCCTTTCCAAGGCGCTGAGCGACGAGCCCCTGCTCCATCCCGAACCGCCCGCAGAGCTGCGGCGCGCCGTGGACGAGCTGACCCTCCCGCGGATCTTCGTCTTCGTCGGATTCGAGCCCGGTGTGCAGGGAGGGCCTTCCTGGGCGGGCATTCCGCGCTGGCCGGTCGGCCGATAACGCATGCTGAAGCGCGCCTCCACCCGTCCTCAACCGACGCCCAGAAAGCTTCTCCGCGTGGACCGTGGCCTCGACCTTCTCAGAGCAGTAGGCTCCGCGCAGATCGTGGGACGCACCACACGCCATGCGCTGCTGCTCATTCTCGCGGTGAGCTGTGCACTGGCGCTCGCGCAGTCGGGCACAGGGTCACGGGGCCAGGACGGCGGGATCATGCGGATCAGCTTCTCTCCGGCGTCGGGGCTCATCCTCGTCGACCCCGCGGTCTCTTTCACTCAACCCGGCTGGGCAATTCTCGATGCGACCTGCGCGCGGCTGATGACCTACCCGGACAAACCCCCGCCCGCCGGCTTCCGTCTTCAGAAGGAAGTCGCGACCAGCTACCGCGTCTCCGACGACTTCAAGCGGTACACCTTCACGTTGCGCCCCGGCGTCCGCTTCAGCGACGGCTCGCCCGTTCGAGCGAGCGCATTCGAAAATGCGATCAACCGCCTGCTCCAGCCGCTCGTCCTCTCGCCGGGCGCCCAGTACGCGCAGGACATCGTCGGTGCGGCCGATGTACTCGCAGGGCGGCGACGCATGGCCTCGGGGGTCGTCGCGCGCGGGAACACGCTCGTCGTCCGCTTCACGAGACCCGCGCCCGACTTCCTGGCGCGTACGGCGATGCCGTTCTTCTGTGCGGTTCCACCAAACCTGCCGCCGAGCGCAGTGGGTGAGGGCGCGTTCCCCTCGGCAGGCCCGTACTACGTCCAGGAGTTCCGGCCCGGCGAGCGGGTCATCATTCGGCGCAACCCCTACTACAGAGGCACGCGCAAGGTGCACCTGGACGGCTTCGACGTCGATCTCCGGGGTGGTTCGCCGCAGGACATGATCCGGCGCATCGATCGGGACGAGGCCGACTGGGGCCACATGGTCGCCGGTCTCTTCATGGATCCGCAGCTCGGACTCGTGCAGAAGTACCAGATCAACAAGGACGAGTTCTTCGTCAAGCCCGGGCTCACTCTCCGCGCGCTTGCGTTCAACGCGTCACGTCCGCTCTTCCGGAACAATCCGAAGTTGCGGCAGGCGATCAACTTCGCTCTCGACCGGCGTGCGCTCCTGGCATCTGGTGGGGGCCCGGTCGCGGGACGACTCACCGACCAGTACCTCCCGCACGGCATTCCGGGGTTCCGCGACTCCGACGTCTATCCGCTCGAAGGCCCCGACCTGGCCAGGGCACGAGCGCTCGCGCGAGGGAGCACCAGGGGCGGGAAAGCGGTCTTCTACACGACGAACGTGGCGCCTGCGATCCAGGCCGCTCAGCTCACCGCACAGCAGCTGGCTCTGATCGGGCTCGATGTCGAGGTGAAGGAGATCCCGATGCACATCGCATCGGCCGCGTATCTCGAGAAACTCGCCGCTCGGGGAGAGGAGTGGGACATCGCACTGCTGCTCTGGACACCGAACATCCCGGACCCGCACGCGTACCTGAATCAGCTGCTGGACAATCAGCTCCTCGACGGCAACACGATCACACGGTTCCGGTCCAGCGCAGCGAGCCGTGAGCTCCGGCGAGCGGCACGGACGCCCCAGGCGCTAGGGCGCTCTCAGGCGTATGCCAGACTCGACGCCCTGCTCGCACGAGACCACGCGCCCCTCGCGGCCCTGAACGTCATCCACGAGGCGACGCTCGTCTCCGACCGGGTAGACCCCCGGTGCATCGTGCTGCGTCCGGTTCTCGACCTTGCGGTCGCCTGCCTCAAGGACTGACGGCGCCACCGCCGGCTACGGCGCCTGGACGGTCACCCAGACGGTTCCGTCCGCGAAGGTGACGCCAGAGGGCGCGTTGCCGACCGCGATCGTCTCCTCGACCTCGTTCGTCTCCGGGTCGATGCGGGAAACCGTCCCTTCGGCCGTGTTCGTGACCCATACCGCCCCACCCCCGACTGTGACCGCCGTCGGGCCGTCGCCGACCGGTATCGGTCGGGCCGACTCGGAGCTCAGACTTGGGTCGAGCCGCGTCACGTAGTCGTCGTCCGTGCTCGCGACCCAGATCGCGCCTTCTCCTGCGGCGATGCCGGTAGGTCCCCGGCCGACCGTGAACTCGCCGATGTCGCCTTCCTCGAACGTGAGTGGTGTGAATCGCTGAACCGTGGCGTCGGAGTTCGCGACCCAGATCGAGCCGAACGCGAAGACGACTCCGCTTGGCCCCCCTCCGGTTGTCCCGAGCCCGTCCTCTCCGAGCGGGAACGTGTCCACGCGGGCGAGCGTGGAGTCGCCGAATGCCGCCCAGACGTAGCCGCCGTCGACGTCGACCGCGGCGCCCGCGTGTGTGACGGCTCTGGACGCGACGGGGATCGCATCGGTCACGCGGTTGAACCCGGGATCGACCCGATAAAGGGTGCCCAGCCTGCCGTTCATGATCCACACCGCCCTCGCGCCGAACGCAATCGCGTCGGGGGTGGCGGGCAGGGCGATGTTCTTGATGACCTTCCCGGACTCGGGATCGATTCGGCTCAGCGATCCATCGTCGAGGTTCCCCACCCAGATGGCGCGCCCACCTGCCGCGATCGGGCCCGGCCGGATGCCGACCGGGATCGACCCGAGCACGCGGTTCGTGGCGGCGTCGATCATCGCGACGGAGTTGGGAGGTGCCACGTAGCCTGCGTCGTCACGACGGACGAGCACGACGATCGCCACCGCCACGACTGCAACCGACAGCGCACCTGCGCCCAGAGCAAGCATGCTCCTGCGACGACGGCGCGGGCGATCGGGTGGCTCTCCCACTGCACCGTCGTCGTCGGGCGTGGCCTCCGGGGGTGGCGGAGGCGGAGCGAGGGAAGCATCCTGCCGCAGGATCGCCGCCTCGAGATCGCGCAGCTCGTGCCCGGGCTGGAGGCCGAGCTCGTCGTCGAGCCTGTCCCGTAGGGCACGGTACGTCTCCAGCGCTTCCGTCTGACGGCCCGAGCGGTACAGCGCGAGCATCAGCTGCGCTGCCAGCCGCTCCTGATACGGGTTCGCGGCCGTCAGCGTCTCGAGCTCGCCGACGAGCTTCGCGTGCTCGCCGAGCTCGAGCTCCGCGTCGATCTGCTCGATCTGCGTCGAGAGGCGTAGCGCGGCCAGCCGAGCGATCGTGTTGCGGTCCGGCCCGTCGAGGTCGACATCTGCGAGCGGCTGGCCACGCCAGAGCGCGAGCGCCTTCCCCCGCAGCTCGATGGACTCCCGTAGAGGAGCGCTGCGTGCAGCGGCGGCGAGACTCTCGAACTCGGAAAGGTCGAACGCGCCATTGGCGAGCACGAGCCGGTAGCCCGGCGCCCGGGTCTCGACGACGCCGTCGCCCAGTTGCTTGCGCAACGCGTGTACGTAGCCCTGGACGAGCTTCTCGGCGGTCGCGGGCGGACGCTCCCCCCAGAGTCCTTCCACGAGTCGTTCCGTGGAGACAGTCTCGTTGGCATGTAGGAGCAGCACCCCAAGCAGCGCGCGTTGCTTCGAGGGGCCGACGCGCACCGTGTCCGTACCCCTCCGGACCTCCAGCGGGCCGAGGATCAGGAACTCCATGAGCTCGCTTTCCGAGACGACGCGGCGACCGTACCACCGTCCTCGACCATTTCTCCACCGCTCCTGAATCGAGACTCGACCGCCGGCTGGGAAGGTCGCCGTGAAACGTCGACGTCTTCAACCGGTCGAGTCGGTCACGGCTCGTTACGACGATCGTAAGGAGGAGCAAAGGTGAAGAGGAAGAGAGCAGCCGTCGCAGCGACCGCGCTGTTCGCGCTGACGGTCATGGTCGCAACCGCAGCCGTGTCCGCATCGGCGGCCAAGAACCCGCGGAAGGCGAGTGCGGGATACGCGCTCGTCGGCACGTGGGACGTAACGCTGTCCCTTCCGGGGCAGCCGCCGGGACGCGTCCTAGCGACCTTCGAGGGCGACGGCACCACGGTGGAGAGCGCGGCTGCTCCGCCGGCGCTGCGCGGCGCGTCACATGGAGCGTGGGAGCGGATCGGGCCGTATCTGTTCTCGGTCACGAGAGTCTTCTTCAGGTTCAATCCGCAGACCGGGGCGTTACTGGGCACGCAGAAGGTGAACGCGACAGTGCGAGTCGCGCAGGACGGCCAGACGTTCAGCGCTGTGTCGATCTCCGAGCAGCGTGACCCGGCCGGAAACCTCATCGTCGGGGGACTGCGAGGCACCGCGCAGGGTGCCAGGGTCGAAGTCGAGCAGATCCCGGATCGGCCGTAGCACCGTGAGCGGGAAGGCCCGCCGATGTGCGGGCCTTCCTCGCTTCCGCAAGGCGCATTCGAGCTGACGGACGGCCTTCGCTGAAGCTCAGTCGCGCCGCCAGATCGAAACGACGGTGGAGAAACGAAAGGAGAGTCCGATGTGGATGCTCAAAGTGACGATCGTGACACTCATCGCATCGTTCGCGCTCGCCGGAGGCACGATCGGCCTTGCCGGTACGGGTGCAGTGGCTGCGCTCGCCACGGGCTCGGCGGCGAGCGAATTCGAGCTCACGTTCCAGGGGGTGCCCGAGGTCGTTCCGAGCCCAGCGTCCCCGTTCGTGGACCACGTGGGAACGTTCAAATCCGGTGGCCCGTTCTGCGAGTCGGGAACGGGCGTCCACCTCGTCGGCGAGAGCGATTTCTTCGGCGTCTCGTGGGGGGCGCGCCTGTATACGTGCGCGGACGGCAGCGGGAGCCTGACGATCTCGGTGTCACGCACGCAGTTCCAGCACGAGCAGCCGTGGGACATGCACTGGAGGATCGTCGAGGGAACCGGCAGCTACGCAAACCTCGAGGGTAGGGGAACGTTGTCCGACGATCTTCGTACCGACGAGGCCGGACAACCGCTCGGTGTGAGCGTTCGGAGCACGCTCAGAGGCGTCGCCGACAACGACGCTGTCGCGCCGTCGATCGAGCTCTCGCGGATCGACGTCACGAAGCTCCGGCGCCCCGTCGGCGCATTCCGGCTCGACCTCGTGCTGGCCATGCACGACGACGTCGAGGGAAACCCGGTCGGCTATGCGCTGTCGGTCAGGAAGAACGGGCTCGAGCTCGCCCGGCGAGTCGGGTCGACCGCCACGGGAACCGTTCCGCTGACACTTCGCATTCGACGACCGAACGCAAACGTGCGAGCAGTTCGCGTTCAGGTCACGGCAGTCGATCCCGTCGGCAACGAGCGCTCGGTCAGTCAGTTGCTGAGGCTTCCTCGGTAAGGGGGAGAGCGGCCCCTCGGAGGAGCTACCGGAGGGAGAACGTGACGCTTACCGTCGCCGAGGTCTCCTGCTCGCCCGGGACGATCGGCGTGGAAGCCGCCATTGCGTCCCGTGCCGCCTCGGCCGCGTACGGGATCGCCTGCGAGCCGACCTCGGAGAGCGAGGAGATCTCGCCGAGCGAGCGGCCGGCTGCGCGGGCGAGCACCTCGGCGCGCTGACGGGCATCCGCGACCGCGTCCGCGAGCGCCTCGCGATACAGACGGTCGGCGTCGCTCGAGCTCATGCCCGGGCCGGAGATCTGATTCGCGCCCGCATCCGCGGCGGCGTCGATGAGTGCACCGGCGCGCTGGACGCCGATCGTCGCGGAGACGCTGTTACTGGCCGAATAGCCGGTGGCGACGCCGTTCTCGTCCGTCACCGTGTAGACGCTGACCCACTGGGTCGCGATGTCGCGAGCGCCCGCTCGACGAAGCGCCGCGATCACCTTCTCCATCGCGGTCGCATTCGCGGCGATCGCAGCCTGAGCGGTTCGGCCGCGGCTCTCGACGCCGAAGTTGAAGTTGGCCTCGTCCGGGACGGACTCGACCGACCCGACCCCGGTCACGGTGACCGTGTCGGCGTCGGACGCGGCCGGATCCTGCTGCGCCGCGGCGGGGTTCGGTCCAGGCGCGAAGACGCCGGCGAGCGCGACGACAGCCAGAAGGGCGGGGATTGCAAGCAGGAGACGGGTCTTCATCTGGTTCCTCCGGAGTCGGTGGTGACAGCCGGAATACGCCGCCGCGCCCGCTCGGCGTCACACCAGAACACCTAGTGTCAAATTGACACTTGGAATCTCTCGCCCGCTGCGGACAACCGGGATAGCTCTCGCCCTCGCAACGAGCACGCGCCAAGTGTCAATTTGACACTTGGCGGCTTGCTACTCCCAGCCGAGGTACGGCGCGGCGCCGCGCTTGAAGAGCCCGCGAGCGATGACGAGCCGCTGGATCTCGCTCGTCCCTTCCCAGATGCGGTCGACTCTGAGCTCGCGGTAGAACCGCGCAGCCGTGTTCTCGAGCATGTATCCGCGACCACCGAAGACCTGTACCGCGCGGTCGGCGGCCCGTCCTGCCATCTCGGAGGCGAACAGCTTCGCCATCGCCACCTTTCCGTGGACGACGCTTCGATCGGGGAGTGTGTCGAACGCGTGCGCCGCGTGGTAGGTCAGGAGCCGCGCGGCGAGCAGCTCGGTGAGCGAGTCGGCGAGCTGGAAGGCGATTCCCTGGTGCTCGGACAGCCGCGCACCGAACGCTTCTCGCTCTTGCGCCCACGCGCTCGCCTCGTCCAGGAGCCGCTCTGCGGCGCCGCAGCAGCGCGCCGCGATGAAGAGCCGTTCGACGAGGATCCATTCCTTCGCACCCGCGTCCCCGCTTGCAGGAACGCGATTCGCATCGGGCACCCGGCAGTCGCGAAAGACGATCTCCGGGTGGTGGTCGAGGTACGGGTCGTGCAGGAAGCGCGGCGTGCGGACGATCTCGAGGCCGGGCGCCTCCGGCTCGACGATGAAGAGCGTCTGCTCGCCCTCGGCAACGGCGAGCACGATGTAGAACCCCGGGTCGCCCTCGCTCGTCACGAACCACTTCTCGCCGTTCAGCACCCACTCGTCGCCGTCCCGCGTCGCCGTTGCCTGGAGGCCGGCGAGATCGGAGCCTGCGCCGGGCTCGGTCAGCGCCCACGCCTCCCGATACTCGCCCCGCACGATGGGAACGACGTAGCGCTCCTTCTGCTCCGCGGTCGCGATCTCCAGCAGCTCGCGGGGCCCACGATCCACGACCGCGAACCCGAGACCGTTCGTCGCCTTGCCGGACTCCTCCTCGAGCGCCACCTGGCCGAGCATCGAGAGATCGCGCCCACCGAGCTCGGTCGGCATGTTCAGCATCGCGAAGCCCTCCGCGCGAGCCTTTCGGCGCAGCTCGTCGACCTCCGCGGCGTCGATCGCCCCGCGCGCGGCGATCGCGAGCTCCAGCGGGTACACCTCTGCCTCGAGGAAACGGCCGACGCGCTCCTTCAGCGCACGGATGTCGGCGGGCAGCTCTGGAACGATCAAGCCGAACCTCCCGGGGACGCCTGACCGTCCGGTCAGGAAGACGACGGGAGACTACTCGACGCCCGCTCGAAGGCAGCACGCTCGGAATCCGTGAGCGGTCGGGCGGTCGCCTTCTCCCGGTCGCGCGCGACGACGACGGCCTCCGACCGCGCGGCGAGCCAGCCCTCCTCGGCGTGGATCTCCTCGTGCAGCGTGATGCTCGCGGTGCCGATCCGCTCGAGGCGGCAGGTCACGACGACCGACTCGTCCTCGAGCCTGAGCTCGCGACGGAAGTCGATCGCGACCCGGGCGAGAACGAAGTTCCACTCGTCTCCCTCGCCGTCGAGAGCGCGCGTGAGCCACTCGTCCCGGCACTCCTCGAGGTAGGTCGCGTAGACGGCGTTGTTCACGTGCTGGTACGCGTCGACGTCGCGCCACCGGATCTCGATGCGCTTCTCGTGCACCATCGCACGCGATCGTAGGGCGAGAATGCGCCTCGTGCCCGAGGTGCGCGCACTCCTCTTCCCCCGCTCGCTCGCAGTGGTCGGCGCCTCGCCGCGGAACGTCGACGCCGTCGAGACCGTCGTCCGCAGCGGCGTGCTCGCCTGGGGCGTGAACCCGAACCACGGCGAGGTTGCCGGGCTCGAGTGCTTTCCGTCCTTCGCCGACCTGCCCGAGACTCCCGAGACCGCCCTGCTGCTGGTCAACCACGAGCGGGTCGAGCAGGCGTTCGAGGATGCTGCCGCAGCCGGCGTACGCGCCTTCGTGGTTCCGGGTGTGGGCGCGGAGGCGGGACCGGCGGCCGCACCGATCGTCGCGCGGCTCGCGGCTCGCGCGCGCGAGCTCGGCGCGGCGATGGTCGGGCCCAACTGCATGGGCGTCGTCGTCCCGGACGGGCCGATGGCCTGGATCGGTCGCCCGCCATCGACGACTGCCCCGGGGCACGTCGCCATCCTCTGCCAGTCGGGATCGGTTGCGGACGCTTTCCTCTCGCTCGGCGGACGTGTGGGTTTCCGCTGCATCGTCTCCTCCGGTGTCGAGGCCGTCACGGACGCGGCCGACTATCTCTCCTTCTTCGCCGGGGACGACGGAACTCGGGCGGTCGGGCTCTTCCTCGAGACGGTCCGCCGCCCGGAAGCGTTCGTCGCCGCGCTCGAAGCGTGCGGGCTCGCAGGGAAGACCGTGGTCTGCCTCAAGGTGGGACGCTCCGAAGCTGCGGCCCGCGCGGCGCTGTCCCACACCGGCGCCCTCGTCGGCTCCGGGCGCGCGTTCTCGGCCGTCCTCCGCCGATATGGCGCCGTCGAGGTCGAGGACTTCCACGAGCTCGTGGAGACGCTCGAGCTGCTGGGACGAGGAGGGAGGCCGCGCGGCACCCGCATCGCCGCGATCTCCGAGTCGGGCGGCGAGTGCGCGCTCCTCGCCGACCAGGCCGAGGCCGCCGGCATTCCCTTCCACCCGCTCCCCGACGACCTCGCCGCCCGGCTCCAGGCGGAGTTCCCGAACTACCTCGCGCCGGGGAACCCGCTCGATGCCTGGGCCGTGGCCGACGAGAGCGTCGTCTACCCCCGCTCGCTCGAGCTCATCGCCGAGTCGGGCGCCTACGACATCCTCGTGGCACAGGTCGACCTGTCGCAGTTCCGGGACGAGTCGAACGACGCCTGGTGCGAGCTCACACTGCGGACCCTTGCAACGCTGCGCGACCGGACCGGCGTCTTCGTCGCCGGGACGACCGTGCACAGCGCCGATCCGCCTCGTGCCTTCCAGGATCTTGCGCGCGAGCTGCGGCTTCCGCTCCTCCGCGGGCCGCGGGACGCGATGCTCGCGCTCGCCCGCGTTGCGCTCCTGCGCCCGGTGTCTGCACGTTCGCGAGACGGACGCAGTGCCGGACGTCTCGGATCTGCTCGCCGCAGGCGCGCTCTCCGAGCACCGGTCGGCGCTCGTGCTCGAGCGGCTCGGGGTGCCGTTCGCGCCGAGGCGGCAGGCCGCTGGTCCGGCCGAGGCGGCGAGCGCAGCCGACGAGCTGGGCTACCCGGTCGTCGTCAAGCGCGACGGCCCCGCGCACAAGAGCCACGAGGGCGGCGTCGTGCTCGGGCTCGACTCGCCGGACGCAGTCGCCGCTGCCGCGCAGCGGCTCGGCGGCCCGGTCCTCGTTGCAAAGCAGGTCGAGCACGGCGAGGAGGTCCTGTGCGGGATGACCAGGGACCCCGATTTCGGCCCCGTGCTCGCCGTCGGCGCAGGGGGCAGGGAGGTCGAGAGCCTGGGCCGGGTGACGCTCGCGGTTGCCCCGCTCGATGACGAGGTCGCGCAAGCACTCGTGGACGAGGCATCGATCGCCGACCCCGCCGGAGTGGTCGCGAGCACGCTCGCCGCGCTCTCGCGCCTTGCGCTCGCCCACCCGGAGATCGAGTCGGTCGACGTCAACCCGCTGGTCGTCACGCCGGAGGCGACCGTCGCCGTCGACGCTCTCGTCGTCGTCGCCCCGCGGCCCGATTGACCCGACGGTCAGTCTCTGCTTCACTCGCCCCTGATCCACGGCGGCCCGGAGGTGAAGCGATGGCGTTCCATCCGCGTGAGTCGAGATACGGACGGCGCGAGTTTCTCGGACGATCGGCGGTCGGCATCGCAGGGCTGTCGAGCCTGAGCACGCTCCTCGCCGCGTGCGGCGGCGGCAACGGGGGGTCGACGGCGGCCGACCTCCAGCTCGCGCGGCCGGACAGCCCGGTCACGTGGCCGCTCTACGACGACAACCCGCCGATCGCGTCCGGGCTGGAGCCCGAGCAGGGCCCGCTCAAGATCTACAACTGGAACGGCTACCTCTGGCCACGGATCATGAAGGACTTCTCGAAGGAGTACGGCGTCGAGGTCGAGCTCTCGACCTTCGCGACGACGGACGAGTCGATGGCGAAGATCTCGTCCGGCGCTGTCGACTACGACGTCTTCTTCCCGTACCAGGAACGGCTCGGGCGAATGGTGCTCGGGAAGCTGCTCCAGCCGCTGAACCACGAGTACGTCCCGAACCTCCAGAAGAGCGTCTGGCCGGCGCTTCAGGACCCGTTCTACGACAAGGGCTCGCAGTACACGGTCCCGTACACCGTCTACACGACCGGGATCGGGTACCGGACCGACCAGGTCGACACCGCGCCGGGCAGCCTCGACAACCCGTACGAGATCTACTGGGACGAGCGCAACAGCGGGAAGACGTACCTCCTCGACGACGGGCGCGAGGCGCCGATCCACATGCTCCTGAAGAACGGGATCACGGACACGAACACCGAGAAGCCAGAGGACATCGAGCTCGCCAAGCAGGAGCTCAAGTCGCTGACACCCGCAGTCAACGTGAAGCTCTCGACCGACGACTACACGAACCTGCCCGAGGGACGCGCCTGGGTGCACCAGATGTGGTCGGGCAGTGCCATCTCGGCCCAGTGGTACCTCCCGGAAGGAACCGGGCCCGAAGTGCTCGGGTTCTGGTACCCGCCGGACGGTGTGGGGCTCATCGGGAGCGACATGATGGCCGTCCTCCGCTCGGCTAAGAACCCCGTCCTCGCGCACCACTTCATCAACTTCCTGCTCGACGAGAAGAACGGCTACGCCAACTTCGCGGAGTTCAACGGGTATCAGCCGCCGTTCGTGAGCCTCGACCCGGACCGGCTCGTGGCCGACGGCGTCGTCCCAGCGAACCTGAAGACCGCAGTCGTGCGCGAGAGCGACTTCGTCAACGGGAACCAGCCGCTCGAGCTGAGCCCCGAAGGCCAGACGCTGTGGCAGAACGCGTGGGCCGAGTTCAAGGCGGGCGCCTGAGCTCAGGTGACGACCAGACCCGCCAGGTGACGCGTCGCCGCGACGCGTTCTGGGCCGGGCTCGCGCTGCCGGGGATCGCCTGGCTCGCGATCTTCTTCGTCCTGCCGTTCTACGTCATCGTCGCGGTCGCGTTCGGTTCGGTCGATCCGATCCTGCAGACGCCCCAGCCTGCCTGGAACCCGATCGACTGGGACTGGAGCGCCTTCCAGTTCGTCTTCGAGGGGCTGTTCACGGGCGAACGGGCCTTCGGGCACGTCTTCGTGCGCACGTTCGTGTACGTGGCGATCTCCGTGGCGCTCTCCCTCCTCATCGCCTATCCCGTCGCCTACTACGTCGCGCGGCACGGCGGACGCTGGAAGGGTCTCCTGCTCCTCGGCCTCATCGCACCGTTCTTCATCAGCTACCTGATGCGGATGCTCGCGTGGATCAACCTCCTCCAGGACGACGGGTGGGTGAACGACGTCCTGCTATGGGCCGGGATCCTCGACGCGCCGCGCAACTGGCTCGACGGCCGCGCCTCGAGCGTGATCCTCGGGATGGTCTACGGCTACCTGCCGTTCATGATCCTCCCGCTCTACGCGTTCCTCGACCGGATCGACAAGAGCCTGCTCGAGGCGGCTCGCGATCTCGGAGCGAGCCGGCTGCAGACGTTCCGGATGGTGACGCTGCCGCTCTCAGTGCCGGCCATCCTCACGGGCATCGCGATCATCGCGCTGCCGATGTTCGGCGACTACTACACGCCGGACCTCCTCTCGGGCTCGCCACGGACTTCGCTCGTCGGCAATCAGGTGAACCTCTACATCCGTGGGGGCCAGCAGATTCCCGTGGGCGCAGCCCTCGTGATCGTCCTGATGCTCCTGCTCTCGATCCTGCTCGTGTACTACGTGGTGGCGACGACGCGCGCGCAGCGGAGGGTCCGACAGTGAGTACCGCTGCCGCGACCGCGGCGACGACCGAGCCTCGCCCATCGGCGGCTCGGCGATTCCGGGACTGGATCGCCAATCCGTGGGGGAGGCCTCGGTTCCTCCCGCTCTTCACGCTCCTCTACCTCGTCTGGTCGATCGTCCCGATCCTCATCGCGATCCGGTTCTCGTTCAACGAGGGCCGCTCGCGCTCGACGGCGCAGGGCTGGTCGCTCCGCTGGTACTTCGATGATCCCGATCTCTCGGTCTGGAACGACCCCGATCTGCGCAACGCGCTCGTCCAGAGCCTGAAGCTGTCGGCGATCGCAGTCGCCATCGCGGTCCCGCTCGGTGTCGCGCTCGCGATCGGGCTCACGCGCTGGCGCGGGCGAGGCGCCGGCACGTCGCGCTTCGTCTCCGTCGTGCCGCTCGTGACCCCGGAGATCGTCATGGGCGTCGCCCTCTTCCTCGTCTTCGTGAACCTGCTCACGTTCATCCCGCTCGGCACGACCGCGCAGGCGATCGGCCACGTCACGTTCTCGCTCTCGTTCGTGCTCATCATCGTGCGCGCTCGCCTGCTCTCGATCGGACCCGAGTACGAGGAAGCCGCACAGGACCTCGGTGCGCCGCCCATGCAGGCGCTTCGGCTCGCGCTCCTGCCGATGCTCACGCCGGCGATCGTCGCGAGCGCGATCATCGTCTTCGCCATCTCCATGGACGACTTCGTCGTCAGCGCGTTCCTCTCGTCGGGCTCGACGACGGACACCGTGCCCGTGCGCATCTACTCGACGGGCCGAACGGCGCCGACACCGGCGCTCAACGCCCTCGCGACGCTGACTCTCGTGATCACGCTCGTCATCGCAGTCGTCGCCTTCCTTCTCTGGCGGCTGGTGGCGGCACGACGAGGCCGGAGCGGCTCGGCGCTCCAGGAGTTCGCCTCGCTCGAGACGGACACGACGAAGCTGCGCTAGCCGGCGAGGACGGCGGCGGCTGCGGCCTCGCCCGAGCGCACGCCTCCTTCCATGTGCATGTGCCCGACGCCGGCGATGTCCGAGCACGCCCAATGGATCGGTCCGACCGGCCGGCGGAGATCCGGGCCGAAGCGCGTGAGCCCGCCGACCGCGAAGGTCGCCGCGTACGCGCCGCGAGTCCACTCCTCTGCGCACCAGTCCGTCTCGATGTAGTCGATGGCGCGCAGCGCGTGTGGCCCGACGTACGACGCCAGTCCTTCGAGCACCGCGCTGCGGCGTGCGTCAAGGCTCATCCGGCCCGCGTCCTCGGCGACCTCGCCCGCGAGAAACGTGCACAGCACGCCCACCGAGGCGGAAGGCGGCGTGTTGTCGTAGATCTCGCGCACGAGGCCGTACGGAGCGAAGCCCTCGCCGGAGAGACCGTCTGCGCGCCAGAACGGTTGCTCGTACACGGCGAGGACCTTGGTGATGCTGCCTTGCGAGATCGCCTGCTCCAGGCGCAGCCGCCAGGGTGGGAGCGCGGGGTCGAACCGGATCGCTCCGGTGAGATTGGGCGCCACGGCGACGATGGCGGCGCGGGCGCGAGCGCGAATCGAGCCGGCATCGACCTCGACGCTCTCCGGCGACCACCGGATCTCCCGGACCGGAGCTCCGAGCACGACGCGATCGCCGAGCCGCTCGGCGAGACGCAGAGGCGTGAGCTGCGAGCCGCCGACGACGCGGTACGCAAGGCACTGCTCTGCAGCGAACAGCTCGTACATCCCACCCGCGCCTGCAACGACCCAGAGCCCCTGCAGGAGCGAGAACGTGTGCGCCGGCTTCGTCATGAACCCGCCCGAAAGCCACGAGCGCATGAGGTCTCTCGCCGTGTCGTCTGCCAGCTCACGCCTGAGCCATGCCTCGAAGGTGGTCGCGTCCAGCTCGCCGGCGTCCGGATGCGTCCAGGGAGCCTCGGGATCGAGCTCCTTCGCGAGCCCGTCCAGCTTCGCCTCGGCCTCCTCGTAGGCGCGCATCGAGGCGTCAGCCACCGGCTCGTGGTCCGTGTAGCGACGTGCGACGCCCGCGGCGTCCACGTACACGTTGTCGCCTTCCCGGTACGCGGGGAAAAGCTCGATCTCGAGGTCGTCGAGGAGCGCATGGAGCCGTGACTGGTAGGGCGCGACCCACTCGCCGCCGAGCTCGTTCGCCTCGCCGCCGATCTCGGTGTTCCAGAGACGTCCGCCGACGCGGTCGCGCGCCTCGAGCACCACGACGTCGTGTCCCTGCTCGACCAGGCGGGTCGCGGCGGTGAGGCCGGCGATCCCGGCGCCGACGACCGCAACGTCGGCGGTCAGCTCGCGTGCGCCCACTCGCTCTCCTTCGCGCCAAGCGCGGCGGCTGCGGCAGCACGGCCCGTCCGGACAGCGCCTTCCATGTACCCGGCAACCCACTGGTCGGAGCCGCAGACGTAGAACGGAGGGGCATGAGTCCCGTGGCGTGGCCCCACCCGCATGACGTCGCCCGGCCACCAGTGCGTGACGTAGCCGCGCGTGTACGGATCCGTCGCCCATAGCCGCACGTGGGTCTCGAGCGGGCGCGCCGCAGCAGCGTCGTACATCCGCCGCAGCTCCTCGTGCAGGACGCTTTCGCGATCGTCCTCGGCGGTTGCCAGCAGCCATGCGACCCGCTCGGGCGGGACGAGGCCCGAGAGGACGCCGTCGCGCTGCGGCCACGTCGATCCGAGCAGGTGCTCGCCCTCTGCGAGCCCGCTGGCCCCGAGATCCGCCCACACGGAGCGCTCGTAGACGGTCACGACCTTCGCCGCCTGCGCGTGGCGCTGTCGCCGGAGCGACTCGAGTCGCTCGGGTTCGACACCGTCGATGCGCACGTGGCCGAGCACGGAGACGGGGAGCGCGCACACGATCGCCTCCGCCTCGAACCGCTCGCCGGCGGCCGTGGTCGCGGAACACCTGGGACCCACGTCCACGGCCTCGACCTCCTGCTCGAGTCGAACGCTCGCCCCGAGCTCGCCAGCCATGCGGAGCGCGACCTCCGCGCTCCCCTCCGTCACCTGGAGGGACTCCCATTGCTCGGCGTACGCGTCGAGGGCGGGGTCGGGTGCGACCATCGACCTGCGTAGCTCCGAGAGGAGCGACATTCGCTCGGCGGACCCGGCGGCAAGCGCGAGCGAACCGACCTCGAGCGCCCGCACGGTCGAGGGCAACGCACCGACCGAGCGCGCCCAAGCCCCGACCGATGCGTCGTCGAGGCGCCGTGCCTCCGGATGGCTCCACGGATCGGCGGGATCGACGGTCTTCGCGAGCTCGGCGAAGAGGCCCTGGACACGCTCGTAGTCGGCACGGCCGGCCGCGTCGGTGAACGGGAACCCGTCGCCGCGGAACACCCCCTCGCGGAGGTCATAGGTCGTGTCACCCTCGACCGACGTGTAGGTCGACTGGAGCGAGAGCCCGAGCTCGTCGACGAGCTGGAGATAGGCCGTGTGGATCGGGCCGACGAGCTCGCCACCGAGCTGGATCGGCCGGCCGCCGTCGGGCGCGGGGACCTGCTCGACGCGTCCCCCGACGCGGTCGCGCGCGTCGAGGACGACGACGTCCGCCCCACCGGCTGCGAGATCTCGCGCGGCGGCGAGCCCGGCAAGGCCCGCTCCGAGCACGATGACGTCGTTCAGCTCGTCGCCTCGTCGTCTGCGAGCACGCGCAGTGCGTCGCGCGGGAGGTGGGCGGTGACCTCCTGGCCGACGTCGTATTCGTCCACGTCCTCGTCGTTCGCGACGAGCGCCTGCAGCCGGTCGCCGTCGGGCAGTACCACGAAGACCTGCGTCGTCGAGCCGAGGTACACGAAGCGCTCGATTCGCACCGGAACGCGGTTCTCGCCGCTCGTCCCCCGAGCCTCGATGTGGATGCGCTCCGGCCGGATCGCGACGCGCACGACCCCGGTCTTCCGCACCGGCTCCGTGACGGCGAGCCTGACCTGGCCGACCTCGACCTCGGCCGAGCCGCTCGACTGAGCACGCATGAGATTCGACACCCCGATGAAGTCCGCGACGAACGTCGTCTCCGGCCGCTCGTACACCTCGCGCGGCGATCCGAGCTGCTCGACCTTGCCGTGTGCCATCACGGCGAGCCGGTCGGACATCGTGAGCGCTTCCTCCTGGTCGTGCGTGACGTACAGGAACGTGATCCCGACCTCGCGCTGAATGCTCTTGAGCTCGACCTGGAGCTCCCGGCGGAGCTTGGCGTCGAGGGCACCGAGCGGCTCGTCGAGGAGCAGGACGTCCGGGGACAGAATGAGCGCCCGCGCCAGGGCAACGCGCTGCTGCTGGCCGCCCGAGAGCTCGTGTGGCTTCCGCTTCCCGAGCCCGCCGAGGCGCACGAGCTCGAGCATCTCTCCGACGCGAAGCTCCTTGTCCGAAGCCGAGAGCTGGCGGAAGCGCAGGCCGAAGCCGACGTTCTCGCCCACGGTCAGGTGCGGGAAGAGCGCGTAGCTCTGGAACACCGTGTTCACCGGGCGCTTGTGCGGCGGCGTCTCGGTGACGTCCTCGACGCCGATCGCGATCCGCCCGGTGTCCGGCCGCTCGAAGCCGGCGATCATGCGCAGCGTGGTCGTCTTGCCACAGCCGGAGGGCCCGAGCAGGGAGAAGAACTCGCCCTGGCGGATCGTCAGCGAGACGTCGTTCACGGCCGCAACGTCCGCGTAGGTCTTGCTCACGCGCTCGAGCACGACCCCGCTCGCGTCGGTGCTCATGCGCCAACCCTCGGCTCATGAGCGTGGAGGGGTGTGGGGAACCGGAGGTTCCACGCTTTCAAGAAGAAGGGGGCACGCTCAGCTCTGCAAGACCGGAGTTCGCTAGCGCGAGAGGGGAAGAGCCGAAGGCGCACGTTGCTCATGCTCCGAGGCCGAGCTCGCGCTCGATGCTCTCGCGGAGGAGGCGCCGCGCCTTGCGACGGTCGGTGAGACTCAGATAGAGCATCGAGTCGAGCCCGTCGGCGAACGCGGCGAGACGGCGCCCCGCGCGCCGGGCGGACACCTCCTTCGGAACGGAGCCGTCGCTCCGGCCCTCGTCGATGAGGGAGACGAGGCGCTGCATCCAGGCTCGATACGCGTCCTGCACGAGCGGCCGCAGGTCGGAGTCGACGCGCAGGCTGCTCCAGACCTCGTTCCAGAGCGCACGCTGCTCGTTGTACGGCTCCGACGAGTCGACCGACGCGAGGAGGTAGAGCTCGACCCTCACGGCCCCGTTGGGCGCGCGGGCGAGCCGCGCCCGGACGCCCTCGTCCCAGACGTCGCTGGAGTAGGCGAACGCCGCGCGCACGAGCTCCTGCCGGGTCGTGAAGTAGTAGTGCAGGAGCGCCTTCGACACTCCGGCCTCGCGCGCGACCTCGGCCATGCGTAGCGCGTGCGCGCCGTCGCGAACGACCACCCGGCAGGCCGCCTGGAGGATGTCGGCGACGCGGTCACCGGCGGCGGGAGTGCGGGCCGAGGCGGCGCTGCTCACAGGTGCGTATCTTCACCGATTCGAGGCCCGAGCGTTATCCTGGCCGCCCGGTCAGTCGATGCCGCAGGAGGCGTGCATGGAGGCCAACGTCGTGAGCCCGTCGATCCCCGCGATCGAGAAACCGATCGAAGACGGGTGGACGCTTCCCGCCGGCTGGTACGCGGACGAGTCCGTCTGGGCGCTCGAGCGCGAGCGGATCTTCGGCACGACGTGGCAGTACGCCGGCCGAACCGAGCAGGTACGGGAGAGCACGAGCTTCTTCGTCAGCCAGGCCGGGCCCGTGCCGGTCGTAGTCGTACGCGACGGTGAGGGGACGCTGCGCAGCTTCGTCAACGTGTGCCGGCACCGCGGTCACCCGGTGGTCAGCGGCGAAGGGTGCCGCGAGACGCTCCAGTGCCCGTACCACGCATGGACGTACGACCTCGACGGCTCGCTGCGGCGAGCGCCGCGGGCAGAGCGCGAGCCCGGCTTCGATCCCACGGGGCTCTCCCTTCGCCCGGTCTCGGTCGACACCTGGGGCCCGTTCGTCTTCGTGAACGTGGATCCGGAGGCCGCTCCGCTCGCGGAGACGCTCGGCGGCCTTCCCGCGCTCGTCGCCGAGAGCGGCGTCGACCTCGACGAGGTCGGCTTCCACTCGCACCACGAATGGGAGATCAAGTCGAACTGGAAGGTCGCGATGGAGAACTTCCTCGAGTGCTACCACTGCCCGGTCGCGCATCCGGGGTTCTCGAAGGTGATCGACGTCGATCCCGATGCGTACTTGCTGACCGTGGCGGGCGGGTACTCGAGCCAGGTCGGGCGCGTGCGCGAGTCGGCACTCAGTGGGAACGGCAAGGCACCGTACGTGCCACGCGGTGCCGTGACCCAGGCCCAGTACCACTTCATCTGGCCGAACACGACGATCAGCATCGAGGCCGGGCCGATGAACATCGCGATCGAGCGCTGGGTCCCCCAGGGGCTGCGCACGACCGCCGAGGTCACCGACTACTTCTTCGGACACGACGTCACGGAGGCGGAGGCACAGGACGTCATCGCGTTCGGGACGCAGGTCGGCGAGGAGGACCTCGCGCTCTGCGAGTCGGTGCAGCAAGGGCTCGACAGCCGCGCGATCCCCCAGGGGCGCCTCATGCGCGAGAGCGAGCAGCTGATCCACGACTTCCAGAAGAAGGTCGTGGCGGCGCTCGTGCCCTAGAGGTCCTCGACGAAGCGGCGCCTGGCCTCGGCCAGCGCCTCGTGGATCCCGGACGGCCCCGGAGTCGGACGCGGCGCCGGCTCCTCGGGCGGCTCGAAGGTGCCCCCGCGCACGTCGCCGGCGACCTGCTCGTGCGCGTCCCGGAACGGGACGCCTTCGCGGACGAGCGCCTCGGCCGCGTCGGTCGCGAGAAGCAGCGGGTCGGACGCTGCGGCCTCGAGCCGCTCGCGGTCGACCTCGAGCGCGCTGACGAGGAGGACGAGCGCGCCGAGCGCGAGGCGCACGTCACGCCGCGCCGCGAAGACCGGAGGCTTGTCCTCCTGGAGGTCGCGGTCGTACGCGAGCGGGAGGCCCTTGACGGTGGCGAGGAGACCGGTGAGCCGGCCGATCGCGGCGCCGGCCTTGCCCCGGACGAGCTCGGCCACATCGGGGTTCAGTTTCTGCGGCATCATCGACGAGCCCGTGGCCGCGGACTCCGGCAGCCGGACGAAGCCGAACTCGGCGCTCGCCCAGAGGACGATCTCCTCTCCGATCCGCGAGAGGTGCACGAAGAGGACAGTCGCCGCGTACAGGTAGTCGAGCGCAAAGTCGCGGTCGGCGACGGCGTCGATCGAGTTCCGCATCTGGCGCGGCGGCGGCGGGAGCTCGAGCGTCGAGCCGGCAAGCGCGCCCGAGCCGAGCGGGCTCTCGGAGGCGGCGTTCGCCGCGTGGGCGAACCGAGCGCGGTCGCGGTCCAGCATCTCGACCCACGCCAGCAGGTGATGGCCGAGCGTGACCGGTTGCGCGCGCTGGAGATGCGTGTAGCCCGGCATCGCCGTCTCCGCCTCGGACTCGGCGAGCGAGAGGCAGACGAGGGCGAACGCGTCGATCGCCTCCCGCGCTTCTGCGCAGGCGTCGAGCACGTAGAGGCGCAGCGCCGCGGCGACCTGGTCGTTTCGCGAGCGACCGGCGTGGATCTTCCGGCCGACCTCGCCGAGCTCACGCTCGATCGCGGAGTGGACGTCCTCGGCGTCGGCTAGGGCGCTGGCGTCCGTCTGGGCGAGCGCAGCCAGGCGCTCCTCGACCTCGGCGAGCTCTTCCGACGTGAGGACCCCCGCCTGCGCGAGGCGCTGCGCATGGAGAGCAGTCGCCTCGCAGTCGTAGGGCAGGAGCTCCGCGTCGTCGGCACGGAGGAACTCCCACACTTCCGGAGCGAGGGCGCCTTCGACGCGCCCCGACCAGGTGGTCACACCTCGATTCTCGCGCGTGCGCGCCCCGCATGCAGCTCGGTCTCGAGAGCGGCGATCCTGATGAAGCCTTCCGCGGCGTCGTGCGGGAAGCTGTCGGAGGCGCCGTACGAGGCGAGGTCGGGCGCGTACAGCGCGTGCGGCGAGCGCCGGCCCGTGACGACGGCAGCGTTCGGCCGAAGCTCGACCCGCACGTCGCCCGTCACGAGCTGCTGGGTCGAGGCGACGAACGCGTCGATCGCCTCACGGGCCGGGCTGAACCAGCGGCCCTCGTAGACGAGCTCCGTCCAGTGCTGCTCGAGCGGCCGCTTCAAGCGCGCCTCGTCGCGGGTGAGAACCACGTCCTCGAGGGCGGAATGCGCGCCGATCAGCACCATCGCCGCGGGCACCTCGTAAACCTCGCGGCTCTTGATCCCCACCGCGCGGTTCTCGACCATGTCGATCCGGCCGATGCCGTACGCGCCGGCGAGGCCATTCAGGCGTCCGATCAGCTCGGCGAGCGGAAGCTCCTCGCCGTCGAGCGACATCGGGACGCCCTGCACGAACCCGAGCACGATCTCGGCCGGCGCGGGCGCGTCCGCCGCATCGGCCGTCAGCGCATATGGGTCGGCGGGCGGCGCCTCCCAGGGATCCTCGAGCACGCCCGCCTCGATCGAGCGTCCGAAAAGGTTCTCGTCGATGGAGTAGGGAGACGCCGCGGTCTGGACGACCGGGATCCCGCGCGCGAGCGCGTACTCGATCTCCTCGTCGCGCGTCCAGCTGCGGTCGCGGAGCGGCGCGATCACCCGCGCGTCAGGAAACGTCGCCTTGAACGCGAGCTCGAAGCGGAGCTGGTCGTTGCCCTTGCCCGTGCATCCGTGCACGACCGCCTCGGCGCGTCGGACATCCGCGATCTCGGCCACGGCCTGCGCGATCACCGGTCGTGAGAGCGCCGAGACGAGCGGGTACTTCCCTTCGTACAGAGCGTTCGTCGCGATCGCGCGCGCGCACTGCTCGTCGGCGAACTCGTCCTTGCGGTCGACGAGCAACACCTCGCTCGCACCCGCAGCCTGGCCCCGCGCGATCGACTCGTCGAGGTCGAACTCCTGCCCGACGTCGACGAGCACGGCGACGACCTCGTCGAAGCCGTATGGGGCCTCCTGGAGCCAGGCGACGATGCAGCTCGTGTCGAGCCCGCCCGAGTACGCGACGACGGCGGTGCTCAATGAAAGCCCGTCGAGAGGAGTCGTGGCCTGATCATGAATATGCGGATTCTAGCATGATATGCGCATAGCCAGATCGCCCGGAATCCCTGTTGGGCAGGGCTTTTCCGCCTACCCTTGGTGCTACGCTGCGCGCGCGGTGGAGCGCGTACTCGTCCTCAATGCAAGTTACGAGCCGCTGAACGTCTGCTCGCTGCGCCGTGCGCACGTGCTCGTCTGGAAGGGCCGGGCCGAGATCCTCGAGGCGAGCGAGGGCCAGCTGCGCTCCGCGACCACGGCGTTCGCCCGCCCGCACGTCATTCGGCTCGTCACCTACGTCCGCGTTCCTCGTGCCGTCACGCGACGGATCTCCCGCCGCGTCCTCTTCGCCCGCGACGGCTGGCAGTGCGCTTACTGCGGCTCGGGCAGCAACAGGCTGACGCTCGACCACGTCGTCCCTCGCTCACGGGGCGGCACGTCCGTGTGGGAGAACGTGGTCGCCTCCTGCGCCCCGTGCAACCATCGCAAGGGCGACCGCCTGCTCGAGGAGACGAGCATGAGCCTGCGCACCGTTCCGCGGCCGCCGACGCCCGTGCTCTTCATCCGCCTGACCGCGGACCACATCCCCGACACCTGGCGGCAATACCTGCCCGGCGTCGAGGCTGCCGCCGCGGCGTGACGAGCGCGAGGCAAGCCTCGCCCCTACATCGCCTCTAGAGCACGCGTTCGTTACCGCGCCATCGCGCGCTCGACGGCCTCCTGCTCCTCGGGCGAGAGCGGAACCGACGAGCGCCCGCGGTCGAGGTCCTTCACGTAGATCCGGGCGTAGTCGCGTCCCTGAATGGCGGTCACGACCGTGCCGGTGCGCGTCGAGTCGAGAAGGGCCAGCGACGCCGACTGCTGGCCGCCGGTGCCCTCGTAGGCGTCGTAGCGCACGACCGCCGTGTTGGTCACCGAGCCGTCAACGCGGCGGTCGACGCGCGAGAGCCCCGTCGCGACCTCGTCCACGGCGCGGTGGAGATCGTCGATGCGCGCCTGGAGCGAGACCGCGAAGTCGAGGAGGTCCTGACGCCCGCTGCCGAGCACGAGCGACTGCGCCGACTGCATCTTCGCCTGCCGGCGCCAGAGCCAGAGCGCGACGACGAGCGCGAGCGCCGCCACGGCGCAGGCTGCGATCGCGACCACGAGGGACGCCTCCATGACCTCTAGAGGGTGAAGATGACCGGGAACTCAACCGTGTTGTTCGACGTGTTCGTCTCACCCGGCACGGGGTCGACGTCCACCTTCACGGCGATCTGCTCGCCGAACGGGACGAGAGTCCCCACCTGGAAGGTCACGGTCTTCGTCTCGCCGGGATCGATGATCGGAATCGTCTCCGTCTGCACGATCGGGTCCGGCTGCTTCGGGATCGTGAGCGTCACCTTGACCCTGACCTCCTGGCTGTCGCCCGAGTCCGTGACGCTCACCTCGAACGCGAGCTGGGTCGAGACCTTGATCGTCGTCTCGGTGTCCGACGAGAGGGTCTGCCCGCTCGGGAGCGCTTTCACGCTCGCGATCTGGTTTCCGTGCAGGCCGCTCGGGGTGCCGCCGGTCGCCGCCTCCTGCGTCCTTTGCCAGACGGCCGCCAGCGCGCTCGGTGCGGTGAGGTCGTCGGTCGGCACGAACACCGACGCAGGCACCTGGACCCCTTGGATGCCCTCGTCCACCAGCACGACCTGCGCAGTCGCCCGGAACAGGTCGGCCCAGACGACGTCGCTGGCCTCGAGCCGCCGCATCTGCGCCGAGAGCAGCAGGCCGACCTCGGCCGCATCGGCTGCGTCGGCGGAGTCCTTGAAGACCGCCCGCAGCCCGTTGAGCCCGATGGCGCGCAGACGCAGCGACTCGACCGCGCCCTCGTTCGAGTTGTGCAGCGGCCCGGGGGCATTCAAGTCCTCCGCGTTCTGCACCTGCGTCTCCGCGACCTGGACGTAGCCTGCGAGCTTCGCGTCGAGCTCCTCCTGCTTCAACCCGACCGTCGTCAGCGTCGTCGCGAGCTGCTCGCCGAGCCTGGCGGATGCGTTCCCGATCGTCCCGATGTCGGTCATGTAGCTCGAGTAGGCGTCGTTCTTGCGATCGGACGAGCAGCCCTCGACCCAGACGGCCAGCAGGACGACCACGAGAATCGCGAGCCCGATCAGCGCGACGAGGCGCAGGAGAGGTGTCAGGTTCCGCGGGGCCTGCAGGCGGCGCTGTGGAGGCCGCGGGCCACGGCCCCCCGGAGGACCCGGTCCACCCTCCTGCGGCTCGTCCCACGAAGGCGGCTCCTCCTCGTCGAAGAAGTCGAAATCGAGGATGTCTTCGTCGCGCGTGCTCACGTCTTTGCCGTCTTTCGACCCGCCACTGTAGACGAGGGGCAGGAGCGACACGTTCGAGAGGACTTCTGCGGGAAGCGGATAACCATGCCGCAACGGTGTCTTCGCTCGCGCATGCCCTTCCGACCCGAGAGCTCGTCCTCGGCCGCTACCGGGCCGTTCGACCGCTAGGAAGCGGCGGCAACGGCTCGGTCTGGCTCGCACGCGACGAGAAAACGGGCCTCGATGTCGCACTGAAGATCGTCCCTCGCGAGGGCAAGGCGGCGGCCCGAGCAGAGCGCGAAGCGCTTGCGGCGCGTCGCCTCCGGCATCAGCGCTGCGTACGCGCCTACGACGTCGGCCACGACCACGGTCACGTGTACATCGCGTACGAATACGTCCCGGGCCGCACGGTCCGCGAGGCGCTTCGAACGAACGACCTCGGCGATCTCGAGGCGGTCGAGATCGCGGCCCAGGTGCTCGACGCGCTGGCCCATGCGCATCGGACGGGCATCGTCCATCGCGACGTCAAGCCCTCGAACGTCCTGCTCGAGCACTCCGACGCGATCGCGGTCAAGCTCCTCGATTTTGGGCTCGCACAGTTCGACGGTGCGGACACGCTGACTGCCGTCGGCGACGTTCCGGGGACGCTCGCGTACATCGCACCCGAGCGGCTTGGAGGCGAAGACGCAACGCCCGCGAGCGACGTCTGGGCGGTCGGTGTCCTGCTGTGGGAGGCGCTCGCCGGGCAGCATCCGTTCTGGGGGATGCCGCTCCAGGAGGTCGCGCGCGCGATCGAGCGCGGAGCGCCGGCCCTCGGAACCCTGCGCCCCGACCTCCCGAGGCGTCTGCTCGACGCGGTCGACCGGGCTCTGGCAGCCGATCCCGCCGCGCGGCCTCATGCCACGACCCTCGCCGCCGACCTGCGCTCCGCGTTCCGGCAGCAAGAGAAGCGCCGCCCCGCTCCCCGCGCCGCAGCGGACGCGTCCGTCCACCCGCTGCCGCTCGCTCGTGGACCGCTCCGGCGCTGCCTCCCGGCGGTGCTCGCAGGCGCCACGGCCGCCTTCGGGGTCACGGTTCTCCCGTTCTGGCCGCCCGCTCTCGCCGTCGCGATCGTCGTCGCGGCCGCTGTTGCAGCCACGGTGAGCCCCCGCTTCGGGCTCGCGCTCGCGCTCGCTGCGCCGATCTTCGCGCTGGGCAACGACGCACGCAGCGCTGCGCTCCTCTACACGGGGTTCGCCCTCGCCTGGCTCGTGCTCACCTGGCGCGAGGCGCGTTTCGGGCTCCTGTACGTCGCCGGGCCGCTACTCGCGCCGTTCGGCGCGCTCGCGCTCGTCCCGCTCGTCATGCAGCCGCTCCGGAGCCCGTTCCTCCGGGCCGCGCAGGCAGGACTGGCCGTGCTCGCAGCCGGCTTCGTGACAGGGGTCGCCGGCGGCACCGGACTCGCTCCCGCCGACTCGGTGGCCGACGTCGCAGCGGCGCTCTCGGCGGCGCTGGTGGCGCATCCGCTCCTGCTCGCGTTGGCGGTCGCGGCTGCCGTCGCAGCCGTGATCCTGCCGTACGTTCGGCGCTACCGCTTCGGCGTCGCTGCCGTGGGAGGCCTGCTCGTCGTGGGAGCCGTAGCAAGCGGCCAGGAGATCGCCGGCGGAGTGATCGGAATCCTGCTGACCGTGGCCTGCTGGGGCGCGGCAGCGTTCCTCGCCGCCGGATCTCGCCGGTAGACTCGGCACCCGGAGGGGTAGTCCCCGCCGTATGAGACAACGCGGTCCGAATACGAGCGCCTGCATCCTTCCACGGTGGCAATGAGCGTCCTGCGATCACTCGAGGCGCGGATCGAGGGCCTCTTCGAGGGCATCTTCGGCCGTGCGTTTCGCACCCACGTGCAGCCGATCGAGCTCGCACGGAAGCTCGTGAAGGAGATGGACGACCACCGCAGCGTCTCCGTCTCGCGCGTCTACGTCCCGAACGAGTACACCGTCTACCTGTCCCCGTCCGATCGCAAGCAGTTCGAGGGCTACGAGGAATCTCTCGTCGGCGAGCTCCAGGAGTACCTGGCGGAGCATGCGCGCCGCGAGGAATACGCTCTGCTCACGCCTCCACGGGTGCTCGTCACGGTGGACGACGACCTCGCCGTCGGGGAGTTCGGCATCGCAACGCGGCTCGTCGCCGGCGAGGACGAGCAGGAGCCGGAGCTGGAGCTGCCGCCCGAGCAGCCCGCTCAGACGATGATCTACAGGGCCGCGCCCGCACCCGTGCCCGCTCCGCCCCCACCGCCGGTGCCCGAGCCCGAGCCGGAGCCTCCGCGCCGGTCGTACACGCTGACCATCGGCGTCAAGCGGCAGGAGGTCTCGACCGAGCGCGCCGTGCTCGGCCGCTCGCGCGACTGTGAGGTACGCGTCTCGGACCTCAACGTCTCACGCAAGCACGCAGAGATCCGCGAGCAGGGAGACCGCTGGATCCTCGTCGACCTGGGATCGACGAACGGCACGCTCCTCAACGGGCGGCGCATCGACCGGGAGCAGTTGGCGGACGGCGACACGATCACCGTCGGCTCGACGCAATTGGTCTTCGGCAGCGAGTCGTGAGGACCGTTGAGCTCATTTCGCCGGCTGACACGCAACTCGCCTTCACGACCGACGAGACGCTCCTCGTCCTGAAGCTCGCGTTCCTCGTGTTGCTCTACGGGTTCATCCTGCTCATCGTGCGTACCGCGACGAAGGACATCGGCGGGGCACCGCAGGACAGCATCCTGCTCGGCGCGGCCGACGCGGCGAAGCTTCGCGCCGCCCATGGCCTCGGGCCTGCCCGGTTCGTCGTGGTGAAGGGTCCGGGCTTCGAGGCCGGAAGCGCCATCGAGGTGAGCGGCGTCACGGTCGTCGGCCGTGATCACGACAGCGGCGTGCGGCTCGACGGCGACGAGTTCGCCTCTGCCCGGCATGCGCGCATCGATCCACGCCCCGACGGCGTCTGGGTCGAGGATCTCGAGTCGACGAACGGCACGTTCGTGAACGGCGATCGGATCACGTCGAGGCGGCTCCTCCAGCCGGGCGACGTCCTGCGTGTGGGCGAGACGGAGCTCCGGCTCGAATGAGGTGGGAGCCGTGAAGCTCGGCCGCGCGGCGGTCGTCACCGACCCCGGCAGGAGGCGCCTCGGGAACGAGGACGCGTACGTCTGGCGGCCCCCGCTCTTCGCGATCGCCGACGGCATGGGAGGTGCCAAGGCGGGGGAGATCGCCGCGGGGATCGCTGCGGACACGCTCGAAGGGGCGCGCGGCGGCGCGCTCGGCCGGGACGACGTCGTCGAGCTGATCACGGATGCGAACCGCCGGATCTGGGAGCGCTCCCTCGCGGATCCGGCCACGGCCGGGATGGGCACGACCGTGACGGTCGCGCTTCTCGACCAGGAAGCAGGCACGGTGCTGTTCGGCCACGTCGGCGACTCGCGCGCCTACCGGATGCGCGAGGGCACGCTCGAGCAGATCACGACCGACCACTCGCTGGTGGCCGAGCTCGTCGAGAGCGGCGTGCTGACACCGGAGGAGGCCGAGCGGCATCCGCAGCGGTCCGCGATCACGCGCGCGCTCGGGACAGAGCCGGCGGTCGAGCCGGATGTCTTCGAAATCGACGTCGTTCCCGGCGACCTCTTCCTGCTCTGCTCCGACGGCCTCTCCGACATGCTCACGGAGGCGCAGATCGCCGCCGCGATCACCCGCGCGGACGGCGACCCGGCGGCCGCGGGCAACGAGCTCGTCAAGGACGCGAATGCGCGCGGCGGCGACGACAACATCACCGTGCTGCTGTTCGAGGTCGTACCCGGCGAGCCGGAACCGCTCGAGGACGTGTCGTCGGAGGAAGCTCCAGGCCCGGCGGCCTCGTCCGACGGCAGCGGTGTCGAGGAGCGGGCCGCGTCCCCGGAATCCGAGACGGGCGGGCTTCGCCGCCACGGCGCCGGCCCCGGCGGACGCGCCGCCGCGATCCTCCTCGTCGTAGCAATCACAGTCGTCGCGCTGCTCGTCCTCTACTGGGGGATCGCGCGCTGACCGCCCGGAGTCGCGAGCTCTTCGGCCTCGTCGTCGCCGCCGCGATCGCAACGCTCGCCCTCGCGAGCGTGACCGTCGCGGAGACGACGGAGATCTCGCCGGACGTCTTCACCTACGCGGCGCTCTTCCTGGCCGTCTACGTCTGCGCGCACGTCGTCGTCCGGAGAGTCGCTCCGTATGCCGACGGGGCCTTGCTGCCGCTCACGGCCACGCTGACCGGGCTCGGGCTGGTCGTGAACTACCGATTGGACACGGACGACGGCCGACGGCAGGCGACGTGGGTCGTGATCGGCGTCTGCGTGTTCGCCGCGACGCTCATCCTCCTCCGCCACGACTACCGCGTCCTCGAGTCGTACCGCTACCTCTTCGGGGTCGCGGCGGTCGTCCTCCTGTTCCTGCCCGCACTGCCGCTCGTCGGTGAACGCGTCAACGGGGTTCGCCTGTGGGTAGACGTCGGACCGCTCCAGTTCCAACCGGGTGAGCTCGCGAAGATCTTCCTCGTCGTCTTCCTCGCCGGGTACCTCCGCGAGAAACGCGAGGTGCTCGCGCAGGGGCGGCTCAAGGACTTCGGGCCGCTGCTCGTGATCTGGGGAGCGGCGATGCTCGTCATCGTCCAGTCCGCAGACCTCGGGAGCGCGCTCCTCAACTTCGGGATCTTCCTGGCGATGATCTACGTCGCCACCGGGCGAGCCCTCTACGTCGCAGTCGGGGTCGGGCTCTTCGCCGGCGGCGCGACGCTCCTCTATCAGGCACTCGACCGGGTACAGGAGCGGGTCACGATCTGGCTCCATCCGTGGACGGACGAGCGCGTGTACTGCGCGCTCAACGGCGAGCTCGAGTTCCGGCAGGACTGTGCCTCGTATCAGCTCGTCAAGAGCCTGTACTCGATCGCGAACGGCGGCTTCGGGGGCACGGGCCTCGGCGAGGGCACGTTCAGGTCGCCTGACGGGGCAGAGCTGATTCCCGCCCTGCGCACGGACTTCATCTATGCGGCGATCGCGCAGGAGATCGGGCTCATCGGCGCCGCTGCCCTACTCCTCCTGTTCATGCTCTTCGTCGTCCGCGGGATGCGCATCTCGCTGCGGGCGGACGACGGCTTCTCGAAGCTACTTGCCGCGGGGCTCACCTTCGGCCTCGCGCTGCAGACGTTCATCATCCTCGGCGGCGTCCTCCGGATCGTGCCGCTGACGGGGATCACGCTGCCGTTCGTCTCCTACGGCGGGTCGAGCATCGTCGCCAACTTCTTACTCCTCGCGGGCCTCCTGCTCGTCTCGAACCGCGCGAACGCGCCGAAACCGTGAACCGCCGGATCATCCGCCTGACGTACGTCTCGCTCGCGCTCCTCGGCGCGCTCGTGGTGATGACGACGTACTGGCAGACCTGGGCCGCGCCGGCTCTCGCCGAACGGCAGGACAACGCGATCAGGCGCGTCGCGGAGTTCTCGATCGACCGCGGGGCGATCGTCTCGGGCTCCCCCTTCAGGCGGCTCGCACGAAACGTCAGCCGCGATGTCGACAACCGGACGCTCTTCTTCCGCCGCTATCCGCAGGGCGAGCTGGCCGCGCACGTCGTCGGCTACTCGACCGCCGCCCGCTCGAGAACCGGCCTCGAGCGCTCGTTGAACGACTACCTGACCTCCTCGAACGCCAATCTCTCGACGCTCGTGGACAAGGCTCTCGACGAGCTCCGCGGGAAGCCGGTGGAGGGCAACGACGTCGTCGTCAACCTCGACCTCGAGGCGCAGCAGGTCGCTCTCGAGCAGCTCGGGAGCCAGTGCGGCGCCGTCGTCGCGCTCGACCCCCGGACGGGGAAGGTGCGCGTCATGGCCTCGTCGCCGAGCTTCGACCCGAACCTCGTCGAGAGGAACTTTGCGCGCATCGAGAGCATCACGGCGGACTGCCGGCCCGCATCGCCGCTGCTGAACCGCGCGACCGCGGGCCTCTACGTGCCGGGGTCCACGTTCAAGGTCGTGACCGCGTCGGCGGCGCTCGAGTCGAAGAAGTACACGCCCGAGTCGTCGTTCTTCGATCCCGGCTATTGCACCGTGTACGGCAAGCGGGTCAACAACTTCGACACGTCCAGCCCGTTCGGGACGATCGACCTCGAGGACGCCCTCACCTACTCCGTGAACTCGGTCTTCTGCAACGTCGGCAAGAAGCTCGGCGCGAAGCGGATCCTCGACCAGGCCAAGCGCTTCGGCTTCTACGAGCTGCCGCCGCTCGAGACACCTGCCGACGAGCGAAAGGTGAGCGGCCTGTACCAGGGCCGGCGCCTCTACTACCCGAAGGAGGACCCCGACGTCGATGCCGGCCGCATGGCGTTCGGCCAGGAGCGGATGCTCGTCACGCCGCTCCAGATGGCGATGGTCGCGGGTGCCATCGGCGTGCGCGGCCGGCTCATGGAGCCGCAGGTCGTGAACCGCATCGTCTCGCCGAACGGGAAGACGGTCGTCAAGGAGCGGCCGACCCTGATTCGCCAGGCAGTCAGCCGTGACACGGCCGACGCCGTCGCTCAGATGATGCGGCTCGCCGTCGAGCGCGGCACGGGAACGGCCGCCCAACTCCCCGGCTACTCGGTGGGCGGGAAGACCGGGACGGGAGAGACGGGCGTCCCCGGCAGCAACACGACGTGGTTCATCGCGTTCGCGGCGCCGGACGACGAGAGCCCGGCCGAGCTCGCCATCGCGGTGGTGCTCGAGAACCAGAGTGGGACCGGCGGCGCCACGGCCGCACCGATCGCGCGTGCCGTCATGGAGGCAATCCTGCGCTCCACGGAGAATCCCTAACCTCTAGGAACGTCATGACGACCCAGGACACGCTCAACGGAACGCTCTTCGCCGCGCGCTACCGGATCTCCCGGAAGCTCGGCGGCGGGGGCATGGCCGACGTCTACCTCGCGGAGGACCAGGAGCTCGGTCGCCGGGTCGCCGTCAAGATCCTCCACGAGCGGTACGCGAACGACGACCAGTTCGTCGAGCGCTTCCGGCGCGAGGCGACGCATGCCGCGGGGCTGTCCCACCCGAACATCGTCTCGATCTACGACCGCGGGGAGACGAACGGCTCGTACTTCATCGTCATGGAGTACGTCGAGGGACGCACGCTCAAACAGCTGATCCGCGAGCGCGGCCCGTGCCCGGTGCCGGTCGCCATCGCCTACACCCGCCAGATCCTCGCCGCGCTTCGCTACGCGCACCGCAACGGCGTCATCCATCGCGACATCAAGCCGCACAACGTCATCGTCGATCCCGAGGGCGTGGTCAAGGTCACGGACTTCGGCATCGCGCGTGCCGGGTCGAGCCAGATGACGGAAGAGGGAGCGATCATCGGCACGGCGCAGTACCTCTCTCCCGAGCAGGCACGCGGCGCGCCGGTCGACCAGACCTCCGACCTCTACTCGACCGGGATCGTCCTCTACGAGCTTCTCACCGGGAACGTGCCGTTCACGGGCGAAACGCCGGTCGAGATCGCGATGAAGCACCTCTCCCAGATCCCGGAGCCGCCGTCGGTCGAGCGGCCGGAGATCCCGGAGGATCTCGACCTCCTCGTCGTGCGGGCGCTCGCGAAGGAGCCTGCGGATCGCTACCAGTCGGCTGCGGCGATGGACGCCGACCTCGAGACCGTCGCGCACGGCGGTCGAGTCCCGGCGGAGACCGCCGAGGCCGCCACGATGGTCCTCGCAGGCGCAGGAGCGGCTACGGGAGCGACGGCGGTGACGCAGGTCGCGCGACGCGGCCCGCCGCAGCAGCCGTTCGAGCCGAAGCGCCGCCGCAGGTCGCCCTGGCCCTGGCTCCTGGGCATCGGAGCGGTTCTCGCGGCGCTGGCACTCGGCTACCTGCTCTTCGACGTCGTCTCCAACCGCGGTTCCGACCCGGTCGCCGTCCCGTACGTCGTCGGCATTCCCGAGGCGAGCGCGCGCAACGACATCCTCGAGCGCGGCCTCGTGCCGCGGGTCCGCAATCTCGCGAACTCCGACGTCGAGGAGGGCATCGTCTTTGCACAGACACCGACCGAGGGCACGGACGTCGAGCAGGACACGGTGGTCACGATCGACGTCTCTACGGGCAAGCCCGAGGTGACCGTCCCGAGCGTCACCGGGCAGTCACTCGCCGACGCGGTCGAGGAGCTCACGACCGCCGGGCTCGACGCGCAGGTCGTGGACGTCGACTCGGATCGCGAGCCGGGAACGGTGACCGGCCAGTTCCCACAGCCCGGCACCGTGGTCCTCGAGGGGACGCGAGTCCGCATCAACGTCTCGCGCGGTCCGGCACCGGTCAACGTGCCCAACGTCATCGGATTCCCCTACGAGCAAGCAGCATCCGAGCTCCAACGGGCCGGATTCGGTGTCGCGCGCGTCGATGTCGACTCCGACCTCACGAAGGGCATCGTGGTCGGCCAGGACCCGGACGGCGGTTCGACGGGCGCGAAGGGGTCGACCGTCACGCTCTCGATCTCCCGGGGGCCCACCACGTCGGCGGTGCCGGACGTCACGAACCAGGATGTGGCGATCGCGAGAACGACGCTGGAAGCCGCAGGCTTCCGCGTTCGCACGGTGCTCGAGGACACCGACGACCCTGCGCAGGACGGGATCGTCATCTCGCAGGACCCGATCGCCGGGACGCAGCAGGATCCGAACGCGACGGTCACGCTCTTCGTCGGGCGCTTCACGGGCTTCACAACGACCGACACGGGCGAAACGACCACGACTCCGTGAGCGACCGCGTGCGGGTCGCCGTGCTCGCCGGCGGACGCTCGAGCGAGCACGCGATCTCGCAGGCGTCCGCCCGATCCGTCCTCGCTGCGCTCGATCCCGCCCGCTACGAGGCGACCTCGATCGAGATCGGACGCGACGGGCGCTGGGCGCTGCCGGAGGGCCCTGGGCCGACCGCCTTGGCCAACCCGGTCGGCGAGACGCTGCCCGTCCTCGCTGAGTCCTCACCGCCGGCAGCAGTCCTCGGACGCGTCGACGTCGTGCTGCCGATCCTCCACGGGCCGTTCGGCGAGGACGGGACGGTGCAAGGCCTGCTCGAGCTCGCGGGAGTGCCGTACGTTGGCGCGGGTGTGGCCGCCTCCGCGCTCTGCATGGACAAGGACTTGTTCAAGGCGGTGCTCCGCGACCGCCGGATCCCCGTCGCGCAGAACGTCACGTTGCGGGACGGCGACCTGCCCGAGCACCCGTTCCCGTATCCCGTCTTCGTGAAGCCCGCCCGGCTCGGCTCCTCGGTCGGGATCTCGAAGGTGCACGACGAGAGCGAGCTCCCGGACGCCGTCGAGCTCGCACGCCGGCACGACGACAAGGTGCTGATCGAGGAGATGGTCGACGGCGTCGAGGTCGAGTGCGGCGTGCTCGGCAACCGCGACCCGGTTGCGTCCGTCGTCGGTGAGATCGTCGCGCACGCGGAGTGGTACGACTACTCGGCAAAGTACGACGAGGGCGGCATGGATCTCGTGGTGCCGGCGCGCATCGCGCCCGAGTCCGCCGAGGAGGTGCGGCGCCTCGCGGTCGAGTCGTTCGTCGCCACCGAGTGCGAGGGCATGGCGCGGATCGACTTCTTCGTCCGTCCCAGCGGCGAGGTCGTGGTGAACGAGATCAACACGATCCCGGGGTTCACCGCGACGAGCGTGTACGCGAAGCTCTTCGAGGCGTCCGGTGTCCCATATGCGGAGCTCCTCGACCGCCTGATCGAGCTCGCGCTCGAGCGGCACGAGCGGCGAAGCAAGCTCGAGTTCTGAGCCCGCTGCGCCTACGAAAGAACGGCGGCGAGAGCGTCTTCCCAGACGGCGAGGCCCTCGTCGAGCTCTCCGTCGGAAATCGCGAGTGGGCAGAGCACGCGGATGCAGTTCCCGTGCACGCCGGCTTTCAAGAGGATGAGCCCGCGCTGGAGCGCCTCGTCGATGATCGCGGAGGTCAGGTCGCGCGCAGGCTCCTTCTTCTCGGGATCGGACACGAGCTCGATCGCGAGCATCGCGCCCAGCCCGCGGACGTCGCCCACCTGCGGCCAGCGCTCCTGCCACTGCTGCATCCGCGCCCGGATCGTGTTCCCGACCGTGACGCCGCGCGCGACGAGATCCTCATCCTCGAACACGTCGAGCACGGCGAGTGCGGCTGCGAGGGCCACGGGGTTGCCGATGTACGTGCCGCCGATCGCGCCGTAGTGGGCGCCGTCCATGATCTCGGCGCGGCCGATCACCCCGGAGAGCGGCAGGCCGCCGGCGATGGACTTTGCGACGACGACGAGGTCCGGCTCGACTTCGAAGTGCTCCATCGCGAACATCCGTCCCGTTCGTCCGAAGCCGGTCTGCACCTCGTCGGCGACGAGGACGATCCCGTGCTCGTCGGCGATGCGCCTGAGCCCCTCGACGAACTCGGGTGGCGCCGGGAGGAACCCGCCCTCGCCCTGCTGCGGCTCGAACACGATCGCCGCGACGTCGCCGGGCGCGACGTGCGTCGAGAACATGCGCTCGAGCGCGACCAGTGCGGTCGCAGCGTCCGGGCCTCGATAGGCGTTCGGATACGGGGCGCGGTAGACCTCCGGGGCGAACGGCCCGAGACCGGTCTTGTACGGATGCGTCCGCGAGGTCATCGTCAGCGAGAGCAGCGTGCGTCCGTGAAACGCTCCCTCGAACGCGATGACGGCTTCCCGCCCCGTATGCAGCCGGGCGAGCTTGACGGCGTTCTCGACCGCTTCGGTGCCGGCGTTGAAGAACGCGCACCGGCAGTCGGCAGCGATCGGCGCAAGCGCGCCCAGCCGTTCCGCGAGCGCGATGTACGGCTCGTACGCGACGACGGTGAAGTCCGTGTGCAAGAAGCGCTCGGCCTGCGCGGTCACCGCCTCCACGACCCGTGGATGGTTGTGGCCGACGTTCATGACCCCGACGCCGCCGACGAAGTCGATGAACGTGTTGCCGTCGACGTCGGTGATCGTCGCCCCGCGGGCTTCGGCAGCGACGACCGGGCCGTGGACGATGAGCGGCCGGGCGACGGCGCGCCTCTCGCGCTCGAGGATCTCCCGCGCCCGGGGGCCTGGGATCTCCGTTCTCAGCTCGATCGTGCGCGTCGCAGCCACGCGCTCAGGTTATCCGGGCATTCGGGCGACCTGCGGGCGACCGGCCGTCTACGGATAGCGGTGGCGACGCTCGGGCATGCGGGCGAACCACGAGACGACGTCCGCGAAAGCGGCGAGCCCGACGAGGATCCATTTGCCGCTCGTCAGACCCTCTCCCTCGAGGTACGCGACCACGTACATGATCGTCGCCCAGGGGAAGAGCGTGACCCCGAGTGCCGGCCAGTACCAGTTGTCGCCGAACGCCGTCTCGACCTTGTCGCCGAAGTACCACATGCCGGCGAAGATCAGCCGCGGCACGAGAAGCACTGCTAGGAGAGGCAATCCCATGCTCGCAAAGTGTTCCGGCCCTGCCGGATAGTCAAGGGTGAGCCGGGTGAGATACCCGGCCGAGGGAGCGGGCATGCTGCTGGTCCGTGAACGAGCGTGAGCTCCCCGACGATCCGTTCGACGTGCTTCGGGCCTGGATCAGCGACGCAGAAGCATCGTGCGTGCAGCCGGACGCCATGACGCTCGCGACCGCGACCGCCGACGGCCGGCCCTCCGCACGCCAGGTCCTGCTGCGCGGCCTCGACGAGCGAGGGCTCGTCTTCTTCACCAACCGCGCCTCGCGGAAGGCGTCGGAGCTGGCGGTGAACCCGCGCGCCGCACTCGTTCTGCACTGGTTCGAGCTCGGCCGCCAGGTCCGCGTCGAGGGCGTCGTCGAGGTGGTGGACGAGGCCGAGTCGGAGGCGTACTGGCGAACGAGGCCGCGCGGAAGCCAGCTCGCCGCCTGGGCCTCGCCGCAGTCGCAGCCACTCGCCGACAGAGGCACGCTCGAGGACCTCTACGCGGCTGCCGAGCGCGAGCACGGGACGGCCGAGATCCCGCTGCCGCCGTTCTGGGGCGGCTACCGCGTCCAACCGGAGACGATCGAGCTCTGGCAACACCGCGAGAACCGCCTGCACGACCGCGTCCAGTATCGACGGACGCCGAGCGGCTGGACGAAGGAGCGCCTAGCGCCGTAGGTGTAGGGGCGAGGCCTGCCTCGCCCTACGGCGCGGCGAGGGCGCCGTCCGTGTAGACGCCCTCGGCATTCCAGAGCATGAACCCCTTGGCGCCGGCCAGGCGTGCGGCCTGGATCTGCGCGCGCACCTGGTCGATCCCGTAATCGACCTCGAAGCTCCAGTCCTGCACCCAGGTCACGAGCAGTGCGTCGCGCCCGCGCAGCGCCTTGCGGAAGTGGCGTAGCGCCTCGGTCACCATCGCCCCCGGCATGGCCCCCGGATCGGAGACTCCGAGCTCGCCCGGGCCGAAGAGCGACGGATACGTCATCGCATAGACGGCGTCGAGATACGGGCTCATCTTGCGCGGAACCTGGCCGATGCCGAGATCCCGAGCCGCTGAGAGGCCGAAGACCGCAGCCGAGACCCTGACGCCGAGCGGCTCGAGCCTGCGGGAGGCATAGCGCAGGAACGCCGGCACGACCTCATGCTTCTTCAACCCTCCGCGGTTGCGGTAGACAGCCGAGGCCACGTCGCCGTCGGACGGGAAGCGGACGTAGTCGAACAGGATCTCGTCGAAGCCCGCCCGCGCCGCTGCCACCGCGAGATCGACGTTGTACTTCCACACCCTGCGGTCGTACGGGTTCGCCCACGCGAGGCCCGCGCCGTCGCGCCACACGGAGCCGCCTGCCCGCCGAATGGCGAGGTCGGGCCGTGAGGTCGCGAGGATCGGATCCTCGAAGGTGACGATGCGCCCGACGAGGTAGATGCTGCGTTCGTGCGCCATGCGTGCCGCCTCGCGCGGCGCGTAGAACTCCCGAGCCGCGCCGATCTGCCGGGCCAGCGGAACGCTCGACGGTGTGAAGCCGACCTGGCCGTTCTCCTCCTTCACGTCGAGCTCGAGCGCGGTCAGTCCGTCCTCCTCGAGCGCGAGGTACTCCTCGAGCTTCCCGGGCAGTGACGCGAGCCCGAGCGTCACGTGGACGCCGCGTACCTCGAGCGGAAGCGGACGTCGTTCCGACGGGCCCGAGGCGACGAATGCCTCGGCCTCGAGCATGTTCGGCTTCGCGTCCCCACCGCTGCCGGACCCCCCGACGAGCTGCGCCCCGCCGGCGAGGAAGACAACGCTCACGAGGAGCACGCCGATGACGGCGGCACGCCGCAGCCGCTTTCTGCGCCGAACCGCTGCTCGACGCGCCCGAAACTGCTCGTTCGGGTCGACCGGTGGAAACAGCATCGACACCGGAGGTGGACCTTATCGCAGTCGCATCGCCGATAACCGCCTCTGCGAGCGCTCGGGTCGATCCGCTACTCGCGAGTCGCCCCGGGCCCGGCTCGTAGAATCGCCCGATGGTCCTCTCCGACCGGACGATCCGCCGCCTGATCGAGGAGGGTCGAATCGGCGTCGATCCGTTCGATCCTGGGCTGATGCAGCCGTCGAGCCTCGACGTGCGAGTGGATCGCTACTTCCGAGTCTTCCGCAACTCGCGGTATCCGTACATCGACGTCAAGACGGAGCAGGAGGAGCTCACCGAGCTCGTCGAGGTGCCGACGGAGGAGGCGTTCATCCTCCACCCCGGCGAGTTCGTCCTCGGCTCGACGCTCGAGCGCGTGACGCTGCCCGACGATCTCGTGGCCAGGCTAGAGGGGAAATCGAGTCTTGGCAGGCTGGGCTTGCTCATCCACTCGACCGCGGGCTTCATCGATCCCGGCTGGGACGGGCACGTGACGCTCGAGCTCTCGAACGTCGCGAACCTCCCGATCACGATCTACCCGGGGATGAAGATCGGCCAGGTCTCGTTCGTGCAGCTCTCGGAGCCGGCCGAGCGGCCCTACGGGTCTACGGGGATCGGCTCGAAGTACCAGGGCCAGCGCGGCCCGACCCCGAGCCGCTACTGGCAGAACTTCTCGGACGACTAGGGCCTAGGCGTCCGGGTCGCAGTCGCGAGATTCCGAGCCGCCGAGCCGCGACAGCAGCTCGCCGACGGCTTCGAGCTCCGCGTCGTCGAAGCGCTCGGCGAAGAACCCGTCGATCTGCGCCACATGGCTAACCGATGCCTCTCGCAGCTTCGCGAGGCCCGTCTCCGTGAGGACCGCGTAGACCACACGCCGGTCGCTGTCGCACGTGGCGCGCTCCACGTGGCCCGACTTCTCCAGGCCGTCGAGCAGCCGCGTGATCCCCGAGGCAGTGAGAACGACCTGCTCGGCGAGATCCACACGCCGGAGGCGCCGGTCCGGTGCCCACGCGAGACGAAGGAGGACTTCGTATTCGCTGAGCGTCAGCCCGTGATCCGCGCTGAGCTCCGCGCTCAGACGGCGCGTTGCCGCCGCGTGACCCCGCAAAAGGGCTGTGAATGCCCGTACTCCAGTCGATTGCGTGCTCAATACTTGACTCATCAGTTATCTTCCTGTAGAGTTGCTTGCGTACTCAATAGTAGCGAACGCAAAGGAGTCCACAAGTGTCAACTCTCGCACAGGAGCAGGTCGTCGGAATCCCGACAGGAGAGTGGGCGATCGACCCGGTCTGGTCGGCACTCGAGTTCGACGTCAAGAAGCTCGGGCTCGTGACCATCAAGGGGCGGGTCCCCGGCTTCACCGGCACGATCGTCGGCGGAGAGAACGCGACGATCTCGGGAACGGTCGATGCGACGAGCATCACGACGTTCGACGAGACACGCGACGCCCACCTTCAGTCGCCCGACTTCTTCGACACACAGCGTCATCCGGAGCTCCGCTTCGAGTCCACGTCGATCGAGAGCAACGGGGGCGAGCTCGTCGTGCATGGCAACCTCACCATCAAGGGCACGACGAAGCCCGTCGAGCTGCGCGGCACGTACGCGGGATCGGAGAACGATCCGTGGGGTAACGAGCGCATCGGGCTCGAGCTCGCCGGCACCGTCGACCGCACCGATTTCGGGCTCGACTGGAACGCACCGCTTCCCGGCGGTGGGTTCCTCCTGCCGAGCGAGGTCGTCCTCAAGGCCACCTTCGCGGCGGTCAGGACGAGCTGACGGTGCGTGTCCTCGCCCTCTCCGGGAGCCTGCGCGAGCAGTCGTTCAACTCGGCCGTGGCCCGCGCCGCGGCCGAGCTCGCGCCGGCTGGAGTCGACGTCGAGGTGTTCGCCGGCATCGGCGACCTCCCGCTCTACGACGCCGACCTGGACTTCGAGGGCGACGAGGCCGAACCGGCCGTTCAGCATCTGCGCGATCGCATTGCAGCCGCCGACGCGCTCTTCGTGGTGACGCCCGAATACAACGGCTCCGTGTCGGGCGTGCTCAAGAACGCCATCGACTGGGCATCCCGCCCGCCCGGAGGCGGGGCCGTCCTCTGGGGCAAGACCGCCGCCATCGCCGGCGCCACGACGGGACAGTACGGCGCGATCTGGGCGCAGCAGGACCTCCGGCGGATTCTCGGGATCGCCGGTGCGCGCGTGATCGAAGGCGAGCTGCCGATCGCGAGGGCGCAGAACGTCTTCGACGAGGCCGGCGAGCTCCGAGACCCGCTCGTGGCCGAGCGGCTGCGCACGCACCTCGAAGCGCTCGTCTACGAAGCCGCAGTGCCGGTCGCGGCCTGATCAGCGACCCCTGAACGGACGAGGGGCCGCCAAAGCGGCACTAGAGCGGACGAGGGCCGCCAACGCGGCACTAGAACGGATCAGGGGCCGCCAAGGCGGCACTAGAACGGATCAGGGGCCGCCAAGGCGGCACTAGAACGGACGAGGGGCCGCCAAGGCGGCCCCTGCGATCCTGGATACCAGCGTTGAAGTAGTAGAGGCGCTTCCTGCGCGTACGGCCGGCGAAGCCGGACGTCACACGCGGCGCGGGTCGCGAGCCCCCTACGCTGGCTAGGCGGTTCCCGGTGGTCCCGGGGGCACGCCTCTACCCGCTGGTACCTCCGCTGCCCGAACTGTCGTCACTCAAATCGGACCACCTCCTTTCCGCGGTATGCGCAGCATACGCACTCGCAGCGGATGGCGGTCGCCCGAGAAGCCGCTCGATCGATCCGGGGCGCCGCCGAGGGCTGCGAGCTTCGCCGGCAAGTTCGCTCGCCCCCAGCAACACGGCACGCTCGTCGCCATCCTGCTAACGATGGCGGTGGACGAGTGCGATGACGACGCAGCTTCAGAGCGTGGGCCAGATCTCGATCACGACGAAGGACCTGCCCGCTGCCGTTGCGTTCTACCGCGACCTACTCGGGCTCGAGTTTCTCTTCGAAGCGGAGCCCGCGCTCGCGTTCTTCATGTGCGGCGACGTGCGCCTGATGCTGGCCGTGCCGGAGACCGCCGAGTTCGACCATCCGAGCTCGACCGTGTACTTCCGGGTCGCCGACCTCGACGCCGCCTACGAGGAGCTGCGCTCGAGAGGCGTGCCCTTCGACGACGAGCCGCACCTGATCGCCACGATGCCCGACCACGAGCTCTGGATGGCGTTCTTCCGGGACCCCGACCGCAACCTGCACGCCCTGATGAGCGAGGTCAGGTGAGAGACGCTCCTCCGACGACGGCCGTCAGCTCGAGGCCGCGGTCGAGGGGCACGGTGACCGACACGAGCGTCGGGTCGCTCTGTCGCGCGGCCGAGTATGCCGCCAGCGTCTCGGCATGCGAGGTGACGTTGTCGGCGACGACCAGGGCTCCCGGCTCGAGCAGACGTCTGGCAAGCCCGAAGAGCGCTTCGTAGTCGTCCTTCTCGGCGTCCAGGAAGACGAGATCGAAGACGTCGTCCGACGCGCGAAGCGTCTCGAACGCGTCACCCTCGACGAGCTCCGCCCACTCCTCGAGGCCCGCGTCGGCGACGCTCGCCCGCCAGGCTTCGCACTTCACGGGGTCGAGCTCGAGTGAGACGACCCGACCGCCGAGCACGCGTGCGCCTGCGGCGAGCCAGATCGTCGAGTAGCCGCGCGAGCCGCCGATCTCGAGCACCTCGATGCCCGCCTGGGCCGCGGCGAGCAAGAAGAGGAAACGGCCGGTCGTCGGCTCTACCTGCCGCGCGCGCTGTGCCGACGGCAGGCCGGCCTCGCGCTCGAGCCGGTCCTGCTCCTCGAGGCGCGTCAGGACGGACAGCACGCGATCGTCGAACATCGCCTTACTCTTCCACGTCGACGACGACGACCCCGTCCCGCACCGACACGGGGAACGTCCGGACAGCCACGAACGCCGGCAGCGACATCGGGATGCCCGTCTCGAGGTCGAACCGGGAGCCGTGGCGGGGGCAGACGACGACGCACGCTTCCGGATCCCAGTCGCCCTCGGCGAGCGGGCCGTCGTCGTGCGAGCAGCGGTCCTCGATCGCATACAGCTTCCCTCCGCAGTTGAAGACGCCGATCGTCTGCGAGCCTGCGGGCACGAGGCGCATCGTTCCTGGTGCCAGCTCCTCGAGCGGGCAGACCTCGATCTCCGCCACCGTGGCCGCTACTCGAGAACGAGGTCGCGTGCCGAGGTACCCCACTCCTCGGGAAGCGGCGTTCCCTTCGCCTTGTGCAGGGCGAGCTTGAGGACGCCGAGCCCGAGAATCGCGCACTTCAGGCGCACGGGCGTGAGCGGGATGCCGAGCTCGTCGAGCAGCTCGTCCTTCGGCATCGCCGCGATCTCCGTCGCGGTGCGCCCCTTGACGATGTCCGTGAGCATCGACGTCGCGGCCTGGCTGATCGCGCATCCGCGACCTTCGAAGCCGACCTCCTCGACGACGTCGCCCTCGCCGAAGCGAACGGACACGGTGACCTCGTCACCGCAGAGCGGGTTCTGGCCCTCCGCAGAGGCGTCCGCGTCCGCGAGGAGGCCGTGGTTCCGTGGGCTCTTGTAGTGATCGAGGATGACCTCCCGGTAGAGCTGGTCGAACTCGCCCACTACGCGAACGCCTTCTGGACCTTGTAAAGGCCCTCGACCAGGCGGTCGATCTCCTCGGGGACGGTGTACACGTAGAAGCTCGCCCGGTTCGTCGCGGCGACGCCCAGCTTGCGCATGAGCGGCTGGCAGCAGTGGTGGCCGGCGCGGATGGCGATGCCCTCGAAGTCGAGCACCTGGGCGACGTCGTGCGGATGCACGCCGTCGACGTTGAAGGAGACGATGCCCGCGCGGCGGTCGGCCGGCGGGCCGTAGGACGTGACCCACGGCAGCTCTGCAAGCCGGTCGAGCGCGTACGCCGCGAGCTCGTGCTCGTACTGCTCGATCGCGTCGAACCCGATCTCGGTGAGGTAGTCGATCGCAGCGCCGAAACCGACGGCCTCGGCCATCGGTGCGGTGCCCGCCTCGAACTTGTGCGGAAGCTCACCCCAGGTCGTCGAGTCCGCGCCGACGGCGCGGATCATGTGGCCGCCGGTCAGGAACGGCTCCATCTCCTCGAGCAGCTCGGCGCGGCCCCAGAGCGCCCCCACGCCGCTCGGCCCGCACATCTTGTGCGCGGAGACGGCGAGGAAGTCGCACCCGATCGCCTGGACGTCGACTCTCTTGTGCGGTGCGGCCTGCGCCGCATCGGCGACCATGATCGCGCCCTGCTCGTGCGCCCACGCCGAGAGCCACTCGACCGGATTGATCGTCCCGAGCGAGTTCGAGACGACGCCGGTCGCGACGACCTTCACGTTCCCCTCGCTCGCGATCGTGTCGAGCTCGTCGAGCCGGAGCTCGCCCTGGTCGTCGAGCGAGATCATGCGGAAGCCCGCGCCCGTGCGGTTCGCGATGTACTGCCACGGGACGAAGTTGGAATGGTGCTCGAGCTCGCTGACGACCACGAGGTCGCCGGGCCCGAGCCGGTTGAGTCCCCAGGCGTACGCGACGAGGTTGATCGCCTCGGTCGCGTTGCGGACGAAGATGACCTCCCGCGCCGCCGGGGCGTTGAGGAGCGCGCGAACCTTCTCCCGGGCGAGCTCGAGGCCCTCGGTCGCGCGCTCTGCGAGCACGTAGACGCCGCGATGGACGTTCGCGTAGGACGTCTCGTAGAACTCGGTCATCGCGTCGAGCATCTGGCGCGGCTTCTGTGAGCTCGCCGCGGTGTCGAGGAAGGCAAGCGGCTTGCCGTGAATCGTCTGCTCGAAGATCGGAAAGTCGGCCCGAAGCCGCCGCGCGTCGATCGCAGGAGTGGTCGTTACCGCCACCTTTGCATCGTACCCCCGCCCCTCCTGGCTCCCGTGGCTCCAGGTCCCGTACGCTCACGTGGTGTATTCGGACGACGACGCAGCTGCGCTGTACGACGTCCTCAACCAGTGGGGCCCCGATGACGACCTCTATCTCGCCCTGGCGAAGGACGCAGCGTCGGTACTCGACGTCGGCTGCGGGACGGGGCGCATCTTGCACCGTCTACGCCAGGGCGGCCACAGCGGGCGCCTGTGCGGCGTGGACCCGGATCGCGCGAGCCTCCGCAGGGCGCGGAAACGGAACGACATCGAGTGGGTGGAGGGCACGGCGGCGTCGATGAGGTGGAGCGGGGAGTTCGACATCGCTCTCATGACCGGCCACGCCTTCCAGGAGCTCGTGCGCGACGACGAGGTGCGCGCGTCGCTCGATGCAATCGGCCGTGCGCTCGTCGCCGGGGGGCGATTCGCGTTCGAGACGCGAAACCCCCTCGCGCGCGCATGGGAGACCTGGAGCCCGGAGAACGCAACGAGCGTCGTCGCCCCGTCGGGCCGGCCGGTCACCGTCTCGCACGAGGTCGAGTCGGTGGTCGGCGACATCGTCACGTTGACCGAGACCACGAGCGATGCCGACGGCACCCCGCTGCGCGTGGATCGCGCGAGCCTGCGCTTTCTCGACGCCGACACGCTCGACGCCTTCCTCGCCGACGCCGGCTTCGAGATCGAGGAGCGCTACGGCGGCTGGCGACGCGAGCCGTTCGAGCCGGCCAGCCCCGAGATCGTTACCGTCGCCAGGCTCAGCTGAGGTCGACCCGGCCGTTCGTCGAGGCGCGCTCCGCAGCCCGGCGATGCCGCTCGACGGTCACCGCCGCTTCGACGAGCAGCTCGCAGACGCGCGCAAGTCGATCCCGCTCCGACGTCTCCTGGAGGAGCCCTTGCTTCACCTCGGGCTCGAGCTCGACACGCGCAGCGAGTGCGAAGGAGAGCTGCGGGGAGTCGGCGGGAGGCACCTCCACGTCGCTGCCCGTCGCCTCCTTGAGCTTCCCGAAGAGCTCGAGTGCCTTCTGGATCGTCGCGTCCTCCGCAGGATCGTCGTCGTCGAGCAGCGGCGCCGTCAGCCCCGTCTGGAAGCTCCTACCGCTCGTCAGCTCCTCGAGGCGGAAGCGCTCGCCCCCCTCGACGACGATGTTCATCCTGCCGTCGTCGAACTCCGCCAGCACCTCGACGACGGAAGCGCTCGTGCCGACCTCGTGGATGCCGTCGCCCTCGGCGAAGAGGAGACCGAACGCGCGTTCCTCCTCGAGGCACTCGCCGATCAGCTCCTTGTAGCGCTCCTCGAAGATGTGCAGCGGCACCTGCTCGGTGGGGAGGAGCACCAGTGGGAGCGGGAACAGCCCGAGCTCGCCCATCGCAAAAGCCTATGCCCGTCGCCGAAGCGCGACGAACTCCCAGGCGAAGCCGCGTTCTGCCTCCGTCAGATCCAGCCCCTCCGCCTCGGCGGCCGCGACGAGGGACGCACGGGGATGGACGAACACGCGGAACGAGCGCCCGAATGCAGCCATCGACGCGTTGACGAGCCGCAGCCCCGTGCGCACGAGGAAACGGTCGCGCGGGAAGCTGAGCACGAGCGTGCGCCTTGCCAGCCTCGCGGCGACCCCGGCCAGCCGGATCCCGTCGGGCGAGCAGCACACGACGCGGTTGAGGACGACGACGTCTGCGGGCTCGACCGAGTCCGGCTTCTCGATCACATCCGCGACACGAAAGGCGATGCGCTGCTCCAGGCCCTTGTCCTTCGCGAGCTCACGCGCGTACGGCTCGAAGGCCGGCACGAGCTCGACGATCTCGCCCTGCTCGGCTCCGGCTTCGAGGAGCTCGGCCTGGAGCGCACCGATCCCGCCGCCGATCTCCAGCACGCGCGCGCCCGTGAGCCCATCGGCGGAGCAGGCGGCGACCATGCAGCGCTCGAGGTCGTCGAGCCCTCGCTCCCGGTAGCGGCGAAGGCTCCGCCTGGCGATGCGGGGGCTGAACATCTCCTCACACGGCCCGGACCTGCAGCAGCTGGCCATCGCCGTGATAGGTCAGGCGTCGCGCTCGAGGTCGAGCGCGCAGGAGTTGATGCAGTAGCGCTTCCCGGTCGGGTCGGGACCGTCGTCGAACACGTGCCCGAGGTGGCCGCCGCACTTCGCGCACATCACCTCGGTGCGGATCATCCCGTGGCTCGTGTCGGTCTCCGTGACGACACTCGAATGCGACGTCGGCTCGAAGAAGCTCGGCCAGCCGCTGCCCGACTCGAACTTCGTGTCCGAGCGGAAGAGCTCGGAGCCGCACCCCGCGCAGCGATACACGCCAGGCGCATGCTCGTCCCAGTACGCGCCGGTGAACGCGCGCTCCGTGCCCTTCCGCCGCAGGATCTCGTACTGCTCGGGCGTGAGCTGCGCCCGCCACTCCTCGTCCGTGAGCTCCTTTTTCGTCTCCATGCCCTGAGGTTAGAGAACGACCAGCGAGACGGCGACGAACTGCGTCACCGCGGCCGCGATCACCAGGACGTGAAAGACCTCGTGGAAGCCGAACGTCGCGGGGAACGGGTTCGGCCACGTCGTCGCGTAGGCGAGCGCGCCGAGCGTGTAGAGCCCGCCGCCGACGATGACGAGCACAGCGGCGGCCACGCCGAGGGCGGGGAAGAGCTGCGGCGCGGCGATCACGCCGACCCAGCCGACCGCGAGATAGGCGAACGCCGACAGCGGCCTCGGCGCGTCTACCCAGGCGAGTGCGAGCGCGACGCCGAGCGCAGCTCCCACCCACACCGAGACGAGCACGATCGGCTTCGTCGCGCCGCCGAACTCGAGCAGGGTGAACGGCGTGTACGAGCCCGCGATGAAGACGAAGATCATCGCGTGGTCGAACCGGCGTGCCCGCAGACGTGCGACGGCGCTCCGCCACGGAAAGCGGTGGTAGAGCGCGCTCGCCCCGAACATCGCTGCCAGCGCCAGCGCGTACACCCACACTGCAAAACGCTCGCGGTACCCGTCCGCGAGGACGACGAGCACCGCGCCGGCGACGAGCACGCCGAAGAACGCGTACATGTGGAAGACGCCGCGAAGGCGCGGAACGAGTGCCGAAGTCACGGCGCGATTGTGCCGGACATCCGATCGACACGGCGGGTACGGTCCGGTTAATGGACGCGGACGCCGTCGAGCTGCGAGTCCTGGGATGCCTGATCGAGAAGCAGCGGACGACGCCGGACGCATACCCGCTGTCGCTGAACGCGCTGCGCCTGGCCTGCAACCAGACGACGAACCGCGAGCCCATCGTCGCCTACGACGAGCCGACGATCAAGGCCGCTCTCGAGCGGCTCTCGCGCAAAGGCTGGGTGCGGCTCGCGAGCGGAGCGGGAAGCCGGGCAGCGAAGTATCGGCACCTGCTCGACGAGGCGATTCGCATCTCCAGCCCCGAGCTCTCCGTGCTCGCGGTGCTGATGCTCCGCGGCCCGCAGACACCCGGAGAGCTGAAGCAGCGAACGGAGCGCCTGCATCCGTTCGAGTCGCTCGAGGACGTCGAGGCGGTCCTCGGCGGTCTGATCGAGCGCGACTTCGTCGTGCATCTCGAGCGCAGGCCGGGGCAGAAGGAGGCGCGCTACACGCAGCTCCTCGGCGGCGACACCGAGGAGGCAACGGTCGTGGCCACCGTGGACGTCGAGAGCGACGCATCCGCCGCACGCATCGACGCACTCGAGGAGCGGGTGAGCCGGCTCGAGGATGCGGTCACGGCGCTTCAGTCACGCCAGGTCGAGCCCGGTGGCTCGGACTTCCGGATCAGCGGCGGCTGACGCGCTCGCAGTCCACGCCGACGAGATCGACGCGATCGGCGAAGACCCTGTCGCGACCTCCACCGCAGCCCACGATGTCGAACGACCCGTCCCGCGCCTGCAGCGTGTCGGCGCCTTTCCCACCATGCAGCCCGTCGCGTCCGAGGCCACCGACGATCACGTCGTCGCCTTCGAACCCGCACACCCGATCGTCGACGCTCGTGCCGCGGAGCAGGTCCCGCCGTGGAGTGCCGGGATGACTGCAGACCGGCTGCCAGGCCGGATCGACGTCCGACGACTGGGTCTCAGGAGTGAGATCGGTCTTGTCTTGCCCGTCCGGGCGCACGATGAAGACGTTGTCCGGATAGTTCGTCTGGTTGGTCACGTAGACGAGCCAGTTGCCGTCAGGAGACCACGCCGGGCTGTAGTCCGACCACGACGGGAACCCGGACGGGTCGGAGGCACGCTGGACGCGCCTTTCGCCCTGGCCGTCTCGGCCGATCGTCCAGAGCTCGGGGTTGAGCCGTCCTGGCTCGCGCCCGCTCTCGAACGCGAGCAGTCGCCCGTCGGGGGACCACTCGGGAGCAAAGTCGAAGTAGTCGTTCCGTGTGAGTCGCCGCAACCCGGTGCGGTCCGGCCGGATGACGTAGATCTCACTCGGGTCGGCATCCTGCGGGGACGGCCTCCCTGCGAAGGCGATCAGCGACCCATCCGGAGACCATGCCGGCTGTAGCTCCTCGCGGGGCGTCCGCGTGATCATCCTGAGCCCTCCGCCATTCGTGTTCACGATCGCGAGGTCGCCTCGTGAGCGCGCGCCCGGGACGCTGAAGACGATCCGGCTCCCGTCGGGCGACCAGGAGGGAGTGTCCACGGCAAGACCCGGCGGCGTGCGCAGGCTCGCCACGGTTCCGTCCGCATTGGCGACGACCAGCCTGGAACGCCGGTTCACGAACGCGATCCGCGTCCCGTCCGGAGACCACGCGGGTTTCCGGCCCACGAGTGGCCCGAGCCGCACCACTCGGCCACCCACCGGCTCGAGGCGGAACAGTCGGAACTGCCCGCCGGACGACCCCGGGTCCCGGTCGCTCGCGAACACAATCCAGCCGTTCTCGGCTGGAGACTGCGTCGGCGCCGACGAAGCGACGGTGGTCACGACGAGCGCCGCTAGCGTCAGGGCGATCGACGTGCCGCGTCGCACACCCCCAACGGTACGACCGAAGCGTTAGCGATCGGTGAGCGCGGCGTGCTGCGCCTGCGGAATGCGCGCTTCGAGCGCAGCGGCGAGCGCTTCGCGCACCGGCTCGAGCGCGACGCGGTCGAGCACATCCTGGAAGAACCCGCGGACGATGACGCGCTCCGCCTCGGGCCGTGTGAGGCCGCGGGTCATGAGGTAGAAGAGGAGCTCGCGGTCGACCTGGCTCAGGGTCGCGCCGTGCGTGCAGCGCACGTCGTTCGCGAGGATCTCGAGCCCCGGGATCGAGTCGGCGTGCGCCGTCTTCGAGAGCAGGAGGTTCCTGTTCTCCTGATACGCGTTCGTCTTCTGTGCGCCCTCTTCGACCCGGATCATCCCGCGCCAGACCGCTCGCGCGGTGTCGCGGAGCGCGCCCTTGAACGCGAAGTCGGAGGTCGTGGACGGCGCCATGTGCTCCTGGAACGTGTCGTAGTCGAGGTGCTGCGTGCCGTCGGCGAAGTAGGCGCCCGTGACCCGCGATGTGGCGCCGGGGCCGGCGAGGTCGTTCTGGATCCGGATCTTCCCCTTCGCCGAGCCGAAGCCGCCCGCGACCCAATCGAGCTCCGCGTCGCGCTCGACGCGCGCATGGTGGGAGGCGAAGTGCCACGTCCCGCGCGAGAGATTCTGGACGGAGACGTACTCGACCTTCGCGGCCTGCTGGACGACGATCTCGACCGCGGCGTTCGTATAGGACGAGAGCTCAGGTGACGCAGATGCGTACTCCTCGATCACGCTGAAGCGGCTCTCGGGCTCTGCGACGACGAGCAGCCTGAAGAAGAGCGACCCGCCCTCGACGGCGTTCGCCACGCGCACGTACAGCGGCTTGTCGAGCTCGACGCCGCGAGGCACGTGGACGAGGAGCCCGTGCTCCCACTTCGCGGCGTTGTGGGCCGCGAACTTCTCGTCCCAGCCGACGAGCGAGTACAGGAGCTCGTGGTCGTTGGTGAGCGGCTCGAACCGGATCCCGTCGGGAGCGCTCTCGATCGAGATACCGCCCTCGCCCACCTGCGCGACCCCGGACGCGTCCAGCTCGAGCATGGAAGGCGGCGCGGCGATACCACCGGCCCCGTTCGCGGCCCACGCGTCGGGGTCGAAGCCCGACAGGTCCGTGAACCGCCAGTGCTCGTCCTTCGTCGTGGGCAGCGGAATGGCGCGGTAGCGCTCGAGGAGCTCGGTGCGCGTCATACGTCGTAGCGTCTGTGGAGCATGAGCGCGTTGCCGTCGGGGTCCTTGAACCACGCCTGCCGGCAGACGCTCGTCTCCATCGTGTCGCCGTCGAACTCGACGCCCTTCGCCTCGAGCTCCGTGCGCGCAGTGTCGACGTCAGCAACGCGTAGCGCGAGCCCGGCGGGTGACGGCGCGAACGGCTGCCCGATGCTCGACGGGTCGAAGATGTCGAGTGTCACCTGGCCGCAGGAGAGCTCCATGTCGCTCTCGCCCTCGCTCTCGACCTCGAGGCCAAGGACGTCGGTGTAGAACCGCTTCGCGCGGGCGAGGTCCTGGGTCAGGAAGGAGACGAAGTCGACGCGCTCGACCTCCATCACGCCAGCCAACTCATGGGAGCGTCCCGTCGGGATACGGCGCGTAGCGGTGGTGGAGGAGGATGCGGTTGCCGGCGGGGTCGCTCACGCCCGCGCCCTGGCAGGCACCCGAGTCCCACACGTCGCCGACCTCGAGCCCTGCGGACTCGAGCTTCGCCTTCGCGACCGCGACGTCGGGGACGCGCAGCGCGATCGTCGCAGGCGGCAGCGCCGCGAATTCGTAGTCGTGCGTGTGCGGTGTCATGACCGCAAGCGTGAGGTTGCCGACCTCGTACTCGACCCAGTCCTCGTCGGGCGAGTTCGGGTTCCGGTGGAGGCCGAGTACCTCGCCATAGAAGTGGTTCGCCGCTTCCATGTCCGTCACCGGGACGCGGATGTAATCGACTCGCTGCGCATCGATCATCCTGGCGAGCTCTCCGCGTATGGCGCGTACCGCCTGTGCAGAGTCAGCGGATTGCCGTCCGGGTCCGTGAAGTTCGCCATGTGGCACACGCCCGTGTCGAACGTCTCACCGTGGAACTCGACACCCTTCGCCTCGAGCTCGGCGCGTGTCGCAGCCACGTCGTCGACGTGGAGCAGCACGATTGAGTTCGGCTGCGGCTGGAACTCGATGCCGTACTGAGCGGGGTACCAGATCGAAAAGCAGCTCTCACCGACCCAGAACTCGTTCCAGGAGTGCTCGTCGGGCCGAAAGCCCAGCGTATCGACGTAGAACTCGCGCGAGCGTTTGCCGTCGCTCGAGGGGATACCGATTGTGTCGACCCTGCTGATCGCGCTAGCCAACACGGGCTCTATCCAACAGAGCCTTCCATCTGCAGCTGGATCAGACGGTTCATCTCGACCGCGTACTCGAGCGGGAGCTCCTTCGTGATCGGCTCGACGAAGCCGGAAACGATCATCGCGCTCGCCTCCGCCTCCGAGAGGCCGCGGGTCATGAGGTAGAAGAGCTGCTCCTCGCCGATCTTCGAGACCGTCGCCTCGTGGCCGAGGTCGACGTCGTTCTCGTCCACCTGTATGTACGGGTACGTGTCCGAGCGCGACTCGTCGTCGAGTATCAACGCGTCGCAGACGACCTTCGACTTCGAGCCGTGCGCGCCCTTGGCGACCTGGAGCAGCCCGCGGTAGCCCGCTCGGCCGCCGTCCTTCGAGATCGACTTCGAGGTGATGACCGAGGTCGTGCGAGGCGCGACGTGGACGACCTTGCCACCCGCGTCCTGATGCTGCCCCTTGCCCCCGAAGGCGATGGAGAGCACCTCACCGTGGGCGCGTTCGCCCATCAGCCAGATGGCCGGGTACTTCATCGTCACCTTCGAGCCGAGGTTGCCGTCGACCCACTCCATCGTCGCGCCCTCGTAGGCGACGGCTCTCTTGGTGACGAGGTTGTAGACGTTGTTCGACCAGTTCTGGATCGTCGTGTAGCGCGCCCGCGCATCCTTCTTGACGACGATCTCGACGACCGCGGAGTGCAGCGAGTCGGAGGAGTAGATGGGGGCCGTGCAGCCCTCGACGTAGTGCACGTACGCGCCCTCGTCGACGATGATGAGCGTGCGCTCGAACTGGCCCATGTTCTCCGCGTTGATGCGGAAGTACGCCTGGAGCGGCATCTCGATCTTCACGCCGGGCGGGACGTAGATGAAGGAACCGCCCGACCAGACCGCGGAGTTGAGGGCCGCGAACTTGTTGTCGTTCTGCGGGATGATCGTGCCCATGTACTGCTTGACGATGTCCTCGTGCTCGCGGAGCGCCGAGTCCATGTCGAGGAAGATCACGCCCTTCGCCTCGAGGTCGGCCTGCAGCTTGTGGTACACGACCTCGGACTCGTACTGTGCTCCGACCCCGGCGAGGTACTTCTTCTCCGCCTCCGGGATGCCGAGCTTGTCCCAGGTGTCCTTGATGTCCGCGGGCAGGTCCTCCCAGGAGTCGGCCTGCTTCTCCGTGGGCTTGATGTAGTAGTAGATGTTCTCGAAGTCGATGCCGGAGAGATCGGCGCCCCAGCTCGGCATCGGCCGCGCGTTGAAGTACTCGAGGCTCTTGAGCCGGAACTTCCGCATCCACTCGGGCTCGTTCTTGTGCTCGGAGATCGCCGCGACGAGCTCGGCCGAGAGCCCCCGCCCGGACTTGAAGAAGTAGTCCTCCGGGACGTGGAAGCCGTACTCGTAGTCCGAGCGGATCTCGCGGACGACCTCGGTTTCCTGGGAGCTCATGCTTCCTCCAAGCTTACCCCTACGGGCGCAAATGCCTCGTACCCGTCCGCCTCGAGCTGGTGGGCGAGCTCCGGACCGCCCTCGGCCACGATTCGCCCGTCCATGAAGACATGCACGTGGTCCGGCTTGACGTAGTTCAGAAGCCGCTGGTAATGCGTGATGAGGACGGCGCCCATGTCCGGGCCGACGAGCGTGTTCACGCCGCCCGCGACGATCCGCAGTGCGTCGATGTCGAGCCCGGTGTCGGTCTCGTCGAGGATCGCGATGCGCGGCTTCAGCATCGCCAGCTGGAGCACCTCGACGCGCTTCCGCTCTCCGCCCGAGAAGCCGTCGTTGACGTAGCGCGACGCGAGCTCCCGGGTCACCTTGAGCTCGCCCATCGCAGCTTCGAGCTCCTTGCGGAACTCGGGAATCGGAATCGGGTCGTCCTCGCCGCCGGCCCGCGCCTTGCGGATGGCGTTGATCGAGCTCCGGAGGAAGCTCGTGACGGTGACGCCCGGAATGGCGTGCGGGTACTGGAACGCCAGGAAGAGGCCCCGCTGCGCGCGGACGTCGGCACCGAGCTCCGTCAGGTCCTCGCCGTCGAAGAGGATCTGCCCCTCGGTGACCTCATAGGCCGGATGACCCATGAGCGCGTACGCGAGAGTGGACTTGCCCGATCCGTTCGGGCCCATGATCGCGTGCTTCTGGCCGAGGTCGACCGCGAGGTCGACGCCCTTGACGATCTCGGGGCCGTCCTCCAGCGCAACGTGCAGATTCTTGATCTCCAGTACAGCCATTTCGCAGGGAAGCTCCTTCTTCGAAGCGAATTGCGGCGAGGAACCGCCGCCCACCGGATGGTAGCCGACCTGTCGCTCGGGACCTCGCGGGAGCACGTCGCCGCGAGACCCGCTGGTAAGGTGCGCCCATGCCGTTCGGCATCTCGATCTGGGAGCTCCTGATCCTCCTGGTCGTCCTGCTCCTCATCTTCGGGGCGAAGCGCCTGCCGGAGATGGGACGGTCTCTCGGCAAGGGCATGCGCGAGTTCAAGGACTCGGTCACGGGCGTCGAAGAGGCGGTCACGATGGACCCGCCCACTACCACGGCTAGCCCAGCACCGCCCGCCGAGCTTCCGTCCGCTCCCGATCCCGCCCCGAAGCGCAACGAGGCGGAGACCGAAGAGACGGAGCGGGAAACCGTCCGCTAGGAGCGAGCGTCCGACATGCGCCGATGGCTCCCGCGCCGCCTCCAGCACGGCGAGGAGGCCACGCTCGTCGAGCACCTGGACGAGCTCCGCTCCCGGCTGATCATCAGCCTCCTCGTCATCGTGCCGGCGTTCCTGCTCGCCTTCGCCTTCCACGAGCAGCTCATCGACTGGCTGATGGAGCCGCTCCCCGACGACAAGCGCCTCGTGACGCTCGGTGTCACCGAGCCGTTCACGACCTCGGTCAGGGTGAGCCTGATCGCGGCGCTCGCGCTCTCCCTGCCCGTGCTGCTGTGGCAGGTCTGGTCGTTCCTCGCTCCGGCGGTCGAGGAGCACCAGCAGCGCGTCGTCCTCGTTCTCGTAGGCGTCGCGACTGCGCTTTTCGTCTGCGGAGTGGTGTTCATGTACTACGTCGTGCTGCCACGTGCGCTCGACTTCCTCACGAACTTCGACGACGAGCTCTATGACAACCAGATCCGCGCGAGCTACTACCTGTCGTTCGTCTCGTGGACGCTGCTCGCAGGCGGGCTCGCGTTTCTGATGCCGATCTTCGTCCTCGGGCTCGTGCGGCTCCGTATCGTCACCTCCGACATGCTTCGCCGGAACCGGCGCATCGCGTTCGTCGGGCTGCTCGTGTTCGCGATCCTGCTCCCGACCGTGGATCCCGTCTCGCTCGCGTTCGAGGTGGTCCCGCTGGTACTGCTCTTCGAGGCGTCGATCTGGCTCTCGGTTTTCCTCGAACGGCGCTGGCAACGTGACTGGGAAGACGAGCTGTTCGAGGGCGAGACCCTGTGAGGACGCTCACGGCCGACTGGGTCGTCCCGGTCGACGCCGCACCGATCAGGGACGGCGGGGTCGCGATCGAAGACGGGCTGATCGTCGCGGTGGGGCACTCGGCCGAACTGGGTGAGGGCGAGCACTTCCCGGATGCGGTCATCCTCCCCGGCTTCGTCAACGCGCACACCCATCTCGAGTACGCGACGTACGCAGGCTTCGGCGACGGGCTCGACTTCCCCACCTGGCTCGGGCTCCACATCGAGCGCAAGCGGAACCTCGACCTCGAGGACATGGAGGCGATCGCGCGCTTCGGGGCGCTCGAATGCCTGCGCTCGGGGATCACGACCGTGGCGGACGCGAGCTTCAGCGGAGCCGCGGCCACCGCGTGCGCCGAGCTCGGCCTGCGCGGGATCGTCCACGTCGAGGTGTTCGGACAGGATCGGGAGGACCTCGAAACGCGGTTCCCCGAGATCCGCGCCCGCATCGGGCCGTCGGTGTCCGACACCGTCCGGCTCGGGATCTCACCGCACGCCCCGTATACATGCTCGCTCGACCTGTACCGGGGCTGCGCGGAGCTCGGCCTCCCGATGGTCACTCACCTCGCGGAGAGCGACGCCGAGACCGAGTGGCTGCGGGACGGCGCCGGCCCGTGGCGGGCACTCGCCGAATTCCTCGTCCCGCCCATCGGGACGACGGCGATCCGCGCGCTTGCCCAGGAGGGGCTGCTGGGCCCGAACATGCTCGCCGCCCACTGCGTCCAGGCCGACGCCGAGGAGATCGAGCTCCTTGCCGCCTACGACGTCGCCGTTGCCCACTGCCCACGCTCGAACGCCCTGCTCGGCTGTGGCATCGCGCCGCTCCAGGCGCTGCGTGAGGTCGGGATCCGCGTCTGCATCGCGACCGACAGCCCCGCGTCGACGCCGTCCTTCGACATGTTCGACGAGCTTCGCGCCGCGATCGCCGGGTCGCGCGCCCGCGAGCGGCGGCCCGACGCGCTCACCGCCGCCGACGCACTCGAGCTCGCGACGCTCGGCGGCGCACGCGCGCTGGGCATGGACGCGGAGGTTGGCTCGCTCACTCCCGGCAAGCACGCCGATCTCACGGTGCTCTCGCTCGCGGACAGCCCGTTCGTACCCTGGGAAGATCCTGTTACGGCGGCAGTTCTCGGCGGCTCGCCTACGCGCGTCGTCGCTACTCTCGTGTCCGGCAAATCCCGCTACGAGAGAGGAGGGGAGTCATGGCTCGAGCTGATCGACGCCGCTCGGAACGCGCGCGGCCGGCTGCTGTCACACGTCGCTCGGACGTAGCGATCGAGGACACCATGTTCTTCCCCAAGCTTCGCCGGAACGCGAAGTGGGTCTTCCTCTTCCTCGCGCTCGTCTTCGCGCTCGGTTTCGTCGGCTTCGGCGTGGGTGCCGGCGGAGTCGGGATCGGCGACGTCTTCAGGGGTAGCGGGGAGTCCGGCGTGCCCTCGCTCGACGGCGCGCGCGAACGGGTCAGCGAGAACCCCCAGGACCCGCAGGCTTTCCGAGATCTCGCGACCGCAGCGCAGGCGGAGCAGCAGACCGACGAGGCGATCGAGGCGCTCGAGGGCTACATCGGGCTCAAGCCGAGGGACACGGACGCGCTCCGCGAGGTCGCCGGCCTCTACCTCGTGCAGGTCGACGAGGCGCGGCAGGAGTACCAGATCGCCGAGCTCCGCTCCGCGTACCTGGGCACGGGCTCAGCCGTCTTCCAGACGATCACCCTCGGGGGCCGGCCTCTCGACCCGGATCCGGTTTCGAACGCCGTGGCCACGTACTACTCCACCGACGTGCAGAACGCGCTCGCCAAGGCCCAGCAGGCGTCGTCGAGCTCGATCTCGGCGTACAAGAAGATCGCGGCCTTGACACCGAAGGATCCGAACGTCCAGCTCGAGCTGGCCGACGCTGCGCGCAACGGAGGCGATACGGCGACCGCCATCGCCGCCTACCAGAAGTACCTCGGCCTCGTCCCGGCGGACGATCCGACTGCGCGCGAGGTCAAGCGCGTGATCAAAGAGCTCAGCGCGAGCACGGCGGGTTAGACTCGCGCCCGGTGAGGCGCAACCGCTGGTACCGGGGTCTCGTCGGAGGAGTGTGCGCGGCAGCCGCGGCTCTGACCGTCGCCGGGTGCGGTACCGGGGGCTTCGAGGACGGGGGCAACCAATCTGTCGGGCGCGAGCTTTTCATCCAGCGCTGCGGCGGCTGTCACGTGCTGGCTGACGCCGGAACCGCCGGCACGATCGGCCCGAACCTCGACGACGCGTTCGCGCAGGCGCGTGCGGACGGATTCGAGGAGTCGACCTTCGTCAACGTCACCCGCGACCAGATCCTGTTCCCGATAACGGAGACCTCGACCGGCGCTCCCGGGATGCCCGGGCCGGACGAGACCCTTCCCGAGTGCGGAGACGTCGAAGGCGAGGGCTTCTGCGTCGAGGACCAGGAGCAGGCAGCCGCGGACATCGCTGCGTACGTCGGTCGCGTGGCCGGCACGGGCGTGACCCCGGAGGCGCCGACGGACGGGAAGTCGATCTTCGCCGCGACCTGCGGGAGCTGCCACACGCTCGCCGATGCCGGGACGAGCGGAACCGTCGGCCCGAACCTCGACGAGGCGATGCCTTCCAAGGAGCTCGCCGTCGACCGCGTCACGAACGGCAAGGGCGCGATGCCGTCGTTCAAGGACTCGCTCGATCAGGCGCAGATCGACGCGGTCGCCGAGTACGTGTCCTCCTCAGCAGGTCGGTAGCCCAGGCCGGGCACGCCCGGCCTCTACGTCGACGGCGGCCCTGCGTAGGAGCCGGCATGCCCGGCTCACTCGAAGTTCAGCCCGGCTGATGCTCGAGGTCGACGACGACGTGGTTCACGGGAAGGTCGTAGCGACCCTTGACCGCCTGGACCACGCCACGCTCGAGCCAGTGCGAGCGACCGGGCGGATGCGTCGAGAGAACGATCTCGTCCGGATGGAAGATCCGCACCGCGTCCTCGATCGCGACGAGCGGGTCGAGGTCGCCGATCGTCCCACGCGCCTCGATGCCGATCGTCGACAGCCGCGCGAGCGTCGAGTCGAGGCGCTTCTGGGCCTGCGCTCGAGCCCCGTCCTCGTCGGAGGTCCACGTTCGTAGCCGGGAGTTCAGCGCGGGGCAGACGACGAAGAACTCGGCGCGACCGGCGATCGCGAGATCGCCGATCACGTGCATCAGCTCCTCGCCGCCGACGGTCTCGTTCGCGACGACGAGCACGCGCCGCTCGTCCGGATCGCCGACGTGCTCCACGCTCCTCTGCGGCGCCTGCGGGCCTCGCTGCCGCATGTAGACGACGACCGCTGCGGCTGCGAGCGCGATCGTGACGGCCACGCCGAGCCAGCGGTCGATCCAGGAGGCGACCACGATCAGTGCAAAAGCGCCGATCGTGATCAGCAGGAAACGGAACGCTGCGGCTTCGCTCCGAAACGGGCTCTCCACGAGACCTCCCTACAGCAGGTACACGGCTGCGTACACGACGATCCACATTACGTCGACAAAGTGCCAGTAGATTCCGGGGAGCTCGACGCCGTGGTGGTGCTCCGGCGAGAAGTGCCCGCGGAAGCCGCGGATGATCACCATCAGGAGCAGCGAGAGCCCGACGAAGACGTGCGCGCCGTGTAGGCCGGTGAGGCCGAAGAACACGGATGCGAACGCCCCGTCGCCCGTGTTGAAGCCGACGTTGAGGTACTCCACCACCTGCGTCAACAGGAACGCGAGGCCCATCAGGAACGTGAGCACCATCCCCGCGAGGAACGCACGCCGCTCTCCGCGCTTGATCGACTGGAGCGCCCAGTGCATCGTGAAGCTCGAGGTGACGAGGATCGCCGTGTTGACGCCGGCGACGAAGACCGGGAAGTGGTACGGGTCGGGCGGCCAGTGCTCCGGTGCGCTCGGATTGACGACGCGCACGAAGAAATACGCGGTGAAGAACGAGCCGAAGAGCATCGCCTCCGAGGCGATGAAGAGGAACATCCCGAGCACGCGCGCATCGACGCGAGAGCTCTGGTGGGCGACAGGCGGGCCGTGGTGGTCGTGGTCGTGCGTGGCTTCGGCGTGTGTGCTCATGTCGCCTGCTCCACGACTTCCTGGCTCTCGGCGACGACGTGCTCGATCGGAAGCCCCGTGTCGGAGCGAAGACGGCCGATCAGGTCGCGCCGCAGCCAGCCCGAGCGCTCGCCCGGAAACGTCGAGACGATGATCTCGTCGATGCGCTCGTCCTCGACCGCGTTCATCGCGGCGGTGTACGGATCGGGCTGCGCGATGTGACCGTGAGCGTCGATGCCTTCCGAGCGGAGCAGCGCAAGAGCGCTCCGGAGCCGCCGCTCGGCCTCGGGGTGCTCGGCGAGGCTCGGGTCGCTCTGCGGCGAGACGATGAGGAAGCTCGTCGGGCCTTCCCGGGCGCGGAGACGGATCCGCTCGAGCAAGGCGTCGCCGAGGACGGTCTCGTTCGCGACGACGAGGACGTTCGCGCCCTCACGTGCGTCGACGCCCGCGACGACGTGCTCCACCGGGCGGTCGCCCGCGACCCGACGAATCTCGTCGAGCAGGTTCTTCCGGAGCCACCCCGACTTCGTCTCGGGATGGGTCGACACGACGATCTCGTCCACGTCCTCGACGGCGAGCGCGTCCTTGACCGCGGTCAGGGGATCGTTCTCGAACACGCCGCCGAAGGCGGGGATCCCCGCCGCGCGCAGCGTCTCGAGCGTGCGTTGCAGCCGCCGCCCGGCAGCGGCGCGCCGCGAGTCCTCGTAGACGACGTAGCCCTCGCGGGGAGCGGTGACGGGCGCGACGACCACGACGCGAATCGATCCGCGTTCGGCTCGCCTGCGCAAGGTGGCGAGCAGCTCGTCTCCCGCAAGCGTCTCGTTCGCGACGACGAGGACCGAGGTCGGCGTCTCGGTCACGCACGGACCTCCGCCGGTTCCGTGGTCGCGGCGCTCATGACCGCGTGCCGCGCACCTGGAACGCCGTACTCGTACGGCCCGCCCACGACCTGCGGGATCTCGTCGAAGTTGAAGATCGGCGGCGGGGACGTGACCTGCCACTCGAGCGTGTGCGCCCGCCAGGGGTTGGCGCCCGCAATCGGGCCGCGCACCCAGCTCACGATGATGTTGTAGGCGAAGACCACGAACGACGCGCCGAGCACGAACGACGCGATGCTGATGAAGAAGTTGAGGTCGCCGAACACCGCCGCATAGTCGGACACGCGCCGCGGCATCCCGCGCAGCCCGACGTAGTGCATCGGGAAGAACGTCGCATTGAAGCTGACGAAGGTCAGCCAGAAGTGCCACTTTCCGAGCCGCTCGTCGTACATGCGCCCGGTGATCTTCGGGAACCAGAAGTAGACGCCAGCGAAGATCGTGAACACCGACCCGCCGAAGAGGACGTAGTGGATGTGGGCGACGATGAAGTACGTGTCCGAAGCGGCGATGTCGATCGGCACCGAGCCGAGGTAGATCCCCGAGAGCCCGCCGATCGTGAACATCGTCACGAACCCGAGCGCGAAGAGCATCGGCGTCGTCAGGTGGATGCGGCCACGCCAGAGCGTGGCTATCCACGAGAACACCTTGATCCCGGTCGGGATCGCGATCAGCAGCGTCGTGATCATCATCGGCACGCGCAGCCAGTCGGCCATGCCCGCGACGAACATGTGGTGCGCCCAGACGGAGAAGCCGAGCACGAGGATGCCGATGAACGAGAGCGCCATCAGGCGGTAGCCGAAGATCGGCTTGCGCGACATCGAGGAGATCACCTCGGAGACGATCCCGAACCCGGGCAGCATCATGATGTAGACAGCCGGGTGACTGTAGAACCAGAAGATGTGCTGGTAGCCGAGCACGTAGCCGCCACCCTCGGGCACGAAGAAGCTCGTATGCATGATCCGGTCGAACATCACGAAGAACTGCGAGCCGGCGATGAACGGCGTTGCGACGACGACGAGCAGTGACGTCGTGAAGTTCGCCCAGACGAGCAGCGGCATGCGCCAGAAGGTCATCCCCGGCGCGCGCATGGTGATGATCGTGACCAGGAAGTTGAGGGCCGTCATGATCGACGACGCTCCTGCCCACTGGACCCCCATGTTGAAGAAGGTCTGGCCGAGCGGCTGTCCTTCCGCGAGCGGCGCATAGCCGGTCCAGCCCGCGCCGAACGCGCCGCCTGATACGAGAAAGCTCGAGACGAACATGATCCCCGCGATCGGCAGCAGCCAGAACGAGAGTGCGTTCAGACGCGGGAAGGCCATGTCCGGCGCGCCCAGCATGAGCGGCACGACGAAGTTCGCGATGCCCGCGAACGCCGGGATGATGAACAGGAAGATCATCAGGGTCGCGTGCACCGAGACGAGTCCGTTGAACGTCTGCGGGTCGACGAACTGGAGCCCCGGCTGGGCGAGCTCGGCCCGGAAGAGCATCGCCATCAGCCCGCCGATCGTGAAGAAGGCGAACGTCGTGACGAGGTACTGGATCCCGATGACCTTGTGGTCGGTGTTGACCCGAAAGTAGTCCTTCCAGCTCGTTGCGCCATGTCCCGAGTGGTCCTCGGGCCGTGTCGGGCGGCCGACGATGTAGTGCAACCAGTAGTCGAAGGAGCCGATGCCGGCGAGGAAGCCGATCGGCGCGGTCGTCATACCCGCGACGGCAGCGATGACGTCCCAGTTCCAGACCGGGTCCCAACCCCACCACCAGCGGAGGCCGGCCACGAGCAGGGCGCCGAGCACGAAGAAGAGCAGGCCCATCCAGACCCCGCGAACGAGGCCGGGGCCGAAGAAGAGGCGCCAGTACGGGCCGCGGGGCGGCTCGTAGTGCTGCGGATACGCCTCGTGCGTCTCGTGCTCGACCGCGGTCGTCATGCCTGCTGCTCTCTGATCCAGCGGTCGAACTCGGCCCGGGAGACGACCCGTGCCTCCGCCCGCATTGTCGCGTGCCCGAGCCCGCAGAGCTCCGCGCACACGACCTCGTACTCACCCTCGCGAGTCGGCGTCACCGGAATCGTCGTCTCGATCCCGGGGACCGCATCCATCTTCTGTCCGAAGTTCGGCACCCAGAAGGAGTGGATCACGTCGACCGCAGTCATCGTGAAGAGGGTCTTCTCCCCGACCGGAAGCACGAGCTCGCCCGACTCGAGATCGTCGTAGTCCGAGTAGACGAACTTCCAGGTGAACTGCTGGCCGACGGCATTCACCTGGAGCGCAGCATTCCCGGCTTCGCTGTTCCGGGCGAGCACGATCGCGCTCACGACGCCGATCGCGATGACGAGGATCGCCGGCACCGCCGTCCAGGCGATCTCGAGGCCGGTGTGGCCGTGGATCGGTGGGCCGTCCGCGTCGTCGTCGAGCGGGACGCGCCACTTCCAGGCCGAGTACACGATGACCGCCGCGACGAGGGCGAAGATCCCGATCGAGATCACCGTTGCGAACCAGTAGACGGCCTGGATGCGGTCGAACTCCTCCGACGCGGAGGTGGGCAGCCACTTGAAGACGACCGCAACAACGGTCAGGAGCAACGCGATGACGACGCCGATCGCGACGAGCTGTGCGATACCCCTGCGCACCGGGAACGAGACTACTTCAAGCCTGCGCGGTCGTGCACGGGTGAGGAGCCTCCGGCATGCTCGCTACTCTCGGGCCGTGCGCCGGCTTCGCTCCTGCGTCCGCTTCTGCATTCCCGGAGCCGCGCTGGTCGTGGTCGTCCTCGCTGCCGTGCTCGGCGGCCGACAGTCGCCTCCTGCAGATGCAGGTGAGCTGCGCCCGCCACGGGCACTCGACGCGCGCGCGGTCTCGCAGGCCACGTCCACGCGGCTCGGCAGCGGTAATCCGGTCACGCTCGCGTTCGCCGGGGACGTGCACTTCGAGAGCCCGATCCGGGAGGAGCTCGCGGCGAGCCCGCGCTCCGTGCTCCGCTCGATCCGGCCCGTCCTGGGGGCGGCGGACCTCACCGTCGTGAACCTCGAGACCGCGATCACGACACGCGGCTCGCCGCAATCGAAGGCGTACACGTTCCGCGCCCCGGCGACCGCGTTCGCGGCGCTCGCCGCCGGCGGTGTCGATGCGGTGTCGATGGCGAACAACCACGGCATGGACTACGGGCTCACGGGGCTCCGAGACTCGATCGCCGCCGCCCGGAAGGCCGGCTTCCCCGTCATCGGGATCGGCCTGAACGCCCGCCAGGCCTACAGCCCGTATCGCGCGACGATCCGCGGGCAGCGGATCGCGGTGCTCGCTGCCACGCAGGTGCTCGACGACCACCTCATCGGCGCCTGGAGCGCAGACCCGAAGGGTCCCGGCCTCGCGTCCGCGAAGAACGTGCCGCGGCTGCTCCAGGCCGTGCGAGAGACGCGGAAGACCTCGGACACGGTCATCGTCTACCTCCACTGGGGCCTCGAGCTCGCCTCGTGCCCGACGAGCGACCAGGCGACCCTCGCAAGGCAGCTCGTCGGAGCCGGCGCGGACCTCGTCGTCGGCGCCCACGCCCACCGCCTGCTCGGGACGGGGCGCATGAAGCGCGCGCTCGTGTCCTACGGGCTCGGCAACTTCGTCTGGTACTCCGCCCGCCCCGAGACCATCGCGACGGGCGTCCTCGTCGTGAAAGCGACCGGCCGGCGCATCGACGGGTACCGCTTCGAGCCTGCACGGATCGTCTCCGGCACCCCGCGTCCGCTCACCGGGGCGGATCGCCGAAACGCCCTCGCCTCCTGGCACGGGCTGCGCGGCTGCACCGGTCTGCGGCGCTAGGGCGCGGCAAGCCTCGCCCTACAGCGGGGCTACACTTGGCCGTCCCGGGCCGTTAGCTCAGTTGGTAGAGCAGGGGACTCTTAATCCCAAGGTCGAAGGTTCGAATCCTTCACGGCCCACTCGACAACGCCTGGGGGATCGCACTTCTCTTGGCTTCACTACTGGCGCCCGGGAGGTTCAACCGATGCGGCGAAGAGCTCCTGCATCTGCGGCGACGGCTCGAGGCCGTGAACGCGCTCGAGCTTGGTGCGGAAAACGTTGAACTGCCGGAGCGCCTCCGCGGCGTTGCCTTCCCCGAGGCACGAGCGAATCAGGAGGCGGCAGGCGCTCTCCCGCAGTGGATCGGAGCTGACCGCGGCAAGAGCCGGCATCGCCGCCTCGGAGTAGCGGCCCGCGCCGATCAGCTCCTCTGCGGCTGACTCGAGCGCGGCGAGCCGGAGTTGGTGCAGTCGCTCGCGCTCTGGGAGTACCCAGTCGTGGTACCAGTCGGGCAGGAGCTCGTCCGCCTGGGTGAGGAGATCGACGTCGTCGCTCGCAGTGGGTGGGGGGCCGTGGAGGACGCGCGCGGCGCAGGTTTCGAGCTCCCGCACGTCGACGGACACGGCCGGGTTGATCGCCAGGTGCGTGCTCGTCACCTCGACTACGCGGCACCCCATCTGGCCCATCCGCCATAGGGTCGTTCGGAGACACGCGTGCGCGTGCTCCTGGCTCAGATCGATCCACAGGTTTCCGGCGACATGCGCGCGATGGAGCGGCGGGCCGTGGAGCGCGAGAAACGCCAGCAGCCGCTGTACGTGCAGCGGTGGGCGGACCGCCTGCGAATGGACGCAGAGCTCGAAACCGCCGAGGAGACCGAGCGTAGGCGCGGCGGTGTCGTGGGCCTCGGAAAGGCCGGCCGGGCGCCGCAGCGACATTGCTTGCCGATTCGGCAACGGCATCCCCCGAACGTGTCGCTCGGCCCACTGTTACAGCCTGTCCGGTCTCTGTCAACGAGGTGACGGCTGCGTGACGGGCCGGTGACGGTGCGCTTGCCAACATGGCACACAGCGACGGGAGGTGGTCACGATGGCGGACCGCAACCTCGAGTTCGACGTGTTCCGCGATCTCCTCGAAGAGGCGGAGGCGATCGGGCGGCTCGCGAGGACGGAGAGGTCATTCGTTACCGCGTACGAGGCCTTCCGCTTGGAGGACAGAAAGGGGTTCCAGGCAGTTCTCAGGCGCCTCCGGCTCCTTCCCTGGTGTCACCGCGTCTGCCACTGGATCCGGATCAAGGAGTGCCTGCTCCTGTGTCACGAGCTGTGTGGGCCGCCAGAGCCGTTCGATCGTCCGCCCAACCCGCGCACGCTCGCCGAGGCCATCGTCCGGATCACGTCCGACGAGCGAACGGTTCTGCAACTGGCCAGGGCGGTGGAGACCCGAGATCGCCGAGCGTTCCAGCGTATCGTCCGGGCGCACGAGCTCGGCCCGATCTGCCACCTCTTCTGTCACTGGGTCTGCTGGACCCGCTACGCGCTCGTGTGCCGCTGGGTCTGCGGGCCGGAGCTCGCCGAAAAGCCGGATTTCGTCGCCGAGTTGCGCGCCGCGGGCCAGGCGCTCGCTGTCCTGCTCGAGGACAGGAGGTCCTGGGACGAGGCGGTCGCCGCCTCCGAGGCGGGCGACGCGGAGAAGCTCCGGAGCGTAATCGAGCGGGTGGGGCTCCTCCAGCTCTGTCCCTTCATCTGCTTCTTCTTCTGCAGCTGGCGCTGCGTTCTGGTCTGCCTGAGGCTGTGCGTCCGGTTCCCGATCGTCGCCGTCGAGGATCCACTCAAGGAGGCGTTCGCGTTCGCCAAGGCGACGCGCACGCTCTCCGAGAAGCAGCCCGCCGAGCTCCGTAGCCTCAGTGCAGCCGTTGGCGCCGGCGACGACAACGCCTTCGCGGCGATCGTCGAGCGCCTCCAGCTTCAGCGCTTCTGCCTGCAGCTCTGCCACTGGCTCTGCTTCCTGCGCTGTCGGCGCTTCTGCATCCCCATCTGCCCCGACCCGTATTACAACCCGATCTTCACCCACGTCGGGCACTTCCACATCTTCGCGGACATCGACCCGGGAACCGGCCGCACGAACAAGAGCTTCTTCGGCCACGGAGGGCCGAATTACGGCTTCTTCGGCTGCCTCGAGCTGCGCGGTCTCTGCCCGAAAACGTCGCCCACCGTTGCCGGTGTCCCGATGCGATACCGCTTCCGCTACGAGTCCCCGCCGGGGAACGTGGTCTCGATGGTCGGCGGTCCGGGTGGCGGGTTCCTCTGCCCCGTGGTCGTCGGCAGTCGTTACATCCAGTGGCCTGACAAGATCCAGGTGTCTCCTGGCGTGTTCATCGCCGCCAACTTCCTCGTCGCGACGGCACAGACGATCGTGGTTGCGGGCGAGGGTGCGACTCCTGATCCGACCTCGCCCCAGCCGTTGCCCGGCGACCCGTGGTTCGCGCCGCCCACGCACGTCGACGTCCCCGATGCGGGCGGGTGGATCGAGGTCGATCAGAACGCCTGGGACGGTGCGTACAGCAACGCGCTGCTTGGGTTCAGGAGCCCGATCGCGTTCCCCGGAGGACCGAGTGCGCCGCCGGGGCTGGTTGCGGGTCAGCAGGTGACCGGCGGAGACCAAGAGGACGGCTTCCACCCTGCGATCATCTTCGAGGCAACGCGCGTCGGCGGTCCCACGAACCCGCCCGACTTCAAAGACACGCTCTCGAACATCCACATCAACAACTGGGACGCCGTCCAGCTCCTCAACCTGCTTCAGTTCCATACAGGCACCGGGACGCCATGCTCCCCGCTCTCGACCAACCTCGACATCGAGTACACGGTCGACCACGAGCTGATCGCCGCCTGGAACGTGCAGCTGGTCACCGCAGCCACCCCCGCACCGACGCCGACGCTGCCACCGATCAACAGCCCGCCGAACGACAACGTCACGGCGCGCGGCGGCTTCGGAACGCACCACGAGAACATCGCGTCGTGGCCGAGTTGCTCTTACATCGTCAAGCTGCATACGCGTCGATCGCTCACCACCGGCCTCGTCGACGACAGCGCGCGCACGGCCGAGCTCTCGTTCTGCAAGTAGCGAAGGGCGTGGCTCCGCCGGCTACGTAGCACCTGAGCGCGGCGCAGGGCGGTGCCGCGGACCGCCCCGTCGCCGAATCTCTAGTAGTGCGGATGCCAGTGGCAACGGTGCCACCACCACGGGCAGCACCAGCCGTACCACGGATACCGCCAGCGCCACCACCAGCACCAGAATGGGCGCCACGGCCACCAGATGTGCCATGGAAGCCACGGATGGCACGGGATGAGGCGCGGGATCTGGAGCTCCCTGAGCGTGCTTTCGTCGATCTCCAGTCCCACCCTCTTCGTGATTTCGAGGACGTCCAGCTCCTGGACCCCCTCGCGGGCCGCCGCTTCCACGGCCTCGCCCATGGCGGCGAACACCTCGTTTGCCTCTCGGATCGCTTCCGAGACGTTCTTGTCGTTCATCTGAGGCTCCATTTCGCTAGTCGATCAGCGCCTCTCGCTTCGCCCCCTCTCTCATCGCCGGGACACGCCACGACGTCTTGCCGCCCTCGGATGTTCGCAAGGCATCCGTCACATCACCGTCACCTGCTCGTCACGTGAGCGTCATTCACTGGTGGCTCGAACTGCGCCAGGGGAGTGCCGGCGCGCGCCCGGGACCGCCGACTACCGTTTCCAACCCTCGCCGGCTCGGGCCGTTAGCTCAGCTGGTAGAGCAGGGACCCTCGATCCCAAGGTCGAAGGCTCGAATCCTTCGGCCCAGCAGCGCCGCGAGGGTACTGGCTTCGTTCCGCCTAGAGGCCCTCGACGGCCGCGCGCGCGTCCCGTACGGCGTCCTGTGCGCTCTGGAGCTCGGCGGCCGAGAACTCGACGCTCCTGTCGCCGAGCGATTGCCCCTCGAACGTGACGCCGTCCGTGCCGGCCTGACTTGCTCCTTCGAGCTGGATCTTCGACACGAGGTCCCGCACCGCTTGCTCTGCCTGCGCGAGCTTGTCGGCGAGTTTTGCCTTGATGAAGTTCTTCGCGTTCTTCTCGCCGTCGGCCTTGCCCTTCGCGCCCCCGGCCGCGAAGCCGAGCGCCACGCCGACCGCGGCCGCGAGGACGGGCGCGGCGATGCCGAGGATGCTCGCGGCGTCCTTCACGTCCTCGTAGTGCCTGACGAGGAAGACCGTGAGGACGATGAGGGCGCTCACCACGACCAGCGCGATAGCGAGGCTCCAGACGTTTGCCGCCGCTGGTGCGGCGGAGCCGTCACCCGTGTCCGAGTCCGGCATCGACAGTCACCCCCTCCGGATCAGTACGTGCGCAAGGGCACGAAGATAGTGCAACCGCTTCCGCCGTGACGCTGCCGCCGCCGGTCAGGCTTCGACGTCTACGCGCTCGCAGGCGAGCTCGATCGTCTCGATCGCGACCTCGTTCTTCGACGCGTGGAGCGGGCTGAACTCGTACGCGGTCGGCCACGCGGCGAAGACACTCCAGCGCCGCACCTCGTTGCGCTCGAAGTCCATCAGGACGATCGACCCGTTCCGACGGTCGAGGTTGCCGTCCCGAATCGTCTTGAACCAGGTCCAGAGCGCGAGGTCCTGGTCGATCCCGCGCCGAAGCACGACGTTCCCGGTCGAGGCGCGACCTGGGAGCTTCCGGGTGTCGGAGGCGTCGGCGCCCGTCCGGTACTCGACCACCTCGATCCTGAGCCCAGGAATGACGACCTCCTGAAAGCCGAGCTCCGGCAGGCCGTCGATCTCGACGCGGAAGTTGAAGTTGCGATACGGGGCTTCGTCAGGCATGTGGCGCCACCCCCTTCGGAACGTAGGCGAGCTCCCGGTAGATCGCGAGCTCGTGCTCGACTGCGGTCTTGTACTCGCGGCCGGACGCATCCGCGTACGTCGTCGTCACCGAGACGCGCGTCGGCTCACCGCGGGCGAAGAACGCTGCGCTCGAATCGAGGAAGGTGCGGATCTCCCGCCCTGGGCCGAGGAACGCGACGTTGTCGAAGAGCGGGAGCTTGGACACATCTCGCGTGCCACCGAGGCCCCGCAGCTTCCTCCGAAACCGACACGACACCCCGAGCGCAGGGGCGTCGCCGATGTTCGCCAGGGCGAGGAAGAGGAGGCCGTCCTCGAAGACGACGTCGAGCACGACTTCCGGCCGCCGCTCGACCGGCGGCGCCGGCTCGACGACGTCAGGCGGGTCACGTCTCTGCGGCACGAGCTCCTCGAGCGTATGGGGCCGGTCGATTCTCGACAAGTGGCGGGCGGCGGATCGCTCCGCCGCCCGCCTTCGGTCGTCTACTGCTTGAACCGCATCACAGACGGGTCGTGGTCGGAAGCCTGGATCGAGTCCGCGAACTCCGCGTTCACGTGCACGACGTCGTATACGGGGCTCTGGCGCATCATCCCGCGGTTCGTGACGAGGATCTGGTCGAGCACCTGCGAGTTGCCCTCGAACACGTACGAGTAGCGCTCCTGCGCCGGCAGCGTCTCGAGCATCGTCGTGAGGACGCTGCCCTCGAGGATGCTCACCGTCTCCGAGAACTCGAAGTCGTTGATGTCCCCGAGCACGACGACCCTCGCGGCGCGGTCGCGGGCGAGGATCGCGTCGACGAAGTCCTTCACCACCTGCGCCTGCCCGTGCCGCGCGACCTCGGTGAACCGGTTCGGCGGCTGGTTCGGGCCGAAGAGCGGCTGATCCTCGTTCTTCGAGCTGAAGTGGTTCACGATCACGAAGTACGGCATGCCCTTGATCTTGAACTCGCCGACGAGCGGCTTCCGCGTGTTGTCGAAGGCCGCGCTCTGCGTCCCGATGCGGCCGGGGTTCGAGGACAACTCGGGTGCAAACGGCCTCCCGACGAGCGTCACATCCGTCGTCGGCGAGCCGCCCGGCCTGTCGATGAACTTCACGCCGCGATCGGTCCGGAAGAGGAAGCCCACCCGGATGTTGCCGCCGGGCGCGCCTCCCTCCTCGTCGTCGACCGGGTCGATCTGCCGGAACTGGTACGACGGCCCGTCCACGTCATCGATCGCCGTGATCAGCCGCGTCCAGCTCGTCGTCGCGTCGACCACGGGGCTGCCAGTGCCGCCGGCGACGCCGTCGTTGTCCTGAACCTCCTCGATACCGATGATGTCCGGCGCGCGCAGGTTCGTCACGATCAGCTCCGCGAGGTCGTCGTACTTCTCCTGCGGGTCCGTGCCGGCGAGGTTCTCGACGTTGAAGGTCGCGATCGAGACCTCGTTCGACGCCAACGCGGCCGTCACCTCACGGACGATTCCGCCCGGGGTGAAGGTCGGCGTGGTCGTCGCCTGGATCTTGTAGTTCGAGAAGCTGTAGTCGAGCGGCCCCACGACCGCCGACGTCAGGTCGTCGCCGACGTTCATCTCCGGCATCGCGTTCAGAGGTCGCGGGAGCGGCGCGAGGTCGCGGAGGATCTCGTCGTCGACGATGATCCGCTCCGGGTTCGGGTCCGTGTAGCCGCCGAGCAGAATCCCGCCTCGCGGCGTCCGCAGGCCGGTCGTCCACGAGCCGTCCTCGGGGAGCAGCGTGATCTCGCCGAAGCTCCTGGTCGCGTTCACGACGTCCCCGTTGTTCACCTGGAGGATCATCCCCTCGAGGCTCTCGTAGAAGTCGATCGCGTCGCCGGCGGCGTCGAACGTGCCCCCGGTCTCGACGTTGCCTGCGTTGTCGTCGTCGATCACGGCGGTCGGTGGCGTGCGCCCGCCGGTGCCGAGCGCCGTCGGGGCCGGAACCGGATTGCCGCTCGACAGGATCGACACGTTCGCGTTGGAGCTCGTGATCTGGGTGATCGTGAGGTTGTCCGGGTCGTTGCCGGGCCGGAACTCCGTCACCGTCCCGGTGACGCGGACCGCGTCGCCGATCACTGCCAGCGGCGTGGCGTTCGTGAAGACGAAAATGCCGTCCGAGGTCGCGGGGTCGGAGTCCGGGAACGGATCCTGGATCCAGACACCACGGCCACCGGCGGTTCGGCGCGCGGTGACGACACCCTCGACGCCGACCACACCTGTGCCGGCCTTCGGCGAGATGTGCGCAGCGCCCTGGATCTCCGCGATCGTCGGAGGCGGCGCGAAGGTCGTGAAGCTGAAGACGAAGTCGGCCGCCATCGCGTCCGGCGGGTCGCTCGTGTCCTGGTCCGTGACCTGGCTCGCCACGACGGTCACCGTGCAGCTCTCACCCTGTGCGAAGTCAGTGTCCGGGTTCAGCGTGAAGCTCTGTGGGCCGCCGCTCGCGGCAGCCGTATGGGCTCCACTCGTGGCGCAGGAGATCGAGTACCACGAGCCCGTGGCATCCACGTTCTCGGAGAAGTTGATCGTGATGTCCGAATCGACCGGGGCCGCAAGCGCCCCGTTCGCAGGGTTCGTGGACGAGACCGACGGGGCGGCGTCCCCGACACACGGGCTCGGCGTCGTGGCCGTGTTCCGCGGCGTCGGCGCAGCGATCGTGAAGTCGCCCGCGTTGTTGTCGGTATCCGTGCAACCACCGGCGTTCCTCAACGCGGCGGTCGTGTTCGAGGTGGCCGCAGTCGGACCGGAGCCTTCGAAGAAGTTCGCCGCGCCGTACCCGACGAGGTCGACGATGCGCGCGAGCTGGGTCGAGTCACACGGCGTCGAGCCGCCGTTGCAGCCGAGCGGTGCGTCGCCCGTGACGATCACCACCTTGCCCCCTGTCGCGGACATGTTGATCGGCGTCGCGTCCGTGACGTCCGGTGTCGGAAGCGGCGCAGACGGGGTCGTACCTGCGGCCTCCTGCACGAGCACGTACTGGCCGGGCGCAACGGTGATCGACGGAAGCTCGGTGAGCAGGTTCGTCGCGGAGCCGAAGTTCCCCGTTCCGGACGCGCTCGTGTACTGGAGCGAGTAGCCGTCGGTGTTCACCGCCGACGATCCGCGGTTGAAGATCTCGATGTAGTCGTTCGTGAACTGCGCACCCGAGTTCCCGCCGCCGCCGTACACCTGGCTGACGACGAGGTCCGGGCTGACGGCGCCCGCGGGCTGGACGAGCAGTACGAGCAGGGTTACGGCCAGCGCGCTCAGCAGAACGCGCAGGCGAAGGCCTGCGGCGGCAAGCGACATGTTCCCTCCCCCAAGTTGGCGACCTGGATAGCGGCCGGACCGTACCACCTCATGGTCGTTCGCCAAACGTCCCGACGACAGCTCGACACAGTTCGGAGAGCGTCGCCGGCGGGCTACGGGAGAGGCAGCTTCGGAAGCGGCGGCGTGATGTCCGGCAGCGGGGTCTCGAGCACGTTCTCGACGTCCTCCTCCACCTCGCTCAAGGGCGGCGCGACCTCGTCCACCGGGAGCTCGACGTCGACAGGGGGCACGATCGCAAGCGGATCGTCGAGCAGTGGATCGACGACGTCCTTCACGACGGGAAGCTCGAGTCGAGGCTTTTCGACCTTGTCGGCGGGACCCTGTAAGCGCGCTGGCGGCCGCGAGGGCACGTCCGCTGACCCGCTACCGCCTGCGGGTTCGACCGGGCCGTCGGTGGACGCTTCGTGCTCCGCCGAGACAGGGAGGAGCGACGGGTTGGACGACCTGACACGCCTGCCCGGCGTCGTCCTCCCGCCAGCCGCTTCAGTGCGTCGCTCGAAGCGCCGGGGCTGGGTGGCCAGAGCGGCGGACCGTGTCCGAACGCTCTGGTCGACGTCTTCGATCGCGGGCGTAGCGGGCTGCTGCGACCTCCCCTGAATCTCGGTGGCCCGCTCGACCGCGACCCCGCCGATCGCCACGGTGCCCACGGCGGCCGTGGTAGCGACGACCTTCGCCGTCCCGCCTCCGAGCAAGGCCTTGAGCTTTCCGAGAGCCCCCACGAAGTCCACCCCGAGCACCGGGCGCGATCCCGTAGCGTTGAGCGCCTTCACCACGGATCGCCGCGCGCGGGTGAGCAACGCGTAGGTCGCCGTCGGGGTCATCCCGAGCCGGGTGGCGATCTCGTTCGACTCGAGGCCATGCCATTCCCGGAGCAGGAGTGCCTTGCGCTGTGTCTCGGGAATCGACGCGAGCGCTTCCTCGAGCTCGCCACGCAGCTCGTTCACCTCCGTGTCGACCGGCGCCGGCGATGGGAGCGCGTCGAGGTCGACCTCCGTGGTGAGCGATCCGCGGCGCGCGAGTGTGCGCAGCTGCCACCGGCAGACGTTCTTCGCGATCGAGTGCAGCCACGCGTACTCGAGCGACGGCTGGACACCTCGCTCGAGGGCGCGCTGCGCGTACAGAAACGTCGTCTGTAAGGCGTCCTCGGCATCCGACCGCGTCCCGAGAAAACGCAGGCAGTACCCGAAGATCCGCTCCGAGTGCGCCTCGAAGAGTCGCGCGGCCTCTGTCGAAGCGCCGCGCGGCGCTGCCACGGTTGCTGGGACCACCATCGGCATGTCTCTACCCGGAAACGTCCGCTTTCACCCTAGGAAGCCGTCCCGGAGCCGGGCCATCACTCGGAAAGGTGATTCGACGCGGCCCGCGCACGATCGAGGCACGGACGGCATCTCAGGGATGAGCTCGACTCGACAGGAAGTCATGTGACCCACAAACCCCAGCGACCGAGGTACGGATGCCGATCCCACGCTTCCGGCGCTCACGTGCCTCGGTCACCGCTGGGGTCGCCACCGATTGACCCGTGTGGCCGGGTGCAGTCCGGGGATCTGCGGTCCTCGGGCTCGCCGGTCGCACGGTGTCCGAGATCGCGGGCAAGCAAGAGCGGCGGCGCACCGCCCGCGGAAGGCGATCCGGGACGAGCCGGGGTTTGGGGTGGGGGACCGGCTCTCCCGGAGAGCCTCGGGATGAACCGAGCCGTCAGGCGGCTGCGAGGCCGGTGCGGCTGAGCGACTCCTCGAGCTCGCCGGCCGGGAGCGGCCGCGCATACAGGTAGCCCTGCGCGTAGTCGCAGCCGAGGCTGCGGAGAAGCGCATGCTGCTCGGCCGTCTCCACACCCTCGGCCACGACGGCGAGCCCGAGGCTGTGCGCCATCTCGATCGTCGAGCTGACGATCGTGCGGTCGGGAGCCGACGCTGCGATCCCGCTGATGAGCGCGCGGTCGATCTTGACCTCGTGCACGGGGAGGTTCTTCAGGTACGCGAGCGACGAGTGGCCCGTGCCGAAGTCGTCGACCGAGAGTCGGAACCCGTTCGCCGCAAGGCCGTCGAGCACCGAATGCGCACGCTCGACGTCCCCCATGACCGTGCTCTCCGTGATCTCCAGGCAGACATCGCGTGCCTCGACACCGTGCTCGGCGAGAACGGCGGCAAGGCTGTCGGCGAGCTGGAGGTCGAGTAGGTCGACCGGGCTCAGGTTGACCGCGAGCGGCAGGACCTCGCCGCGCTTTCGCCACTCGCGGAGCTGGGCGACCGCGAGCTGGAAGACGTCCCGGGTGAGATGGCGGATCGCGCCAGTCCGCTCGGCGACCGGCACGAAGGCGCCGGGGCTCAGGAGCCCGCGCTCGGGGTGCTGCCAGTACGTGAGCGTCTCGAACCCGGCGACGACGTTGCCCGCGAGGTCGATCTTGGGCTGGTAGTGCGGCACGAGCTCTCCGCGCGCCGCCGCGCCGCGGAGCTCCGCCACGAGACGCAGCTCGTCCGGATCGTGCGGGTCCACCTCGGGGCTGTACGTGAGAACGCCGACACGCTTCGCCTTCGCCGCGTGGAGCGCGACGTCGGCGTGGCGGAGCAGCGTCTCGGCGTCACTCCCGTCACGGGGATGCAGCGCGATGCCGACGCTTCCCTCGAGCGCGAGGTGGATGCCTGCGACCTCCACCGGCTGTTCCACAACCGAGCGGATGCGAGCTGCGAGTGCCGTGGCGTCGTCGTCGGCCTCGTACTCGCGCACCAGCGCGAACTGGTCGCCCTGCGGCCGCGAGAGGAGCGTGTCGTCGTCGACGAGCTCGCGGAGCCTCCCGCCGAGCCGGCCGAGCACCTCGTCTCCGGCGTCGTGGCCGAGCGTGTCGTTGATCTCCTTGAAGTGGTCGATGTCCACGAGGAGGCATGCGAGCCGCTGTCCCCCGACCTCGGCTCGAGAGAGCGCGAGCTCGAAGCGCTCGCGGAGGTGCGCCCGATTGGGTAGGCCGGTGAGCTCGTCGTAGTAGGCCTGCTGGTGGATCCGGTCGATCTGCGCCCCGATTCGCCTCGTCACCCGGGCGAGGAGCGGCACGAAGACGGCGAAGAGCACGAGGAGCAGCCCCTCGAGCACGCCACCGACCCACAGGAGCGCGTTCTGGGCGTCACGCTCGATCGGCTCGTAGGACTGGACGATTGACGCAGCACCCCGCTCGCCGGCGGCTCCTCCGACGGGCGTGAAGGTCTCGAGCACCTTCGTCCCCGCTGCCGCGCCCGCCGTCCGCGCGCTCGACGTCCTGCTGACGATCATCCCCGTCGCGGCCTCCGCGGCGAGCGGTGCGGCTCCGCTCGTCCCGATGAGCTCGTGGTCGGTCGAATACGTGACGAGCCCGTCTGGACGCACGAGCGAGACGCCGAGCGTCTCGTGCGCAACGAGATGCGTGCGGAAGAGCGTGTCCAGCTCGCGCCGCCGCGCTTCGGAGACCGGTCCGCCGAAGTCGCCCGCGGCGACCTCCGTGCGGAGGAGGGTCGAGGCGACGAGGCTCGCCTGCCTCGTCGCGGCGCGCTCGGCCTGCGTCACCGTGAAGCTGCGGACGACGACGAGGATCAGCGCGGCTGCGAGCGCGAGCGCGATCGAGAGGACGACCGCGAAGCGCAGCACGAGGCGCGGTGGGCGTTCCACGGCGAAGAGCCCGTGTTCGCGCTGGCGGCGGCCGGCCTGCATCAGCGGTTTGGCCTGAGGACCGGTGACAGAAGGTCGTCCGCCGTCTCCTCGAGCGACCCCACGGGATCCTGGAGCAGGCCGCCGGGGCCGAGGATGATCCCGATGACCGGCGGCGGTGGAGGCAGCACCACCGGCGGGGGCGGAGGAGGAAGTGGCGGAGGCTGCGGAAGCGGAGGAAGCGCAGGCGGCAAGGCGGGAGGCGGCGGGAGAGCTGGAGGGGGCGGCAGGGCTGGAGGGGGCGGCAGGGCCGGAGGGGGCGGCAGAGGCGACGCGGGCGGAGGAGGTGGCGGCGGCGGAGGCGGCGGGTCGGGCGTCGTGCCGGAGACCGGCGGCACGGTGCCGCCGCTCGGAGGCTCGGTGCCACCGCCCGTGGGATTGGACGGCTCGGGCGCACCGGACGCAGGTTCGCTACCCGCCGCGGCCTCGCCGTCGTCCACGGGCGCGCGGACGTCCTCGGGCGCCGAATCGCCGACGACCGGAGCGTCACCGGACGCGACAGCGGAAGCGGACGGAGCCGTCACACGCGCGCGCAGCGAGGCGGGTGCGGCCGTCGGCTGCCCGGCCGTGGTGGCGGAGGAAGCCAGAGTGCCGAGGATCGGGACCACACCGACCGGCGCGCCTGCCGCGCTTGCACTGCCCGGGGTCTCGACAAACGGCAGCAGCGGAGCGAGGGCACGTTGGACGAGGTCGGGAAACGGAACGGCGAGTCCGCCGAGCGTCAGCAGCGGAACGGGAACGATCGTGAGCACCACGAGCAGCGCAAGCTGCCGCGGCGACAGGTTGACCGCGTCGGTCGCCCGGGCTCGAGTTGGCCGCTCGTGATGTGGGGTCGCGCTCATGCGCACGGGGAAATATCGGTCTCCGCAGGGGTTCTCCCTCAGGGTGGTGACACCTGAGGGGAGCCACATCCCCCGGAGGTGGGGCGTCGCAGTCCCCCGAACGGGGCAACAAGGATCGGTCGTGACGAGCCTGAGCCGTTCAGGAACGGCTCACCGAGGCCCTCCCTAGGGTATGAGGCCGTGAAGGTCCTCTCCGTCGTCGGCAACCGGCCGCAGTTCGTGAAGAGCGCGCCGCTGTCGTTCGCCCTGCGCTCCGTCGGGATCGAGGACGTCGTCGTGCACACGGGCCAGCACTACGACCGCGAGCTGTCGGAGGTCTTCTTCGAGGAGCTCGGGATCTCGGAGCCGCGCTACCGGCTCGATCTCCACACCGCCGACCCTGCGTCGATGGAAGGCGGCATCGCTCCGCTCCTCGAACATGAGCAGCCCGATTTCGTCCTCGTGTACGGGGACACGAACTCGACACTCGCCGGGGCGCGCGCGGCCACGAGCGCAGGCCTCCGCCTCGTCCACGTCGAAGCAGGGCTGCGGAGCGGCGACCTGACGATGCCCGAGGAGCACACGCGGATCGAGGTGGACTCGCTCGCAACCCACCTCTTCTGCCCGGACGAGCGCTCGGCGACAACGCTCCGGGCCGAGGGCGTTACCGGGGAGATCCACGTCGTCGGCGACGTCATGGCCGACGCGAGCATCCGCTTCGCACCGCTGGCCCGCGAACGCCATCCGATCCCGTACGAGGCCGGCAGCTACGTCGTCGCGACGATTCACAGGGAGGCCAACGTCTTCCAGCCGCGGCTCGGGCTCGTCGTCGAGGGGATCAACCGCATCCCGGAGCCGGTCGTCTTCCCGGCACACCCGCGGACGCGCGCAAACATCGAAGCGGCGCAGCTCTCGTTCGATCGCCACGTCCGCCTCGTCAGCCCGCTCGGCTATCTCGAGCTCGCCGCGCTCGCTTCGCAGGCGCGCGTGCTCGTGACCGACTCGGGCGGGCTTCAGAAAGAGGCGTACTGGTACGGCGTGCCGTGCGTGACCGTCAGGCCCTCCACGGAGTGGGTGGACACGGTCGAGATCGGCGCAAACGTCCTCGTGGACGCGGACCCCGACGCGATCGCGACGGCTGTCGCCAACGCTGCGATGCCGGCCGAACGGCCCGTGCTGTACGGCGACGGCCATGCCTCGGATCGGATCGCGGAGTTGCTCCACGCTACGATGCGCGACCGATGAAGCGGGACGTGGCCATCGTGGGCGCGGGCTACGTCGGCCTGCCGCTCGCCCAGACCTTCGCGCAAGCGGGGCGCACCGTCGTTCTCGTGGACGTGGACGCCGACCGCGTCGCTCAGCTGAACGAGGGCAAGAGCTACATCGAGGACGTCGCCTCGGACGGCTTCGCCTCCCTCGTCGCGGACGGGAAGATCGCCGCGACGACGGACTACGACGAGCTGCGCGACGCCGACGCGATCCTCATCGCGCTCCCGACTCCGCTCTCCCGCCAGCGCGAGCCCGACCTCACGATCCTCCTGTCGGCGACCGCCGAGATCGCGAAGCGGCTGCGCAAGGACCATCTCGTCGTGCTCGAGTCCACCACGTATCCGGGGACGACGAGAGAGAAGCTGCTCCCGGTGCTCGAGGAAGGGAGCGGCCTGAAAGCGGGCGCCGACTTCCACCTCGCGTTCTCGCCGGAGCGCGTCGACCCGGGGAACCGCAACTGGACGACCAAGAGCGTGACGAAGGTCGTGGGCGGGATCGACGAGACGTCGTCCGAGTCGGCGGCAGCGCTCTATCGGACGGCGATCGACACGGTGCACGTCGTCTCGTCGCCCGAGGCGGCCGAGCTCACGAAGCTCCTCGAGAACATCTTCCGCTCCGTCAACATCGCGCTGGTCAACGAGCTCGCGCAGCTCTGCGAGCGGATGGACATCGACGTGTGGGAGGTCGTCGAGGCCGCGGCGACGAAGCCGTTCGGCTTCATGTCGTTCCAGCCCGGGCCTGGCCTGGGCGGCCACTGCATCCCGATCGACCCCTTCTACCTCACCTGGAAGGCGCGCGAGTACGGCTTCTACACCGAGTTCATCGAGCTCGCCGGGAAGGTGAACGAGTCGATGCCGTACTTCTGCCGCTCGCTCGTCTCGCAGGCGCTGAACCACGCGCGCCAGCGCTCGCTCTCGGGGTCTCGCATCCTCGTCCTCGGCGTCGCGTACAAACCGGATATCTCCGACATGCGCGAGTCGCCGGCGGTGAAGCTGATCCATCTCCTGCAGAACGCGGGCTCGGACGTCTCGTACCACGACCCGCACATCCCCGCGTTCGAGGAGAACGGCGTCGCGCTCAGCTCCGTCCCGCTCGAGCCCGCCGACTACGACTGCGTCGTCATCGTCACCGACCACGAGTCGATCGACTACGACCAGCTCGTGGAGGACGCGCAGCTCGTCGTCGACCTGCGGAACGCGACCGGGCGGAACGGCAGGAACTCGGACAAGGTCTGGCGCCTGTGAGCATCCGCGTCGGGCAGGCGGGGCTCGGCGAGTGGGGCCGGAACCTCGCCCGCAACTTCGCCGACCTCGCGGAGCTCGCCTGGCTCACCGATCCCGCGGACGGCAAGCGCGAGGAGTACCAGAGCAGGTATCCGCAGGCGCGCTGGGCGGAGTCCTTCGAGGAGATGCTCGCCGATCCGGAGCTCGACGCCGTCGTAATCGCGACGCCGGTGCCGACCCACCACGAGCTCGCGAAGCTCGCCCTCGAGGCCGGGAAGCACGTCTTCGTCGAGAAGCCGCCCGCGATGACGGGCGCGGAGATCGACGAGCTCGTCGCGATCGCCGAGGAGCGCGAGCTCGTGCTCCTGCCGGGACACCTGCTCCTCTATCACCCCGGCGTCCGCAAGCTGAAGGAGCTCGTCGACTCGGGCGAGCTCGGGGACGTGCTCTGCGTCTACGGGAACCGCCAGAACCTCGGCCGCATCCGGCCCTACGAGAACGCGCTCTGGTCGCTCGGCGTCCACGACCTCTCGGTCATCCTCCACCTGCTGGACGAGGATCCGGTGGAAGCGATCGCGCTCGGCCGCGACTTCCTGCAGCCGGGCGTCGAGGACGTCGTCTTCTGCTACCTCCGCTTTCCCTTCCGGGCGCATCGCGCACATGCACCTGTCCTGGCTCGACCCGCACAAGATGCGAAAGATGACCGTCGTCGGCACGGAGAAAATGGCCGTCTTCGACGACATGGAGCTCGACCGCAAGGTCACGATCTACGAGAAGTCGCCGTGGAAGCCCGTGGCGACCTATGGGGAGTGGCAGACGCGGACCGGCGACATCCACATCCCGAAGATCGCGACCGACGAGCCGCTCAAGCTCGAGTGCCGGCACTTCCTCGCGCTCGTCGAGGGCGACGGCGACCGGCGGCAGGTGGCTCGTGACGGCGCGCGCGTGGTGCGCGCGCTCGATCAGCTGACCGCGTCGCTCCAGGCCGCCGCCGTCCCGACAAGTGACGAACATTACGTGCCCCCTCTCCTGAGATCGTGGGGACCTCCCGGTACACTCTCCCAAGCCTGAACCCGGACGTCCATCCGAGCGCCATCGTGCACCCGGGCACCGTCCTCGGCGAGGGTGTCAGGGTGCTCGAGAACGCGGTCGTCGGGAAGCAGCCGACGCTCTCGCCGCGCTCGACCGCGAAGCGCGACCTGCTGCCGCCGGCTGCGCTCGGTGACGGAACGGTCGTCTCGGCGGGCGCGATCGTGTTCGCGGGCTCGCGGATCGGCGCGCGCGTGATCCTCGGCGACCAGAGCTGCGTGCGCGAGCGCGTGACGGTCGCGGACGACGTCGTCATCGGCCGCGGCGCGCTCGTCGAGAACGACACGACGATCGGCGCCTTCACCCGGATCCAGGCCGAGGCCTACATCACGGCCTACTCGACACTCGAGGACAACGTCTTCGTCGCACCATGCGTCGTGACGACCAACGACAACTTCATGGGCAGGACCGAGAAGCGGCTCGAGCTGATGCGCGGACCGACGATCAGGCGCGGCGCGCGGATCGGCGGCGGGGCGATTCTCTGCCCCGGTGTCGAGATCGGCGCCGACGCGTTCGTCGGCGCGGGCGCGGTGGTGACGAAGGACGTTCCGCCCCGTGCGCTCGTCGTCGGGAACCCCGCGCGCGTGCTGCGCGAGGTCTCGGCGGACGAGCTCCTCGACCCTAGCCCTTGACGATCCGCAGACGGTACGCCGTCGTGCCGGGATTCGACATCCGCACCTGCACGTAGTACGTGCCGGTCGCGGGAGCGCGATAGGAGAAGTACTCGCGGCTACCCGGCTTCGTCGAGACGCGCGCGCGCAGGCGGTACGTGCGAACGTCCTCGATGAACTTCGTCCGCGGGAGCCAGAGCGCAAGGCTCAGATCCGCGTTCCGGATCGCTCCCGTGAGCCCGAGGTAGACGCGCTTCCCTTCCTCGAGGCGAACGGCGTACACGTCGTCCTGGTCGTCCCAGAAGTCCACCGTCGCCCGCAGGAGGCGGTTGCTGCCGGAGCGGACGCCGACGGTCGCCGCACGCGAGCCGGCGTCGTCGTTCGTCTCGTAGCGGTCGGCAGTTGGGAGCGGCCGCTCGAGCGCTGCGATCGCCGCCGCGACGTCGAGCCGGCCCCAGCCGGAGAGTGCGTCGCGGCCGCTCGAGCACGCCGCACAGCCGGTCTCGGCATTCACGTCGACAGCCGTGCGCTCGAGGATCGTCGTCACCTGCTCCGCGGTGAGCCCGGGCCGCAGGCTGAACAGGATCGCCGCGGCGGCGCTCACCTGCGGCGCCGAGAAGGACGTTCCCTGCGCCTGGCGGTACTCGTCCGGCCCGCAGCTCGAGAAGCCCTGGTCGGCGCAGGCGGGAAAGCGTGAGGTGAGCGGGCGGGGGAAGGTCGAGAGGATCTGCTCGCCGGGTGCGGCGAGGTCGTTGTAGATCTTGTCGCGATTGGAGAACCGGGGGACGTTGCCGAGCTGGGTCACTGCGCTCACGCCGACGACGTGCGGGAGCGCCGCCGGGTAGCTCGCGAACTGCCACGGGCTCGACGGTGCCTGGTCGTCGTTCCCGACGGCCGCGACGACGACGACGCCGTTCCGAACTGCATAGGCGACGGCATCCGCCTCGAGGCGCGAGAAGGTGTCGCGATCCGGTTCGAGCGGGTCCCGCACTCCGCCGAGGCTCATGTTGATCACCCTCGCTCCCCGCTCGACGGCCCAGCGGATCGCGCGCACCTCGGCCTCGATCGGAATCGTCCGCGACGGCGTCACGACCTTGGCGACGAGGAGCTCGGCAGGCGGCGCGAGCCCCGCGATGCCGATTCCGTTGTCCACGCCCGCCGCGATCAGGCCCGCGACGAAGGTGCCGTGCCCGAGCGGGTCGACCGACGGCGAGCCGCCGACGAAGCTCTTCGCATCGAGCACACGTCCCGCGAGCTCCGGATGCTTGAGATCCGCGCCCGAGTCGATGACGGCGACCGGAACCGGCTCGAACGCCGGGTACGTGAGCCACGACTCGTAGAAGCGGGTCTGCGTCAGGTACCACTGACGTGACACGAACGGATCCGTCGGGACTAGCGCCAGCCGGCGCGAGCCGAGCGGCTCGACGTAGCGGACGCCGCGAACGCCTTCGAGCGAGCTGCCCGCAGGCAGCTCGACGACCAGCGCCGGGATCGGAGCGAGGTTCCCCACGACGCGTGCGCCGCGCTGCTCGAGCCTCTCGATGACCACGCTGCGCTTCGCGCGGGCGTCGAGCCCGACCGCGACCCGGCCGGCGGATGCGAGACCCGGGAAAAGCAGAGTCAGGACGAGCGCCGTCAGGAGCGCCAGGAGCAGGAGCGAACGGGGTCTCATCCGTTCACCGTCAGGAGCGGCGAGATGCTCTCGGCGAAGCCACCGATCGGCGAGGTGCGTGCGCGATAGGTGCCCGGCACGATCTGCGCCTCGATGCGGAACCCGCCGGAGTCGTCGGCCAGCGTCTCCCCAAGGTGAACCCAGGCAGTGCCGCGCAGCCGCTCGACGTGAACGATCGTTCCCCGAACGCGCGGGCGGACGGTCCCGGAGAGCACGCCCGGCTCGGTCGCCCTCGCGAGCCGGACCTTCTGGCCGACGCGAACGAGAAGCACCTGGCTCACGATCTTGCTCTTCGGCTGGTCGAGCGTCCCCCCGGCCTCGATGCGGTAGCTCGTCGTCTTGGTCGGGGTCACCACGGTCGACACGATGCCGTCGGCGGCGCGCTCGAGCGGCCCGAGGGTGGCCCACGTCTTCCCGTTCGTCGAGGACTGGAGCTGCGGGGAGACGACGTTTCGCGCGATCCCCGTGAGCCGGAGCGAGGCGCCGAACTCGAGCGTGGCGCGCGGCCGGTCGAGCCGGAGAACGCCGACCGTGAGCCACGTCGAGCGGAGCTCGAGGGCGGTGCGCACGACGCTCGCAGGCACGCTCGTCGCTCCTCCCGCTGTCTGGAGGCTGAGCGAGCGGATCCGGCCGGACGGGGTCGCGACTCCCGAGGCGTCAAGGACGCGCCCGCTGACGTCGAGCTTCGCCTGAAGTGTCCGCGCCCCGAGCAGAACCGGCCCCCAGCGGTGGTGCGGAGACGCTTTGTCCCAGGGATCCGGCCGGGAGACGAGGTACGGGACCGACGCGCCGTAGACATCGGCTGCGCTCGCGGTCCTTCCGCCGGAGCTCGAGAAGTAGAAGGCGGTGATCGGCTGGCCTCCGTACGTCACGACCTGGCCGGCGGTGGCCTGGATGGCCTTCGTGGCAGCGTCTTCCTCGGACTCGACGCCGCCGTAGACCTGGCTCCTGACGTCCGAGTAGAGGTCGAACGGCTTGCCCTTCACGATGCTCTTCAGCGCGAACGTCCGCGCGGCGACCGCCTGGGCCTTCAACGCCTCGGTCGGCCAGATGCTCGGCATCTCGTCGGCGACGACGCCGGCGATGTACGACTCGAGCGCGACGTGGTTGACCACGCGCAGGTAACCGCCCGTCGAGACCACCTCGAGCTTGCCGCGGTACGGCCGCCCGTCGAGCGACAGCGGAAGCTTCCCGGGCAGGACGACGAGCGGTCCCTGCGACGGCTTGGTCGCGGCCGCCAGCTTGAGCTGGGGCGTGAGTACGAGCGCGCCCGGCGGAATCTTCGTCACGAGACCGAGCGCGTCGCGAACACGGAAGGGAGCCGTGGACTGGACGGTGACGGCCCTACGGCCCTCGGCGAGCAGGACGCGCACCTCGCTCCTCGCCGCCCGTCCGAGCTTCGTGCCGAGGTAGTAGTGCGCGAGGATCTCGTCGTACGTACGGCCCTCTTTCGCCTGGCCGTACGCGCCCCACTGGCTGAGCCCGACGCCGTGCCCCCAGCCGCGCCCCGAGACGGCGAAGACCGCCTCTCCGGTGGTGCTGTCGACCGGCTGCGGCGACTGCGCTGAAGCCGTCGCTGCGAGTGCGACGAGGACGAGGGCAGATGTGAAGAAAACACGCACGAGAGGGCCGGGAGGGTAGCGGGGCGTCGTTAACCCTTTGTGTTCTCGGCACAAAGGTCTAGCACTTGAGCGAGCGTCTGACCAGCACGGCTCCCTCGATCGTCGTGGGGCCTATCTCCAGGCGGTTTCCTCGACCGGCGCCCGGTCGCGGAGCGGCTCCCACCACTCGCGGTTCGCGGCATACCAGGCAACGGTCTCGGAGAGGCCGTCGCGCCAGCCGTGCTCCGCCGTCCAACCGAGCTCGGTGGTGATCTTCGTCGCGTCCAGCAGGTAGCGGCGGTCGTGCCCGGGCCGGTCCGGGACGATCGTCTTCAGCGACTCGGGCTTTCCCGTGAGGTCGAGCACGAGGTTGGCGATATCCTCGATGGTCGCCTCGACGCCGGAGCCCACATTGTAGGTCTCCCCGGGGCGCCCCTCGCGCAGGACGAGATCGATCGCCGAGCAGTGGTCGAGGACGTGGAGCCACTCGCGCTTGTGGCCCGTCGATGCGTAGAGCGGCAGCGACTTGTCGTCCAACGCGTTGGTCGTGAAGAGCGGGATGACCTTCTCCGGGAACTGGTACGGGCCGTAGTTGTTCGAGCAATTCGTGATCGTCACCGGCAGGCCGTACGTCTCGAAGTACGCGCGGACCGCATGGTCGGCGGCGGCCTTCGACGCGTTGTACGGCGTGCGGGGACGGTACGGGGAGTCCTCCGTGAAGACCTCGTCCGAGTCGAGCGCCAGGTCGCCGTACACCTCGCACGTCGAAACGTGGTGGAAGCGGTCGACTCCTACGCGGCGTGCTGCCTCGAGCAACGTCTGCGTGCCGAGCGCGTTCGTCCGGAAGAACCTGCCCGGATCCACGACCGCCAGGCTGTTGTGCGACTCCGCGGCGAAGTTCACGACGACGTCGGTCTCCTCGTCGCGCAGCGTCTTCTCGGCGAGCTCGCCGTCCCCGATGTCCCCTTGCACGAAGACGATCCGATCCTCGACCGACGCGAGGCTCGGACGATTCCCGGCGTACGTCAGGAGGTCGTAGGCGACGACGTGGTCGTCCGGGTAGCGGTCGAGCCAGTAGTGGACGAAGTTCGAGCCGATGAACCCGGCGCCGCCGGTGACGAGGAGTCGCATGGCGCGCACAGGCTACCCAAGTGTCAATTTGACACTTGGGTCGACCGCCTGCCCATCTCGGCAAGGCACGCGCGCAGGCCGTCGCGCCAGTCCGGCAGCACCGGACCGCCCTCGCGCTCGCTGCGGAGGACGCCGTACGCGGGGCGCGGGTGCCGGCCGGCCGAGCTCCTCGGTCGTGATGCGGCGGACGCGGCAGTCGGCGCCGGCCTCCTCGAAGACCGCTTCCGCGAGCTCGGCCCACGTGCACTCGCCTCCTGCTGCGAGGTGCCAGATCCCCGGCTCGGCGCCCGTTCCGACGAGGTTGTAGACCGCCTCGGCCAGGTGCCCGACGTAGGTGGGGCAGCCGCGCTGGTCGTCCACGACCGATACCTCGTCGCGCTCCTCGGCGAGTCGCAGCATCGTGCGCACGAAGTTGTGGCCCGTCGCGCCGAAGAGCCAGGACGTGCGGACGACCCAGGCGTGCGGGCCGGCCGCGGCCTCGCCGAGCAGCTTGGAACGGCCGTAGGCGGAGAGCGGATTCGGCCCGTCGGACTCGACGTACGGCTCGGTCTTGCGCCCGTCGAAGACGTAGTCCGTCGAGAAGGCGACGAGTGGCGCGCCGAGGGCGGCAACGTTGGAGGTCCCGCCCACGTTCACGGCAGTTGCCCTCTGCGGATCCGCCTCCGCGCCATCCACATCCGTCCACGCGGCGGCGTGCAGCACGAGGTCGAGATCGCCAAGTGTCAAATTGACACTTGGAGGATTCGCGACGTCCCACTGCTCGCGGGTGAGTGCGAGGACGTCGTCCCCCGCGAACCGCTGCTGGAGCGCGCGCCCGAGCTGGCCGCCGGCGCCGGTGATCAGGACGCGTCGGATCAGGACGCGGCGCCCGCGTCCCGTGCGGACAGGATCGGGTCGGTGGTCTTCCACAGGTGCGCGACGCGCGGGTCGTTCCAGGGAATCGTCTGCTCGTCGGGCTGAGCCGGGTCGTACTCCTCGGTCACGTGGTAGCAGAACAGCACGTCCGTGAGCGCCTCGAAGCCGTGTCCGTGGCGGCCGGGAATGTAGATCGCGACCGGGTTCTCGTCGCCGATGTCCTCGGTGAACGTCTCGCCCGTCGCCCGGTCGAGAACGACCACTCGCGCAGTCCCCTGGAGACATGCGAAGAGGTCGTCCTGGCCGCGCTCGTGGTAGTGGAGCCCCCGCACGACACCCGCCTTCGAGAACGACACGTTCGTCTGCAGCATCGGCTTCGGCAGCGCGCTCGCGCGCCGCAACTCGCAGAACCAGCCGCGCTCGTCGGCGAAGACGCGGAGCGGGATGCGCTCGACGCCGTCGATCACTTGTTGGCTCCCGTCTCCTCGATCACGCGCCCGATCTCCGCGAGGTGCTGCCAGTGCTTGCCGGCGTCCTCCCACCACCCCTCGACCTCCTGTGCGCGCAGGCGTCCGGTCACGGCGTAGTGCCGGTTGACGTCGGTGATCTCGAGCTCGCCGCGGCTCGAAGGCTCGAGCGAGGCGATGACCTCGAAGACGTCCGGTGGATAGCAGTAGAGGCCCACGACGGCGTATGACGTGGGCGGCTCCGGGTAGCGCGTGTCGACGACTCCGGCTTTCTCGACGATGTCCGTCACCTCGCCGTCGTCGCCGTAGACGACGACCCCGAAGTTCTCGGGGTCCGGCACGTCCTTGACGAAGATCTGGGCGCCGCCCGCACTGGCGCCCCACTCCGCGATCGACCGAGCCTGCGAGAACTCGAAGATGTTGTCGCCGAGGACGACCACGAGCGGCGCGTCGCCGACGAAGTCGCGCGCCATCCCGACGACCTGCGCGATTCCCCCCGGCTCCGTCTGCACCTTGTACGTGAGATCGAGCTCGAGGATCGGATCTCCCCCGCCGCGCGGCGCGAGCCGGCCGTCTCCGAGCAGGTCGATCATCTGCCCGGCATGGCCCTTGCCGGTGATGAGGAGCACGTCGGTGATTCCGGCCCGCTGGAGCAGCTGGAGCGGGTAGTAGATCATCGGCCACCGCCCGACCGGCAGGAGGTGCTTGTTCGCGATCCGCGTGAGCTCGCCGAGCCTCGTCGCCTCGCCCCCCGCGCAGATGAGTCCCTTCGGCTTCACGGCCCGAGATGGTAGGCGACCCGCGCCGTCACCCGCCGCTGGGCTGAACCGAGGGAGCCCGGTGGCCGAGGGGGGACGCCTCCACTCGCAGGATCCGCGCGACGCTCTCCGGCAGCCACCAGTTCCACTTCCCGAAGAGCTTCATCGCGCTCGGGACGAGGAGAGCGCGCACGATCGTGACGTCGATGAGGATCGCCGCCGCGAGCCCGAACCCGAACTGCTGGAGGCCGACGACCGATCCCGCGACGAAGCCCATGAACGCGGCGAACATGATCAGCCCGGCGGCCGTGACCAGGCGGCCGGTCTTCGTGAGCCCGAGGACGACGGCCTCCTCGTTCGTCGCCCCGTTGTCCCATTCCTCGCGCATCCGCGAGACGAGGAACACCTCGTAGTCCATCGAGAGCCCGAAGAGCATCGCGAAGATCATCACCGGGATCCAGCCTTCGATCTGGTCGTAGGGGGTGAGCCCGACCCACGCCGCAGCGCCGTGCTTGAACACGAGTACGAGAAGCCCGTACGCCGCACAGATCGACAGCAGGTTGAGCAGGATCGCCTTCAGTGGCAGCAGGAGTGACCGGAACGCGCGCACGAGCAGCACATACGTCGCCGCGAGCACGCCCAGGACGAGCCACGGGAACCAGCTGTACGTGAGGTCGAGGAAGTCCCGGCCTCCCGGCGGCCCCCCGCCGGCATAGACGCGTGCGGTCTCGGGGAAACCGGCTGCGGGCACGATCTCGTCCCGCAGGCGACCGACGAAGGCGAGGCTGTCCGGCTTCCCGTACTCGTCCTCCGTCGTCGTGGAGACGACGAGGTATCGCCCGGACTCGTCGACGTGCCGGGAAGACGCGGGATCGAAGGTGACGGCCGCCACTTCGGGATCGGCGTCGAGCCCGGCCAGGAGACGCCTCACGGCCGTCGCGATCCCGGGCCCCCGCACGGCGCCGGCTCGACCCGTGTCCACGACGATCTCCGCCGGCGCGAGCGCGCCCTCTCCCACCGCCGCAGAGGCGACCCGGAGACCCTGCACCGCCTCGAGGTCCTCCGGGATGCCGGTGTTCGATCCCGGGCCGATCTCGATCGTGAGCAACGGAGCTGCGAGCACGAGCAGAAAGACGGTGGTGCCGATCGCGTACGTCTTCGGGCGGCGCATGATCGAGCGCGCGAGCGTCGCCCAGAAGCCGCGCTCGTGGTCCGCGCGGCGATCGAGCCAGCTCCTCGGGAGGACGCGCACGCGCTCGAGCGGTGGGCCGACGAGGGAAAGGAGTGCGGGTAGCAGCGTCAGCGCGGCGCCGACCGACACGATCGGCAGTAACAGCCCCGCGATGCCGAATCCCCGCATGAACGGCAGCGGCATGAAGAGCAGGAGCGCGAGGCCGATCGCGACGGCGGTTCCGCTGAAGACCACCGCGCGGCCCGCGGTCTCCATCGTCGTCACGATCGCGTCGTCCTTCGCTCTCCCGGCGCGAAGCTCCTCGCGAAAGCGGTAGACGACAAGGAGCGAGTAGTCCACCGCGATCCCGAGACCGACGAGCGAGACCATGTTCGTGATGTAGGTGTTCAGCTCCAGGACGTTCGCGAATACCCAGACGAGACCGAGCGTGGTCGGGATCGTCACCAGCGCGAACACGAACGGGACGAGGAACGACAGCGTCCCGAACGTGAAGACGAGCAGGAGGAGCGCGATCGGCACCGCGACGTAGAGCTCGCCGACCCGCAGGTCGCGCGCGAAGACGGGGTCGAGGTCGTGCTCGATCGCAGGCTGGCCGCTGACGTAGACGGTCGCGCCCGGGATCGTCCCCACCGCAGCGCGAATGTCGTCCGTGTAGCCCTTCGCCTCTGCCGGATCGAGCTTTGTGACGATGGTCGCGCTGACGACGTCGTCCGCGAGCGCCGTGACCGAGGCGAGCTGGCCCGTCCTGACCGCTGCCGCGCCCCGCGCCGCTGCCGCACGAACTCGCGGAATGGCTTCCCCGGCAGGGCCCTTCGTGCGCACGACGACCGTGAACGTCCCGTCGGTCGACTGGCCGAAATGCTCTTCGAGGATCACCTCGGCGCGGCGCGTGTCCGTTCCGGGAAGCGTGAAGCGGTTCGTGAGAAGGTCGCTGAGACGGCTCGAGGCGAGCGCCGAGACGACGAGGACGAGCATCCAGGCAGCGACGACGAGCCACCGCCTGCGCAGGACGAACCGGGTCAGGCCTCCCACTTGCCAGGTGCCGTCTGCCCGCGGGCTCGACGGCGCGCCGCTTTCCTCCGCTTTACGTTAGGAACCGCGCGCACCGCGGTATACCAGACGTAGAGAACGAAGCCGACGAAACCGGCGACGAGGGCCAGGAGACGGCGCGGCCGGCTAAGCAGTGCGAGCAACGCCTGCACCGAAGCGATGCTAGCCGACATACTTCGGCCCTCAGTCGCAAGAAAGGTGGGAACGCATGGGCAAGTCAAAGGACAGGCCGACAGCCACGATCGAGACGCTCCGGCCGTACGTGAAGCGCGCGATGGAGGATCCCGAGCTGCGGGACGATCTCGTCGCTGCGTTCGTCACGGCGAAGAGCCTCTACGAGCAGATCGGCAAGAAGGACGGCGTCAAGGCCAAGGCGAGGAAGGCGACGGACAAGGACTTCCAGGACGACATCCAGGACCTCGTCGCCGACCTCACGACCGCCACCGACCGGCTCCAGGGCAAGTCAACGAAGAGCCACAAGATGCGGAACCGCGTGGTCCTGCTGACGGGCGTGACGCTGGGCGTCCTCTACAACCCGTGGACGGGCCAGGCGACGCGCGAGTGGATCATGGATCAGGTCGCCGGCGGCAACGGCGACGGGTTCAAGGAGTTCTCGGACGCGGTCGAGGCCGAGGCCGCCGAGGTCGGCGACACGATCACCGACACGGCGTCGAAGGCCAAGGACGCGGCGGCGGACGCGACGAAGAGCTGAGCGTCTATCCGCGCTTTCGTTCCAGGGCGCGCTCGAGCGCGCCCGGGACGAGGCCGGACAGCGAGGCGATGTCCTCGGCCTGGAGCAGCACCGCGCCGGGCGGAGGAAGCGTGGGAGCACCCGGTCCTGCGCCCGACGGGACGTAGATCCGGCCCGCGGCGAAGGAGACGTCCTGGGCCCGCTTCCACGCGACGAGGTACGGGTAGGGCGCGACGACTCCGTCGTACCCGAGGCCGATCATCGCGGCCGGGTGGATCTCGAAGTGGAGGTGCGGAGTGCCGCCCTCGGCGTCGCCGGTTGCTCCGACGAACCCGATGACGTCACCCGCCTCGACCTGCTTGCCCTCCACGGCGAGCGGCGAGTACGCGGAGAGGTGCGCGTAGTAGAACTCGTTCCCGTCCTCGTCCCGGAGCCAGAGCCGGTAGCCCCCGATCGGGATGAAGCCGATCTGGTGGAGGGTGCCGTCGGCGACCGCGAGGATCGGCGCGCCCTCCTGGGCGAAGATGTCCTCGCCGTGGTGCCAGCCGCCGGGGATGTTCGGGCGTGGGGCGCCGAAGCTGTCCCCGAACGACGCCGCACCGTAGATCGGGAACACGTACCCGCCCGACGTGAGTCGCGCCGTGACCTCCGGCGGTCCGGAACGGACGGGCCCGCCCGGGATCGATGTGCCGCCGCCCTCCGGCTCGGGTGGTGGAGGCGTCGTGTCGGGCGGTGGCGCGCCTTGAGTCGGTGTCCCGACGATGCCGCGAGGTGGTTCGGACGGCTTGGGAGGCTCGGCGACCGCCGTAGCGGCGGCCGAGCCGACCACGACCGTGCTGCCTGCGGGCAACCCGCCGTGGGCGACCGTGACGCTCACGCGCAGCACGGCGACGGAGCCCTGCGCCGCCGGCTGGTTGCCGCGGCGGGAGCCCGTGTCATGGGCGAGCACCTCGAGCATGCCCCAGTCGGCGAGCTGGACGCTGCCCGGAGCGGTGGGCACGTCCTGCCCGAGCACGCGCAGCCCCTGGACGCTGGAACGCCCCACGTCCGCCCCGGAGGACCGCGTTCCCGCACCGGCTGTCACCGAAGCAGAGACCTGCGCCGCGAGCACCTCTCCGCCGAAGAGCGACACCGCCGCGGACTGGGCGGACGCCTCTGCAACAGCGGCAGGACCGGCCTGGGCCGATGCGCTCGCGCGCGAGAGCCCGACGGTGGCGACGGAGCCGTCGGGCGGATACGCGAACGACTGCACCTCCGCGGTGGAAGCCGACGGCCACTCCACCCCTCCCAGCACCACCCCGCTCTGGCCCGGAACCGTGATCGCGACGATGGCTGCGGTCGCCTCGGTGACGGCGGACCGCGGCGGGGGCGCAGCGGCTGCGATCGTGGCCAGGCCGGTCAGCGCGGCGGCTGCGACGACCACGAGGCGAATCACGGCGGCACGGGTCAACTCGGTGGAGGGTAGCGCCGGGACGAGCGAGACGCCCGCCAGACGAGCTGTGCCGCCACGGCGAAGAGGAGCACGGCGAAGAGCCGCCGGAGCGTGTCCTCGGGCAGCGACGTGGCGATCCGCGCACCCACCTCGACACCGAAGATCGACGCGAGCCCCAGAACGAGCGCAGTCCGCGGCCGGAGGTTCCCGTACCGCCGCTGGTTCCACGCTCCCGCTGCCACGGTGGGGAGGATCGCGAGGAGCGAGGTCGCCTGCGCCTCGACCTGCCCGAGCCCGAGCGCGACGAGCGTCGGGACGAAGAGGATCCCCCCGCCGACTCCGAAGAGGCCCGCAAGGACGCCCGCGGACAGGCCGAGGACGAGCGCGAGCGCGATGGTGGTGGCGCTCACGAGGCGAACAGCCAGATGCCGACGGCGATCAGCAGCAGCGCGAAGCCATACGTGATGGTCGTCGTGCGGAGACGCTGCTGGAGCCCGGTGCCGAGCAGCGCCCCGATCGCGGCCGGCAGGCCGACGAGCGCCGCGTAGCCGGGATCCACCTCGCCCCGCACCGAATACACGACCACTCCTGCGAGCGCCGTGATGCCGATGGCGCCGAGCGACGTGGCCGTCGCGACCCGCTCGGGCAGCGCGACGAACAGGATCAGCAGCGGCACGGCGACGATGCCGCCGCCGACCCCGAAGAGCGAGGAGAAGACCCCCGCCGCGAGGCCGATGGCGACGAGGCGCACGCGGCGTATCCTAGGGAGCGATGAGGATCCTGCTGGTCGCCGTGGCGGCCGCGCTCGTCACCGCATTGCCTACAGCAGCGGGCCAACCCGCGGTCGGCTCGGCCCAGTACGTCGTTCGACCGGATCCCCGGCTCTGCCCGTCACCCCGCTGCGGCGGGTACTGGGTAGCGCTCGCGAACCGCGAGCGAACGCGCTGTGTCGAGGGAGCGCTTCGCTCGAGCTGCTATGTCGCACGGGCGCTCGACGAGAACAGGCATCCGCTGCCCGCGGGCATCCCGGACGGCGCACTCGTCCGGGGAACGCTCGAGCCCTGGACGTTCGACGGCTTCGGCCGGCTGGGAGTCCTCGTGGCCGCGGACATCCGCGCTCCGGTGGGCCCGAAGACCGGCGCCTCCAGTCTTCCGCGTCCGCGACACGGGCATCCGGTGCGTGAAGGCCGCCGTGCTACTTCATGCGGGCACTGCGGCTCTCGCGCGCCTCCGTCGTCACCGTCTCGGAGCTCGACCTCGACGCCGTCGGCCTGAGCCCGGAGCAGCGGCGGCGGGTGGAGGCGGCGCTCCGGACGAAGAACGGCCTCTTCCTCGCCGGCCGCATCGAGCGCGCGGACGACGGCGGCCGCCGGCTGCGCGCGGTGCGGGTCTACCTCAGCTCGTAGCCGCCTCGCGCCGGAGCACGTCCCACGTGAGCCGGATGTCCGCTTCGGTCGTCCTGTAGCTCCCGATCGCGAGCCGCAGCGAGAGCCTCCCCCGAGCCGCGCATGCGAGAGGAAGGCCGTCCCGGATGCGTTGACCCGCTCGAGCAGCCGCTCGTTCTCATCGTCCGTGCCATCCCACCTGAAGCAGACGAGGGAGAAGTGACGCGGGGCGACGACCTCCCATCCCGGCTCGGCCTCGACCCAGCTCTCGAAGAGCGCCGCGAGCCTCACGTGCTCGCGAATCCGCTCCTGCAAGCCGTTGCGGCCGAAGCAGCGGAGTACTGCCCAGAGCTTGAGCGCGCGAAAGCGCCGGCCGAGGGGAATGGACAGCTCGCTGAGGTTGACCGCGTCGTCGGGCGACCGGAGGAACTCGGGGACAAGGCTGAACGTCCGCCGGAAGTCGTCCGGGCGGCGCGTCCAGAGCGCCGAGCAGTCCATCGGAGTCGCCAGCCACTTGTGCGGGTTCACGCCGATGGAGTCGGCTCGCTCCCAGCCCGAGAAGAGAGGCCGGAGCTCGGGGCAGATCGCAGCCGGGCCGGCATAGGCCGCGTCCACGTGCAACCAGACGCCCTCCTCGGCGCAGAGATCGGCGAGAGCCGGGACCGGATCCACCGCGCCCGCGCCGGTGGTCCCGATCGTCGCGATCACGGCACAGGCGCCTTCCAGATCGACGGCCTCGGGCCTCAGGCGAAAGCTCTCGTCCACCGGCACCTTCCGCAGCTCGAGCTCGAGCAGCTTCGCAGCCTTGTCCGCGGCCGAGTGGGTGTGCTCGGAGCAGAGCACGACCCGCCGCCCGGGCCGAAGCTCACGAGCGACTGCCAGCGCGGACAGCACCCCGGTCGACGCCGTGTCCTCGAGGTGGCCGTGGAAATCCGCGGGCAGCCCCAGAAGCTGCCGAAGCCAGTCGAGCGTCACCTCCTCCAGCTCCTGGAGCGCCGGGGACGTCCGCCAGAGGATCCCGACCTGGTTCAGGCCCGCGGCGAGCAGCTCGGCGAGGATTCCGGGATCTGCTCCGGTCGCGGCGAAGTAGGCGAAGAAGCGCGGGCTCTGCCAGTGCGTCAGACCAGGCAGGAGGACGGAATCGAGGTCGTCGAGGACGGCCGAGAACGGCTCGGGACCCTCCGGCGGCGAGGCGGGCAACGCCGCACGGATCTCACCCGGCTCGACCTGCGACAGCACGGGAAGCTCGCCGACGCGCTCGAGATACGACGCGACCCAGTCGAGCGCGAGCGCGCCGTCCTCGCGGAAGCCCGTCAGCGTCGCCTCTTGCGCTTCGTCTTCTCGATCTCCGCCCAGGTGCGCGTGTTCAGCACCTGCTCCTTCGTGAGCCATGCACGACGAGCCTGGCCGATCCCGAGCTCGGCGTAGCCGAGCGCACCGACCGAGTGCGCGTCGGTCGTCACCGGGATCAGGACGCCCGCTTCGCCGGCCAGCCGCGCATGCGTGTCGCGCATGTCGAGGCGGTCGGGCTGCGAGTTGATCTCCAGCGCCGTTCCCGTCTCGACGGCCTGCGTCACGACTTGCTCGACGTCCACGGTCGCGCCGTCCCGCTTCAGCAGGCGGCGGCCGGTGAGGTGGCCGATGCAGTCGACGTTCGGGTTCTCCATCGCCCCGAGGATCCGCTCCGTCGGGCTCCGGTCGAACGACGTGTGGAGGGATGCGACGACCCAGTCGAGCTCCGCGAGCGTCTCGTCCTCGACGTCCAGCGTTCCGTCGGCGCGGATGTTGACCTCGATCCCCTTGAGGATGCGGAACGGCTTCAGCCGCGCGTTCAGGGCGTCGATCTCCTTCCACTGGAGCTCGAGCCGCCGGTCGCGGAGGTAGTGCGAGTGATCGGTGAGGCACAGGAACCGGTAGCCCCGCTCCCGCGCGGTCGTCGCCATCTCCTCGATCGAGTTCCTGCCGTCCGACGACCAGGTCGAGTGGCAGTGCATCTCCCCGCGGAGGTCGCCGAGCTCGACGAGGTCGGGCAGCTCGCGCTTGCGCGCCGCGCGAAGCTCGACCCCCGTCTCGCGCAGCTCCGGCGGCACGTAGGCGTAGCCGAGGTAGTCGTAGAGCTCCTCCTCGGTCGCGTGCGTGACGACCTCGTCCGCCTCCTCGATCGTCACGCCGTACTCGGAGATCGAGAGCCCGCGCCGCTGCGCCTCCTCGCGCAGCGCGACGTTATGGTCCTTCGAGCCCGTGAAGTGCTGGAGGACGTTGCCGTAGCACTCGGGCGGCACGACCCGGAGGTCGAAGCGCAGGCCCTGGTGGCCGACGACGGTCGCCTTCGTGTCGCCTCGCGCGACGACCTCGGCCACCCACTCGCCCTCGCAGAAGGCCGCGATGAGCGCCGGCGCGTCCTTCGAGGTCGCGATGACGTCCAGGTCGCGTACCGTCTCGCGCCGGCGGCGTACGCTCCCGGCCTCGGAGACGGCGATCGCCGCGGGATGCGCCGAGAGCGCCTCGACCACCCGTGCGACCGCCGGCAGGCCCACGCCGAGCAGACCGCGGTCGTCGCGAGCGGCCTTCTTGCCCGCGCCCTCGGCAAGCGACTTGAGGATCTTCTCTTCGCTCTTCTGGCCGAGCCCGGAAAGCCCGCGCAGACGACCCTGCTCGGCCGCGGCCTGGAGCCCGTCCAGCGTCGTGATCCCGAGCTCGCTCCAGATGCGCGCCGCGGTCTTCGGCCCCACGCCTGGCAGGCGGAGGAACTCGACGACCCCTGCCGGCACCTGGCCGCGCCGCTTTGCGAGCGCCTTCATCTCCCCGTCCTCGACGACCTCGAGCACCTTCTGCTCGATCGTCTTTCCGATCCCCGGAAGGTCCGTCGCGCGGCCGGAGAGCGCGAGCTCCGCCACCGGGCTCGGCGTCTCCCGGATCCGGGTCGCAGCCCGCCGGTAGGCAATGATCTTGAACGACTCTTCGCCGAGGATCTCCGAGATGTCCGCCAGCAGGTCGAGCTGGTCGGCGAGATCGGCGTTCCGGGGCAGCGTCCTCGACATCCCGCGATGATACGACCGTGCCTCGCGCCGTCGTCTGCCTCCCGACGTACAACGAGCGCGAGAACATCGAGGCGATGGTGCGGGCACTTGGCGCAGTGCTCGATACGGCTCGAGATCGTGTGCTCGTGATCGACGACGGCTCGCCTGACGGGACCGGGGAGATCGCGGATGGGCTCGCATCGGAGCTCGAGTGGGTCTCCGTGCTCCATCGTCCACGGAAAGAGGGAATCGGCCCCGCGTACGTCGCCGGATTCGCACGAGCGCTCGACGGCGGCGCAGAGCTCGTGCTGGAGATGGACTGCGACTTCTCGCACGACCCCGCGGACGTACCCCGGCTCATCGCCACCGCCGACGTCGCCGACCTCGTGCTCGGCTCTCGCTACGTCGCGGGCGGCGGGACCGAGAACTGGGGTGCGGTGCGGCGCTTCGTGTCCCGGGCCGGCTGCCTGTATGCGCAGGTGCTCCTCGGCGTCGGTGTGCGCGACCTCACCGGCGGCTTCAAGTGCTTCCGCCGCGAGGCGCTCGAGACAATCGACCTCGACGCGGTCTCGGCCCGCGGCTACGGGTTCCAGATCGAGACGACGTACCGCGTGCTGCGCGCGGGCCTGCGCGTGCAGGAGATCCCGATCCGGTTCGTCGAGCGGCACGCCGGTGCGTCGAAGATGACGGGCTCGATCGTCGCCGAGGCGATGTGGCGCGTACCGGTCCTGCGCGCTCGAGCCCTCACTGGACGTCTCTAGTGGACGAGGTGACGGACGAGACCTTCGCCGCCGAGGTGCTCAGCTCGCGTGAGCCCGTGATCGTCGACTTCTGGGCGCCTTGGTGCAAGCCGTGCGACGCCATCGAGCCGCACCTGCGCGCGATCGCCCGGGAACGGAGCGCTCGGCTCGTCCGTATCGACATCGACCGGAACCTCGCCGTTCCGTCCCGCCTCGGCGTGCTTGCGTTGCCCACGGTGATGCTCTTCGTCGGCGGCGAGGTGCGCGCCACGGTCCACGGCGCGCACTCGAGAGATCATTACGAGCGAGCCTTCGCCCCGTACTTCGAGCCAGCCTGACGGCTGCGACACTGAGCACGTGGTGACGAGCGTCGCGCTCTGGGAGGACTTGCTCGAGGGCGAGGAGATCGCCTACCGCGGGCTCGAACCGGCCCGGAAGCCCCGTCTCGAACCGCTGCCGGACGACCTCGATCCACGATTTGCCTCGTCCCTCGTCGCGACCGGCGTCACGTCGCTCTTCAGGCACCAGGCGGAGACCTGGGAGGCAGCGCAGCGCGGCGAGAACGTCGTCGTCACCACGGGCACGGCTTCCGGGAAGTCGCTCGCGTTCAACCTCCCCGTGCTCGACGCCATCGCGCGCGAGCCGAAGACGCGCGCGCTCTACCTCTACCCGACGAAGGCCCTCGCGCAGGATCAGGCGCGGGCGCTCGGCGAGCTCCGGCTCAAGGGGCTCCGGCAGGCGATCTACGACGGCGACACCCCCGCCGAGCGGCGCTGGCAGATCCGGAAGTGGTCGAACCTCATCCTCACGAACCCGGACATGCTCCACATCGGCGTGCTCCCCCACCACGACCGCTGGGGAGACGTGCTTCACAACCTCCGCTACGTCGTCGTCGACGAGGCGCACGTGTATCGGGGCGTGTTCGGCTCGCACGTCGCGAACGTCCTCCGGAGGCTGCGGCGGCTCGCGGGCGTGTACGGGGCGGAACCGCAGTTCCTGCTCGCGTCGGCGACGATCGCGAACGCGGGCGAGCTCGCGGAGTCGCTCAGCGGCGTGCCGGCGACCGTGGTCGACCGGGACACGGCGGCGAAGTCCGAGCGCGAGGTCGTCATCTGGAACCCCCCGCTCCTCGATCCCGAGCTCGGGCTGCGCGCGAGCCCGCTGGGCGAGGCGGCGCGACTGCTCTCGCAGCTGACGTCGCGCGGGCTGCGGACGATCTGCTTCGCGAAGAGCAGGAAGGCGGCAGAGCTCATCCACCGGTTCACCGTCGAGCGGGTGGACGCGGCGACGGCCGACCGCCTGGCTCCGTACCGCGCCGGCTACACGCCCGAGCAGCGACGGGAGATCGAGCGGCGCCTCGTCGAGGGCGACCTGCTCGGCGTCACCGCGACGGATGCCCTCGAGCTCGGGATCGACATCGGGCTCCTCGACTGCGCGATCTCGGTCGGCTTCCCGGGTACCGTCGCGTCGCTTCGACAGCAGTGGGGACGCGCCGGTCGCCGCGGCCAGGGCCTCGCCGTGCTCGTTGCGAGCGAGGACGCCCTGGACCAGTTCTTCGCGCGTGAGCCGGAGGCGCTCCTCTCCCGCCGCGTCGAGGCGGCCATCCTCGACCACTCCAACCCGCGGATCCTCGACCCGCACGTACTCGCAGCTGCGTTCGAGGCTCCCCTCGACGAGGAGGACTCCGCAGTGCTGGGTGAGGAAGCGCTCGCCCGAGCCGCCGTGTTGCCCGAGCTCGAGCACACCTCTGCCGGATACGTCTGGAAGGGCCGCGACTACCCGGCGGCCCGGGTCTCGCTGCGATCGGGCGATGCGGAGGCGTTCACGGTCGTCGACCGCGAGACGGGATCGCTGCTCGGGCTCGTCGAGCGCGAGCGCGCGTACTCGACGGTGCACGAGGGCGCGATCTACCTCCACCTCGGCGAGCAGTACCTCGTCGAGGAGCTCGATCTCGCGGGCGGTGTCGCATTCGTCGCCCCGGTTCGGGTCGACTGGTACACGCAGGTGAAGAAGGAGACCGAGACCGTCATCGAGGAAGCGCTTCGGGTCGAGCAGCGCCTGGGAGTGGACCTCCACTTCGGCCGCGTCTCGGTGACCGAGCAGGTGATCGCCTACGCACGCAAGGCGACTCGGGACAGCTCGACCATCGATGTCGTGCCGATGCTCATGCCGGAGACCTCGTTCGAGACCGAGGCGATCTGGTTCTGCCCCGAGGCGGAGCACCTGGACGGTCTCGAGCGGATGCCGACCCTGCTCGGCACCTTGCATGCCGCAGAGCACACGCTCATCGCGCTCCTCCCGCTCTGGGCGATGTGCGACCGCTGGGACATCGGCGGGCTGTCCACGAACGTCCACCCGCAGACGGGCCGGCCGACGATCTTCGTCTACGACGGCCACGCAGGCGGCGTCGGGATCACCGCGCGCGGTTTCGACCAGTTCGAGGGGTGGACCGGCGACACGGCGCGACTCCTCCGCGACTGCCCCTGCACGAGCGGTTGCCCCTCGTGCGTGCAGAGCCCGAAGTGCGGAAACCTGAACGAGCCGCTCGACAAGGGCGGGGCACGCATGCTGCTCGAGCGGATGCTCGCGCGCTCGTAGCGGGCAGAACACCGGTGTCAGACACTGGCTTCGACGGCGAATGTGCGTTCGGTGTCCAGTCCAGACGGTGCCACGGTCGTAGGAGATGTACTTGTGCTGCTCAGGCCGACTGCGCCCTGGGGAGCGATCGTGACACTCTTGCCACCCTCGGCCCTTGACAAGAATCGGTGTCTGACACCGGTGTCGATATCAGGACGCGCCGCTCGTTGTCGTGTTGAATCCCCAACGAGAAGAGGAGGCGCATGTGAAGTACCTCGCACTGATCTACGGCGACGCGACACGCTGGGACTCGTTCTCCCCCGAGGAGCGGGACGCTGCATACGCGCAGTACCGCGCATTCGGGGACGAAGCCGAGAAGGCCGGCGTGCTGCTGGGTGGCGCCGAGCTGGCGTCCACGCGCGACGCGACCACGGTCCGCGTCCGTGAAGCCGAAACGCTCGTCACCGACGGCCCCTATGCCGAGGTGAAGGAGGCGCTCGGCGGCTATTACCTGCTCGAGTGCGACTCGATGGACGCGGCGCTCGACTGGGCCGCGCGGATCCCGGGCGCCGAGCACGGTGCCGTCGAGGTCCGGCCGCTCTACGTCGATCCGAGCCAGGAAGGAGCCGCAGCATGAAGTACGCGCTGCTCATCTACGGCGACGACTCACGCTGGATCGACCTGCCCGACGAGGAGAAGGCGAAGCTGCGAGCCGAGGAGATGCCCCGCTGGATCACCTTCATGGCGGAGCTCGAGAAGGCGGATCCCAAGATGACGGGATACGAGCTCGACGCACGGAGCACGGCGAAGGTCGTGCGCGTGCGCGAAGGCGAGCGGCTCGTCACCGACGGCCCATTCGCCGAGACGAAGGAGATCGTCGGCGGGCTGTTCCTGACAGAGCTGCCCGACCTGGACGAGGCGATCCGGCTCGCCGCACAGGTCCCGTCCGCAGGGCACGGGTCGCTGGAGATCAGGCCCGTCGTCGCCTAGAGGAACGTGCAACCGGAAGTCGAGCAGGTCTTCAGAGAGGAGTGGGGAAACGCCGTCGGCATCCTCACCCGAGCGATGGGCGACCTCGAACTCGCCGAGGACGCCGTCCAGGAGGCGTTCGCAGCCGCGCTCGAGCGCTGGCCGCGAGACGGCGCGCCCCGCAACCCGGCCGCCTGGATCGTCACGACCGCGAAGAACCGCGCCATCGACAGGATCCGGCGCGATCGCGTCTTTCGCCAGAAGGTGGAGCTCCTCGCGCGGCTGGAGGAGCTCCCCGCGGAAGACGACGACGTGAGCGCGATCCCCGACGAGCGGCTCGCACTCGTCTTCACCTGCTGTCACCCCGCGCTCGCTCCGGAGAGCCGCGTGGCGCTCACCCTGCGCGAGGTCGGAGGACTGACGACCGCGGAGATCGCACACGCGTTCCTCGTCACGGAGCCGACGATGGCGCAGAGGCTCGTGCGGGCAAAACGGAAGATCCGGTCGGCGGGGATCCCCTTCCGCGTTCCTCCGGACCACCTGCTTCCGGAGCGCCTACGCTCGATCCTCGCGGTGCTCTACCTCGTGTTCAACGAGGGCTACGCGGCGACGGCTGGGTCGGACTACGTGCGCGCCGATCTCTGCGACGAGGCGATCCGGCTCGGGAAGCTGCTCGCCGTCCTCATGCCGGACGAGTCCGAGGTGCTCGGTCTCCTCGCGCTCATGCTGCTCCAGGACTCGCGCCGAGCGGCGCGGGTCGGCCCCTCCGGCGAGCTCGTGCTGCTCGAGGACCAGGATCGCTCTCTCTGGAGCCCCCAGCGCATCGACGAGGGGCTGCACGTACTCGAGCGGGCTGTCTCGCTGCGCCGCGCAGGGCCGTACGTCCTCCAGGCGGCGATTGCGGCTGCGCACGCCGAGAGCCGGCCATGGGAGGAGATCGTCGCGCTCTACGACCGACTCACAGTCGTCGACCCGTCACCGGTCGTGCTCCTGAACCGCGCCGTAGCGGTCGCGCTCTCCGGCCGTGTCGAGGAGGGCCTCCTGCTCGTCGAGCAGCTCGACAGCCTCGAGGCGTATCACCTCTTCCACGCCGCGCGTGCGGATCTGCTCAGGCGCCTCGACCGTCGTGGGGAGGCGGCCGACGCATACCGGCACGCGCTCGAGCTCACCGAGAGCGAGATCGAGCGCGGCTACTTCCGGCGCCGGCTGTCCGAAGTCGGCTAGTCGAGAGCTGCGAGTGCACGCTCGACGGCCTCGGCGGGCGTAGCAGCGACCTCGATTCCCTCGATCGCCGGGGCGCCGGCGAGCGCCACCACCCGCCGGCCGAGAACCTTCGCGAACGCAATCTCCGCCGTCGTCCCCCACGCGCCGCCGATCGCGATCACCGCGTGCCCGGTTGCAGCCACCGCGAGATTGCGGCCGTGCCCGACGCCGGTCACAACGACGTGGTCGGCCCATTCGTTCGCCGCCTCGTGGCGCTCGCCGGGGAGGATCGCGATCGTCGCGCCCCCCGCCGACTTCGCGCCGCGCAGCGCAGCGGCCATGACCTCGCCGAGCCCTCCCGTTACGACCGTGCAGCCGCTCTCCGCGAGCAGCCGGCCGACCTCCTCGGCGGCGGCCTCCCACTGCGCGCCGCTTCCGATGATGGATACCTGAGTCGCCACCGTGGTAAGCATGACCCGTGGAGCGACGCGAGGCGCGCGGCGGGACGCTGATTCTCGGCGGGGGGTTCGCCGGGAGCTACGTCGCGCGCCTGCATGGGCGCCGTGGCTCGACGGTCATCTCGCTCGAGAACTACATGCTCTACACACCGCTGCTTCCCGAAGCGGGCGCGGGGACGCTCGAGCCTCGTCACATCGTCGTCCCGTTGCGCCAGATGTGCCCGCACGCCGAGCTACTGCTCGGGCGCGTCACGGGGCTCGACCGCGAGCGGAAGGTCGTCCTTGCGGAGACGATCGCAGGTGAGGCCGAGATCTCCTACGTGCGGCTCGTGATCGCCCTCGGCGCGGTGACGCGGACGTTTCCGGTGCCTGGCCTCGCCGAGCACGGGGTCGGCTTCAAGGACCTCGCCGACGCCATCGCCCTCCGCAATCGCGTCCTGAACCAGCTCGAGCGCGCGTCGATCCATCCGGAAGCGGCCGAAGAGCTCGGCTTCGTGTTCGTGGGGGCGGGCTATGCGGGCGTCGAGGCGCTCGGGGAGCTCAACGACTTCGCGCACGCCGCGCTCCGCTACTACCCGCTGCTCCGGGGTGTCCCTCAGCGTTGGGTGCTGGTGGATGCAGCGCCGAAGATCCTCCCCGAAATCCCGCGGCGGCTCGGGGAGTATGCAGCGCGGCACCTCGAGAAACGCGGCGTCGAGATCCACGTCGGTACGACGCTCGAGTCCTACGACGGTCGCGAGGCCGTGCTCGCGAACGGGATGCGCATTCCGGCGCGCACGCTTGTCTGGACGGCCGGCGTCAGAGCAAACCCGCTGCTCGCAAGTCTCGCGCTACCGCTCGACGAGCGCGGCCGTCTCCGCGTGGACGAGACGCTTCGCGTCGTCGACTCCGAGGACATCTGGGCACTCGGCGACGGAACCGCCGTGCCCAACACGAAGACGCCCGGTGTCACCGACCCACCGACGAGTCAGCACGCGCTCCGCCAGGCGCGAAGGGTCGCGAAGAACCTCCGCGGCGAGCCCGGACCGTACGGGTACAGCATGCTCGGGCAGGTGGCGACGCTCGGCCGCTTCAAGGGGATCGCAGAGCTCCCCGGCCTCCAGCTCCGCGGCTTCCTCGGCTGGTTCGTCGCGCGGACGTACCACCTGTACCAGCTCCCGCTCTTCACGAGGAAGCTCCGCGTCGTCGTCGACTGGACCGTCGCGCTCTTCTTCCGCCGCGACATCGTCGAGCTCTCCGTGCTCGGCCATCCGCGAAAGCTCGGCGAGTGAAAGAGAACGCCCAAGTGTCAAATTGACACTTGGGCTCTCTCAGCGAAGCGCCTGGAGCGCCTGCGTCAGCGACTGGCCGCCTTCGAGCACCGGAGCGAAGAGATCCCCGTCACGCGCGACGCGGTCGCGCACGACGTCCATCGTGAACGACGCGAGGTCGAGGCCGGGAACGACCTCGTCCCAGCGGAGCGGGGTCGATACCGGTGCTCCGGCACGCGGCCGCACGGAGTAGACCGACGCGTTCGTAGCACCCGGCCGGTTCTGGTTCGCGTCCACGAGCACGCCTCGCCGCTTCTTCCTCGCCCACTCCGTCGTCACGAGCTCCGGATGCGCGCGTGCGAGCGCGCCCGCCACGATGGAGGCGAACTCGCGCGCGTCTCCGAACCGGTGCCGGCGCGCAACCGGGACGAGAATGTGGATTCCCCTCGAGCCCGACGTCTTCGGGTACGCGTGGAGCTCGAGCAGGTCGAGCGTCTCCTTCACGAGCCCGGCAACCGTGACGACGTCGTCGAACGTCGCGCCCTCGGACGGGTCGAGGTCGAACATCACCCAGTCCGGCCGCTCCGGCTTGTCGACACGCGACGACCAGGCGTGCATGTCGATGCAGGCCATGTTCACCATCCAGAGCAGCGCCAGCTCGTCGTCCACGAGCGCGTAGTCGATGATCTTCTTCTCGCCCTCGCGCGTCGAGGCGGGCTGCGGCGAGCGCTTGATCCATTCGGGCATGTGCGAGGGCGCCTGCTTCTGGAAGAAGTTCTTGCCCTGCCAGCCGTCGGGATAGCGCTTCATCGTGAACGGACGCTGGCGCAGGTGCGGCACGAGCACCTCGGCGACGTCGCGGTAGTACGCGATCAGGTCGCCCTTCGTGATGCCTTCGTCAGGCCAGAACGGCTTGTCGAGGTTCGAGAGCCGTAGCTCGCGCTTGCCCTTGCGGACGACCTCGGGCACGGGTGCGAGCTCGCGGCGCACTTCCTCCGGAGTCTTGTCCTCGCGCAGGCCGAGGTAAACAGGCGCGCGCAGGCGACCATCGTGGGTCCATTCGACGAACTCGACCTGCGCGACGAGCCTCGGCTCCACCCAGACGACGTCACCGCGACGGACGCGGGGCATCTTCGGCTCCTCCGCGAGCGGAGTCGTCTTCCGAGCCAGCGGGCGCAGGAGCGCGAGCAGGCGGTCGATCTCGTGGTCCGAGTACCCCGTCCCGACGTTGCCGGCCCAGCGCAGCCCGCCGGACTCGTGCACCGCCACGACGAGCGCGCCGAAGCGGCCCGAGCGGCGGCCCTGCCCCTTCGTGTAGCCGACGATGACGACCTCCTGCCCGGCGCGCACCTTGACCTTGCGCCAATCCGTGCTCCTGCCGCCTGGCTGGTACCGGGAGTCGAGCTTCTTCGCGACGACGCCTTCGAGCCCCTGCTCCTTCGCCGCTTTCAGCAGCGCCTTGCCGTCGTCGAAGTGGGGGGAGACGAAGATTCCGCCTTTCCTCGTGTCCACGAGCGCCTCGAGCCGCCGGCGCCGGCTGGAGAGCGGCTCGTCGACGACCGACTCGCCGTCGACCTCCAGCACGTCGAAGAGCACGAGCGCGAGCGTGCCGGCGCCCTGCTGGAGGAGAGAGAAGCTCGAGCGACCGTTCTCGTCGAGCGCGGCGATTTCCCCGTCGACGACGGCATCGGCCGACCGGAGCCCGCGTTCCGCCGCCCGCGCCGCGTCCTTGAAGCGCTCCGTGAGGTCGTTGCCCCTTCGGCTCGTGAGCCGCGCCTCGCCGGCCGAGACCGTCACGATCGCGCGGTAGCCGTCCCACTTCGGCTCGAACGTCCAGCCGTCAGCCTCGGGAAGGGCCTCCGCGGAGCTCGCGGACATCGGCTCATAGCGGCCGCCCGCACCGCTTCCCGGGCCGTCCTTGCGGAAGATCAGCCAGTTCCTCTCGTTGCCGTCGAGATGTGCGGGCACCAGCGTCCAGACGCCCTCCAGCCGCTCGCCGTCGAGCCGTACGGTCAGACCTCCGTTCGGCTTCTCCTCGAGCAGCTCGTACGTCCCGCGATCCCAGATCTCGACGGTCCCGGCGCCATACTCGCCCGCCGGGATCACGCCCTCGAAGTCGCCGTACTCGAGCGGATGGTCCTCGACGTGCACGGCCAGGCGCCGATCGCCGCGCTGAAGCGGGACGCCTTTCGGAACCGCCCAGCTCGCAAGCGCGCCGTTCCGCTCGAGGCGGAAGTCGTAGTGCAGGCGGCGCGCGTCATGGCGCTGGATCACGAAGCGCGGAGCGGCGCCTTTCTTCCGCTTCGAGCCGAACGGCTCGGGCGTCTTACCGGGCCTGCGCTTCCGCCGATACTCGTCGAGGCTCACCTGTGGATTGTCGCCATCCACGCAACGCTTTCTTCACGCTTGGGACTCAGATCCGACTTTTTCCCCGCTCAGCGGGACTTCCATTCGGGGGATAAGCCTGTGGAACCTGTGGAAAGCGCATTTTGGCGTCGCCGTAACCCCTCTGTTCGTGCCAGATCGTCACAAACTTTCGGCCGCCTGCGCGAGCACGCCCATGCGGCGGTATTTCGCACGCCGCTCGCGCCGTCTCTCGTCTGGATCGAGGGACTCGATCTCCTCGAGCGCCTCGCCGATCGCAGCTTCCAGGAGCAATGCGGCCGCATCCGGGTTCTCGTGCGCTCCACCCTCCGGTTCGGCCACGATCCTGTCGATCACCCCGAGCTCGAGACAGTGCGCCGCGTCCGGCTTGAACGCTGCGGCTGCCTTGCGAGCCTCCCCCGCGTCCCGCCAGAGGATCGCGGCGCATCCCTCCGGGGAGATCACCGAGTAGATCGCGTTCTGCTGCATGAGCACCCGGTCGGCGACCGCGATCGCGACGGCACCGCCCGAACCGCCCTCGCCGATCACGCAGCTCACCGTCGGCACCGAGAGCCGCACCATCGCGGCCTGAGAGCGTGCGATCGCGCCTCCCTGGCCGTGCTGCTCGGCCGCCACGCCCGGATACGCGCCCGGAGTGTCCACCAGCGTGACGAGCGGGAAACCATGCCGGTCGGCGAGGCTCATCGCCCGCATCGCCTTGCGGTAGCCCTCGGGGAAGGCCATGCCGAAGTTGCGGTTCGTGCGCTCCTTCAGGTCGCGCCCCTTCTGGTGGCCGACGAGCACGACCGTGCGGTCGTCCAGCTTCCCGATCCCGGTCACGATCGCCCGGTCGTCTGCCCGCCCCCGGTCGCCGTGGAGCTCGAAGAAGTCGTCGAAGATCCGCTCGACGTAGTCCAGCGTGTACGGCCGGTCCTCATGTCGTGCGAGCTCGACAAGGCTCCAGATCTCCTCCGCGCTCGGCTCCTCCTGGAGGCGTTCGAGCTGAGCCTGGAGGCGCTCGAGCTCGCCGCTCAGCTTCGTTCCCCGGAGCAGCTTCATCCCGGCGAGCTTACTAAGGCGCTCGCGCAGCCGGATCTCGGCCTCGCTCGCCATGGCTCAGTCGGTTGCGAAGAGCCGCAGGAGCTGCCCCAGCTTCGGGCGGAGCTCGGCGCGCGGCACGATTGCGTCCAGGTGGCCGAAGCGGTAGTTGGACTCCGCCAGGCCGAAGTCGTCGGGCAGCTTCTCGCGCGTCGTCTGGGCGACGACCCGCGGTCCGGCGAAGGACATGAGCGCACCCGGCTCCGCGAGCACGACGTCTCCGAGGCTCGCGAAGCTCGCGAGCACCCCGCCAGTAGTCGGGTGCGTGAGGACGGAGAAGAGCGCGCCGCGCGACTCGTGCAACTCCTCGATCGCGCACACGGTCTTCGGCAACTGCATGAGCGCCAGGATCCCCTCCTGCATGCGCGCGCCTCCCGAAGCGGACACCGAGACGAGCGGCACACCGGCCTCGGTAGCGCTCTCGCACGCACGCACGAACTTCTCTCCGACGACACTCCCCATCGAGCCGCCCATGAAGGCGAAGTCCATGACGGCGAGCCGGCACGGCTGGTCCTCGATCGCAGCGGCACCGGCGACCATCGCGTCCCCGAGCCCCGTGCTGATCTCCGCTTCGGCGATGCGGTCCGTGTACGGACGAAGATCGAAGAAGCTGAGGACGTCGGCCGAGCGCAGCTCCTCGTCCTCTTCGACGAAGGAGCCGGGGTCCGCGAGCTGCTCGATCCGCTCGCGCGCGCCGACCGGGAAGTGGTGACCACACTGGGGACAGACGCGCAGGTTGCGGGCGAGCTCGTCGTCGCGGTAGTGAGAGCCGCACCCGGGGCACGTGTTCGGATGGGCCTTGCCGGAGCCCTGGTCGGCCGGGCGCTTGTCCTCCACCGACACGTCGACGCGGCCCTGATCGGGGGAGGACATGGGCTGGATCTTATGCGGGGTGTCTAGAGACCCGCGGCCCCGAGCAACCCGCGCACGACGGGCCCGTTCCGCTCGTCGGGCACGAGGCCGGTGACTCCGACCCCTGCGATCGCGGTGCGGCTCGCGACCTCGGCGACGATCGCCTCCGCCTCGGCGACGGTAAGGCCCTCCGGCTCCGGAATGAGGACGCGGATCTCGGACGGATCGAGAACGTCGACGTCGAGCGCGAGGTACACGCGATCGACCCCGTCCAGGGCACGGTCGAGCGAGTCGTCGATCCCGTTCGCGGCGATGAACTCGAGCTCCCCTGGATCGAGGCTGCGCGCGCCGACGAGCGCGACGTCGGACGGGAGCACGGCGCCGCCATCGAGGATCATCCGGAACGGCATCCCCCAGAGGTTGCCCGAGGGTGAGGTCTCCGGCGTGTTCAGGTCGCCGTGCGCGTCGAGCCACACGACGCCGAGGCGGCCGCCGCGGGCGGCGAGCCCCTCCACCGCGCCCACGTGGGTGCAGCAGCAGCCACCGAGGACGAGCGGGCGCTCGGGTAACGACGCGGCGAGGACTCGCGTCTGCGCTTCGAGCGTGTCCTCGGCGACGACCGCCGTCTCCGGATACGGCAGGTCGAGCGCAGCCGCCTCGGCCATCGCCTCCCCGCCCTTCCCCCAGGCACGCGGGACGCGTATGAGGCCGGCTGCGAACTCGCGCCCGCAGCTGTGGCACTGGTACTCCGGCCCGATCGCGACCGCGGTCAGCGTCCGGCAGTCGGGACAACGCGCACGGAGCGAGCTCATGCGACCACCTTCTCGTAGATGTCGAAGCGAGCCACGACGCGCATTCCGGCCTGCTCGTAGAGCTTGTTCGCCCCGGTCGTGCTCGTCGCGTCCACCCCGAGCCCCGCACCGCGCATGCCACGAGCGGCGAACTGGCCGAAAGCATGCAGGAGAAGCGCCCGCGCGACGCCTCGCCGGCGCCAGGGGCGCCGCACGCCGAGGATCCTGACCCAGCCGAGCTCCGGTCTCGTCGTGTGCCGATGGCAGATCGCAAGACCTGCGGGCTCGTCCCCTGCAATCGCGAGGAACCAGAGCTCCGGGGCGAACTCGGGCGGCTGCATGAGCCAATGCGCCCACTCCTCGTACGTCTCGCGGATCGGCTCCCATGTGTCCTCGAACGTCTCCTGGTGGACCTCGTGGAAGGTGTGCTCGTCGCCCGGCTGAAAAGGCCTGACCGCGATCCCTTCGGGCCAGTCGGCGGATGGCACAGGCTGCCCGAAATCGATCTCCATCCGGTGTGAGTGACGGACGACGCCGAAGCCGCGCTCCGCCAGCGTTGCCGCCAGCGCCTCGTTGCTCGCCCACACGCCGCTGAACAGCCGAGCGCCCTTCTCGGCCGCACGGCTCTCGCCCCAATCGAGCAGCGCTGTCGAGGGGCGGCCGTGGATGTCGACCCACGCCCTCCCTTCGGTCAGGTCCTCGACGAGGCAGTACGCGTCGGCCTCGATGCGCACGTCCTGCTCGACGTCGACCACGGGCGATGTCCAGTCGCGTCGCACGAACTCGGGCTCCATCGGTTCGGGCGCGTGTTCACTCATCAGGCCGACGATGAAATCGAGGTCGTCCTCGGTGGGAGGTCGGAGACCGTCGCTCATCCGGGGACGAGCTCGTCCAACGCGTCCGCGAGCGCGGACACGTCACGCAGCGTCCGCGTCGGTCGCGGGTCGTCAGGCTCGCCGAGCCGGTTGATCCAGACGCACTGGATGCCGAGCCCGGATGCAGGCGCGATGTCGTGGAAGAGGCTCTGCGCAACGTGGACGTGCGCCTCCTCCGTCACCCCGGTCTGCTCGCGAAAGACCTCCCAATGCCGCGTCGCAGGTTTGTACGAGCCGATCTCACCCGCAACGATCGTCACCGGGAACGAGATCCCGATCGCGACCATCGAGGAGTCGATCAGGTCCCTGTCGGTGTTCGAGAGGATCCCGAGGTGCCAGCCGCGACGACGGGCCTCCTCGAGGCCTCCGTGGACATCGTCGAACACGGGCCAGGTCGGGAGCGAACGGGCGAGCGCGCTCGTCTCGCCCTCCGGTAGCGGCAGATTGGCCTCCTCGGCGAGCCGCTCGAGCGCGATCGTCAGCACCTCCCGATAGCTCACCCCCGGATTCGCCGCCTGGATCTCCGGCTCGAGCTCGTGGTAGCGCGTCAGTAGCTCGCGGCCGCGCTCGACTCCGAAGAGCCGCTCGAGCTCCGCCCGGATCCCGCTGTTCCAGTCGACGAGCGTCCCGTAGCAGTCGAAGGTCGCCCAGCGCTCGGCCATCCCGACAGCCTAATCTCGGACGCGTGGTGGAGATCCGACCGCTCACCCCGGACGACTGGCCCGCGGTCGAGGAGATCTATGCCCAGGGGATCGCGACCAGAGTCGCGACGTTCGAGACGGAGACCCCGACCTGGGAGCAGTTCGACGCCGGCCGGCTCGACGAGCACCGCTTCGTCGCCGTCGAGGACGACCGGGTCGTCGGCTGGGCCGCGTTCGCACCCACCTCGACGCGACCATGCTATTCGGGAGTCGTCGAGCACTCCGTCTACGTCCGCGAGGACGCGCGCGGCCGGGGAATCGGCCGAGAACTGCTCCGCGCGTTGATCGAGAGCGCGGACGCAGGCGGCATCTGGACGATTCAGACGAGCATCTTTCCCGAGAACGAGCCGAGCGTGAGACTGCACGAGCGCGCCGGGTTCCGCGTCGTGGGCAGACGTGAGCGGATCGCCGAGCTCGACGGCCGCTGGCGCGACACCGTGCTCCTCGAACGACGCTCTCCGCACATGGGCTGAGCGCTAATCCGGTTCCAATCCGCCCCCGCGTACAAGACCCGAGCCACTGCCACTCCTAGCGTCAGCTGGGACATCGGGCGAAGGAGGAATGGGGTGCGCAAGATCGTGATGCTCGTTGCCGTCGGGTCGGTTGCGCTCGTCGCGGCCGGCCTCGCCGGCGCAGATGGGGGCGGCAGCGTGGTCGCCCAGGCAGAAGGCGGCTACGGGTTCCGGGGCCCGGCGGCGGGGAGCTTCTTCGTCATCGACCCGTTCAAGTGGCACGTCACCGTCCGCGCAGACGGCAGCGCGCGCGGAAACTACCGCTATACGCAGTTCCGCGACGGCGTGCAGCTGGACGTAAGCGGCTCGCTCCACTGCGGGACCGCGATCGGGAACCGCCTCTGGGTCGGAGGGATCATCGAGGAGAGCTCACGCCCAACTCTGATCGGCCTCGACATGTGGTTCCAGGTGCAGGACAACGGCAGGGGCAAGGACGATCCGCCGGACATGTCCACGACGATCGGCGCGGGCGGCCCGGGGACGGCGCAGCAGTACTGCGACGACCACCCGCAGGTTCTGTTCCCGTTCTTCCTCGACCAGGGCGACCTGAAGGTCCGCAGCCGCTGACGCGGCTCCGAGGGGGCGGGCTGACCCGCCCCCTCAGCCCTGCACGAGCTCGCGGTACCGACTCGGCGTCAGCCCGGTGTGAAGCCGGAACGCGCGCGTGAAGTGGCTCTGGTCGGCGAAGCCTGCATCGGCGGCCAGCCGCGCGAGTGAGACCTCCTCCAGTGCGAGCTGTGTCTTCGCCCATTCGAGACGGAGCGAGCGTGCGTACTCGCCGACCGTCAGGCCGTACTCCCGCCTGAACGCACGGGCGACGTGGGTCGGGTGCCGGCCGACCGTCTCGCCGAGCTCGGCGAGCGACGGCTGGCCAGGGGCGCGGTCGTGTAGCAACTCGCGGGCTGCGGAGAGCCACGAGCGCCCATTCGAGGGCGTGTCGATCGATGCCCGCTCCGCAGTTGCGAGAAGCTGGAGCACGAGCCCCTCGAGCGCGAGATCCGAGCTCGCATCCTTGGCCTCGAGCTCTCCCGCAATCCGCCATCCGAGCGCTGTCGAGGCCGTGACGCGATCGTGGCGGCGGCCGGTGAGCGACGAGGCGAGTAGAGGAGCGCCTTTCCCTTCCGCCACCCGAACGGCGAGCACCTGCGCGCCGCCTGCCGAGAAGCTGCTCGAGTGGGTGTCGCCCGCCGGGAGCAGCGCAAGGCTTCCGCGGGAGAGCGTCGCGGCGTCTCGCGAGAACGACTTGCAGACTGCTCCGTCGAGCACCGAGACGAGGTAGTCGCGGTCGGGCTCAACGACGCCGTGCCGGTAGTTCGGAGGGAAGACCAGGCGAGTGACCTCGAAGGGCCCGACGAGCGCGCGCCGATACGCTCGACCGTCCGGACAGGTCGAAGCAAGACGCGTCGGTCCCATCACACCCTCAGACGCCGCCGCGACTGGCGCGTTAGTGGATCGCGTAGGTGGGCGGCGTCAGCTGTCGCCGTTCCAGCGGCTGAACACGACACACGCGTTGTGGCCGCCGAAGCCGAACGAGTTGGAGACGCCGATCTGGATCTGCTTGTGCCGCGCCTCGTTCGGGATGTAGTCGAGGTCGCACAACGGGTCCGGTGTCTCGTAGTTGATGGTCGGCGGCAGCACGCCGCGGTTCACCGCGAAGATCGTGAAGATCGCCTCCACCGCGCCCCCAGCGCCGAGGCAATGGCCGGTCGCGCCCTTCGTCGACGATACGGGAGTCTTGTACGCGTGCTCCTCGCCGAGTGCGAGCTTGAGCACGCGCGTCTCCGCCGGGTCGCCGAGCGGCGTCGAGGTGCCGTGCGCGTTCACGTACTCGACCTGTTCCGGCTCGATGCCGGCGTCGGCGAAAGCCATCTGCATCGCACGGGCAGGGTTCTTCCCCGTCGGATCGGGCTCGGTGACGTGGGTCGCGTCCGAGGACACGCCGTAGCCCAGGAGCTCCGCGTAGATCTTCGCGCCGCGCGCCCGCGCGTGCTCGAGCTCCTCGAGGACGAGCATCGCCCCCGCCTCGCCCATGACGAACCCATCGCGAGCGGCGTCGAACGGGCGGGAGCCACGCTTGGGATCGTCGTTCCGCTGCGACAGCGCACGCATCGCGCTGAAGCCGGCAATGCCGACGCGGGTGACCGGTGCCTCCGTGCCGCCGCAGATCATCACGTCCGCGCGGCCGAGCCTGATCGCGTCGAGGCCGTCTCCGAGCGCCATGTTCGACGCGGCACAGGCCGTCGTCTCGGTGGCGAGCGGCCCCTGCGTCCCGAGCTCCATCGAGACCCACGCCGCTGCCATGTTCGGAATGATCTGGATGATCGCGAACGGGCTCGTGCGGTCCGGGCCGCGCTCGAGCAGAGCCTGGAAGCAGTCCTCGAAGGCACCGAGGCCTCCGATTCCCGTGGCCACCGCAGCCCCGACGCGATCGGGCTCGCTTGCGACGTCGATCCCGCTGTCCGCCTCCGCCATGCGAGCCGCGGACAGCGCCATCTGCGAGAAGCGGTCCATGCGGCGAGCCTGCTTGCGCTCGATCCAGACGGTCGGGTCGAAGTCCTTCAGCTCGCAGGCGAACGTGACGGAGTAGTCGGTCGTGTCGAACGCGGTGATCGGCCCGGCGCCGGACTCGCCGCCGACGAGGCTCTGCCAGGTCGACTCGGGGTCGTTGCCGAGCGGCGTCACCATCCCGACGCCGGTGATCACGACGCGGCGCCGTCCGTTCGTGGTCGCTTCGCTCATCGGGCGTCCTCTCCCCGATGAGCGCGGAGGGGTGTGGGGAACCGGGAGGTTCCCCACGCTTTGGAGAAGAAGGGGGCACATGGGGGAAACATGGTTTCCCCCATGAACGCGAGCCGTTGGCGAGCGTTGCTCATCTCGTCACATTCCGAGGCCGCCGTCCACCAGGAGCACCGCGCCCGTGATGAACGATGCGTCGTCGGAGCAGAGGAACCGTACCGCCCCGGCGACGTCCTCCGGGTCGCCGAGCCGTCCCAGAGGCGTGTTCTCGAGCATCGCGCCGGTCGCCTCCTCGGGCAGCACGTCCGTCAGACGCGTCTTCACGTAGCCGGGGACGACGCAGTTCGCGCGCACGTTGCGGCTTCCGAGCTCGCGCGCGAGCGCCTTCGTGAAGCCGATGATCCCGGCCTTCGACGCGGCGTAGTTCGTCTGGCCCCAGTTTCCGTGGATGCCGACGATCGAGGAGATGTTCACGATCGAGCCCGACCGCTTCTTCATCATCCCGCGCACCGCAGCCCGGCTCGTGTAGAAGCACGATGCGAGGTTCGTGTCGATGACGGTCTGCCAGTCGTCGTCGGACATGCGGACGAGCAGGCCGTCGCGCGTGACGCCGGCGTTGTTCACGAGGATGTCGAGCTCGCCGGCCGCCTCGACGAGCCCACGAGCTGACTCGGAATCCGAGATGTCCGCCTGGACGGCGGTTCCGCCGATCTCCGCTGCCAGCGCTTGCGCCTCCTCGGCGCCAGCGTTGTAGGAAACGACCACCGAAGCGCCTCCCTCGGCGAGCGAGACGGCGATCGCGCGGCCGATCCCGCGCGACGCCCCGGTGACGAGCGCGTTCTTCCCCTCGAGAGAGCAGAACGCCTGGCTCAAGGACGCCGGCTCAAGGACGAATTGCTTCCTGCGCGCGCTCCAAGCCGTCGAGGGTGTTCACCGAAATGGTCTTGACCCCACGGTCGATTCGCCTTACGAGCCCCGAGAGCACGTTGCCCGGCCCGACCTCGACGAAGGTGTTCGCTCCCGAGCGGACGAGCTCGGTCGCAGCCTGCGTGAACCGCACCGGCGCCGTCAGCTGATCCACGAGGAGCGCCGCGAGGCGCTGCGCGGGCTCGACCTTCGCCGTGACGGTGGACATGAAGGGCGCGAGCGGCTCGGCGAAGCGGACGCGCTCGATGGCCGGACGAAGCCGGTCGGCCGCGCGAGCGACGAGTGGGCTGTGGAACGCGCCGGAGACCTTCAGCTGGATCGCTCGTCGAGCGCCGAGGTTCTCGGCCTCGGCGCAGCACTCCTCGACTGCCTCGCGCTCGCCCGAGACCACGATCTGGCCGGGACAGTTGTAGTTCGCAGGCCACACGCCGATGATCTTTCGGCAGAGGTTCTCGACCTCGGCGTCCTCGAGGCCGAGAATCGCGGCCATCGTCCCGGGCCGCTGTCGAGCCGCCTCCGCCATGGCTAGGCCGCGCTCGCGCACGAGCCCGATCGCCTCGCCGGTCCCGATCATGCCCGCGGCCGCGAGTGCTGCGAACTCGCCCACCGAGTGACCGACCACGACGTCCGGCTGAAGGTCGCGGGCACGCAGCGCGGCAAGGATGGCGAGGCTCGTGGCGACGAGCGCCGGCTGCTGCACCTCCGTGTCGACGAGATCCTCGATCGGCGACTCGAAGCAGATCTTCTCGAGGTCGAGGCCGGTCGCCTCGGACCCCAGCCGGTAGACCTCGCGCGACTCCGGGAACGCCTCCGCGAAGTCGCGGCCCATGCCCCGCTCCAACGAGCCCTGACCGGGGAAGCAGAAAGCGACTTTCGTCACGCTACCCTCCCGTTCGTCGTCCATTCGATGAGCGCCGAGCCCCAGGTCAGTCCGGCGCCCATGCCGGTCATGAGCACGAGCGACCCGTCCCGGAGCCGGTTCTCCGCGCGCGCGTCCGTCAGCGCGAGCGGAATCGAGCCCGAGGAGGTGTTGCCGAAGCGATCGACGTTCACGACGGTCTTCTCACGGGGAATTCCGAGCTTATCGGTCGCATAGTCGATGATCCGCTTGTTGGCCTGATGCGGGATATAGACGTCGACGTCGTCCACGGTTTTGCCGCACTCTGACAGGATCTGCTCGGCTGAGTAGACCATGATCCGCGTCGCGAATTTGAAAACCTCGCGGCCGTTCATCTTCACGTACGAGTCGGGGTCGTCGAAGTGCCGCGAGCCCGAGCCGGGGAGCCAGAGGTTCTCGCCTCCGCCGCCGTCCGCACCGAGCTCGAAGCCGAGGAAGCCGCCGCGCTCGACGCGCTCCATGACGACTGCACCCGCACCGTCGCCGAAGAGCACCAGCGTCGAGCGGTCGTCCCAGTCGAGGATCTTCGACAGCACGTCGCCGCCGACCACGAGGGCCAGCTTCGAGAGGCCCGACGCGAGCATTGCGTAGGCCTGCGCGATGGCGTACACGAAGCCCGTGCAGCCGGCGAGTAGGTCGTACGCCGCCGCCTTCGGCATTCCGAGCGCGTCCGCAAGGAGCGCCGACGAGGTCGGGAACATCATGTCCGGCGTCACGGTCGCGCAGATCAGGAGGTCGATCTCTGCAGGGTCCACCCCTGCGTCGGCGAGCGCCCGCACGACCGCCGGGCGGGCGATGTCGGTCAGTGCTTCGTCATCCGCAGCGATGCGGCGCTCACGGATTCCCGTCCGCTCGATGATCCACTCGTCGGTCGTATCGACGAGCTTGGAGAGCTCGTCGTTCGTCAGCACGCGCTCGGGCACGTGCGTCCCGAGGCCCGTGATCCCGATGCGTGCGCCGGACACCGACCCGAGCACGGCTACTGCTCCACGGCGAAGGTGAGCGTCCCGCGCGCCGCGAGCGCAGCGCCGACGTGCGCCTGCGCCTTGCCGCGGCCGATCGGCCCCCGGATCGTGTCGATCTCACAGGTGAGCGTGAGCACCTCGCCGGGCTCCACGACGCGCTTGAACCGACAGTCGTCGATGCCCGCGAAGAACGCGATCTTCCCTCGATTCGCCTCCTCGATCAGCACCGCGACGGCGCCCGCCTGGGCCATCGCCTCGACGATCAGCACCCCCGGCATGACCGGCCGACCCGGAAAGTGCCCGGCGAACCACCAATCGTCCGCCGACACGTTTCGGCGCGCGACCACTCGTTTTCCGGGCTCGAGCTCCGTCACCTCATCCAGGAGGAGGAACGGCGCGCGGTGCGGGAGAATCGTCTCGATGACGTCCTGACCGAACGGCGCGACGGGCGGCTCGTTCACGCAGCGAGTCTACTTCCCGCGTTCGGCTACCCCTTCGGCTGCGCGCGCTGCCAGACGAGCGGCTCGCTCGCGTTACCCGCTGCATCGGTCGCGACCACTCGGACCTTCACGCCGGGCCGCGGCAGCGCACCGAGCACGACGGCACCCGAACGCTTCACATCGCGCTGGAACCTGCGAGCGCCGATGGCGACCGACAGGATCGCAGGCTCGCTCACCGAAACCCGAAGCGTCGGTCCCGGCACGATCCGCAGACGCGGAGCCGCGGTATCCGAGACGAACGGAACACCGAAGCGAACCGTTCCCACCCCGTCCGTGACCTGCACGACGGCCTGGTAGGTCCCGTCGCGCAGGCGTCCCTCACTCCTCGACCCGTCCCAGGCGATCCGGTGCTCCCCCATCGTGAAGCCCGCTGCGAGAACCGGGGTGGCGACCCAGCGACCGTCGCGCTCGATGCGCACGTCCACGGTCGCAGGGATGGTGAGCGCGAATCCGACCTCGAGGCCGTCATTTCGACCGTCGCCGTTCGGCGAGAACGCCGCCGGAGTCACGGAGACCAGGCCGAGAGTACGGCTCACGACGAACGGCACCGATTGGATCACCTCCGAGCTCGACACCGTGCGCGCGCGGACGACTGCCGTGTAGCTCCCGTCGGGGAGCGCGGCACCGTCGATCGCAACCGCCTGCTTCCCTGCGCTCGTCCACACCCGGTCGAGCACGGTTGCGAGAACGGAGCCGGCGGAGTCCGCAACCTCGACGGTGACGTTCGCCGCCGCAGTCAGCGTGAAGCTCAGCTCCGCCGCGTCCCCCTGGCCGTCGCCGTTGGGCGTGATGCCGTCGGGAGTCGCCGCGGCGTCCGAGATCGCGAGCGTCGTGCCTGTGCCGAGACCGGCGCGAACGGACCCGGTCGCAGGTCGCGCCGTGCCGGCGGTGAACGACCACCTGTACGTCGCGGGAGGCCGCGAAGTCGCGTCCCACGTCCAGTCCACGGTCCTCCCCGTCCCGGAGCCCCGTGCGACCTCCGCCCCGGCACTCGTCACGGTGACGGTCCACGGGAGCGCCGCGGAGAGCCTGGCGCGGAACCGCACCGGCCCCTCGGCAGTCGCATCGACGCGAGGGTCGAAGATCTTCGGTCCCCCGAGCTTCGCCGTGTCCGCGGCGAGGGTGTTCAGCCGAGAGTAGAAAGCACCGCCGGGGCACTCCGTGAAGCCGGTGTCACGGTGACCCGAGATCGCGCGTAGGAGCACCGGGACGTTCGCCGCGTAGCGCTCGCTGCCGCCGGAGACGACGTTGGCGAACGCGACCGGATCGGCGTGCGCGACATCGAGTCGCCAGGCGAGCAGTGCGGTCAACGCGCTCTGCGCCGCCTTCGTCGGGACGCCGCCGGAGTACGTCCCGAGCACGGCGACCCCCGTCGAGCCGGTGTTGAAGCCTCGCGCGTGAGCGCCGACAACCGCCTTGTCGATGCCTCCGTACCGACCCTCGTAGACCGTTCCGAAGCGGTCGACGAGAAAGTTGTAGCCGATGTCGTTCCAGCCGTTCCCCCGCACGTGGTACAGCTGGATCCCCTTCACGATCGCCGCCGCCTCGGACCTCGTGTATGCGTTCCGGCCGGCGGTGTGGTGGACGACGGCGAAGCGGATTCGGGGCGCGTACGACGGCTCTCCCCGCCGGATCCCCTCGTCCGCGCCCCATGCAGCTCGTGGGACGATCGCCGGCTCGGAGGTCGCGGCCGGCCGCCGGATGGGCACCCGCACCGGCGGGCTCCAGACGAGGAACGCGCGCACGCGACCGACGGTTCCGACTCGCTTCACCTCGACTCGGTCGGACGGGCCGACCCACCAGGGATTGCCGATGCGCCACCCGGCGTTGCCGCGCGCCTCGAGCGAGCCTGGGGTCGGGCCGTCCTCGTCGTCCGGCGCCGCGGGTCGCCAGCCTGTCCACCTGCCTCCGACCGAGCGGGTGCGGAAGAGCACGGTTCCGCTGCCCCGCCAGTGCACGCCGACGAGGGTGAATCGCTGCTCGCCCGACGCTGCGAGACCGCGCCCCGCCGATCCGTTCAGCTCGACGACGGCGACGGACGGTCCGCCGGCCGCACCGGGCGCAAGCGCAGCACCGGCGGCGACGAACGGGAGGAGAGCGGCGAGGAGATAGCGCATGGCGTCCAGGGTGGCTCGCGTGCGGTTCGCGCGCAACCCGGCGAACCCTGCGTTGATGCAATCCTTACACCGTGCACCACCGCCCATTTGCAGGGCTTGTGCTGCTGGCAGCCACCCTCGGCCTCATGGCGGCCGCGGCCGCCTTCGCCCAGGCCGATGCAGAGGACTCGCCGCGCGTGCTCGTGGCACACCTCGACAACGACATCAACCCGGTCACCCAGGAGTACGTCGAGCAACAGGTCGAACGCGCGGAGGACGAAGGGTTCAACGCATTCGTCCTCGTGCTCGACACGCCGGGTGGGCTGAGCTCGTCGATGCGCGGGATCGTCAAACGCTTCCTTGCGTCGAAGGTCCCGGTCGTCGTCTACGTCGCGCCGCCCGGCTCGAGCGCGGACTCCGCCGGCGCCGTGATCACGATGGCGTCCGACCTCGCCGCGATGGCGCCGCAGACGAACATCGGCTCCTCGACACCGATCTCGCTTGGCGGCGAGGACATCTCGAACGACCTCCGCCGGAAGGTCATCAACGACGCCACGGCCTACATCGGCGAGCTGGCACGCGAGCACGACCGCAACGTCAAGGCCGCACGCGAGATGGTCACCAAGGCGTCGAACTTCGGTGCGCGCCAGGCGCTCGAGCTCGGGATCGTGGAGGTCATCGCGCCGACGGTGCCCGCGCTCCTCCGGGAGATCGACGGGATGAAGACCGTCCCCAAGGGCTTCGTCCTCGACACCGCCGGCGCAGATGTCACCGAGGTCGAGATGTCCTTCTGGCAGCGCGCACGTGACCTCCTCGTCGATCCGAACCTCATCGCGATCATGCTCTCCATCGGGCTCATCGGAATCGTGGTGGAGCTCTGGAACCCGGGCCTGGTCTTCCCGGGCACGGTCGGCGCGATCTCTTTGATCCTCGGCCTCTACGGGCTCCAGGTGCTGCCGGTGTCGCTCGCAGGGTTGTTCCTCATGCTGCTCTCGGCCGCGTTCTTCGTCGCCGAGGCCTTCGTGCCGAGCCACGGTGCGCTGACGGTCGCCGGCGCGGTGACGTTCGTGCTAGGTGCGCTCATCCTCTTCGACCCGGCCGGGGACGCGTACCAGGTGTCGCTACCCGTTGCGCTCGCGGTCGCCGGAACACTCGCTGTGTTGCTCGGATTCGCGCTGACAAGAGTCGTTCGCGTGGCCCGCCAACCCGCGGCAGTCGGCGTCGACGGCGTCATCGGCCAGGAGGGCGTCGTCCAGCGCGGCGGGCTGGTGCGCGTCAACGGGGAGCTCTGGCAAGCCTCTCGGACCGACGGCGAACCCCTGGTTGCCGGCGACCACGTGCGGGTGCAGGAGGTCAGTGAACTGCGTCTGGTCGTAGGATCCACGCCACCTACCCAGGAGGAGCCAACCGGATGAGCATCTCGCTGATCGTTCTTGCCGTAGTCGTCGTCATCGTCCTGCTCTTCCTCTTCGCGGCGGTGAAGATTGCGCGCGAGTACGAGCGAGGCGTGATCTTCCGGCTCGGGCGACTGCTGCCGGAGCCGAAGGGACCGGGTCTCTTCCTGCTCATCCCGGTCATCGACCGGATGGTCAAGGTCGACCTGCGCACCGTGACGCTGAACGTGCCGCCGCAGGAGGTCATCACGAAGGACAACGTGCCCGTGCGCGTGAACGCCGTCGCGTACTTCCGGATCGTGGAGCCGAACGCCGCGATCGTGCAGGTCGAGAACTACATGGTCGCGACCTCGCAGATCGCGCAGACGACGTTGCGGTCGGTGCTCGGCCAGCACGTCCTCGATGAGCTGCTCTCCGAACGGGACAAGATCAACGCGATCCTCCAGGGGATCATCGACGACGCCACCTCGCCTTGGGGCATCAAGGTCTCGGTCGTCGAGGTCAAGGACGTCGAGATCCCGTCCGACATGCAGCGGGCGATGGCACGGCAGGCAGAGGCCGAGCGCGAACGGCGCGCGAAGGTCATCTCGGCGGAGGGCGAGTTCCAGGCCTCCGAGCGCCTGAAGGACGCGGCCGCTGTGATGGCCCAGGAGCCGATCACCGTGCAGCTCCGCTACCTGCAGACGCTGCTCGAAATCGGGTCGGCGAACAACTCCACGATCGTCTTCCCGGTGCCGATCGACCTCGTGGCACCGTTGCTCGACCCTGATCGCCGGAGTAGTTGACCGCAGGCGAGCCCGCCTGGGGATCTAGGCGTTACACGAGCGGCCTCCTCTCGTCGTTCCCGTTCTCCGGCGATCGCGCCCAGAGGCCGTCTCGATAGACGATCGCGATCGCATGCGCGCGCGTTCGGGCACCGAGCCTGGCCAAGCACGCGAGCCACGTGGCTCTTGACCGTCTCCTCGGTGATCCAGAGCGCACGAGCGACCTCGCGCGTGGACATCCCCTCGGCGATGAGCGAGAGCACCTCGAGCTCGCGCCGGCTGAGCCTTGCCTCACACCTGGTGTCGCTGTTCTCGGTCATCGGTCTCCTCCTCGTCGGTCGGGAACGGGAGCAGGAGCGCCGGCCGGGGATGGCGCCCGGCCGGCGCTTGCCTGCTGCTAGAGGCCGATCACCTCCTTGCACGCCTGCGCGAGGCTCTGGCGCTGGTTCGCGTGCTGCGACTGCGTCGCCGAGTTCCCCTGCGCGACGTCTGCGCTTGCGGCATTGCCGTTGCCCTGGGCGTTCCAGGTCGAGGCGTCACCGCCGTGTGACGGCTTCGAGTGACCGCCGCACTTCGAGCGGCACGAGTCCTGCTTGCCGCCACACGTCGAGTGGCAGGAGTCCTTCTGCCCGCCGAGTCCGACCGCAGGGGAGACGTTCAGGTTGTCATTCCCCTGCTCTTGTGTGACGGTGGCATCGTTCCGCTGCTCGCCGACCGTCTGGTCGCCGAACACGGCCGACTGCTCGCCGTTCTGGGTCGGAACGCCGCAGCACTCGACCTTGTGCGGGCGGTCCTGGTCGCAGCGACCGGTCTCGCCATGCACGCGGGGGCCACCCCGGTTGGAGTCGGGCTTGCACTCCTTCGGCGGGCTCGGCTTCCAGCCGTGGCCTGGCTTGCAGCACACCCCGTGCTGCTCGAGGCCCTGCGTCTGTGAGGACGACTGGCTCTGTCGCGCCTCGTTCGACTGCGTCACGCTCGCGTTCGCACGGTTGCCGTTCCCCTGCGCGTTCCGGGTCTCGGCGTCACCGAAGATCGCGATCGCAGGGGCGATGTTCACGTTGCCGTTCCCCTGCTGCTGCGTGACGGTGGCCTCGTTCTTCTGCTTCTCGACCGTCTGGTCGCCGAACTCGGCAGACTGCTCGCCGGCCTGGCTCTGGCCGCCGCAGCAGGAACCGCCCTGCTCGAGCGTCTGCATCTGGCTCGACGACTGCGACTGCGTCGCGCTGTTGCTCTGCGACACGTCCGCATTCGCACGGTTGTCATTTCCCTGAGCGTTCTTCGTCTCGGCATCGCCGAAGATCGCCACCGCAGGGGCGATGTTGACGTTGCCGTTCCCTTGCTCCTGGGTGACCTCGGCGTTGTTCCGCTGCTCGCCGACGGTCTGGTCGCCGAACGATGTCGTCTGCTGCCCGGCTTGGCTCTGGCCTGCGCAGCATCCTCCGCCGTTCTGGCCCTGCCGCTGCGACTGCGTTCCCTGCTGCGACTGGTCGACGGTGTTGCCCTGCTCCACATCCGCGTTCGCGACGTTGCCGTTCCCCTGGGCGTTCCGGGTCTCGGCGTCGCCACCGATCGCGATCGCTGGAGCGACGTTGATGTTGCCGTTGCCCTGCTGCTGCGTGACAGCAGCCTCGTTCTTCTGCTTCTCGACCGTCTGGTCGCCGAAGCTCGCGGACTGCGTCGCCTGCTGGACCGGGTCCAGGAGGGGCAGCCCTGCCGTCGCCGTGCCCGTGCTCACGAGTGCGAGCAGGAGGCCTGTCGCGACGGTACAGACGTACCGTTTCATGGTGTTTTCCTTTCGTTCGAGTTCGCTACGGACTGCGCCGGGACGAGCCAGGTCCGGGCGCGCGAGTCAGCTGTCCGCGCTTAGCCGGGGCGCTCGAGCGAAAGGTCGAAGATCGGCAGCGGCGGGAGAGCCATCAGGGGTCGGAGCCTTCGACCCACTCCCTGAGCTGCCAGGAGAAGCGTCGCGGCGATCGCCGCGAACAACGGGACGGAGAAACCATTGCTGCTGCCGGACGCAGCAGAGCCCGCCGGCGCGAGCGGCGCGCTGGGAGGCAGCTCGCCGGGGCTCTCGGCAGGCCGAGCGGTGGTGCTCGGAGTTGCCGAGCCGGTCACGCTGGCGGCAAGCGGACTCCCGGGAACAACCCCGAGAGTCGCGCTGTCGCCGCCGCGCCTGCCGCTAGGCGCGATACCGACTCGTGCCGTGGTTCGCCTCGGATCCGGAGGCACCGTCGAGTCAGCTGTCCCCCCACCCGAGACCGTGCCGGGCGTGTCGGCTGCCTGCCCGATGAGCGGTGTGGGCTCGACGAACGCGGCGCGAGCCGCCGGGACGGTCGAGGGCAGGGTCGCCGTAGTACCGTCGAGTGTCGAGCGCGAGCTGCGAACGCCGTCGAAGACGGGCTGCACCAGCGGGCCGAGCACGTCGCCATTGCGCTCCATGAGACTCGCGGTGACATCGTTGATCGTGCTGCTTCCGGTCTCGAGCGTCGTCGCGATCGTCTCATCGAGTGAGCCGGTCGTCGTCGCCAGCGTGCGATCGATCTGGGCGACGACCGGGGCAACGGTGTTCTGAACGGTCGCGACCGCCGGTGCAACGGTCTGAGTCGTCGTCTCCACAGCCCGCGCAGCGGTCTGCTCGACAGCCGCGAGTGCCTCGGTCGTCTTCTCGGCGACCGGGGTGACTGCCGCAGCCTGATTCAGCGGCTCCGTGATCTGCTTCGTGACAGTTGCCGGGCTCGGAAGCGGATTTGCGTTCGACTCGAGCGCGCTTACGGGCGGCGTCGCCGAGGTCGCATCCTTCGTGACCTTCTCGAGCGCGGAGGTCGTCTCGGGAAGCGGGTTCTCGAGGGCCGACGTGGCCTCTGAAAGCGCGTTCTCGACGGATGACGTGGCCTGCGGAAGCGGTGTCTCCGGGTCCAGGAGACCTGCGCTCGCGGGGCCGGCACCGACGGCTGCGAGAGTCGCTGCGACCGCGATCGCAAGCCCGAATCGGCGGCCAGGGCTTCCTCGTCGACGAGCGCTGCGCATGATCACGGAATACTTGCCCCTCCCTTGCCCTGGGGCAAACACATGGATACGAATTCCCCCGTATGGGGGAAGCGGTCCTAGGACGCCTCCGGCGGCGCGTCGCCGTTCTCGGAGGTCGGCTCGGAGATCGACTCGGCCTCCTGCTCGAGGGCCGACTCGAGCGCGTCGTCGCCGTCGTCGTCGCCCGCAGACACGACCGGAGCGAGCGCCGACACGCGTTCGTCGCCACGGAGCCGCATGACGATGACGCCCTGCGTCGAGCGGCCGGCCACCCGGATGCCTTCGATCGGCATGCGGATGACGGTGCCGCCAGTCGAGATGAGCATCACCTGGTAGCCCTCGCGCACGAGCCGCGCACCGGCGAGCTGGCCCTTCGCCTCGGTCAGCTGGACCGTCTTGACGCCGAGCCCGCCGCGTCCCTTGCGCGGGTAGTCACGAATCGGAGTGCGCTTGCCGTAGCCTTGCTCGGTGACGACCAGGAGGTCGGCGTCGGGCTGCGCGACCATCGCGGCGATCACCTCGTCCCCGGAGCGCAGCGACATCCCGCGGACGCCCCCGGTCGCACGCCCCATCGGCCGGGCTTCCTTCTCGTGGAAGCGGATGGCCTGTCCCCGCCGCGAGACGAGCATCAGGTCGTCGTCGCCGGCTGAGAGGAAGGCCTCGACGAGCTCGTCGTCGTCGCGGAGGTTGATCGCGATGATCCCCTCGGACTTGAGAGGCGTGTTGTAGTCGGTGAACTTCGTCTTCTTGACCACACCCTTGCGGGTCGCGAGGACGAGGAACTCCATCTCCGAGAAGTCGCGCGTGCGGATGACCGCACGGACCTTCTCGTCCTGGCGGAACGGCAGCAGGTTGACCATCGCGCGACCCTTGGACTGGCGCGACCCGAGCGGAAGCTCGTGGACCTTCAGCCGGTAGACCTTGCCCGTGGAGCTGAAGAAGAGGATGTAGTCGTGCGTCGAGGCGACGAAGAGGTGCTCGATGAAGTCGTCGTCCTTCAGGTCCATGCCCATGACACCGATGCCGCCGCGCCGCTGCTCGCGATACGTCGACACGGGTAGCCGCTTGACGTAGCCCGACTTGGTCATGGCGATGACCATGTCCTCCTCGGCGATGAGGTCCTCGAGCTCGAGCTCCGACTCGCCGGCGACGATCTCCGACCGTCGCTCGTCACCTCGCCCGTAGATCTCCTTGAGCTCGAGGAGCTCCTCGCGGACGACGCCGTCGATGCGGGCGGGATCGCCGAGGATCTGGCGGAGCTCCGCGATGCGCTCCTGGAGGTCGGCGTACTCGTCGTCGATCTCCTTGCGTGCGAGCGACGTGAGCCGCGCCAGCCGGAGGTCGAGAATCGCCTGCGCCTGGATCTCGGAGAGCTCGAAGCTCTCCATCAGGCCCGTGCGCGCGGTGTCGGTGTCGGCGGACGCCCGGATGAGGGCGATCACCGCGTCGAGGTTGTCGAGCGCGATGAGGTAGCCCTCGAGGACGTGCGCCCGATCGACCGCCTTGCGGAGCTCGAACTTCGAGCGCCGGGTGACGACTTCGCGCTGGTAGTCGAGGTAGTGAGTGACGAGCTCCAGCAACGAGAGCGTGCGCGGGACGCCGTCGACGAGCGCGACGGCGTTGTAGCCGAACGTCGTCTGGAGAGCGGTGTGCTTGAACAGCTTGTTGAGCACCACCTGGGGGATCGCCTCGCGCTTGAGGTCGATCTGTATCCGCATGCCCGACTTGTCCGAGTGGTCCTTCACGTCCGAGATCTCGGAGAGGACCTTGTCGTGGACGAGGTCGGCGATCTTCTTGATGACGCCCGTGTCCCCGCCCTTCTTCACACCGTACGGGAGCTCGGTGACGATGATCGCGTTCTTGCCGCCGCGGAGCTCCTCGGTGTGCATGCGGGCACGCATGATGATTCTGCCCCGGCCCGTGCGATACGCGTCCCGGATGCCGGTCCGGCCCACGATGATCGCCCCGGTCGGAAAGTCCGGGCCCTTGACGTGCTTCATGAGGTCGTCGGCGTTCGCGTCGGGCTTGTCGATGAGCTGCACGACCGCGTCGACGGCCTCGGAAAGTCGGTGCGGGGGCATGTTCGTCGCCATTCCGACCGCGATGCCGGCAGAGCCGTTGACGAGCAGGTTCGGGAAGCGGGACGGGAGAACGGACGGCTCGCGCTGCGACTCGTCGTAGTTCGGGACGAAGTCGATCGTGTCCATGTCGATGTCCCGCAGCATCTCGGTCGCCAGCCGGGTGAGGCGGGCCTCCGTGTACCGCATCGCGGCGGCCGGGTAGTCGTCGATGTTCCCGAAGTTGCCCTGGCCGTCGACGAGCGGATAGCGCAGCGAGAACGACTGCGCCATGCGCACGAGCGTGTCGTAGATCGCCTGGTCGCCGTGCGGATGGAAGCTCTTCATGACCTCGCCGACGACCGCTGCGCACTTGACGCGCGGCCGGCCGGGTTGGAGGCCCTCGGCGTGCATGGCGTAGAGGATCCGCCGGTGTACCGGCTTGAACCCGTCGCGGACATCCGGCAGCGCGCGCGAGACGATGACGCTCATCGCGTAGTCGAGGAAGCTCGCGCGCATCTCTTGCTCGAGCTCGCGGGACTCGATGCGTCCTGCGCCCAGAGGCTCGATCACATCAGACATCGAGGAACTTCACGTCCTTCGCGTTCTGCTCGATGAACTGGCGGCGTGGCTCGACCTGGTCGCCCATCAGCGTGGAGAAGACATTGTCCGCGGCGGCTGCGTCCTCGACGCCGACGCGGATGAGCATGCGGTTCGCCGGGTCCATGGTCGTCTCGGCGAGCTCCTCCGCGTCCATCTCGCCGAGCCCTTTGAAGCGGCTGATCTGGATGTTCTCCTTCGCGAGCTCGAGCGCGATCTCGCGGAGCGAGCCGAACGTCTCGGCATGCCTGCTCTTCTTGCCCAGCGAGATGGTGAAGGGCGGCCGCCCGACGATCTCGACGAGACGGCCGTAGGTCTTCCGCACGTTCGCGTAGATCGGCGACACCAGGAGCTCGACAGGTACCACGACGCTCGACGCGGCGCCCGTCTCGCGTTCGACGACGCGCACCCGCGTTCCGTCCGGGCCCGCCTCGAGCACCGCGAACTCGAACCCGTTCGGGTCGAGACCTGCGAGGGCGTCCTCGACGCCGGCGCTCTCGGCAGCTTCCACGAGCCTGTGGTCGACGACGAAGTTCGCAGCGGCCGGTCCGAAGTCCTCACGCAGGCGGGAGACCCAGCCGTCGAACTCGTGCAGGACGCGAACGAGCTTCCCGTAGCGGTTCTCGGTGAGCTTCTGGCTCGAGCCCTCGCGATCGCGGACGTCCATGTCCTTGATCCGCTCCTGCACGAGCAGCTCCTCGAACTGCGACTCCTTCTCGACGTACCGATGCTGGTTGCCGACCTTCACGCGGTAGAGCGGCGGCACCGCAATGTAGATGTGGCCGCGCTCGACGAGCTCCTTCATCTGCCGGTAGAGGAACGTGAGGATCAGCGTGCGGATGTGCGCGCCGTCGACGTCGGCGTCGGTCATGACGATCACGCGGTGGTACCGGAGCTTCGAGAGGTCGAACTCCTCGCTGATCCCGGTGCCGATCGCCGTGACCATGGCCTGGATCTCCTCGTTCGAGAGCACCTTGTTGATCCGGTTCTTCTCGGCGTTGATCACCTTCCCGCGCAGCGGAAGGATCGCCTGGAAGGTGCGGTCGCGCGCGTCCACCGCGGAGCCGCCCGCGGACTGGCCCTCGACGAGGAAGAGCTCCGCGGACTCCGGATCGTTGATCTGGCAGTCGGCGAGCTTGCCGGGTAGCGCGTTCCCCTCGAGCGCGCTCTTCCGCCGGGTCAGATCCCGCGCCTTGCGCGCCGCCTGGCGGGCGCGGGCGGCGGACACCGCCTTGTTGATGATCTGACGCGCGTCGGCGGGATGCTCCTCGAGGAACTCCGTAAGCTTCTGGCCGACGGTCTGCCGAACGAGCCCCTCCACCCACGGGTTGCCGAGCTTCGTCTTCGTCTGGCCTTCGAACTGCGGCTCCGAGAGCTTCACCGAGATGACCGCGGCGAGGCCCTCGCGCACGTCGTCGCCCTCGAGATTGTCCTCTTTCTCCTTCAGGAGCCCCTTGTCGCGCGCGTACTTGTTCACCGTCGCGGTCAGGGCGCTCCTGAAGCCCGTGAGGTGCGACCCGCCCTCCTGGGTGTTGATGTTGTTCGCGAACGAGAAGACCGACTCGACGTAGGAGCCGTTCCACTGCATCGCCACCTCGACCTGGCCGTGCTCGGCGGTGTCACCGTTCGACTCGCTCTCGAAGTAGACGATCGTCTTGTGCAGGGGGTCCTTCGTGTGGTTGACGTGCGCGACGAAGTCCCTGATCCCGCCCTCGTAGTGAAACTCCGCGTTCTTGCCCCCTGCGCGCTCGTCCGTGAAGACGATGCGCAGGCCCTTCGTCAGGAACGCTGTCTCACGCAGACGCTGGACGAGGATGTCCTCCTCCCACTCGACCTCCTCGAAGACCTCTTGGTCGGCCATGAAGGTGATCGTCGTGCCCGTCTCCTTCGTCGGTCCGACCGCCTTCAGGTCGGTCGTCGGCTCGCCGCGCGCGAACTCCTGACGCCAGATCTTCCCGTCGCGACTCACCTCCACGATGAGCCACTCGGAGAGCGCGTTCACGACCGACACGCCGACGCCGTGGAGCCCACCCGAGACCTTGTAGCCCTCTCCGCCGAACTTCCCGCCGGCGTGCAGCTTCGTCAGGACGACGGTGACGGCAGGCAGTCCCTGGTCGGCCATGACGTCGACCGGAATGCCCGATCCGTTGTCACGGACGGTGACGGAGTTATCCGGGTGAAGGATCACTTCGACGTGGTCCGCCCGGCCTGCGAGGGCCTCGTCCACCGAGTTGTCGACGACCTCGAACACGAGGTGATGAAGGCCCCGCGACCCCGTCGTTCCGATGTACATGCCCGGCCGGAGTCGAACCGGCTCCAGGCCCTCCAAAACGGTGATGTCTTTTGCGGTATATGCAGCTTCAGCCATTAAAAAAGCCCTGCAAATCGCCATTTTGCGGGCACGAGGAAGTCTACCAGAAACCGCGGTCGGAGCGGGCCCTCGACAGGCTCGCCCGAGCCGCTCGCGCGACGAGCTCGCGGAGCTCCGGATCGTCGATCGACGAGGCCGCGGAGGCAGCCTCTCTCCGGGTCTCCGGAGTCGTCTCCGGGGGCGGCACGCGCGCCTTCGAGTCGCTCGGCGCACCCGGCTCCGGCACCGGTCCGGGCCGGAAGCGGAGCACTTTTGGTGCACTTTCCCCGAGTGCTGCCGCGAGCCGCTCCGCCAGCTCGTCGCGCATCCGGTCGAGCTCGAACGCCCAGGTAGCCGAGGACGTCGCGACGTGCAGGGTGCCGTCCCTCCCCACACGCAGGGGCCATGCGTTCTTCGCGATTTGCTCGCCGACCACGGATGGCCAGCACGCCGTGAGCTCGGCGAGCATGAGCCCGGCGTCGCCGCCCGCTCGTGCTAGCCCGCGCTCGATCTCCTTCCCGATCCGCTCCATCAGTCCGCCGAAACCGCTCCGGGTGTGACGACGAGCGACTGCGACGGCTCGATCGGAAGCGCAGCCGCAGCCGTCGCCGTCACGACCGTCTGGCCGCCGTCGGAGATGAGCTGGCCGAGGGAGCGGCGACGGTCGCCGTCGAGCTCGGAAAGGACGTCGTCGAGCAGCACGAGCGGCGGTGCACCTCCGCGTTCGGCGATCACCGCCGCCTCACCGAGGACGAGTGCTAGTACCGCAATCCGTTGCTCGCCCTGCGACCCGAAGTTCCTGAGATCCCGGTCGCCGGCCTCGATCCGGATCTCGTGGAGGTGCGGACCGGCGCCCGTGACCCCTCGCTCGAGATCTCGCGGCAGCCGGTCCTCGAGCTCCTTGCTCGTCACGACCTCGCCTTCATAGCGGAGCCTGGCATCGGGGAGCCCCATGCTCTCCGCAATGCGCTCGAACGAGGGCGACAAGAGCTCGAGCGCCTGGGCTCGCGCCGACACGAGTTCCGCGCCGAGCTCGACGACGCGTTCGCTCCACGGCGAGAGTGCGTCCCGCGAGGACGTCCCCGCAGACACGCGGCGGAGCGCCGCGTTTCGCTGCCCTACGACCGCTGCGTACTCGGCAGGCAGCGGCGAGCGGCTCGGAAAGAGCCGGCCGACGCTGCGATCGAAGTACGCGCGTCGGGCAGCCGGCCCGCCCTTGACCACGCCCAGGCGGTCGGGGGTGAAGACGAGGGTCTGCAGCCGCGTCCGGAGCTCCTCGGCCGAGCGGAGCGTGCTCCCGTTCAGCCGCACACGCCGCGCGTCTCCAGGCGTCAGCAGAACGTCGACCCCGACCGCCGTGTCCGCACGCGTTCCCTCGAGCTGAATTCGTCCGGCCGTCTCGCCGAAGCGCACGAGCTGCCCATCGTTCCGCGCGCGCGGCGAGAAGCCCTGCGTGCCCACGTGTAGTGCCTCGAGGAGGTTCGTCTTGCCCGCGCCGTTGGCACCGGACACGAGCACGACCCCGGGCTCGAGGGAAAGCTCGAGCTCGGGATACGAGCGGAAGTTGCGGAGGATCGCGTGCCGGACGATCAGATGCCGGTCGACGCGCTCGCGCAGCCGGCCGGCGCAGCAGTCGGACGGCACATCAGTCAGCCGGCCATCAGTCGGCCGGCCATCAGTCAGGGAGCCGGATCGGCATGATCAGATACCAGAAGCTCTCTTCGGGCGAGGAGAGCAGCCCGGGGCGCAGGGGGTTGATCAGCCGGAGCTGAACCATGTCGCCGCCGACCGCGTCGAGACCGTCGCGCAGAAAGTCGGGATTGAAGCCGATCTCGAGCGGTTCCCCCGTGTACTCGATCGGAAGCGACTCGCGTGCCTCTCCGACGTCCTGCGTCTGCGCAGAGACCGAGAGCTCGCCCTCGGCGAAGCGCAGGCGGAGCGGCGCGTTGCGCTGTGCCATCACACCCGCCCGCCGGATCACCTCGAGGAGCGGCTCCCGTGCCGTCGTCACCTCGACCTCGAACGACTCGGGGAGCAGCTGCTTGTAGTTCGGAAACTGCCCGTCGATGCGGCGTGTCGTCAGCCAGACGTCCCCGGCGCCGAAGACCACCTGATTCTCCTGCACGCCGAGGGTGACCGTGTCCGTGCCCGCGGCGAGGCGTGCGAGCTCCTGCAGCGCCCGGGCCGGGATGATCGCGTCGAGCTCGGGGCCCGATTCGCCCGAGCTCCGTCTCCTTCACCGACAGCCGGTAGGAGTCGGTGGCGGCCATCGTGAGCCGGCTCCCCTCGAACTGCACGAGGATTCCCGTGAGCACCGGCCGCGACTCGTCGCGCGAGGCAGCGCGTGCGACCTTCTCGATCGTGCCGAGAAGCGTCGGCGCTTCGATCGTGTGGAGCTGCACATCGACGCTCGGGAGGCGCGGGAAGTCTTCCGCGCTGAACACGTTGACCTTGGACGCGTAGCTGCCGGACTCGACCTCGAGCACTCCGTCGGACGGCTCGTACGAGAGCGACACGCGGTTGTCCGGGAGGAGCTTCACCAGGTCGGCGAGCAGCCGGCCGGGAACGACGACAGCCCCGTCGCCCTCGACGTCGCCGGCGATGGAAGCGCGGAGCGAGACCTCCATGTCCGTCGCGGCGAGAGTCAGCTTGCCGTCCTCGGGCTGGAGCAGGATCCCGGTCAGAACCTGCACCGCGCTGCGCGTGGAAAGACCTCGCGCGACAACGCCGAGCGCAGCTGCGAGCTCGTCGCGCGAGCAGGTCACCTTGAGTGCGGAGGCCGTAGCTATGTCTGTGTTCATTACTTACTGAAAAAAGCTAGTCGTAGTCGTAGGAGTGTGCACGATGGGGAAGACGCGTGAATTTTGCGCGTCGTGCGGGGTAAACGCGTGGGGAGCGCGTGTTGAGGACGGCCAACATCGTCCACACGCCCAGCGCCGACCTGTCTCGGGACCCACAGTTCAGCGAGCCTGCTTGATACGCGCCGTGAGCTCCTGCACAAGGTTGTACACAGACCGGTCCTCGCGGATGAGACGGGTGATCTTCGAGGTTGCATGGATGACCGTCGTGTGATCGCGGCCACCGAACTCCTTGCCGATCTTCGGCAACGAGGAGTCCGTCAGCTCACGCGAGAGGTACATCGCGACCTGCCTCGGGTAGGCGACCGCCTGCGACCGCCGAGGGCTCACGAGCTCGTCGAGCGTGACCCCGAAACGCTCCGACACGGCCTCCTGGATACGCGGGATGGTGACCTCGGGAGCGGCCTCGCCCTGTGGGAAGACGTCCTTCAGGACGTGCTCCGCGAGCTCGACCGTCATCGAGCGATCGGTGAGCGACGAGAACGCGACGACGCGGGTGAGCGCGCCTTCGAGCTCACGTATGTTCGAGGACACGCGACCGGCGATGAACGTGAGCACCTCCGGGTCCTCCACCGCGATTCGCTCGGTGTTGACCTTCTTCCGCAGGATCGCGATGCGTGTCTCGAGGTCGGGCGGCTGGATGTCCGTCAGTAGGCCCCACTCGAACCGTGAGCGCAGCCGTTCCTCGAGAGTCGCGATCTCGCGCGGCGGGCGGTCGGAGGAGATGATGATCTGCGCGCCGCCCTCGTAGAGCGAGTTGAAGGTGTGGAAGAACTCCTCCTGGATCCGCTCCTTGCCCTCGAAGAACTGGATGTCGTCGATCTGGAGGACGTCGTAGTTCCGGTAGCGCCGCTTGAAGCCCTCGATTCGCTTGTCGCGAAGCGAGTCGATGAAGTCGTTCATGAACGTCTCGCTCGTGACGTAGCGCATCGTCAACCGGCGCGAATGCTGGCGGACATAGTGCCCGATGGCCTGGAGCAAGTGCGTCTTGCCGAGGCCCGTCCCGCCATAGATGAAGAGCGGGTTGTAGGCCTGCGCCGGCGCCTCGGCCACGGCCAGCGCGGCCGCATGCGCGAAGCGATTCGAGGAGCCGATGACGAAGAGATCGAACGTGTACTTCGGGTTGAGCTCGACCTCGGGCCCCTGGCGGAATCCGGTCTCGGGCTCGCGGACCCGCGGTGTCTCCGCTGCCGGTCGCGGCCGCTCCGCCGGTTGACGATCGACGACGACGAACGACACGCCGAGCTCGCGGCCGGACGCAGTCCGCGCCGCGTTCGAGACGAAGCCGTGGAAGTGGCTCTCGATCCAGTCGCGCGTGAAGTCGTTCGGAACGGCGACCGCAAGGGTGCTCCCCGTGAGCGAGCGCGGCTCGGCGTGTCCGAACCAGGTATCCCAGGTGGACTCGCTGAGGGTCTGTCGCAGCTGGAGCGCGATCGCGTCCCAGAGACCCCCCGCAGTTAGATCAGTAGCCTGTTCCGTCGAGTGCTCCACCCGTTGTTGCGCTCGTTGCCTCCCGAAGAGAACGGCGAGCATACCAGCGTCCGCGCGTACCGCCAACGCCTCCGGCGAAGGCCCCTGTGGATGAAAAAGAGGCCTATTTGCAGGTACTTCTTGCAATCCACATTACTTTCCACAGGTGTGGAAGAGCGTCACTCCGTTCGCCCGCCTGAGAACGGCAGTCGCTCCTGAGCAGCGGTTTCCAGATTCGGGACGATGAGCCTCGCTGTGGAAAACCGGCGGCCGAAGAAGGTCGTCTATACTGCCCGCTCGTCGCGTCGAGCAAGCGATCGCAAGACGCCTCTCCTTCGGCAACACCCCTCGAGACGAAGACTCCCACCACGTGAAACGCACCTACCAGCCGAACGTTCGTCGCCGCAAGCGCAAGCACGGGTTCCGCGCCCGGATGTCGACGCGCGGCGGCCGCGCGATCCTCAAGCGCCGGCGTGCCAGGGGACGCAAGCGCCTCTCCGCCTGAGCGGCGTCCCTCGGTGCAGCGACGCCACCGGCTCTCCCGCTCGAAGGACTTCGATGCGGTCTACCGCCATGGGACCTCCGCGTCCACGCGGTACCTGACGCTGTACTGGTTCCCGCGGGACGAGGAACCCGAGGGCGACCCGCGGCTCGGGCTCGCCGTGCCGCGGTCCGTCGGGACGGCGGTCTCGCGGAACCGGGTCAAGCGGCAGCTGCGCGAGGCCTGGCGTTCGCTTCTCGACCAGGTGCCCGACGGGATGGACTATGTCCTCGCTGCCCGCCCGGGAATCGCCGAGCCGGCGGAGGCGCGTGGCGGCGACTGGCTCGTCGGAGAAATCGGCGAGGTGCTCGCGAAGGTGCGTACGTGAGCTATCTGCGCCCTCGCTATCTGGGGATCGTTCTCGTGCACACGTGGCGCTGGACGTTCGGGCTGCTCACTCCTCCGGGCACCTGCAAGTACCACCCTTCGTGCTCGCAGTACGCGCTCGACGCCATGCGTGAGCTCGGTCTCGTCCGCGGGACGATCCTCGCGGGCTGGAGGCTGCTGCGGTGCAACCCCTGGAGCCACGGGGGCGTCGACTATGCCCGCGACCAGAGCCTGTTCCCGCTCCACCGACATCGCCATCGACACCGCGGAGCCGAGCGTTGATCGTCGGCGGCGTCCTCACCCCGCTCGAGAACATCCTCACCGACGTTCTCACCTGGCTGCACGAGACCGGCGGCCTGACCTGGGCCTGGTCGATCGTCGCGCTGACGGTGATCGTTCGGATACTGCTCGTCCCAGTCGCGCTCAGGCAGATCCACTCGATGCAGAGCCTGCAGATGCATGCGCCCGAGATGAAGGCGCTCCAGCAGCGCTACAAGCACGACCGGCAGAAGCAGAGCGAAGAGCTCATGAAGTTCTACCGCGAGAACAAGATCAACCCGTACGCGGCGTGTCTGCCCATCGTCTTCCAGATCCCGATCTTCATCGCGCTCTTCTTCGTTCTGCGCGATTTCGAGGACGAGATCTTCCCGCTCTTTCCGGAGTCCACGCTCGAGTGGTTGCAGCTCGTGAACATCACCGAGGACGTGCAGGTCGGCTGGGGGCCGCTGCTCCTCGTCGTCTACGTCGTGAGCCAGCTCACCTCGACCTGGCTCATGTCGACCCAGATGCAGTCCACGGCACAGCGCGTGATGATCATGGTGCTGCCGATCGTCTTCATCCCGTTCATCCTGAGCTTCCCGGCGGGCCTGATGATCTACTGGCTGACCACCAACCTCTGGACAACGGGTCAGGGCGTCATCACGCGGAGGCTCATGCCGAAGCCCGCGCCGCCTCCGAAGCGAACGAGCCGAACGCCCCCGAAGGAGACCGCCGACGTCGCGACCGCCGATTCGAGCTCGAGCAAGCCGACCACCGCTCCGGCCCGCTCCGGCCCGCCGCGCAAGGTGAAGCGCAAGCGCGGCGGTAGGCCGCGCCGATGACCGTTCGCGTGGAAGCGACCGGCGAGACCGTCGGCGAGGCCAAGTGGGCCGCTCTGCGTGAGCTCGAGCAGCTCGTACCCGGCTTCGACCGCGAGAGCGTCCGGTTCCAGGTCGTGACGGAGGGAGAGCGCGGCCTTCTCGGTGTGGGCTTCACGCCTGCCCAGGTCGTCGCGGAGGTTGCCGAGTCCCAGGTGTCGGGGGGTGCATCGGAGCACGCCACGGCAGCCCGCGAGTTCGTGCAACGAATCGCCGACGCCATCGGTGCGAGCGTCTCCGCCGCGGCGGTGGAGCGGGACGACATGGTCACGGTCACGTGCTCGGGGGCGGACCTCGGTCTCCTGATCGGAAAGCACGGCCAGACCCTCGACGCGATCCAGTACCTCGCGAACGCCGTCGTCCGTGCGGAGGGCGGCGAGCACGACGTCGTCGTCGATGCCGGTGGCTACCGAGCTCGTCGCACGGCGACGCTCGACGCGCTCGCGAAGCAATCCGCGAGGCGTGCGAGCGGCACGGGGTCGCGGGTGGAGCTCGAGCCCATGACGGCCATCGAGCGCAAGATCGTCCACGAGGCGCTGAAGGACGACCCCGAGGTCGACACCGTGAGCGAGGGTACGGAGCCGAACCGCTTCGTCGTCGTCGTGCCGCGCCACTACGCGGACTGAGCGCGTCGCCGGAAGTCGTGCTCGAGCGCTGGCTCCAGGATGTCGTCTCGACACCGGGCATGACCGGCCTCCGCTCGGCGGGCGACGCCCGGGCCATGCTGCTCGAGGACGCGCTCCGTGCAACGCCTCTCGTCGAGGCCAATCCAGGAGGGATCGTGGATGTCGGCTCCGGCGGCGGCTCTCCGGGGATCCCGCTTGCGGTTGCGCTTCCCAAGCGGCCCGTGACGCTCCTCGAGGCGCAGCGCAGGAAGTGCGACTTCCTGCGGACGTATGCGGCGGCTCTCCCCAACGTCGAGGTTGTGTGGGGCCGCGCAGAAGAGCAGCCCGTCGAGGCCTTCGGCGTCGCCCTGGCGAAAGCGCTCGCGAAGCCGCCGGTGGCCGCCGAGCTCTGTCTCCCGCTCGTCGGCGAGGGCGGGATCGCGGTGCTCTGGATCGGAGAGACCGCTGACGAGGACGCCGTTGCAGCCGTCGCGTCTCAGCTCGCCGGTGTGGTCGAGGAGATCCGCGACGGGCTCCTCGTCCTCCGCAAGACGGGGCAGACTCCGGTGGGCTTTCCGCGGCGGGCGGGGACTGCGAAGAAGCGCCCGCTCGCCTGACCGAAGCCTGCGGCTCGGCGTCCGAAGCCGCCGATACGCTCGCGTCGTGCCCGCCCGGGTCTACGCAGTCGCGAACCACAAGGGCGGCGTCGGCAAGACGACGACCGCGGTAAACGTCGGCGCCTGCCTCGCGGAGGCCGGCGAGCGCGTGCTGCTCATCGACCTCGATCCGCAGGCGAATGCCAGCTCAGGGCTCGGAGTACGTGCGAACGGCTCGTCCACGCACGACCTACTGGACGGGGTGCCTCTCTCGCAGCTGGCCCATCCGACCCGGTTCCCGAACCTCGACCTCGTCGCCGCGAAGCACGACCTGGCGACCGCGGCGGTCGAGCTCGCAGCCCGCGACGGCGGCGAGCGCTACCTCGCCGACGCGCTCGACACGGGTCTCGACCCGTACTCGTTCGTCTTCCTCGACTGCCCGCCGTCGTTCGGACCGCTCACGGTGAACGCTCTCGCCGCGGCGAGCCGAGCGATCGTGCCGGTGCAGGCCGAGTACTACGCCCTCGAGGGCCTGTCTCAGCTGATGGGGACGATCAATCTCGTCAAGGCACGTCTCAACCCGGAGCTCGCCGTGGCCGGCGTGCTGCTCACGATGGCCGACGGGCGCACTCGGCTCTCCTCCGAGGTCGAGGAAGAGCTCCGGCGGCACTTCGGCGCGCTCGTGTTCACGACGACCGTGCCCCGGTCCGTGCGGCTCGCCGAAGCACCGAGCCACGGGGTCCCTGCGATCGCCTACGACCGCCGCTCTGCCGGCGCGCAGGCCTACTGGAAGGTGGCGATGGAAATTGTCGAGCGTTCCTAGGGAGCGCCGCGGGCAGGAGCGTCGTGGACTGGGCCGCGGTCTCGAAGTCCTGCTCGGCGACGCCGTGCAGCCTGAGCTGCTGCACCTGCCCGTCGAGACGATTCACCCGAACCCACGACAGCCGCGGCGTCGCTTCGAGCCGGAGGCGGCCGAAGGGCTTGCCGCGTCGATCCGCCTGCAGGGCGTCCTGCAGCCGGTCGTCGTCCGCCGCCGTCCGGAGGGCGGGTTCGAGCTCATCGCGGGCGAGCGCAGGTGGCGGGCGGCACGGGCGGCTGGAGTGCCAACGCTTCCAGCGCTCGTGAAGGACGTCGGCGACCGCGACTCGCTGCTCCTCGGCCTCGTCGAGAACGTCGCGCGCGAGCAGCTCTCCCCGGTCGAGGAGGCGCGCGCGTACGCGTCCCTCGTCGACGAGTTCGAGCTCTCGCTCGGTGACGTCGCTGAGCGCGTCGGCCGCTCGAAGCCCTCGGTGTCGAACCGTCTACGCCTGCTCGAGCTTCCGGAGGACGTGCTCTGGATGCTCGCGCGCGGTGACCTGACCGAAGGTCACGCGCGCGCGGTTCTCTCCTTGCCGGACGACGATGCCCGGCGCCGCCTCGCCCGCCGGATCACGAAGGAAGGCATGACGGTTCGCGGGGCCGAGCGCGCGGCGCAAAGCGGGGGGGCGAGACGACGACCCCGCCGCGCCCTCGCATTGGATCCGGACCTTGTGGCCCGCGCGCAAGCCGCGGCGGAGCAGCTCACCGGTCTCCCGACCCGCGTTACGAGCGGCGGGCTCGAGATCCGCTTCGGCGACGACACGGCACTCGCCGAGCTCGTCGAGGCACTCGAGGCTGCTGTCTGAGCCGAAGTGTCGAGAGAAGCCCGGCAGCAAGGGCTTGCATGGGCGATCGTGGACTCGAACCACGGACCTCCGCCTTATCAGAGCGGCGCTCTAACCGACTGAGCTAATCGCCCGCTGCTTTGTTGCTGCGTTTCCTGCTGGGCGCCGAACTGTAGCGCACCCCTTGACTAACATGGCTCGGGCCAGGCGATGCGCGAGATGACCCTCTACGGCGTCAGCTTCGAGCCGATCGGGAAGCAACCGATCGTCCTCCTGAAGACGGCCGACGACGACAAGTTCCTTCCCATCTGGATCGGGCATCCCGAGGCTGCGGCCATCCTCATGAAGCTCCAGGGCGCAGCGCCTCCGCGCCCGATGACGCACGATCTGCTCACCGACGTGATCGGGGAGCTCCAGGGAGAGGTCGTCAAGGTCGAGGTGACGGAGCTCCGCGAGAACACGTACCACGCACGCATCACGATCGTGCAGGACGGCAAGGAGTTCGAGATCGACTCGCGCCCGTCGGACGCCATCGCGCTCGCCGTGCGTTGCGAGGCCCGCATCTTCGCGTCCGAGGACGTCATCGCGGAGTCGGGCATCGAGTTCCAGGCCGAGGACGACGAGCAGCCGGGCCTCGTCATCGCCTCGAGTCTCGCCGACCTCGACCCTGCCGAGTTCCGGCAGTTCCTCGAGACGGTGACGCCCGAGGAGTTCGCCTCGAGCCTCGAGGAGCTCGAGGACGAAGAAGAGGAATAGGCTCGCCCGCTAGCCGGCGCCTGCGGCAGCCGCGATCAGAGCGATGCCGTTGAAGGCCCCGTGGAGGACGATCGGCGGGTAGATGCTCGACGTCCTGGCCCGAAGCCAGGCAAGGCCCAGCCCGACTGCGGTCAGAAGCGGCAGGGCCACGAGCAGGCCGTGATAGAGGCCGAAGAGCGTCGAGGTGGCGAGGATCGCGACCCACCGTCCGTACGACTCGAAGAGGGTGTAGCCGAGCCCGCGGAACATGAGCTCCTCGACAACGGGCCCCACGATCGTGACCGCGAGGAAGAACGCGACAAAGGCTCCCGCGCGGCTCGAGTCCCAGCCCTCGGGGACGAGGTTCTGCTCATCGCTGGGATTCGAGTCGGTGAAGAGAGACAGCGCTGCGACGTAGAGCGCCGACACGAGGAAGATCGCGACGAGAGCCGCTCCGGCCATGCCGAGGGCGCGGAGCCAGGAGCGCGGTCTTCGCAGCGCGAAGGTCTCCCGAAGAGGCATGCCCCGCGCGATCAGGAGCACGATCCCGAGGAAGAACGCGTACTGGACAACGGCGAGGACCGACGAGCTGTAGCGGTACGCGATGTCTTCGGGCCCATCGTCCGCCGCGAGCTGGCCCACGTAGTTGAGCGTCGTGAGCGCGAGCACGAACGTGAGCCAGGCGCCAAGTCGCCAGGAAGCCGTCTGAGTCGCCGCGGGCGCCGCCATCGGGGTGCATTCCACCATGCGCTCGCATCACCGATCGTGAGGAGCGCTGGGCATGCCGTCGAACCAAGTCTCGTGGCGGCCTCTACCATCACGGCATGAGCCCGGATCGCCGCCGCCGGCCTCCCCTCGATCCCGAGCTCCTCCTCGCGCGGCACCGGCGCCAGCGCAACGTTCGGAGACGCCGCAGGCGAACTGCGATCCTCGCGACGGCAATCGCCATCGTGGCTCTCGGCACGGCTGCTGTGATCGGTGGCGGGGCAGCGGTCTTCGCATACGGCTCCTCCTGCGACCTGAGCTCTCTGCGAGGCGCCGAGATCGAGCAGAATTCGTTCGTCTACGCGGCCAACGGCTCGTTGCTCGGGGTCATCCCGGCCGAGCGGAACCGACAGCCGGTGACTGCTGCCGGGATGTCGATCTGGGTGCGCAAGGCGACGGTCGCGATCGAGGATCGCCGCTTCTTCGAGCACGGCGGCGTCGACATCGAGGGCATCGCACGTGCAGCGGTCGCCGACGTCCGGGCGGGCCAGATCGTCGAGGGTGGATCCACGATCTCACAGCAGCTTGCGCGCGACCTCTACGTGTCGCGCGATCGCACCGTGCAGCGGAAGCTGAAGGAGGCGTGCCTCGCGACGAAGCTCGACGGCGCCTGGGGCAAGCAGCGGATTCTCACGACGTACCTGAACCGCATGTACTACGGGAATCAGGCCTATGGGATCGAAGCGGCATCGCGAACCTACTTCTCGAAGCCCGCGACCAAGCTGACCCTCTCCGAGTCGGCGTTCCTCGCCGGCCTGACGCAGGCTCCGTCGTCGTACGACCCGTTGGTCGCACCGGCTCGGGCGCTCGCGCGGAGGAACGAGGTCCTCGCCGCGATGCTCGACATCGGTGTGATCACCCCCAGGCGTCACGAGAAAGCGGTCAAGTCGGACGTCCGCCTGCGGCCCGGCCGCAAGCTCTACACGGAGATCCGCGAGCCGTACTTCTTCAGCTACGTCCGCGACCGGCTGATCGAAGCCTACGGCGCGGAGTTCGTGCGACTCGGTGGGCTCCGCGTGTATACGACGATCAGGCCGCGCTACCAGCGCCTCGCGGAGGAGGCGATCCGGAGCACGTTGACCTACTCGACCGACCCGGCCGCAGCGCTCGTGTCGATCAGCCCCCGGACCGGTGCGATCCGCGCGATGGCCGCGGTGATCCCCAACCAGCCGAAGAACCAGTTCAACCTGCTCTCGCAGGCGCGACGCCAGACCGGGTCGACGTTCAAGACGTTCGTGCTCGCTGCCGCGGTCGAGATGGGCATCAACCCGGACTCGACCTACTACGTCTCGGCGCCGTTCACGTACAAGTCGCGCCCGGATGGGAACTGCGACGACGGCAGCTGGTGGTGCGTCCACACGTACGACAACAGCTACTCGGGCTGGAGCTCGATCAGGAGCGCGACGATCCGCTCGGACAACGCGGTCTACGCACAGCTGACGCTCGACGTCACGCCCGAGCGGATCGCTGACGTCGCTCGCCGCATGGGCGTCCGCTCGGCCCTCGACGTGAGGGGGGCATACGTGCCCGCGATGGGCCTCGGCTCCATCGCGGTCTCGCCTCTCGACATCGGCTCCGCCTACGCAACGCTCCCAGCCGGCGGCGTGTACGCGCGGCCGATGGCGATCCGCAAGGTCGTCCTCCGAAACGGCCGCGTCGATCGTGAGACGGGTTGGGGGAAGCCCCAGCGGCGGCGGGCGATCTCGGAAGGGACCGCCGCGATCGTGACGCGCATCCTCGAGCAAAACGTCCAGTCGGGAACGGGAACGCGCGCCGACATCGGGCGTCCGGTCGCGGGCAAGACCGGCACGAACGAAGAGCACGCAGACGCCTGGTTCGCGGGCTACACGCCCGACCTCGCCACGACCGTGTGGGTCGGCTACACGCGCGGCGAGATCCCGATGGAGAGCGTCCACGGGATCGCGGTCTCCGGCGGCTCCTTCCCGGCCGAGATCTGGGCGAAGTTCATGGATCCCGCGCTCGAGGGCACCCCCGAGGGCGAATTCCCGGAGCCCGACAGCTGGCCGACGTGGAAGTCGTTCACGCGCGGCAAGTACGCGCTCTCGTACGACCCGTACTACCAGCCGGAGACGGTCGAGACCGAAGAGGACGAGGAAGAGAAGCCCCCGGCCCAGAACAACTCGCCGAAGCCGAAGCCCCCAGGCGGCGCGGCGACGAACCCGTGAGCCGAGGAGCGGCGACCCGCGAGCTCTTGAGCCTCGAGGAAGCGCTTGCGCGGATCCTCGATCACACGCACACGCTTCCGGGCGAGTCGATTCCGCTCGAGGATGCGGCGGGCCGAGTCGTCGCCGAGCCGGCGCTTGCGCGGACCGACTTGCCGCCGTTCGCGAGCTCCGCCATGGACGGCTACGCGGTTCGCGCCGAGGACACGCCGGGCGAGCTCCCGATTACGGCTCGCGTCGCGGCCGGTGTTCCTTCGGTCGAGCCGCTAGCGCCGGGCTCCGCTGCAGCGATCGCCACCGGCGGCGCCGTGCCGGAAGGTGCGGACACGGTCGCGCCCGTGGAGCGGGTCGTCGAGCAGGACGGCCACGTCGCGATCCCCGATCGTCTCGAGCCCGCCTGGCACATCAGGCCGCGCGGCGGCGACGTTCGGACGGGAGACGTAGTCGCCGACGCGGGTGCCCGGCTCGGCCCTGCTCAAATCGGCGCGCTTGCAGCATCAGGAGTCGGCGAGCTGCGGGTCGCGCGCCGGCCACGCGTGGCGGTGCTGGCGACGGGAACCGAGCTGCGCGCGCCTGGGTCCACGCTCGAGCCCGGCGAGATCTACGAATCGAACAGGCCGATGATCGCCGCGATGCTCGCGCGCTTCGGTGCGGACGCCGAGCTGCTGCCGGTGGTGGCCGACGACGAGGGCGCGCATCGGAGCGCGCTCGAGCGCGGGCTTGAAGCGGATGTTCTCGTGACCTCGGGTGGCGTCTCGGTCGGCCCGCATGATCTCGTGCGGCGGATCGAGGCGGATCTGGGTGTCGAGGAGCACTTCTGGGGGGTCGCGATCAAGCCCGGAAAGCCGCTCTCGTTCGGCACGCGTGGAGAGACTCTCGTGTTCGGGCTGCCAGGGAACCCGGTGTCCGCGCTCGTCGGGTCGCTCGTGTTCGTAGGCCCAGCCCTGCTCGCGCTGCAGGGAGCTCGCGATGTCCAACCGGCGTACGAGCACGGGCGCGCCGGATCGGCCCTGCGCCGAAATGCTCATCGCGACGAGTTCGTCCGGGCGCGCCGTACGGCGACCGAGGATGGTGTCGTGCTCGAGCCGGTCGCGGGCCAGGAGTCGCACATGATCGTCCGTGCGGCAGCCGCGGACGCGCTCGTTCACGTGCCGCGGGGAGACGGGCAGCTCGACGAGGGTGCACCGGTTCGCTATCTCGTCCTCGCGTAGCTTGCCCGCGTCCGCAGGACGAGCGATCCGAGAGTGCTGCGCAGGACCCCGGCCGGGGGCGGCTCGGCGCCACCGGCGTACGGCGCGTAGCGGCCGAACGCGAGCGCTCCGAGCTGGCCCGCGGCGGTTGCCCACGCGAGCGCGAGGAGGACGCTGGTCCAGGAGACGTAGCCGACGCTGGCCAAGCCCATGAGATACAGGACCGTCTCCACGAGCCCGAGGCCGAGCTGCGACCCGAGGAGGATCAGCCCCACGACGGGCCCGAGCAACCCGGCGGCGAAGAGAACGGCTCGCGCCCAGATGCGCGATCGCAGCGGGAGCCAGAGCCATGCGTACAGGGAGGGAAGCACGAAGACGAGTGCGTACGGCTTCACGACGCCGATGACGACAGCGACGATCGCGAGCCAGGCGAGCGCAATCGCATAGCCCGCGAGGCGTTCCTCGGCCGTGGCGCGTCCTCGGAAGACGAGGCGGCGCCGCCCCAGCATCCACCCCGCGGCGAGGGCGATGGCAAGGAGCCCCAGGCCGGCAACGGGCCAGTCGGTGACGAGCGTCGAGTACACGGGCAGCGGAACCGGGGACCCAGTCGGGAGGATGCCCGCCACTCCCGCAAGGACCAGGAGGAAGCCCGCGTAGAGCCAGAAGAGAGCTCGAGTCCGCAGTGCTCGCAGAGCGGCGCCGAGCGGCAGTCCACGGCGGCGACTCCGTACGAGGAGGTCGAGCGCTCCCAGCACGAAGGGCACGGTGGCGATGAGAAGTGTCAGCCGCACGGTCCATCCACTTGCGACGCGATCGCGGAGGAAGAGGCTGTCGGGCGTGCGGAACGCGGCGCCGACGCTCGTGTCGATCGAGCCGACGAGTACCTCGGTCGCGCGTCCCATCGCGCCCAGCTGATCGGTCGAGAGTGCCGTCGGCGGGTCGCCGACAGGTAGTGCGGGCTCCCCCGCCTCCTGCGTCGTCAGCGTGACGGCGGCGATACTCGCCGCGAGGAACCTGCCCTGCTCGCTGTACGCGAACGGGATGCCGAGGTCGACGAGTTGTGTTGCGACACCGGCGAACTCGGGATCCGCGCCGGTCTGCTCCGCGACTCGCGTGAGCGCGGTCCGCACGAGAGCAGGAGCCGGCGAGCGCGGCTCGTCGCCGGCGAAGGCGATTCGGGGCCGGCCCCCGCCGGCGATCCCGTCGAGGACGATGGCGGCGAACGCGGCGTCCGCGTAGGGCGACCTCTCGGCGAAGCGCGCCGCGCCGGCGCCGCCGTATGCCCCACCGTCGGTCGACACCAGGACGAGCGTTCGTTCCGGGCGAGGAGTCTCCGCGGCGCCGCGTGGCGAGAAGCCTCGCGCGAGCTCGATGAGCGCCGAGGTCCCGGAGGCGTTGTCGCCGTAGGGCTGCCTGACGCCCGCGTTGTCTCTATGTGCAACGAGAAGGACGGTCTCCTCCGAGCGGCCGGGCACGACGGCGACGATGTTCCGGAGCTCGACCTCTCCGAGCTCGGGAAGGTCCTCGGTCCAGACGTCCTCTTGCACCTCGAGCCCAAATGCTGCGATCGACTCCCGAAACCAGACGGCGGCGTTCGACGCCAACGGCGTTCCGGGGACGCGAGAGGGGAACTGTGATGTGAGGTCCGCGGACAGAGTCGCAGCCGTGTCCTCGTCGAAGATGGGATCGAGCGGCGGCCGTGGAAGGGTGCCTGTTGCTGAGACCGAAAACAGAAGGGCGAGGAGAGGGGGCACCACGATGAGGGCGGAAACCCGCACCAGGCGTACGTTCAGAGGTCTGTCGACAGTGCCGCGGCGCGGCGGCCGCCTACGCCCTCGGGGCCGAGCCGCTTCCATCGCGGGGCTATAGTAGGCGGGCAGGCAGCCGCGCGTCCCCCGCTCCGCACAGATGCCGAATCCGTCGACCATCCTCCTCGTCGACGACGAGGACTCGATCCAGACACTGCTCACGTACCCGCTCGAGCGGGACGGCTATCGCGTTGTCCAGGCGCGCGACGGCGAAGAGGCGCTCTCGCGCTTCGCGGAGGAAGAGGTCGACCTCGTCGTCCTGGACGTCATGCTTCCGAAGCTCGACGGCCTCGAGGTCTGCAAGCGCCTCCGCGGCGAGAGCACCGTGCCGATCATCATGCTGACCGCGCGCGGCGACGAGCTCGACAAGGTGCTCGGGCTGGAGCTCGGAGCGGACGACTACATCACGAAGCCGTTTTCCATCCGCGAGTTCCGCAGCCGCGTTCGAGCGCTGCTGCGGCGGGCGGTCACGCCACATCTCAGCCGGGACCGCGAGGACGTGATCGAGCGCGGCGAGCTCCGCATCGACATCCCACGGCGCAGCGTGGACGTGCGCGGCGAACCGGTGCAGCTGACCTTCATCGAGTTCGAGCTCCTCTCGGTGCTCGCGTCCAATCCAGGGGTCGTGTTCTCACGGCGCGAGCTCCTCGAGCGCCTGCGCGGCAGCGCCGACTACCGCGAGCCGAGGACGATCGACGTGCACGTGCGCCATCTCCGGGAGAAGATCGAAAGCGATCCGAGTGCTCCCGAGCTGATCCTCACGATCCGGGGGGCCGGCTACCGCTTCCGAGAGGAGTAGGGCTCCGATGAGGATCCGATGAGGATTCCCGGCGGCATCCGGGTCCGCATCGCGCTCGCGCTCGTCGGAATCGTGGCTGCCGCCCTCGGGGCGGCGTACCTGATCGTCATCCCGTCGCTCGAGCAGCGCCTCGTCGACGCCCGGCTCGACCAGCTCGAGAGCGCGGCGGCTCCGCTCGCCCCGAAGCTTCCGACGAATCGCTTGCGCTGGGGGGCCACGGTGGATGCGTGGGCGCTCGAGACGAATGCTCGCGTCGTCGCGTACGACGTGCTGACGAGAAATCCGCCGCAGGTGACCGTGTTCGCCGACTCGCAGCGACGGCGCTCGGGTGACGTCGCGAACAACAACACCGCAACCGAGGCGCTCGAGAGCAACGAGCTTCGCCGTGGGAGGGCGACGCAGCGGGGCCGCGACTACGCCGAGGTCGCGATTCCGCTCGAGTGGGGCGCGGTCGTGCTGTTCCGCGATTCACTCGAGGATTCGCTCGCCACGGTTCGGCTCGTCGAGCAGCGACTCCTGCTCGCGACGGCATTCGCCGTTGCGCTCGCCGTTGCGCTCGGGCTGTTCGGAGCCGGGATGCTCGCGCGCCGGCTGCTGCGGCTCGAGACCGCCGCCGAGCGCATCGCGGGCGGGGACTTCGAGCACCCCGTGATCGACCGGGGCGACGACGAGATCGGCGAGCTCGCGCGCGCGTTCGACCGGATGCGCATTCAGCTCGCCCAGCTCGATACGGCCCGCAAGGAGTTCGTCGCGAACGCGTCGCACGAGCTCCGCACTCCACTCTTCTCGATCGGCGGCTTTCTCGAACTGCTGAGCGACGAGGAGCTCGACGAGGACACGAGGAGGGACTTCCTCGTCACGATGCGGACCCAGGTCGAGCGGCTCACGAAGCTCTCCACCGACCTGCTCGACCTCTCGCGCGTCGACGCGGGGCAGCTCCGGGTCGAGTCCGAGCCCGTGAACGTCGGAGACATCGCACGCGCGCTCGTCGAGGAGCTCGAGCACGTCGGCGCCGCGTCCGAGCACACGCTCGAGGCCGAGGTCCAGGACGATGTCTGGGCGCTCGGTGACGACGAGCGAGTGCTCCAGATCGGTCGCGCGCTGGTGATGAACGCGCTCGTGCACACGCCGTCGGGCACCCCGGTCGTCGTGCGCGCCAGGCGAAGAGCCGGCCGGGCGGCGCTCGAGGTCGAGGACTCCGGGCCCGGAATCCCGCCTGCGTTGCAGGACGCGATCTTCGAGCGCTTCTACCGGGCGGAAGGCGGCGTGGCCTGGGGGAGTGGCCTCGGCCTCGCGATCGCGCGCGAGCTCGCACGGCTCATGGGCGGCGCCGTCCTGGTCGAATCGCGGCCCGGACGGACCGTCTTCGCGCTCGAGCTCGTCGGCGAGCCCGCACCGGCGATCCCCACGACGGTGCCGATTCTGTTTTCACGTGAAAACGTGCCGCCGTCGAAGGCATAGCGGCGCCCCTCTCCGGACTACGATCTCCTCGTGGCCGGGCAGAGCACATGAGCGACCTCTCGCACGTCGACGAGGCTGGGGACGTCCGGATGGTGGACGTGGGAGGGAAGCCGCTGTCGCGGCGCCGTGCGGTCGCACGCGCGGCGGTCCGCATGGCTCCGGAGACTGCCGCTCGGCTTGGCGACCTGCCCAAGGGCAACGCACTTGCGACCGCGCAGCTTGCGGGGATCATGGCCGCGAAGCGCACGGCCGAGCTCATCCCGTTGTGCCACCAGCTCCCGCTCTCGCACGTGGAGGTCACGCTCGAGGTCGGTGACGCGGTGGTGGAGATCGAGGCGTCAGCCGAGACGACCGCCCAGACGGGCGTCGAGATGGAGGCGCTCGTCGCCGCGACCGTCGCGGCGCTGACCGTGTACGACATGGCGAAGGCCATCGACAAGGGCATGGAGGTCAGCGACGTGAGGGTCGTCGAGAAGACGAAGGCGAGCGCCGAATGAACGCCGCGGTACTGACGGTGTCCGATGGAGTGCATACGGGCGTCCGCGAGGACGCGAGCGGCGACGTGCTGGAGCAGATTGCTCCGAGAGGAGGGCTTCGACGTAGCTCGCCGGGTCGTGCCCGACGAGCGCACGGTCATCGCGGAGGCGATCGCCGAGCTTGCCTGCGAGGCGTTGCTCGTGTTGACAACGGGAGGCACCGGATTCGCGCCGCGCGACGTCACGCCGGAGGCGACTGACTGGCGTCATAGATCGAGCAGGCACCGGGCATCGCGGAGGCCATCCGCGCAGACGCACTGGCGAAGACCCCGCACGCGCTCCTCTCGCGGGGCTGGCGGGGCTCCGCGGCCATACGCTCGTCGTGAACCTGCCCGGCTCGCCGGGTGGGTGCAGAGGACGGATTTGCAGTGCTGCGCCCGGCGCTCAGGCATGGGCTCGAGCTCGCGTCCGGCGACACCGCGACCCCGCACAAGCAAACGTGAGCACCGCTGTCGCACCGCTCCCTCGCCGGCTCGCGTCGCTCGTCCGGATCGAGCACACCGTCTTCGCGCTCCCATTCGCGTACGTCGGCGCGTTCCTCGCCGTCGATGCCTGGCCCGGGTTCGCCGAGGTGCTGTGGGTGACCGTGGCGATGGTGGGTGCGAGGACCCTCGCGATGGCCGTGAATCGCCTCGTCGACGCCGAGCTCGACGCCCGGAACCCGCGCACGTCGAGCCGCGAGATCCCGAGTGGCGCGCTGACCCGCGTTCAGGTCCTCGCTCTCTGCGCCGCCGCCTTCGCGATCTACCTGCTCGCCGTGTTCCAGCTGGATCCGATCGTGCGCTGGCTGTGGCCGATCCCGGTGGCGATGTTCGTCGTCTATCCGTACCTCAAGCGCTTCACGTGGCTCTGCCACCTCTGGCTGGGCGCGTGCCTCGGGCTCGCCCCGGTCGGCGCCTGGCTCGCGGTTTCCGGGACGTCGCCGTGGGAGGCGTGGGCTTTGAGTGGAGCAGTCCTGTTCTGGGTCGCCGGCTTCGACCTCTTCTACTCGCTGTACGACCTCGAGCACGACCGGCGCGAAGGGCTGCACTCGTGGGCGACCCGATTCGGCGAACGCGGGACCTTCGTCGGTGCGCGGGTATTCCATGTCGGCACCGTTGCGCTGCTGGCGGCTGCGGGCGCGGGGCTCGCCGTCGGTGTCTTCTACTGGGCCGGAGTCGCTGCGGTTGCGGCTCTGCTCGCATACGAGCACTCGCTGGTGCGCCCTGGTGACCTGCGGCGGCTCGACGCGGCGTTCTTCACCGTGAACGGCGTGATCAGCCTCGTGTTCTTCGGTTTCGTCGCGCTCGACGTGCTCGTCTGAGCGTCGTCCTCCGACACCGGTCCTAGACTCTTGCCGTCATGGGCCGCCTCCGACACGAGGCCGGGCAGACCGTCGTGCTCGTGGCTGTCCTGCTGCCGCTCTTCCTCGGGCTCGGCGCGCTGGCGGTGGACATCGGCTACTGGTACGTCGTCAAGAAGACGGCGCAGGACGCTGCGGATGCCGCTGCGCTTGCGGCGGCTCGCGAGCTGCCAAGCGACTGCCACGACGACCCGAACTGTCCTGCCTACGCGCGAGCTCGCGAGTACGTCGAAAGCAACATGCCGGGTGCGACTGCGACCCCGAGCACGCCGTACGCCACACCGGTCGGAACCGTCGGCGCGCCGGCGGGGTCAGTGCCGGACCCGATGAAGATCGTGGTAGCGGTTGAGTATCAGGCCGACACATTCTTCGGGCGCATGTTCGGAGTGCTCGACAAGGCGATTAGAGCGCGCGCCGTAGCCGAGCGACTCCCTGGGGACGACAATCTCGCCATCTACTCCGACTACGACGCTGACTGCGACGAAGGCTTGCGTTTCGATGCGGCTGGCATCTCAATCAACGGCCACGTTCACTCGGCTGGCTGGTTTCGCATTGATAGCGGCCCGTTCTGGGCCGCGGACGGGACCTTCGATGAGACGAGTGGATGCCCAGCTAGCCGAGACGCAACGGCGGTGACGCGGTTTGGTGACGATCCCGCTGCCACACTTCCGCGCGTTGAGGCTCGGCCGAGGCCCATGTGGTTCACGCCGGCACAGCTTGGTTGGAGAACTGGCTGCACGTACGACGCGTCGAACATCGAGATCACCAGCAGCACCGTTGAGCTTTCGGAGCCTGATGAGGTGATCCCCCACGACGGCACGATCCCGAGCGGGATCTACTGCGCTGCGGAGTCGGTTCACATCGATGGTCAAGACCTTCACGGGCGACTGACCGTGCTGGCACCGGCCATTACCGTCGAGGGTGGCGGGCTGGAACTTCGGTCGTTCTCTAGCGATGTGCTCTTCTTCGCAATTCCGAACACCGATTTGACACCGAACGACGGGTCGCTGTCGGAAGATCCACTCTGCGTTCCGAACGACGGCGCCGACATCACCTTGAACGGCAGTGGCCATCGATGGCGCGGGATCGTGTTCAACCCCTGCGGTCGAATAACGGTGAACGTTGGCTCCGGGCTCGACGGAGGGCCGGCGTTTGAGGGCGCGATCGTGGGTAGTCGAGTCATCGTCGAAGGTGACGGGTTCGAAATGATCGGACGGGGCAAATTCGAGTACAGCACCGCGCTCGTGGAGTAGCGTCTTCCATGTGATCAAGGCGCGGGACGTCGAGAAGCGGTTCGACCGGAAGCCCGTGCTCCGCGGTGTGTCGTTCGACCTCGAGCGTGGCGGGATGCTCGTCGTCACCGGCCCGAACGGCTCCGGGAAGACGACCCTCATGCGGCTCGTCGCCGGTCTCGCAGCTCCGACGCGCGGGACGCTCGAGATCGACGTGGACCGGTCGCGCCTCGGCTTCCTCTCCCACGAGCCGCTCGTCTACCGCGAATTGACGGCGGTCGAGAACCTCGATCTCTTCGGCCGCCTCTATCGCATTCCCGAGCGCAGGGAGCGGATCGGGATGCTGCTCGAGCGGTTCGGGCTCTGGGAGGCGCGGAACGAGCGGGTCGCGACGTACTCGCGCGGAATGACGCAGCGTCTCGCGCTCTGCCGGGCGCTGCTCCACGAGCCCGACCTGCTCGTCCTCGACGAGCCGTTTTCCGCGCTCGACGAGGCCGGCGCGGCGCTGCTCGACCGCGAGCTCGAGGAGCTCCGTGGGAGCAGAACGCTCATCGTGACGACTCACGACCCAGCACGGGTCGAGCGGCATGCGAGCGGGCGGCTGGCGCTCGCGTGACGTACGTCGCCGATGTGACCGCGCTCGCGCGGAAGGATCTCAAGGTCGAGCTCCGGGCGCGCGACACGCTCCCGGCGATGCTCCTGTTCGTCCTCTCGACCCTCGTGGTGTTCCGGTTCGCCCTTCCGTCCGACACGCAGGACGATGCCGCCTACGGGTTGCTCTGGGTGGCGATCGTCTTCACGGCGCTGCTCGGGCTCGCGCGGGCGTGGGTGCCGGAGCAGGAGCACGGGGTCCTCGACGGGCTCGTGCTGGCGCCGTGCGACCGCAGCGCGATCTGGCTGGGGAAGACGATTGCGACCCTCGTCTTCCTCCTCGCCGCTCAGGTGGTCGCTCTGCCCGCGTTCGCCATCTTCTTCGCTCCTCTCGATGCCACGGCGGTCGCCGGTGTGCTGCTCGCGGACATCGGCATCTGCGTCGTCGGGTCGCTGCTCGCGGCGATGGCGGCCGCGAGCCGCGCACGAGAGCTGGTACTGCCGCTGCTGGTGCTCCCCCTCTCGATTCCGCTCGTCATCGGGGGCGTCGGCGCCGCGGTCTCGGCCGAAGGCGAGCGTTTCCTGCTCTTTCTCGTGCTCTACGACGTGGTCTTCGCTGTACTCTCGTGGGCGTCTTTCGAGTACGTCGTGACGGAGTGAATCGCTGAGCACATCCACGCTGCGCGGCCTTCCGGGGCTCGCCGTTCTGACCGCTGGTCTCTTCGCCGTCGGGCTCTCCTTGTCGTTCTTCGTCGCGCCGGAGACCGACGTGGAAGGCGTTCGCCAGAAGATCTTCTACATCCACGTCCCGATCGCGTTGACGGCGTACTTCTGCTTCGGGCTCGGAGCGTTGAAGGCTCTCTTCCTCCTGTGGCGGCGCGACGAGCGCTACGACCTCGAGAGCTACGTCGCCATCCACCAGGGGACGATCTTCGGCTCGCTCACCCTGATCACCGGCTCGCTGTGGGCCAAGACGTCCTGGGGAGTGTGGTGGAGCTGGGATTCCGATCAGCTCGTCCTCTTCCTCGTGCTCTTCCTCTTCTACTGCGCGTACTTCATGCTCCGCTTCTCGCTGCCCGAGGGTGCCCGGCGGGCGCGCTCGTCGGCCGTCTATGCGCTGTTCGGCGTCGTTCTCATCCCCGTCAGCTTCCTGGCCATTCGTCTCGCGAACGATCTCGTCCATCCCACGGTGTTCACGCGCGAAGGGCCGCAGATGACGGCAACCATGTTCACCGCGTTCTGCGTCATGTGGGCTGCGGTGACGCTCCTCGCGTACGTCCTGTACCGGGTGGAGCTCGCAGGGAAGCGGACGGATGCGAATCTGCGTGAGCTTCGCGAGGCGCTCCAGTGAGCCCGGGTGAGTACGTCGCCGCCGCGTACGCCGTCGTCTTCGTGGTCTTCCTCGTCTACGTCGCGATCATCGCGGCGAAGCTCGTGCGCCTCGAGCGGCAGACCGCAGAGCTGCTCGAGCTCGCGCGGAGGCGCGAGCCGGCGCCTGTCGCGGATTAGCCCGTACGGACTACATGACCGGCCGGGCACCTCACTATGCTGCGCGCGTGGCGCACGACGAACCGACGGAGCACGACCCGGCTTGACGCGGCAATCGCTCGTGGGCAGGCCGCTGCCCCTCCAGGCTCCGACCGCGTTCGTACGGATCCGGCCACGCGGCCTGAAGGTGTGCGGCGAAGGCAGATCCGGCCGCCGGCCGCGCTGCACGCCGACGAGGGCGAAGCGGCAGCCCTAGTCCCGGAGCCGCCGTTTAGGCTCCGTGCGTGTTCATCACCTTCCTGAGCGACTTCGGGCTCCAGGACGACTTCGTCGGGACCTGTCACGGGGTGATGAAGCGGATCGCTCCGGACGCCGAGATCATCGACATCACGCACGGGATCCCCGCGCAGTCGGTATTGCAGGGCGCGCTCGTGCTCGCGAACACGATCGGCTACATGCCGGTCGGCGTCCATCTGGCCGTCGTCGACCCGGGAGTCGGGGGGCCGCGTCGACCGCTCGCGTTGAAGGACGGCGAGGGACGGCTGTACGTCGGTCCAGACAACGGCCTGCTGCTCCCGGCAGCCGGTCGAGCCGGCATCGAGGCAGCGCACGAGCTCGCGAACCCTGCGTATGCGCTGGAGACGATCTCGCGCACCTTCCACGGGCGCGATCTGTTCGCGCCCGCCGCGGCGCACCTCGCACTCGGCGTGCCACTCGAGGAGCTCGGCCCGCCCCTCGATCCCGAAGGCCTGGTCACGCTCGACCTTCCGCCGCCGGAGATCGGGGACCGTCACGCCGTTGCGACCGTGCTCTACGTGGACAGCTTCGGGAACATCGCGCTCAACCTGACGCGGGAGGACGTAGAGCGCATCGGAATCGTCTCGGGCACGCAGGTCGAGCTCGAGCTCGCCGGCGAGAGCTACTACGCGGTCACCGCAAGGACGTTTGCCGACGCGCGCCCTGGCGACGTGATCCTGTACCAGGACAGCTACGCGAACATGTCGGTCGCGATCTCCAGGGGAAGCGCCGGACGCTTGCTGCACGCCTCGCCGGGCCAGCGCATCCGGATCTCGCCGACCCTCTGAAATTCGACCTGACGCGCGCTCGGTGTCGGCTAGGCTCGCGCTCAGAAGGGACGCCCGTGACGCGCGTCAGCGGTCGGGACGTCTCTTTTCGTGTGGCTACGAGACGGGTGGGCGGCGGTCGTGCCACGGTCTCGCAGCTTCGAGCTGGGATGCGAGCCGGACGAGGAGCGCATCACCGGCGGGCGGCCCGATCGCCTGGGTGCCGATCGGAAGCCCGTCGCTGCTCGTACCCAGCGGCAGCGACATCGCCGGTTGGCCGGTGAGGTTCGAGACGGCCGTGAACGGGGTGAAGACCGTGTTCCGTCGGAGCTGCTCCTGGGCGGTGTCGACGCCCTCCTCCTGCCAGCCGATGGGCACCGGTGGCAGCGCGAGCGTCGGGGTGAGCACGACATCGACGTCGCGCCAGAAGGCGACGATCCGTCGTGCCGCGGCCTGCAGGCGCACGACCGCGAGTGCGTAATCGGCCGCGCTCGTCGACCGCGCGGTCTCCGCTAGCCCGCGGTTGACCGGCGTCAGGAGATCCTCGTCGATCGAATACAGCGTGGGGCCGACCTGCCAGACGGCGAGGAAGTCATCGATGAGATCCGACTCGCTCCAGGGCGGCGTTGCGTCCACGACTTCGTGGCCGAGCTGGGTCACGAGCTCCACTACGGTCTCGAACGCCGCCAGACAGTCGGCGTGCACGGGCGTGCCGATCGGAGGTGTGGCGGTCGCGGCGACGCGCAGGCGACCGGGATCGGCGCCCACTTCGTCTGCGAACGGCCGCTGGGGAGGCGGCGCCCACCAGGGATCGCCGGGCTCGTAGCCCGCGAGTACGTCGAGGAAGGCAGCGGCGTCGGAGACATGGCGCGCGAGGGGGCCGGCCGTCGAAAGGCCTTCGAGCGAGGAGAAGGGCGCGTTCGACACACGTCCACGCGAGGGTTTCAGTCCGAAGAGGCCGCAGCACGAGGCCGGAATGCGGATCGAGCCGCCGCCGTCGGTGCCGTGCGCGAGGGGCACGAGGCCGGCGGCGAGGGCTGCCGCAGCGCCACCGCTCGAGCCGCCGGGAGTGCGCTCGGGGCTCCACGGGTTGCGCGTCGCCCCGTTGAGCTCGGACTCGGTGAACGCGACCGTGCCGAACTCCGGTGTGTTCGTCTTCCCGACGATGACGAACCCGGCGTCGCGGATGCGGCGCACCACGGCCGTGTCGAAGTCGGGGACGTTGTCGGCAAACGCGCGGCACGAGTACGTCGTGCGGATGCCCGCCGTCGCCGTGAGATCCTTGACGGCGATCGGGACGCCGTGGAACGGGCCCTCGGCAGCGCGGCTGTCCCGCTCGCGTGCGTCGGCGAGAGCTTTCTCGCCGCAGATGGTGACGAAGGAGTTGAGCTGTGGGTCGATCCGCTCGATTCGCTCGAGGTAGAGCTGCACGAGCTCGACCGAGGAGACCTCCCCGGTGCGGACGAGGCGAGCCTGCTCGGTCGCCGGGAGGAACGCGAGCTCCATCCCGGCGACCGTAACAGGGCATGCGTACGATCAGATCCAGTCGAACGTGTCCTGCAGAAACGGGACGAGGAAGTAGAGCCCGAACGCCGCGCTCGCCACCCACATGAACGGGTGGACGTCCTTCCAACGGCCCTGCGCCGCACGGACGAGCACGAACGCGATGAACCCGAACCCGATGCCGTCTGCGATCGAGAAGGTGAACGGCATGACCATGATCGTCAGCGCCGATGCCAGCCCGATCGCGAGGTCGCTGAAGTCGATCCCTGCGAGCTTCCGCGGCGTCTGGCCTTCGGCGACGTCCTCTGCTTCTGTGAGCGCGGTCATCATCAGGTACCCGACGATGATGAGCGCCGGCGCGGTCGCTTCCGGGGGGACCATGCCGATGATCGGCGCGAAGAACATGAAGGGGAGAAAGAGAAAGCCGGCGATGACGGCTACCCACCCGGTACGTCCGCCGACGCTGATTCCGGACGCCGACTCGATGTAGGTCGTCGCCGACGACGAGGAGGCAGCGCCACCGGCGACCGCGCTGAGCCCGTCGACGAGGAGCGGCTTGCGGATCTCGGGCAAGCGGCCCTCCTCGTCCAGGTAGCCGGCCGGCTTGCCGACGCCGACGAGGGTTCCCATCGTGTCGAAGAAGTCCGCCATGAAGAGGGAGAACGCCCACACGACGGCCGAGATGAACGCGAGCTCCGTAAACGCGTCGAAGTTGAAGTTGCCGAGGAGCTCGAAGTTCGGGCTCTGGTAGACGTCGTCCGGGATCGTGGCCCCCGCGGTGAAGCCCGCGTCGCCGTCGGAGGCTTCGTTGATGATCGTCGCGAGCGCCGTCGCCGCGATGATCCCGATGAGGAGGTCACCGCGCACTCCTCGTGCCCGGAGCGCGATCGTCAGTGCGAGCCCGAAGACGGCGACGAGGATCGGCCACGTCGTCAGCGGACCGAGATCGACGACCGGTGTGCCGGGCACCACGATTCCAGCGCTCTCGAAGCCGATGAACGCGATGAAGAGGCCGATCCCGATCGCGATCGCCTTCTTCAGATCGAGGGGGATCGCATCCATCACCTTCTCGCGAAGGCCCGTGAGCACGAAGATCGAGACCGCGATGCCCTCGACGACGATGAGGCCCATCGCGGCCGGGAAGGAGAGCCCTTCGCCGGCGACGAGCGCGAAGGCGACGGTTGCGTTGAGCCCGAGCCCCGGCGCGATAGCGTAGGCGTAGTTCGTGTACAGCCCCATCGCGATCGTCATCACGCCCGCGACGAGGCACGTGACCGCGAGCACCCCGTCGAACGGGAGCCCCTGTCCCTCGAGCCCCTCGATCCCCGCGAAGCTCAAGATCTGCGGGTTCACGAAGATGATGTAGGACATGACGATGAACGTCGTGACGCCGGCCATCGTGTCCCTGGCGAGCGTCGTCCCTCTCTCCGAGAAGTGGAATCTCCGCTCCAGCCACCCACCTGGCGGTTGCGCATAGTCGGTCATGCGGCCTCCTTCGTGACTGTGGAGAAGAAGGGGCGATCCTAAGGCTCGGGCGCCCGACGTCAACCGCCCGCAATCCGGGGCCAGGCTATGCGGCGCCGCGAGCGGCCCAGGCTCGGGCCGTGATCGAGAACGGCGCCGGCGGCAAGAGCTCTCGGCATCGCTCCCGGAGTCGAGCCTGCGCGTCTGCGTCGAGCGAGGCCGTGTAGCTCCCCGCGGGGCCGACGCCGAGCGTGAACGGCTCCCACCATTCCTCGAAGGTCCGATGCTCGACGACGACGGAGAGGGCAGCATCCTCGATGCCGCTGAGACCGGCCTCGTCGAAGAGCTGAGCGAGGTGGCCCTCGCGGGCACCTGCGAGCTCGGACTCGTCCAGCACGTGCGGATCGAGCTCGTGCGCCGCTTCCCACAGCACGCTGATCGGGCCCTGGCCGCCGCCGTGATCCCAGACGCACGCGGCAACGACGCCGCCGGTAGCCGTCACGCGCGCCATCTCGCGCAGGCCCGCGACGGGGTCGGACATGAAGTGAACGACCAGCTGTGCCAGCGCGGCGTCGAATGCGTCGTCCTCGAAGGGGAGCTCCTCTGCCACGGCGAGCCGGACATCCACTCCGGGGTGACGCTCGCGGGCCGCGTCGACGAACGGCGGCGAGGGATCGACCGCGGACACCGACTGGGACCCGGTCCGCTTGACGAGCTCTGCGGTGAGAGCGCCCGGTCCAGAGCCCACGTCCAGCACGCGTTGTCCGGGCTCGATGCCTGCGAAGTCGGCGAGCTTCGGCGCCAGCGGAGTCGAATAGCGACCCATGAAGCGGTCGTAGGCGTCTGCTCCGACGACGAAGCTCACGGGTCGGAATCTACGGCCTTCCGCGGGGGCCGAGGCGGGTAGAGGCTCGAGCGATTCGGAGAATGGCGAGGGCCGGACTTGAACCGGCGACACCACGGTTTTCAGCCGTGTGCTCTACCAGCTGAGCTACCTCGCCTCGCGAGGGAGTGTAGCCGTGGGTCGCTGTAGGTTCCCCGCGTGAGCACTCCGCGTGAGGTCGCGATCATCGGTGCGGCTCTCGACCTCGGGCAGGGGCGGCGCGGTGTGGACATGGGCCCCTCGGCGATCCGGTATGCGGGGCTCGAGGAGCGCCTCGCGAGCCTCGGGTTCACGGTGCGCGACCACGGGAACGTGGAGACGGCAGTTCCCGAGGCGACGGCGCTCCAGGACGAGCGGGCGCGCTTCCTCCCGGAGATCAAGCGCACGTGCGAACGGATAGCCGCCAAGGTCGTGGAAGCCGTCGGCGCCGGGGAGACGCCGCTCGTGCTCGGTGGCGATCACTCGGTCGCGCTCGGCACTATCGGGGGACTCGCCGCAGTGCACGGCCCGGGCGGCGTTCTCTGGATCGACGCGCACTCGGACATCAACACGCCGGAGACGAGCCCGAGCGGCAACGTCCACGGAATGGCCCTCGGCGCGACCCTCGGCCTCGGCGGCGAGGCATTCGCGAGCGACGCATGGCCGCTACCGGCGCTCGATCCGAAGCGGGTCGCGCTGCTCGGTGTACGGCAGCTCGACGACGGCGAGCGCCAGCTGCTGCGCGAGGCGGGCGTCCGGGTGTTCACGATGAGCGAGATCGACCGGATCGGCGTCGAGCGGGCGATGCGGGAAGCGCTCGACCGCGTCGGCGGCGGGAGCTTCGTACACATCTCGCTCGACCTCGACGCGCTCGACCCGGAGATCGCGCCCGGTGTGGGGACACCGGTCCGCGGTGGCCTCACCTATCGCGAGGCGCACCTCGCGCTCGAGCTCGTCGCCGAGTCGGGGCTCGCCGGCTCGCTCGAGGTCGTGGAGGTCAACCCGATCCTCGACCGGGAGAACACGACCGCGCTCACGGCGGTCGAGCTCGTCGCGAGCGCGCTCGGGAAGAAGATCCTCTAGCGCCTCGCTACCGCTCGGCACTAGGTGCCGGGCATGCCCGGCACCTACACGGGCCTGGCTACGCGGCGACGCTCGAGAACTGCGGGATGACGTCTTTCCCGTAGGCCGCCAGCACGTCTTCCTGGCCCTGGGTCATGAGATAGATGTTGAACTGGTCGACGCCGATCGCCTCGAGCTCTTTCAGCTTCGTCGTCGCCTGCTCGGCGGTCCCGAGGACGCAGAAGCGGTCGCAGATCTCGTCGGTCACGAACTCGCCGTGCTTCGCGCCCACGCGCGAGTGCTCGTCGTAGTCGTAGAACTTCCTCGCCTGGACGTAGTCCGTCAGCGCCTTCGGGACGACGGAGCCGTCGACCCCATAGCGCTCGATGAGGTCCTTCACGTGGTTCGAGACCATGGCCGGGAACCAGCGCACCTGCTCGCGCGCGTCGGCGATGTCGTCCGAGATATGGCTCGGCGCGCACACGATGCACTGGAGCTCGGAGGGGTCACGGCCCGCTTCCTCGGCGGACGCGCGAGCCGTGTCCATGATCCAGGTGATGATGTCCGGGTCGGCCAGCTGGATGATGACTCCGTCCCCGACGCGGCCGGCGACCGCGAGCGCCTTCGGCCCGTAGCCGGCGACCCAGATCGGGATCTCCGGCAGCTCGGGGCGCACCCACTTGAGCTGGAGCTCCTTCTCGTTCCAGTCCACCGTGCGGCCGTTCATGAAGTCCTTGATCATGGCGAGGCGTCGCTCGAACTCCGCGACCTTGACGGGCTGCTGCCCGATGTAGCGGCGTGCGGAATCACCGCGGCCGATGCCCATCACCATGCGGCCGTCCGAGATGTCGTGGAGCGTCGCGTAGCCGCTCGCGAGCACGGTGGGCTCGCGCGTTCCGGGGTTGGTGACGCAATGGCCGAGCTTCATGGTCGAGGTCGCCTCGGCGGCGAGCGTGAGCAGGGGGAACGACTCCTGCCACAGGACGTGGGAGTCGTACGTCCAGCCGTACTCGAAGCCGTGTGACTCGGCGAGCACGAGCAGCTCGACGAACCGCTGGTTGGGCGGATCGGGAAGGACGGTGACGCCGAAGCTCAAGGCCATCTCTTCGTCTCCTTCGCTCGTTCGAAGTACGGAGTATTGCCTTAGAGGCGGGCTCGGGGAAGCGCGAGCAGCGCGGCGGCAGCGAGACCCGCGATGGCGGCGAACGCGAGGCGGCCGTCGCCGGGGAGCTCGAAGGCGAGGCCGGCAAGCGGCGTGCCCACGAGGATCGTCGCGACCGCGATGCCGTTCACGAGGGCAATTGCGGCGGCCGGGGCGTCCGGCCGCTCGCGCTGCGCCGCCGCGAAGATGATGGCGAACGGAAGTCCAGCCGCCAGGCCGAGAGTGAGCGCACCGGCCGTGGAGAGCGCGAAGGACGCGCCCAGCGCCAGGATGGCGCTGCCGCCCGCGACTCCGATGAGCGCGAGCGCGGTCAGGGCTCTCCTGCGCGCGGACCGCGCGAGCAGGCCTCCCGCGGGGCGCGTGGCGATTCCGGCGAAGAGGATCAGCCCTGCCGCCAGCCCGGCGGCGGCGGAGCTCGAGCCCTGGCGCTCGAGCAGCGGAACCGCCCAGTTCCCCGCGACCACCGCAAGGCCGAACGTCGCGGCCTGCAGTGCTCCGAGCGGGAGCAGTGCCGGGTCTCGGAGCACCGCAGCGCCCCTGTGGCCGACGCGTGGGAGGCCGCGGGCTGCAAGGACGGGAAGCGCCGCCGCCAGCGCGAGCGCCGCGGCGGTCCAGTACGGCGCCCGCCAGTCCGTCGCATCCGTGAGCGGCGGGACGATCATCAGCGCAAGCCCGCCGCCCGCCATCGTCGCGCCGCCGTACAGGCCCTGGAGCACAGGTCCGCCTCCGCCGGCACGGACGAGGTCGAGCCCCGCGACGAACGCGGCGCCCGACCCGAGGCCGACGATCGCGCGGCCGAGGAGTGCCGGCGGGAACGAGTCGTCGAGGAGGAGGACGCCGTTACCCGCGAGCGTTGCCGCGATTGCGGCCAGCGCGACAGCGCGAGCGCCGAGCCGATCCGCTCCACGCCCCGCAGGGAGCTGCACGGCGAGGTGCGTGACGAAGAGCGCAGTCGTCAACAGCCCGACCGCCGCCAGCGAGACACCGTAGGCGTCCGCGAGCGGGTCTGCGACCGCACCGACGTTCGAGACGTTCCATGTCAGGCAACCTCCGACCGCGAGCCCCGCCGCGGCGCCCTTCAGCTTGGACGACGCCACGGCGGGGCACTCTACGAGTCCCCCGTCCTCTGCTCGGGCTACTTCGGATTGTCGACGGCGTCCTTGGCCTCGACGATCTGCGCGCGCGCGTCCTCGATGTTGGCGATCGCACGGGCGACCGCTCGTTCGAACCGCCTCTGGGCCTGGTCGGATACACCGCCGCCCGTTTGCGAGGACGCCAGGAGCGCATCCGCCTTCTGGAGCGCGGCATCGGCCTCGTCGAGCCGTGGGTCAGCGGCGAACGCCGTCCCGAATCCGAATGCCAGGGCGATCACGCAGACCACGATTCCGCCGAGCAGCAGGACGCGGCGCGTGAATCCCGCCATTGGTGCGATAGCCATCGATCCTCCTCTGCAGTGTGACTCTCCCTCGCGGAGGATGAGCCCGGCCGTTTCGGCTGCCTTAGGGTGAGCTTCAGGCGGTGCGACGGCCGCCGCCGCCGGCGACCCAGTGGATCGTCCTCGACGCCAGGCGGTCGAGTGCCGCGACGGCGAGCTCGAGGTGCTCTTCCTTCGTGTCCTCGAGCTTCGTGTGCGAGAGCCCGCGCAGGCTCTGCACGAAGAGCATCACAGTCGGGACGCCGGCACGCGCGACCTCCGCCGCGTCATGCAGCGGGCCGGACGGCAGGCGATGGCCGGTTCCGGCGACCTCCGTGATCGCCTCCTCGCAGAACCGGAGCAGCGTCTCGTCGAAGAGGATCGGCTCGATCGACCAGATGCGCTCGAGCTCGACGTCGATGTTCTCCTCGGCCGCGAAGCGCGCGGTTGCGTCCTTGACCTGGGAGAGCATCGACGCGAGCTTCGAGGCATCGAGATGGCGCTGGTCGAGGAGTTGCTCGGCCGTCTCGACGACCGAGGTCACGATGCCCGGCTTGCAGACGACTCCGCCCGACGTGCAGACCGCGCCGTCGCCGGTCCGCTTCGCGATGTCTCGGATCTCGAGCGCGAGCCTCGCGGCGCCCGCGAGCGCGTCCCGCCGCTGGTCCATCGGCGTCGAGCCGGCGTGTGCGGCCTGGCCCCGCCAGGTGATGCGGTGGCGCTCGACCCCGAAGGTGCCGAGCACGACACCGAGCGGCAGGTCGAGCGACTCGAGGACGGGGCCTTGCTCGATGTGGAGCTCGAGATACGCGGCTGCAGACTCGAGCTGCGAGCGTGACTCGAGCGCGCGATCGAGGTCGACGTCGTAGCGAGCGAGGGCTTCCGGAAGCGTGACGCCGTCGCGATCGGTGAGCTGCCGGAGCTCGTCCTGGTCCGCCATCGATCCGCCGGCGGCGCTCGATCCGAACAGGCTGCGCCCGAACCGCGCCCCTTCCTCGTCGGCCCAGTTCACGAGCCGGAGCGACACCGGCGGCGTGCCCTCGTCCGCGACTCGGCGGAGCACCTCGATTCCGGCGACGACGTTGAGAGCGCCGTCGAGCCAGCCTCCGTTCGGCACGGAGTCGATGTGGCCGCCGATGAGCACCGCGCGCTCGGTCTCGCCGGCGAGCGTGAACCACTGATTTCCGGCCTCGTCGACCGTTTCGTCTGCACCGATTGCGGCGAGCTTTTCGCGCAACCAGGCGCGTGCCGTCTCCCACGTCTCGGTCCAGGCGACTCGCTGTGCGCCGTCCTCGTCCCCGGTGAGCTCGCGGAGCTCCTTCAGCTCGGCGACGGTGCGGGACGGCACGAGCGGCACGGCGCGAGCTTATTCCGTGCGGCTCCGCCTGTGGTGGAATAGCCAGATGAGCCAGGCGGTGATGACGGTCGGCCGGACCAGGGTCCTGAGGTCGGAGCGAATGCGCGACGCCGCCGTCCACGTCGGCCTCTTCCTCGCCGTGCTCATCGCCCTCTGGGCCGCATGGGAAGGGTTTCGCTGGTTTGCCGAGACCGTCGACCTTCGGCTCGGCCAGTTCGAGGCCAACGAGCGGACGATGCCGCACATCCACGAGATCGTCGGGCAGCTCTTCGAGCCGTCGCGCCGGAACGGCCCGCTCCTCATCGGCGTCCTCTGGGACGCGGCGCTCTTCACGGCGAAGGAAGCTGCGGTGGGCCTTCTCATCGGCGCGCTCGTCGGATTCGGCCTCGGCGTGCTGCTCGCCCACTCCGGGCTGCTCCAGCGCGGATTCCTGCCCTACATCGTCGCGTCGCAGACGATCCCGATCCTCGCGGTGGCGCCGATGGTCGTCGTCTGGGTGAACCCGCGGCTGCCGCCGGGGCTGCGCGACTGGGGCGCCGTGGCGGTGATCTCGGCCTATCTCACGTTCTTCCCGGTCGCGATCAACACGCTGCGCGGGCTGACGTCCGTCGATCCACGCGCAATCGAGCTCATGCGCTCGTACGCCGCGAGCGGGCAGTCGGTGCTGTGGAAGCTCCGAGTGCCGGCGGCGCTCCCGTACATCTTCGCCGCGCTCAAGATCGCCGCCCCGGCCAGCGTCGTCGCAGCGATCATCGGGGAGCTGCCGGCGTCCGTTCAGGACGGCCTCGGGGGCAAGATCCTGAACTTCAACCAGTACTACATCACGTCGCCGCCGAGCCTCTGGGCTACGAACCTCATCGCCGCGCTGCTCGGGATCACGTTCTTCCTCGCCGTTCTCCTGGTCGAGAAGCTGGTCGTACGGCGCGCGCCGGAGCACGTGGCTTGAGCGACCAGGCCGTCGTCTTCCTGCGCGGGGTCGCGAAGTCCTTCGGCGCCGGCGGCGTGGTTGCGCTCACGTCCATCGACCTCGACGTCGAGGAGGGCGAGCTCGTCTCGCTCATCGGCCCGTCCGGGTGCGGGAAGTCGACGCTGCTCCGGATCGTGGGGGACCTCGTCGAGCCGACGGCGGGTGAGGTCGTGGTCAACGGAAAGTCCGCCCGGCAGGCGCGGCGCGACCGGGACTACGGGATCGTCTTCCAGGACGCCGTGCTCTACGACTGGCGCACCGTGTCCAAGAACATCGCCCTGCCGCTCGAGCTCATGGGCTGGGAACGAGCGAAGCGGGAAGAGCGCGCGGAGGAGATGCTGCGGCTCGTCGAGCTGCAGGGCTTCGGCGACCACCATCCGTGGCAGCTGTCGGGAGGCATGCAGCAGCGCGTCTCGATCGCCCGCGCGCTGTCCTTCTCGCCCGCGCTCCTGCTCATGGACGAGCCGTTCGGTGCCCTCGACGAGATGACGCGGGAGCGGCTGAACAGCGAGCTGCTTCGGATCTGGGAGCGAAGCGGGAGCACGATCCTGTTCGTCACGCACTCGATCGCCGAGGCCGTGTTCCTCTCGACGCGCGTCGTCGTCATGTCGCGCCGGCCGGGGCGCATCGCGGCCATCGTCGACGTGGATCTGCCACAGCCGAGATCCGCCGACACACGTGAGGATCCGCGCTTCTTCGAGCTCGTGACCGAGGTGCGGGACCGGCTCCGCGAGGGCGGCCTCGACGAGGAGGGCACGGGTCTCGCGGAAGGCGAGCTCGTCGTCAGCGAGGAGCAGACATGAGCCGCGGCCGCCGGTTCGCTCGCGAGTGGGTGCCTGCCCTCGTCGTCTTCGTCGCCGGGATCGCGCTCTGGGAGGGCATCGTGCGCGGCTTCGGGATCCAGAACTTCCTGCTGCCGCCGCCGTCCGACATCGCGCAGACGCTGTGGTCCGACCGCGGCCCCCTGTGGGATGCGGCCTTCTTCACGTTCCGCGAGGCGCTCGGCGGCTACGTGATCGGCTGCTCGGTCGGATTCCTCGCGGCAGCAGTCGTGGCCCGCTTCCGGCTGCTGCGACTCGCCGTCATGCCGTACGCGATCGCGGCCGGCGCCGTCCCGATCATCGCCTTCGCCCCGATCACGAATACCTGGTTCGGGGTCACCGGCATGACGTCGAAGATGGCGATCGTCGCGATTCTCTGCTTCTTCCCCGTCATGGTGAACACGATGAAAGGGCTGACCTCGGTGCCGCCGTCGGCCGTCGAGCTCATGCGCTCGTACGCGGCGAGCGAGCTGACCGTCTTCAGGCGTGTCCGGCTCCCACATGCACTTCCGTATGTCTTCTCGGGGTTGAAGGTTGCGACGGTACTCGCCATGATCGGCGCCATCGTGGGCGACTACTTCGGTGGAGCGCCCGGCGCGCTCGGAGTCGAGATCCGGCGCTGGGTCGGAATCTTCGCGTTCGACCAGGCGTGGGCGGGGATCGTCCTCGCGAGTGCGCTCGGGATCGTGTTCTACGGAGCTGTCGCGCTCGTCGAGCGACTGACCATGAGCTGGCACCCGTCGATGCGGAGTGCTGGGATCGAGTGAGCGCCGGGATCGAATGAGCAATGTGATGACAGGCGGAAGGAGGCGGGGTACGAGATGAGGAAGCGAAAGTGGGCGATCGTCGCGGCGCTGGCTGCCGCGGCGGCTGCGCTCGCGGTCGTCGGGTGCGGCGGCGGCGACGAGGGTGACGAGGCGACGTCGGGCGAGCTCGACAACGTGACCCTCCAGCTCAAGTGGGTGCCGCAGGCGCAGTTCGCCGGCTACTACGCGGCGGACGAGCAGGGGTTCTACGAGGACGAGGGCCTGAACGTCACGCTCCGGCCCGGCGGTCCCGACATCGTGCCGGAGCAGGTCGTGCTCGGGGGCCAGGCGGAGTTCGGCATCGACTGGCTCGACAACCTGCTCGCGACACGCGACCAGGGTCAGAACATCATCAACATCGCCCAGGTCTTCGCGCGGTCGGGCATGACCGAGATCACGTGGAAGGACTCCGGCCTCGACGAGATCACGAAGCTCGAGGGCAAGAAGGTCGGCGTCTGGCTCGGGGGCAACGAGCACAAGCTCTTCGCCGCGTTGACGAAGAACGGGCTCGACCCGGACACGGACGTGGAGGTCGTGGCGCAGCCGTTCGACATGAACCTCTTCCTGAGCCGGGAGGTCGACGCCGCTGCGGCGATGACCTACAACGAGCTTGCACAGGTACTCGAGGTCGAGAACCCCGACACGGGAGAGCTGTACACCCTCGACGAGCTGAACGTGTTCCTCATGTCGGAGCTCGGAACGGGCGCGCTGGAAGATGGGATCTTCGTCCGCGACGACTGGATCGAGGATCCGGCGAACCAGGACATCGCGAAGCGGTTCCTGAAAGCGAGCTTCCGCGGCTGGATCCACTGCCGCGACAACCCGGACGACTGCGTCGACACGGTGCTGGCGAACGGGCCCGAGCTCGGAGCCGGACATCAGACGTGGCAGATGAACGAGATCAACGCGCTCATCTGGCCGACGACGACCGGGGTCGGGGTCATGAACCCGCAGGACTTCGACAACACCGTCCAGATCGCGCTCGACTACGGGATCATCAAGAAGCGGATCGCGCCCGAGGCCGGGTATCGGACCGATCTGGCCGAGGCTGCTATCCAGGAACTCGAGGCAGACGGCGAGGACGTCAACGGCGACGACTGGACCAAGGCCGAAGTCGAGGTGACGCCGGGCGGTGAGTAGAGGGAACGACTAAGCGAAGACCGGCCGCTCCTCCGGCCGCCTCGGCGGTCGGAGGAGGAGGCCGAGATTGGGGAGTGACGTGTCGGTACTGATCAAGGGTGGAAGGATCATCACCGCGGCCGACGACTACGTCGGCGATGTGTACGTCGAGGACGAGCGGATCAGCCTCGTCGGTGAGTCGCTCGACGTCGATGCGGATCGCGTGATCGACGCCTCGGGCAAGTACGTCCTGCCGGGCTGCGTCGATCCGCACACGCATCTCGACATGCCCTTCGGCGGCACGGTGACCATCGACGACGTCCAGTCGGGGCAAACCGCGGCGGCCTTCGGAGGGACGACCTGCCACGTCGACTTCGTCATCCAGCCGCACGGGGCGACCTTCGGGGAGGCGCTCGCCGAGTGGCAGGAGAAGGCGAACGGCAAGCAGATCATCGACATGGGCTACCACATGGCGGTGACCGACCTTCGCGAGGGCGGGACGCTCGAGGAGCTCGCCCGCTTGCCCGAGCAGGGCGTGACCTCGTACAAGCTCTTCATGGCGTACAAGGGCGCGCTCATGGTCGACGACGAGACGCTCTTCAAGACGATGGAGGTCGCCGCCGAGACCGGAGCCCTCGTGATGGTGCACGCGGAGAACGGCGACGCGATCGACGTGCTGGTTAAGCAGGCGCTGGCGGCCGGCAATACGGCGCCCCACTATCACGCCCTCACCCGTCCGCCGGAGCTCGAGGGCGAGGCGACGAATCGCGCGATCCAGCTCGCACGCGTCGCGGGTGCTCCGCTCTACGTCGTCCATGTCTCGTGCAAGGAGGCCGTCGATCCGATCGCCCGTGCTCGGGAGCAGGGCTGGGACGTCTGGGGCGAGACGTGCACGCAGTACTTCTTCATCGACTACACGCACCTGGAGCGCCCGGACTTCGAGGGAGCGAAGTACGTGTACACGCCCCCGCCGCGCGCGCAGGAGAACCAGGAGATCCTCTGGCACGCAGTGCGCTCGGACATCCTCTCCGTCGTCTCTACCGATCACTGCGCCTTCCTCTGGGACGGCCAGAAGACGCTCGGCAAGGACGACTTCTCGAAGATCCCGAACGGCGGCCCGGGGCTCGAGAATCGGCTGCACATGATCCACGAGTTCGGTGTGCGCACCGGGCGCATCTCCTTGAACCGCATGGTCGAGCTCCTCTCGACGAGCCCGGCGAAGCTCTTCGGGCTCTATCCGCGGAAGGGCACGATCGCGCCCGGCTCGGATGCGGACATCGTCATCTTCGACCCGGAGAAGCGGCATCTCGTGACTGCCGCCACCCAGCACTCGAAGGTGGACTACAACCTCTACGAGGGCACGGAGGTCACGGGCTCACCCGAGACCGTCCTGCTGCGAGGCACCGTCCTCGTCGAGAACGGTGAGCTCGTCGCTGAGCCAGGCGTCGGCCAGTTCGTCCAGCGAGCTGCCTTCGGGCAGGAGCTCCTGCCCGCTGCGGCGCGCTGACACCGGCTGCGCGGAGGCGCCGGGCTCGTTCCCCCCTGCCCGGCGCCCACCGCGCACGTCCCGGTCGTCCCCCTAGCTCGGACAGCTCACTCTCGGGTTCCACGGCGTGAACTGCCCCGCCGGGTTGCCCCTGTAGAGCCAGGCATGAAGCGCGTAGAACGCGGGAATCCCGAAGCGGTTCCCCGCCGGCGTGAGGTCGAACTCGGCGCCGAAGAGCGACGGTGGAGCGGCTCCAGCCCCGTGCTCTCCCTCCCACGCGCTCTGGAACACGATGTACTCGAGCGCTGCGAGCTTCAACTTGCCGCCGCCGCCCTGCGCATACACGATCGCCTCGGGCTGCAGCGGGTCGATCACTGCATTGCCCACGAGCGAGCCGTTCACGTAGTGGACACCCATGCCGCCGACGCCCGAGAGCTCGATGCACGCGATCCCCTGCGCGTCCTTGAACTCCCCGTAGCCGGCTGCCGTGGCCGTGGACACGTCGCTGAACTGCTCCGTCGCGGCCCGCACGTCGCGGATGATCTGCCGCTCGCCCGAGTTGGCCAGGGCGTAACCGGCGAGCACGAGCACGGGTACGAGCCCGAGCGCGACGATCGTCGTTCGTCTGAGCATTTCCCCTCCTTGTCTAGATAGCCCGGCTAGAGAGCAACTGGAGCCGGATCCGGGCGGACGACGACGGTGTCGGCGACCGCGATGATCTCGTCGACGGGAAGCTCGGCGGTTGCCGCGTGCTTGCGGATCGCCTCCGGGCTCGACGCCTGGTAGATGCATACGGTCCCGACGGTGCCGTCGCGCTCCGCGAGCACGTAGCTCCGGATCCACGCGACGTCGTCCTGCATGTGCTCTCCGGCGGCAGTCGATCGTGCGGCTGCCTCCTGGAGATCCTCGGCGGTGCGCCAACCACCGCGGCGCAGGATCACGTAGGTCTCCACGTCCCTCTCCTTCCGTCGTTGACCCGAACGACGGTAGGACGACGGCGCCGCTACGGCATCGGCGGCATTACCTAGGTTGCGCTCGGGCGTTACCGATCTTCGAGCACGCCCAGGCGAGCCGCTGCTGCGACCGCCTCGCCTCGGGTGCGCACGTCGAGCTTGCGCAGGATCGCGGACACGTGGTGATCCACCGTACGCCGGGAGAGCACGAGCCGGTCCGCGATCTCGGCGTTTCGCAGACCTTCCGCGACTAGCTCGAGCACTTCTCGCTCGCGCTTCGTGAGCTCGGCGGGATTCGACCTGGTCGAGGGCCGGGGCCCGCGCGGGACGGAGACGCCCTGGGCGCGCAGCTCGCGGCGCGCGTGCTCCGCCGCGGGACGGGCTCCGAGGCGGTCGAACTCCGCGAGCGCCTCGAGGAGTCCCGCATCGTCGCCCGCGTCGGCGACCGCGCGGGCAGCCTCGTAGGGACAGCCGTGGGCGAGCCACGCCTCCGCCGCGCCGCGTGCGTCGCCGGTGAGCTGGAGCCGGTAGGGCTCAGCGATCCAGTCCGGAGCCGCCTCGAGCGCGCCGCACTTCCACTGCCAGTACGCGAGCTCGCCGGCGAACCAGAGGTGCCGTTTTTCGAGAGCGAGCTCGTACACGGCCAGCGCCTCGGCGACGGCGCGAGTCTCGTCGCCGGCGAGCCAGGCGGCCTCGGCCCGCGCCGCGTACACGTGTCCGAGGCGCTGCAGATGGCCGCCCGGAAGCGCGAGCGCGAGGGCGTCGTCGAGCGCCTCGAGTACGCCGGGGTCTCCACGCCGTGCGCGAACGCGCCCGAGCACGATGAAGGCCGTGATCCGGCTGATCACGTTCGTCGCCCCCAGAAGCTCGTTCGCGATACCGGCCCCTTCGTCCCACCGCCCGCGATACACATGAATCGCCGCCAGCCATGCGCGCGAGTAGGAGGAGTCGAGGTCGCGCTCCTCCGCATACGCGATGTGCCGACCCAGCCAGTCCTCTGCGAGCTCGAGCTCGTACAGCTCGCCAAGACCCGATCCGAGCATGCCGAATGCGCTCGCGACCCCGAACTCGAGCTCGTGCTCGCGTGAAAACTCGAGGCTTTGCTCGAGGTATTGGCAGCCGAGATCGACGTCGCCGGCCATGAGGTGAGACGTCCCGATGAGATTGAGCGCTCGGGCCTGCGTGTCGACGTCGGCGAAGCGCTCCGCGACCGCGAGCGCCTTCCGGCCCCAGCTCACGCCCTCGGCGTTGTCCCGGCCGAGCATCCGCAGTGCCGACTGGAACGCGTACGCAACCCCCAGCTCTGGGCTCGGCGGGAGCGCTTCGAGTAACTCGATCGAGCGCTGGCTGGCCGCTTCCGCCTCGGCGTTCATTCCGGCGCCGACGTACGGTGAGCTCAGGCGGGCCAGATCGACGCCCTCGCGCAGCGTGTCACCGAGCTCGTGACGAAGGGCGATCGCCGCCAGGCGTGAGTCGAGCGCCTGCTGGATTTGCCCGGTCAGGCCGGCTTCCCACGAGTGCGCCTCGAGCAGCGCGGCGCGGTCTGCCGGTGGAAGCTCGTCCGCGTACCCAAGCGCGCGCAGGTACTGCGCGCACGCCTCCCGATGCGCGCCGACGGCGAGCGCGCGCCGTGCGGCGGCCGGCGCGTAGCGGAGCACCGCCGGCCCGTCGTCAGCCGCGTCCGCATGGTGCGCGAGCCGCGGCAGCAACGACTCCTGGTCCGGCCGTGCCTCGAGCGCGGCGAGCACGCGACGCTCGAGCGTCCGTCGCCGCTCCGGATCGACGCTCTCGAGTACTGCCTGCCGAGCCAGCTCGTGGCGGAATGCCAACCCGTGCGGCGCGCTTACGAGCATCCCCCGCTCGATGCACTCGGTGATCGCGTCGGAGTCCGGGACGAGCACCGCTTCGAGTAGCCAACGTTCGATCGTCCCGGGCACGAGCGACGCGACGTCGAGAACCTCGTGGGCTGGCGGCGTCAGTCCGATCGCCCGCGCCAGGACCGCGTCACGCACGGTTGCCGGAACGCCGTCGCCGCCGGCGGCCAGAACCTCGGTGACGAAGAACGGGTTACCGCCTGTGCTCGAGTACAGCCCGCCGGCCGGCCGCTCCGCGCGTTCGGCCAGCTCGGCGACAGCTTGCGCCGTTAGCGGGCTCAGCTGCACGCGCGACGTCCACCGGCTCGGCAGGTCGCCCAGCACGTGCCGAAGTGGATGCTGCGGGCCGATCTCGTCGTCGCGGTACGTGAAGACCAGGATGCTCGGCGCCCGGTCGATGCGGCGCCCCAGGTACTTGAGCGCGTCGAGCGTCGCCTCGTCTGCCCAGTGGACGTCTTCGAAGACGACCAGGGTCGGCTCCGCGGCAAGCTCGTCGAGGAGCGTCGCGAAGAGCGCGAGCCGATCCGGTCCGCCTTCCAGGCGCTCGAGACGCGCGCCTCCCAGGTCGCGAACGATGTCGTGCACCGGGCCGAGCGGGCGGGGCGTGAACAGCGCCTCGCAGGCCCCCCAGAGGGTGCGCACCCCGGAGGGCTTCTCGTCGGCGAATCGTCGAACGACCGACGTCTTCCCGATCCCGGCCTCGCCGCTGAGGAGCACGACCTCCCCGTTACCACCTCTGGCTCGCGCCAGCGCGTCGTGGAGTGTCTGCAGCGCTTCGCTGCGTTCGAGGAGCGTTTCCGTCGACGTCGTCACGCGTGCAGCGCCCAGGGTCCTATGGGCCCGGAATCAGCTCGAGGCGAAGAGCTTCCGCTGCTGCCTCCCCTCGATTCCTGACACCCAGCTTGCGGAGGACTGCCGACACGTGGTGGTCGACGGTTCGTCGCGAGAGGAAGAGGCGCTCGGCGATATCGGAGTTGCGGAGCCCGCTCGCGACGAGGCCCAGCACCTCGAGCTCTCGTGGCGTCAGCCTGGAGGGATTCTCGCGCGTGGCCCGACGCGGCCCGCGCGGGACGTCGCGAACGCCGAGCTCTCGCAACCGACGGGCCGCGATCGCGGCGAGCGGTCGCGCGCCGAGCCGGTGACACTCGTCTAGCGAGCGCCGCAACGCGTCCTCGTCGCCGGAGTCGGACAGGGCGAGGGCCGCCTCGTATGGACACCCGAGGGCGGTCCAGGCGTCGGCCGCGGCCTGCCAGTCTCCCGCGAGCTCGAGCGTGTACGGCTCCTGGATCAAGGGCTCCGCCGACTCCTCGAGCGCCGCCCGCCGGCGCCAGCATCGGAGCTCACCGAGTGCCCGAGCCGACTGGAATCTCACGGCGAGGTGGAGCGCACCCTCCGTAGCCGAGGCGACCGATGGGTAGTCACCCTGAAGCCACGCGGTCTCTGCCCGCGCCAGCGCGACGGGAGCGATCCGTGGAAGCTCCCCGGTCGGATCCGCAAGAGCACCTGCACGGTCGAGTAGCGGCAAGACGTCGGGATCGCCACGTCGTGCCCTGACGAGCGCGAGCACGACGAGGGCAGCCGTGCGGGGGAAGGTCGAGATCGCTCGTTCGGCGAGAACGAGCTTCGCGGTCTCGGCAGCCTCGGTCCAACGGCCCGTCTCGAGCTCGATGCGAGCCCGCTGTGCGAGGAGATACAGGTGGAGCAAGGTCAGGCCGCGCTCGCTGCAGTACGCGAGCCCTCTCTCGGCGTAGCTCTCCGCAGCTTCGTGCGAGCGCCTGTACGCAGCGGTCGCTGCGAGACAGAGATATGCGTCGCCGACCTGCTCCTCGAGCCCGGACTGCTCGGCAAGCGCGAGGCCCCGCTCGAGCAACCGGTAGTCCTCCTCGAAACCACCTAGCCTCAGGAGCGCCGCGCTCAGGACTCCCGGTTCGTCGAGCTGCTCGGCGACCTCCAGGGCACGACCACACCACATCCGCGCAGCCTCGGTGTCTCCCTCCATCAGAAACAGGAACGAGAGATTGCTGTACGCCGACGCGAGCTCGCGTCCGGGTGGAAGCTGTTGCAGGAGCGCGACGGCCTCGAGCCCCGTCTTCCGCGCCTCTACTCCACGGCCCGGGCACCAGAGGATGTTGGAGAGCGATGCGAGAGTGTCTCCTTCGAGACGCCGATCACCGAGTTGCCGGTAGCAGTGAGCCGCTCGGCGCAGCGCATCGAGCGCATCGTCCGCTTGGTCGGTCAGGTAGCACTCGCGTGATCGGCGCTTCAGGAGCTCGGCGAGCGCGTCCGGGGCGAGACCGTCGGCGAAGCGAAGCGCGCGTGCGTACTGCTCGGCGGCCTCGCGATGTGCGCCCAACGACGACGCTCTCGCCCCAGCAGCAGGCGCGAAGCGAAGCACGGCCTCGCGGTTACGTGCTGCCTCGGCGTGGTGTGCGAGACGTGCGAGATCAGGACCCCGTTCCGCGCCGGCAACGAGTGCGTCGAGCGCCGTTCGATGAAGGCTCGCTCTCCTACCCGTCGCCAACGACTCTTCGACGGCGAGACGCGCGAGCTCGTGTCTGAACGAGACGGTTCCGGCGGAGGCGGTGAGCATGCCCGACGCGATGCACTCGTCGAGCCTGCTGTCGAGCGGGCCCGAAAGCGCTTCCACCAGCCACAGCTCGGCGTTCGGAGTCGCGATCGCGACCGCTTCGAGGACAGCCCTTGCGCTCGGCGACAAACGCGCGGCGTGCGCGAGCACCGCGTCGCGAACCGTCTCGGGAATCTCGTGCCCGCCCGACACGAGCACCTCCGTGACGTAGAACGGATTGCCCGCAGTGACACGGTAGAGCTCGTCGGGATCGACACCGTAGGGCTCGGCGAGCTCTGCGACGGCTTTTGGCGAGAGCGGCAACAGGTGCAGGCGCTGGACGGCTGGCCCGGTCATCTCGCCGAGCACGATTCTGAGCGGATGCGCCGGACCGACGGCTTCCCCGCGGTAGCTGACGACGAGCAGGACGGGCACGGTCTCGATACGGCGAGCGATCAGCCTGAGTACGTCGAGTGTCGCCTCGTCGGCCCAATGCACGTCCTCGAGCACGAGAACCGTAGGCCCGTTCCCAGGGATGTCCCGCATGAGCGCAGTGGCGACCTGGTACGGAACCGCATCGCCCTGCAAGAGCTTGCCCAGCTCGGGGCCGGTCTCGTGTGCGATGTCGACGATGGCTCCGAGCGGTCGCGGCGTGAACAGCGGATCGCACGCACCTTCGAGGATCCGGGCGAAGCCGTGGACGCTCGCGCGGAACGCACGCACGAGGGCGGTTTTTCCGACGCCGGCCTCACCCGCGACGAGCACGAGCCTTCCGGCTCCTGCTCTCGCCTCCGAGAATGCGCCCTCCAGCGCGGCGAGCGCTTCCTCTCGCTCGAGCAGGGAGACGACGGAATCGCGCACGTCGGCGGTCGTGGTCACCTCGGAATCCTCGTTCACCGACCGGTGCTGCGCAAGAACGCAACGCTACGATGCGGGCGGCGATGGCAACCGTCGAGGTGAACCCCAACCTGGGTGCGGCGATCGTCGAGGACGCGAAGGAGTTCGTCCTCTACTCGTGGTCGGTGCAGAACTCGATCAACCCGATCCCCGTGGCCGGGGCCGAGGGTCGCTACTTCTGGGACTACGACGGCAAGCGCTACCTCGACTTCGCGTCGCAGCTCGTCAACGTCAACATCGGGCACCAGCACCCGAAGATCATCGCGGCGATCAAGGAGCAGGCGGACAAGCTGTGCACGATCGGGCCGCCGATGGCGAACGAGTCCCGGTCGCGACTCGGGCGGCTGCTCGCCGAGGTGACGCCGGGCGATCTCTCCATGTCGTTCTTCACGAACTCGGGCGCGGAGGCGAACGAGAACGCGATCAAGCTCGCACGGCTCTACACGGGAAGGCACAAGATCATCGCGCGCTATCGCTCGTACCACGGGGCGACGCACGGCGCGATCTCGCTCACCGGCGACCCCCGCCGCTGGCCGAACGAGCCGGGGATGCCGGGCCTCGTGCGAATGCTCGACCCGTATCCGTACCGGTGCTCGGCGGGCCATCCCGATCCGTGCCCGGTGTGCACCGGCGCGCCGCACCTCGAGGAGCTCCTCGAGTACGAGGGCCCACAGAACGTCGCGGCCGTGTTCCTCGAGACCGTGACCGGGACGAACGGCGTCCTGCCGCCTCCGGACGGCTATCTCCAGGCGATCCGGGAGGTCTGCGACCGGCACGGGATCCTGCTCGTGCTGGACGAGATCATGGCGGGCTTCGGGCGAACCGGCCGCTGGTTCGCATGCGAGAACTGGGACGTCGTCCCGGACATCATCACCGTGGCGAAGGGCATCAACTCCGGCTACGTGCCGCTCGGCGCGATGATCATCCGCGAACCGCTCGCCGAGTGGGTGCGCGACAAGTACTTCCCCGGTGGACTGACGTATGCGGGGCACCCGCTCGCGTGTGCCTCGGCCGTGGCGTCGATCGAGGCGTTTCGCGAAGAAGGTGTCGTCGAGAACGCCGCGGAGGTCGGGGAGTATCTCGGCGCAGAGCTGCGCGGGCTCCAGGACCGCCATCCGTCGATCGGTGAGGTCAGAGGGCTCGGCTGCTTCTGGGGCGTCGAGCTCGTGAAGAACAGGGAAACGCGCGAGATGCTCGTGCCCTTCAACGCGAGCGGGCCGGTCGCGGCACCCGTGGCCCAGCTCGCCAAGGCCGCGCTCGAGCGTGGGCTCTACCTCATGACGCACTGGAACGTGATCATGGTCGTCCCCCCGCTCACGATCACGCGCGAAGAAGTGGACGAGGGCATCGCGATCCTCGACGAGGCGCTCGCGATCGCCGACGAGCACGCCACGACGTAGCCACATGAGCGAGGTCGCTGAGCTCACGGCTCGGCTGGTCGAGATCGAGTCGATCAACCCCGATGTCGTCGCCGGGGGATCGGCTGAGGGTGCGGTTGCGACGTTCGTCGCCGAATGGTGTGCGCGCGCCGGCCTCGAGACGTCCCTCGACGAGCCTGCGCCCGGACGCCCGAACGTCGCCGCCGTCGCGCGCGGCGCCGGGGACGGGCGCTCGCTGATGCTCAACGCGCACATGGACACCGTGGGGGTCAGCGGCATGACCGACCCCTTCACGCCGCGACTCGACAGTGGGCGCCTGTACGGCCGCGGCGCGTACGACATGAAGGGAAGCCTGGCCGCGTGCATGCTGGCCGTGGCAGAAGCGGGTCGCAGGCGCCTCCGCGGCGACGTCGTCCTCACCGCGGTGTCAGACGAGGAGTTCGCGAGCGTGGGCACCGAGGCGGTGGCGGCGAGCCTGAGTGCCGACGCGGCGATCGTGACCGAGCCGACGGAGATGAGCGTCGCGGTCGCCCACCGCGGATTCGTGCACATCGAGGTCGAGACGCGCGGGCGAGCCGCCCACGGCTCGCGGCCGGACCTCGGGATCGACGCGATCGCGAAAATGGGCCGCGTCCTCGTCGGGGTCGAGGAGCTCGACGGCAGGCTGCGGGCGAACCTCGACCACGCGTACCTCGGCAGCGGCAGCGTGCACGCATCGCTCATCGAGGGCGGGCAAGAGTACTCGAGCTACCCCGCTCGCTGCGTTCTTCAGGCCGAGCGCCGCACGTTGCCCGGCGAGACCGTCGAGCAGGTCGAGCGCGAGCTCCGCGAGATCGTCGAGCGCGCCGGCGTGGATGATCCGGCCTTCGCAGCCGAGGCACGGGTGCTCGCGTCGCGGAATGCGTTCGAGGTCGATGAAGCCGAGCCCGTGGTGCAGATGACCCGCCGCCACGCCGCCGCGATTCTCGGTGCCGAGCCGCAGCTCGTCGGAGTCCCGTTCTGGGCGGACTCGGCCCTGCTGGCGGATGCCGGGATTCCGACTGTGCTCTTCGGGCCGTCCGGCGAGGGCGCGCACGCCGAGGTCGAGTGGGTCGACGTCGCCGATCTCGAGCGCTGCGTCGAGATCTATCTCGCGGTCGCGAAGGAGCTCTGCGCGTAAGTTCAGCGCACTTCGGTGTCAGACACTCTTAACCGTCAAGGGTTCCGTGTGCCGAGTGTGTGACGAGTGCTCCACAGTGCAGTTCGGCCCGGGTACATCAATCGTGGGCGCTCCCCGTGCCCTGCCCAGGCATGTCGGCGTGTGTCGGTGCCGATTCCGTGCTGCCTCCGGTGTCTGACACCGGTGTTCGGAGCGGCGGCGAGCAGACGACGGCGGAGCTCACCGGGTGGAGGTGAGCCCCGCTTCGTCGTTCGAGCCGAGACGCCGCGGCCGCGGCTGCCGCAAGCCGCTTACCGTGTGCCCTCGGGCTCGTGGGGGAAGCGTTCGGTCTCGTCGACCCGGCCGGTCATGCCGTCGCGCAGCTCGCGGACGCTGGACCCGAGCGAGCGCCCCATCTCCGGCAGCTTCCCGGGACCGAACACGAGGAGCAGCGCACCGAGCAGGACGAGGAGCTCCCAGATGCCGATTCCCAGCGGCATCTAGGCGAGAAACGGGGTGACGGCCTTCGTCGCCTGCGCGGCCGAGAAGACCTGCGGCAGCGCGGGCGCGGGGACGATCCGGCCGGCCGCGATGTTGGTCAGGACCGAGAGGTGCCGCGACTCGTTCGCGCCGATCTGTGCGGCGACACCCTTCAGGTCGTTCGACTTGAGCGCCGTGACTGCGCCCATGTAGGCGCCGACGAACGCGGTCTCGAGCGCCTGGCCGAGGCCGCCGATCGACTTCGCGGACGCGAACGCGCCGCTCGGGTACTTGAACCTGAGCCCCTTCGGGGCAGCCTTGCCGAGGACGCCGGCAAGCGCCTTGTAGTGGGCCTGCTCGTTGCCGAGCGCCGCAGCCATGTAGGCGAGCTCGTCGCCCTTGAACTTCTTCGAGGCGATCGCCTTCTTGTAGAAGTCGATCGCGAGCAGCTCCGCGGTGGCCGCGAGCTTCGCGATGTCGGAGTCGGCGCTGACTGCGCCGAGCGCGGGGCCCGAGGCGACGGCGAGCAGCGAGCCGCCCGCGACGAGCGCGAGGCCGCCCTTCGCTCCACGGGACAGGAAAGCCGCACGGGTGGTCTCCATTGCCATCTCCCTTCCTGGTCGAGTTCCTCCAAACCGCGCGCGATTTGGCAAGCGACTCTTGTTCGCAGGAACGGGAGCTGCGGTTCGTCGTGGCGCGGCGCCAGGCGAGGAACCCGGCACGGCCCCGCGTTGTAGGAGGAGCGTGCGGTACGCGCTGGCGAGTCTCGTGCTTCCACTCGTGATCGGATCGAGTCCGGTGACGTCTGGCCCGGTGATGAACGTCGAGCGCGCCGTCCACACGGCGACGCTCCTCGACAACGGGCAGGTCCTGATCGCCGGCGGCTGCACCGAGTACAGCTGCGAGCCGTCGCCCGACAGCGCGACGACCGAGCTCTACGATCCGCGCTCGGAGCGCTTCGTGCCGGGCCCTCGCATGACTCGGACGCGCGTGGGCCACACGGCGACGCGGCTGCCGAACGGAGACGTGCTCATCGCCGGCGGGTGGAACGACGGTCGAGTGACGGCGAGCGCGGAGCTGTACGTGGCCGCGGAACGGCGATTCGTGCCGGTCGGGTCCATGACGGTTGCCCGCGGCGGCGCGGTTGCGGCGCCGCTCTCCGGTGGGCGCGTGCTGATCGCCGGCGGCGATGGGCCTACGAGCTTCTTGAGGAGCGCCGAGATCTACGACCCGCAGACGCGGTCCTTCACACGCGTCGGCTCGATGTCGACCGTTCGGCGCGGCCATTCCGCGGTGAGGTTGCGGGGAGGCAAGGTGCTCGTCACCGGCGGCTCGGACTCGAGCGGACGCGTGCTCCGCAGCGCCGAGTCGTTCGACGGCAGAACCCTGCGTTTCACCCGCGTCGGTCGCATGTCGATCGCGCGGTACAAGCACGCTTCGGTTGCGCTTCCCGGCGGTGGCGCGCTCATCCTCGGCGGATCGAGCGAGCAGGACAGCGGAGGCCTGTACGCGTCCGTCGAGCTCTACGCGAACCGCTCGTTCAAGCCGCGGCCGCGAATGCTCGAGCCACGCTTCAAGCTGGATGGCACCGCGATCGCGCTGACGGACGCCAGGGTCCTAATCGTCGGCGGGGACGAGGCCGTGGAGGTCTACGACCTCGAGCGAGGACGGTCGCGGCGAATCGGCACGACGGCCGCGCTGTCGTTCGCAACGGCCACGGTCCTTCCCGACAGGACGGTGCTCTTCGCCGGAGGGTACGACGAAGACATCGCGGTGTCGCGCCGCGCCTGGCTGATTCGAGCCTGAGCGGGCGAAACCCGTCTCGGGACGCGAGGTAGCCGATCAGGCGGTCAGGAACTCCGCGACGGCGGCCGCGGTCTCGTCGAACGAGTCCCAGAGCACCGTGTGCCCGCCGGGCACGACGACGACGTCGAGCAGGTCCCCAACGGCCGCGCGGTGCGCGTCGAGGAGGTGGTCGTAGGAGAGATAGGAGCGCTCGCCCAGCAGGAGCAGGGTCGGCACCCGGACACGTTCGAAGTCCGGCGGCTCCGATGCCATCTCGCCGTACGCGGCGACGACCGCGGCCTGGGAGTAGCGGTACCGATAGCCGCCGTCGGTCGGTACGAGGTGGCCGGCCAGCTCGTGCTCGATGAGCTCGCGCGGTGCGCTCGAGAGCTGGCTCTCGTCGTAGCGGCGCTCGATGCCCTCGTCGAAGGAGACGTAGGCGCGGTCCTGCCTCGCGTTCTCGGCGGCCAGGAGCGCGACCTCCCGCGGGACGAGGATCGCCGGGTCGAGGAGGACGAGCCGCGGCACGAGCTTCGGCGCGCGAGCCGCGATCTCGAACGCGAGGCGCCCTCCGAACGAGTGCCCGACCAGCATCGCCGGCTCGGTTCCCACCGTACGCACGATCGCGTCCACGTGCGCCTCGATGCTCCAGGGCGGCACGTACGGCGACGAGCCATGTCCCACGAGGTCCGGTGCCAGGACGCGAAATCCCGTGAGCGCCTCCTCGGCCAGCTTCGCGAAGTGCCGTCCGTGGCTCGTCACGCCGTGCAGGCAGACGACGCGCGGGGCTCCCGGCTCGCCCCACTCCTCGCAGTGGAGCGTCACCTGTCCGGCGATGGGCAGACGGTCAGCCGGTGGCAAGCGTACTGAGCGTTTCGGGGACCATCTCGGTCCGCCGCTCGTCGCGTTCCTTCACGAGCGACCAGATCACGGTGCCGTCCTTGGCGATGAGGAACGTCCCGCGGTGAGGCGCTCCGTTCTCCTCGTTGAAGACTCCGTATGCCTTCGCCACGGCGCCGTGCGGCCAGAAGTCCGAGGCGAACACGTACTCGGCTTCGAGCTGCCGCTTCCAGGCCTCGCGCGCGGGCGCGGGATCGCAGGACACGAGCACGATCTCCGTCTGGGCGTTGCGGAAGGACGCAAGGTTCTCCTGGAGGTCGCGCGCCTCGTCCTCGCAGACCGGCGTGAACGCGAAGGGGTGGAACACGAGCAGCACGTTGGACTTGCCGAGGAAGTCCGACAGCAGGACGCGCTCGCCGTGCGTCAGCTCGAGATCGAAGTCGGGCGCCCTCTCACCTGTCCGTACGGCCATGGTCCCCCTCGGCGGTATCGTGCGCCGGCTTCCTCGCCGGCATCCGAGGGGCGATAGTAACGCCGTCCGCGGAGCTGCTCGGGAAGGTACTCGAGCGCGAATCCGTCCGGGTCGTCGTGCGGGTAGACGTAGCCCTCGCCGTGGCCGCGCGCCTTCGCGGCCTTCGCGTGCCCCGTGGAGCGGAGCATCGCGGGCGGTCGGACGTTGCCCACATCTCGCACGTCGCGGAGCGCCTCCCAGATCGCCGTCGCGGACGCATTCGACTTGGGAGCACGCGCGAGATAGATCGCAGCCTGGGCAAGGTTGAGCTGCGCCTCGGGCAGCCCGACGAGCTCGAGCGCGTGCGCGGCCGCGACGGCAACCCCGAGTGCGCGCGGATCGGCGTTCCCGACGTCCTCGGACGCGAGGATCACCATGCGCCGGGCGATGAAGCGCGGGTCCTCGCCTGCCTCCAGCATGGCGGCGAGGTAGTAGACCGATGCGTCCGCGTCGCCGCCGCGCATCGACTTGATGAACGCCGAGGCGAAGTCGTAGTGCTGGTCGCCCTTGCGGTCGTAGAGCATCGGGCGCTTGCGGGCCGCGTCCAGCACGTGGCGTTCGCCGATCGCCTCGTCCTCGGCGCGCGCGGTGTCCAGCGCGAGCTCGAGGATCTGGAGCGCGCTCCGGGCATCGCCTCCCGCGCGGTTGGCGATCAGGGAGACGATCTCGTCGGGGACCTCCGCTTCGAGCGCCGCCGCGCCGCGTCGGACGACCTCGACGAGCGCGCCCTCGTCGAGCGCGACGAGCTCGATCACCGTGCAGCGCGAGAGGAGCGCGGAATTCACCTCGAAGTACGGGTTCTCGGTCGTCGCGCCGATCAGCGTCACGAGCCCGTCCTCGACCGCGTGCAACACGGAGTCCTGCTGCGCCTTGTTGAAGCGGTGGATCTCGTCGATGAAGAGGATCGTGCGGCGCCGGTTGCCGCCGAGCCGGTCCCGCGCCCTGGCCATCACCGCGCGCACGTCGTCGACGCGGGCGGAAACTGCGGACAGCTCCTCGAACGCGGCTCCGGTCGTCTCGGCCACGATGCGTGCGAGCGTGGTCTTGCCGACGCCCGGCGGCCCGTGGACGATGAGCGAGGGCAGCCGGTCCTCGGCAATTGCGAACCTGAGCGCGGAGCCTTCGCCGAGGACGTGCTCCTGCCCGACGAGCTCGTCGAGCGTCCTGGGTCGCAGCCGCGCAGGGAGCGGGGCGTTCGCAGCCTGGAGCTCCTGTGCGGCGTCGGCGAAGAGGTCTCCCACGCGGCGAAGTATGCTCCGGCCATGGCGGCTCACGAGGCCCAGGAGCCGGTGCCGGCGAGTGGTGACGCGAACGAGGGCGGCAGTGAGGACTTCTCGGTGCCGGTCCTTCCGGGCGACGCTCCGTCCGACTACGAGCGGTACCTGAACACCGACGGGCTGCTCGCGCTCCAGAAGGGCCCGGACCAGTGGGTGCACCGCGACGAGCTCCTGTTCCAGGTGACGCATCAGAGCTCGGAGCTCTGGCTGAAGCTCAGCTGGAACGATGCCGACGAGGCGGTTCGGCTGATCGAGGCGGGTGACCTGCGCGGTGCGCTGCGCCTCCTCAAGCGCTCGGCGCTCTGCGTGAAGTTCATCGTCCCGCAGCTCGACATGCTGGAGCACATGTCGCCCTGGGAATACCAGGAGATCCGCAAGATCCTCGGGCACGGGTCGGGCTTCGACTCACCGGGCTGGAACGAGCTCCGGCGCGTCTTCCCGCGGCTCGGCCAGGCGTTCCACGCGGCGCGCCGCGAGGCGGGGCTGTCGCTGGCCGAGCTCTACGTCCAGGGGCGCGAGCATGAGCAGCTCTACCAGCTCGCGGAGGCGCTGATCGAGCTCGACGAGCAGGCGCAGCTCTGGCGCATGCGGCACTACCAGGTCGTCGCGCGCGTGATCGGCCACTCGGTCGTCGGGACGCAGGGGACGCCGGTGGAGCTCCTCGGCCGGCTCGTCACCAAGACCTCGTTCCCGGAGCTCTGGGAGGTCCGGAACGAGCTCACGGCGCTGTCGAAAGCCGGCTCCTAGCGTGGCGGTGGAGACGAGCCTCCGGGCGGAGGCGACCGAGCTGCTCCAGGCGCTGCTTCGCATCGACACCGTCAACCCGCCCGGGAACGAGTCGCAGGCGGCCGAGCTTCTTACCGGGTACCTCCAGCGCGACGGGCTCCAGAGCGGGCTCATCGCGCGTGTTCCGGAGCGAGCGAATCTCGTCGCGCGCATTCCCGGCACCGGCGACGGCCCGTCGCTCGCGTTCCTGAGCCATACCGACACCGTGCTTGCGGATCCAGAGGAGTGGGACCGCGATCCGTGGTCGGGTGACCTCGTCGAGGACGAGATCTGGGGCCGTGGCGCGCTCGACATGAAGGGCCAGGTCGCCGCCTCGGCCGTCGCCTTCGCATCGCTCGCCCGCGAGGGCTTCGTGCCCTCCGGCGATCTCGTGCTCCTCGTCGTCGCGGACGAGGAGGTGGGCGCGGGCTTCGGGCTCAGCTGGCTGGTCGAGGACCACCCCGACGCCGCCCGCTGCGACTACGCCGTCAACGAGGGCGGCGGCGACCGGCTCGTGCTCGGCGGGCGGCCCACGTACGTGTGTGCGACCGCGGAGAAGATGTCGGCTCCGTTCATTCTGCGCGTGCACGGGCGCAGCGGCCATGCGTCGATGCCGGGCATCGCCGACAACGCGCTCGTGAAGGCCGCGAGGTACGTCTCGGCGCTGGCCGCGTACGACCCGCCGAAGGAGCTGATCCCCGAGGCCCGCGGGTTCCTCCAGGCCGTGCTCGGTGAGGCCCCGCCGGTCGAGGATGCCGTCGCCCGTTCGAACGAGCTCGATCCGATGCTCGGAGCGCTGGTCGAGCCGCTCCTCGCGCTCACTCTCTCGCCGACGATGATCGAGGCCTCCGCGAAGCGGAACGTGATCCCCGCCGTCTGCGAGGTCGTCGTCGACTGCCGCCTCCCACCGGAGCAGAAGCCGGCGGACGTCGAGCCGCTCATCCGTGCAGCGCTCGGCGACGGCGACTACGAGCTCGAGTGGCTGGAGGCGGTCGGGGGAACGCGCTCTGCCCTGGAAACGCCGCTGTGGGACGCGCTCGAGTCGTATGTCAGCGAGCTCGAGCCGGGGGCTGCGCTCGCTCCCATCGCCTGCCCGGGATTCACGGACAGCCACTTCCTGCGCGAGGCTTACGGAACGGTCGCGTACGGCTTCTTCCCGGTGAAGGCGATGGACGCCGAAGTCGCGACCAGGCTCATCCACTCGGCGAACGAGCGGATCGCGGTGGACGATCTCGAGTCCGGCGTGCACATGCTCCGCCACGTCGCGCACTCGCTGCTCGGCGGTTGACGGCCTTCGGGGACGCCGCTACCCTCGGGCGGTCAAGCGAGCCGGAAGGAGGTGCGTCCCGATGACTGTGTCCGATTCGCCCTTCTCCGGCGTCGCGTGAGTGCGCTGATCCACTAAGCACCGATCGACCGCAGGGAACCGTCGTTCCCTTGTGGTGCGGACGATCCTTCGCGCGCGGCGCTCCGAGAGCCCGTCGAACGAAGGAGAGCTGTGTCCGTAGCGCACGACCGGAGCCGCCGGCTCCACCAACAATCGATCCGACCCACCTCGATGCGCCTGCACGCGGTCGATGCATGGGTGCGCGATCCATCCGTGCTCACCGAACGCGAGCGACTTCGCGAGGCCCTGCTCGAAGCTGCCGAGGCGGCAGGCGCGAATGTCGTCGGCGAGAAGTTCCACGTCTTCCCCAACGGCGCCGTGACCGGCGTGCTTCTCCTCGCCCAGTCGCACCTGAGCATCCACACCTGGCCCGAGCACCGGCTCGCGAACGTCGACCTGCTCGCGTACGGCGAGATCGGCGCGGAGGAGCTGACACGCGTGCTCCGGGAGCGGCTCGACATCGACCGCATTCGCGCGACCACGATCCCGCGGGCAGTTGGCTGAGTCGCGACGGATCGTCCGCGAGGTCGCTGCCGCGGTCGGTCTCGCGGAGGGCGAGCGCGGCGTGGACGCCGTCATCTCGACGCTCGCTCGGCTCGAGCCCGTCTCCATCCGCCGCGTGAGCCGCGCGACCGAGCTGCCCGTCCCGATCGTGGCTTCGGTGTGCGGCGAGCTGCGCAAGCGCGCTGTCGTCGCCGAAGAGCGCCCTGCCCGCTTGACGGACGCCGGACGTGCGCTGTTCGCACACGGCGAGCTCTCGCTTCCCACCGCGGTTGCGTGCCGTCGCTGCGGCGGACGCAGCGTCGTGATCTCGAACGAGCTGCACGATGTCGTTCGCGACGTCGCGCGACACGCACGGGCAGCTCCGCCGCCGCGGCTCGAGCTCGACCAGTGCCACTGCACGATCGAGACGAAGGTCCGCCGCGTGCTCGCGCTGCACGCGGCGGACGCACTGGTCGGGAGGCGCGTACTGCTCCTCGGCGACGACGACCTGACGTCGCTTGCGATCGCGAGCATCGTTCGGCGGTTCGGATCCGCGACGACGCTCGAGCGGCTCGCCGTCGTCGATGTCGACGCGCGCGTTCTGGAGCTCGTTCACGCCGGTCTGGAAAGTTCTGCGTTCCCGTGGACGTGCGTCGAGCACGATCTCCGCGTGCCGTTGCCGACTGTGCTTGCCGGTTGCTTCGACACGATCGTGACCGATCCGCCGTACACGGTGTCGGCCGTACGGCTCTTCCTCTCGCGGGCCGCGGAGGCGCTCGCCGGCTCGGGCGATGTGTTCCTCTCGTTCGGATCGAAGCGGCCGGGGGCTGCCCAGGGCATCCAGCGAGCGATCGTCGATCACGGATTCGTGGTCCGCAGCCTCACGCGCGACTTCAACGAGTACGTCGGAGCGGGCGTCATCGGCGGCACGAGCCACCTCTACCACCTGGTCGCGACCGAGGAGACGCGCCCTCTCGTCAGCGGTGTCTTCGACGGCCCGCTCTACACCGCCGAGACCCGATAGGTCAAGTCGATGCCAGCGTCGCCTCGATGAACTCCGTCTTCCCCTCGGTGTACGCGAGACGGTCGTCGCGGTAGCGCGCAGCCAGCTCCAGCTTCAGCGCGACGTACTTGCTCGCGACCTCCGGATCCGAACGCAGACGGTCGCGGAACGCGACTTGCGCCTGCAGCTCCGCGCTCGTCGTCGGCGAGACGTACAGGTGGTGACGTTTGTCGCGCTCCGGCCAGTGGAAGGCTTCGCGACCCTCGACGCCGAGGCTTCCTCGGGCGCGGTATCCGATCGCTTCCAGGCGCGCGATCGCCTCGCTGACGTCGTCGTCCGACTGGACGACGACGACCATGTCGATCAGATCCTTCGCCGGGAGCCCTGGCACGGCGGTCGATCCGACGTGCTCGATCGCAACTGCGACAACGCCCAGGGCAGCCTGGGCGCGGTCGCGGAGGCGTGCGAACTCCGCCGGCCACGCAGGGTCGTACTCGACGATGACGACGGCATCACTCAGGTGCGCCGCCTGCTCTCGACCGAGTTGCCGCGGCCGACGAGGACCTCGGAGACGAGCTTGGGCGGGAAGAGCCCATGCTCGACGACGCCCGTCGTCTGCGACAGCAGGTCAGCGAGCTCAGCCGGGTCGTCCACCGGCCCGATCCAATCTGCGAGCACGCCGCCGTCCGGCGTGAGAGGTGCGTTCCGGAGCTCGACCGAGCCGAGCCGCGCGAGCGTTGCTGCCAGCCCGAACGCGAGTAGCTCGAGGGGGATCGGCGCGGTGATCCGCTCGACGAGCTTGTCCGAGGAGGCGATGACGACGAAGCGCTCCGCGGCTTCTGCGACGAGCTTCTCCCGTGTGTGTGCGCCTCCGCCGCCCTTCACGATCCATCCGGTCGCAGCGACCTGGTCGGCGCCGTCCACGGCGAGATCGAGCCGCTCGGGCACATCGGGGCCCTCGAAGCGCACGATGTCGAGCCCGAGCGAGCGCGCTGCCTGCTCGGTGGCGAGAGAGGTCGCGACGCAACGGAGGTCGAGACGGCGGGCAGCGAGCGCCTGCACGAAGTACGTGCTCGTGGACCCGGTCCCGAGCCCGACGGTCATGCCGCTCTCGGCCAGGTTCGCAGCCGCCTCAGCGGCGAGCCGCTTCTCGCGCTCGACGTCCGTCGCCACGTCGGCGGGCAATCTACAGCGGGGGTCAGCGTTTCGTTAGCGTGGCCGCGATGACGTGGACCGAGGCCGCGCGCGAAGTCGAGGTCGAGCCGTCGCTGTACGCGGCGGACTTCTCGCGCCTCGGTGACCAGCTCGGCGCACTCGCAGGCGCGGGAGCGCGCGTTTTCCACTTCGACGTGGGCGACGGCCACTTCATCCCGGAGATCACCATCGGTCCGATCGTGCTGGCATCGCTCGCGCCGCTCGCGCGGGGCTGGGGCTGCACTCTCGACTGCCATCTCATGGTGTCCGATCCGGAGCGCCACTTCGAGGCCGTCGCGAAGGCGGGTGGGGCGAGCGTCACCTTCCATGTCGAGGCGTGCGACGATCCGGCCCGGGCGATCGCACGTGCCCGTGGGCTCGAGCTCGGTGTGGGCGTGGCGTTCAACCCTGAGACGGCGGTGGAGGACGCGGTCGTGGCGGCGGACGGCGTGGATCTCGTTCTCTGCATGTCCATCCACCCCGGCTACTCGGGTCAGGAGTTCATGCCCGACTCGATCGCGCGGATCGAGCGACTTCGGGAGCTGCTGCCCGAGGGCGTCAGGATCCAGGTCGACGGGGGGATCAACGCGACGACGATCGGGCAGGCCTGTGCCGCAGGCGCGGACCTGCTCGTCGCGGGAAGCGCGATCTTCTGGCGGGACGACCCCGCCGCCGCGTATGCGGAGCTCGCGGCGGCGGTTCGAGAACCTGTTCGTGGCTGAGCCTGGGGTCACGCTCGAGATCCACGAGCCTGACGGCGCGTTCCCGAGGATCGAGGACTGGCTGCGGGAGCGGGGATTCTTCGGCGCCGACGGCCAGGACCTCGTTGCGGAGCTCTACCTCGGCTACGGGCTCTCGCAACGCATCCGCCGGGACTCGTCGCCGCCACCCGCGGAGCCGTCCCCGCTGCCCCTTGCCGCGTGCCGCGTGCTCACGGATACGGACGCAGCGCCTCTGGTGGCGCGGAGCCACGAGGGATTCGCCGTCGGTGCGTGGGAGGCGACGTGGACCGCTGCGGCCTACGAGGACGCGGTCGAGCGCGTCCGCGACGCGATTGCGCGCGGCGACGTCTATCAGGTGAATCTCGTGCAGCACCTGTCCGCGCCCTTCGCAGGCGAGGCCGATGCGCTCGCGGCGGCACTGGAGCGGCTCCGGCCGCTGCATCCCGAGCCGTTCCGGGGCGAGGACTGGGCGATCGTCTCGGCATCGCCCGAGCTCTTCCTCGCGCGCCGCGGTCGGCACGTGTGGACGATGCCGATCAAGGGGACGCGGCCGCTGGGCGAGGCCGATGAGCTCGCCGAGTCGGAGAAGGACGCGGCGGAGCACGTGATGATCGTCGACCTCGAGCGCAACGACCTCTCGCGCGTCTGCGAGGCCGGCTCCATTCGCTGGCCCGAGCTGATGGCCGCACGCGAGCTCGCCGGCGTCGAGCACATGGTGTCGAAGGTCGAAGGAACGCTGCGCGACGACGTCGGGCTCGCCGAGCTGCTCGAGGCGACGTTTCCCGGCGGCTCGGTGACCGGGGCACCGAAGATCGCCGCCGTCGACCTCATCGCCAAGCTCGAGCCGGTCGGCCGCGGCGCGTCGATGGGAGCCGTCGGGCGCGTCTACGGGAACGGCGACCTCGAGCTCGCGCTCACGATCCGGACGTTCGCGATCGCCGAAGGCCGCATCCACCTCTGGGTCGGCGGCGGTGTGGTCTGGGATTCCGACGGCGCCGCCGAGGTCGCCGAGTCGTGGACGAAGGCACGTCCGTTGCTCGAGGCGATCGGCGCGCCGTTCTCCATTCCGGCGAGGTCGCATTGAGCCTCGTCGCAGTCGCCGCGACCGGCCGCGGCCTGGTCGAGCCGGATGAGCCGGTCGTCCATGCCGACGACGACGCGCTCCTCCGTGGGCGCGCTGCGTTCGAGACGCTGCGCGTGTACGCCGGAGCGCCCTTCAGGCTCGAGGCGCACCTCGACCGGCTCGAGGCATCGTCCCGCCTGATCGGGCTGTCCGCGGTGCCCCGGGCTGAGATCGAGGAGCTGAGCTCGCTCGTGCTCTCCCGGCTGGGCGGAGGCGATGCGGTGCTCCGGCTCGTGTGGACGGGAGGACCGCCTTCGACCGGGCTCGCGATCCTGAGCGAGATCCCGGCGTGGATCGAGGATGCTCGAGCCCGTGGGGTTCGAGGCGTCTCGCTGCTCGGAGTCCGCGCCACCGCGCCCTGGCTGCTCCCGGGCGTGAAGTCGACGAGCTATGCCGTGAACATGGCTGCCGAGGCAGAGGCGAAGCGCCGCGGAGCGGACGAGGCGATCTTCGTGGACTCCGACGGGATCGTGCTCGAGGGCACCGTGACGAACATCTGGTGGCGCCGCGGCGCGCGGCTCTTCACACCAGCGCTCGAGCTCGGGATTCTCGCGGGCGTGACCCGGGCGGCGCTCCTGGAGCTCGCTCCCACGCTCGGCTACACCGTCGCGGAAGGCGCCTACCCGCTCATGGAGCTGCTCGACGCCGAGGAGGCGTTCACGTCCTCCTCGGTGCGTGAGGTCCTGCCGTGGATCGAGATCGATGGCACGCCGTTGAAGCGCGGTCCGGCAGCCGACGAGCTCCAGCAGGCATTGCGCGAACTCGCTGCCCGGGGATGAGCAGGACTAGAACCTCCCCGGTTGGCGCCGATCCGGCCGCTACGCTCTCACACGTGGAGACCATCAGGCTCGGCGGCATGGCGCTGCAGAATGGCGTGCTCGTCCACGGCCCGACCGCATGGGGATGCGCCGTGCGAGACGGCGACGGAAAGCTGCACGTCGCCTCGGGGCGCAAGCCGCAGTTCGGCAGGTCCGTGACCGCTCCGGTGCTGCGCGGGCCGCTTCGGCTCGCCGAGGCCTTCGCGTTGCTTCCGATCGTCCGGCGTGCCCTCCCACAGGCGCGCTTCCCGTTCGAGCGGCCGGCCGTGATCGGCGGCTTCGCGGCGGCGACGATCCTCACGAAAGGCATCAGGCGCACGCGCCTGCTCTCGGCTCCCGGTCGTGAGGTCCTGGCCGGAACGGCGGCGCTCGCTCCGGCGGTCCTTGCTCTACGCGGCCCCGATCTCGCGGCCTACCACGGCGCGGAGCACGTCTCGATCGGGACGTACGAGAACGGCGAGCCCGCGCCGAAGGAGCATCCGCGCTGCGGATCTCAGCTGATCGGCCCGCTCGTCGTCGCGTCGGTCGCCGCGAACGTCGCGGCCGGCAAGGCGCCGGCACCCGCCCGCGGTGCGGCCCGGCTGCTGGGAACGACGGTCGCCGTGGGCGCCTCGGTGGAGCTCTTCGGCTGGATGCTCCGCAATCCGAGGAACCCCGTCGCGCGCGCTCTCTCCCGCCCCGGGTACGAGCTTCAGCGCCGCTTTTCGACCGCCGAGCCGTCGGCGGATCAGGTCGAGGTCGCGAACGCGGCCCGGGACGCCTGCCTCGCGCTCGAGAAATGAGCGTCGCTCACCTCCGGCTCGCTCCCGTGAGGGAAACCATGTTTCCCCCACGTGCCCCCTTCTTCTTGAGAGCGTGGAGAACCTCCCGGTTCCCCACACCCCTCCCCGCTCATCGGCCAGCAAACGGCCAATGAGCCAGCGGCCGCGCGAGCGGCTCGACCCCGAGGTCTTCGAGCTTCCCGTCGAGAAGATGCGCGACGGCTGGTACACGGACGCGTACTTCAACCACGCGCGGGCGGCTCTCCTCGCGGACGGACTGCGCCCGCACGTCCTCGTGCAGGTGTTCCAGAAGAAGCGCGCGCTCCTCGGTGGGATGGACGAGGCGGTTGCGATCCTCAAGCTCTGCTCGCACGACTGGGACGGTCTCGAGGTGCATGCTCTTCATGACGGGGACTGGATCGACCCGCAGGAGACCGTGCTCACGATTGCGGGGGACTACACCGTCTTCGCGCACCTGGAGACGGTCTACCTCGGCGTCCTGGCCCGGCGCACGCTCGTCTCGACCAACGTCGCCCGCGTGCTCGAGGCCGCCCGCGGCAAGCCGATCATCTTCATGCCGGCGCGCCACGACCATCACCGCGTCCAGACCGGTGACGGCTATGCGGCCTACGTCGCGGGACAGGTGCTGGGCGCGCCGATCGGCGTCACCTCCGACGCGCAGGCCTCGTGGTGGGGAGGCCGTGGCGTCGGCACCGTCCCCCACGCGCTCATCGCGGCGTGCGGCGGAGACACGGTGGCGGCAGCGCGAGTTTTCGCGACCTGGGCGCCGGAGGACATGAACGTGACGGTTCTCGTCGACTTCGAGAACGACTCCGTGCGTACCTCCATCGACGTTGCGCGCGCGCTCGGCTCGCGCCTGTGGGGCGTTCGGCTGGACACGTCCGAGAGCCTCGTCGACCGTTCTCTGCTGGACGGCGCGAGCAGCGGCGAGGAGCTCGAGCTGCGCGGCGTGAACGAGCAGCTCGTGCGCAAGGTGCGCGACGCACTCGACGCTGCCGGCTTCACCGAGGTGAGAATCGTCGTGTCCGGCGGCTTCACCGTCGACAAGATCGAGCGCTTCGAGGAGGCCGGTGTTCCCGTGGACGCCTACGGGGTCGGCTCGTCGCTGCTCCGCGGCGAGAACGACTTCACCGCGGACGTCGTGCTCACCGACGGGAAGCCGTCCGCCAAGGTCGGGCGAGAGCTTCGGCCGAACACAAGGCTCGAGCGCGTCACATAGTCACGGCCGAGCCGAGCACGCCGGGCCACTCGGCGAGTGGCTCGGTCGAGCGCACGACGTTCACACCCGCATCCGCGAAGCGCGCGAAGGCGTCATCGGCCTCGTCCGTGTAGTCCACCGCGCCGGGAACGACGACCGGCGAGGTGCAGTCCTCGAGGAGGTACAGGCGTTGCGCCAGCTCGGGCACGTCCGCGAGCAGGTCCTCGACCGTCCAGGCGACGCAGTGGCTCTTCGCCTGTCCGGCGATGACGATCGCGTCGAACGAGGCGAGGTGCTCGACCAGTGCGACGTTTCGCTGGCCCAGCGACTCGCCGTGCGGGCCTCGCTCGACCTCCGGCCCGAGAGCCGAATAGTGCTCGGTGAGCGGGCTCGTGCCCTTGACCTCGAACCGCGGTTGGGAGTAGCGCGAGGTCGCGTGGAAGAAGATCGCCTCCTCGATCTCGCTGACAAGGGCGTGGCCGATTCCGCCCAGCACGGCGTGGAACGGCCAGATTGTGAGCGCGTACTTCCCGCCGGCTGCGAGCGATTCCACGTACGCGCGGAGGTGAGCCGCCGCATCCTCTCGGTCGAGGCCGAGCGTCGCGGCTGCGTCGAGGCTCACCTGCCAGCGTCCTTCCCCGACGTCGTCGAGTGTGACGAGCGTGTACGGGTCCGGATGGCGCCCGTCCTGGTCGACGAGGAAGGGCGCGTGGAAGATCTGGAACGCCTGGTGTGTGTCGAGCGTGACGACGATCTCCGTGACCGTCTCGAGGTTCCGGTAGAGGAAGGAGCAGAGCCGCTTCGTGTCGTCCACGGCGCCCGTGCCCGAACGACCGGCGACGAAGAGCTCGAACCCCGGCGTGCAGAACGTGTTCTGCTCGTCCACGAGGAGGAGGCACGTGCGTACGGCGTCGCCGGAGGCGCGGGCGATTCCGTGCTCGGCCGCCCACGCGACCGCATCGCGGAAGCGCGCCTCGTAGTCGACCTTCGACACTCCTCCGACTCCGTCGAGATCGGCGTGCGAGGGGATCGGAAGCTCTGCCCGCACGCGCCAAGGCTAGAGCACGGCCCGCGCTTCAGGAGCGGCGCCAGGCTGCCGATAGTCAGTAGGCGTGGGCGACCTCGAGTACCAGCTCATCACCTGGCTCCCGATCGTCTTCTTCGGGATCGTCATCGCCCTCCTGGTCTGGACGATCCGCTTCATGCCGCGCGCGAAGCCCGCGCCCGTCGTCAAGGGGTCGCAGGTCGAGGTCGCCTGGACGGATGTCGCAGGCCTCGACGAGGCGAAGGAAGAGCTTCACGAGGTCGTCGACTTCCTGCGTGACCGGAGGCGCTTCGAGCGCCTCGGCGCGCGTGTGCCGCGGGGAATTCTCCTGCACGGACCGCCCGGTACCGGGAAGACGCTGCTGGCCAAGGCGGTCGCGAGCGCGTCCGGGGCGAACTTCTACTCCGCGAGCGCGTCGTCGTTCGTCGAGATGTTCGCCGGCCTCGGCGCCGCTCGCATCCGCAAGCTCTTCGAGGAGGCGCGTAAGAACGCGCCCGCGATCCTGTTCATCGACGAGCTCGACGCGGTCGGAGCGGCGCGTACGGGCGGCGGATTCCATCGCGAGCACGATCAGACCTTGAACCAGCTCCTCGTCGAGCTCGACGGCTTCGGCCCCCGCGACGAGGTGATCGTCATGGCGGCCTCGAACAGGCTCCAGGACCTCGATCCGGCCCTTCTCCGCCCGGGGAGGTTCGACCGGCAGGTCAACGTGTCCCCACCGGACGTCGCTGGGCGTGAGGACATCCTCGGCGTCCACACGCAAGGGAAACCACTCGCGGCCGACGTCGATCTGGGGCGGGTCGCCCGGCAGACCTCGGGGCTCACGGGCGCCGACCTCGCGAATCTGTGCAACGAGGCGGCGATCATCGCTGCCCGATCAGGCGCGCAGTACATCCGCTTCGCCGACTTCGAGGCTGCGATGGAGCGCATCGTCGCGGGGCTCCAGCAGCGGCGGGTCGTGTCGGACAAGGAGAAGCGCATCCTCGCCTACCACGAGGCCGGGCACGCGGTCATGTCGCACCTCGTGGGCGATCTCTTCCCGGCTCAGAAGGCGACCATCGTGTCGCGCGGGCAGGCGCTCGGCTACACGCTCAACATGCCGACCGAGGACCGGTACCTGCACACGCGCGAGGAGTTCGTCGATCTGATGATGGTCTTCCTCGCGGGGCGCGCCGCCGAGCAGATCGTCTTCGGGCGAATCACGAACGGGGCCGCCAACGACCTGGAGCGGGTCACCGCGATCGCGCGCTCGATGGTGTTCGAGTACGGCATGTCGGAGATCGCCCCCTCGCGCACGATGCGCGCGGACAACTACGCGCTCTCCGAGGAGACGAAGCGCATGCGCGACTCCGAGCAGGCACGGCTCACGGACGGCGCGTACGAGGAGGCGCAGCGTCTGCTCGTGAAGCACCGGGCGTCGCTCGATCGCGTCGCGGAGGCGCTGCTCGAGAAGGAGACGCTCGACCGCTTGGAGCTCGAGGCCCTGCTCGCGGAGGTCAAGCCGGAATCGCGCTCGTCCGAGACGATCGGCACGGTGCGCGCTCTGCCCATGCGGGACTGAAAGGCCGGGCCGGGCACGCCCGGCCCTACACACAGTGTGGGCGGATTCCTCGTAGGAGCCGGGCATGCCCGGCTCACGTCGTTAGCATCGCGCGCGTGACTCTGCACGGGATCCACCACGTCGGCCTGGCCGTGACCGATCTCGACGAGGCGATCGCGACCTACGAGCGCCTCTTCGGTGCGACGGTCGAGCACCGCGACGCGCTCGCGGAGCAAGGGGTCGAGGCCGCGGCGCTGCTCGTGGGGACTGGTCGTGTCGAGCTCCTGGAGCCGACCGGAGAGGACACGCCCGTCGGCCGGTTCCTCGCGCGGCGCGGCCCGGGCATGCATCACGTCGCGCTCGAGACGGACGACGTGGAGGCGACACTGCACGAGCTCTCGCAGGCAGGCGCGCACCTCATCGACGAGGCGCCGCGACGCGGCCTCTACGGCCTCGAGGTCGCCTTCGTCCATCCAGATACCGTTCACGGCGTCCTCACGGAGGTGGTTTCCGGTGGCTGAAGACTCGTTGGTCCGCATCGAGGTCGCGCTCGAGGGCGGGCAGATCCTGAGCTGGCTCGTGACGCCCGAGAGCGCGGACGCGCTCGAGGAGGCGCTGATCACGGGCGCGAGCGGCCCGACACTCTCGCTCGAGGCGCAGGAGGGTCGCATCCTGCTCGTGCTGCCGCGCGTGCTCTATGCGAAGCGCTTCGCCCGCGAGGGCCGGGTCGGCTTCGAGGCGTAGCTCGCGATGCCCATGCAGGTCGGGCTCGTCGGCCTGCCCAACTCCGGCAAGACGACGCTCTTCAACGCCCTGACGAGGGCCGGCGCAGAGGTCACGGCGTACGCGTCCATGACCGAGAAGGCGAACGTCGGCGTCGCGACGATTCCGGACGAGCGGCTCGACGAAGTCGCGAGGGTCGTCGGGTCGCGCAAGGTCACCCCTGCCGCGATTCGCGTCATGGACGTCCCCGGAACGGGCGGCTCGCTCGTCGCGGGCCTCCGGGAGTCAGACGCCCTGCTCGCGGTCGCGGACGGCTTCTCCGGCGAGTCGGATCCGGCCGGTGATCTCGAGGCCATCCGCCTCGAGCTCCTCGTCGCCGACCGCGACCACGTCGAGCGGCGGCTCGAGAAGGTGCGAAAGGAGGCGAAGTCGGGCGATCCGGCGAAGCGCCTGGAGGCCGAGCACCTCGAGCGCTTGCTCGCGCACCTCGAGGCCGGCAACACGCTCGGGAGCTGGCTCGAGGAGCTGCCGCCCGAGCTCGAGCCGCTGACGACGAAGCCGCTCATCGCGGTCGTCAACGGGCCCGGCGGGATCGACTGCAAGCTCGAGATGGAGCTCGCGGAGCTGCCGCCCGAGGAGGCGGCGGAGTTCCGGGACGGGCCGTCGGCGCTCGACCAGGTCGTCACGCATCTGAAGGACGCTCTCGGGCTGATCGTGTTCTTCACGGCCGGCGACACCGAGGCGCGCTCGTGGACGCTGCGCCAGGGCCAGACGGCGCTCGAGGCGGCGGAGAGCATCCACACCGACATCGCCCGCGGGTTCATCCGCTGCGAGGTGATCCGCTGGGCCGACCTCGTGGCCTCCGGCTCGCATGCGGAGGCTGCGCGGCGCGGGCTCCAGCGGCTCGAGGGGAAGAGCTACGTCGTCGAGGACGGCGACGTGCTCAACGTCCGCTTCAACGTCTGACGGGCTGGGTCAGCCCGTTGCGCGCGCCGCGCGACGTGTGATGTGCATGACGTACTCCGCGAGGTTGAGCGGGTTCGGCGTCGTCCTCTGCCGGGCGGGCTGCTCACCGCTCACCGCCCGATACCCGGCGAAGTCGGACTCGAGCACGCCCTCTCCGCGGCTCAACCCGGGCAGCTGTCTCTGGAGGTCATGCACGAGCGCGGAGGGCAGGACTGCCTCGACCACGGAGAGCGACCCCGGGAACGTTGAGGGTGGCTCGACCGCCGCGCCGAGCCGCGCGAGCGCGGGCAAGACTCCTCCCAGCGCCTCCGTCGGAACCTCGAGCCTGGCGCGCGCGACGGGCTCGCATACAACCGTCCCGGCCTGCTCGAGCGCACGCATGAGGACGATGGGCGTCAGCCGGCGGAAGTCGGCCACCGCGGTGCTCGACCCGTGAAGCCCGAGGCCGCCCGGCCGCTTTCCCTGGCCGTCTCCGACGTAGTAGCCGCAGTCGGTCATCGTCACCGAGCAGTCCGTGACCTGCCAGCCGAAGAGCCCTTCACGGAGCGTTTCGCGGACGTGCTGCGCCATGACCTCCGCGAAGCGGTCGGCGGTCTTGTACATGTGGAGCGGGATCCGGCGGCGGTCGAGTCCCAGTCGGAAGTCGACGCCCGACCCGAAGCGTGCGGGGTCGACGCGGAGCCCGATCGTGGCAAGGAACGGGTTCGCCGCGTCCTGGAGGATCTCGACCGCGCTGCCCGAGCCGGCGGGCCGCTCGACGTAGATGGTCGTCGTCTCGCTGAAGGTGACCTCGATGCCGAAGTCGCCCGCCAGCGTCGCCTGGATGACTTCTTTCTGGACCTCGCCATAGAGCGAGACCGAGACCTCCCTGCGGCTGTCGTCCTGCCGGACGTCGATGAGCGGATCCTGTTCGGCGAGCTGTTTGAGCGCCACGTGGAGCCGCGCCCGGTCTTCCGGAACGTTCGGAACGACGACCGTCTCGAGCGTGGGTGGAGCGAACGAGCTCTCGGCCCTGCGAGTCGGCGGGCTCCCGATGGCGTCGCCGATCTGGACGTCCGCAAGCCCCCACAGCCTTCCGATCTCGCCGGCCGTGACCGCAGCACGCTGGACTGCCTTGCCGCGGTCGAAGACGCTGATCGCGGTGACCTTCTCCTCGCCGCCCGCGCCGACGGGCAGCTGAGCGCGCGTGCTCACCGTCCCCGAGAACATGCGGACGTACGCGATCTTCTCGCCGCCAGGCCCGCGCTCGATCTTGAAGACGGCTCCCGAGACGGCGCCGTCGGGATCTCCACCGGTCGTGGACAGCAGCTCGGCGACTCCGGCCATGAGGTCGGCGACGCCTGCTCCGGTCATCGCCGAGCCGAAGTAGACGGGGTGAACCAGCGCCTGCCTCGTCTGTCTCGCCAGTTCCTCGCGCAGTCGCCGGTAGGGGATGTCGTGTCCCTCGACGTAGGCCGAGAGCAGCGCCTCGTCCTGCTCTGCGAGCAGTTCGGCCAGCCTCGTCCGGAAACCGGCGTCGCCCGTGCCCCACGGCGCGAACCGGCTCTCGCGCGTCCCGAGGCCGTGGACGGCCCCCATGGCGACGATCGCAGGCGTCAGGCGCACCCTGATCGCGTCCAAGGTGCGCTCGTCGTCGGCCCCCGCGCGGTCGATCTTGTTCACGAAGAGGATCGTCGGGATGCGGAGCCGCTGCAGCGCGCGCATCAGGAGATGCGTCTGCGGCTGGACGCCCTCGACGGCGGACAGCACCAGCACGGCGCCGTCCAGCACGCTCAGCGAGCGCTCGACCTCGGCGATGAAGTCCGGGTGGCCCGGCGTGTCGATCAGGTTCACGGCCACGTCGTCGATCGCGAACGACGCGACGGCGGCCTTGATGGTGATGCCGCGCTGGCGCTCCAGCGCCAGGGAGTCCGTCTGGGTGGTGCCCTTGTCGACGCTGCCGATCTCGTCGATCACGCCGGCGGCGTAGAGAAGCCGCTCCGAAAGCGTCGTCTTACCGGCGTCTACGTGTGCCAGGACTCCCAGGTTCAGCGTTTTCCGTGCCATGCGTCATACCCTCCGAATGGGTCGAAAAGCCCTTTTCGATGGACATGAACGCTTGGCGCATCTCCGCTCCTTGGTCGCCGGCGCCGTGCGCCCGGATCATACGCCTCCAGGTTCAGCGGCTGACCTAGCCGGCGGCGACCAGTGCGGCGCCTGCTAGCGCGACGACTCCGCCTGCGCGTCGAGGCCGGCTCAGCTTCTCCCTCAACACCAGGCGTGCGAGCACGATCGTGACGACCGGGTAGAGCGCACTTAGCACGGCGACGATTCCGGCCGCCCCCTTCGTCGTCGCGAAGGCGACGCACACGTTCGCACCCGTGTCGAACACGCCGATCCCGAGGAGCAGCGGTAGCAAGCTCCGCGGTGCGCGAAGCGACGTCGAGGTGAAGAGGATCGCCAGCAACGCGATGGCGACGGACGCCGAGCGCGCCGCCACGACCGCCCACGGTGCGCTCTCGTCGGAGCCGGCGTCGAGTCCCACGACGAAGCTTCCGAAGCCGAGTGCGGCGACGAGCGCCAGCCCTGCGCCTGCGGCGACGCGCGTGCTGCCGCCCGTCGGCTCGCGCGACAGCGTGACGATCCCGACGAGCACGAGCGCGACGCCGAGCCACTGCAGGAGATCGGGCGTGATCCCGCGCGCCGCGTCGACGGCGAGCGGCACCACCGGAGACGCAGCGCTGATCGGGGCGACGATGCCCATCGCTCCGACCGCCAGCCCGCGGTAGAGCGCACCGAGACCGACGAGCCCGGCGACGCCTGCACCCGCAGCGGGCAGCAGCTCGCCGATACCGGGAAACGGGTCGCGGGCCAGCAGCACCCAGAGCACGACTCCGGCGAGGCCGATCGCCTGCGAGATCGCGAGCACCACGAGCACGGCCAGTCGTCGCGCGGCGAGCCCGCCGAGAAAGTCACCGACACCCCAGAGAGCGGCGCCCGAGAGGGCCAGCACCGCCGCCATCGGGCCCTACTGGTCTCCGACCGGGCGGGTGGCGGCCTGCGCGTCGAGCTGGTTCGCGTGGTACAGCACCGCTGCCTCGGCGGTTCGCGCTGCCTGGCGATCGTGGTGGCAGGCCACGGCATGGAGGAGCTCGGCGCGGACGGCAGGGTCCACTCCCGTCGCGCGCTCCTCGATCATGCGCAGCCCGAGGTGCACGTGCCCCAGCAGGCGTCCCTCCTCCGTCGCCACGAATCCAGGCCCGGGGCGGAGCTCGCGTGCGCGGCCGATGTCGTGCAGGATGGCCGCCGCGAGCAGGAGGTCCGAGCGCAGCCGCGGATGGAGCTGGGCCGTCTCGCGGCAGAGCGTTGCGACTCCGACGGTGTGCTCGAGCAGGCCGCCCGCGTAGCCGTGGTGGCCGTCCGAGCCGGCGGCGGGAAGCGCACGCAGGGACGTGCGCAGATCGGGATCCCCGAGGAACGCCGTGACGAGCGCGGCGAGCTCCGGGTGCGCGATCTCGGCGGCGAGGAACTCGAGGAATCCGTCCAGCTCGTCCGCGTCGCGGCGGATGGTCGGCACCAGCGAGGCGGGATCAGCGTCCTCCGCCGCCTCGAGCGTTCGCACCTGGAGCTGGAGCTTTCCGCCGAACCGCTCGACGCGCCCGAGCACGCGCACCGCATCGCCCTGGTCGAAGCGCGCGTCGAGGAGCTCGACGTCGTTCCAGACCCTGCCGTCGATCCGCCCGCTCGCATCGGCGAGCTCGATAGCGAGGTAGGTGGCGCCCGCGCGAGTCCGCCGGCGCTCCTTCCTGACGACTGCGAACACGCCCTCGACCGTCCGGTCCTCGGCGAGCTCGGCGATCGTCGTCACTGCTCCAGTCTATGTTTCCGGCAGAACGGCAATTGCCCGTTGGTACGCTCGCGCGGATGGCCGACGTGCAGGGCTTCCGCGCCGTCCGTTACTCCGGTGCGGCCGGGCCCCTGGCCGACCTCGTAGCTCCTCCGTACGACGCGGTGACGCCCGAGCAGCGTGACGACTTGCACGCGCGTAGCCCGTACAACGTGCTCCACCTCACGCTTCCCGAGTCGGCCGAGGAGGCAGGGCGCCGCTACCACGACTGGCTGTCCAGCGGGGTCCTGGTCCGGGAGGAAGCACCGGCGACGTGGTTCATTGCGGAGCAGTACCGGGGCAAGGAGCGCCACGGCCTCGTCGTGTCGCTACCTGCCGAGCCCTACTCGAGCGGCGCGGTCCTGCCACACGAGAGGACGTATCCGCGTGTCCGGGACGAGCGGCTGGAGCTCCTGCGCGCCACCGGTGTCCAGCTCGAGCCGATCTTCCTGCTCGTCGACGCCGGGCTCGGGGTCGAGGTGCCCGCCCGCGAACCGGATCTCCATGCGAACGGGGCAAGGCTCTGGCGGCTTCCGGACGCGGACTCGGGCTCACTCGCGACCGCGGGAGAGCTCCTCATCGCCGACGGTCACCATCGGTACGAGAGTGCGCTCGAGTTCGGCGTCGGGACGCGGGTCATGGCGCTCGTCGTCTCCGTAAGTGATCCCGGTCTCGACGTTCTCCCGACGCATCGCGTCTTCCACGATCGGCCGGACCTCGCCGAGGCCGGCGAGGGTGACGAGTACCCGGATCTCGTGGCAGCACACGCGGCACTCGAGGGCGAGCCGTTCACGCACGCCGCAGCGATCGCGTATCGCGCGCAGCGCGTCGAGCTCGTCCGTGGCGCCGAAGGCGAGCTCGACGCCGAGCTCGTCGACCGGCATGGGCTCGACGGCCTCGGCTACACGCCGCGGATCGAGCGCGCGGTCGAGCTCGTGGATCGTGGTGAAGCGGATGTCGCGTACATCCTCCGTTCGCCTCGCGTCGAGGACGTCTTCGCCGCCGCTCGTCGAGGCAAGCGCATGCCGCCGAAGAGCACGTACTTCTTCCCGAAACCGCTTTCCGGCCTCCTCTTCCACCCGGTCGACCCGTGACCGACGCCGGCCTCTGGCTCGAGCTCTGCCGCGACTGCGTCGGAGACATCCAGCGGGTCCTGGAGCGCCTGCCCACCCGTGTGGAGCGCGAACCGGTCGTGCGGCGAGGCGAGGGCGGAGACGACACCACCGCGATCGACCAAGGCGCCGAGGATGCCGTCGTCGCCCGTCTCGAGGCGAGCGGCGAGAGCTTCGTCCTCGTCTCCGAGGAGCTCGGGACGCGGATGTTCGGGACGGGTGGCCGCCAGGTCGTCGTCGTCGACCCGATCGACGGGTCCGTCAACGCGAAGCGCGACATCCCCTTCTTCTCGTTCTCCCTCGCCGTCGCGGACGGGCCGACGATGGGCGAGGTGAGCTTCGGGTTCGTGCACGACTTCGGGACCGGCGAGGAGTGGACGGCGAGCCGGGGAGGCGGCGCCTTCCTGAACGGCGAGCCGCTTGGTGCGGTCGGGCCGAAGGAGACGATCGAGATCCTCTCGTTCGAGGGTACGACCGCGTCGGCGATCGCGTCACGTGCCGCCGCCGTCGCCGAGATCGCCGAGCGGTTCCGGGTCATGGGCTCGCTCGCGCTCTCCCTCTGCCACCTCGCCGCCGGCCGCGTGGACGCGGTGTGCTCGCTCAAGGAGGCGCGCTCCGTCGACATCGCGGCGGCGCAGCTCCTCGTGCGGGAACGCGGTCTCGCGATCGAGCTGTTCGAGGATCCGCCGTTCGCTTCCGCCCCGCTCGACCTCGTTCCGCGTTCACGGCTTGCGGCTGCAGGTACGACGGAGCTCGTCCGGGAGCTTGCTCGCGCGCTCTCCTAGAGGTGTTGGGTCAGGCTTTAGCCTGATCCCGTCGTTGGATCTCAGTGCGTCAACCTCAGACCGGGGTCAGGCTGAAGCCTGACCCCAGAGGGGCGCAGGTACGCTCGCCCGTCCTGGGAGCTGCCGGTACGCTCATTCTCGTGAGGCCCGACCGCGACGCGATCCTGAAGGCGCTCGAGCAGGTCATCGACCCCGAGCTCAAGCGTCCTGTGACCGAGCTCGACATGGTGCGCGACGTCCTCGTCGAGGACGGCGGCGCGGTCGCGGTCACGATCGCCCTCACCGTGGCCGGGTGCCCGCTCCGGCACGCGTTCGAGGAGCAGGTCGGGAGGTTCGTCGGCGAGGTGCCGGGCGTCACCTCAGTGCGGCTCGGCTTCGACGTGATGACGCCGGCGGAGAAGGCCGCGCTCGCGACGCGCCTGCGCGGCGGCCGGGAGGAGCGGAGCATCTCGCTCCTGCCCTCCACCCGCGTGATCGCGATCGCGTCCGGGAAGGGCGGGGTCGGGAAGTCGACGCTCACCGCGAACCTCGCCTACGCGCTCTCCTCGCTCGGCGAGCAGGTCGGCGTGCTCGACGGCGACGTGTACGGCCATTCGATCCCGCACATGCTCGGCGTCCACCAGAAGCCGATCGCGGTGGACGAGATGATCGTCCCACCCGTCCGCGGCGACCTCAAGCTCATGTCGATCGGCTTCTTCCTCGACGAGAACGCGCCGATCATGTGGCGCGGCCCGATGCTGCACAAGGCGCTCGAGCAGTTCCTGTCGGACGTCCACTGGGGCGAGATCGACACGCTGCTCGTGGACATGCCTCCCGGTACCGGCGACGTTGCGATGTCGCTCGGCCAGCTTCTGCCGCGAGCCGAGGCGCTCGTCGTCACGACGCCGCAGCCGGCAGCGCAGCAGGTCGCAGTGCGCGCGGCGCAGATGGCGCTGAAGACCGGAATGCGGGTCGTCGGCGCCGTCGAGAACATGTCCTATCTCGCCGGGACCGGGCAGGAGCTCTTCGGCTCGGGCGGCGGTCAGGCGCTCGCGGACGAGATCGGCGTGCCGCTGCTCGCGCGGATTCCGCTCGATCCGGTGCTGCGCGAGTCCGCGGACGACGGCTGCCCGGTGTTCGAGGTCGCGCCGGACTCCGAGTCGGCCCACGCGATCGCCGCACTCGCCGAGTCGGTCGCCGCGTCGCGAGCGGGAACCATTCGCAAGCCGCTCACGATCCTCGGGTAGCCCTCTTAGACTGCCGCGTGCCGGGCGCCGCGTTCTTCGACCTCGACCGGACGCTGCTCTCGCGGTCCAGCTCGCTCGCCCTGGCGCCCGCGTTCCACGAGCGCGGCCTGCTTCGCCGCCGCGACCTCGTGAAGGCGAGGGTCGCCCAGCTTGTGTTCGTGCGCTTCGGCGCCGGCCAGTCACGGGTCGGGCAAACGGCCGAGAGTGCCATGGCGATCCTCAACGGCGTGCACGTGGACGTGATGCACGAGATCGTCGTGGAGGCGGTGGGCTCCGCGCTCAAGCCGCACGTCTACGGCGAAGCTCTCGAGCTCGTCGAGACGCACCGAGAGCGCGGCGAGCGCTCGTTCATCGTCTCCGCCGCGCTCCAGGAGATCGTGGACGCGCTCGTGCGCGAGCTCGGGTTGGACGGCGGGATCGGCTCCACCGCCGAGATCGTCGACGGGACGTACACGGGCCGTCTCGAGCGACGGCTCTATGGCGACGCGAAGGCCGAGGCGCTCGTCGAGCTCGCAGACGCCGAGGGCATCGAGCTCGCTGACTCGACCGCTTACTCCGACTCTGCGAGCGACGTTCCGTTTCTCGAGGCGGTCGGTCAGGCCGTGGCGGTGAATCCCGACCGGGCGCTACGCAGGATCGCGCTCGAGCACGGCTGGCCCATACGGCACTTCCGCACGAAGGCGTTCCCATCCCGATGAGAACCGAGGAGGCGCGCGAGCGCCTGCAGCGCCTTGGGCTCGACGAAGACGCCGTCGGCGTGCTCCTCGCGCACTTCACGGATGCCGACCGGCGCGGCAAGCGCGGCCACGGCCTCTCGCGTGTCGTATGGCTCGAGACGCAGTCGTTCGATGCGGCCGCTAGACCACTGCGGGTCCTCGAAGACGAGGGTTTCGAGCGCTGGGACGGGAATGGCGCGCTCGGCTACCTCGTGCTCGACGAGATCGTGCGCACCACGCTCGCGCGCCCGCCCGCCTACGCGCGTGTGGTCGTCGCGGAGCGGTGCTTCCCGACCGGCGTTCTCGGTTACTGGGTGCGCCGGCTCGCCGACGAGGGCCTCGTCGCTGGGCTGACGACGACTTCCCCACGACGGCTTGCGCACCCGGAGGGCGGCCCGCCGCTGACGGGGACGAACCCACTCGCGATCGCGATTCCCTCGAGCGACGGACGGCCCGTCGTCGCGGACGTCTCGATGGGGGCGGTCACGCATGGGGACGTGCTCGCCGGAACGGCACGACCCGAGGAGCTCGTCCCCTTCGGTGGTGACCAGGCGCACAAGGCGTTCGCGCTCGCCGTCGGGCTCGAGCTGCTCGTCGGTGCGCTCGCGGGACCGGACCCGGGCGCCGTCCTCGTTGTCGCTCGTCCCGAGTACGACCCGGTGCCGGCGCTCCGCGTACTCGCCGCAGACCGCCGACTTCCGGGCGATTAGTCGCGCGGACTTCGCGGCCCGCGGGCCCTGCGAACCACACTGCGACCCGAATCTGCGCTCCCGGCCGGTCGCGCGGGGGATCGGTGGAGCAACGAGAAGAGAGCGGCGGCGAGTAGGACGCCGCCCGCCCACTCGCGACCGCTCATCGTTCTCGTTCCCCTTCCCCCTGCACTCAAACAGGATGCGGGCGCTTCTTACGGTTGCCTTAGCGCCAGATTCAGGTTGCGCTAGGGCAATACCGGAGTGAGCGGCGGCTCGCCGCGCTCGACGGCGAGCAGGTTGTCGACCACGAGCCGCGTCATCGCCTCACGCGCCTGACGGGTCGCGCTCCCGAGATGCGGCGTGAGCACGACGTTCGGGAGCGCGAGCAGCTCCACCGGCACGTTCGGCTCATGGCTGAACACGTCGAGGCCGGCCCGAATCCGCCCGGAGACGAGCTCCGCGACGAGTGCCTGCTCGTCCACGATCTCGCCCCGTGCGGTGTTGACGAAGCAGCCGCCGTCTCGCAGCAGCGCGAGCCGGCTCGCGTCGATGAGACCATCCGTCTCCGGCGTGAGCGGCGCGTGCACGGTCACGATGTCGGACTCGGCGAGCAGGGCGTCGAGGTCGCGGTACTCAGCGAGCTCGGTCTCGGCCCGCGTGCGCTGCGTGTAGAGGACACGAAGGTCGAATCCCCGGGCACGGCGGGCCACGGCGCTCCCGATCCGGCCGAGCCCGACGATTCCGAGCGTCGATCCCGTCAACTCCTCGGCGACCTCGCCCTCGGACCATGATCGGGTCCACCCACCTGCGCGCACCAGCCGATCGCCCTCCACCACACGCCTTCTCGTTGCGAGGATCAGCGCGAATGCGAGGTCGGCGGTGGCGGCGTCGAGCACGCCGGGCGTGTTGGTGACGACGACCCCGCGCTCGGCGCATGCGGCCACTCCGATGCGGTCGTAGCCCACGCCGAAGTTCGCGACGACACGGAGAGCCGGCAGAAGATCGAGCGGGACCGCCTCGTTCGCGACAACGAGGCCCTCGACGTCCGGACGAGGCGCTTCGAGCGCCGCGAGGCGAAGCACCTCGACCTCGGCGAGCTCGTCGAACGCAGGCCCCGGATAGCGGCGCGTCGCGAGGATCCGCACTGGCTACTCGGACCGGCGGCGAAGCCGCTCGAGCACGAACGGGTCGACCTCTTCCTCGCCGTCCACGCGCGCTTCGAGGTTCACTTCGCCCGCCCAGTCCTCGAGCCGCTCGTAGCCGAGCACGGCCAGACGGTCCTCGATCTCCTTCCGGAGACCGTCGTCGACAGCTAGCCACTTCTCGCGCGGAGTCGCGACGAAGAGCTCCTGGTGGATCCCGAAGATCCGGCGCAGCTCGGCGAGCGGACGCTCGTGATCGTCAACGCGCAGGTCGACGAAGACGTCGGAGAGCCCGGCGAAGCCCTGCTCGGGCCCCACCACCAGGAGCGCTGCCGACTGCTGGCCGCGGCTGTCTCCCCCGGCCGCCTGCGCCGCGTCGAGACAGTCGAGCAGGCGTCGGGCCAGCGGCTTGGCCGCGGTCGCCTCGAACGTCTCCGCGAGCGCGTCGACCGTCTCGGAGGAGACGAGGATGTTCCCCTGTGCCGCGAAGCAGGGCCCGGTCCTGCTCCCCGCCCAGTCGTTGCACTTGTCGCCCGTGTATGCCGCCGCGCGTCCTTCGGCGTCGACGACTCCGAGCTGCCGTTCTGCCCGCTGCTCGTCCGCGCTGGTCAGGCGCTCGACGACCTCCTCCGCAGGAACTCCCTCGCGGAGCAGCGCGAGCCCGTCGGGCCCGTAGCGCGGATTCGCATACGACTGCGTCGCGATCGCGCCCACGAGAGGCTCGGCCCAGGGAACGATCGAGCCCACGGCGAGGAAGCGCGATTGCACGGCGACTCCCCACTGGCTCGCCTCGAGGTCGCAGGCGCAGATCGAGTACGTCGAGACGAGCACGCTAGCCGTAGGTCAGGTGCGCGAGGTCGAGTTCGAGGAGAGACTCGTCGGTCACGAGGGCACACGCGACCTCGCCGAGCGAGAGGGCCGAGCGCACCTCTCCGGCCGTCGACGCACGGACGACGACCGGGGTGCCGCGCTCGTGCGCCGCGTGGATCGCCTCGAGATCGGAGACGTCGTCGAGGACGAGCGCGCTCTCGAGCTCGATCGTCCCCGCGAGCGCGATCTGGGGCACTTTCCGCCCGGTCGCTCCGAACCAGCGCTCCCGCATCAGAGCGTCAGAGTCTCCCCGGGTTCGGGAGACAGCACCTCGACGCCTGGAGGTGCGAGCTCGCGCAGTCCGTCCGGCGTCCCGGTGAGGAGCGGGAATGTTCCGTAGTGGCACGGCACGCAGCGCGCGACGCCGAGCAGTTCGAGCGCGACCGCCGCCTCGCGCGGCCCCATCGTGTAGTGGTCGCCGATGGGGAGCACGGCCACGTCCGGTGCGTAGATGCGGCCGATCAGCGACATGTCGCCGAAGACGTTGGTGTCGCCGGCGACGTAGATCTTGAAGCCGTCCTCGACCTCGATCACGAAGCCGCACGACTCGCCCGTGTACAGGAACTGTCCGTCGGCGAACGCGCTCGACGAGTGGTTCGCGTGTGTCAGCGTGAGCTTGACGCCCCCGATCTCGACCGTCCCGCCCTTGTTGATCGCCTGCGAGTGGTCCTCCGAGAGGCCGTTCAGGGAAAGCCAGCCGCGAAGCTCGACCTGGGCGATGACGGGGCAGTCGAACTTCTGCGCGATGGCGACGGTGTCGCCGCGGTGGTCGTCGTGCCCGTGCGTGAGCGCGATGAGATCGCAGCGCTCGGGCTCGAGCTCAGACTCCGGGCAGCGCGGGTTCCCGGTGAGGAACGGATCGACGTAGATCCGCTTGCCGCCCGGCGAGTCGATGCGAAATGCAGCGTGGCCGAGCCAGGTGAGGTCGGTAGCCATGGGCGGAATCTATCGCCGCAGCACGCTCAGAACGGGAGGGAGGCGGCGGCGTCGGTTGCGAGGTCGAAGATCGGCTGGACGGCGAAGAACGAGCCCACGGTGACGGCGACGGCGGCGCCGACCGCAGTTGTGAGCAGCGGGTCGCGCGGCGGAGAGCCACCAACCGCGACGAGCGGGGCATCCACGGCGGTGCGCATGTAGAGCCAGCGCACGACGTTCAGGTAGTAGGCGAGCGAGACGGCGGTCGCGGCAACGCCGACGAGGACGAGCCACCAGTCGCCCGCCTCGTACGCCGCCGAGAAGACGAAGAGCTTGCCGAACAGGCCGCCGGTCAGCGGGAACCCGGCAAAGCCGAGCATGAAGACCCAGAGCGCGATGCCGTAGAACGGTCGCTCCCAGCCGAGGCCGGCGAGCGCCTGGAGCGTGACCGGTGCGTCGAGCTCGCGCTCCCGCGCAGCAACGACCGCGAAGGCGCCGATCGACATCGCGCAGTACGGGACGAGGTAGTAGAGGAGCGCCTCGGCTCCCCGCTCGGTTCCCGCCGCGACGGCGATCAGCATGAAGCCCGCGTGCGAGACCGAGGAGAACGCGAGCAGCCGCTTCACGTCTCCCTGCGCGAGCGCCGCAAGGTTGCCCCAGGCGAGCGAGATGCATGCGATGACGGCGACGGCGACGGTCCAGATCTCCGCCTCTTCGGGGAACGCCGTGACGAGGATCCGGAAGGTGAGCACGAGCGCAGCCGCCTTCGTCGCCGCGGACATGAACGCGGTGACCGAGGTGGGGGCGCCCTGGTACACGTCCGGCGTCCACATGTGGAAGGGCGCCGCCGAGATCTTGAACGCGAGCCCCGCGAGGATCATCGCGAGACCCGCGAGGAGGAAGGCGTCGTCACCTGCGCCCGCCGCGGCGATCTGCGCAAAGCCGAGCTCCCCGGTCGCGCCGTACACGAAGGCCGAGCCGAAGAGGAGGATCGCGGAGCCGAAGCCGCCGACGATCACATACTTGAGCCCGGCCTCGAGCGAGGTCTCGCGGTCGGTGTCGATCGCGACGAGGACGTAGAGGCAGAGGGAGAACCACTCGAGGCCGAGGAAGAGCGTCATCAGGTTCTCGGCGCCGACGAAGAAGACCATGCCCGCAGCTGCCGCGGTTAGCAGGGAGAAGTACTCCGCCGCGTGGTGCCGGCGCTCCGACCACGCGACGAGGACGACCGCGGCCGCGCTCACAGCGAGGAGCACCTGTGCGAAGGCCGCGAAACGGTCGCGGATCATCGACTCGGCGAGGAGTGGCTCGGCGACCGGAGTCTCGCTGTAGACGATGCAGGCGAAGATCACCGCGACAATGCATCCGAGCAGCGCGACGCCCGCCGCCACGCCACGCCGCATCCACCTCGGCACGAGGACGGCGGCGAGGAGCGCTATGCCTGACGCGCCGAGGAGTGCGAGCGTCGGCGCCAGCGCGAGCCAGTCGACGTTCGGCGTCTCGATCACGGCGCAGCCTCGGGCTCGAAGAACGCGACGTACTCGCGCGCGTCGATCGCGCGATCGCTGACGAGCGCAGGACAGGCGGACAGCACCAGCAGGGTGATCACCAGCGGCAGCACGAGGCCGAGCTCGCCCGGGCGCAGGTCGAGCGCGTCCTCCCGTACGGCGGATCCCTGGCGGTCGTGGAGGATTGCCGAGATGAGGCGGAGCGTGTACATGGCCGCGAGGACGATGCCGAGGGCGACGATGGCCGTGTAGCCCCAGCCCTGCCCGTAGACGCCGGTCATGATCAGGAACTCGCCGGCGAAGGTCGCGGAGCCGGGTACGGCGAGGGCGATCATGCCGGCCGTCAGCACGACGGTCGCGAGCACGGGGCGTCCGCGCGCCATCCCGCCGAGCGCAGCCAGCTCACCCGTCCCGCACCGGCGCTCGACCATGCCGACGAGGAGAAACAGCGTGCCCGAGATGAGCGCGTGGTTCACCGACTGGAGCACCGCGCCGGCAATGCCGCCGCCGTTCAGGGCGAACAGCCCGAGAATGATGAGCCCCATCTGCGCCATCGAGGAGTACGCGACGATGCCGCGCAGGTCCGGGGAGCGGAACGCGAGCACCGAGCCGTACACGATCCCGGCCGCCGCCAGGACGAGGAAGAGCGCGGAGAGGTCGTTCGCGGGCTCGGGGAACCGCTCGAGCCCGATGCGAAGGAAGCCGTAGATCGCGGTCTTTGAGATCACTCCCGAGAGCACGGCCGTCACCTCGACGGGAGCTTCGCGGTACGTCAGCGGAAGCCAGCCGTGGAGCGGGAAGAGAGGCGCCTTGATGGCGAACGCGACGGCGAACCCGAGGAAGATCCAGACGTTGTCGCTCCGCTGCGACTCGAGGAGCGAGAACGTCCCCTGCGTCACGCCGAAGGCGACGACCGAGGCGAGCATGAGGAGCGATCCCGCCATCGTGTAGACGACGAAGGTCAGGGTTGCGACGCTGCGTCGTGACCCGCCCCACACGCCGATGAGCACGTAGAGCGGGATGAGCATCGCCTCGAACGAGACGTAGAAGAGCAGGAGGTCCTGCGCGGCGAAGGTCGCGACGACCGCGCCGGTGAGGAAGAGCATCAACGCGTAGTAGGCGCGGGGCCGGTCTCGGCCGACCCAGAGCGCGTAGCCGATCGCCGCTGCCGACACGACAACGGACGCTCCTGTGAGCCAGAGCGAGAAGCTGTAGAAGCCGACCGAGTACGAGATGCCGAGGCTCTCGACCCACTCTCGGTTCGTCTCGAACTGGAGCCCGGCGCCGTTGAAGTCGAACTTCGCGACGGCGACGATCCAGGCCGCGACCTCCATCAGCGCGACGAGGAACGCGAGCCCTGCCGTCCACGTCCGCGGCAGCGGGAGGGCGGCGACGAGCAGCGCGCCGGCGATTGGGAGGACGATGAGGATCGTGGTCAACATCGCTCAGCGCACCGCCACGAAGACGACGACGAGCACCGCGACCCCGAACGCGATCGTCAGCGCGTACGTGCGCAGGAGCCCGGACTGGACGCGGGCGACCTCGCCGCCGGCCTGGATCGTCCCGGAGCCGATCTCCTCGAGCGACCGCTCGACGACGGGCTCCTCGATCCGCCCGCGCAGCGTGTTCGCGAGGGCAGCCGCGGGCCGGTAGAAGACCGCGTCGTAGAGCTCGTCGAAGTAGAGCTTGTGCTCGAAGGCGCGCCAGGGCTCGGGTTGACGCACGAGCTGGCGTCCCTCCCGGAACGCGCGGTGCGCGAATCCGGCCCCGATGAGCCCGAGCGCGACTGCGACCGCGCTCGTCAGGTAGTCCTGAGCGACGGTGGGATGGACGAGGGGCTCGGCGGCTTCGTCGACCCAGGTGAAGAACGGCTCCCAGACCCCGGGGACCACGCCGAGCCCGCCGACCGTCGCGAGCACGGTCAGAATGCCCACCGGGACGAGCATCGACCGCGGTCCTTCACCCGGCCCGTGAGCTTCGTGCGGCACCGCGGCGTGCTGGCCGCGGAACACCGTGAAGTAGAGGCGGAACGCGTAGGCGCCGGTCAGGAGCGCTCCCGCGAGCGCCGCCACGTAGAGCGTCCAGCCGAGCGCCCCGCCCTCCGCGAGCGCCGACGAGACGATGCCGTCCTTCGACCAGAACCCCGCGAAGGGCGGGATGCCGACGAGAGCGAGTGTGCCGACGAGGAACGCGATGTGCGTTCGCGGGAGAACGTCCTTCAGGCCACCCATGCGCCTGATGTCCTGTTCCCCGCCGAGGTGGTGGATGACGACGCCTGCGGACATGAAGAGCAGCGCCTTGAAGAACGCATGCGTCATGAGGTGGAAGATCGCGTAGCCGTACGCGCCGATCCCCGCCGCGAGGAACATGTAGCCGATCTGCGACATCGTCGAGTAGGCGATGACGCGCTTGATGTCCCACTGCACGAGGGCTATGAGGCCGGCGGCGAGCAGCGTGATCGTGCCCAGGATCGCGGCCAGGTGCTGCACGTCCACGGCCGCCTCGAAGATCGGATGGGCCCGCACGAGCAGGTACACGCCGGCTGTCACCATGGTCGCCGCGTGGATGAGGGCGGACACGGGGGTCGGGCCCTCCATCGCGTCCGGGAGCCAGGTGTGCAGCGGGATCTGCGCTGACTTCGCGATCGCGCCTCCCAGGAGGCCGAGCGCGATCAGGCTGATCACAGGCTCGTTCGAGATCGAGGAATCGCCCCCCTCGAGGATGCTGAACACCTCGAGGAAGCCGGTCTGCCCACCTGCGTTCCAGACGATCAGGACGATTGCGATCGCGAACGTGGCATCGCCGATCGCGTTCATGACGAACGCCTTCTTGGCCGCGGCGACGGGCTCGGGCCGTTTGTGCCAGAACCCGATCAGCAGGTACGAGGCGAGCCCGACGAGCCCCCAGCCGACGAGCAGGAGCAGGAAGTTCCCGGCCTCGACGAGCAGGAGCATCGAGAAGACGAAGAGCGACATGTACGCGAAGTACCGGCGCTCCTCGTCGTCGCCGGCCATGTAGCCCATCGAGTACCAGACGATGAGCCCGCCGACTCCCGAGACGACGAGCATCATCACCGCGGAGAGCGGGTCGACGAGGATCTCGAAGCCGACCTCGAAGTCGCCGGCGGCGAGCCACGTGTACGCGGTCGAGAGCTGCTCCCGGTCCTCGGGGCTCTCGCCCCGGAGACTGAAGAACGCGAGGAGCGCTCCGCCGAAGGCGACGAACGTCGTGAGCGTCGAGACCCACCCCGCCTGGCGGCGCGAGATGTCCTCGCCCATGAACGTGATGAAGGCGGCGCCGACGAGCGGCGAGAGCAGGCAGATCCAGGCGCCGGTGGTCACGCTCTAGCCGCGGAGTGCGTTTGCCTGGTCGACGTCGAGGGCGACCCCGCGCCTCGCCATGGCGACGATCAGCCCGAGGCCGACGGCCACCTCGCCGGCTGCGACCGCCATGACCGCGAGCGCGAAGATCTGGCCGTCCATCTCCCCGACCTGTCGCGCAAACGCGATGAGGGCGAGGTTGCCCGCATTGAGCATGATCTCGAGCGAGAGCAGGACGATGAGCGGGCTGCGCCGGAGCATGACCCCCATCGCGCCGGTGGCGAAGAGGATGGCCGAGACGATGAGGTACCAGCCGATTCCGGGGCCGCTCACGCACGCTCCTTTGCGGCGGGTGGGCCGTCATCGCGCTCGAGCGTCGTCCCGAGCACGACACCTCCGATCGCCGCGACGAGCAGCACGATCGACGTGATCTCGAACGCGAGCAGGTGGTCGGTGAGGAAGAGCTCGCCGATCTCACCCGGGCTGCCGAACGAGTCGCTCACCTGCGCCGGATCCGACAGCCGATCGCCCCAGGCGAGCCCGAGGACGACGACGACCTCGACAAGGAGCGCGGCTGCCGCGACGAGCGCTGCCGTGCGCAGCAGCGGCGTGCCGCCCGCCCAGGGTGCGTCCGCGCGTCCACCGAGGTACGCGATGACGAAGAGGAACATGACCATCACGGCGCCGGCGTAGACGAGCACCTGGGCGGCGGCGAGGAACTCCGCGGCGAGCAGCAGGTACAGCACCGCGAGCGACGCCAGGTTCCCGATGAGCGCCAGCGCGGAGAAGAACGGGTTCTGCACGCTCACGACGGCGGCGCCGCTCCCGATGCAGCCGGCCGCGGCGAGGAACCACACGACCCAGACGAGGAAGTTGCCCATCACTCTCCGCAGAGCGGGATCCGCTCGCGCGGATCCCGCTCGCTCAAAATCCCTAAAGGCACCCGCTTCGCGGGTGCTGTGTCGGTGGTGATCACTTCCACGGCTATGAGCGTTCCTTGTACGCCGGAGTCGGCGTGTCGTACCGCTCGGAGTCGGCCACGGGGACGCGCTTGATCGGCTCCGCAAGGAGCATGTCCTTTGTGTAGATGAGGTCGTCGCGCGAGTACTCCGCGATCTCGAACTCGTTGCCGAGTGTGATTGCGTCGAACGGGCACGCGAGCTCGCAATAGCCGCAGAAGATGCAGCGGCTCATGTTGATCTCGTAGATCCGCGCGTAGCGCTCGCCGGCGGAGACCCTGTTCTCGGCCGTGTTCTCGGCAGCGACCACGCGGATGCAGTCCGCCGGGCACGCCGCCGCGCAGAGCGAGCAGCCGACGCACTTCTCGAGGCCGTTCTCGTGCGTGTGCAGCCGGTGCCGCCCGCGGAAGCGCGGGTACACCGCACGCTTGTACTCGGGGTACTGCTGCGTGATCGGCTTCCGGAAGATCTGCCGGAAGGTGACCGCGAAGCCCTTGAAGGTGTCGAGCGGCTGCGGGCTCATGCGCGACACGCTCCGGCGTCGACGGAAGCGGCCGCCCACGCGGCGCAACGAGCGCCGCAGGGGCCGGATATATCCGGCCCTCACAACGCCACCACGAGGATGGCGGTCACCACGGCATTGATCGTCGCGACGGGCAGGAGGATCTTCCACCCGAAGCGCATGAGCTGGTCGTAACGAAGGCGCGGAAGCGTCGTACGCATCCAGATGAAGACGTAGAGGAGCATCGCGAGCTTCGCGAGGAACCAGATCGGCCCGAGCCACGACGGCCCGTCCCAGCCGGGGCCGTGCCAGCCGCCGAGGAAGAGCGTCACGCAGAGCGCCGAGAGCGTGATCAGGTTGATGTACTCGGACATGGAGAAGAGCCCGAAGCGCATCCCTCCGTACTCCGTGTGGTAGCCGGCGACGAGCTCCTGCTCCGCCTCGGGCAGGTCGAAGGGCGCGCGGGACGTCTCCGCGGTGCCCGCGAGCAGGAAGACAACGAGCCCGACGAACTGCGGCACGGCGTACCAGACCGTGTCGGACTGGGCGGCCACGATGTCCGAGAGCCGCAGCGACTCGGCCATGATCACGACCCCGAGGACGGAGAGCGCGAGCGAGACCTCGTACGACACGAGCTGCGCGCAGGTCCTCATCGAGCCGAGGAGCGCGTACTTCGAGTCGGACGCCCAGCCGCCGACGATGAACCCGTAGATACCGAGAGAGCCGATGGCGAAGATGAGGATGAGACCGATCGAGACGTCAGCGACCTGGCCCGGGATGTAGACGCCGGCGACCTCCCAGCCGGGGCCGAAAGGGATCACGGAGAAGGTCGCAAGCGCCGTGAAAGCTGCAAGCCAAGGCGCCAGGATGTAGAGCCAGTCGACGGCCGCGGTCGGTTGGAAGCTCTCCTTGTGCAGGAGCTTGAGGAGGTCGGCGATGGGCTGGAGGAGGCCGTACGGGCCGACGCGGTTCGGGCCATAGCGGAGCTGCATCCGCCCCATCACCTTCCGCTCCGCGAGCGTCAGGTACGCGAACGTCACCATGACGAGGTTGATGACCACGAGGGCCTGGATAAGGCTCACCCACCACTCGGGCTGCATGCTCATCGGCAGCCTTCTTGCCGATGAGCGGGGAGGGGTGTGGGGAACCGGGAGGTTCCCCACGCTCTCCGGAAGAAGGGGGCACGTGGGGGAAACATGGTTTCCCCCACGAACGCGAGCTGAAGGCGCGCGTTCAGGTCTTCACCACCTCGACGCTCGGGTGGAGGTCGACGGCGAACTCGTCCGGGATTCGCGCGACGCCCTGCACGAGCTTCCTGGAGACGCGGGCCGTGAGCTCGACGCCGGTCCCGTTCGAGCGGACGAGGACGGAGTCGCCGTTCGCGATCCCCCGGCGTTCCGCGTCGGACGGTGACAGCTCGACCTCCGCGACCGGCCTCAGGAACTGGAGCTCGGGAACCCGCTCGACCGCCGGGCCGGCGAAGAGCGGCCGGAACCTGTGTAAGCGAAGTTCGCCCACGAAATGCTCGTCGCCAGGCGTCGGCAGCGGCGGTGGAGCAGCGCTCGTGGCCTCGGCCGGCGGCTCGTACGGGGCACGCGCGGCAAGCGGGGCGCGGAGCCCGATGTCCTGGAGGGAGAGATCGCGGAAGACGTGCGCGCGCAGCTCCTCGTAGACGTTCGCTGCATGCGGCGACACCTCGACGCCGAACCTCTCGGCGAGCTTGCTGATCCACGCGAGCTCGTCCGGGCAGGGCGGCAGCGACGTCCGGCGGAGCCGCTGTACGCGTCCCTCGAGGTTCATCGCCGTGCCGTCGCGCTCGAGCGAGCCTGTCGCGGGCAGGATCACGTCGGCCCACCCGGCTGCCAGGTCGTGGAACATCGTGAGCGCGATGACGTGGCCGGCCTGCTCGGCGAGCGCGCGCACGCTCGGGTCCGAGGCCGCGTCGTCACCGGACACGATCAGGAGGTCGATCGGCTCCGGGTTTGCCTCGTCGGCGTCCGCGGCGACCGACCAGGCGGCGACAACGCCCCGGCCGTTGGCCGTGGCGGGCAAGTGGAAGGCACCGCAGCCGGGCTTGCCCTCGAAGCCCAGCGCGTGTGCGAGCTCCGCGATCCGGGCGCCCCCGCCGCCTCCCGGCCCGGACCAGACGAGCACCGCGCGCTCGGCCTTGCGTAGGCGCTTGCCGAGCGCGTTTCGCGGCTGGGAGAGCTCCGTGCACTTCGCTGCCGCGCCTCCCGGCTCGGTCGGGACGGAGCCGGTCGGCGAGCAGGTCGCGATCTCGGCGCCGCGCCGGCGGGCTTCCTTGAGCCAGAGGTCGACGATCGGGGCGCGCTCGGCCACGGGGTCGTCGCCGAGGACGACGACGACCTCCGCGTCCGCGATCGCGGAGAGCGGAAGCCGGAAGGCGTCGAGCGCGCTCGAGGTCGCCTCCGAGAGCACCGCAGAGTGGGCGCCGAGCCCACGCCGGAGGAGCGTCCCGAGCGCGAAGGCGATCTCCATCGTCTCGGAGCCCGAGAGCGCGGTCACGATCGAGCCCTGCGCGTCTCGCAGGAGCGCCTCGACCTCGTCGAGTGCCTCGTCCCACGAGACCTCCTCGAGCCCCTTCCTCCCGCGGCGGAGCGGCGTCGTGATGCGGTCCTCGGCCCGCAGGTGCGGGTACGTGAAGCGGCCCTTGTCGCAGAGCCAGCCGCGGTCGATCTCCGGATGGTTCCGGCTCAGGATCCGCTTCACCTTCCCCTCGCGGAGTGTCGCGGTGACGTTGCAGCCGACGGGACAGCCGGTGCAGACGGTCGGCACGTCCTGGATCTCCCAGGGCCGCGCCTCGAAGCGGTAGAGCGTCGACGTCAGCGCGCCCACCGGGCAGAGCTCGATGACGTTGCCCGAGAACGCCGAGCGGTACGGCTCGTCCCCGAACGTCGCGATCTCCGAGCTGGCGCCGCGATTGCGTGCGATCAGGAGCCCGTCCTCGGCGACCTCCTCGGAGAAGCGCGTGCAGCGGTAGCAGAGGATGCACCGCTCGCGGTCGAGCGCGATCAGCGGCGAGACGGGAATCGGCTTGTCGAACGTCGCCTTCGAGAACCGCATCCGCGAGGCGCCCGGGCCGTAGCGGAAGGTCAGGTCCTGGAGCGGGCACTCGCCGCCCTTGTCGCATACCGGGCAGTCGAGCGGGTGGTTCACGAGGATGAACTCGAGCGTCGACTCCTGGCCCTCGGCTGCCTTGGGCGAGGTGGCCGCGGTTCGCACCGCCATGCCCTCGGAGACGGTGAGCGTGCACCCCGCCTGGAGCTTCGGCATCCCCTCGATCTCGACGAGGCACATGCGGCAGGCGCCGATGGGCGGCCCGAGCCGCGGCTCGTAGCAGAAGACCGGAATCTCGATCCCGGCCGCTATGGCCGCCTCGACGATCCCGGTTCCCTTGGGCACCTCGACCGGCCGGTCGTCGACGGTGAGCGAGACGCGCTCGGGTGTCACCGCGCTCACGGCGAGATCACCTTGTGCCAAATTGACACTTGGCGGTTGCCGTCAAGTCGCTCGCCCTGCGTCCATGCGGCGCTGCGCGGGACGACCTTGTGCCAAATTGACACTTGGCGGTTCACGCCGGCACCTCGGCCACCGGATGGAGCGTGTGCTGGTCGACTGGCGCGACGATGCCCTCGATCGACGAGCTCCCCGCGAACGGGCAGCCGCCGAGCGTCACGTGCGCCTCGAACTCGTCGCGGTACTTGTGCAGGTAGCTCGAGACCGGGATAGACCGCGAAGTCCCCGAGCGCGCAGAGCGACTTGCCGAGCATCCGGTCGCAGACGTCGTCGAGCAGCGCGAGATCGGTCGTCTCCGCCTCGCCCCCCTCGAGCTTCGTCAGCAGCTGGACGAGCCAGCGTGTCCCGACGCGGCACGGGGTGCACTTCCCGCACGACTCGTGCATGTAGAACTGCGCCGCGCGCAGGGCGAGCTGCACCATGCAGCAGCGGTCGTCGACGACGATGATCGCCGCCGAGCCGAAGAACGAGCCCGCCGCGCCGATCGAGTCGTAGTCCATCGGCGTGTCGATCTGGTCCGGCGTCAGGACGGGCACCGACGAGCCGCCAGGGATGACGGCCTTCAGCTCGCGTCCGCCTGCCACGCCGCCCGCGACGTCGTAGATCAGCTCGCGGATCGTCGTGCCGAGGGGCCGCTCGTAGTTTCCGGGGCTCGTCACGTTCCCGGAGAGCGAGAAGACCGCTGTGCCGGGCGCGGTCGCGGGGCCGATCTTCGCGAACTCCTCGGGGCCGAGCTCGAGGATCTTCGGCACGAGCGCGATCGTGCTGACGTTGTTGATCTGCGTCGGCGCGTCGTACAGGCCTTGCACCGGCGGGAACGGAGGCCGCGGCCGCGGCTGGCCGCGCTTTCCCTCGAGCGACTCGAGCAGCGCGGTCTCCTCGCCGCAGATGTACGCGCCGGCGCCGCGGTGGAGGACGAACGTGACGCCGCCGAGGAGATCCGCCTTGCGCGCATCGTCGAGCGCGGCGCGCATGACCTCGAACTCGTGCAGGTACTCGCCGCGGATGTAGATGAAGACGCTCTGCGACTCGATCCCGTGCGCCGTGATGAGGCAGCCCTCGATGAGCCGGTGCGGCGTGAAGCGCATGACGTCGCGGTCCTTGAACGCGCCGGGCTCAGACTCGTCCGCGTTCACGACGAGATAGACGGGCTTGCCCGTGCCCTTCGCGAGCAGCGAGGCCTTGCGGCCGGTCGGGAAGCCGGCGCCGCCGCGACCACGGAGGTTGGCGGTCGTGATCGCGTCGACGATGGCCTGCGGCTCCTGGGCGCGCGCCTGCGCGAGGGCGGTGTAGCCACCGACTGCGCGGTAGCCGTCGAGCCGGGTGAGGTCGTGGTCCTCGGTGCCGGCCATGAGGAGCTCAGGAGCGGCCACGGATCTCCTCGACGATCTCCTGCACGTTCTCCGGACGCACGGGCTCGTGGTAGCGGTGATCGACGACGACGACCGGCGCCCGCCCGCAGCCGCCTGCACACTCGATCGCGCGCAACGTGAAGGCCCCGTCCTCGGTCGTCTCGCCCGGTGCGATGCCGAGCTCGCGCGCGAACGCGTCGACGACCGCCTGTGCCCCTGCGAGCGCGCACGAGAGGTTCGTGCAGACCTCGATCATGTGCCGCCCGACGGGCGCGAGGTGGAGCATGTCGTAGAAGGACGCGATCGACAGGCAGTACGCCGGCGTCACCTCGAGCGCCTCGGCCACCTCGCGCAGTGCCTCGGGCGGAAGCCACCCCTCGTGCTCCTCCTGCGCGAGCCGGAGAGCTTCGAGGACGGCCGACCGCCGGTCCGGATACTGCTTGCGAACCTTCGCGACCTTGTTGTTGAAGGCGGTGCTCACCTGTCGGCGTCTCCCATGACCGGGTCGAGCGAGCCTGCGATCGCAATGAGATCGGCGACGAGGCACTCCTGCACGACGGTCGCGGTTGCCTGCAGCGCCGCGAAGCTGGGCGCGCGGAACCGGACGCGCCACGGCCGCGATCCGCCGTCCGACACGAGGTAGCAACCGGCCTCTCCGCGAGGCGACTCGATCACGACATAGGCCTCGCCCTCGGGCACGGTGAACCCTTCGGTGACGAGCTTGAAGTGGTGGATCAGCGTCTCCATCGACGTGTGCAGCTCGTGGCGCGGCGGCAGCACGACCTTGCGGTCGTCCGTGATCCACGGCTCGCCTTCCGTCTCGTCGAGCCGGTCGAGACACTGGCGGACGATGCGCACCGACTCGCGCATCTCGTCCATGTGGACCTTGTAACGGTCGTAGACGTCGCCGTTCGGGTAGACGGGGACGTCGAACTCGACCTCGTCGTAGGCGAGGTACGGCTCAGCCTTCCTCAGGTCCCAGTCGACACCGGATGCGCGCAGCACGGGCCCCGACTGCGCCAGCGCGAGAGCGTCATCGGCCGACAGCAGGCCGACGCCCTTCGTCCGCTCCAGCCAGATCGCGTTCCGGTCGAGAATCGCCTCGTACTCGTCGACCGAGGCGAGCATCGCGGAGCAGAACTTCCGCGTCTCGGCAGTGAATGCCGGCGGGACGTCCTCCGCCAGGCCGCCGGCCTGGAAGTAGCGCGTATGCATCCGGGTCCCGCCGGCCATCTCCGAGAGGTCGAGGAGCGAGTCGCGGTCGTCGAACGTGTACCAGAGGAGCGAAATTGCCCCGAGCTCGAGCGCGGAGGTCCCGAGCCAGATCAGGTGCGAGTGGATGCGGTTGAGCTCGGTGAGCGCCATCCGCGCCCACGTTGCGCGACGGGGCACCTCCATCCCGAGCAGCTTCTCGACGGCGAGGACGTAGAGGAGCTCGTTCGCCTGGAACGCCAGGTAGTCGATTCGCGGCGCGTAGGTGACCGACTTCCACCACGTCTTGAACTCCATGTTCTTCTCGAATCCGGTGTGGAGGTAGCCGATGACGGCGCGGATGCCCGCGACGGTTTCCCCGTCGAGATCGACGACGAGGCGGAGCACGCCGTGCGTCGACGGGTGGTTCGGCCCGAAGTTGACCGTGAGGATGTCGTCGAGCGAGTGCAGCTCCGGGTTGATCTCGAGGATGGTGGGTACCGGCTGCGGAATGCGCGAGCCCTCGTAGATCCGCTTGGGGGCGACGATCGCCATCGCTACTCGGCGTCCGAGAACCGGACCGGCTCGCCGCCGAGCGGATAGTCCTTGCGGAGGGGGTGCCCGTCCCAGTCCTCGGGCATGAGGATGCGGACGAGGTTCGGATGCCCGGTGAAGCGGATGCCCATCATGTCCCAGGCCTCACGCTCGAACCAGTCCGCGGCCGGCCAGACGGGGAGGACGCTGTCGACCGGCTCGCCCTCGTCGACCCAGATCTGAACCCGCAGCCGGGCAGGATCGTCGGAGACGCGCAACAACTGGTACGAGACGCAGAACCGCTTGGGCTTGGGATCAGGCGTCCGGGCGTAGCCCTGCGAGCCCGGATAGTTGAGGTCGCGTCCGTCGGCCGTCCCGACATAGCCCGCAACACCGCGTTCGCCCCAGCCGAGGTAATCGGTCGGTGCGAGGTCGCTCAAGAAGTTGAAGCCGTGTTCGTTCCGCAGGTGGAGGCAGGCCTCCACGAGCCGCGCGGGATCCAGGGTCAGGATGGTCTGGCCGTGGACCTCTGTCGTCTCGACCATGCCGGGAACGCCGGCGTACGTCGTCACTCCGCGACCCCGCGGATCTCGTACGCCGGTGGTATGCCTGCCTTGATCTTCTCGTGGAGCCGCACGACGCCCTCGACGAGTGCCTCGGGCCGCGGCGGGCAGCCCGGGACGTGGACGTCGACCGGGACGATCTTGTCCACGCCCTGGAGGATCGTGTAGTTGTTGAACATCCCGCCGGAGCTCGCGCACGCGCCCATCGCGATCACCCACTTCGGCTCGAGCATCTGGTCGTAGACCTGTCGGAGCGGCGGAGCCATCTTGTGCACGACACGGCCGGAGACGATCATCAAGTCGGCCTGGCGCGGCGACGAGCTGAAGCGCTCCATCCCGAATCGCGCGATGTCGTAGCGCGACGAGACGACGGCGATCATCTCCATCGCGCAACAGGCGAGGCCGAAGGTCGCCGGCCACACCGAGCTCGACTGCGCCCAGGCGACGGCCTTCTCGACGGTGGTCAAGAGGAGCGCGTCCTCGAGCTCCTCGACCTCGCGCTCGAACACCCCCGGTCCCTTGTCGGGCCAGAGGACGCGTTCGGACTGGAGGCCGGCCTCCGCGAGCGGGCGATCGCTCACGAGCGGGAGCGGGCGCTTCCCAGCAGATAGTGAACGCGGCTTCAGTGCCAGTTCAATGCCCCCTTCCGCCAGATGTAGACGTACGCGACGCCGAGGATGAGGATGAACACGAGGAACTCGACGAGCCCGAACCAGCCGAGTGCGTCGAGCCTCACCGCGAGCGGGTAGAGAAAGACGATCTCGATGTCGAAGAGGATGAAGAGGATCGCGGTGAGGTAGAAGCTCACGGTGAAGCGGCGCTCGCGGTCGGGTGCTCCCTCCGAGACGCCCGACTCGAAGGGCAGCATGCGCTGGCGCGTGCGCCCGACCGGTCGCTTCGGGAGCACGAACGACATCGCGACCATCGATGCCGGAATTGCCGCCGCGAACAGCGCGTAGATCAGGAACGGCAGCCAGTTTTCGAGCACGCGACCTACCCTGGCGGGGGACTGTGGTGCACTCTGGAGCCGAGCCTAGCACTCTCTTTCGGAGGCGCACGAAGGGAAGCGCAACAGCCCGTGGAATGAGCGATACGAGTGTTACAAAGTCCGCCCCCTGGCGCGCGCGACCCCGTCCGCTACGATGAGCCCGTGGCAACCGTAGAGCACCCTCTCGAGACCGATCCGTCAGCTCCGCTCGTCGTGCTGACGCCGGTCGCAGCTGCCAAGGTCAAGCAGCTGATGGCCGAGGAGCCGGACGCCGACGCGCTCGTCCTGCGCCTCGCGATCCAGGGAGGTGGGTGCTCCGGGTTCCAGTACGGCCTCGGGTTCGACTCGGGATCGGCCGAGGGGGATCTCGAGCTCGAGTACGAGGGCGTCCGGGTCGTCGTCGACCCGTTCAGCGCTCCGTATCTGCGCGGAGCGACGATCGACTTCCTGAACACGATCGAGGAGTCGGGCTTCAAGATCGACAACCCGAACGCGGCTGCGTCGTGCGGCTGCGGCCACTCCTTCACCGTCGCAGAGGGCGAAGAGGCCCCTGCGGACGAGCCCGGCTGCGGCTCCGGCTGCTCGCACTAGCGCGCGAGAGCCGTAGGGGCGAGATATATCTCGCCCTGACATGAGAGGGTCGAGCATCGACGAGCCGCTTCGCGTCGCCGTGGTCGGCTCGGGGCCGGCGGCCTTCTATGCGACCGGTCATCTGCTCGCTGCCGAGCGGCCGGTCGAGGTGGACATGATCGAACGGCTCCCGACACCATGGGGGCTCGTCCGGCTCGGCGTCGCGCCGGACCACCCAAAGCTGAAAGAGGTCTCACGCGCGTTCGAGCGCATCGCCCAGCGGCCCGGGTTCCGCTTCCTCGGGAACGTCGAGGTCGGCAAGGCGGTGACGCACGACGAGCTCGTGGACGCGTACGACGCCGTCCTCTACGCGGTCGGCGCGCAGACGGACCGGCGCCTCGGGATCCCCGGCGAGGACCTTCCCGGGTCGTGGTCCGCGACGGAGCTCGTTGCCTGGTACAACGGCCACCCGGACTTCCAGGACCTGCAGTTCGACCTCTCCTGTGAGACCGCAGTCGTCATCGGGAACGGGAACGTCGCGCTCGACGTCGCGCGCATGCTCGCGCTGACGCGAGAGGAGCTGGCTCCCACCGACACGACCGATCCGGCGATCGAGGCGATCGTCGCCTCCGGCATCCGCGAGATCGTCGTCCTCGGCCGTCGCGGGCCCGTGCAGGCGGCATGGACACCCCCCGAGCTCGCCGAGCTCGGCGAGCTCGGGGGCGCCGACGTCGTTCTCGATCCCGGCGAGCTCGAGCTCGATGCGACGAGTGCGGCGGAGCTCGAGGCCGCGACTCCGATCGTCAAGCGCAACATGGACGTGTTGCGAGGCTTTGCTGCGCAGGCCCCGACCGGGAAGCCACGTGTCGTGCGCCTCCGCTTCCGTGTCTCGCCGGTGGCGATTCTGGGCACGGAGCGGGTCGAGGGCGTGGAGGTTGCGCACAACCGCCTAGAGCCGGACGGGAAGGGAAGCGTCCGTGCGGTCTCCACGGACGAGCGCGAGGTGACTCCTGCCGGGATCGTCTTCCGCAGCGTCGGGTACCACGGCGTCGCTCTCCCGGGGACGCCGTTCGACGAGCGCTCGGGGACGATGCCCAACGACGGGGGACGCGTCCTCGACGAGACCGGCATGCCGGTGCCCGGGCTCTACTGCGCGGGCTGGATCAAGCGCGGCCCGACCGGCGTGATCGGGACGAACAAGAAGGACGCGACCGAGACCGTCGACCTGCTGCTCGCGGACGTCGAGTCCGGTGCGCTTCCGGTGGGCGCTCGCGACGGCGACATCGAGTCGCTGCTGGCCGAGCGAGGCGTCGAGGTCGTGATGTACGAGGGCTGGAGCGCGATCGACGAGCTCGAGCGGGCACGAGGCGGGGAGCAGGGCCGCCCGCGCATCAAGCTCGTCGCCTGGGAGGACCTCCTCCAAGCCGCCCGCAGCCAGCCCGCGGAAATCGAGCCGCAGGGCGCGGATAGACTCGGCTGAAATGAGCAAGGCGGCCGAGCGACAGGAGCTGTGGGGAGGCGAGACGACGAAGGCGGTCGAGAACTTCCCGGTCTCCGGCGAGCCGATCCCCGTCGCCGTCGCGCGCTGGCTCGGCCGGATCAAGGCCGCCGCCGCGCGCACGAACGCGGAGCTCGGGCTGCTCGACCCTGACAAGGCGGAGCGCATTGCCGCTGCCGCAGATCGCGTGGCTGCGGGCGAGTTCGACGACCAGTTCCCGATCGACGTCTTCCAGACGGGCTCGGGGACGAGCTCGAACATGAACGCGAACGAGGTGATCGCGGCGCTCGCGGGCGAGGGCGTGCACGCCAACGACGACGTGAACATGGGCCAGTCCTCCAACGACGTCTTCCCGTCCGCGGTGCACCTCGCCGCTCTCGACGAGCTCTCTCGAGACCTGCTCCCCGCCCTCGATCTGCTCGCGACGTCCCTCGAGCGCAAGGCGGCGGAGTTCGACGAGATCGTGAAGTCGGGCCGGACCCACATGATGGATGCCGTCCCGGTGACGCTCGGGCAGGAGTTCGCCGGCTACGCGGCGCAGATCCGACAGGGGATGGCGCGCGTCGACGACACGCTCCCGCGCCTGGGACAGGTCCCGCTCGGCGGCACGGCGACCGGCACCGGCCTCAACACGCACGCGGAGTTCGCGGCACGAGTCCGGGCGCTCCTCACGAGTGAGACGGGGCTCCCGATCTCTCCGCCGGCCGACCCGTTCGAGGCCCAGTCGGCGCGCGACGCCCTCGTCGAGGCGTCCGGCGCGCTCAAGGTCGTCGCGGTCTCGCTGACGAAGATCGCGAGCGACCTCCGGCTCATGGGCTCGGGCCCGCGCGCTGGGCTCGCGGAGATCTTCCTGCCCGAGCTCCAGAAGGGCAGCTCGATCATGCCGGGGAAGGTCAATCCCGTGATCCCCGAGGTGGTGACGCAGGTGGCCGCGCAGGTCATCGGCAACGACCAGGCGATCACGGTCGGTGGCATGAGCGGCCAGTTCGAGCTGAACGTGTACGTCCCGCTCATGGCGCGGAACCTTCTCCAGTCGATCCGCCTGCTCGCGAGCGCGAGTCGCCTGCTCGCAGAGAAGTGCGTGGACGGGATCGAGGCGAACAGGGAGCAGCTCGAGCGCTACGCCGAGCTGACGCTCTCCGCGGCGACGGCGCTCAATCCCCACATCGGCTACGACAAGGCGTCGGAGATCGTGAAGGAGGCGGCCGCCTCTGGCCGGTCGCTTCGCGAGGTGGCGCGTGAGGCGGGCGTCGAGGAGTCGGTCCTCGATGAGGCACTCGATTACCGCACCATGGCGGAGCCGCACGGCTAGTCCTCGCGCTTGTTCGGTCGCGGCCGCTTTGTTACGGTCGAGTGAGTTGCCGAGTCGCAGCAGTAGCGGCTCGACCGACGAAAGGGGAGACCCGATGAGTGCCAGTTTCCGATGGCCTCTACGGACGCTCACCGTCCTCGTATGCGCGACCGCGCTCGCCATCGTTCCGAGCGCGCTCGGCGTGCACGCCGTGGACGGCGCGGACGTGAAGGTCACCAACGACAACAACAATGTCGACGGAGGGACGCCGAACCCGAGCTTCGACGCCCAGAACCGTCAGTCGAACGAGGCGACCGTGGCGATCAGCCCGGCGAATCCGAGCGTCGTCGCTGCCGGCGGCAACGACTATCGGATGGTGACCGTTACCGGTGACGTCTGGCTCGGGGTGTACCTGTCGCAGGACGGCGGAGCGACGTGGTTCAACACGTTCGTACCCGGCTTTCCGAGCGACACGTCGCCTGCCGGCGCGTCATCGCCGCTTCTGAATCTCGACGCGTCGGGCGATCCGGTCGTCCGCTTCGACCGGCAGGGCAACCTCTACGTCGCTGCGATCGCGTTCAACCGGAACTTCGATCAGACGGATCGCCCGGTCGACAACCTCGTCTACGTCGCGAAGTACAACGCGACGCCCGGAACACCCGCCGGCACCAGCACGCCCAACTCGGCCGGGAACCCACCGAACTTCACCTATGCCGGCACGACGGTCGTCGACCGAGGCGCGGTCGGCTTCGCCGTCCCGGGCGCGGTTGGGTTCGCCGGGACGTTCACGGACAAGGAGTGGATGGAGATCGACACGAACGCACCGGCGGCGAGTCCGTGCTCGGGCAGCGTGTACGTGGCGCACACGAACTTCCACGGCGCATCCGGGAGCTCGCCGATCATGTTCAGCCGCTCGACCGACGGTGGAGCGAGCTTCTCGCAGCCGAAGGTCGTCTCGACCGGTGGCCCTTCGGGCACACCGCGCAACCAGGGAGCGGACCTGGCGGTCGCCCCGAACGGGACCATCTACCTCGCATACGGCGCCTTCCAAGGGGGAGGCAACGCGTTCAACGGGATCGCGATCGTCAAGTCGACGGACTGCGGGAAGAAGTGGAGCCAGCCGGCCTTCGTCGCGCCGATCACCGACCCGCAGGCACCGGGCGTCGCGTTCCGGACGCCCGCCTTCGCATTCGTGGCTGCCGACGACACGAATCCGAACGTCGTGTACGCCGCCTATCAGAGCCTCGTAGGCGACTACGACATCTACGTCCACCGCTCGACCGACGCCGGGGCGACCTGGGGACCGGCCGTGCAGGCGAACGAGGATCCGGGGAGCAGGCATCAGATCTTCCCGACGATCGACGTCTCGGGCGGCGTGCTGCACTCCGCGTGGTACGACTTCCGGAACAGCGTGACGCCCTCGAACGAGGCGCTCGACGTGTACTACGCGTCGTCCAGTGTATGGCCGGCGTTCAGCCACAACGAGCGCGTGACGGACGTGTCGCACAACGGGAACTGCCTGCTGTTCGGCGGTGGCACGGCCGCCTTCCACGGCGACTACAACGAGCTCGACGCGCGCCGGGACGGCCTGAACCATGTCGTGCACGTGGCCTGGGCGGACAACCGGGACGTTGCGCCGTGCGATACGGACCCGGCGCCCGGACCGGCGAGCAACAACACAGGCAACCGCAACCAGAACATCTACGCGGACCGGTTGACGGTCTCGCCTTAAGAGGCTCCGCTCGGGAGGGGCGTTTGCGAGAGCGCCCCTCCCGGGCGATGGCCAAGCCGCACGGCTGAATCCCACGACGCCCTCTCCACTTGCGGTTTCACGGGGCCGACCTACACTGACGCCGTCCCGAGGTGGTCGGGAGAGGCCACCGCGATCGGAAGGGGAGAACCGTGCAACGAGGAAAGCTCAGCGCTGCCGTCGTATGTGCGACGGCAGTATCGCTCGCCGTCGGTGCGAGCATCGGGCTTGCGGGTGGACGTCCGACCGACGGCCCGTCGGCCCCCACGGTCGACTCCGGGAGCGCGCTCGTCCAGCTCAAGGGCGATGCGCTCTCGACATCGGCCAAGACGAAGCCGTCGAAGGGCAAGAAGATCGACTTCTCGAGCTCCGCGGTGAAGTCCTATCGCGCGCAGCTGAACGCGCTTCGGAACGATTTCAAGCGCTGGCTCCGCGACAACGCTCCCGGCGCCAGGGTGAACGGCGAGTTCGATATCGCGCTGAACGCCGTGAGCGTGGAGCTCAACGGCAACACGTTGGCCAAGGTCGCATCGGCGCCGATGGTCCAGACGGCGCAGCTCCAGGGTCTGTATCGGCCGGAAGGGCACGAGGATCCGGATCTGGCGCTGATCCACGCGTTCGAGGCGTGGACGGACGGTGGGGGCACGCCCGGCGCGAAGGGCGCCGGTGTCGAGGTCGCCGTCATCGACAGCGGCATCGACACGCGTCATCCCTGCTTCGGCTCCGGCTCCACGAACGGGGGGACGAACGCGAAGGTGATCTTCGCCGGCGTCTTCCACATGAAGGCCAGGAACCAGGGCTATACGCCGGCCGACGAGAACGGCCACGGCACCCACGTCGCCGGCACGGTCGCATGCAACGAGCACACCGACGCGGTGCTCGACGGAGTCGCGATCCCGTATGACCCGTCGGGCGTCGCTCCGGCGGCGAGGCTGGGCAACTTCAACGTCTTCCCGGCCGACGTCGCAAACGCGCGGTCGGAGGACATCGTCGACGCGCTCGAGGAGGCATACGAGCGCGGATTCGACGTCGCGAACATGAGCCTCGGCGGTGGCCAGGGCGGTATCAACGACCTGCTCTCGCACGCGGTCGACAATCTGGATGCCGCGAACATGGTCGTGGCAGTCGCAGCAGGGAACGACGGTCCCGGCTTCAGCACCGTCTCGTCGCCCGGTATCGCACCGGGCGCACTTACAGCCGGCGCGATGACCGTCGGCCACTTCGTGGGCGTCGAGGTGACCCGGGGAGCGGTCACGGCACGTGCCGCTGCCGGTGACTTCGAGACCGTCGACGCCGACCTGACGCTTCCGGTCACCGCTCCGGCTGGACCGGGCGCCGCCGGGTTGAGCCAGGGCTGCACGCCGTTCGCAGCGGGCAGCATGGACGGCACGATCGCGTTGATCGCACGCGGTGTGTGCACCTTCGAGACGAAGATCCGCAACGCGGAGGCCGCAGGCGCGGACGCGGTCGTCATCGTGAACAACGTCGGCGGCGACCCGATCGCGATGGGCGACGACACGGCGATTCCGGGGCTTCCGGTGACACCCGCGTACATGGTCTCCATGGCCGACGGCATCGCTCTCGTCGCGGCCGCCGGCAACGCGACCATCGAAGCCGCTCAGGCGTACTTCCTGACCGGGAACGACAACATCATGGCGGGCTTCTCAGGCCAGGGGCCGACGGACGTCGACTTCCGCGTGAAGCCCGACGCTGTCGCTCCGGGCGTGAACGTCCTGAGCTCCCAGCCGAACGAGGCCTGCGAGACGCCGCCGTGCTGGGCGTTCTTCCAGGGCACCTCGATGGCGACCCCGCATCTGGCGGGTGCTGCGGCAGTCGTCCGCAGCCAGCACCCGGCCTGGTCGGCGGCGGAGGTTCGATCCGCGATCGTGAACACCGCCGATCAGGGCGTCCTGCTCAACTCGAACGGGGTCGGACTGAACACGAACGTCCTCGTGACCGGAGCCGGCCGCGCAAATGCGCAGTCGGCGGTCAACGCCGGCGTCGCGCTCGATCCCGTCAGCGTGAGCTTCGGCGCGGTTCCCTCGGGAGCCGGGCAGACGAGCTCGAAGGCGATCTCGCTGACGACTCTCTCGGGCTCCGGCCCATACACCGTGTCCGTGACCGACGAGACCGGTGGGGGCGTCGATTTCGGCGCCTCGATCTCCGGCACGACCATCACGGTCACGATGGCGGCCGGGAAGGGCATCGCGCCTGGGAACCGCCAGGGCATCCTGCGGGTCTCGAACGCGGGCGGCGAGATCGCGCACGCGGCGGTCTACGCGTTCGTCAAGTAGGCGCTCGTTCGACTCAGGGAGAGCCGCTCTTGGCGGCTCTCCCTGAATGACCTCTGCGCTTCACTCTGCTCACGGCTTGACGGCAACAGGCCCGTCGGCTATCAACTCACTCGGTTGGGCCATCTTCCGTGGTCCACGGGGAGAAAGCGAGGAACCAGATGCGAATGCTCGCTCCTCGGCGACTTGGGACGGCCCTCGCCGTCACCACGCTCGCCGCTGCAGTGCTCGCGTCGTCTGCGTTTGCAGGCGGCGACCCGATCGTCGTGCAGTCGAGCGGCACGACGTCTTTCGCAGGTAAGGGCTCCGTCGGCCCACTTCCAACCGGACCGACACGCGAATGGCGCGGTCCGAAGCGAACAGGCTCGAGCCCGCTCCAGGCGAACCAGCTCTCCGACGGACCCGACCTCAAGAGCGGTAACGGGCCGCCCGTGAGCCCGAGGCCGCGCGCCCGGTCGAACCCGCAGCTCCTGCTCGACTTCGAAGGTGTCAACCATCTCGAGCAGCGCTCCTCCGACGGTGGCAACCAGTTCTCCGGGGAGCCGCCCGACCAGGGCCTCTGCGTCGGCAACGGCTTCCTCCTGGAGACGGTCAACTCCGCGCTGCGCGTCTTCAACGCGAACACGGGAGCTCCGCTCACGCCGGTGCTGTCGCTGAACGAGTTCTATGGATTCCCGTCGGCGTTCACGCGGCCGGCCGGCCCGTTCGGCCCGTTCACGTTCGACATCAGCTGCCACTACGACCCGGACACGGACCGGTGGTTCCATCTGGCGGTCGACCTCGACCAGGATCCGGCCACCGGCGACTTCACGGGCAAGAACTACCTCGACCTCGCCGTCTCGCACTCCGGCGACCCGACGGGCACGTGGACCGTGTACCGGATCCCGGGCATCAACGACGGCACCGAGGGAACGCCCGATCACAACTGTGACGGCGGCCCGTGCTTCGCGGACTTCCCGCACATCGGGGTCGACAAGTACGGCGTCTACATCACGACGAACGAGTTCCCGCTCTTCGCGGACGGCTTCATCGGGGCGCAGGTGTACGCGATCTCGAAGAAGCAGCTCGTCTCGCTCTCGCCGTCGATCACCGCGCATCTCTTCAACACCGCGGACGACCCGGTGCGTCCCGGTGAGCCCGGCTTCACGCTCTGGCCCGCTCTCTCGCCGGTGAAGCAGTTCGCGTTCGGCGGCGGTGGAACCGAGTACTTCGTCAGCTCGAACGCAGTGTTCGACGACGCCAACGCGGATTCCGAGGAGCTCATCCTCTGGGGTCTCGTGCACACGCAGTCACTCGACCGGAACCCGGACCTCCAGCTGCACAAGACGATCCTCGACGTCGACCGGTACGCGGTTCCGTCGAACACCGTGCAGAAGCCGGGGACGATCCCGCTGGCGGACTGCCTGAACGACACGGCGCTCTCGTTCTTCGGGATCGCGAACTGCGGCTTCGCCCTCCTCGGGCTGCCGCCGCAGAACGTCACGCTCGGGACGCTCGACACCGGTGACTCGCGCGTGCTGGACGTCCGCTACGCCCACAACAGGCTGTGGGCCGTGCTCGGGACTGCCGCGCTCGTGAACGGCACGAACCGAACCGGCGTCGGCTGGTACATCATCCGGCCGCAGTCGTCGAAGGACGGCGTGACCGGAGACGTCCAGCTCCAGGGGACACTGGCCTCGGAAGGCGAGAGCCTGATGTATCCGAGCGTCGGCGTAACGGGGACCGGCGTCGGCCTGATCAGCTTCTCGCGGGCCGGCGAGAACACCTTCCCGAGCGTCGGGTACGCCGCGATCGACGACAAGGTCGGCGTCAGCGGCGACATCCACGAGATCGAGGCCGGGAAGTCGCCGCAGGACGGCTTCACCGAGTACCCGCCCGTCGGCGGCAACCGCCCGCGCTGGGGTGACTACGGCGCCTCGGCCGTGGACGGTGGCTTCGTCTGGGTGGCCGGCGAGTACATCGAGCAGGGGCCGTGCACGCTCCAGCAGTACATCGCGACGAACTTCACCTGCTTCGGCAAGAGGTCGAGTCTCGCGAACTGGAGCACGCGGGTGGCGAAGCTCAAGCCGTAGCTTCGAGCTACTGCCACATGAAGAGGGCCGGCCACGTGTCGGCCCTCTTCACGACTCGGGTTGTCGCTCGCCGTTAGCCGGTCAGCACGACGACGAGCTTGTCCGTCCCGGACTCGGCGCCCCACACCTCGCCCGGACGTCCCAGGAGCTGACGCACCTCGGCGGCGGCGCTCGGGAGCGCAACGCGCGTGAATCGCTGCGTGGCCGGGTCGAAGCGGACGAGCGCATTCGCGCCGAAATCCGTGAGCCAGACCTTGTCGCGCTCGTCGACGTACACCGCGTAGATCATCGGGCTCGACCCCGGCACTCGCCATTCCCGCCAGCGCCTCGTGCGCGGGTCGTACATGCCCACCTGACCCGCGTTCCACTCGCTGATCCAGATGCGCCCGCGCGAGTCCGACCAGGCTCGCCGTGCACCCTGGCCGGCCGTGGGCGGTCGGAGGACGGTCGCCTTTCCCGTGCGAACGTCGATCCGGCCGAGGTAGCTCCCCGCGAGCGACGCGTAGTACACATCGCCCGACGGCGTCGTGGTGATGCCGTACGGGCCTTCGCCGCGCGGCGCCCGGAAGACGCGCAGCTTCCCGGTCCGTGGGTCGAGCCGTCCGTAGATTCCGCTTTGGCCCGTGAACCAGAGGACACCCCGCCGGTCGAAGGTCGCCGTGTTGAGATTCGCGTAACCCGTGCTCGACGGGAGCGGAAATCGTCGCACCTTCCTCGTCCGCGGATCGACGCGGACGATTGCGTTCAGCCCTCCGTCGGTGATCCACGGCGCTCCGTCCGGCCCCACGATCACGCCGTGGGGAGCGGAACCGGAGCCGAGCGGGGTCAGCCTCGAGCGACCCGTCCTCGGGTTCAGCCAGCCCAGCTGGCCCGTGTGCTGGGCCGTGTACCAGACGCCTCCGTCGCGGGCCGGCGCGACGTCGTGCGGGTGAGTCCCCCCCGGGACGGGGAACTCGCGGACCGAGAGCTGGCTCTCGCTCGAACGAGCTCCGCTGGCGCCCGCCGCGGTGACTGCGGCGAGCAGGACGGCGGCGAGGAGCAGGCGCATGACCGTCAGTACGGTACGGCGCCGCGGCCGGTTCGGCGGTCCCTTCCTTCGGAACGTCACGCGGTACGCTCTGTCGCAGTGCGCATCTGGATCGCGATCGGCTGCGTCGCCGCCTTCGCACTCTCGGCGGCCGGGACCGCTCAGCCGCAGGCGCAGAACGTACACGGGGCGCTCTACGGCGCCGCACCGTCGTCAGCGCGCGTCACCGGAGTCGTACTCGTGTTCTCTCGGGCCGGGAGGGACGTCGGCCGCGCGAGGACCGGGGCGGGCGGCCACTTCGCACTCCGCCTCGGCTCTGGCGTGTACTCGGTCCGCGCGCTTCGGAAGCCGAAGCTCACGCCGGGACGGTTCAGGGTGCCGGAGATCGGCGTCGTCGTCCTGACGCTGCGTCTCGGTCGGTAGCGGAGCGAACCGCTAGTACGCGACGGCGCCGCGCCCGGTCTCGGCTGCATGGCGCTGCTCGTCGGCGCGGTACGACGAGCGGACGAGCGGGCCGGAGAAGACCGAGCCGAAGCCGAGCTCCTCGCCCTGCTCGCGGAACCAGCGGAACTCGTCCGGATGCACCCAGCGGTCGATCGTCGCGTGCTTCGGCGACGGCTGCAGGTACTGCCCGATGGTGACGACGTCGACCCCGTGTGCTCGGAGGTCGCGCATCGTCTCGACGACCTCGTCGTTCGTCTCGCCGAGCCCGACGATGATGCCCGCCTTCGTCATCACGTCGTACTCGGCGACTTCCTTGACGCGCTGGAGGAGCCAGAGCGCCTTGTCGTAGCTCGCCTTCGCCCCGCGCATCCGGGCGTGGAGCCGCCGTACGGTCTCGATGTTGTGGCCGAAGACGTCGGGGCCTGCATCGAGGACGGTCGCCAGGGCCTCCTCCTCGACGCCGAGGAAGTCGGGGGTGAGGATCTCGACGGTCGCCCCGGGGAGCTTGCGTCGGAGCGCGCGGATAGTCGCGGCGTAGTGCGCCGCCCCGCGATCGGGGAGGTCGTCGCGGTCGACCGAGGTGACGACCACGTGCGAGAGGCCCATCTGGTGCGCGGCTTGCGCGAGGCGCAGCGGCTCCAGCGGGTCCGGCGGCGCGTCGGGCTTCCCCGAGGTGACGTAGCAGTAGCGGCACGCGCGCGTGCAGGTGTCGCCGAGGATCTGGAAGGTCGCGGTGCCTCGCCCCCAGCACTCGCCGATGTTCGGGCACCGCGCCTCCTCGCAGATCGTGACGAGCTGGCCCTCGCGCATGAGCCCTTTCACCTCGTAGTAGCGCGAGTTCACGCTCGGGGCGCGGACGCGCATCCACTCCGGGCGGCGAGGGCGCTCTGCGACGGGCAACGACTTCTGCATCGCGCGGATTAGTCTAGAGACGGTGGTACCTGAGGCTCCTCTCGAGCGCACCGAGAACGGGACCCATCCGGCCGGAGAGGGCTGGTTCGTCCTGAACGTCCGCGATGGGCCGATGGTTCGAGGTCCGAGCGTATGGGGCTCTACGGTGTCTTCGAGAGCGAGAGCGTGCGCTTCCCCCAGATCGGCATCGGGATCGGGATCCTTCGACCGGGAGAGCCGAGCGGCCTGTACCACGGAGAGGACGCGCAGGAGGACTTCCTCGTGCTGTCCGGCGAATGCTTGCTACTCGTAGAGGGACAGGAGCGCTTACTGAAAGCGTGGGACTTTGTCCACTGCCCGCCCTGGACGGAGCACATCTTCGTCGGTGCCGGGGACGGGCCGTGCGTCGTCGTCGCGGTCGGAGCGCGTAGGAAGGGCCGTGGGATCCGGTATCCGGTGAACGAGCTCGCGGTGAAGCATCGCGCAGGCGTCGAGGTCGAGACCACTGTCCCGGCCGAGGCATACGCGGGGCTGGCCGACGATCGGCCGATCTCCTGCCCGCCTGAGCTGTCTCTCTAGGCGGTCTCTTCGACCATGAGCGTCGTCATGGTCGATCCGTCGGTCCAGAGCCGATGCGGCACACCCTTCGGCCATCGGACCTGCTGACCTTCGCTCAAGGGTGCGGCCTCGCCGGCGACGGACGTGAAACCCTCGCCCTCGAGGCACACGACGATCGCGTCGTTCTCGCCAGGGTGCTCGTGGATGGTCGCATGTTCCGAGAAGCGGAGCTGCGCAACGAAGTAGCCCGGCTCCCTCACGACCACGCGACCCACGACTCCCACACAACCGTCGTAAGGAAGCGGGTCCCAACCCGAGCCGCGGGATCGGCCTGATGTCGACGGTCATCGAGCGGCGAGCGACGCGTGCACGGGTTGAGCCCAGAGCCCCGCGCCGTCTTCGGCGGGAAGCTCCTCGAGCTCGAGGTCGAACACCTCGGCGATCGCGGCGATCGCGGCCGGCCGGACGTCCTCGACGGTGACGGGCTGCGCCAGCTCGCGCGCCATCGTCGTGAACGCTGCGTCCTCGAGGCCGCATGCCGTGATCCACTCGGTGAACGGCGCCGGGTCGAGGTCGACGTTCAGCGCGTAGCCGTGCGTCGTGACCCAGCGCGAGACGTGGACGCCGATGGAAGCGATCTTCCGCGGACCTTGTCCACCGCTCGGTGGCATCCAGACGCCCGTGAGACCCTCGTAGCGCTGTCCTTCCAGCTCGAAGGCGGCGAGCGTCCGGATCAGGCTTTCCTCGAGATCGCGCACGTAGCGCTTCACGTCCTTGCCATGGTTCGTGAGATCGAGGATCGGGTAGCAGACGAGCTGCCCCGGCCCGTGGAACGTGGACTTGCCGCCGCGGTCGGTCTCGGCGATCTCGACCTCCGCGCCTTCGGGCACGTGCAGCTCGCGGTCGGTCTCGGTGCGACGGCCGACCGTTATCACAGGCGGGTGCTCGAGGAAGACGACCGTCTCCGGGATCGCGCCCTGCGAGACGGCCCCCGCGAGCGAGCGCTGGAGCGCGAATGCCTCTGCATACGGCACGTGACCCAGGCTCAGGAGGTACGCGCCGCGACTCATGCGCTCCAGGCTACTTGGGGTCGACGAGCTCGCGTGCTGTCTCGAGGTCGTCAGCACGCACGAGGATCTCTCGCCCGCCGCCTGCGGCCCAGCCGTCCAACGCACCGGCCGCGAAGTCGGTCGGTCGCTGCATCGAATCGATGCCGGCCGTGGCGAGCAGCGAGCGGACCATCTCCGCCTCGGGCTCGTTGGCGACCACTGTCAGCCGGACGAGCTCGCTGCCGCCGTCGGTCATCGCTGCTCGAACATCCAGCGGTGGCCTTCGGGGTCCTCGGCCGTATAGATGCGGCCTCCGGGGCCGTCCTCCGGCGCTCGGATCACGTTGGCGCCGGTCTCCACGGCGTGGGCGTGATGTGTGTCGAGGTCGTCCACCGTCACGAGGACGCCGTCGACCACCCACGGGTTGTCGAGCCAGCGGCGAGCCGCATCGCAACTCTCGCGGTGACGCTTCGGGCTCTGGTACTCGCGATTCGGTGTCGCGACCATCACGACCTGGCCGCCGACCTCGAGCTCTGCGTGCCCGATCGTCCCGTCCTCCATCGTGTACCGCTCTCCATGCTCGGTGAACCCGAACGCCTCTGTTAGCCACTCGATCGCGGCGGCCGTGTCCTCGTACGCGATCATCGGGAAGATCCGCTGCGCCATAACACGCGTTCCTAGTAGGCCGCTTCGTCCCAGGTCTCGAGCCGCTTGCGGATGTCACGCAGGAAGCGGCCGGCGAGAGCGCCGTCGACGAGCCGATGGTCGTACGTGAGCGTGAGGTTCATCATCGGTCGGATCGCGATCACGTCCTGCCCCATCTCGTCCTGCACGACCCAGGGGCGCTTCACGACGGCGTAAGTCCCGAGGATCGCGGCCTGGGGCTGGCTGATGACCGGCGTCCCGTGGAACGTGCCGTACCCGCCGGGGTTCGTGATCGTGAACGTGCCGCCCTGGACCTCGTCCGGGAGCAGCTTCTTCGACCGTGCGCGCTCGGCGATGTCCGCGACGCCCTTCGCGATCCCCAGCAGGTTGAACGTCTCTGCGTTCTTGAGCACGGGGACGATGAGGCCCTTGCCGTCCGTGAGCTCGACGGCGAAGCCGAGGTTGATGTTCGACCGCGTGACGATGCTCTCGCCGCGGATCTCGCCGTTGATCCAGGGGTACTCCTTGAGCGTCTCGACGGCGGCGCGGGCGATGAAGGCCAGGTAGGTGACGTTGACGCCGTGGGCCTGCTCGTACTCGGGCTTGAGCTTCTTCCGCAGCGCGACGACGCGCGACATGTCGACCTCGATCGCGCTCGTCACGTGGGCGGACGTGTCGAGCGAGCGCCGCATGTGCTCTGCGATGCCGCGGCGCATGGCCGTCATCGGCTCGAGCGACTCTCCCGGGAGCAGGTCGGCCTGGCCCGCCGCCGGAGCTGTCGCCGCCGGGGTCGGAGCCGGTGGAGCGGCCGGCTGGGCAGGAGGCGGCGCCGGCGCGGGAGCGGGCGCGACCGGTGCGGCTGCGACGGGCTCGGGCGCCGGGGCTGGTGCGGGCGGAGGAGGCGCGGCGACCGGCTCGGCCTCGGCAGCGGGCGGTGCCGTGGGCGCGGCGGCGCCGGACTCGATGAACGCGAGGATGTCCTTCTTCGTCACGCGTCCGCCGGTGCCGGTGCCGGTGACGGAGGCCGGATCGACGCCGTGCTCTGCGGCAATGCGTGCGACGACCGGGGAGACGAAGCTCTTGCCGTTCCCGGCGGCCGGTGCGGCCGGGGTCGGGGCCGGGAGCGCCGGCGCTGAGGGCGCAGCGGCAGGCGCCGTCGCGGGCTCCGGCTCCGGGGCGACCGGCTGTTGCTGCGCAGGCGCGGGGGCCGCAGGAGCCTCCGCGGCCGGAGCAGGCTCTGCCGGGGCATCCACGGGAGCAGGCGTCGCGGCGTCCGGCTCGGCGACCGCCGACCCCGCGGGGGCGATCGTCGCGAGCACGGTCCCGACGTCGACCGTCTGGCCCTCCGAGACGAGAATCTGGCCGAGGACACCCTCGCCGGGGCTCGGAACCTCGGTGTCGACCTTGTCGGTGGAGATCTCGAGCAGCGGCTCGTCCTGGGCGACGGCCTCGCCGACCTGCTTGAGCCACTTCGTGATGGTGCCCTCCGACACGGAGACGCCCATCTGGGGCATGACGACCTGGATCTCGGTTCCGGTGCTCACGTGTCCTCCCGTAGGGGCGAGGCTTGCCTCGCCCTCATGTGCCTCGCCCTAATACGCAGTCAGCTCCTCGAGCGCCTTCACGACGTCATCGACCTGGGGGATGAATGCCTTCTCGAGCGGCGGCGAAAACGGGACCGGGGTGTCCGGAGCGGCGATGCGCATGACCGGCGCGTCGAGGCTCTCGAACGCCTCCTCCGCGATCGTCGCCGCGATCTCCGCACCGAAGCCTCCGGTGCGCGTGTCCTCGTGCAGGACGAGCACCTTCGACGTGCGCCGCACGCCCTCGAGCACGCGCTCCTTGTCCCAGGGGATGAGTGTCCGCAGGTCGAGCACCTCGACCTCGAAGCCGCTCTTGGAGACCTCGTCGGCGGCCTCGCTCGCGGTGTGCACCATCGCACCCCAGGTCACGACGATCGCATCCTCGCCGGGACGATGCACGCGCGCCTGTCCGAAGGGCGTCGTGTAGCGCTCGTCTGGGACCTCGCCCTTGATCCGCCGGTACAGGTGCTTGTGCTCGAAGTAGAGGACCGGGTTCGGGTCCTCGATCGACGTCGCGAGGAGGCCCTTCGCGTCCTCGGGCGTCGCCGGGCACACGACCTTCAGACCCGGGATGTGCGCGAAGGAGCTCTCCGGGTTCTGCGAGTGGAACGGCCCGCCGGAGAAGCCGCCGCCGGAAGGCAGCCGCACGACGATCGGCACCGGCGTCCCACCGCGGAAGAACTGCTTCGCCGCCACGGTCACGAGCTGATCCCAGGCGCACGAGATGAAGTCCGCGAACTGCATCTCCGCGACCGGCCGCAGGCCCATGAGCGCCGCCCCGGTCGCGCCGCCGACGATCGCGGTCTCGGAGAGCGGTGTGTCGAGCACGCGCCAGGGCCCGAACTCCTCCTGGAACCCGTTCGTCACCTTGAAGGCCCCGCCGTACACGCCGACGTCCTCCCCGAGGACGACGACGCGCGCGTCGCGGCGCATCTCCTCGCGGAGCCCGTCCGAGATCGCCTGGATGTACGTTCGCTCGGCCATTACTTGTGGTGAGGGGTGTCGAGGTCTTCCTGGGACGCGAATACGCCGCTCTCGAGCCCGCTCGGATCGGGCAGGGGAGACGCCTCGGCGCGCTCGAGCGCCTCGCTCAGAAGGCGCTTGACCGACGAGGCGATCTCGTCCTCCTCCTCGTCGGTCATGTCGGCATGGCCGCGGAGCCAGCTCCGGTAGCGCTCGATCGGATCCTGCTCCGCCCACTGCTCGAACATGTCCTTGGGTACGTAGAAGGCGTCGTCGTGCACCGCGTGACCTTCCATGCGGAGCGTGAGGCACTCGATGAGCGTCGGCCCCCCGCCGGTCCGCGCCTTCTCGATCGCGCGCTTCGCCTCGCGATAGACGGCCAGCACGTCGGTGCCGTCTACGACGACGCCCTCGAATCCGTAGGCGGCGGCGCGGTCCGCGATGTGCTCGATCGGGTAGCCGAGGTAGGTCGGCGTCGAGTACGCCCACTGGTTGTTGTCGCAGACGTACACGACCGGAAGCCGCCGGACGCCGGCGAAATTCATGCTCTCGTGCGCATCGCCGCGAGCGGCCGAGCCCTCGCCGAACCAGCCGACGGCGACCCGCTTGTCGCCTCGGATCCTGAACGCGAGCGCCATCCCGGTTGCGACCGGGAGCATCGCCGGCAGGTGGCTGACCATCGGGTGCAGGCCGAGCTCCGCGACGGCCATGTGCACGTTGCCGTCGCGCCCGCGCGTGGGGCCGCCCTCCCGCCCCATGTACTGCGCGAAGATCCGCCAGGGCTCGACGCCTCGCGTGATGTGCACGCCCATGTCGCGGTGCAGCGGAGTGCCGACGTCGTTCGGGCCCATCGCCATGCCGACTCCCACCGCAGCGCCCTCGTTGCCGCGTCCCGTGTAGAAGGAGCCGGGGATCTTCCCCTGCTTGTAGAGGATGTGCCCGCGCTCCTCGATCCCGCGCGTGACCAGCAGATGCCGGTAGATCGCGAGCAGGTCTACTCGGTCGAGACCGGCTTCCTTCACTTCCTGGAGCGAGCCGACCGGCTCGGCTTCACGTACGGCCATGCAGCGAATCCCCCGTTCCGAGGTAGGTCGCCGCACTCTAGCGACTGCACCTGCGGCCCCCTTGGTCGAAGGGCCGGGCGTGCCCGGCCCCTACAACACCAGCCGCGGTAGACGCCGGGCATGCCCGGCGCAACGCCCTACAGTGACCGTGTGGCAAAGCGGAATTGGATCCAGGAGGAGCGGCGCAAGACGCTCGGCGACTGGGTCGCTCTCTGTCTCGTCTGCGGTCACGTGCAGCGCTATTTCCTCGAGCTCGAGGACGAGCTGCCGGCCGACTGCCCCCAGTGCGGCGGTGCGCTCCGCCGCCGCTGCCCCTCGTGCTCGGCTCCGATCGCGTCGGCGTTCGCGGTGCGCTGCGAGGAGTGCGACGAGGAGGTCCGGCCGCCGGAGCTCTTCGGGACGACGATTCGCAAGCCCGGCCGCTAGCGCGGCTCGGCGAGCGCGCTCTCGATCGCCTCCTCCGGCGTGCTTGCGCCGGCTTCGAACTCGGAGCGCGCGCGGTCGGCGCCGAGCAAGGTCTCGGCGCGCTCGAGGGTGCGCGCGGACCAGGCCTCTTCCCACGGGAACTGCGCGGGTCCTAGCGGCGCCCGCAGCGCGTCGGCAGCCCCGAGCAGGCGGACGGCGTGAGCCGGATCGTCCGGGACGCGAGCGCGCGCGAGCGCGACCAGCCCCGAGGCGAGGAAGTCCTTGAAGTCGACGTTGCGAAAGCACCGCAGACTCTCGACGATCAGCGGCATCGCATCCTCGTCGCGGCTTCGCTCGAGCAGGGACGATGCGATCACGAGGAGCGCGACGCCGGTCGCCTCCTCGTCGCCGTGTCGGCGACTGATGTCGAGGCTCTCGCGCGCGAGCGCCTCGGCCTCCTCGTGGTTCCCGAGCGTCGACTCGATGTCCGCGAGGTTCGCCAGCGAGAGGGCGATGTCTCGATCTCTCTCGAGCGCGCGGGCGAGCGCGAGGCTCTCCGCGTGGAAGTCGCGCGAGGCGGCGAGATCCCCGACGCCGAGGTGCGTGAGGCCGAGTGCCATGAGCGCCCGGAGCTCGGCGACCTCGTCACCCGTCGCCCGCGCCAATTCGAGCGCTTCGAGGGCGGGCGCGATCGCCGACTCGTGATCACCGCTCGACCAGGCGAGCGTGGCCGACCAGTAGAGCGCGGTCGCCCGGCGCGCCGTCGGCCCGCCGGTCTGCGCCAGGGCCTGATCGAGCCATCCCCTGCCCTCGCCGAGGTAGCCGCGGACGTACCAGAAGCGTGCGAGCCCGCAGATGCGGAGCGCGGTCGAGGCGTCGCCGTTCGCCACGGACTCCTCGAGCGCCGCGCGGACGTTGTCGTGCTCCCGCTCGGTCTCGTCGAGCGCCCGCGCCGTGTGGAGGTCGGGCTCCAGCCGCTCCGCCAGATCGGCGAAGTGCGCAGCGTGGCGGCGGCGCGTCGGCTCGGCCTCGCCCGACGCGAGCAGCCGTTCGAACGCGTACTGCCGCACGGTCTCGAGCATCGAGAAGCGTGGTTCGCCGCCCGGCGAGTCGGTCGCCTGCACGAGGCTCTTCTCGACGAGCGAGCCGAGCGCCGCGAGGTCGGCATCGCAGACGGCCTCCGCCGCCTCGAGCGTCCAGCCCCCGGCGAAGACGGAGAGGCGCGCGAGGAGCGTCCCCTCCGGAGGCGCGAGGAGCTCGTAGCTCCAGTCGATCGCGGCGCGCAGGGTCTGCTGACGGTGCGGGAGGTCGCGGTCGCCCTCCGTGAGGACGCCGAGCCGGTCCTCGAGGCGGTCGCGCAGCGCCGACGGCGAGAGGAGCCTCAGCCGCGCGGCGGCGAGCTCGAGAGCGAGCGGAAGGCCGTCGAGCGCGTGGCAGATCTCGACCACGGTGGCGGCGTTGTCGGGCGTCAGCTCGAAGCCTGGCCTGGCGCTCCGTGCGCGGGCGACGAAGAGCGCGACTGCCTCGTTCGCCGCGAGCCGTTCGAGATCGCCGTCGTGCCCGCGCGCGGGAAGCGCGAGCGCCGGCACGCGGTACTCGTGCTCGGCTCGTACACGCAGGGGCTCGCGGCTCGTCGCGAGGACACGTAGCGGTGCGACCCGGGAGAGCAGCTCGGCGAGGAGTGGCGCCGCTTCGAGCACGTGCTCGAAGTTGTCCAGGACGAGGAGCGTCTCCCGCCCGCCGACTGCCGCCGCGACGCGCTCGAAGAGCGCCTCGCCTTCGGCGTCGCGAACTCCGAGCGCCCGGGCGGCGGTCGCGCCGACGAGGCCCGGATCGTGGAGCGGGGCGAGGTCGACGAAGTGGGCCCCGCCGGCGAAGGCGCGGTCGAGCTCGCGAGCGGCCTCGAGCGCGAGCCGCGTCTTGCCGGTGCCGCCCGGCCCCGTCAGCGTCACGAGCCGGGCGTCCGGAGCTCGGGCGAGCGCGACGACGGCCGCGAGCTCGAGCTCTCGTCCGACGAGCGGACGGGGCGGCTCCGGGAGGCCGGCGGAAGAGCGCCCTGCGACCGGCGGTGCCAGATTCTCGTCCTGCCTCAGCATGGCCGCCTGGAGCTCGTCCAGCTCTCGCGACGGATCGAGGCCGAGCTCCTCACCGAAGGTGGCCCGAGCCAGCCTGTACTGCTCGAGTGCGTCGGCCTGCCTGCCCGACCGGTAGAGGGCGAGCATCAGCTGCCCTCTCACGCGTTCGCGGTACGGATGCGCGGCGACGAGGGCGTGGAGCTCGCCCACGAGCTCCTCGTGTCGACGGAGGTCGAGGTCTGCGTCGATGCGCCGCTCGAGCGCCTCCAGCCGAAGCTCCTCGACACGCCTGCGCTCGGCAGCGACGAACGGAAGCTCGTCGAGGTCCGCAAGGACAGGTCCGCGGTGGAGGGCCAGTGCCTCCCGGAGCGTCGCGCCTGCGTCCTCCAGACGCTCCTGCCGCGCCCGCTCGGCGAGCGCCAGGAAGCGCTCGAGATCGAGCTCGTCCGCGTCGAGCGCGAGCCGGTAGCCCGTGCCTTGCGTGACGACGCGCTCGGCGCCCAGGGCCTTGCGGATGCCGTGCACGCCGACCTGCAACGCGTTCCGCGCGGTGGCGGGTGGATCCTCGCCCCAGACGGCGTCGACGATCCGCTCGTTCGAGACGACGCTGTTCCCGTTCAGGAGCAGGAACGCGAGCAGCGTCCGCTGGCGCTGTCCCCCGAGCTCGAGCACGCCCTCGCCGGAGCGCACTTCGAGCGGGCCGAGGATCCTGAACTCGTGGCGTTTCAAGCCGTCTCCACCGCAGTCGTCGTCGCTAAGCGCGTCGTAAGCGGATCGTAAGCGCGCTCGCCGATCGTTCGGGCCGTCACCGAGCGAGAGGAGCGAAAGAGATGATTCACCCAGGAGACACGATCGAAAACCCGGTCACCGGCGAGCGGATCGTCTTCCGCAAGACATCGCGGGAGACGAACGGCCAGGCCGTCGTCATCGAGTGCTTCGTGCAGCCGAACGGCTTCGTCGCCGCGGCGCACGTCCACCCCGGCCAGGAGGAGCGCTTCGAGATCCTGCGCGGGACCGTCGGCTTCCGGGTCGGCCGCGAGGAGCGCATCGCCGGACCTGGTGAGCGGCTGACCGTGCCTGCGGGCACCGCGCACCGGTTCTGGAACGCCGGCGACGACGAAGCGCACTTCGTCTGCGAGGTCAGGCCCGCGCTCCAGTTCGAGCGGCTGCTCGAGACGATGTTCGCGCTGGCCAACGATGGCAAGACGAATCGCAAGGGCATGCCCAACCCCCTGCGGCTCGCCGTCATCGCCAACGCGCACTTCGACACGGTTCGGCTGCCGTTCCCGCCCGCGTGGATGCAGCGCGCAGGCCTCATGCTCGGGGCGCCGTTGGGGCGGCTGCTCGGCTACGGCGCGACCTACGAGCCGAAGGCCGTGAGCGCGCCGGCTGCACTCGGCGTCTGATGGGGCGCCGTCGCTTCAAGCGGCGCCTGTTCTGGGCAGCGGTGATCTTCGGCCTGCTGCTGCTCGCGCTGGCCGCGACGATCGCTCAGGCGGTCGCGGCGACGGGCGAGTCCGTCAGCCAAATGAAGTGGCGGCTGCTCCGAAAGCCCGCGGCCGCGTGAAGGAGGGGGCAGATGGGGGAAACCTGGTTTCCCCCATCATCTACACGATCTGCGAGAAGCGGATCACCGTGACGATCGACTCTTCCGTGACGTCGCGGTTGTATAGCTGGCTCAGGAAGTGCGCGAGCTCCTCCGGCCGCCGGAGCTCGGGGTTGTCGTGCTCGATCTCGCGCGGCGAGAGCTCGGCGAGCGGCTTGACGTCGACCTTGTCGATGACCGCGTCGAACACGCGCTCTCGCTGCCCGTAGCGGACGCCGCAGAGCACGGTCACGATCATCCCCTTCCGGTACTTGGAGGACTTGTCTCCGAGGCGGATGGTGGCCGTCTTGCGCAGCGAGCGAAGCTGCTCGGCGACCGCAGGGTTGTAGAAGTTGAGTGCGAACGTCGGCACGGCGGCCGGCCAACTATAAGGGGAACTATCGAGGCTCGTTCGCGAGCTCCTCGAGCGCTTTACCGGCCATCTCGCGCTCACCCCGGTATGCGAGGAGGCGCTCGGCGTCGGCGAGTGGGAGCCAGCGCGCCTCGGCGACCTCGCGCTCCATTCCGGGAGGAAGCGCGCCGATCCGGCCGCTACCTGCCCGCGTGAGGAAGAAGCTCACGATCTTGAGCACGCGCTCGCCTTCCCAGGTGTACACGTAGCGCACGTCGCCGAGCTTTCGCACGAGCGTGCTGCGCACGCCGGTCTCCTCGTACCCCTCGCGGAGCGCCGTCTCGGCCGGCTTTTCGCCCACGTCGATGAGACCTTTCGGCAGAGCCCAGACTCCATCGGCTTTGCCCTGGGGGCGCACGGCCGCGAACCATGGTTTCCCCTGCATCCTGCGCACGAGGACGACGCCGGCCGAGAACTCGCGGCGAGCCATTAGTTTGTGACGTACTGGAGCAAGCCGCTCACCAGATCTGAGTCCGATCGCCTCAATTCGGCTTTGCGAGGCATCTGTAGGGTGCTATTGTGAGTTGGCACTCCCGCTTGGTGAGTGCCAGAGCTGTCACAAACTCGTGTTGTATCACTCTGAAGGAGGTCAGCTGAATGGATTTGCAGCCGCTGGGTGACCGCCTCATCGTCGAGGTCCTCGAGGAGGAGGAGATGACGGTGAGCGGCATCGTGCTGCCGGACACGGCGAAGGAGAAGCCGCAGCGCGGCAAGGTCCTCGCCGTAGGCCCCGGTCCTCGGGACGAGGACGGGAAGTTCATCAAGATGGACGTCGAGGTCGATGACGAGGTCATCTTCTCGAAGTACGGAGGGACCGAGATCAAGCTCGGCACCGACGAGATCCTCATCCTGCGTGAGTCAGACGTGCTCGCGAAGGTCGTAACCACGGGTGGCAAGGGCAAGCGCAAGCTCGCCGGTGCCGCCGCATAGCTCGTTTCGCTTAGGAGGACTAGATGGCTCACAAGGAGCTCAGGTTCAACGAGGAGGCGCGCCGCTCTCTCGAGCGCGGTGTGAACATCCTCTCCGACACGGTCAAGGTAACCCTTGGTCCGAAGGGCCGGTACGTCGTGCTCGACAAGAAGTTCGGCGCGCCGACGATCACGAACGACGGCGTCACGATCGCTCGCGAGATCGAGCTCGAGGACGTCTTCGAGAACCAGGGCGCGCAGCTCGTACGCGAGGCTGCCACATCGACCGACGACGTGGCCGGTGACGGCACGACGACGGCGACGGTGCTAGCCCAGGCGATCGTGCGCGAGGGCCTGAAGAACGTCGCCGCTGGCGCGAACCCGATGGGGCTCAAGCGCGGCATCGAGAAGGCCGTCGACGCGGTCGTCGAGGACCTCAAGTCCTCGTCGAAGGAGGTCGCGGGCAAGGAGGACATCGCGCGCGTCGGCACGGTCGTGTCGCGCGAGCGCGAGATCGGCGACGTCATCGCCGACGCGATCGAGAAGGTCGGCAAGGACGGCGTCGTGAACGTCGAGGAGGGCCAGACGTTCGGGCTCGACCTCGAGTTCACGGAGGGCATGCAGTTCGACAAGGGCTACCTCTCGCCGTACATGATCACCGACCCCGAGCGCATGGAGGCCGTGCTCGAGGATCCATACATCCTGATCGCGAACCAGAAGGTGGGCGCGGTCAAGGATCTCCTCCCGGTGCTGGAGCAGGTCATCCAGGCCGGCAAGCCGCTGCTCATCGTGGCCGAGGACGTCGAGGGCGAGGCCCTCGCCACGATCGTCGTCAATAAGCTCCGTGGCGTCTTCACCGCGGTTGGGGTCAAGGCCCCGGGCTTCGGCGACCGCCGCAAGCGGATGCTCGAGGACATCGCGATCGTCTCCGGAGGTGAGGTCATCACCGAGGAGATGGGTCTCAAGCTCGAGAACACGAAGCTCACGCAGCTCGGGCACGCCCGCAAGGTGGTCGTGGACAAGGACACGACGACGATCATCGACGGCGCCGGCGAGACCGACGCGATCAAGGGCCGCATCAAGCAGCTGAAGGCGGAGATCGAGAACACCGACTCCGACTTCGACCGCGAGAAGCTCCAGGAGCGCCTCGCGAAGCTGTCCGGGGGCGTCGCCGTCGTCAAGGTCGGCGCAGCCACCGAGGTCGAGATCAAGGAGAAGAAGCACCGCGTCGAGGACGCGCTCAAGGCAACTCGGGCCGCCCTCGAGGAGGGCATCGGCCCGGGCGGCGGCGTCGCGCTTCTCAACGCCTCCTCGGCCGTGACGAAGATCCTCGACACGCTCGAGGGCGAGGAGAAGACGGGCGCGCAGATCATCCTCCGCGCGGTCGAGGAGCCGCTCCGCCAGCTCGCGTTCAACGCGGGCCTCGAGGGCTCCGTCGTCGTCGACAAGGTCCGCAACGCCAAGAAGGGCGAGGGCCTGAACGTCGAGACCGGCGAGATCGAGGATCTCGTGAAGTCCGGGATCATCGACCCGACCATGGTGACGCGAGCCGCGCTGCAGAACGCGGCCTCGATCGCCAAGAACATCCTCACTACCGAGGCAATCGTCGCGGAGGCGCCGGAGAAGCAGCCGGCGATGCCCGCAGGGATGCCCGGCGGCGGGATGGACTTCTAGTAGGGGCGAGATACATCTCGCCCTCGAACGAGGGCAACGTGCGAAGGGCCGGCAATCGCCGGCCCTTCGTCGTTCTCAGGGGCTGTCTAGTAGCTCGTGAAGAGCAGGTGGTTGTTCGCCGTGTTCGACGAGGTCACGACGCCCTTCGTGGTCCCGGTGAAGAGAGCGCTCCGCACGGTCGCCGGAGCCGCTCCGGGATTGCCCTGCAGATAGAGCGCGGCAACACCCGCGGTATGCGGGGTCGCCATGGACGTCCCACTGATCGTGCGCGTGGCCGTGTTGCTCGTGGACCAGGCCGACGTGATGCCGACGCCTGGCGCGAACCAGTCGACGCAGTTGCCGAAGTTCGCCCACGAGGCCTTCTGGTCATTGCTCATCGTCGCGCTGACGGTCATCGCCTGCGTGACACGGGCGGGCGACGTGTTGCACGCGTTCACCGCCTGGCCGAACGCGTTCCCGTTTCCGGCGGCGATCGCGTAGCTGACGCCGTCGGCGATCGAGTTGCGCACCGCGGTGTCGAGCGCGCTCGAGACGCCGCCGCCCAGGCTCATGTTCGCGACCGCGGGCTGTCCCGCCTGGTGGTTGCCGGTGACCCAGTCGATCCCGGCGATCACGCCCGAGGTCGTCCCGCTGCCGCTGCAGTTGAGGACGCGGACGGCCACGAGCGTGACGCCCTTGGCCACTCCATACGTCGAGCCTCCGACCGTTCCGGCGACGTGGGTCCCGTGGCCGTGGCAGTCGGCGGCCGGAAGGGCGCCGTCGACGGTGTCCCGCCCGTCGATCGCGCGACCGCCGAACTGCGTGTGGCTTCTGCGGATGCCCGTGTCGATGATGTAGGCCTTCACGCCCGCACCGGTGTTCAGGTACGTGAAGGTCGTGCTGAGCGGAAGGGTCCTCTGGTCGATGCGGTCGATACCCCAGGTCGCGTTCGCCTGCGTGGTGAAAGCCTCGACGGGTGCGTCGAGCTCGATCGACTTCACCCGGGCATCACCGAAGACCCCGCCGATGACGCCCGCGGGCAACGTGGCGGCGTAGCCCTTGAGAGCGTTCTCGTAGATCTGCGTGACCTGTGCGCCGAAACGCGCCGAGTGCTCGGCGGCGACGTTGGCGGACGTCCCCACCGAGTCGTCGAGGACGACGATGACCTGCGTCGTTCCCTGCGCCGGAGTCGCGGACGCGGGAATGGAGAAGAGGAGCGCGACTGCTACCAGCACGAAGGCCGGTACGACGACACGTCGCATTTGTGTACCTCCTAGAGGTGGTGTTCCAACGGCGCCCCGAGTCTACGACACCCCAGGTCACGCGAATCCCTCGATGGAGGCATGAGCCGAAGCACCCAGGGGCCGAAAACCAAGGCAACCCATCCTCCCCAGTTCTTCCCCTGTAGAGCGGCCGCCCCCAGCGGCCGCTCTTTTCATGTGGGGGAAGCCGTGTTTCGAGCTCAGGCGTGTGACGCGCGCCAGCCGCCAGGTGCGTACGAGGTGCGCACCGTCTCGACGTAGGGGACGGGGCAGACGACGGCGCCGATCTCGACCTGCACGTGGGGCTCGACGGTGGGCTTCGCGGTGCCTCCGTCTTCCTCTCCCCAGACCAACGTCACGTCGGTGCCGGGCTCCGCGTACTCGGCGTCGAGGACCGCGAGGGTCAGCATCTTGCTTTCGTTCGCGCTGTAGCCGATCCAGGTAGAGACTCCGACCGCCTCCCCGTCGACGGTGACCCAGTCGAACTGATGCATCGAGTACACCGCCGAGGGCCAGTCGATGAACTTCGCCCGCCCGCCTTTCCTGAACATGGTTCCGATCGTGCGGGTCACGTCCTCGTCGTCGAGCGCCAGCGTGACCTTCCGGCGGTGGTCGCCCTCGGCCAGCTGCTGCAGCGCGTCCCGCCCGATGAAGTCATGGTCGAACTTGACGTAGCTCCCGTACCCGAGGTCCCACGGCGTGAAGTAGTAGTCCTCGATGACGTCGGAGACGAGGCTGCCACCGATCGACGCGGAGCCCTCGTAGCCAGTAGCCGGGAGCCATTCACGATACGCGCGCATGCTCGCGCCGGAATACACGGCCGGAAGGGGTGAGGGGATCCAGCCGGACTCGAGCGTGTTGGACGAGTAGGCCCGCCCGCCCGCCTGTCGGAGGCCGAACTCCTCGCCTGCCGTCACGAGCGCGTCGCGCACCGCTTCCCCGTCGTCCCAGGGGCCGAACAGCTCCCAGCCCGGCTGGCCGACCATGCCGTGGCGCAGTGCGCCGACCGTCTTGCGCGCGATCGTCACCGACGTCGTGTGGAAGAACTCGAGCTCGGGCGGACGGCCGCCGAGTGCCGTCTCGATCACGTGCATCGCGTGCGGGCCCTGCACCTGGAAGCGGTACGACCGGCGGCGGCCGTCGCTGCGCAGCGCGGTCCTCAGGTCGAGCTCGACCGTGACGTCGTATCCGCCCGTCTCCGCGTGGTAGATGATCCAGTTGAGCGCGGGAGCCCGGCCGACCAGGTTGAAGCGCCCGTCCGCCGGCGCGAACAGGATGACGTCTCCGATGACGTAGCCGTCGGGGCTGCACGGCACGAAGTGCTTGGCGCGGTCGGCAACGAATCCGTCGAAGCTGTTGACTGCGAGGTGGGAGAGCAGCTTCAGCGCGTCCGGGCCCTCCACCGCCAGGTCGTTCATGTGGAACGACTGGTCGAAGAGGACGCAGGTCTCCTGCCAGGCCCGCTGCTCGTCGCGCCAGTTGGTGAACTCCGGCGGCACTCCCGGGAAGACGTTTGCTCCGGTCTGCGAGTTGCGAAGCAGCGCGACCGGACTCTCGGCCGTCGCCAGCAGGTCTTCGAGGCTCCGCTGACTAGAGGACACCGCGACTCGCATTGTCGATGCCGCCAGGCAGCAGACCGCGCTCGACGGCGCCAGCGACACTGAGCAGGTGTCGTCGCATCGCGAGCTCGGCCTCGCGCGGCCGTCCCGCGACCACGGCGTCGACGATGGCCGTGTGCTCGGCGACCGATGCGGCCGGCCGGCCCGGGATCAGGATGGTGCGGTACTGATAGCGCACGGTCTGGGCGTTGAGGCTCGAGATGAGCCGGATGGCGGTCCGGTGGTCGGAGATCTCGAGGAGTGCCCTGTGCAGCTCGGCGTTCACGTCGGATGCCCCGAGGAGATCTCCGCGTTCGAGCAGTTCGCGCTGACGGGCGAGGCACGTCTGAAGACGGGCGCTGCCCGCGTCGTCGATGCGCTCGGCAGCGTCGCGGACCGCAAGGCCCTCGAGGACGGCGCGCGCCTGCAGGATCTCGACCGCCTCGTCGTCGCTGACGCGCCTCACCCGCGCCCCTCGATGCGGCTCGCGAACGACGAGCCGGTCCTGCTCGAGACGGATCAGCGCGGTGCGCACCGCACCGCGCTTCATGTCGAACGTCGTCGAGATGTCGGTCTCGACGAGGCGGGCGCCAGGCGCGATCTCACCGCGGACGATCGCCTCGCGGAGGGCGTCGTAGCTGGACGTGGACGCCATGCCGACACGAATACTGCATGAACGTTGCGAAAATCGTCAACAATTCTGTTTACATGCCAGCGTGGTTTCTCACGACGGCCCGATCGACAGCGCTGAGCCCGCCGCAATGACCACGCCGGTGGTCACGGTGCTCGGCCTCGGGGAGGCCGGCGGTCGAATCGCCGCCGATCTCGTCGCCGCTGGCGCCAAGGTGCACGGTTACGACCCGATGGTCGCATCGGCTCCAGAGGGTGTCGTCCTGGCCGGCGATCCCGCCGCGGCGGTGTCCCGCAGCACCCTCGTGCTCGCCCTGACCACCGCAGCGAACGCGCGCGGCGCGGCCGAGTCGGCGCTGCCCGGCCTCAAGACCGGTGCGATCTATGCCGACCTGAATACCGCGTCGCCGGCGCTCAAGCGCGACGTCGCGGCTCTCATCGCGGAGGCGGGGGGCGTCTTTGCGGACGTCGCGCTGCTCGGGCCGATCCCGACGCGCGGTCTCCGCGCACCCGCGCTGGCGTCGGGGCCCGGAGCCCTCGCCTTCGCCGAGCTGCTGGGGCCACTCGGCATGCCGGTCGAGGTCATCTCCGAGCGGGTCGGCGACGCCGCCATGATGAAGCTCGTCCGTTCCGTCTTCATGAAAGGTCTCGCCGCGTGCACGATCGAGAGCCTGCGAGCCGCGGAGGCTGTAGGGCAAGCCGAGTGGCTCGAGGGGGAGATCGCCAAAGTGATCGGCGGATCGTTCCTCGAACGGCTCGTCGAAGGCAGCCGAACCCACGCGGTGCGCCGTATCGAGGAGATGGAGGCGGCGCGTGAGCTGCTCGAAGAGCTCGGAGTCGAGCCCCGAGTTGCCGCCGCCAGCGCAGGGGTCCTCGCCGAGCTCGCAGCGAGCGAGCCGAAGGGCGGGCGGGGAAAGGTGCGGCCGTGACGACACAGCACGCTGTGGTGACGTCACCGAGCGACCGCGCGCGAGTCCTCGTGGAGGGCGCGTACGACCTGCACGTCCATGTCGCTCCGGACGTGCCCCAGCGGCGTATCGACGACCGCACGCTCGCGCACCGTTTCGCCGAACTCGGGCTTGCGGGGTTCGCCCTCAAGTCGCACTACACCTCCACGGCCGAGCGAGCGCAGGTCGTCTCGGCTCTCTTCCCGGAGGTGGAGGTCGTCGGCACGCTGACCCTCAACTGGGCCGTGGGCGGCATGAACGCCCTCGCCGTCGAGATCGCCGCGCGCGAAGGCGCCCGGATCGTCTGGATGCCCACGGTCGACTCGCCCGCGGAGACGGCAGGGAGGACCGAGCCGAAGGACGCGGACAAGGTTCCCCAGTGGGCTCAGCTCCAGCACGAGCTTCGGGGGCTCGGGCTCAGCGTCGAGGCCGTGCACGCCACCGATTCCGCGGGAGGGCTCCTGCCCGAGACGCGAGACGTGCTGCGGGCGATCGCACGCCACGACCTGATCCTCGCCACGGGCCACCTCGCTCGCGACGACACGTTCGCGGTGGTCGACGGTGCGCTCGAGGCTGGCGTTGCGCAGATCGTCGTCACGCACCCGGAGTTCCCGTGTCAGAACTTCTCGCTCGACGATCAGCGCGCTCTCGCCGAGCGCGGGTGCCTCCTGGAGCGCTGCCTGAGCACGCCGCTCTCCGGGAAGACCGATTGGGAGCACGTCTACGACGGCGTGCGCGCCGTCGGCGTGGAGCGGACGCTCTTCTCGAGCGACTGCGGGAACCCTGACTATCCGCCGGTCGAGGACGGGCTGGCGCTCTGGGCAGACCGCCTAGTCGGCGGCGGGTTCGACGAGGACGAGGTGCGCGAGATGATCGTGGGACAGTCTCGGCGGCTGGCCGGCGCGGGATGACGAACGCCGCCTGCGGCTCGCCCCCTTCCTTCTGAAGGTGTGGGGAACCTCCCGGTTCCCGACGCCCCTCCCCGTCATGGGCCAACCGAGGTTGGCCTATGAGCCGCAGCCTCCTCGTGATCGGCGCTCACTCTGCCGACTTCGTCTGGCGCGCGGGCGGCGCGATCGCGGTCGCGACGTCGGATGGTGGCGCCGCACGCGTGCTCGCGCTCTCCTACGGCGAGCGGGGCGAGTCCGGCGAGCTCTGGAAGGAGAAGGGGCAGACCGTCGAGCGCGTGAAGGAGATCCGGCATGCAGAGGCGGAGCGGGCGGCGGCCGCCCTCGGCGCCGAGTTCGAGTGCCTCGATCTCGGGGACTACCCCCTCGACATCGACGGCGACGCCCTCGTCTCGATCGCCGACCGGATCCGCGCGTTCGCTCCCGACGTCGTCCTCACGCATACGGACCGCGACCCCTTCAACCCGGACCATGCTGCCGCGTTCTTCGCCGTCGAGAAGGCTCGTGCGCTCGCTGCCGGTGCAGGCGTGCCGAGTGCGTTCGAGACCGTCGAGCCGCCCGAGCTGCTCCTCTTCGAGCCGCACCAGCCCGAGCTGTGCAACTTCGTGCCGACGACCTTCGTCGACATCACGCCGGTGATCGAGCAGAAGAACGCCGCGATGGCGGAGATAAAGGCGCAGTCGTACCTCCACACCTACTACTCGCAGCGCGCCGAGCAGCGCGGCAACCATGCGCGACGCTCCTCGGGGAATCCGGCGATCCGGTATGCGGAGGCGTTCCAGCGCGTGACGCCGCAGGTGGTGAGCGCACTGTGACGGGCGGCTTCGCGGAGCTCGCTCGGCTGGGCACCGCGACCGTGCACGAGGCGGCCGGGCGCGCGGCAGGTGGTCGACATGCCGCTGATCCAGGTGGTGCCAGGCTCGCGTGTGGCCGGCCCGGCGCGCACCGTGCGTTGTGGCCAGAACGACAACCTGATGGTCCACGCGGCCGTGGCCGAGGCCGAGCCCGGCGAGGTGCTCGTCCTCACGATGCCCGAGCCCGGGCCGGTCGCGCTCGTCGGCGAGCTGCTCGCGACGCAGGCGAAGGTCGCGGGCGTCGCCGCGCTGCTGGTGGACGCCGCTGTGCGCGACCTCGAGGAGATCCGGGAGGTCGGATTGCCGATCTGGGCGCGGTACGTGCGCGTGAGCGGAGCAGAGAAGCGAGTTCCGGGCGTCATCGGCGAGCCCGTCGAGGTCGCAGGAGCGACGATCCGTCAGGGCGATGTCGTCGTCCTCGACGCGGACGGCGCGGTCGTCGTCGAGCGGGAGCGGCTCGACGACGTTCTCGCGGCAGGCCTCGCGCGCGAGGAGCAGGAGCGCTTGAAGCGCGCGAAGCTCGAGGCAGGGGAGCTCTCGTACGACCTCGACGGTTTGCGGGGCATCGTCGAGTTGTGAAGGAGCCGATCCACGATCTGGCACGGATCGGGCACGCGGAGCTCCTCACCCCGAAGCCCGAGGAAAGCCTCCGCTTCTTCGTCGACGTGCTGGGCATGGAAGAGGAAGCGCGCGACGGACAGTCCGTTTTCCTGCGAGGGTGGGGCGACTACCTCCGCTACAGCCTGAAGCTCACGGAATCACCCAGCGCCGGGATCGGGCACGTCGCGCTGCGAGCGTGGAGCCCCGAGGCGCTCGCCCGCCGGGTCGCGGCCGTCGAAGCCACCGGACACGGGCACGGCTGGATCGACGGGGATGTGGGTCACGGCCCGGCCTTCCGCCTGACGGACCCCGATGGGCACGTCTTCGAGCTCTACTACGAGGCGGAGCGCTACGAGGCGCCGGAGCACCTACGGCCCTCGTGGCGGAATCAGCCGCAGCGCTACGTGGGTCGGGGCGCCGCGGTCAAACGGCTCGACCACGTCAACCTGCTGGCGGCAGATGTTCGCGCGAACAGCACGTTCGCCCAGGACGTGCTCGGCTACCGCCTGTACGAGCGGATCGAGCTCGATGACGGAACGGAGACCGGCGCCTGGCTCAGCCTCTCGATCGCCGCGCACGAGCTCATCTACGTCGCGGACGCGTTCGGCGCGACGGGACGGCTCCACCATCTTGCGTTCTGGGTCGACACGCGCGAGGAGTGCCTTCGCGCCGCCGACGTCTTCGTCGACGCGGGCGTCCCCATCGAGGCGGCGCCCTCGAAGCACGGCGTCGCGCAGGGCTTCTTCCTGTACGGCTTCGAGCCGGGAGGGAACCGCATCGAGGTCACGACAGGCGGGTACTTCGTCTACGACCCGGACTTCGAGCCCATCACGTGGACCGCGGAGGAGCGAGCGCGCGGTCAGTACTGGGGCGTGCAGACGATCGAGAGCTTCCACACGTACGGAACGCCCGATTTCGACGCCGGGGCCTGACGACGTGGGCTCACGCCGCGAACACGTTCCCCGGCCTCGACCACCAGGCGGGCGGCGACCATGGAGACCGGAACCGTGAGCCATGCGATTCGGCTCACCTAGGATCTTCCCTGCGATCAGGCAAAGAGATTTGACGGAACCGGCCGAGCGTCCGGGCCACCGGGTGACTCGGCGAGGAGGTGCCAGGACATGACTCATCGGAGCCTCGAGGACAAGCTGCAGGCCGCTGGCAGCGCTGCGGAGATGGCGCGGAACTCGCAGATCGGGCCGTACGTCTATCCGGCCGTACCAGCCGAGTTCTCGAACTGGCGGGACGAGCAGGTGGCCTGGCGTGAGACGTCCGCGCTGTTCGACCAATCCCACCACATGCTGGACCTCCAGATCGACGGGCCGGACACGATCGAGCTCCTCTCCCACCTCGGCGTGAACGCGTTCGAGAACTTCACGCCGAACAAGGCGAAGCAGCTCGTCGTGTGCAACCACGACGGGTACGTCATCGGAGACGTGATCCTCTTCCACCTGGAGGAGAACAAGGTCCGGCTCGTCGGCCGTCCCTCTGCGCACAACTGGGTGCAGTTCCACGCCGAGACCGGGGACTACGACGTGCAAGTGTCGAGAGACGAGCGAACCGCCGTCAACCCCACAGGCGGGCGCGAGCTCTACCGCTTCCAGGTGCAGGGGCCCACGGCGATGCAGGTGCTGGAAAAGGCGAACGGCGGGCCGCTGCCCGAGATCAAGTTCTTCAACCTGGGCGAGCTCACGATCGGCGGGCGGAAGGTGCGCGCTCTCCACCACGGCATGTCCGGCGTACCGGGGCTCGAGCTCTTCGGTCCGTGGGAAGAGCGGGAAGACGTCAGGGGCGCGATCGTCGACGCCGGCAGGGACTTCGGTCTGCGTCAGGTCGGGTCAAGGGTCTACGCGACCAACACCCTCGAGTCGGGCTGGATCCCGTGCCCCCTCCCCGCGATCTTCACGGGGGACGACATGAAGGCCTACCGCGAGTGGCTACCCGCCGACGGCTACGAGGGCACCGGCTCGCTCGGCGGCAGCTTCTACTCCGACGACATCTCGGACTACTACCTCACCCCTCACGATCTCGGGTACTGGCAGTTCGTCAAGTTCGATCACGATTTCGTCGGACGAGAAGCACTCCTCGAGATGGCCGACCGGCCACGCTGGAAGAAGGTCACGCTTGCATGGAACGGGGAGGACGTCGCGCAGGCGATCGGATCGCTCTTCGACAGGGACGATCCCGCGAAGTACATCGACATCCCGCTCTCCAACTACTCCACGTGGCCGTACGACAAGGTGGCCCACGACGGCGAGCTGATCGGCGTCTCGACCTTTTCGGGGTACAGCTACAACGAGCGCTCGTACCTCTCGCTCGCGATGGTCGACGTCGACGCCGAAGTGGGCGCCGAGGTGACCGTCGTTTGGGGCGAGGAGGGCGGCGGATCGGCGAAGCCGGTGGTCGAGAGGCACCGGCAGGTCGAGATCCGCGCGATCGTGAGCCCCTGCCCGTACTCCGAGGTCGCTCGGACGCAGTACGCCGAAGGCTGGCGCACGAAGGCCGGAGTCTGAGGCGCGGCGACTCCCAGCCAGGCTCAGGCGGCGGGGAGGCGGAGGAGAGTCGAGCCAGGCACGCGCTCGAGGAGCTGGCGGTTCTCGAGGGCGATGTCGAGGTTTCGCCGCGCAATGCGCGCGTGCTCCCGCGCGATCGCGTCCGCACGCGCTCCCTCGCGCCGACTGATCGCGTCGATGAGCGCGTGGTGTTGGTGCTGAGCCACGAGCAGGATCTCCCACGACTGGGGTAGCGCCGAATGGACCATCAGCAGGGCGCTCGGCGGCGCGAACGGGAGCGCGAGCGCGTGCTCGAGTGCGCGGTCGAGCTGCGGACTCTTCGCCAGCTCGCGAAACCCGTGGTGAAACTCTTCGTTGAGGTCGAGGTACTCCATGAACGTCTCGATGGTCTGCGTGCGAACGATGGCGTCCAGCCTCCGACAGCAGTCGCGCAGAGGCTCGAGCTCGTCCTCCGACTCGAGCCGTTCCGCCGCGAGGCGCGCCGCTGTGCCTTCGAGCACGCCGCGGAGCTCGATCGCGTCGTCGATGTCGGTGCGCGTGAACTCACGTACGACGAAGCCGCCGCCGGGCAGCGTCTCGAGGAGCCCCTCGTGCTCGAGCGTCATCAGGGCGATACGGAGGGGAGTCCGCGACACGCCGAGCTCCTCGACCAGACGGAGCTCGGGAACACGCTCGCGCGGCTTGAATGTTCCGTCGAGCAGGAGCTCGCGGAGCCCGAGCGTCGCCTTCGTGGTCTGCGAGTTCGCGTGGTTCCCGCGCGGCACGACCGGAGCGTAACCGCCCGCGAGGCGATATTGCGTGCAATCGGGCCAGCACCGGGCCGTACAGGCAGGTCCTGGCGCTCGTTCTGCATGCATGAGCGCCGGATGCGCCGCGCGCCCGTTACTCGTGGGACGTCTCGAGCGCGGGCTTGCGACGTGAGCCGAAGAAGCGGTCGAAGAGCGAGACGATCGCCTGCACTACACCCCGCCGGAAGAAGAGGAAGATCGCGATGACGAAGACGCCGTACAGGACCTCGCGCAGCTCGAGACTCGCGGTCAGCCTCTCGTCCAGGATTGCGAAGACGGCGGCGCCGACGACGGGACCGAGCAGCGTTCCCAGGCCGCCGAAGGCAACCATCACGAGCACGCGCACGTCAACGCGGTCGAAGCTGTAGGTCGCCGGGCTGATGAACCCGGCGCTGTAGGCGAGGAAGGCTCCGGTAAGACCGATCATCGCCGAGCCTACGGTCGCCGCGTAGATCCGGTACCGAGCGACGTTCACACCCGCGAGCTCGGCGGCCACCTCGTCGTCTCGGAGGGCGCGAAACGCCCACCCGACGTGAGAGAGCTGGAGCGCGCGGAAGACGATCAAGAACGCGACGAGGACGCCCGCGAAGAGGTAATAGCCGCCGACGCTGTCGTCGGCGAGATCGGCGGGGACCCCCTCCACGACGAGACCGGTCTCGGATCCCGTCAGGTCGCGCTGGCCGAGCAGCAGGTTCGCGAACGCGAGCGAGAAAACGAGCGTGACGATGCCCGTGAAGATGATGCCGAGCGAGCGCCGCACGGCGATCCAGCTCAGAAGGCCTCCGACGATCGCCGCGCTCGCCGTTCCCACGATCACGCCCACCGCCATGGGCAGGGAGGTCTCGTTCGCAAGGATGCCCGCGCCGTAGCCGCCGATACCGGCCAGGGCGCCGACGCAGAGAAAGAGCTGGTTCGTGCTCCCGAAGATCAGGTTGAAGCCGACGCCGTACGAGGCGAACACGAGCGCCTGCACGGCCAACGACGTCGTGAACGGCGAGTCGCCGAACCAGACAGGTGGGAGTACAGCGAGGATCGCCGCCGTGACGACGATCGGCACAAACGCCCAGCCGATCCGGCCGAGACGCGGCCGACCTCTCGCCTTCTCCATCTCGGTCATCGGCCGAGCAGCCCGCGAGGTCGGATGAGGATCGTCAGGGCGGCGGTACCGAGGAGGATGATGGTCGTGATGTATTGCCCGATGTAGTGGGCGCTGAGCGCGTTCACCACTCCGAGCAGCACACCCGCGAGGAACGCGCCCGCAACGCTCCCGAGGCCTCCGACCACGGTGACGATCAGCGCGAACGTGGTGAGCTCGAAGCCTGCGTTGACCGTCAGCGGCCCGCTCATCGACTGCGCTATGGCGACGATGCCGGCAAGCGCGCCGCTCAGTGCGAAGATGACGGTGCGGACGAACGACGGGTTGATGCCCACGAGCCGCGCGCCGACCTCGTCCTGGATCACCGAGCGGACCCCGCGCCCGAATGTCGTCGCAGCGAAGAACAGGAAGAGGGCCACCCCCACCGCGAGCGCGATCACGGAGGCCCAGATGCTCCCTACCGCCATCGGCACGCCGATGATCGAGACCGGGTCGCCGCTGATGAAAATGTACAGCGCGCCGTCCGGATAGCGCCACGTGAGAACGCCCGCGATGACGAACGCGGCGCCCAGCGTCAGCAGGAGGCCCAGGAGCGTCCGCTCTTCGCCGTGCTCGCGATAGACGGGTCGCATCAGCGTGAGGTCGAGCAGCAGGGACACACCGACCGCCGCCAGGACACCCACGACAGCGGCGAGAGCCTGGGAGTGGCCTCGCTCGATGACGAGCGACGCCACGATCGCACCGACGACCACGATCTGGCCGTACGCGAGATTGATGACGCCGCCGAGGCCGTAGACGAGCGTCATTCCGACGCCGAGCATCCCGAACGCCAGGCCGAGCACGAGCCCGTCGAGTACGACGGCTCTCATACGACGCCCAGATATGCGCGTCGTACTTCCGGGTTCCCCTCGAGCTCCTCCGACGTGCCGCTCAGCCGGATCCGACCGTTCTCGAGCACGTAACCGCGGTCGGCAACCGAGAGCGCGAGTGGCACCTGTTGCTCTGCGATCAGAAGCGTCATTCCATCGTTCTTCAGCCCTTCGAGCGCCTCGAACGCTGCCTGTGCGACTATGGGCGCGAGGCCGGTCGTGGGCTCGTCGAGCATGAGCAGCCGCGGTCGCGCCATCAGCGCGCGACCGACCGCGAGCATCTGCTGCTCACCGCCGCTCAAGGTTCCGGCCTGCTGGCGCTGTCGCTCCTTCAGCCGCGGGAAGAGGTCGTACACGAGCTCGAGCGTCGCCCGGTCCGGCCGCTTGGGATACGCGCCGAGGACGAGATTGCTCTTCAGGGTCATGGCCGGGAACAGGTGCCGCTCGGCCGGCACGTATGCGATTCCTGCGCGCGCAATCCGGTGGGCGGGGCGGCGCCTGAGATCCTTCCCGTCGAGGACGACCCGACCCTCCATCGCCGGAAGCAGCCCGGCGATGGCCCGGAACAGCGTCGTCTTGCCCGCGCCGTTCGAGCCGACGATCGCCACCGCCTCACCGGTGCCGACCTCGAGGTCGATGCCGTCGATGACCCGCTCGCCGAGGTACCCGGCCGCCAGCCCTTCGACTTCAAGCAACGCGCGCCTGCCCGAGATACGCGTCGACGACCTGCGGGTCCCGCATGACGACCTCTGGCACGCCGTCCGCCAGGACTTGGCCGAAGTTGAGGACGATGGCTCGTTCGGCGAGCTGGATGACCGCGCTCATCACATGCTCGACCCAGAGAACCGTCGTACCGAGCTTGTCGCGGGCGCTCCGGACGATCTCGACCGAGGCGGCAAGCTCCGCCTCGTTGAGTCCTGCCATCACCTCGTCGAGCAGCAGCACCTTGGGCTGGCCGGCGAGCGCCTTGGCCAGCTCGAGAAACCGCAGCTGGTGGAGGTTCAAGCTCGAGACCGGCTGCTGGGCTCGTTGCTCGAGCCCGACGAAGGCCAAGGACTCGGCGGCCCGACGCCTCGCTTCGCGCTCGCCGACGGTGCCGTCGACGCCGCCGAACATCGCGCCGAGGACGGCGTTCTCCAGAACCGTCATCGATCCGAAGGGAAGCGGTCGTTGCATCGCCATCGCGATCCCTCGGTGCCTCACCTGATGGGCGGTCAGACCGTCGATCCTCGCTCCGTTCAGTCGCACGCTGCCGCGTGTCGGTCGCTCCAGCCCGACCATGACCTTCAGCAGCGTGCTCTTCCCCGCCCCGTTCGGACCGACGACGGCGACGATGTCGCCGTCGTCGATCCCGAACGTCACGCCGTCGACGGCCGGGAGACCGCCGAAGCGCTTTGTGACGTCGTCAACCTCGAGGAGCAGATCCAGTCTCCACGGCTAGGATGGAGGACGATACGGCGTCAACGCCGGCGACTTGAATATCACTCTCGGCCAGAAGGTGGTCGAAGCGGTGTTCAAGCCGCGCTCAGGCGGTGCGCCCTTGGTCAGGATGGCGTACTGCGGTCGCGCCCCGATCATCTCGCCCCACGGCGTCCACCTGAGCGGCCACGCGTAGCCGGGGATGTTGAACGTGTTGGCGTGGACGTAGGCGGCGATCCTCTGCCGGTTGACGCCGACCTTGCTGATCGCCTCCGCGACGATCTTGACGTACGCGTAGCCCGCCAGCGCGTCGTCCTCCATGAACTCGTTCTGCGGGAACGTCCGGAGGTAGCGCTTCGCGAGCGCCTTGTACTCCTTGCTCGCCGTGGCCATGCATTTGAAGTCGCTGTAGCGGCCGAACGCCGACGTCGTCGCGCTCTTCGCAGTGAGCGACCACGGCCCATCTGCGCCTACCACCGGTGCCCTCAGGCCCAGCTGCCCTGCCTGAGCCAGAACCAGCGGCGCTCCCGGCGGATGGCCCGTCGCGACGATCAACGACACGTCGCCGAACGCACGCAGGTACGGCGTGAAGTTGGTCGTCGGCACCGGCGCAACCTGAACGTTGAACCTGATGTTCGGCGCGGACTTGGCCGCATCCTCGAGCGACGACTTGAAGGACTGGCCCCACGCGTAGTCCGCGATCATCACCCCGACGCTCCTGATCTCACGTCGCTGCGCGAGCTGTACGACCGACTGAGCAACCATGGCAGCGGCGGGCAAGCAGGTGCGGAACGTGTAGCGGCTCGACTGCGTCAGGATCTCGTTGTTCCCCGACTTCACCAGGAACAACGGAATCTTTCCTTCCTCGGCGAGCCGCGTCGTCGCAAGCCCGATCCCGCTGCCGATGATGCCCCCGACCGAGACGACGCCGTCCTGCTGTGTCAGTCGCCTGAAACCGTCGATGGCCGCGGTGGTGTTCGTGGACTGGTCGTCCGCGACGACGAGATTGAGCTTCCGCCCCTGCCCGCGCCCCTTCACGCCGCCTGACCTGTTGATCTCGTTCACCGCAAGGGCCGCCCCTGCGCGCACCTGGATGCCCCACGGCGCGAAGTTGGCTGTCAACGGCGTGAGCACGCCGATCTTGATCGGACTGCCCTGTGCGGACTCGTTCGCTCCGCCGTACGCACTCGAGCCGCTCAGCACGGCGGTGAACATCGCCACGGCGCCTACGGCCGCAATCATCCTGTAACGCTTCACGACCTGCCTCCCTTCCTCCACGCCTGCCAATGACCGGGCCGGCTTGCGACGAGACGTCTTCTCGTCCCGACGAAGCGGTCAGTCCAACGCGCCGAGCCGACCTCCTGTGTGATCGATCGATGCTTCCGACGACGCACCCGCCGTGGTTGTTGCGCGAGCCGCAGTTGAACCCCCAGCGGCTCGACGAGCGCGTCCCGAGGACATCGGCGCATGTATACAGCACGCGCCTGGCAGCGTCCAGAAGCCGCCTCCTGCACCGTCCGAGCCCGGCGTTTGCATACAAGCGCTTGCAGGCTCCGTCTGGTTTCGGCGAGAGGAACGCGAGGGGCGGATGGCCCCTCGCGTCCGTCGCTCGATCCCGCGGCCTACGGTTTCGGGGGCTGTGAAGGAGGCCCCTCGGAGACCGGGGGCTCACCGAGCGGGCGCCCACCGGGGCCGTCGGCGAAGGTGATCCACGGGATCGAAGGCTGCTCGCCGACCGGTGGCTTGGAGTAGTCGCAGACGCCAGTCGGGAACGCCTGCTCGAGCCGCTGCCACTGTCCGTCCGTGAAGTCGACGGAGTAGTCGGCACGGCTCAGCGGGTTCAGCTGGCACTTGAAGTGATCCAGCGTGAACGGCCAGCCGGCCACGAGCCTCGGGTTGGAGTAGTACTGCCAGTCCCCGTTGCACATGACGTCCTGGACGACGCCGCCGGCTCGGAAGCACGCGTCCATCGCTTCCGCGGGCTTGTGGCGAGCGATCTTCTCGGGGAGCGGATCGCTGCCGGTGTCGGCTTCGACCGCGGCCAGCCACGCGTCGACGGTCGAGAGCTGGTCGGGCGTCTGCCCGCCGTTCGGAACCCAGATCACATGGCTGTCGTGATTCCCGTTCGTGCGATCGAGCCGCGCCCGGTACGTGAACGAGTGGAAGGGCGGGTGGAAGCCGGTGTCGGTGATGTTGCTCCTCACCTCGATCTCCGCAGCGCTCGCCGCGCCACGCCCGCTGACGATCCGCCCGGTGCGGTAGAGGGTCTCGAGCGCACCGAGATCGGCCTCCGTCCGCGCGGGCTGCCAGACGCCATCGATGTCGAGACCGCCGATACGCTCGTTGACGTCGACGAACTGCTCGGGCGTCAGCAGCCCGTCCTCGAGCGCCTGGAGCCCGTACTGCACGCCGACGTTGTCGAGCGGCCGCGGCGCCTTCCCGTCCGGGCCGACTCCGAACATCGCCTTCTGGTAGTCCTGAATCGTGCACCGGGTTCCGGTGGGATTCGTCAGCGGGTCCCATCTCCACGCGGGCGAATTCGGCGGGCCCGAGCACCCGAACGTCGAGCTCGCGACGAGCTCGACGACGGTGAAGTTGATCTTCGTCCCGCAGAGGTTGTCCGGTCCGGCCGGGTTCGAGCCCCACACCTTCTGGCGCTCCGCCGCCGTCGCGAAGAGCGGGTTTTCCGTAGCCGGGAAGCCGAGGAGAGCGTTCCCGAGACCGAAGTAGCGCCAGAGCAGGATGCAGTCGAAAGAGCTGACGACCTGGTACCAGTGGTCCTCGTACAAGAGGCTGGTCGTGAGGCCGTCGAGGAGCCCCGGGTACGCCTCCGCGATCAGGTGCTGCTGCATGGTGCCCGCCGACCCCCCGTTGCCGATCGTGTAGCGGATCGGGCCATGGCGTTCGATCAGGATCTCCTTGGTCATCATCAGCGCCTCGGCGGAGATGATGTCGTTGCACTGGTTCCCATACGTGTTGAGGCCCGACGTGCCGACGGCGAACCCACGACCGAGCAACGACGCGTTCTGGCCGCCGAGTTGGTTCCCGACTGTCGGCTGCTGATAGTTGACGCTGCACGCGCCGCCGAACGAGTTGACGTACTTGTGGTTCCACGGCTGCTCGGTCCACGGCGAGACGGGCTTTGTAGGATCGACGAGGAGCGCGAACTGGTAGATGCCGCGGTTCGCCGTGCCCGTCACGCGTTCGACGATGAACGGCACCGTCTTGCCTTCGTCTGTGGTCGTCTGCTGGATGATCTCCGGCGCGGGTGGTGTCGCCGGGGCGTAGGGGACGAACTGGTTACCGAGGTTGCGGTAGAAGAGCTCGACGACCGTCGGTGCGTTGCACTTCGGGTCGACAACGCCGGCGCCGACCGACGGGAACGACGGGTTGGTCTGCAAGTGCGTCCGGCAGAGCCAGGGTTGGACTTGAGGCCCGGAGAAGACGGGGCCGCCGATGGGGTGGTTGTCGATCTCGATCCAGCGGCCGAGACCGTTCCCGGGTCGCACGCGCAAGACGTTACGACCGAGGGCCAAGCCCGTCACGAGGCCCTCGTAGCGGCCGTTTGGACGCACGGCGAAAGCACTGGTGATGTTCCTGCCGTCGAGCTCCACCTTGATCGCTCGCGGGTTCGCCCCGAGACCGACCGACACGAGCGCATTGCTGCCGGAGATCAGGTCGGCGCGATTCGAGACGACGGTGATGTCGTTGACAGCGCCTGCTTGGCTTGACGCCGAGATCGCCCCTCCGCTCAGGGTCAGCGCCGCCAATGCACAGATGATGAGGCTGCCCACGAGCGGAAGGCGCTTCCCACGCTCGAGCTGCACGATGCCTCCCTCCCTGGGGCGCCCGAACCGGTTCGGGCGCGAGTGGTCGGACTTCCAGCACTCTATCAGCCTCCCTGATACTGTAAAGGTGACCTGATACTCCCTGCGGTAACGGATCGAGCAAGGTGCAAGAGGCGCGCCCGAACTCCAGCGAACGCGTGTGCGACGATGTCGCAGTGACCGAGAGCCTCACGAACTCAGCTGCGTCGGTCTCCGTCGAGCCGCGGATCAGCTACGTCATCGCACGGCTCGAGCGTGCAGTCCGCGCGCAGATCAACGAGCGTCTCAGACCGCATGGACTGACGACGCTGCAGTACACGACGCTCAGCGTGCTCGGTTCGCGAGGGCAGCCGCTCTCGAATGCGCAACTCGCGCGGCGGTCGTACATGACCCCGCAGGCGACGATCGAGGTGCTGAACGCGCTCGAGCGCAAAGGGCTCATTCGAAGGGACGCTCACCCGAACCACCGTCGCGTCTACCCGGCGAGCCTCACGGACGAAGGCCGCCGTGTCCTCGAAGCGTGCGACGCGTTCGTCGAGGAGATGGAGGAGGAGATGCTGGCCGGGCTCGACACGGCCCAGCGGCAGCTCCTCGCGGACTGGCTCAAGGGATGCGTTCGTGCCTTGCACGCGGGACTGCCGTCCGAGGGCAACCGCGGTCGGGCGCCCATCGGGAACACACCGGTGGCTTGAGAACAATCAGGTAACCTGATATAAGTTCCCCGCGTTGCAATGGCGCTTCGTTTTGAGGAAGGGCGATGGAGCGACCTGCGGTCTCTCGTCGTGCCGTGAGCCGCTCAGGGCTTCGGTCTCGCCCTGCTTCCTCGGCCCCGACGCACCAGCGCACGAGAATCCCCAGAGTGGCAGGCGACCGTGCCATCGCGTGCACGGACCACACGTCCTACAAGGAGGGCATCGATGAGAAGGCTGCTCGTATTCGCGACGGCCGTTGTTGCTGCAGGGTCGGTCGCGTTGGTGCCGGCCGGATTCTCGACCGGACAGCAGGCGCGGACCGTCTACATCGGCATGGACGCTCCCCTGACAGGGCCGCAGGCGATCGTGGGCCAGGGCGATCGCGAGGCTGTCACCGCGCTTGTGCGGTTCTGGAATCGGGCGGGGGCCTTCAGGAACCGGCAGATCCAGGTCGACATTCGCGACAACGCCTCCAATCCGTCGCAAGCCGTCCAGAACGTCCAGAGCTTCGTCGCCGACTCGAAGTACGTAGCGATCCTCGGCTCGGGTAACGCGGCCGCTGCGGTCGCGACGGCACCATTGGCGACGGCGGGACAGATCCCGTTCCTCCCGCTCTCGCCCCCGACGCCGCTCGTGGTTCCGCCTCGTCCGTACGTCTACGTCGCCCTTCCGACCGGACGGTTGTACGCCTACAGCATGGCTCGGTACCTGAAGAGCCTGAACGTCCAGCGAATCGCGGTCATCGGTGACAACGGCGGCTTCGGCCGCGACGGTGTCGCGCAGGTCAAGGCCCTCGCGAGGGCCTACGGCTTCACGATCACCGACGAGATCATCTTCTCACCCACTTCGACGAGCTTCGCGGCCGAGCTCACCAGAGTGAAGAACTCGAACGCCCAGGCGCTCTGGATGTGGACGGTGACTCCGGCCGGCAACACGATCGTCAAGGAGTTTCGACAGCTCCAGCTCCCCCAGCGTCTCGTGCTGACGGGCGGGAACCTGTCGTCGCAGTTCCTCGAGGCGACGTGCCCGGACGTCAACGGAGCCCTCGTGAACAGCTTCCTCGGGGTCGTATGGGATCAGCTCCCGCGTAACCATCCGGTCCGGGCGCGGGCGCAACTCACCCAGCGGGTGATCGGCAAGCCCCTTTCGGTCTTCCACGTGGACGCATCGACGTCGCTCTTCGCACTGAAGGCTGCGATGGAGCGAGGAGGATTCACCCGCGCGGGCATCAACAACGCGCTCGAGACGAAACTCCGCGGGCTCGCGACTCCGGGCGGTCGCCTGTACTTCGGCCCCAGGAACCACAGCGGGGTCCAGATGGACAGCATGTGGGCCGGAAGAATCGTCCAGTGCAAGCCGAGGGCTCTGTTCGGGACTGCGTTCCGGCGATAACCGATTCCCCCGACAGCGGAACCGACGCCGCGGGCCTCGCTTGCGAGGCCCGCGGCGTCACGAAGTCGTTCGGCGCCGTCGCGGCGGTCGACGACGTCGACATCGGCATCGAGCGCGGCTCGCTGACGTGCCTGATCGGCCCGAACGGCGCAGGCAAGTCGACCCTTCTCGGGTGCATCTCAGGCCTGCTGCGCGTCGACGCCGGCACGGTCGTGGTCGAGGGCGAGGACGTCACGCGCTGGACTGCGCATCGCCGCGCCGAGGCCGGTCTCGGCGCGGTCTTCCAGACGACCCGCCCCCTCGAGCACCTCGACGTCCTCGAAAACGCCATGGTCGGCTGCCATCGGTGGACGCGAGCCGGGTTCGTCGAGGCGATGCTTCGCGTGCCCTGGCAGCGTCGGGAGGAGCGGCAAATCGAGGAGCGGGCGTACCACAGTCTCGAGCTCGTCGGCCTCGCGGACCGGGCTGACGCCCCCGCTGGCTCGCTGCCGCTCGGCCAGCTTCGCCTGCTCGCCGTTGCCCGGGCTCTCAGCCAGCAGCCGCAGGTTCTCCTGCTCGACGAGCCTGCCGCCGGGCTGCGGGGCGCTGAGAAATCACGTCTCGCGGACACGCTGCTCGCGCTCAAGGAGCGGGGCCTCACGCAGATCCTCGTCGAGCACGACATGGCGTTCGTCAGCTCGCTCGCCGAGCGCGTGGTCGTGCTCGACCGCGGGCGCGTGATCGCCGACGGCACGCCGGCCGAGGTGCGGGAGAACACGCGGGTCGTCGGGGCCTACCTGGGATCGGCGACGCTGTGACGCTGCTCGAGCTCGACAACGTCACCGTGCGCTACGGAAAGGCCGTCGCGGTCGACGGCGTGTCTCTGTCCGTGGCCGCGCGCGAGCGCGTTGCGCTGATCGGGCCGAACGGAGCCGGCAAGACCTCCGTCCTCAACGCGGCGTGCGGAGTCGTGCGCCCGGCGGCGGGACGCGTCCGCATCGACGACGAGGACGTCACCGGGACGACGCCGGCGGCCGTCGTCCGGCGAGGGATCAGCCAGGTGCCCGAGGGACGGCACGTGTTCGCCACGCTGCCCGTCGAGGCGAATCTTCTGCTCGGCGCGTACGGGCGCGTCTTCCGACTCGAGATCGTCTCCTCGACGCTCCGCTTCCTGCGCTCGAAGCGAGAGGTGCGCGAGCAGCTCGAGCGGATCTACGACCTGCTCCCCAAGCTCCGGGAGCTTCGCGAGCGACCCGCCGGGCGGACGTCCGGCGGCGAGCAGCAGATGGTCGCGATCGGACGCGCGCTCATGGCGCGCCCACGCCTGCTCGCGATCGACGAGCTCTCGCTCGGGCTGGCCCCGGTCCTCGTCCAGTCGCTGGCCGAGTTCCTCGTGCGCCTGAACGAGGAGGAGGGCGTCGCCATCCTCCTTGTCGACCAGAGCGCCACGCTCGCCTTCTCCCTCTGCGAGCGGGCCTACGTCCTCGAGACGGGCCGTATCGCGCTCGAGGGCGCAAGCAGCGATCTCGTGGGACGCGCGGAGGTGCGAAGCGCGTACCTCGGCGGTGGGCCGGAGGAGGCGTCGTGACGACCTTCTTCCAGCTCGTCGTCGTCGGCCTCTCGACGGGCTCGGTGTTCGCCATCGTGGGCATGTCGCTCGTCCTCGTCTATCGGGCGACCCGAATCGTGAACTTCGCGCAGGGGGTGTTCGCGGTCCTCGGCGGGCTCCTGACGTACTCCCTCAGCCAGCACATGCCGCTCCCGGTCGCCGGCGTGCTCGCGGTGCTCGCGACGGCGGTCGTCGCGACCGTCGTGGCCGTCGTCGCCGTCGGCATCCGGGGTCGCACGACGCATCTCGCGAGCCTCATCATCACGGTCGGGATCGCCATCCTCGCGGAGGCCGTGCTGCTCGCGGCATTCGGCGAGGTCCCGCGCTCGTACTCGGCGATCTCGGACCGCGCGTGGAACATCGGCGGCGTGCTCGTGCAGCCGCAGTACGCGGCGCTCGCGCTCGTCGCCCTCGCAGCCGCGTTCGGGCTCACGCTCTTCCTGCGCCGCACGATCGTCGGCCAGGCGCTCGTCGCCTCGGCAGACTCCCCGCGGGCCGCAGAGTTGATCGGCCTCAATCTCCGCTCGATCGCGGTCATCGCGTTCGCGATCGCCGGCGCGCTCACCGCCGTGGGCGGCGTCCTCCTCGCCCCGACCGTGCCGGTCGCGTACAGCTCCGGCCTGACGATCACCATCAACGGGTTCGCGGCAGCCGTGTTCGGCGGGCTCGTCTCCATCCGGCTCGCCCTGCTCGGCGGCTATGCGCTCGGGATCGTCGAGCAGCTCGTCGTCGGCTACGTCGACCCGCAGTACAACCTGATCATCGCGCTCGTCGTCATGCTCGTCCTCATCGGCTGGCGCTCGCGGGGGGAGCTCGCGATATGAGCGTGATCCAGCAGCGCGCGCAGCGCCGGCGCCGCGCGACGGCCGTCCGCGTGGTCGGCGTGGTCGCGGCCACCGCCTTCGCCTGCTGGCTGCCGTTCCAGCTCGACGGCGGTGATGTCGGCCTCTACGACCGGATGGGTCTCTACGCGCTCGTCGCGATCGGGCTCACGCTCCTGATGGGCTTCGCCGGCCAGGTGTCGCTCGGGCAGGGCGGCTTCTTCCTCATCGGCGCGTACACGTCGGGGCTGCTCACGGTCGGGCTCGACCCCGACCGGCGGCTGGTCGACCCCGAGGCCGGGATCGACCCCCTCCTCGCCGTGGCCGCCGCGCCGTTCGTGAGCGCGGCGGTCGCGCTCGTGATCGGCGTGCCGCTGATGCGCCTGCGAGGGCACTACCTCGCCTTCGCGACGCTGGCGTTCGCGCTCATCGCCTGGTCGCTCCTGTACGCGCAGGACCGGTTCACGGGCGGGCAGTACGGCGTCAGCGTCATCAAGCGGCTCGAGGTCTTCGGCCACGAGCTCACGGGGGCCACGCATGCCGCGGTCGTCTGGGGCATCGTCGGGCTCGCCCTTCTGCTCTCGACCAACCTCGTCGCGTCGAGGGTCGGCCGCGCGCTGCAGGCGATCGCGGTGAACGAGCCGGCCGCAGCGGCGTCGGGGATCAACGTCGCGCTCTACAAGCTCCAGCTCTTCGTCTTCGCGGCCGCGCTCGCCGGGCTCGCGGGCGGGCTCTTCACGTTCTACGCGCAGTTCCTCGGCCCCGAGGACTTCGTGATCATCCTCAGCCTGCTCTTCGTCGTCATGGTCTCCATCGGCGGCCTCGGGAGCGTCTACGGCGCCGTCGTCGGCGCGGTCACGATCGTCTACGTCGAGCACAAGCTCCGCGACCTCGGCACGCGGGAGACCTTGCTCGGCTGGGATCTCCCGCCGCAGGGCCCATCGATCCTCTCGCTCGGGGTCTTCGGCCTGCTCCTGATCACGATCATGCTCTTCTTCCCGAACGGATTGCTCCCCGGCATCGTGGGCAGCGCCCGCGGAGCCTGGGCGCGACTCGGGCGCGAGAGCGAGTGAGCCTCAGAGCCCGAGCATCCGGGCGGCGTTCTCTTTGAGGATCAGGGGCCGGACCTCGTCCTTGAAGTCGGCCTCCGCGAAATCCGCGAGCCAGCGGTCGGGCGTGATCAGCGGGAAGTCGGAGCCGAACAGGACCCGCTCGCGTAGCAGGGTGTTCGCGTAGCGGACGAGCTGCGGAGGGAAGTATCGAGGCGACCAGCCGGAGAGATCGATGTAGACCTGCTGCTTGTGCAGCGCGACTGATAGCGCTTCGTCCTGCCACGGGAAGGATGGGTGGGCGAGGACGATCGTGAGCTCCGGAAAGTCGACGGCAACATCGTCGACGTACATCGGGTTGGAGTACTTGAGGCGGATGCCCCCGCCGCCCGGAAGACCGGAACCGATCCCCGAGTGGCCGGTATGGAAGAGCGCGGGCAGCCCGGCCTCGGCGATGACCTCATAGAACGGATAGAACGCCTTGTCGTTGGGGAAGAACGCCTGGACGTTCGGATGGAACTTGAAGCCCCGAACTCCGTGATCGCGGATCAGGCGCGTCGCTTCCTCGCACCGCCTGCTTCCCCTTGCTCGGATCGATCGAGGCGAACGGGATCAGCACGTCGGCGTTCGCCGCCGCAACCTCGGCGATCTCCTCGTTCGGTACGGCCTTGCGGCCGGTGACGGTCTCGGCGTCGACGGTGAAGATCACCGCCGCGAGGCTTCGTTCTCGGTAGTACGCGGCGACCTCGTCTGCGGTCGGGACCGAGTGCTCCCCGAAGTACGCGCCCGCCGCCGCGCGCCATTCGGGCCGCATGCCGTCCTCGCCCGCACGCCCGACCTCCGCGTGGACGTGAACGTCGATTGCCTCGACGGAGGCGAGGTCGATCGTCATCGGAGCTCGGCGCGCCCGTCCTTGATCACGGGGGCGCCGTCGGAGCCCGCCGCCACGAAACCGTAGGTCCTGCCATCGATCCTCCACACCTCCGTCGTCAACGTATCGCCCGGGAAGAGCGGGGCCGAAAAGCGGACGGCGAGCCGGCAGATCGAGCGTGGATCGTCGACGGCCGCCGCCTCGAGCACTGCCCGGCCGGCGAAGGCCATGGTGCAGAGCCCGTGGACGATCCTCCCGGGGAGGCCGACGGAGCGCGCAAAGTCGTCGTCGAGGTGAATGGCGAAGTGGTCGCCCGAGGCGGCTGCGTAACGAACGGTCTGGTCCTGCGCGATCGGGTAGGCGATCTCTGCGAGTGGCGGCTTGCCGTCGGCGTCGAATCGGTGGTCGGGCGCCCGCTCGCCGACGCTCGCCGGCGCGTCGACGCCCCGGAAGAACTCGGTCACGTACTGCTCGTTCAGCGCCTCGCCGTCCTCGCTCCGCGTGACCACATGGATCACCAGCGAGCTGCCGTTCGGACGTGCGAGCAGCGCGATCGGCGTGGCCTGGACGACAACGGTCGTTCCAGGCTCGAGCGGTCGGTGGAGGAGGAAGTCCTGCTCGTAGTGCACGACGCGGGAGCGTGCGTCGTCCGCGGCGACGGAGCGCGAGGCGTAGTGGGATCACGTCCGAGGCGGGAACGACCGCGAACACCGGACCGCCGGGAACGTCGTCGGTCGCGTCCGCGTACCCCCGCAGCGCCTCGTCCGTGACCTGGTACCGGCGCTCCTCGGTCGGCCGGCCGATCGCGTCCAGGTCGAAGCTCATACGGTCATTCCGGTCATCTGGCCGCCGTTCACGGTCAGCACCTGGCCCTGCACGAAATTCGACCAGGGGGAGCACAGGAAGAAGATCGCACCCGCAGCCTCCTCCGGCGTCCCCGGGCGCCCGAGCGGAATGATCGTGGCCGCAAGCTCGCGCATCCGCGGCGGGATGCCGAGCCGAATCTCATGACCGGCACGCTCGATCGTCGCGCCGTCCTCGGAGGACGCCGTGAGCCGGGTGTCGATGAATCCGAACGCGACCGCGTTCACGTTCACCTTGAACGGGCCCCACTCGCGCGCGAGGCTCTTCGTCAATCCGACGAGTCCGGCCTTCGCGGCGGCGTAGTTCGCCTGGCCGACGTTGCCCTGGGTGCCGGAGATGGAGGTGACGCTGACGACCTTGCGGAAGACTTCGCGACCCTCCTCCCGATCCTTCTTCCCCGCGTCGCGCAGGTACGGGGCCGCTGCGCGCACCACCTTGAACGGCGCGACCGTGTGGATCTCGAGCATCGCGCGGAACTGCTCGTCGCTCATCTTGTGCGACATGCCGTCCCATGTGTAGCCGGCGTTGTTCACGAGGATGTCGAGCTGACCGAACGACTCGACCGCGGCCTGGACGAGGGCGTCCGGGACGCCGTCCGCGGTAAGGTCTCCCGCGAACACTGCGGTCTCGCCGTCTATCTCGTCCGCGGCCTGCTCGGCGATGTCGCCGTCGAGGTCGTTGATCAGGACGCGGGCGCCGTGCGCCGAGAGGAGCTCGGCCGTTGCGCGGCCAATTCCGCGCGCCGAGCCGGTCACGATTGCAGCCTTCCCCTCGAGGACTTTCATGCACCGTCCTTTCTTAGAATCAGGTTCCCTGATAATAATGACTCACGACTCGCCCGGTCCCCGTCATCCTCCGGCGGAGCTCGCATGAATCTCGCACAGATCCTGGTCGATGCTGGCCGAGAGCACGCCAGGCGACCTGCGCTCCATCACGCCGGCGCGCAGGTCACCTTCGACGAGCTCGACCGCCGGTCGCGCGTCGCCGCGGCCCGACTTCACGAGCTCGGCGCCAAGGCCGGCGACCGCGTCGCGGTGAAGCTCCCGAACGGGCCCGAGTTCGCGGCCGCCTGGTTCGGAGCGCTGCGGCTCGGCGCTATCGTCGTGCCGCTGAACATCCTGCTCGCTCAGCCCGAGATCGAGGAGCGGATGCGGATCTCCGGCGCGACGATTCTCATCGACGACCCCATGCTGGTCGAGGCCGGACTCGAGCCCGTGGTCGATGTCGCCGAGCTCAGCCCAACCGATCCGGCGGTCATCCTCTTCACCTCCGGGACGTCGGGGCGCGCGAAGGGTGCCGTCCTGACCCACGGAGGGATCCGCTTCGCGGCGCGCGCCGCCGCGGAGGCCCTCGCGCTTCGACCCGACGACGTCGTCCTCGGCGCCGCGCCCTTCTCGCATGTCCTCGGCCAGTCCTCCGGACTCGTGGCAACGCTCTCCGCCGGGGCATCGGTGGCGATCGTCGAGCGCTTCGAGGCCGAGCCGGCGCTCCGCTTCATGGCCGAGACAGGCACGACGATCGTGCTCGGCGTCCCGACGATGTGCATCGCGCTCTGCCAAGCGGCCCGGTCCGCCGCGGAGCTCCCGCCCGTCCGGATCGCGCACCTCGGCGGCGCTCCCGTGCCACTCGAGGTCGCCCGCGACTTCGAGGACGCGTTCGGAGGCGAGGTGTACGAGGGCTACGGGCTGACCGAGCTGTCGGGAATAGCGACGACCTACGTCCAGGGACAGCCACGTAAGCCAGGATCTGTCGGCATGCCCCTCGGACGGACGGAGCTCCGGGTCGTCGACGCGAACGGCGCGGTGCTTCCGGCGGACGAGCCGGGCGAGGTGGAGTTCCGCGGGCCGTCGGTGATCCCTGGCTACTGGGACGACGAGGAGGCGACTGCTGCAGCTCTCTCCGCCGACGGCTGGCTGGGGACGGGCGACATCGGCTACGTCGACCAGGAGGGGTACCTCTTCCTCGTAGACCGAAAGAAGGACGTGATCATCCGCGGCGGCTACAACGTCTACCCGCGCGAGATCGAGGAGGTGCTGTACGCGCATCCGGACGTCCTGGAGGCAGCCGTCGTCGCCGTCCCGCACCCGAAGCTGGGCGAAGAGGTCGCGGCACTCGTCGTCTGCCGCCCGGGGACCGCGCCGGACGCCGACGCCCTTCGCGAGTACGCGCGCGAACGCGTCGCTGCGTACAAGTACCCGCGGTACGTCGTGCTCGTCGAGTCGCTTCCGAAGGGACCAACGGGGAAGATCCTGAAACGTGAGATCGACGTTCAGGCACTGCAACGGAGCGAGGCGAGGACGTGACCATCGAGCGAGGACCGATCGAGCCCGAGGAAGCGGTGTCGGGGATCCGCTCGGGCGACACCGTCATGGTCGGCGGGTTCGGGCTCGTGGGCGCGCCGCTCACGCTCATCGACGCCCTCGTGGAGAGCTCCGATGCCGACGAGCTGACGATCGTCTCGAACAACATCGGCGAGCCGGGGCGCGGGCTCGGGAAGCTGCTGCGCCAGGGACGGATCAAGCGCGGCATCTCGTCGTACTTCACGTCGAACCCGGAGGCCGTCGCCGCGGTGAACGCCGGCGAGATCGAAGCGACGCTCGTGCCGCAGGGGACGTTCGCCGAGGCAATCCGCGCGGCCGGCGCCGGGATCGCCGGCTTCCTCACGCCCGTCGGCGCGGGCACGCCGCTCGCGGAGGGCAAGGAGGAGCACGTCGTCGACGGGGTCCCGCATGTGCTCGAGCGGCCGATTCACGCAGACGTCGCGCTCGTGTACGCCGCGCGTGCGGACGAGCTCGGCAACCTCTGGTACCGGCGCACGGCGCGCAACTTCAACCCGTTGATGGCGACGGCTGCGCGGGTGACAATCGCCGAGGTGGAACAGATGGTGTCAGCAGGCGAGCTCGAGGCGGAGTCGATCCACACCCCGCACCTGTACGTCGACGACCTGGTGCTCTCGCGATGACCGGCGACGTCAAGACCGCGATCGCGGCCCGCGCCGCGCAGGAGCTGCGGCCTCGCGAGATCGTCAACCTCGGCATCGGCATCCCGAACCTCATTCCCGGACTGCTCGGCGACGGCACGAACGTCTTCCTGCACACGGAGAACGGGCTCCTCGGCGTCGGGCCGCGACCGGACGAGGGCGAGCTCGACCCCGACCTCATCGACGCGGCCAAGCAACCAGTGACCGCGCTCCCCGGCGCCGCGTACTTCGACAGCGCACAGAGCTTCGCGATGATCCGCGGTGGCCACATCGACGTCGCGGTGCTCGGCGCCCTGCAGGTCTCGATCGCCGGCGACATCGCGAACTGGGCTGTGCCGGGGAAGGACGTGCTCGGCGTCGGCGGCGCGATGGACCTCGTCGTCGGGGCGCGCCGCGTGATCGTGACCATGACCGCGACGTCGTCGACGGGCGAGCCGAAGGTCGTCTCCGAGTGCACGTACCCACTCACCGCGCGCGGCGCCGCGGACGTCGTCATCACCGACCTCTCCGTCTTTCGGCTGCGGGGCGGAGCGCTCGTCCTCACGGAGCTGCTCGGGGACTCGACCGTGGAGGAGGTCCAGGCCGCGACCGGCGCCCCCATCGACGTCGACCTGGAGGATCGCCGTGCGGCCTGAGACGGCCTTCGCCCGCATCGCGGACACCGCCCTGACCGAGGTCGACCCGCCGCTCCTCTACCCCGACTACGTGGGTACGCGACGTCGCGCGCCGACGAACCCCCTCGTCGTCCTGCCGTCCTCGCTTTCGGAGCTGACCGGCCCGGTGTTCGGAGACGGTGCGATCTCGGTGACCGACGCCGACCTCACGCACCAGCACGCCGGCGAGCCGCTCGGTGAGCGGATCGTCGTCACCGGGCGGGTCCTCGGCTCCGACGGGAAGCCTCTCCGCGCGCAGCTGGTCGAGATCTGGCAGGCGAATGCCGCGGGGCGCTACCGGCACGCAGTCGACGCGCACGAGGCGCCGCTCGACCCGAACTTCACCGGCTGCGGGCGCTGCGTGACGGGCGACGACGGCTCGTACCGGTTCGTGACGATCCTGCCCGGCGCCTACCCGTGGGGGAACCACCCGAACGCGTGGCGGCCGAAGCACATCCACTTCTCGCTCTTCGGCCGCGCATTCACCGAACGACTCGTCACCCAGATGTACTTCCCGGGCGACCCGCTCTTCCCGTTCGACCCGATCTTCAACTCGATCCGTGACGAGCTGGCGCGCCAGCGGCTGGTCTCGAGGTTCGAGCTGGAGCTGACGCAACCCGACTGGGCACTCGGCTTCCGATTCGACATCGTGCTCGGCGGCCGCGAGGCGACGCCGCTCGAGGAGCCGCATGATGACTGAGCTCGCGCTCACCCCTTCGCAGACGACCGGGCCGTACCTGGAGATCGGGCTCCTCAGCGGGCCGATCTCGAACCATCTCGTCGACGAGTCTGACGCGCGCGCGATTCGCATCTCGGGAGCCCTTCTCGACGGCGCCGGAGACCCCGTTCCGGACGGCATGATCGAGATCTGGCAGGCGAACACCGCGGGTCGCTACGCGCACCCGGCGGACGATCGCGAGGAGATCCCGCTCGAGACCGGCTTCACCGGCTTCGGGCGGTCGGGCACCGAAAGTGACGGCAGCTTCGCCTTCGTCACGGTGAAGCCCGGTCGCGTCCCGTGGGTGGACGCGCGGCTCCAGGCGCCCCATCTCCTCGTCGGCGTGTTCGCCCGCGGCCTCTTGAAACGCGTGGCGACCCGCATGTACTTCCCCGACGAGGAGCTCGCGAACGCTGAGGACCCCGTGCTCCTCGGGCTCGAGCCGGAGCAGCGCGCGACGCTCGTCGCGCGCCCGGAGGACGGCACGCTTCGCTTCGACGTCGTCCTCCAGGGCGCGGGGCAGACGACATTCTTCGCGGTGTGACGCCGTTCTCGGCCATCTTCGTGCCCGAGGAGCTGCGAGAGGCAGTCTCGGATCGCGCGTGGCTGCAGGGGATGCTCGACGCGGAGAACGCTCTTGCGAAGGCGGGCGCTGCCGTCGGCCTGGTCCCGGGCGACGCCGCCGCTCGGATCGGAGAGGCGTGCCGCGCCGAGCTCTTCGACCCGGCGCGCCTCGCAGACGACGGTCGCGCGGTCGGGAACCCGTCGGAGCCGCTCGTCCGCGAGCTCCGCAACGCAGTCGGCGACGAGGCGGCCGACTACGTCCACCTCGGCGCGACGAGCCAGGACATCCTCGACACCGCGGCGATGCTCGTCTCCCGTCGCGCAGTCGCGCTCGTGCTCTCCGAGCTCGACCGGCTCGCCGACGGGTGTGCGGTCCTCGCCCGTGACCACCGCTCGACTCCGATGGCAGCGCGCACCCTCCTCCAGCAGGCGGTGCCGTCGACCTTCGGGCTGAAGGCGGCAGGCTGGCTCATGTCGGTGCTCGAGGCGAGTCGGAGACTCGGCGCCCTCCGCGACGAGCGGCTCGCAGCGCAGCTGGGCGGTGCCGCAGGGACCCTCGCCGCAATCGGGGACCGGGCGGTCGAGGTCGTCGGCCTCTACGCCCGAGAGCTCGACCTCGCGGAGCCCGTGCTCCCCTGGCATGCGAACCGGCAGCGCATCGCGGAGCTCGGCGCGGCGCTGGCCGTCGCAGCGGGTGCGGCCGCGAAGATCGGCGTCGATATCGCGCTCCTCGTGCAGACCGAAGTGGGCGAGGTCGTCGAGGCGTCGAGCGGACGGTCGTCGACGATGCCGCAGAAGCGCAATCCCGTCCACTCCACCCTCGCGGTGGGGTGTGCGCGCCTGGCGAACGCGCACGCGGGAGTCCTCCTCGGCGAGCTCGCTCACGAGCACGAACGCGCGGTGGGCGGCTGGCACGCCGAGTGGGAGGCGCTCTCAGGCGCGCTCGCATTCGCCGGCGGATCGGCAGCGGCCGCCGCGGACGCCGTCACCGGCCTCGAGGTCGACGCCGCGCGGATGCGCGCAAACCTCGATGCGAGCGGCGGCCTCGTGGTCGCGGAGCGCATCTCGTTCGCCCTCACCCCACGCCTCGGGCGCAGCCGGGCGCACGACGTCGTCGCCGAGGCCGCGAGCGCTGCCTCGTTCCGTGACGCGCTGCTCGCCGACGCGCGAACAGGGCTCGCCGCGGACGAGCTCGACGTCCTCCTCGACCCGACCGGCTATCTCGGTGCGGCCGAGGCGCTCGTCGACCGGGCGCTCGACGAGTACGAGGGCGCCCGGTGACGAGTCTCGACCATCACCTCCGAGGCCCGGAGGACGCGCCGGTCCTCGTGCTGTCGAACTCGCTCGGCACGACCCAGGAGCTGTGGGAACGCCAGCTCCCCGTGCTCGCCGACCGCTTCCGCCTGCTCACGTACGACCACCCCGGCCACGGCGCGTCCGAGCTCCCCGAGGACACGTCCACGGTCGAGCAGTTTGCGGGCGGCCTGCTCGGGCTCCTGGACGAGCTGGGGCTCGAGCGCGTGTCGCTCTGCGGGGTCTCGCTCGGAGGGATGGTCGGGATGGCGCTCGCACTGGACGCGCCCGAGCGTGTCGAGCGGCTCGTCCTCGCCTGCACCTCGGCGTACCTCGGACCGCCCGCCGGGTTGGCGGAGCGCGCGCGGATCGTCCGTACCCAGGGAACGGAGGCGGTTGCGGACACCGTCGTCGGACGCTGGTTCACGTCTGCGCTCGAGCGCGAGGAGCCGGACACGGTGGCGCGCTTCCGCGCGATGCTGGCCGCGACGCCGCCGGAGGGCTATGCGCGCTGCTGCGAGGCCGTCGGTGCGTGGGACGCCCGCGAGCGCATCTCCGCGATCGCCGTGCCCGTGCTCGTCGTCGTGGGAGCGGCCGACCCGGCGACGCCGGTCGAGCACGCCGAGCTCATCGCGTCCCGGATACCGGGCGCGCGACTCGAGGTTCTCGAGCGCGCGGCCCACCTCGCCAACGTCGAGCGCGCGGAGGCCTTCACGAACGCCGTACTCGAGCATCTGGGACAGGAGGTACCGGTGTGAGCGACGAGGGGATGACGACGAGGCGAGAGGTGCTCGGGGACGAGCACGTGGACCGCGCCATCTCGGGCACGAGCGAGTTCACGGCCGACTTCCAGGATCTCGTCACCCGCTACGCCTGGGGCGAGATCTGGTCCCGGCCGGGGCTCGATCGCCGCACGCGGAGCTGCATCACGATCACGGCGCTCGTGGCGACCGGCCGCGAACACGAGCTCGCGATGCACGTCCGTGCGGCGCTCCGCAACGGGCTCACTACGGACGAGATCAAGGAGGTCCTGCTCCAGTGCGCCGTCTACTGCGGTGTTCCCGCGGCGAATGGCGCGTTCGCGATCGCCCAGCGCGTCCTGGAGGACGACGGCGGCGAGTGAGCACCGCTCGCCTTCGGCTC
>CAVXPS010000018.1:0-449910 GCA_963763815.1 uncultured Actinomycetes bacterium
GCCGCTGACCTGGCGCGAGACGAGCGGGACGATCAAGTACGACTCCGTCACCCTGACGGCCGAGCTGAGGCGCGCGAGCGCGGCCGTCTCGGCCTCGTACATCGCCATCACCAGCTCGCCGACGGCGGGCGGATCCTCGACGGCCTCGTCGCGGCGGCGCTGCAGGTCCCAGCGCGCCCGCGTCGCCGCGCGTCGATCAGCTCGCGCAACTCGTCGCCGCGGCGGCAGCGCGGCATCGACGATCGGCGTCCCAGTGCGCCGCCGCCTCCCGCCACGCGGTCGCGGCGTCCGCAGCGCGTCGCGCTCCAGCAGGCCGCCCGCCTCGTCGAGGAAGTCGGCGTACAGGCCGCGCAGGTGCGCGCCGTGGGCGGCGCCGGTGTAGATCGACGCGCGCGGGCTGCCGACGCCGTGGCCGTCGGCGAACACCGTCGGCCAGCCCTTCTTGTTGCGCGTGTCGGTGGTCATCCGCGCCCACTTGCGCCACGCCGGGAGCGAGAACGAGTCCGACTTCGTCGCTCAGGTGCTCGACCTGCAGCCGCAGCCCTTCCTCGACGGCCGGCCGCAGGTCCGAGGTCGACCCGCTCCGGGTCGATCGTGATCAGCCGGTGCTTGTAGGAGCCCACCCGCGCCCGCGCCGCCGCGAGCCGCTCGGCCGGCACCTGATCCGCGCCGTCGAGCGGTCGTCGATCGCGTAGGCGTCGCCGGCGCGCCCGTAGACGATGAGCGGCGGGCCGCCGTAGCCGTTGCGCCTCTCCGGCTCGCCGCGGTGCCCGAGCGTGTACGGGTCGATCCAGACGATCGCCGGCAGGCCCTTCTCGAGCTGCGCGTCGAGCGCCGCGGCCGCGGCCTTCGCGCCGCCGGTCTCGTGCAGCTCGGCGTGCAGGCCGAGCCGCTCGGCGGTCCCGCGCGCCCAGCGGCCGGGTACTGCCACTGCGCGCCGGAAGCCGAGCGTGAGCACGCGCGAGCGGAACCGAGCGAGTCGAACTCCCACAGGATGTAGCCCGCGCCGAGCCCGCCGCCGACGCCGAGAACCATCGCCTCGGTCAGCGGCTCGCCGTGTGCGGTGCGACGACGCCGAGGTTGGCCAGCACGTTCGCGAACGCCGCCGTGTCGCCGTGGACGCCGCCGCGAAACTCCCAGGACGGTCGGCGTCGACGATGTGGCGGCGCGCGACGGTGTAGCGCTCGCCGGTCTGGCGCATGCGGTCGCGGACGAGGTGCTTGAGGTGCTTGCGAGCGGTCATGGTCGATGTCCTCCAACCGGCGTTCGGGCCCGGACTCCACGCGACCGAGGCCCGCCGGATACGGGAACGGTGCACTGCTCGCTCGTTCCCCCGGGACACGATCCCCTTTGCCCCCGCAGCGTCGGCCGGCGTGGACGGCCGATCAGGAGGTCCGGCGCGGAGGAACCCGCCGTGGGCCGCGAGAATACACTGCGAATGCCCGCGTTCATGGAGCACCTGCTGCCCGAGGACGCGGATCGTCCGCGACGCTGCTCGGCACGCACTTCGACGTGCGCGAAGGCCGCGCGCCGCAACGGCGTCGCGACGTTCTACGACACCTTCGACGGCCGCCTGCACGCGGACGGCGTGACGCTGCGCCACGCCGACGGCCGGCTCGACGCTGCTCGACCGCGAGACCGGCGAGGAGCTCGCGGCGGCCGAAGCGACGGCGGCGCCGCGGCTGTTCACTCCCGACCTGCCCGAGCCCCTGCGCGAGCGCCTCGCGGACGTGATCGAGATGCGCGCGCTGACTGTGATCGCCCGGGTGCGGGCCGGCGGCCGCCGGTCGCGGTGCTCAACGAGGACGCGAAGACCGTCGTCCGGCTCATGGTCGAGGACGCGCGCGTCACGACGACCGCGGTCCGCGGCTACGAAGGCGAGCTCGAGCGCGTGGCGAGCGCTGCTGACGGAGGCGACGCTCCCGCTCGTCGACGAGGCGGTCTCGCCGCCGGCGGGCGCCCGGCGGGCACGAGCGCCAAGCTCGACCTCAGCTGGACCCCGACGAGCCCGCCACCGAGGCCGCCACGACCGTCTTCGCCCGCCTGCTCGAGGTGATCGCGGAGAACCTGCCCGGGACGCTCGAGGACGTCGACAGCGAGTTCCTGCACGATCTGCGCGTCGCGGTCCGCCGCACGCGCTCGCTGCAGCGCCAGTTCAAGACGATCTACCCGGAGCGCCTGCAGCACTTCCGCGACGAGTTCAAGCGGATCCAGCAGGTCACCGGCGACCTGCGCGACCTCGACGTCTACCTGCTCGACTTCGACGACCTGCGGGCGTCGCTGCCGGAGGCGATGCGGCCGACCTCGACCCGCTGCGCGACCGTGCTCGAGCACCGCGCCGCGCGAAGGCGCTGACCGCCACGCGGCGGGCGCTGAAGGCGCAGCGGACCGGCGACGCGCTCGACGAGTGGCTCGAGTTCATCCAGCGAGGCGCCGGCGTCCGAGGAAGCGGTCGACGCGCTCGCCTCGCACCGGATCACGCGCGTCTACCGCAAGATGGTCAAGATGGGCCGCGCCATCGACGACGACAGCCCGGCCGAGGACCTGCACGAGCTGCGCAAGGTCGGCAAGGAGCTGCGCTACCTGCTCGAGTTCTTCTCCAGCCTCTATCCCGCCGACGTCGTCAAGCCGTTCATCAAGACGCTGAAGGGCCTGCAGGACCAGCTCGGGCGCTTCCAGGACCGCGAGGTCCAGGCCAACGCGCTGCGCGCGCTCGCGCCCGAGGTCGGCCAGCCGGCGACGGTGATGGCGATGGGCGTGCTCGTCGAGCGCTTCATGCAGGAGGAGGCGCCGCGCGCGCGGAGTTCGCCGACCGGTTCGGCGCGTTCGCGGGCAAGGCGCAGCGGCGCACGGTCAAGGACACCTTCGGGTGATCCTCGCGACCTACAACATCAAGGGCGGCGTCGGGAAGACCTCGGCGGCCGTCAACCTGGCGACGCTGGCCGCCCGCGAGGGCCGCCGCACGCTGCTGTGGGACCTCGACCCGCAGGGCGCGAGCACGTACCTGTTCCGGATCAAGCCCAAGGTCAAGGGCGGCGGCGCGCAGCTCGTGCGCGGCAAGACCGACGTCGAGGCGCAGCTCAAGGGCACCGACACCGAGGGGCTGGACCTGCTGCCGGCCGACTTCTCCTACCGCCACATGGACCTGGCGCTGGACGCGACCAAGAAGCCGAGCCGCCTGGCTCGCGGCGTGCTGGAGCCGCTCGACGACTACGACTACACGTTCCTGGACTGCCCGCCGAGCATCTCGCTCGTCTCCGAGAGCGTGTTCGAGGCCGCCGACGCGCTGCTCGTCCCGATCATCCCCGCGACGCTGTCGTCGCGGACGCTCGAGCAGCTCCACGAGGTGCTCGAGGCGAAGGGCCGCGGGTGCTCGGCTTCTTCTCGATGGCCGACCGCCGCAAGCGGCTGCACCGCGACCTGATGGACGAGCTCTCGAAAGAGCACGACGTGCTCGAGACCGTGATCCCGACGTCGGCCGACGTCGAGCGGATGGGCGCGAAACGCGCGGCGCTCGTGGACTTCGCGCCGCGCAGCCGGGCCGCCCGCGCGTACGCGGACCTCTGGGAAGAGGTCCGCGCGCGCTGCTAGTAAGGTCTTAGGTTGCGTCCGGAGCCGCTGCGCCTCGGGCAGCGACTCGAGCTTCTTGAGCGTGTGGTTCTCGATCTGCCGGATGCGCTCGCGCGTGACGTTGAACGCCCGCCCGACCTCTTCCAGCGTGTACGGACGCGCGCCGGTGAGGCCGAAGCGCATCTCGATCACTTCGCGCTCACGCTGCGGCAGCGCGTCCAGCGCCCGCCGCACGTTCTCCTTGCGGAGGTTCTCCGAGGCCACCTCGAAGGGCGACTCGGCGGCCTCGTCCTCGACGAAGTCGCCCAGCTCGGATTCCTCTTCCTCGCCGATCGGCTTCTCGAGCGAGACCGGCTGCTGGGCCATGCGCAGGATGTCGCGCACCTCGCGCACCGAGCACTCCAGCTCGCGCGGCGATCTCCTCGGGCAGCGGCTCGCGACCGAGCTGCTGCACGAGCTGGCGCTCGACGTGCACAACCTTGTTGAGCTTCTCGACCATGTGGACCGGGATCCGGATCGTCCGGCCCTTGTCCGCGATCGCGCGGGTAACGGCCTGGCGAATCCACCACGTGGCGTAGGTCGAGAACTTGTAGCCGCGGCGGTAGTCGAACTTCTCGACCGCGCGGATGAGACCGAGCGAGCCCTCCTGGATCAGGTCCAGGAACGACAGGCCGCGGCCCAGGTAGCCCTTGGCGATCGACACGACGAGGCGCAGGTTGGCCTCGACCATCTCCTGCTTGGCGACCAGGTCACCGCGCTCGATGCGCCGTGCCAGCTCGACCTCGCGGTCGGCCGTGAGCAGCTGCACCTTGCCGATGGAACGCAGGTAGAGACGAAGCGAGTCCAGGCTCGGCTCCACCGTCAGATCGATCTCGGGCTTGCGTGCGTCCGGCGAGTCCTTCGCCGAGCGTGCCTCGGGCTCCGAGTTCGTCACCGGCTTGCCATCGGCCGTGACGATCTCGATGCCCTGGTCCAGCAGGTACGCGTGCAGCTCCGCGATCTGCTCCTTGGTGACCTCCACCTCTTCCAGCGAGGTGGCGATCTGCTCGACGGTCAGGATCCCCCGTTCCTGGCCTTCGGCGATGAGCGGGCGAAGCTCGTCGATCTCGGTGATCGCCGCTTCATCCGCCAGAAGTGCTTCGGTCTTGGTGCCCACCCTCATCCTTCGGGACGTAACTCAGGCGTTGTCCCGCCCCCGGGACCGCCCCTATCCGTGCCTATACGTCTTCCGCGACATCTGCCGCGATGGGCCGAGTTTTCTGGTTTACCCCGCTGACATAGCGGGAACTCGTTTGCGCCGTCCCGGCTTTGTAGCACGAGATACGTGGTCTGTCCTTGGCGAAACCTTGGTCCATTCGTCCAGTTCTGACCCGTTCCCTAGGCTTGGGTGTCATGACTCTGCCCTTCGAGGACGTCCAGAGCCGCGTTCCGTCGCTCTCGCTGTCCCTCTCGCGGGTCGGCGTGACCAACGTCGAGAAGGTCATCCGAATCCGCAACAACGGCGCTGAACAGCTCTTCTCGGCCCGGCTCGACTGCTTCGTGGACCTCGGCCCGCACCAGAAGGGCGCCCACATGAGCCGGTTCGAGGAAGTTGTCAACGACGCGATCGGCGAGGTGGTGCTCGGCGAGAGCGCCTTCCGAGCGGAAACACTTGCGCAACACATCGCCGAGAAGGTCCGCGACCGCCAGGAAGCGCTCCGCGCCGAGGTCCACATCGAGGCCCGCTACCCGGAGTACAAGCCGGCGCCGGTGTCCGGCATCGAGACGCAGGAGATCTACTCGCTGCTCGGCGCCGCGGTGGCGTCCGAGGCCGGGACGCGGCGGCTGATCGGCGTCCAGGCCCAGGGCATGACCGCGTGCCCGTGCGCGCAGACGCTCGTGCAGGCGCGCTCGCACGAGCGGCTGCTCGAGGACGGCTTCTCCGAGGACGAGATCGAGCGGATCTTCGAGGCCGTCCCCGTGGCGACCCACAATCAACGCGGCCTCGGGACGCTCCACATCGGCTGCCCGGAGACGTGCGACAACGACATCGACGCCGAGTGGCTGGTGAAGATCGTCGAGGAGTCGATGTCCTCGGAGATCTACGAGCTGATGAAGCGCTCCGACGAGGGCGCGGTCGTGGAGAAGGCCCACCGCCGGCCGCGGTTCGTCGAGGACTGCGTGCGCGAGATGATCCGCGGCGTCGTCGAGCAGCTCGACTTCCTGTCCGACCAGCATTTCGTGTCGGCGCGCCAGGAGAACCTGGAGACGATCCACCAGCACAACGTCCAGGCCGAGCGCTTCGGGCTCGTGGGCGAGCTGCGGCGGGAGATCGCCACCGGCGAGCACTCCACGCACCACGTGTCGCTACGGGAGTGGCTCGACGGGCGTGACTCGGGCGCGAGACCGCTTTCACAAGGTCTTTAGTCCGATTTCAGTTCGGTCCTCAATGGTGTTGGCCATGACGCGCATCGTGGTCATCGACCCCCAGCCGGCGGTCCGCGCCGGCCTCGGGATGATGCTGCGCACCGAGCCGGGGCTCGTCCCGGTCGGTGCGGCGGTCGGCGGACGCGACGGGCTGAAGCTCGTCTCGCGCCAGCGGCCCGACGTGGTGGTGCTGGACGGGTGGGATCTGGCGACGTGCCGGAAGCTGCGCTCGCTCGATCACCCGCCGCGCGTCGTGCTCTACGCCGCCGGGGACGATCCGTCGCTGCCGGTCGCGGCCCGCGTCGCCGGCGCCGACGGGCTCGTCGCCAAGGAGGCGCCCGCCGAGGAGCTCTACGAGGCGATCCGGCTGGTCGCGCGCGGCGGGACCGCGCTGCCGGCGCTGGACCGCTCGCAGCTCGACGCCGCCGCCCACCGCGTGGAGCCGGAGGACCTGGCGCTGCTCGCGATGCTCGTGGACCGCACCGAGCCGGCCGAGGTGGCAGCCACGCTGCGGCTGGACCGGCGCCGGATGGCGCGCCGGATCGAGCGCCTGCTGGCGCGGCTGCGCGAGCGCCGGCGCACGCCCCGCCCCGCCTGACGTCTAGAGTCCTGGGACGACATGCCTCTCGTCCCCATGGTCATCGAGCGCACCGCCCGCGGCGAGCGCGAATTCGACATCTTCTCGCGGCTGCTCAACGAGCGGATCATCTTCCTCGGCTCGGCCGTCGACGATCAGGTCGCGAACCTCGTCGTCGCCCAGATGCTGCACCTGGAGTCCCAGGACCCAGACAAGGACATCTCGCTCTACATCAACTCGCCGGGCGGCTCGATCTACGCCGGGCTGGCGATCTACGACACGATGAACTTCATCAAGCCCGACGTGGCGACGATGTGCGTCGGGATCGCGATGTCGATGGGCTCACTGCTGCTGACCGGCGGCGCGAAGGGCAAGCGGATGGCGCTGCCCAACTCGCGGATCCTGATCCACCAGCCGTCCGCCGGCTTCGAGGGCCAGTCGACGGACATCGAGATCCACATGACGGAGATCCTCAAGACGCGCAAGCGGATCGACGAGATCTACGCCAGGCACACCGGGCAGCCCGAGGAGCAGGTCCACATCGACATGGAGCGCGACCGCTTCTTCAAGGCCGATCAGGCCGCCGAGTACGGGCTGATCGACCGGGTCATCCAATCTCACTGATGCTGTGCTCGAGGGCCCCCAGGCCCTCGACCTCGCATCTGACGACGTCGCCGGGCTGCAGGTAGCGGGGCGGGTCGAAGGCCTCGCCGACGCCGCTCGGCGTGCCGGTGAGGATGATCGCGCCGGGCTCGAGCGTGCAGGTCTCGGCGATGAAGGCGACGAGCTCGTCGCGGCTTGAAGATCAGGTCGCTGCGTGCTGCCGTCCTGGCGTTTCTCGCCGTTGACGTGGGTGGTGATGCGGAGGTTGCTCGGGATCGGCGTCGGTCGTGATCCACGGGCCCCACGGGCAGCTCGTGTCGAAGCCCTTCGCGCGCGTCCACTGCTTCTCGCTGCGCTGCAGATCTCGAGCGGACACGTCGTTGGCGACCGCGTAGCCGGCGATCTCGTCGTGTCGGCCCATCACGAGCACCAGTTCGGTCTCGTAGTCGAGCCCGCGGGTGGCTTGGGGCCGGATCACGGGGCCGCCGGGCGGCGCGCTGGAGCGCGGCAGCTTGAGGAAGACGAGCGGCTTGTCCGGCTTCTCGCTCTTGAGCTCCGCGATGTGGGCCGCGTAGTTGCGGCCGATGCAGAAGATCGCCGGCGGGCGCGGGATCGGGGCCAGGAAGGTGACGCTCTCGATCAGGTGGGACGTGCCGGTGGCGGGCTTGCGGTCGCCGGAGGCGATCCGATCGAGGACGGTCCCGTGCTCGAAGGCCACGATCTCGTCGCCGCGGACCTCGCCGGCCTGCGGGTCGGTGGCGCCGGGGGCGAGGAAGGTCGCGAGCTTCATGAGCCGCGACGGTACTAACTCGACGGATGACCGGCTTTAGAGACGCCGGTCTTTTGTCGATCATTGCGTACGTGGATGTAAGCGCGATCAGGGCGGCGGCTGCCGCCACCTCGGCGACGTATCGATCGTTCGCCGACGCGACGCGCTCCGTCCTCGACCTTCTGGAGCGCCACATGGGCGGCTCCGCGCTGTTCCTGGCGCACCTGGATCGCGGTCAGTTCATCCACCGGATCGTGGACGTCCGCGGCGGTGGCGACTACGGGCTGCGCTCCAACCAGGCGCTGCCGCTCGGCGACGCGTTCTGCTCGCACATGGCCGAGAGCCGCGGGCCGCGCCGGTGTGGCGAGGTCGGCTCGCACGAGGTCTATGCCGGCTCGGCGATGCAGCAGCGGGTCGCCGCGCGGTCCTACCTGGGCGTGCCGCTGGAGCTGTCGGACGGGACGCGGGTCGGTTCGCTGGCCGCCGTGTCGCGCCGCCGCAACGCCTACACGGCTGCCGACGAGCAGCTGTTTGTGATGCTCGCGCGAGTCCTCGCGTCCGAGCTTGAACGAGAGTCCAACGCACGAGATTTGCGCAGGTTCAACGACATGCTTCGAGATCAGGCCAAGGGAATGGGAGCGATCGGACGGGTGGCCAAGGCTTTGGCCGCCGGTGACGACGCCCGTCAATCGATCTGCGAGGCGGCGTGCGAGGTGATGGACGCGCCGGTCGCCTTCCTGCTGGAGCCGTCGGGCCGCGACTTCGCGTCGACGGCGATGGCCGGCGTCTCGGTCCAGCCGGTGACGATCCAGCCGCGCGGCGAGGGTCCGGCTCCGGCAAGGCGTTCACCGCCAAGGAGGCGTACTTCGTCGCCGACGCCCGCAACCATCCCGCTTTGGCGGCGCCTTTGGTCGAGGCGACGAGCGCGCGTCGCGCCGTCTTCGAGCCGGTCCTGCGCGACGGCGAGGTCTGCGGCGTCCTGATCGTGATCTGGCAGAAGCCGGTCGACGTGCTGCCGGAGGCGGCCGCGGGCGTGCTGCGGCTGGTCGCGTCTCAGGCCGCGATCGCGATCGAGCACGCGGGCCTGCGGGCGCGCGTGCAGGCGTTGGCTTTGACCGACTCGCTGACCGGGCTGGTCACGAAGCGCGTGTTCGAGGAGGAGCTGCCGCGCGAGCTCGCGCGCGCCCGCCGTGCGGACTCGCCGGTCTCGATCGCGATCGTCGATCTCGACCACATGAGCGCGTTCAACATGCTGCGCGGCGAGGGCGAGGGCGACCGCCTGATCAAGGAGTGCGCCGCGCGCTGGCGCGGCGAGCTGCGCGAGGTCGACGAGCTGGCGCGGCTCGACGGCGTCGAGTTCGCGCTGATCCTGCCGAGCTGCGGGCTCGGCGAGGCGGTCGAGGTGCTCGACCGCGTCCGCGCGGCGACACCGCGCGGCCAGACGGCTTCGGCCGGCGTGGCGCGCTGGGACGGCGAGGAGCCGGCCGAGCTGCTGATGCTGCGCGCCTCGGACGCGCTGGCCGCGGCGAAGTCGTCCGGTCGGAACGTCACGATTCCCGCGGAGTGACTTTCCCTGCGCGAGCAGGGGTTCGCGCGGGTTTACAGAAGTCCGCTCCGGCGTCGTGTACCCTTCCGCGCCTGAAAAGAGCACAGCCGAGTCTCCTCGCCTCAGGGCGGGGGGAACGGGGGACCCATACGGCCAAGGTCAGGCCGATGGGGCGAATCGCCGCCGTGGTGGTGGCGTAGCGCAGGCCTGCGCGAGCCCGACAGCTAACCCCGTAGGCGCGAGGCCCCAAGGAGTGAGAGTTGTCTGCTCACGTTTCGTCGTTCCCATTGGAAGTTCCCTATAACCGCGACCTAAGCGATGTCGGCGCTCTGGGAGCGCTCGCTTCGCCGCTCCGTCCACCGGCGCGAGATCACCGAGGCGGCGCGCAAGCACGCGGCCCGCCGGAAGGGCGCGGCGGTGGTCGTGAGCGCGTCGATGGCCGCCGGGCCGACGCTTTCGCCGCTGGCTGCGGTCGCACGGTCCGGCGGTGATTCCGCCGTGGCCGCGCGCGTGTGGCGAAGCGTCCCGCTCGGCGATCTCGATGCCGTCGGGCGCGTTGGTGTCGTACGGCGATGTCGGCGAGAAGGTCGTCGCGGTGCAGCAGACAGGTCGGCGTGGACGACGACGGGATCTTCGGGCCGATCACGCGCGGCGCCGTCGAGCGCTTCCAGTCCCGCTACGGGCTGCCGGTGACCGGCGAGGTCGACGCCCGCACGTGGCAGGCGCTGTTCAAGTCGCAGGTGTCCTTCGTCGGGCAGGGCGGCAAGCAGGTCATGACCGTCTACAAGCCGGAGCGCTCGCGAGAAGCGTGCGCCGGCGACACCGGACGGGACCGCTCCCGCCGCGACGGTGCCGACGACGAGCAAGCAGACCGGCACGACGCGAGCCGCGTGTCCTCGAACACGACCGAGTCGGACGCCGCGAGCCGCCCGCGCCGGTGAAGCCGATGTCCACCGCTCCTGCCCCGGCCGCGGCCGGCGGCTGCGGCGCCGGCCGGATCAGCGCGCCGGTGAGCGGCACGACAACCGGCGTGTACGGCGAGGCCCGCTCCGGCCACTCCCACGCCGGCAAGGACATCGCGGCGCCGACCGGCACCACGGTCCGCGCCGCCCAGTGCGGCACCGTGACCCAGGCGGGCGCCGTCTCGGGCGGCTACGGGAACCTGGTCTGCATCCAGCACGCCGGCGGCGTGACCACCTGCTACGCCCACCTGAACTCGGTCGCGACGTCCAAGGGCTCTTTCGTCCATGTCGGCGACGTGATCGGCACCGTCGGCTGCACCGGCTCCTGCACCGGCCCGCACCTGCACTTCGAGGTCCGGGAGAACAACAAGCCGGTCAACCCGGACTCGTACCTGAGCGGCAGCAAGTCGATCCCGGCCGCGGCCACCCCGGCCAAGGCCACGACGACGACGGTCTCGATGTCGGTCTCCGCCCCGCCGTCGGACGCGCAGGCCCAGGCCGCGGCCCAGGAAGCCGCCGCCGCCCAGGCCGCCGCCGCGCAGTTCGCAGCAGCAGCAGGCCGCCGCGGCCGCTGCGTCCGCCGCCGCCGCCGCGCAGCAGCAGTCCACGCCGATCCAGGGCCCGGCCGCGGCGCCGGCCGAGACCGCGCCTGCCGCGAGCGCCGCCGCTGCGGCGCCGGCCGCCAGCGCACCCGCCGCGGCGCCGGCCGAAGCCGCGCCTGCCGCGAGCGCACCCGCGCCGCGCCGGCCCCGGCCGCCGCGGCGCCGGCCGAGCCGCGCCCGCCGCGAGCGCCCCGGCTGCCGGCCCCGGCCGCCAGCGCGCCCGCTCCGGCCCCGGCCGAGGCTCCCGCCGCCGCGCGCCCGCCCCGACCCGGCCGAGGCTCCCGCCGCCGAGCGCGCCCGCCCCGGCCCCGGCCGAGGCTCCCGCCGCCAGCCGCCGCCGGCCCCGGCCGGCCCCGGCCGCGACGGCGCCCGCCCCGGCCCCCGCCGCTCCGGCCCCGAGCGCCCCCGCTCCGGCCCCGGCCGAGGCTCCGGCCGCCGGCGGCGCCCGCTCCGGCCCCCGCCGCTCCGGCCCCGAGCGCCCCCGCTCCCGCCCCGGCCGAGGCTCCGGCCGCCAGCGCGCCGGCCCCGGCCGCCGAGGCGCCCGCGCCGCTCCGGCCCCGGCCGAGACGGCGCCGGCCCCGGCCGCCGAGGCGCCCGCGGCCGTCCGGCTCCGGCCGAGTCCGCTCCGGCGCCCGCCGAGGCCGCTCCGGCCGCGAGCTAGGCCCAGGTCTTCGCGCCCGTCAAGGCCGCTCCCGCCGTGTCGGCGGCGGGAGCGGCCGGGCGCGGAGGACGGCGAGGGGTCAGACCCCTTTAGTCGGCGGACTCAAGGGGTCTGACCCCTGAGCAGTTCGCGCACGTCGGCGTCGCCGCGCTCGGCGTCGGGGTCGGTCCAGCGCCACTGCACGCCGTCGTCGATCACGAACGTGTCCTGGCCGTGGTCCTGCAGGCGCTCGACGGCGAGTTCGACGACGGCCACGCGCTCGTGCTCGGCCACGACGCTCGCGCGGCCGATCGCGGTCACGGCGACGTCGCCGGCGGCGAGGATCGTCAGCGCGCAGCGCGGGTCCTCCCGTAGCCGCGCGAGCGACTCGCGCCGCAGCGCCAGCGCGAACCGGACCGTCATCGGGCCCGCGCGCAGCGCGGTCGAGACCGGGATCGCGTGGGGCTCGCCCGCGCCCGTGGACAGCACCGCGACGGTGCCGTCCGGCCACTCTGGGAGCGCGTCCATCCCGCGAGGCTAGCGGCGGCGCGCGACCTCGCGCTCGAGCAGGCGGTTGGCCTTCTCGAGCTGCTCGTCGGTCGACTTGTCGACCGACTCCGGCGCCCACGTCGCGATTGATCCGCGCGTTGATCGTGCGGTGCGCCTCGCCGGTCCGGCGCGCGAGCGCCGCCACCAGCGTGTGGCGCTCGGCGCGCAGCCGCTCGCGCCGCTCGAACGCGCTCTCCGGCTCGGCCGGGCCCGCGGCCGTCGTGCGTCGTCGTGAACGCCGCCAGCGCCGGTGACGCCGGGCTCCGCGAACAGCTGCAGCGCGTCGCCCGGCTGGGTCGTCTGCAGCACGTCCTCGTCGCGGCGCGCGCTCGACCACAGCGCGCGGAACGCCTCGCCGGCCTCCGCCGCGCTCGCCGCGCTCGGCGACGGGCTCGCCGGCCGGCTCCAGCACGAGCGCGTGGTTGCGCTCCTCCTCGATCTGCGCCGCGAGCGCCTTCAGCTTCGGATCCGACGGCAGGAACAGGTGGCTCATCTGGTCCTTCGGCGCCGGCGTGCGGCGGATGAAGCGACCGACCACCTGGCGGAAGAAGAGCTCGGTCCGCGCCGTCGTCGCGTAGACGCCGACGCGCAGCCGCGGCAGGTCGACGCCCTCGGACACCATCAGCACCGACACCAGCCACGGCGCCGAGCCGGCCGAGAACCGCGCGATCCGCGCCGAGGCGTCGGCGGCGTCCGAGTGGACGATGTCCGGCCGCTCGCCGGTGATCCGCGCCAGCCGGTCGGCGAGCGTCTCGGCGTGCTCCTTGTCGATCGCCACCACGAGCGCGCCGGCGTCCGGATGCGTGCCCGCGCGCAGCTCCCGCAACTGGTCGTCGCGCGTCGCGCAGGACGTGCGCGATCCAGTCGCCGTCCGGGTCGAGCGCGGTCCGCAGCCGCCGTGCGGCCTCGGCGGCCGGCAGGACGACGTCGAAGTCGGCGCGGCGCACGCGGCCGTCGCTCATCCACTCCATGTCGCCGCCGTACGTGTGGAACGTGACCGGCCGGCAGACGCCGTCGACCAGCGCCTGCGTGTAGCCGTAGCCGTAGTCGGAGCGCGAGACGCCGTCCTCGTCGTAGTTCACCCACGGGATCGGCGCGTTGTCGGAGCGGAACGGCGTGCCCGACAGCAGCAGCCGGAACCGCGCCTTCGCGAACGCCTCGATCGTCGAGCGCCCCCACGTCGCGTCCTCGCCCATGTGATGCGGCTCGTCGGCGATCAGCAGCGTCGGCCGCTCGGCGCAGCGGCGCCGGTGCACGGCCGCCCCCGCCGCCACCGTCGCGTACGTCACCGCGACGCCGTGCCGGTCGCGCGGCTCCGGCCCGGCGGCGTTCGGCCGGTTCGGCTCCAGCGAGATCCCGTACCGCGCCGCGTCCAGCGCCCACTGGCGGCAGATGTGGGTCGTCGGCGCGACCACGGCGACGCGCGCCACGCGCCCCTCGGCGAGCATCCGGTGGGCCACGTGCAGGCCGAACGTGGTCTTGCCGGCGGCGGGCGTCGCGGAGGCGAGGAACGCCTCGCCGGCGTGGTCGAAGACGGCGGCCGCGGCGGCCTGCTGCCACGCGCGCAGCGGGCGCGACGTGGGCCAGGGCGGCAGGGAGCGACCAGCCGCGGGGCGGGAGGGAGCGATCTCGTACGTCACGGGACGCGGCAAGTTACGAGGCGCGTCGGACGGCCTCGCGAACGTAAGGGGGGTCAGACCCCCCTTACGTGGTGGCACGGCGCAGAGCCAAAACCGCGGCGCGCGAAGATAAACGGGGTCAGACCCCCTTTATGTTTGGGGGTGTGGACGCGTGGGGTGCCGGTGGGCGAGCGGGGGCCGGATCGGACGTACCGGCCGGACCTGCGGCCGCCGAGCATCTACGACGTGCACCAGCCCGGGGTCGCGACGCCGCAGATGGAGCACGGGCTGGTCGCGGCCTGTTCAGGACGGAGTTGGCGCCGAAGCGGCCTGCGGCGCTCAGGGAGCTGCCGGCGTTCCCGGGTGACGCGCTGGACCCCGCGCGGTGCGGCGGTGATCTGTGTGTCGTGGTCTCGTCCGAGGCGCCGATGGAGCCGCCGTTCGAGAACCCGCGGCGCGTGGGCGCGCTCGGGTTCCGCGACGGGACGGCGGTCCCGCGCCGCCCGCTCGACCTGGAGCGGCATGTGTGGGTCACCGGCCGCGAGCGCAGCTGGATGCTCGGCGGCACGTTCCTGGTCGTGCGCGACATCGAGGTGCTCGACGGCTCAAGCGACTGCCGGAGGCGGAGCAGGAACGCGTGATCGGCCGCCACAAGCGCTCCGGGGCCGCGCTGGGGCGCCGGTACGAGTTCGAGAAGCCCGATCTCGACCAGCTCGCCGAAGACGCCCACGTCCGCGTCGCGAGCCCTGACGGAAAGACGCTTCTGCGGCGCGGCTACGACACCGCGAACGGCCTGCTGTTCCTCGCCTTCCAGCGCGACCCGCGCCGCCAGTTCGTCCCGCTCCAACGGCGTCTCGCGGAGCGGGACGCGCTGCACCCGTTCACGCGCCACGTCGGCAGCGCCGTGTTCGCCGTCCCACCCGGGCCGGCGTTGAGAACGTTGTACGCTCAATGATCGTGCCTCTCCAAGTGACTCACTTCTCCGACCCCGGCTGCCCGTGGGCCTGGTCGGCCTCCCCTGCAATCGCCGCCCTGCGCTGGCGCTACGGCGACCAACTCGACTGGCGGCTCGTGATGATCGGCCTGACCGAGAACGGCGCCGTCTACGAGAAGCGCGGCTACACGCCCGGCAGCCAGGCCCGCGGGTACCGCAGGTTCCGCGACCGCGGCATGCCGTTCGCGACCGAGCCGCGCGAGCGGATCCACGGCACCTGGCCGATGTGCCGCGTCGTCGTGGCCACGAGGAGGCTCGCCCCGGAGCTGGAGTTCGCCGTCTTCCGCGCGCTGCAGTTCGCGCAGTTCACGACGCACGCGGTTCCTCGAGGACCCGAACGAGCTCCGCGACGCGATCGCCTGGGTGCCCGGCATCGACGCCGACGCGATCATCGAAGCCGCCGCCGATCCCGAGACCGAGCGCGTCTTCGAGCAGGACCGCGACGAGGCCCGCACGGCCGAGGGCGGCCCGACCGAGTTCCAGGGCAAGTCGGCCAACACCGACGGCCGCGTGCGCTTCACGGCGCCGAGCCTGAGGTTCTCCAACGGCGACTCACCCTCGAGGCCGGCGGCTTCCAGTCCTTCGAGGCCTACGACGTCTGCGTCGCCAACCTCGACACGAGCCTCGCCCGCCGCGCGCCCGCCGAGGATGCGGCCGAGATCCTGCCCGAGTTCCCGGAGGGCCTGACGACCGCCGAGGTCGCGCAGATCATGGCCGAGGACAAGTACGCGTGGGACCTCGACGCGGCCGAGGACGCGCTGATCGCGGTCACCGCCGCGGGCAGCGCGAAGCGCCTGGCGTTCGGCCACGACGCGCTGTGGGTGCCCGGCCGACGCGCGCCGCGCCGCGACAGAAGCTCGCCGCGGCGGCGCTAGGCAGCCGTCCTCCCTACGGGTTCGTCGTCGACAGGGTGAACGTCAGCGTCTTGCTGTACGTGCCCGTGCGCAACGCGTCGTTGGCCTTGATCGGCTGCTTGAAGCCGACCGTCAGCATGTCGTTGGATGCCGGAGCGGCCCAGTTGAACAGCGTGGTCGGGTTCGCCGACCCGCCGACCGGGTTGTAGATGCCGGCCGACGTGGTGCCGCGCACCGCGTTGGCCTGCAGCGTCTCGGGCAGCGCGAACGCGCCGTTGACGAGCTTGCCGGTGTTGGTCGTCGCCGGGTCGGCGACGCTCAGGGTCGCGTCGGCCGCCGTCGAGATCACGTTCGCCGTCGTGGTGGCGAAGTAGTCCTTCTGCGCGCCGGGCGTGAACGGGCCGAAGCTGGCCGGCGTGCCCATGCGTCAGCGACAGCGTCGCCGGCACGTTGCCGCCGACGTTGCCGTCGGTCGTCGTGCACATCGCCGACATCGGTCTTCGTCGGGTCGCTCTCCGACGTCGCCGTCAGCGTCACGGAGCCCGACGCCGCGGCGCCGGCGGCCTTGTCGATGTAGACCGGCACCTGGACCGTCTCGCCGAACTTCGCGGTGGCGAGCACGTTCTGCAGGTGCGCGTCCCAGCCGGTGCGCGGACGCCGTCGCCGACAGGCGGTAGATGTCGCTGTCGAAGTACTTCGCCGCGTCCTCGGGTGGGCGTCGGCCGGCGTGCCGCCGCCGCGCCCGTGTTGGTCAGCGGGAACGTGCAGGTCGCGAAGCCGTCGGCGGTGCCGGAGACCGGCGTCGCGAGCTGCACGCCGCGCGTCTGCGGGCCGGCGCCGCTCGAGCGAGCGGATGCCGACCTTGTAGTGCAGGACGCCCTGCGCGTCGGTGCGCTTGTCGAGGATGTAGAAGTGCAGCTTGTTGGCGTCGGCGACGTACTCGTACTCGCCGCCGGAGTTGACGCCGGCGTTGAACGTGCCGTCGTTGAGCTGGCGCTCGTCGCCCGGCGTCGCCTTCTGGACCGTGCCGTCGGCCGCACGAAGTCGACCTGGTCGATGTCCTGCGGGTTGGAGTCGATGTACCAGACGAAGCAGTTGTACGAGCCGCAGCGTCGAGCTGCCGGTCTTCGACTTGCCGATCAGGACGCCGTGGCCCGGCGTGAACGAGTCCGAGCCGATCTGCTGCACGACCTCCATCGTGTAGTCGTTGAAGCGGCCCTGGATCGCTGCCCGTGGCGTCGTGCGCCACGGACCCTCGCACGTCAGGTCGACGCCGGCCTGCGAGGTGCAGGCAGATCTTGTTGCGGTCGCCGTCGCCGTCGAGGTTGCACGCGCACGCCGGCGAGATCGCCGTTCGGCGCGACCTCACGCGCCTTGACCTCGGCCACGGCGAGGCCCGTCTGGGCCAGGCCGGTGCGGTTCAGGCGCAGGAGGTCGTTGTCGCCGATGAAGTTCAGGAACCGCTTGTTGCGCATGTTGTGCTGCGCGCCGAGCGCGGAGCCCTGGGTCGGCGGGATCTGCCAGCGCGTGTGCTGGCCGCCCGGGCCGTTGAACGAGCCGCGGCTCATCATGTCCCACATGCCGCTCGCGGTCCGCTGGAACGGCGCCGTGAACGGGTTGTTGTAGTTGTCCGGGATGTCGAGGTTGTGCGAGAGCTCGTGCGCGTACACGGCCATGCCGGCGCTCTCGGCCTCGGTCGAGCTGTTGCCGCCGGCGCTCGGCCAGACGTTGGCGGCCGCCGCCCACGAGGACCACGGGATGTAGCGCGTCTTGGCCCAGTTGCCGCGCGGGTGCAGCGGGTCGATGTGCTTCGGGCCGAACGCGTCGGTGACGGCGTCCTGGCGGTGAAGCGCATCTCGCCGAACTCCTGCCACGCGCCCGACTCGTCCTGGCCCGCGGAGGTCCAGAACATGGTTGTCGAAGTCGCTCGCCTGCCAGGCGGTTGCCCGCGGCGTCGATGTCCGCGCAGCCACGCGGCTGCGCGCCGCGGTGGCGAAGTTCTGGTTGCACGGCTCGGGTCGGGGTCGCCGGGCGGGTTCGGGCAGTCGTCGGCCAGGTTCTGGAAGTTGCTGTGATGTGGTACTGGTAGGCCTTCAGCGGCAGCCGGTACGGGCCGAACGGCACGAGCTCGACGCCGTACTGCCGAACGAGTCCTCCATCCAGTACCGGTTCATGGTCTGGAAGTTGTTCAGCGGCCGACGGCTTGTTCAGGAAGTCGGCGTAGAACTGCGGCACCTGCTCGCGCGGGATGCTGTGCGCGAGCGCCGACGGCGTGCCGAAGATCGTCGAGCCCGCGGGCTGCGTGACCGTGAAGGGCCGGTCGGGATAGTCGACGAGGATCAGCGCGACCGCCACTTCTTGACCGTCGGCTGGATGTTCGGGTCCGAGTAGTCCGGGCCCGGGATCGGCTTGTAGTCGGTCCAGGTCAGGTTGTCCTGGAACGACCAGTTCTGCGGGTCGATCGGCGCGGGCGGCGCGGCCGAAGCCGGCGCGGCGACGATGGCAGCGGTCACTGTCGCCGCAGCCAATACTGCCCGAGACTTGCTTATCAACTTCCCCTCCGTCCACGGCCGCGGCACCGCACTGGAACCCTCACCCCTCCTGCGTCCGCGTTCGCAGGTCGGTCCATGCTCATCGCGCGTTCACGCGAAGTCAACGAAATGTGGAGCGATCTCCACGACTTGTAGGGTCCGCGCCATGAGCGCGAAATGGACCGTCATGGTCTACGTGGCGGGCTACAACAACCTCTCGACGTTCGCCGGCAAGGACCTCGTCGAGATGCGCAAGGTCGGCTCGAGCGACGACCTGAAGATCGCGGTGTTCGTCAAGCGGCTCGAGCAGCAGGCCGCGCACCGGATCATCGTCGGCAAGGACGGCGAGAACGAGGAGCGCGAGAACCTCGGCGGCAAGGTCGATTCCGGCTCGCCGCAGACGATGCTCGACTTCATCCGCTGGGCGCACAAGAAGGCGCCCGCCGAGCGCTACGCGCTCGTGATCTGGAACCACGGATCGGGCTGGGATCCGCTCGACTTCGACGAGATCTACTCGCAGGTCAAGGGCGCCGGCGTGACGCCGCGCGAACTCGGCACGCGCGCCGCCTCGGAGCTCGGCCGCAGCCTGTTCACGCCGACGCTGGAGACGGCGCTGACGCTGCCCGACGCCGGCGCGCGCGCGATCGCCTCCGACGACGGCACGGGCCACTCGCTCGACACGATCGAGCTCGGCAACGTGCTGGCCAAGACGCGCAAGCTGCTCGGCAAGCCGCTCGACCTGCTCGGGATGGACGCGTGCCTGATGAGCTGCCTCGAGGTCGCGTTCCAGTCCGCCGGCGACGTGCGCGCGATCGTCTCCTCCGAGGAGCTCGAGCCGGGCGACGGCTGGCCCTACGACAAGATCCTGGCCGACCTGCGCGCGAAGCCGACGATGGACGGCGCCGCGCTCGGGCAAGGCCGTCGTCAAGCGCTACATCGAGTCCTACAAGAACCGCATGGACCAGTGGCCGGTGACGATGTGCGCGGTCCACAGCGCCGGCGTCGAGGCCTTCTCCGACGCGCTCGACGCGTTCACGATGGCGCTGCGCCGCGCGATCAAGGACGACGACGTCGACGCCGCGCGGCTGCTGCGCGCGCACACCCGCAGCGTCCGCTTCGACGGCGACCTGATCGACCTCAAGACGTTCTGCGAGCAGGTCCGCTCGCAGCCGTTCGCGGCGCCGGTCAAGACGCCGGCCAAGAAGGTGCTGGACGCGCTCGAAGCCGGCGGCGACTCTCGTGGTGGCGAACTCGACGCTCGGCCCGAAGGTCGAGCGCTGCGGCGGCGTGACCGCGTACCTGCCGGCGCCGACCGACGAGATCTCGCCGTACTACAAGGACCTGAGGTTCGCCCAGCGCCACGGCTGGGACGAGTTCCTGCGCAGCTACCGGCGCGCGGTGCGCGGCGCGTAGCGCTCCATGCCGTCAGCTCGACACGCGCCTGACCGGCTCCGTGCGTCCGTTCGCGGGCTGCGCGCTCGCGCGGGCGGCTGCGCGTCGCGCGCGCGACGTGCGGCGTGGCCGCGGGCGCTGCGCGTGCCGTGGCGCCGGGGGCGCGTGTGGTGCTCGGACGCGCGGCGCGTCGCTCGGCGAGGGCGCCCGGATCGACGCCGTCGGCGGGACGGTCCGGGTCGGCGCCGGGAGCGCGGCTCGGCGAGCGTGCCGTCGTGGTCTCCCACGCGGGCGTGGAGATCGGGGCGCGGGCGGTCATCGGGGACTGGGCGGCGGTGGAGGGCGCGGCGCCGACGTATCGCGACAGCGAGCGGCCGGTGCGTGAGCAGCCGCTCCTGCGCGCTCCGGTGACGATCGGGGCGGGCGCGGTCGTGGGGCCGCACGCGGTGGTCGGCCGGGCGTCGCGGTGCCGGCGGGGGCTGTCGTGGCGCCGTACGCCGTGCTGGGGCCGGCGAACGTCAACACCAGCATTGTAGGGGGTGGGTCGTCTCGCGCGGCGAATCGATCATCGCCGTGGAGGGTGTGCCGAGCCTAGCGGTCATGACGCAGGAAGCTCGGAACACACCCCTTTGTTCGGAGCGCGGTCATGGTCGTTTGTGCGCGGATCACGCCCGATCATGACCGAGCGCGATCGGCTACCGCCCCCTTACCTGCTGCCGTTCGCCGGCACCTGCAGGCCGACCAAAGAGCGCGCGGTACACGACTTCGGTCTGGCGCGCCACGTCCGCCCAGTCGAACCGCAGCACGTGCTCGCGACGCCTCGGCCACCAGCCGCGTCTCGCAGCTCGTCGTCGGTCAGCAACTGGAACGCCATCCGCTCCAGCGACCGCACCGACGACGCCCGGAAGCGCAGCCCGACGCGCCGCCCGCGCGGGACGACCTCGCGCAGCCCGCCGGTGTCGGCGACGATGCACGGGCAGCCGGACGCCATCGCCTCCAGCGCGACCAGCCCGAACGGCTCGTAGATCGACGGCACCAGGCAGAGGTCGGCGATCCGGTAGAGCGAGTGCAGGACGTCGTCGCCGGTCCAGCCGATGAACGTGCCGTGCTCCATCAGCCCGAGCCGCTCCGCCTGCTCCTTGAGCTCGGCCTCGGCGGTGCCCGAGCCGGCGATCAGGAAGCGCACCTGGCCGACGCGCCGGATCAGGCCCGGCAGCGCGTCCAGCGCGAGGTGGAAGCCCTTCTCGTAGACGAGCCGGCCGACGAGCAGCACGAGCTTCTCGTCGGGCGCCGCGAACCGCGCGCGCAGCCGCGGCAGGTCGGACACCGGCTGCAGGTCCTGCGGGTCGATGCCGTTCGGGATCGCGGTGATCGCGTCGCGCGATCGACGCCGAAGACGTCCGCGACCTGCTCGCGCATGAAGTGCGAGCACGTGATCACGTGGTCGGCGGCGCGCACCATCCGGCGCTCGACGCCGTGGATGTGCGACTGCGGGTGCTTGTCGACCCAGCCCTGGTGGCGGCCGTACTCGGTCGCGTGGACGGTGACGAGCCACGGGACGCGCCGGCGCCGGGCCAGCTTGCGCGCCGCGGCGGCGACCAGCCAGTCGTGCGAGTGCACGAGGTCGAAGCCGCCGCCGAGCTCGACGCCCGCGGCGAGCATGTCCTCGTTCATGTGGTCGACCCAGGCGATGAACGCGTCGAGGTCGTCGCGCGGGAAGTCCGGCTCGCGCACGCGGTGGACGATCACGCCGTGGCGGTCCTCGACCGCGGTCGAGGTGGCCGCCGCCGCGGGTCACGACGTGGATCTCGTGCCCGTCGCGCACGAGCTGCTCGGAGAGCTTGCGGACGTGCCGCGCGAGGCCGCCTTCGACGATCGGCGGGTACTCCCACGAGAGGGTCAGGATCCGCACGGCGGCGCGGGAGCCTAGCCGGTCAGCGTCAAGCGCGCGAGTCACTGCGCCGCGGCGCCCCCGCAGCGTCACACGCGCCTCGACCGCGACGCTTCCCGCTTGCGCCGCACCAGCTTCCGATGCGTGCGCGAGAGCTGCGGCCGCAGCGTGACGCGCCCGCCGGCGGGCACGGTGAACGCCTGCCGGGCGAGCGTGCGGCGGCGCGCGACGAAGCGCCGCCGTCCCGGTGACACCGGGCATGGCGCGGAACGAGTAGCGGAAGCGACCGCCGCCGTCGACGCGCGCCGATCCGCGGTGCGCCGCCGAGGTTGGCGGAGGAGCGGGCGGCCGCGGCCGCGGCGGTGTGGCGGTTCCGGACGGCGGGGCGGTGCCGCTCGGCGCGGGTGAGCTGGGCGCCGCCGTGCCGCTCGGCGAGGCGGTGCCGCTCGGCCCGGCCGCGCCGCCGCCGGGCGTCGCCGTCCCGGTCGGCGTGGGTGAGGCCGGCGCGGTCGGCGTCGGCGCCGGCGGGGCACTCGTGAACACGAGCTTGGTGATGAACGCGTCGGCCAGCGGGCCGGCGTTGTCGCCCTCGATCGCGCCCTTGACGTCGAAGTCCGCCGACTCGGTCGCGCCGGTGATGAAGGCCATGCCGGTCGGGATGGACGGCCAGGCCGTTGCCGGCGTCGCCAGCTGGCCGCCGATGCACGTCGAGTGCGACAGCCGGTCGCCGGTCGGGGCGAGCTTGACCACGAAGGCGTCGTGGGTCGCGGTGCACGCCTCGTGCTGGAGCGCGAGCGGGAAGTCGGGGGAGGTCGTCTCGCCGACGACGTAGGCCGACCCGGTTGACCGGGAAACCGACCTTCTCATGAGCGCTCAGGGATGGGTCGGTCGCGCGTCGCTGGAATGACTCGTACGTAACGTCCGCGAACTTACTGAAGTCGATGTCTGATCCCGACACCCTGGCCGCCGCCCTTCAGAGCTCGTCGCCTATGACTGACACGCTGTCATGAGAAGCCCACCGTACTATCCGCAGACGCCGATGGACGTGCCGTTCGTCGACCTCGATGCGGCTTATCGCGAGCTCGAGGAGCCAATCGATGCTGCGGCCAAACGCGTGCTGGGCTCGGGTCAGTTCATTCTCGGCCCTGAGGTCGAGCACTTCGAGCGGGCTTTCGCCGACTACCTGGGCGCGAAGCACTGCGTCGGCGTCGGCACCGGGCTCGATGCGCTCATGCTGGCGCTCGCCGCGCTGGGCATCGGACCGGGCGACGAGGTGATCGTTCCCGCGGCAACGTTTGTCGCGACCTGGCTCGCGGTCTCCCGCGTCGGTGCGACGCCCGTGCCCGTCGCCGTGACGGAAGAGACGTTCACCCTCGACCCCGTCGCGGTCGAGGGGGCGATCACCGATCGGACACGCGCGGTCATCCCGGTGCACCTGTACGGCCATCCGGCGGACCTCGAGGCGATCGCCGACATCGCTCGCGATCACGGCCTGCACGTGGTCGACGACGCCGCGCAGGCCCACGGGGCCCGCTACCGCGGACGGCCGATCGGCGCGCTCACCACGGCGAGCGCGTTCAGCTTCTACCCGACCAAGAACCTCGGCGCCGTCGGCGACGGGGGAGCCGTTACGACCAACGACGACTCGATCGCCGAGCGGGTGCGGATGCTTCGCAACTACGGGGCGCGCGAGAAGTACCGGAACGAGTACCTCGGCTGGAACAGCAGGCTCGATCCCATTCAGGCTGCGATCCTCCGGGTCAAGCTCGAACGGCTCGACGAGTGGAACTCGCGTCGTCGTCGAGTCGCCGATCGGTACCGCGAGGGGCTCTCGGGGCTGAGCTGGTTGCGGCTCCCGAGCGAGGCCTCCTGGGCAACCCACGTCTACCACCTCTTCGTGATCCGCGTGCGCCCACCGCGACGAGCTGGTCCGGCATCTCGCAGCGAACTCGATCGGGACCGGGATTCACTACCCGGTACCTCCGTACCGCCAGCCCGCCTACCGTGATCTCTTCCTACCGCACGACCTCAACGTCGACGACCTCGACGCCCTTCATCGGGAGCTACTCAGCCTCCCCGTTTGGCCCGCACCTGTCGGATGCACAGGTCGATCGTGTCATTGACTCCGTTTCGAGCTTTCGCGCCGTGGATTGATCCGGCGCCCGTCGCCGGCCGTCACTTGCGCGGGTCATTCACGCCAGCTTCCCAGGGATGGGTAGTACCGCGCGACCGGGCTCCTCGGTGGCCACCATCAGCACGCCCGCCTCTCGCATTCTTCGGACGACGTTCCAGTCCGTCCCTTCCTCCATCGCCCACGAGTAGACGTCGCACTCGAAGAAGGCCAAAGCGCGCAGGTATATCGCCGCCTGCATGCCAACCCCGTTGAACACGGGCGGAAACAAGAACAGATAAGGCTCCGTTGGATGTCCGACAGTTAGGAGCTTTCCGTATGCGAACTCGGCCCGGCGCTCCAGGGCGAGGTCGAGGAGCGTCTCCATGTGGTTGGGGAGAAACTCGTCGTCGTCGTCGAGCGGAGCGATCCACTCTCCCTGGCTGAGCTCCACCGCGCGGTTCCAAGGCGCGGCGCCCGAGACCATCCAGCGATCGTGCGGCGCGTCGGGGTAGACCGTCCGGAACGGCAGGTTGACGAAGCGAATACGGGGGTCGCCGAGCTTCTCGACGCGGGCCGCGGTGTCATCGGTACATCCGTCGCCTACGACGACGATCTCCCAGTTGTCGTACGTCTGCGCAAGGACCGAGGCGATGGCCCGCTCGACCAGGAGGTCTGCTGAGTTGTAGGTGGCAATGGGAACACTCACGAGCGGGCGTCGGTTCTCGAACGTCGCCGCGTAGGCGTCGCTCCTTCGCACCGCGATCAGCATCTGGCGTAGCGCTCCGATGTTGTCGTAGCCGGCTCGGCTCAACCGGAGCTGTTTCGTCTGGAGCTCATGGAGTTCGGAAACGGCGGCACGCAGCTCAGCAGCTCGTGCCGTTGTTGTTCGTAGCGGGCTTGGCGGAGGCTTAGCGGCGCTCCGAGCACGGCGCGGATTCGTCTCATCGCAGACGAGAACATCGAACGATGTTCGTATCACACCGTTGTCTCGTGCGCTTCCACAACGGCTCGACCCGCCGGCGCGATGCCTAATCCGCCAACCGTACCGGCATTGGCGGGACCTTTACCGTGACGAAGACCTCGAGGTGTTCGCCGTCGATGCTCTTCGTGGATCCTGATGACACTCGGGAGCCTCCGACCAGTGTAGCGGGCGAAGCACCTGCCGCGGCGGTGACAGTCAGATGGGGCAGACTCACGACCGAGGTTGCGCGATGAGCACGAACCGACGCAGCGAGGGGCGACAGTGACGCACGACATCGACGTGATCGTTCCCGTTCGCGACCGTTGGGAGCTGACCGAGAGCTGCCTCGAGCATCTCCGCCGCCAGACGGTGCCGCATACCGTGACCGTCTGCGACAACGGGTCGACGGACGGGACTCCCTCGCGCCTTCGCGAGCAGTTTCCCGAGGTTCGCGTCATCGAGCTCGGGGAGAACCTCGGGTTCTCCGCCGCCTGCAACCGCGGAGTGCGTGCCGGGAGCGGGGAGATCGTCGTGCTCCTGAACAACGACGTCGACTGCCGGCCCGACTTCCTCGAGCGCCTGGTTGCGCCGTTCGAGCGCGACGAACGCCTCGGGTCCGTGGCGGCGCTCCTCCTGCATCCCGGCGAGGAGACGATCGAGAGCTACGGCCTCACGGTGGACGCCACTCTGGCCGGCTTCCCGAGGCTCCGAGGCGCACCGGCGCAGGACGCGCAAGCTCGTGAGCCCGTCCTCGTCGGGCCCTCGGGAGCCGCCGGCGCCTATCGCCGGGAGGCGTGGGAGGCGGTCGGCGGTCTCGACGAGGGCGTGGTCTCGTACGCCGAGGACCTCGATCTCGCTCTGCAGCTGCGGGCGGCCGGCTGGTCGACGGCGGGAGCCGGCGATGCGATCGCGGTGCACATCGGATCGGCGAGCGCAGCCCTTCGGTCCGAGTGGCAGCGCTACCAGGCCGGGTTCGCACGGGGCTACTTCCTTCGCCGGTACGGGGTCCTTCGCTCCGGAGCGAGCCCGAGGGCGGCAGTGACCGAGGCCTTGGTCGTTGTCGCGGACACCCTCGTCTACTCGCACGATCTCGAGGCTCTGCGGGGACGAATCGCGGGCTGGAAGGCGGCGCGCGGCCGGCCTCGGAAGCCTCGGCCGACGCCGGACTCCATCGATCACGGGATCGGCTTTCTCGAGAGCCTGCGTCTCCGGCGTGCCGTGTACGGGTGAAGCAGGAATGCACGTCGGCCTGAACCTCGTCTATCTCGTGCCCGGCGAGACCGGGGGGATGGAGACGTACGCGCGGGAGCTGATCCCGGCTCTTCTGCGCGAGCGGCCGGGCATCAGGCTCACGGCGTTCGTCAACCGCGAAGCGGCGGCGGCGCAGGGCGGCCCGTGGCGCGAGCTCGTCCCCGCGGTCACCGTGCCCGTGCGCGCGCGGCAGCGCTGGCAGTGGGTGCGCGGCGAGCAGCAGCTCGTGCCCCGGCTGGCGAAACGCGCCGGCGTGGACCTCGTCCACAGCCTCGCCAGCACGGCGCCCGCCTGGGGCGCGTTCCGGAGCGTGGTGACGATCCAGGACGTCATCTACCGCCGCTACCCGGAGGCGCATCACGGGCTGCGTGCCCTCGGCATGCGCCTGCTGGTCTCGACTGCGGCCCGGCGCTCGGACCGCATCATCGCTCCCTCGCGGGCGACGCAGGACGACCTCGTCCGTCTGCTCGGAATCTCCGCCGAGAAGATCGACGTCGTTCCGCTCGGGATCGGAGTGGCGAGCCCCCCACAGTGGGTGGCCGAGCACGAGCTCCGTCGCCGTCACGACCTCGGCACACGACCCTTCGTCCTCACGGTCTCGGCGAAACGCCCGCACAAGAACCTCATGCGCCTTCTCGACGCCCTCGCGAGCATCCCAGAATCGCGGCGCCCGATTCTCGTCCTGCCCGGCTACGCGACGCCGCACGAGCAGGAGCTACGGGAGCATGCGAATCGTCTCGGTCTCGAGGCGGACACGCGGTTCCTGGGCTGGGTCCCCGACGACGAGCTCGAAGGCCTCTACCGGAGCGCGACGTGCTTCGTCTTTCCGTCCCTCTACGAAGGGTTCGGGTTGCCCGTCCTCGAGGCGATGGCCAGGGGGGTACCGGTCGCGTGCTCGAGACGAGGTGCGCTCCAGGAGGTCGTCGACGGTGCCGCGCTCACGTTCGATCCGGAGCAGCCGAAGGAGATCGCGAACGCGATCGAGCGGCTGCTCGAGGACGGCGACGAGCGAGAGCGGCTCCGCGCTGCGGGCCATGTGAACGTCGCGCGCTTCTCATGGGCCGAGACGGCGAGAGGAACGCTCGGCGTGTACGACCGGGTGGGTCTCAGCTCGTCTCGTACACGCGTCTGACGAGCTCGAGCGAGCGATCGAGGGACAGGCGCTCGGCGTTCGCGCGGAACCAGTCGAGCGTGGAGCGGCGAAGCTCGTCGCCCGCCTCGGTGGACGCGGACGATCGCGGCCGCGAGCTCGTCGGGCGCCGCCGAGCGCGCGATCGCGCCGTTCACGCCCTCCTCGACGAGCTCGGTCGCGGCGTTGTCCGGGCCCTCGACGACGACCGTGGGCACGCCTCGCGCGGCGGCTTCGACCACGACGCGGCCGTAGCCCTCCCGCCGGGAGGGCAGCAGGAGGCAGAGCGCGCTCGCAAGCGCCCGCTCGAGCACGTCCGCGTCCACGAAGCCGGGCGCAGCGATCGCACCGTCGAGCCGCTCCGCCGCAATCGCGCGCAGCACCTCCTCGCGCTCGGGGCCGTCGCCGTAGAGCTCCCCGCGCAGCTCGGGGATCTGCTCCCTTGCCTTCGCGAGCGCGGGCACGAGCTCGGAACCTGCTTCTCGGGGATGAAGCGGCCTGCGTACACGGCGACCGGGAGCGCGGTCGCGGGCGTCTCGACGCCGCCGTCCTCGGCGTACTGCCCTTCGAGGAGCGTGAGCTCGCCGCGCAGCCCGAGCTCGCGCAGACGCCGCTCGTGCAGCCGCGAGAAGCAGAACGCGCGCTGCGGCACGCGCAGGCACAGCCGCTGCACCCACCACCCGACCCTGCCGCCGAGCGGGCCGAGGTACTCGTCCCAGTACGCGCGGGTCCAGACCTCGTGCCAGTCGACGAGGATCCGGAACCTGCCTCGGCGCCGCGCGACGCCCGCCGCGAGCAGCGAGAAGTACGGGAACGACGCGGTGTGGACGACGTCGTACCGCCTGCCGTGGCGGAGGAGGTGGACGAGCACGCCGAAGCCGAAGCGGAGCGGGGGCAGCACGCGTCGTCGCCCGCTCCGCGTGTACAGCGCGAGCGCCGGTCCGACGGCGACGACCCGAACGCCCGGGACCGACGGCTCCGCGCCTCGCTCCCACTGGCGGAGCGTCAGGTACGTGACGTCGGCGCCCGTGGCCGCCAGCCGCTCCGCAAGGCTTCGATACCAGCGCTCGGCGCCGCCGATCGTGTACGGATAGAGGCAGTCGTAGACGATGCAGACGCGCACCCGCCGTATCCTCCCAGGCTGAAGTGAGCGTGGCCGTCAGCATGAGAGCGCCCTCGACGCACCGGGTCTCCGTCGTCATCCCCTGCCTCGACGAGGCGGAGACGATCGCGGAGTGCGTGCAGGCGGCGCGCGCCGTTCTCGACGAGAGCGCGCTCGAGGGCGAGGTGATCGTGGTGGACAACGGCTCGACGGACGGGAGCGGCGAGCTCGCTCGGGCCGCCGGCGCGCTCGTCGTCGAGGAGCCGCGCCGCGGTTACGGGAGCGCGTACCTCGCCGGACTGGCCGCGGCCAAGGGCGACTACATCGTCATGGTGGACGCCGATCTCACGTACGACTTCCGCGAGATCCCGCGCTTCGTGGACGAGCTCGAGGACGGGGCCGAGCTCGTCGTCGGGAATCGCCTGGAGGGAGTCCAGCCGGGCGCGATGCCCTGGCTCAGCCGCGTCGGGAACCCGATGCTCTCGGGCTTCCTCAACGTGCTGTACCGGACGAACGTCCACGACGCCCACTGCGGGATGCGCGCGCTGCGGCGCGAGGTCCTGCCCGTGCTCAACATGCGCACCGTCGGCATGGAGTTCGCCTCGGAGATGGTCATCCGGGCGACGCGCGAGAAGCTCGACGTGCGGGAGATACCGATCGAGCTCCATCCGCGCGTCGGGACTTCGAAGCTCTCACCCGTTCCGGGACGGGTGGAGGCACCTGCGCCTCATCCTCGTCTACAACCCGACGTTCCTCTTCCTGCTCCCCGGCGCGGTCATGCTCGCGCTCGGGCTGCTCGTCACGCTGCTCGTGTTCGCGCAGGTCGGGATCGTCGGGCGCGAGCTCTACACGCACTCCCTCATCCTCGGCTGCCTGCTCATCATCCTCGGCGTGCAGGCGATCGGCTTCGGGCTCTGCGCCCGGGCCTACGGCGTCTACTTCATCAGCGAGCAGGACCCGCTCTTCCAGAAGCTGCGCACGAAGTTCAAGCTCGAGCACGGGCTGCTCATCGCCGGAATCGTGGGCGTCGCAGGCGCCGCGCTGGTCGGCGTCGTGATCGGCCAGTGGGTGGCCGGCGGCTTCGGCGCGCTGAGCGAGGAGCGACTCGCCATCCTGGCGGCAACGTTCATCGTCGTCGCGGCGCAGATCTTCTTCACGTCGTTCATGCTCTCGATCCTCGGTCTGCGGCGCCGCCGCGACGAGCCGTAGCGAGCACCGCCATTCACTTCTCCGGAGAGCACGGCACACTTCTCTGCCGTGTCGGTCGTGCCCGTAGCCCGCCCGACCCTCGCCTCGCGGTGGCAGTCCTTCGAGGCCTGGGTCGGCACGCGCAGCTCTGCTGTCGCGCTCTTCGTCCTCGCCCTCGGGGTCTTCGCGCTCCGGAGCATCGTCGTGCCGGTTCATCCCGGCCGCGACATGCCGAGGTACATCCAGGGCTACGTCCAGCTCGTGCACGACTACCTCGTGCTGCCGGTGGTCGTGAGCACGCGCGGCCCGCTGGCCGCGCTCGGAGTCGGCGTCCCGCTCGAGATCGGCGGCGCGGCCGCGGCCGCCTGGCTGGCGCTCCTGTACGCGGGCTCGATCGTGGCCTGGGGCTTCGTCGCGCTCAGGTTCGGGCCGAGGGCGGCCATCCTGACGGCGGGGCTGCTGCTCGTGTATCCGGGCTACGGCATCCTCTTCCACGGGCTCGCGAGCGATGCGCTCTTCGCGGCGGCTTTCGCGGGCTGGGCCGTCGTCCTGTCCCGGGCGGTACTGCGGCCGTCGATCGCCGCGTTCGTCGCTGCCGGGCTCGGGATGGGGCTGCTCACGCTCGTCCGACCGGGAAACCAGGCGCTGATCGCGATCAGCCTCGTCCCGCTCCTCGTGCGGGCGCCCTGGAGCCGGCGGTTGCAGTGGGTCGCCGCCTTCTTCATCGCCTCGGTCGTCGTGACGCAGGGCTGGAAGGCACGTCGCGAACTGGCGCTTCGGCGACGCGGTCGGGTTGCGGCCGAGCACGGCGGTGCTCCTGACGGCGCTCGCCCTCTGCGCGCTCTTCCTGCCCGGCGTCTGGCGTCGGCGGGCGGCGCTGGTCGCGGTGCCGGTGCTCGTCGTGGCCGTCGCGGTCGTCGCGATCCGCGGCCTGCCCAACCCGGTCGAGTTCGGGCGGACGCTCGCGCAGACCCCCTCGAGCAGCGTCTTCCTGTTCCGCGTCTTCGAGATGGACCGGATCGTCGAGCCGGAGAACGGCCCGGCCTCCCGCGAGCTGGCCGTAGTCGTCGAGCGTGACCTGCTGACGCAGGAGCCCTACCGGTCGTACGGCATCGACGTGGACGAGTTCTTCTCCTCGGGAAGCGACCGCATGTTCGTGGACCTCACCTCGCTCGGCGGCGTCGTGGATCTGCAGGCCGTCACGGACGAGGCGATTCGCGCGCACCCCTGGGCATTCGGCAAGGGGATCGCGGGCACGATCTGGGAGCAGCTCTGGTGGCGGCGGGTGTACGCGCCCGAGGCGACGTCGGGAACCGCCGCGGCCGAGCCGCAACCCCCTCCGGTTGTCGTCGTGAACGGCAAGACGCTCCCGCGGCCGAGCGAAGGCGAGCCGATCCCTACGTCGCGTGCCCAGCCGCCGTTCATCGGCGACGCGGAGTTGCAGGCGCGGCTCGAGCGCGACTGGCTCGAGCTGGGGGAGCGGCTCCCGTACCGCGACGGGACCGAGCTCGCCCATCGCTTGAACCAGGCGTCGAAGGCGTTTCCGCCGATGGTCGTCTGGCTCGCCGTCGGCCTCGTCGCGCTGGCGCTGCGTCGTCCGCGGGGATCGCTCGTCCCCTTGACGCTCTCCGCGGCTGCGCTGCTCGTGATCGTCGCGACGGCGTTCGTCACGCTGGCGGTTGCCGAGTACGCGGTGCCCGTGAGCCCTGCGTTCGTCCTCCTCACCGCGGTCGGGCTGCTCGGCGCGCACCCGCGGGGCCGCCTCCGTCTGCCCTGGCGGGCGCAGCAGTAGGGTCGTGCCGTGACCGAGCTGCATCTCGTCCCGAAGTCCGAGCTCGAACGCGTCCGCTCGTCGGTCGCCGATCGAGATGCGCGCCTCGCCCTCCTCGCCGACATGTGCCGGCTGAACGCGCTCGTCGCGGTCAAGCGGGCGGGCTCGGGCCACCTCGGGTCGAGCTTCAGCGCTCTCGATCTCGTCGTCGCATCTCCTGTACGAGGAGCTGAACGTCGCCGAGCTTGGCTTCGACGACCCCGACCGCGACGTGTTCTTCTCCTCGAAGGGGCACGACGTGCCGGCGTTCTACGCAGCGCTGCTCGGGCTCGGCATCGTCTCGCAGGAGCAGCTGCTGCGTCTGCGCAGGCTCGGCGGGCTCGACGGTCACCCGGACGTCGGGATTCCGGGGATAGAGGCGAACTCCGGGTCGCTCGGGATGGGGATCTCGAAGGGTCGCGGGATCGCCTGGGCGAAGCGGCACCTCGATCGGGGTGGGCTCGTCGTCGTCATGACGGGCGACGGCGAGCTGCAGGAGGGCCAGAACTGGGAGGCGCTCCAGGCCGCCGCGCAGGAGCGGCTCGGGTCGCTCTGGGTGATCGTCGACCGCAACGCGCTCCAGTCGGACAAGCCGACGGAGGAGATCCTCGCGCTCGGCGACCTCGAGGCGAAGCTGCGCGCGTTCGGCTGGGACGTGCGCTCGTGCGACGGCCACGACCACGATGCCCTCGCCGAGGCGTTCGCGGACTTCCGTTCCGGGGGCGACGCCCCGAAGGCGCTCGTCGCGCACACGATCAAGGGGAAGGGCGTGTCCTTCATGGAGCATCCGGCGGCGCTCGCGGCCGGCGGGGGGACGTATCGCTGGCACGCCGGCGCTCCCGACGACGAGTCGTTCGGGCGCGCGTACGAGGAGCTCTTCGCACGCATCGACGGGCGGCTCCGGGAGCTCGGCCTCGACGGCCTGGCAGTCGAGCCGGTCGCGCGGCTCGACGACGGTGCGTCGGGGAGCCTGGAGGCTGAGCCGAAGAGCGGAATCGCACCAAGTGTCAAATTGACACTTGGAAGCGTGACCGACGAGTACGTGGTGGAGGCGTACGGCGACGCGCTCGTCGAGCTGGGCGCGACGAACGACCGGCTCGTCGTGCTCGACGCCGACCTCGCCTCCGACTGCCGGATCCGCGCTTTCGAGCTCGCGTATCCGGATCGCTTCGTCGAGTGCGGGATCGCGGAGCAGGACATGGTCTCCACTGCGGCGGGCCTCGCCCGCCACGGCCTGATCCCCGTCGTCAACTCGTTCGCGTCCTTCCTCGCCTCCCGCGCGAACGAGCAGATCTACAACCAGGCGAGCGAGGGCTCGAAGGTCGTCTACGCGCTGCACTACGCGGGGCTGATCCCGGCCGGGCCCGGGAAGTCGCACCAGTCTCTGCGCGACGTCTCGCTCCTCGCGGCGCTTCCGAACATGACGGTCGTGCAGCCCGCGAGCTCGGAGCAGACGCGGGCGGTCGTGCGCTGGGCGGTCGAGGAGGCCGAGGAGAACGTCGCCATTCGGCTTGCGATCGGCCCCTCCCCGCGGCGCATCGAGATCCCGCCGGGCGAGGAGCTGCGCATCGGCCGCGCGACCCGTCTGCGCGACGGTGAGGACGCGTTGCTCCTTGCCTACGGCCCCGTGATGCTGAACGAGGCGCTGACCGCCTCCGAGCTCCTGGCCGAGCGCGAAGCGCTCGCGCTCGCGGTCGCGGGCATGCCCTGGCTCAACCGATTCGACCCCGAATGGCTCGAGGAGGTGGCGGCGTACGAGCGCGTCTTCGTGCTCGAGGACCACGCGCCTGTCGGAGCGCTCGCCGACTGCCTCCGCCGCGCGCTCTCGGGTGGCGACGTGGTCGCGCTCGGGGTCGAGGGCTGGCCGGCGTGTGGGACGCCGGTCGAGGCGCTCCGCTTCCACCGGCTCGACGGCGCGTCGCTCGCGGAGCGGATCGCGGCGGCGGCTCACGCCCGCGTGTCGTGACCGGGCGGCGGGTCTGGGTCGCGCTCCCGGATCAGCTCTCGATCCGGGTCTTCCTCGACACGGGCATCCTCGACGGTCTCCGGGCTCGGCTCGACGACCGCGTCGCGGCGATCTTCCTCGTCCGGCCCGAGGAGGCTGTGCAGTGGGAGCCCCGCCTCGACGGGATACCCGTGCTCTACGGCGGCGACTTGGTGGGCGCGTCGGGGTCGGGCCGCGTCCTCGGACAGTTCGACTCGTGGCTCGACCGTCGGATCGGCTACCACCCGCTCGCGATCAGGCTGAACTACCGGCACGGCTTCCACCTGGCACGCATGGAGAAGGGCCACCCCAACTGGATGCTCGACTCCGCGCGCGTCGGCCCCCTGCCGCGCTGGAGCTCGCTCGAGCGCGCCATGGAGCGCTGGCACTTCAGCGCGCGCAGGCACGTGCCGGCGCGGCTGCTGGAGGAGATGAGTCGTGACTGCTCGGCGCTCGTGCTCAGTAACGTCCAGCCGCAAGTGGCGGTGCCGTACCTCGTGGCCGCCCGGCGGCTCGAGCTACCGGTCGTCGCCTACGTCGCGAGCTGGGACCACACCGTCGGCAAGGGCGTCATCTCCCCCTACTGCGACCTGTACGTCGTGCAGAACGACGTCATGCGCGACGATCTCGAGCGCTATCACGGGATCGAGCGGGAGCGCGTCGTCGTCACCGGCTGGCCGCAGACGGACGTCTTCCACGTGCGTCACTCTCGTGAGGAGTACGACGACGCTCCTTCGCCGCTACGGCCTCGACGCGTCCCGCCCGCTCGTCCTCGTCATGGGGAACACGCCGACGAACACGCCCTACGAGCACCGCTTCGTCGAGCGCCTCGTCGGCTGGTGGGAGGAGCACGCGCGCTCGCGGTTCCAGCTGCTCTTCCGGCCGCACCCACGCGATCGCATGTGGCGCGAGCGGTTCGCCGCGGCGACGGGGCGCGAGGGCGTCCACGTCCAGGAGCCGAGCTACACGGACCTGCCTGAGCTTGCGACGCTCCTCCAGCACGGCGACGTCGTCGTCGCGAACGCGGGCACGATCCTCCTCGACGCGCTCGTGAACGATCGGCCGTCCGTGTGCGTGCTCTACGACGAAGGAGCTCTGCCCGGCGAGTCGTGGGCGGCGAAGAACGTGACCGGGAAGCACTACGAGGAGCTCGCGGAATCGGGTGCCTTCTATCGGGCCGAGAGCTTCGACGAGGTGGTGTCGGGGATCGAGCGGGCGCTCGAGCGACCCGCCGAGCTCGCGGATGCCCGGCGCCGCGTCGTGCGCGAGGTGGTGGGCGACGTCGACGGCGGCGCGGCGGCGCGCGTCGTCGACGCCATCGTCTCGGCGGTCGCGACGACGACGACGGTCCGAGACACGTGACCCTGCGGCTGATCGCGGTCCGAGTCGGGGTTGTCGCTTCCGTTGTCGCACTGTGCCTCGTCGGCATCGGGAGGCTCGACGATGCCGTTGCGGTTTTCGACTTCCACGCCGACGCCAACGCGAAGGCGACGTTCGGCGAGCGAACGTATCCCGAGGTCGCGCAGCTGCCCGGCGGTCGGAAGGTTCTCGAAGACGCGCGCCTCTGGATGCCCGAGGACGCCGGCTACCGCGTGATCGCCGGGGCCGGCAGCTCTACGGCGGACATCGGATCCGTGCGCACGTTCCTCTCCGTGCTTCTCATGCCTCGAGACGAGACGCAGCTCGCGTCCACGCCGTGGGTGTTCTGTCACGGTTGCACGCCCACGACGCTCGGGCCCGAGTACGAGGTTCTCTCCGAGTCCGACGAGGGCTTCCTGTTCGCGCGGAGGACGTCCTGACCGTCCGGGCGATCGCCGGCCTGCTCGTCCTGAACGTCGTCATCCTCGCCGCGGGGGCGGGAATCTTGTGGGGCATGCGCGGCTGGCGCTGGTGGACGGAGCTTCGTCCGTCTCGCGGGCGTCGCGTACTTCCTTGGGCTTGCGGCGCTGATGGTCGTGACGATGCTCGAGCTCGTCGTCGGGATCCCGTTCGGCCGGGCAACGATCGTGTCGAACAGTGTTGTGCTCGTCGTGCTCGGTGTCCTCGTCGGCCGCCGCCGCGGCTTGGCCGCGCCCGGTCTCCGCCCGCCTGGATGGAGATTTCCGCGCATCTCGCTCGTCGCGGCCGCATTCGCGGCGGGCATCGTCGTCTATTTCGAAGCGCTCCTTCGCGCCGAACGCCTGGCCGGCGTGGCGCGCGAATGGGACAGCTGGGCCAACTGGCTGCCGAAGTCGAGGTCGCTCTACCTCTCGGGGCACCTCGATCTCGAGTTCATGGCGCTCGTGCCGCAACTCCCCTCGTACCCCCCGGGGCCGACGATCATCCAGGCGAGCGCCTTCCACGCAATGGGGTCGGCGGACACCGCGACGCTGCACCTCCAGTACTGGTTCCTCGCGGTGGGCTTCGTCGCTGCCGTCGTTGGTCTGCTGGCCGGACGCGTGCGTCATGCCATCCTCCTGCCGGCGCTGCTCGCCCTGCTCGTCGCTCCCAGCCTCCTGGACTGGATCACGACGGTCTACGCCGACATTCCGCTGGGCTACTTCGTCGCCCTCGCAGGGCTGCTCCTGATCCTGTGGATCGAGGAGCGGGAGCCGTGGCTACTCGCGGCTGCGACCCTACTGCTCTCTGGGGCGATGCTGATGAAGCGCGAGGGGATGCTCTTTGCTGCGTGCGTTCTGCTGGCGGGGTTCGTGGCGTCGTTCGCGGATCGGCGTCAGTTGTGGCGAAGGCTCCTCGTTGCCGGCCTCGTCGCCATTGCGCTCGTGCTGCCGTGGAGGATCTGGATCGCCGCACATGACCTTCCGGCAGCGGGATACGACACGGGTTACGTCGGCGTCGTATCGGACGTCGATCGGCTGTGGGAGGCGCTCGAGATCAGCGTACGGACGTTGTTCCACAGCGACCTCTGGAGTTTCGTTCCTGTCGTCGCGGTCGCGGCGATCCTCCTTGCTCTGCTTGCGGGCGCCTGGAGGCTGTCCTCGTACGCAGTGACCTTGCTCGTCGCAGGAGCCGCAGCGGTGACCTGGGTGCTCTGGGTCAACCACGGACTCGCCCTCGTTCACGAGGACTGGGCGATCCGTCGCCTCATGGGAACGACCGTGCTCGCACTCGCGGTTCTCACTCCGCTGCTGCTCCAGCGCGCCTGGTCGGCGTCAGGGCCGCTACGTCTCTCGGGCGGGTGGTCGGGCGTCGCGGCTTTGCTGTTCCAGCCGTCCCTCGTCGCGTGGCTCGTGGTGCTCGTGGGACTGCTCTCCCATCCTGGCTCGATGGTGCTCGGGTACTCGGGCAGCGGCCTGCCCGGGGGTTGGCCGAGCTTCCCCGGCACCGATGGCTGTGTTGCCGCACCGGTGGCGGGCGCGAAGGCTCGCGTCGTGATCGGGTATGCGGACTCGTACCCGGAGGCGACGGCGCTGCGCGAACGTGCTCGGAACGCAGGGCTCGTCGGCGTGGAGGCGAACCAGGACGGCTGCGGACGCCTTCGCGTTTACATCGACGACGTGTCGAAGACGCACGGCGGAGAGCCTGCTGGCCGGGGCGCAGGCCGCCGGCATGACACCGACGTTGGAGCACGATCCCGACGACTGATCGGCGCGGGCTCACGTGGTCACGAGCGGCGGCTTGGAGCGTGCGTAGACTGGCGCGGGCATGAAGCGCGTCATGACGCGTAGGGTGGCGAAACCGCCGGCAAACGCGCTCCCTGGCACTCCAAAGGCAAGCGGGATGATGAGCAGCATCACGCGCCGCGATGCACGGATCGTGATCGCCCGGCTCGGCGTGGTGGCGTGCGTCGGCGTCGCCTGTCTCGTCGGCGCCGGGCGTCTGGACGACGCCGTGGCCATCTTCGACTTCCGCGCCGACGCGAGCGCCGCCGCGTCCTTCCGGGAGCGCACGTATCCGGAGCACCCGTGGGTCGCCGGCAGCGCCAAGGTTCTGGACGACGCGCGGCTCTGGATCCCGGAGGACGCCGAGTACCGCGTCGTCGAGGGCCGGGAGCTGGCGATCTCGGAGAGCTCGGGGTACGGGCGGCACTTCCTGCGCACCCTGCTGCTTCCGAGGGTGCAGACCGACCTCCGACTCCGCGCCGTGGGTCCTCTGCTACGCGTGTACGGAGGCAACGCTCGGGCCGGAGTACGAGGTGCTCTCCGAGTCGGCGGACGGCTTCCTCCTGCTACGGCGGCGTTCATGACCGTCCGGGCGATCGCCGGGCTGCTCGTCTACAACCTCTTCCTGCTGGGGGTCGGCGCCGCCGTTCTCTGGGGCGTGCGCGGCTGGCGGTGGTGGACCGAGCTGGTCCGGCTTGCGGGCGTCGCCTATCTGCTCGGCGTCGCCTCCCTCATGATCGTGCTGACGCTCGAGCTGGTCCTCGGGCTCCCGATCGGCGCGTGGACGATCCTGCTCAGCGGTGCTCTCCTCGTCGTCGCCGGCCTCGTTGCCGGACGGGTACGCCGTCACGCGGCGCCCGGCCTACGGCCGCCGGGCTGGCGCTTCCCGGCGTTGACGTTGTTCGGCGCCGGCTTCGTCGCCGGGATCGTCGTCTACTTCGAGGCGCTCCTCCGGGCCGATCGTCTCTCCGGCATCACGCGCGAGTGGGACAGCTGGGCGTTCTGGATGCCGAAGGCGCAGTCGCTCTACTTCTTCGACCGGCTCGAGGCCGACTTCCTCGAGCAGCTCCCGCAGCTCGCGTCCTATCCGCCGGGGATGGCGTTCATCCAGTCCGGCGCGTTCCATGCGATGGGGTCGGCGGACACGGCTTCGCTCCACGTCCAGTACTGGTTCCTGGCGGCGGGGTTCGTGGGCGCGGTCATCGGCCTGCTCGCCACGAGAGTGCACGAGGCGATCCTCTTTCCCGTCCTCCTGCTCTTCCTCGTCTCTCCGAGTCTCCTCGAGAGAGTGACCACGCTGTACGCCGACGTCCCCCTCGGCTATCTGATTGCGGTCGCGGCGCTGCTCGTGCTCCTGTGGATCCTCGACCGAGAGACGTGGCAGCTCGCGGCCGCGACGATTCTCCTCGCCGGAGCGATGCTCACGAAGCGCGAGGGGCTCCTGTTCGCGGCCTGCGTGCTCCTCGCCGCGTTCGTTGCGACGTGGAGGGAGTGGCGAACGCTCTGGAAGCTGGTGGCCGTGTGCGGCGTGGTGGCGTTCGCGCTGACCGCGCCCTGGAGGATCTGGTTCACGGCAGAGGGCCTCGAGAGCGACGGTCCGGACGCCGGGTACGTCGGTGCGTTCGGCTATCTCGAGAGGGTTCGGCCATCGTTCGAGCTCGCCGTCGAGACGCTCTTCGCGAGCGACCTTTGGCGAGTCGGTCCGTATCGTCGCCGTCGCCGCCGATCGTCGTCGCGGCCTTTGCGGGCGCCTGGAGGGTGTCGGTTTTTGCCGCGACGTTCCTCGGGCTCGCGATCGCCGGCGGAACGTGGGCGATCTGGGCCTACACGGCACTCCCGATCACGAGAGACGAGTCCCAGAACCCGATCACGCGGATCACGGGGACGACGGTCCTCGTCCTGGCAGTGTTGACGCCGCTGCTGCTGCAGAGCGCGTGGTCGGCGCAGCGTTCCGCACGCGAGCGGGAGCCCGCGCTCGCGACACCGGAGAGCAACGCGTTCCTCTGGAGGTCTCCGTGGCTCTGGGCGATCGTCGGGGTCGGCCTCCTCTCGCATCCGGGCGCGATGCTCGTCGGCTACTCGGGGAGCGGCTTGCCCGGCGGCGCTCCGCTCTTCATCTCTTCCGACGACTGCGTCGCGGAGCCGGCACCGGACCGAAACGTGCGCGTCGTTGTCGGCTACGCGGACTCGTACACCGAGGCGCGGGCAATGCGCCGGCGGGCCGTCTCGGCCGGGCTTGCCGACGTCGACGTCGCCAAGGACGGGTGCGGTCGACTACGCGTCTTCCTCGACGACATCGCCTCCGCCGACGCCTCGCGCACCCTGAGCGTCGCGCGCGATGCCGAGCTCGAGCCGACGCTCGAGCTCGACCCGGATGGGTGACGGCTCGTGAGGCTCGTGATGACGCTGCTCGCGCGGGACGAAGCCGACATCGTCGACGCCCAGATCGCCTTCCACCTCGCGGCCGGCGTCGACTTCGTGGTCGCCACCGACAACGCGTCCTCGGACGGGACGACCGAGATCCTCCAGCGGTACGAGCGCGCAGGCGTCCTGCGGCTCTTGCGGGAGGAGGGGCGGGATGCCGTCAGGACGAGTGGGTCACGCGTATGGCCCGGCTCGCTGCGACCGAGCACGACGCCGACTGGGTGATCAACGGCGACGCCGACGAGTTCTGGTGGCCGCGAGGCGGATCGCTCAAGGAGGTGCTCCAGCTGGTCCCCGAACGGTTCGGCGTCGTTCGCGGCTGCTGGCGGCACTTCCTCCCGCGTCCCGAGGACGGCGACTTCTTCGCCGAGCGCATGACCGTACGACTCGACACGGCCCGCGTTTCCCGGCGACAAGCGAACGATCTTCCACGCCCACCAGAAGGTCGCGCATCGAGCGGCTGCCGGACGTCGAGATCGAGATGGGAACCACAACGCCGTCGGAACCGGTCTCGATCCGCTTCGCGGCTGGCACCCGATCGAGGTCCTGCACTTCTCGTTCCGCTCGCTCGAGCAGCTGCGCTGGAAGTGCCGCGGCGGATGGTGGAACCCTCGTCGTGCGGAGCCGGCGACCCTGCATCAGCAGCTGATGTATGACGCGTTCCGCGAAGACCGGCTCGACGAGTACCTCATGTCGTTCTCGGTGACCGACGGAGCGCTCGAGCGCGGGCTCGCGGACGGGACACTCGCGGTCGACACGAGGCTCCGCGACGCTCTCCGCGCGCTCCGCCCGTCCGCGGACGGGAACGCCAGGACGTTCGCGGTTCCGGGCCGACCCTTGACGTTCGATCGGCCCGCCACCGACGACGACGGCCTCTACGCCGGCGAGGCCTCGGTGCTCGTCGAGATCGACGGCATCGTCCGCGCGGAGGACCGTGTCGTCGCGCTCGAGCAGCGCCTCGCCGAGCTCGAGCGCGCAGCTGCCCCGCCTGCTGGGTGCGGGCAGGAGGCTGCGTAGACTGGCGCGGCGATGAAGCTCGTCATGACGCTCCTCGCCCGCGACGAGGCGGACATCATCGAGTCCTGGCTCGCGTTTCATCTCAACGCCGGCGCCGACTTCGTGGTCGCGACCGACAACCGTTCCGAGGACGGGACGACCGAGATCCTCGAGCGCTACGCGCGCGAAGGCTATGTCCATCTCATCCGTGAGCCGGGCGAGGATCTCCGGCAGGACGAGTGGGTGACGCGCATGGCCCGACTCGCAGCGACCGACTTCGGTGCGGACTGGGTGATCAACTCCGACGCGGACGAGTTCTGGTGGCCACGCGGCGCGTCGCTGCGCGACGTGCTCGGCGCTGTGCCCGGAGCGCTACGGGACGGTCGGCGCCTTTCTCCGCATGTTCGTCCCGCGGCCTGGAGACGGCGACCCGTTCGAGCGCATGACCGTCCGCTTCTCCGCACTCGCGCCGATCAACGATCCCGCGTCGCTGTACAAGCCGATCCGAAAGGTCGTCCATCGCGCCCATCCGGAGATCCGACTCACCCGAGGGAACCATGCCGTGATCGACAGCCCCTTCGCTCCCTTGCGCGGCTGGTTCCCGATCGAGGTCTTCCACTTCCCGCTCCGCTCTGCCGAGCAGTGCGCCCACAAGGCCGAGCTCCAGGGGCACGCGTTCGAGAAGTACGTGCAGCGGCCGCCCACGGCGTATCACGCGAACATGTTCGAGGCGCTCCGCAACGGGACGATCCGGCGACTACTACGAGAGCCAGGTCGTCGGAGACGACGAGCTCTCGCGCGGCGAGGGGGAGGGCCGTCTCGTGGTCGACGCGCGCCTGCGCGATGCGCTGCGTTCCCTGCGCTCGGACGACGGCCACCGGCTGCCGCGGGAGACGACGCCGCTGGCGTTTCCGCTCCCCACACTCGTCGAGGACGCCGAGTACGCCGTCGAGGCGGCGGTGCTCGGCGAGGCCGACGTGGTCCGGCTCCAGCGCCGGCTCGACACGCTCGAGAACAGGCTGCTCTCGCTCGAGCTGCGCCTGCCGACGCGTGTCTACCGCAAGGTCTCGCGCACTGCGAAGCGCGCGCTTCGCCGCAGCGAAGAACCCGGCTAGCGCTTCACTGCGCGCACGCCGACGATCACCTCGTAGAGCGGTCGCGGCGCGTCGAGCTCGTCCTGCTTCAGGTCGGACGCGGCGAGCCCGTAGAGGAACCCGGCCGCCGTCAGGACGTTCCCGTACGTCTCGACCTCGACCGAGCCATCGCCGAACGCCTCCTCGGCCAGCCGGCGTGCCGACCGCCCCGTGTAGTGCCACCACTCGCCGTACTCCTCGTCCTCGGGCGGGGAGATCTTCGTGATCCCGGGCACGGTCGCAAGGAGGACTCCGCCGGGAGCGAGGATGCGGTGGAGCGTCGCGAGCGCGGCGCGCACGTCGTACACGAACTGGAGCGTCTGCGTCACGATCGCGCAGTCGAAGGTGTCGCTCGGGATGTGCGGCGCGTCCGCGAGGTCGCCCACGATCGTCGCCTCCGGGTTCCCCTCCTTCGCCATGAGGATGTCGACTCGCTCGACACCCGAGCCGAAGCGGGTCGTGTAGTCCGGAGCCGCGATCTCGAGCACCCGCCCGCGGATGTCCGCGGCATGGCTGCCGACGAAGCGCTCGACGTACACGCGGTCGATCGGCGTGCCCCGCTCGAAGCCCCAGTTCGGGTCGATCGGCGTCGTTCTCCGGAGCGCGCCGAGATCGACGGGCCTGCTCCGGCGCCATTCGACGTAGGCGGCTCGGAGCGGGCGCAGCCGGCGCCGCACCGACGCGGGGACGAATCGTCGCCAGCCGGCCAAGGCCGCGATCATAGTGCCCGCGTGGGCGCTGATCCCCCCGGCGGCAGGATCGTCGTCGTGTCGCCGCATCTCGACGACGCGGTGCTCTCAGTCGGCGCCGCGATCGCGTCGCTGGGCGCGGGCGGGGGCGTCGGTCGACGTGCTGACGGTGCTCGCGAACGACCCGGGCTCGACGGCGCCTCCGGGCGGCTGGGACGGTCGCGCTGGGTTCCGGAGCGAGGGAGAAGCTGCACGGGCACGACGTGACGAGGACGCGGCAGCCTGCGCCCGGCTCGGGGCGAAGCCGAGGTGGCTCACGTTCGGTGACGTCGACTACCAGCGCCACGGAACCGACGACGAGGTTCATGCCGCGGTAGCCGACGCCGTCGGCGACGCGAGCACCCTGCTCCTTCCCGGCTCCCCGCTCAGCCACCCGGACCACGAGTGGCTCGTGCGGACGATCGCCGATGCATCGCTGCACGCCGGCCGCCTCGGCTTCTATGCCGAGCAGCCGTACACCGCCCGTTCCGGCGGCGAGCCGGTGACCGCCGCGTGGCTCGAAGTCGGCCTGGGCGCACGGCTGTCGTTCGACCCCGTTCGCGTGGGCATCCGAGACCGGATCGCGAAGCGGCGCGCGGTCCAGGCGTACTCGTCGCAGCTGCCGCTGCTCGCGCTCGACGGGCGAGGCGTTCTGCGCCTGATCCTCCGCCCCGAGCTCGTCGCCTGGGTCGGCGAAGGCTCGGACCGGGTGCCGCACTAGGCTCACGCACGATGAGGCTCGTGCAGACGCTGCTCGTCCGCGACGAGGCCGACGTCGTGGACGCGCAGATCGCGTTTCACCTCGATGCCGGCGTGGACTTCGTGATCGCGACGGACAACCGCTCGCGCGACGGGACGAGGGAGATCCTCGAGCGCCATGCGCGCGAGGGGCACCTCCACCTGATCGACGAGCCGGGCGACGACCTCCGCCAGAGCGAGTGGGTCACGCGTATGGCTCGACTGGCCGCGACCGACTTCGGCGCCGACTGGGTGCTGAACACGGACGCCGACGAGTTCTGGTGGCCGCAGGGCTCGAGCTTGAAGGACGTGCTCGCGGAAATCCCGCCCCGGTACGGCGTCGTGCGCGGGGCCTGGCGGAACTTCGTGCCGCGCCCTGACGGCGGGGAGAACTTCGCGGAGCGCATGACGGTGCGGCTCGCCAGGCCCGCGTTCCACCACCACCCGCTGAGCACGCACTCGAAGTCGGCGCATCGCGCGGCCGTCGACGTCCGCATCGGCCGCGGGAATCACGAGGCGTTCGGCGCGGGCCTGCTTCCGCTGCGTGGCTGGTACCCGTACGAGATCCTCCATTTCCCCGTGCGCTCGCTCGAGCACTGCGTGCGGAAGTACGTGACGCAGTTCGTCGCGCTCGAGAAGAACGCGGAGAAGGGCATCCCGAACCACATGGCCGAGGCGCACCGTGCGTACCGCCTCGGCCGCCTCGAGGACTTCTACGCGCCACTCGTCGTGGACGACGACGCCCTTCGAGCGCGGCCTCGACGGACGGGACGCTCGCGATCGACACGCGGCTCCGCGATGCGCTGCGCCGGGTGGCGGGAGGTAACGAGGCCCGCGACCTTCGGCCGCCTCGACGTCGCCGAGGCCGCCCGCTACGCCGGTGAGTACTCGGCGCTCGGGGAGTCGGACCTGGCGCTCGCTCTCGGCGCCCGCCTCGACGACCTCGACGCGCGGGTCGGCGCGCTCGAGCGAAGTGCGTTGTCGAGGGTGCGAAGTGTCGTGCGACGAGGCGTTCGCGCGTGAGCAGCCTCCGGCCTGCCTGGAGCCGGCTCCTCGCGTTCGTCCCCACCCGCCGCGCCGCGCTCCTCCTGTTCCTCCTCGCCCTCGCCGTGTACTGGCTGCAGGCGATCGGCTGGCCGATGGCGAAGGGCCGGGACAGCTGGGACTACCTCGTGTACTACCTGCAGCTCTTCGACTCCGAGCCGCCGTTCTCCGAGCTCCAGGTCTTCCGCACGCCGATCACGCCGCTCGTCGTCGGCCTGCCCATGGATCTCGGCGGCACGCTGCTCGTCGAGCTCGTCTTCGGCCTGCTCTTCGCCACGTCGGTGGTCGCCTGGAGCGCGACCGCGCTCACGTTCGGCCGGATCCCCGCGCTCGGCAGCGCTGTGCTCCTGCTCGGCTACCCCGCCTGGGCGACGCTCTACCACCAGGCCTCGAGCGACGGCGTGTTCGCAACGGCGATCGCCCTCTGGGCACTGCTGCTCGCGCACACGCTCGATCGGCCTTCGACGTGGCGCTTCGCGGCGCTCGGTGCCGGTGTCGCGGCACTCGTGCTCACGCGTCCGGCGAATCAGGTGCTGATCCCGGTCGCGCTCGCGCCGCTCCTCCTGCCCGTCTCGTGGCGGAGCCGGCTGACCTGGTCGGCGGCCTGTCTGGCGGCGGCGATCGGGCTGCTCGGCGCGTGGGCCGTGCACAACGGCGTTCGCTACGACGACACGACCGTCGCTCGCGGCGGGCGCGCGTGGGTGCCGTTCCTGCGCGTCTTCCTGGCCGACAGGACGATCTCGCCGGAGAACGGCTCGGCCTCGCGCCGGCTCGCCGAGCTGATCGAGCAGGACGTGCTCGCGAAGGAGCCGCACGCGAGCCTCGGCGTGCCGCTCGACGCCTACCTGCAGAACGGCTCGAACTACGAGACGGTGCGGCTGATCGCGCTATCGGACCGTGTGCTCGGCCGCGACGAGAACTACGACGTGCTCTTCGACTCCGCTCTCGAGGCGATCCGCGAGCATCCGGGCACCTATGTGCGCGGCGTTGCGGACACGTTCTGGGAGTTCCTGATGCAGCGACCGCTGCGCGAGGACGTCGTGCAGCGCGCGCAGACAGAGCCCAGCCCACCTGCTCCGACGTTCGAGGCGGGAGGTGTGACATTCCCGAACCCCCAGGCCTCCGTCCTCGTCGAAGGCGTGCCGTACGGCTTCGTGTGGTGCGCCTCCGACTACATCGACTCGTGCACGCTCGACGAGCCGTCCCGGGCGTGGGCCGACCCCGCGACGCAGGACCGCTATCGCGAGATCGTCTCGCAGGTCCGCGCATGGGACGCCGATCTGCCCGCCCGCGACGGCCAGGCGTGGGTGACTGAGATCCTGAACCGGGTCACACCGCGGTTCCCTCGGCCGCCGCTCTGGCTCGCCGTCGGGCTCGTCGCGCTCGTGTGGCGGCGCCCGCGCGGCTGGAGGACGATCGTCGTGCTCTGGGCGGCTGCCGCAGCAGTGCTCCTCATCCACGCGGCGTCACAGGGCGTGGCCCCTGAGTTCGCGTTACCGCTCTACCCGATCTTCATCGTCACGGCCCTCGGCGCCCTCGCCGGAGACAGGCACGCGGACCGTGAGCAGGTCCCGCCGCTAGCATCGGCGGAGTGAGCGAGGCTCGAGGCACGCTCGAGGAGCGGACGAGCACGGGCCACGTTGCTGGGGAGAACGGGGCTGTCAACGGCACCCCGAACGGACTTCGTAACGGGGAAGCGCCCGGCCGCACGACTGTCATCCGACCCGCGCCACGGCTGCCGCACCTCGACGTACCGGAGCTCTGGCACTTCCGGGAGCTGCTCGGGACGCTCGTCTGGCGCGACGTCATCGTCCGCTACAAGCAGACGTTTCTCGGCATCGCGTGGGCGATCCTCGTGCCGGCGTTCACCGCGCTCGTGTACATCGTCGTGTTCGGGAAGTTCGCGGACTTCCCCGACGGGGGTCTGCACTACGCGGTGCTCGTCGTGGGCGGAGTCCTGCCGATGCAGTACTTCGTCTCGTCGCTCACGAACTCGAGCATGAGCCTCGCGAACAACCTCCAGCTCGTGACGAAGGTGTACTTCCCGCGGGTCCTGCTGCCGCTCGCGGCCGTGATCGTGCCGATGGTCGACCTCGTCATCGGCCTCCCCGTGCTGGTCGCCGTGATGTGGATCTACGAGAGCTTCCCGCAGGGCTGGGAGATCCTGCTCGCGCCCGTGTTCCTCGCGCTCGCGCTCCTCGCGGCGCTCGGGGCCGGCTTCTTCCTCTCGGCGTTGAACGTCCGCTACCGCGACGTGCGCTACGTGATCCCGGTGCTGCTCCCGGTGCTGCCGCTCGTGTCGGGCGTCATCTACGAGGTCCAGGAGCTGCCGACGAAGTGGCAGTGGGTGCTGTCCTTCAACCCGATGACCACCGTCATCAGCGGCTGGCGGTGGGCCGTCGTCGATGCCCCGGCGCCCGACCCGCAGCAGTCGGCGGTCGGCGTCGCGGTCGCTCTGGCCATGTTCCTGATCGGCCTGTCGGTCTTCCGTGCGACCGAGCCGAAGTTCGCGGACACGATCTGATGGCCGTCGCGATCGAAGCAGCGGGCATCGGTAAGCGCTACCGCCTCGGCGAATTCCAGGCCGCGTACGGCACGCTCCGCGAATCGTTGAGCCACGCAACGAAGCGCCTCCTCGGGAAGGAGTCCAATCGCTCGCCGGAGGAGATCTGGGCGTTGCGGGACGTGTCCTTCGAGGTCGCGCAGGGCGAGGTGCTCGGCGTCATCGGACGCAACGGCGCCGGCAAGTCGACGCTCCTCAAAGTGCTCACGCGGATCACCGCTCCGACCGAGGGCCGCGCCGAGATCCGAGGGCGCGTGGGCAGCCTGCTCGAGGTCGGCACCGGCTTCCACCCGGAGCTCACGGGCCGCGAGAACATCTATCTGAACGGCGCGATCCTCGGCATGAAGCGGAAGGAGATCCAGACGAAGCTGCCCGAGATTGCCGAGTTCTCGGGCGTCGCGAAGTTCCTCGACACGCCCGTGAAGCGCTACTCGAGCGGGATGTACGTGCGGCTGGCGTTCTCGGTCGCCGCGCACCTCGAGCCAGAGATCTTGCTCGTGGACGAGGTGCTCGCAGTCGGCGACGCCGAGTTCCAGGCTCGCTGCCTCGGCCGCATGGAGGACTTCGGAGCGGGCGGCCGGACGGTGCTCTTCGTCTCGCACAACATGCAGGCCGTCGCGCAGCTTTGCGATCGAGCCCTGCTCCTGGACGGAGGCAGCATCGTGCTAGACGGCCGGAGCGAGGACGTCGTCGCCCACTACCTGCAGACGACAGCTGGCGCCGGCTCGAGCCACACGTGGCCCGACCTTGACTCCGCGCCCGGCGACGAGCTGGTGCGCATGCGGGGAGTCCGGATCGTCGACAAGGGCGGCGAGACGGTGGACTACGTCGACGTCCGGCAACAGGTGGGCATCGAGCTCTCCTTCACCGTGCTGGGAAACGGGCCGCCGATCATCCCGAAGATCAAGCTCTCGGCGGGAGGCCACATCGCCTTCAACGCCATGGACATCGATCCGCGCTGGCAGGAGGTCTCGCCGCCGGGGGACTACGTGGCGACGGCGTGGATTCCCGGGAACTACCTGAACGAAGGGCTGGTCACCGTCGACCCTGCCGTGGTGTCGATCGATTCGCCGAAGCTCCACCACCACGTAAGCGTCTTCGAGGCGGTCACGTTCCACGTGCAGGACCCTGCGGAGGGTGACTCCTCGCGGGGCACGTTCACCGGCCAGTGGCGGGGCGTCGTGCGCCCGCTGCTCGAGTGGACGTGTGAGCGCGGCTAGCCGAGCGCGAAGCGCGTGGGCTCGTCGAGCTCGTGAAGCTGAGCCCGGTGAAGTCGTAGCTTCTCTGCGTCAGCGACGCGAGCGAGGCGGGGGAGGAGTACGTCGCGGTCGCGAGCACACGCGGCTTCGTCGTCGAGAAGCCGCCGCGGTGGAAGCCGGCGGTGTTGCAGAAGATCAGCGTCCCCTTCGAGCCCAAGAACGTGTGCACCGCTGACGCGGGGATCCGCGACTCGAGCTCCTCCTCCGTCGGGTAGTTCTGGCCGAGCGGCGTCCACGCCCAGGCGTCAGCGTACTGCCCGCCCGGCTGGCTGTCGGGGACGTACTGGAAGGGGCCCATGCTCTCGTCGACGTCCACCAGGTAGAGGAACACCTTCAGGAGGTGCTTGTCGTTGTAGTCGCGGTGCCAGCGCTGCGAGGAGACGCGCTCGGCGCCCTCCTGCTGGGGCACCGAGTACCAGACGTCGACGTACTCGAGCTTCGAGCGCATGCGCAGGTACGTGTTCGCGATGTCGAGCAGCCGGCGGGACGCGACTGCGCGGAACCACGGGTCGTCGAGACCGAGCTCGACGCCGTAGCTGTGCAGCCGCACGACGAACTCCTTGCCGGCGCGAACGCGGACGTTGTCGCCGCCGGCTGCGAGATCGGCCTCGGTCTCGGCGACGAAGCGGTCGGCCATCGCCTCGAGCTCCTGCCAGTGCTCCGCTGGGAACAGGTCGCCGAACGAGACGGCCGAGTAACCCTGCGCCTCGACGTCGGCGAGGATGCCCCGCTGGACGTCGTCGAGCTCCGGCCGGTCCTCGGAGAAGAGCTGTCGGCTCTTGCGGTTCGAGAGCAGCCGGTCGTGCAGCTCGTAGGTCGCGCGGATGCCGCGCGTCTCGAGCGCCTTCGCGACGCCGTTCGCGCGGTGCGTGAACACCCTGTTGACGCGGTGGGAGAACTTCGTCTTCTGCCGGTGCATGGTTTCGGGCGGCCGCCGGCGGCCGGTCGCCTAGGTTACCTACGGCCACCGTGGCATCCGTCTTCTCCTGCTTCCGCGACTCGCCGCAGCGCCGACGGGCGCTCCTCGCGCCACCGGACGCCGCGGAGCGGTACGCGCTCTTCGGCCTCGACCAGCTCCGGGAGCGAGGGTGGGCGACGCGTCACAACCTCGAGCGCGACGCTCCACCCGCGTGGGCGCGGGCTGCCGGCGGCACGGTCAAGCGCGCGCTCGAGGCGGCGGGCGGCTACGGCGGCGACTTCGCGACCGTGCTCGCGTCCCTGCGCGAGGCGAACCGAGCCGACGCCGTCTTCTCGACGGTCGACACGGTCGGCATTCCGCTCATGCTCGCGAAGCGACGTGGGCTCGTCCGCCGGCCGCTCGTCTACGTCGCGATCGGTCTCCCGGAGCGGCTCGACCGCCTTCGCTCCGCGCGCATGCGGCGCCTGTACGCGTCGTCCCTCGCGTCCGCATCCGCGGTCGTGACCTACAGCGAGCACGAGGCGGCCGAGCTCGTGCAGCTTCCTCGCCGAGCACGGGCGCGCGACACGCGTCGAGTTCGTGCCGTTCGGCGTCGACACCGAGGCGTTCGCGCCGACCGCACGAGCGCCGGAGGTGGACGTGGTCTCGGTCGGAGCCGATCCGCACCGCGACTTCGAGCTCCTCCTCGACGTCGCTCGGAGTCTGCCTCGAACGTCCTTCGAGCTCGTGACGTCCGGGGAGCACGCGCGGGCGCTAGGCCCGCTGCCCGCGAACGTGCGCGTCGATTCGGACCTTCCGTTCGATGCGATGCGCGCGCGCCTCGAGCGGGGACGGGTCGTCGTGCTGCCGGTCCGCGAGAACAGCTACTCGGGCGCGACGACCGTGCTCCTGCAGGCGATGGCGCTCGCGAAGCCTGTCGTCGTCACGCGCACGGCCGCGATCGCCACGGGCTACGGGCTCGTCGACGGCGAGAACGTCCGGCTCGTGGCGCCGGGCGACGGAGCAGGCGCTCGCCGAGGCAGTCGCAGGCCTGCTCGGCGGCGACGATCGGGCGCTCGGCTCGCGTGCGCGGGAGACGGTCGAGCGCGGGCTCTGCGTGGCATCTCTACGTCGACACGGATCGAGGAGCTGCTCCGAGCGAGCATCGGCTCGGGCGGGTCGAGGAACTAGCCGTCGCGCGCCGCAGGCAGGGGTATCGTGCCGCTCGTGCGTTGGGTCGGTATCGGCGCCTTCGCGCTGCTCTTCGGGTTCGCGCTCGCGCTGCTCCGTGGAGAGCCGGTCGCGGGAAGCGACCAGGGCGTGTACCTCAGCATCGCGTCGCGAATGCTCGACGGCGAGTCGCTCTACGCGGACGTGTCCGATCCGAAGGACCCGCTCTTCTTCTACACCTACGCCGCGGCGCTCTGGATCGCCGATTGGCGTGGCCCGTTCCTGCTCGACGGGCTCTGGTTGGCGCTTGCCGCCGTGTCGATCGCGCTCTTGCTCCGTGAGCTCCGAGCTCCACGGGCCGCCGTCGTCGCGGGCTTCTTCATCTACCCGCTCGCGCTCACGAGCAGCTGGTTCCAGCCGGGGCTCAGCATGCTGGCGGGGCTCGCGGTCACACCGCTCCCGGCCTGGCTCTGGCTTCGAGGTCGGTTTGCCGCGTCGGGAGCGCTGCTCGGGACGGTGATGCTCTTCAAGCTGCCGCTCGCGGGCATTGCTGCCGCGCCTCTGCTCGCATTCGTCGTCCTCGGGAAGCCGGCGGCAGCGCGCTGGGGCCAGCTCGCGCGGGCAGCAGCCGGGCTCGCCGGGCTCCTCGCGGTCGCCGCGGCCCTGCTCGCGGTTCGCGGCGAGCTTCGCGCGTACCTCGACATGGTCGCCTACAACTTCGAGTACTCGAGGCAGGGGCTCGAGCATCTCGGGCCCGTCGACCGAGCCCGCGCCCACCTCGACGTCGTCCACCAGTTCTTCGAAAGCTCCGGACGCTGGCAGCTACCGGCCGCGTACCTCGTGCTGGGTCTCTTCGCCGTCGCGGCGGTCGTCATCTGGAGTCGTCGCCCGGACCGGCGCGTGCTCGCGGCTGCCGCGCTGCTGATCCTGCTCGCGACGCTCGGCACCCTGGCGCTCACGGCCTTCTGGGAGCATCACCTCCAGATGCTGGCGTATCCGGCCGTGGTCATCGCGGCCACAGGCATCACCGCCGTCGCCGTCCTGCTCGGGTCGCGGGCGGCAGGGGTGGCGGCAGCGGCCTGCGTCGTCTTCGCGCTCTGGTCGTCGGTGAAGAACGAGAGTCGCATCGACATCTCCGCAGCCTGGAGGAACACGCCGCACAGCGGAGGCGCTGTCGCTCTCGAACGCGCGCGTGCACGCTTCCATCCGAACGACGAGCGGGTCTCCTACATCGTGTTCGGCGGGAACAGCGAGAACGGTCATGGCGCCTTTATCGCGAGCGAGTTCGATCTCGCGTGCCGCTGGTTCCACATCTATCCGCAGGCCCTCACCAAGTACTACGAGGAGACCGTCGACTGCTACGAGCGCGAGGACCCGGAGCTCGTCATGGTCAGCCTCGGGTTCTTCGACTCGCGGAAGACACCCCCCGAATGGGCAGCGTTCGTCGCGGGGGCGAGACGCTTCCTCGACATGAACTACGAGCTCGTGGAGACGGAGCACCCGGGGTTCGAGGTGTGGGCCCGGAAGCCCGTCCCAGAAGGAGCGTCCTAGGTGGACGTTCGCTCCGCACCGCGGGCGGCGCGTCGAGCCGGTCGGGGGCTCGTCCGGCGAGCGCGGATCGAGCTCGACTGGCTCGCGTCGCGCCGAGGACGCGCCGACCTCGCGCTCTTCCACGAGTTCACTCCTCCGCCGGGCGGCGGGGGACATCAGTTCCTGCGCGCGCTCGAAACGGAGCTCGCGAGCCGCCGGCCTCGAGGTCGAGGAGAACCGTCTCTCGGCCGGCACACATGCGTGTCTCTTCAACTCGTTCAACTACGACGTCGACCGCCTGCGTCGTTTCGCCCGGGCCGGCGTTCGCATGGTCCACCGCGTGGACGGGCCGATCGGCGTATACCGCGGCTTCGACGACGGCACGGACGCGCGCATCGCGGAGGCCAATCGCGAGCTCGCGGACGCCACGGTGCTCCAGTCGCGATACAGCCTCGAGAAGCACCGCGAGCTCGGGATCGAGCTGCGGGCGCCCATCGTCATCTCGAATGCCGTGGATCCGGCGATCTTCCACCCGCCGGCCTCGCGGGAGCCGCTGGGCGGCCGCAAGGTGCGGCTCGTCGCGATCAGCTGGTCGGCAAACATCCGCAAGGGCGCCGAGACCTTCTCCTGGCTCGACCGCAACCTCGACTGGGATCGCTACGAGCTGACCTTCGTCGGCCAGAGCCCGGTCTCGTTCGAGCGGATCCGGACGGTCGGGCCGGTCGACTCCGCCGCGGTCGCCGAGCTCCTGCGCGCGCACGACGTCTACATCGCCGCGAGCCGCGACGACCCCTGCTCGAACGCGCTGCTGGAGGCGCTCGCCTGCGGGCTTCCCGCCGCGTTCCTCGCGAGCGGAGGGCACCCCGAGCTCGTCGGCGAGGGCGGGCTCCCGTTCCGCGAGGACGAGGAGCTTCCGTCCGTGCTCGACCGGCTCGTGGCCGAGCTCGAGGAGCGGCGCGCGGCAATCTCGACGCCTGCGATCGCCGACGTCGCGGATCGCTACCTCGAGGTCCTCGGCCTCGCGAGCCCAACCTAGAATCGGCCGAGCCGTGGAGAACTACCTGCGACGTGCGGTGACCGGCGTGCGCTACCGCGTGGGCAAGCGGCTCGACAGGGCCGCCGTTACGCGTGCTCACGACGTGCTCTACGAGTCGGACGCGTGGACGCGGTCGTACTGGCTCGGCGCGCAGGCGCTGAAGAACCCGCTCGACCTCTGGGTCTACCAGGAGATCATCTTCGAGACGCGGCCCGACGTCATCGTCGAGACGGGCACGTACCGCGGGGGAAGCGCGCTCTACCTGGCGACGATCTGCGACCTCGTCGGGAGCGGCGAGGTGATCTCGATCGACATCGAGCCGCTGCGGGACGACTACCCCCGGCACCCGCGGATCACGTATCTCGGAGGACGCTCGTCGACCGACCCGGACGTCCTCGACGAGGTGCGCAGTCGTGCCGGCGGACGCAAGACGCTCGTCGTCCTCGACTCCGACCACTCGCAGGCGCACGTCGAAGCCGAGCTCGAGGCGTACGGGCCGATGGTCCCGGTCGGCTGCTACGTGATCGTCGAGGACTCGAACATCGGCCAGATCCGTGAGGACCTGATGCCCGGGCCGCTGCAGGCGATCGAGGCGTTCCTCGGCGCGAACGAGCGAGTTCGAGATCGACCGCGAGCGCGAGAAGTTCCTCATCACCCAGAACCCGAGCGGCTACCTCAGGCGGGTCCGCTAGGCGCAGTCGGCGGTTCGCAGATCGGCGTTGCTCGTTGCGCCGGGCACGGTCACGGTCCCATCCACTCGCCACAGCACGAGATCGGCGGCCGTGCCGCTCCCGATCCGGTCGCCGGCGAGTCGATCCCCGGCTGCGTGTAGACGTAGTCGGCGACAAGCGCTCCGCCGTCCTCGGTTACGAGCCGGCCTCCCGGCCCGACGTCCACCCGCGTGATCGGCAAGCCGTCGGGGACCGATTCGTCGATGTACGCGGCCTGCTCGACCCTGGCGTTGAAGAACTCCGTCAGATAGAGCGCGTGCCAGGTCAGGGCCGACGCCGGGCACCGCGTGCTCGACAGGTACAGCTTCGTCACGCTCGCGTCCTCCGGGAGGCGGTCGTCGATCCATGAACGCGAGGGCGCGTCTGCGAAGACGTCGTTCTCGGGAGCATCGATCCTCAGCTCCCAGGCCAGGACTGCCGTGACCGCGAACATGGCGATCGACCGCGCTCGGGAACGCCCAGCGGAACCGCCGCGGAAGGACCGCCACTGCGGCGACGAGCACGAGGATGAGCAGCACGAGCAGCTTGCGCGCCGTGAGGGCCTCGCCCTCGAGTGACTCCTGCAGCCGGGCCCAGAGCGCGCTCGGCACGACATCGACGCCCACCTCGCTCGCGATGTAGCGGAACGGGAGCACCGCCGGCAGGACGAGCGCGAGTGCGATGCCCACGGCGGTGGCGACGAGCGGCCGCGGTAGCCCGTCCGCGAGCCACACGGCGAGCACGATCAGCCAGAACGGCGCGAGGTAGAAGATGTTGCGGTCGTGGAGTCGATCGAAGCCGAACTCCGTGCTTGCGAACGCCGCCGTGACGAACAGCATCGCCGGCGTTCACCGTCAGGAAGGCGGCCAGGAAGGCCGCTTGCGGCATGCTGCCGGCCCGTGCGCGGACGAACACGCGCCACAGGACGATCGGCGCAACTGCGACCGGGACGACCGCGAGATAGAGCTCGAGATCCGCCAGGTGGTACAAGCCCCACTTCACGATGTCGAGCGGGTCGTAGCCGCGGAAGAGGACCTCGTACGCGCCGACCGAGTCGAGCGGAGAGGAGCCCGTCGCGAGCGGGCGGACGACGAGGACGAGCACCGCGAGCGCGGCCACGCCGAGGGACGGCCAGAGACCGGCGTAGCGCTTTTCGGGGGCCCGGGCGATTGCGGTCGATCGCCCACACGACGAGCAGTCCCAGCAGGTACGCGGCGAAGAGCACGGCGAACTGGGCCCGCGTCGCGTACGCGAGCCCGATCGCACCGATCGCGGCGAACTGGCGAACGATGGACGGCCGCTCGAGGGCGAGAACGATCGCAAGAACCGCGAGCGAGTACGTGAGGTACGAGGCGCTCTCGGTCATCACGAGCGACACGTACATCGAGGACGGGATCGCGACGGAAAACGCCGCGACCCCGACGCTCCACCACGGGGGCAAGAGCCTGCGCGCGAGCAGGAAGATCGGGATCGCGGCGAGTGCGAAGAGAAGCCCGTTCGCGACGCGGTAGAAGGTGTACGCGGTCTCACGATCTCCGGAGAGCCAGAGCACCGTCCCGAGGATCGCCGGGTACACCGGCCCGAGCTCGTACTCCTCGCCGCGAACCCGCAGCCCCTCGCCCTCGCCGAGCGAGGCTCCCGCGCCTGCCATAGATGTGCTCGTCCGGATGGACGCGCGGGGTCGAGACGAGCTGGGCCGCGAGCCCGTAGCCGATGCCGGCGACGAGCACGACGAGCGCGAGCGCGAGTGAGCGGCCCCGACGGCGCCGACCCGTGGCCGTGCTTCGCGCCTCGTCCTCTCCTTCCACGTCGTCGGGAGCCGGCGCCTCGAGGTGCGGCGTACGCGTTTCGGCTCCCATACGGCAGCCGATGGTAGATGCTCGATGCCCGGCTCAGCCCTACTCCCTGCGAGGAACGCCGTGCGGTCTCCTCGCTAAGGTCCGCGGGCGAGCATGGCCACGAAGCGTGCGCTCATCATCGGGATCGCCGGCCAGGACGGCTCGTACCTCGGCCGAGCTGCTGCTCGCAGCAGGGGTACGAGGTCGCGGGCGCAGTTCGCCAGCCCGTCTCCACGCACGTTCGAGAACCTCGGCGCCGATTCGCGGGGCGCGATCGAGCTCTTCCAGGCCGACGTGCTCGACGAGCTCTCTCTCGTCGACCTGCTGACGTCGTGCCGTCCGGACGAGGTCTACAACCTCGCCGCGCCTTCGTTCGTCCCGATGTCCTGGCGCCAGCCGGTGCTCACCGCCGAGTTCGCCGCGGTCGGGGTCACGTCGATGCTCGAGGCGCTCCGCCGGGTCGACGACTCGATCCGCTTCTACCAGGCGTCCTCGAGCGAGATCTTCGGCGAGCCGCGCGAGGTGCCGCAGACCGAGGAGACCCCGCTCGCCCCGGTGACGCCGTACGGGGTGGCGAAGGCGTACGGCCACTTCATCACCCGCAGCTACCGGCACCAGTACGGGCTGCACGCGTCGTCGGGGATCCTCTACAACCACGAGTCGCCGCGGCGGCCGCTCGACTTCGTCCCGCGCAAGGTCTGTCACGCGGCCGCGAGCATCAGCCTCGGCCTCCAGCACGAGCTCGAGATCGGCAACCTCGAAGGGCGCCGCGACTGGGGCTTCGCCGGTGATCACGTGCGCGCGATGTGGCTCATGCTCCAGCAGGACGAGCCCGACGACTACGTCATCGCCACCGGCGAGCCGCATAGCGTCCGCGAGCTCGTCGAGTGCGCGTTCGGGCGCGTCGGCCTGGACTGGCAGGACTACGTGCGCGTGGACGAGTCGCTGAAGCGCGGGAAGGCGGAGCTGCATGACCTCGTCGGCGACCCGACGCGGGCTCGCGAGCGCCTCGGCTGGGCACCCTCGCTCGACTTCGAGGGGCTCGTGCACCTGCTCGTGGACTCGGACCTCGAGCGCCTCCGCTCGCGGCTCGAGCCGGCCGAGAGCGTCGCGGACAGGTGAGGTGAGCTTGCGGCACGCGCGTACGGCGGGCCGCGGCGCCGGTCGGAAGGCCGCTCCGGCGCGCGGCGCTCGGGCTCCGCACGCGTAGCTGGCCCGAGCACTCGCACCTCTTCGTCGCCCAGGAGGGCGCAGAGTGGGTCCTCGCCTACGAGGCGCGGCAGCTGAAGAAACTCGCGGCGAGCCTCGGGATCCGCGTCGGCCCGGACGCCTGGGTCAACGGCATCGCCGGCCAGTCCGTCTTCCACGAGAGCCAGTTCACGCTGCTCCTGCACAGGTTCGAGCGCCATGGGAACCGGCTCGGGTTCGCGTACTTCCACGGGCGGCCTGGGACGCCGGGGTTCCCGGAGTTCGACGAGTGCTACGCGACGCTCGAGCGGCGTCACGAGGAGATCGACCGCGATCCAGGTCACGAACCGTGCGATGGAGGAGGTCGTGCTCGAGACCGGGGTCGCGCGCGAGAAGGTGCACAGGATCCCGATCGGGATCGACGTCGAGACGTTTCGACGACGCACGCCCGAGGCGCGCGCTAGGGCGCGGCGCGAGCTCGGGCTCCCCGAGTCCGCGTTCGTCGTCGGCTCGTTCCAGAAGGACGGCGTCGGCTGGGGGGAGGGGCTCGAGCCGAAGCTGATCAAGGGGCCGGACACGCTCGTCGCCGTCGCCGAGCGCCTGCGCGAGCGCGTGCCCGAGCTCTGGTTCCTGCTCACGGGCCCGTCGCGCGGGTACGTCAAGGCCGGGCTCGAGCGGAGCGGGATCCCGTACCGCCACTTCTTCCTGCCGAGCGTCGAGGCCGTCGCGCAGGCGTACGAGGCGATCGACCTCTGCCTCGTTGCCTCGCGCGAGGAGGGGGGCCCGAAGGCCGTGCTCGAGTCGATGGCCGTCGGCGTCCCGCTCGTGACCACGCGCGTCGGGCAGGCGGCGGATCTCGTCCGGCACGGCGAGAACGGCTGGATGCGTCGACGCCGAGGACGTGGACGGGCTCGTCGAGTGGTCGGCGCACGTGGCGGCGGCGCTCCGCGGCCGAGCTTGACGACGTCCTCCGCGCGGGTCGGGAGACGGCCGCGGAGAACTCGTACGAGGCGCTCCGACCGCGCTGGCGCGCGCTGCTCGAGGGGTTCGTCGCGATCCCCGCGCCGGAGTGAGCGCGTGGATCTGAGCCTCGTGCGAGCCGGGCGCTATGCGCGAGCCGGTGCGCGCTGGGCGCGGCTGCTCGTCGCCGGCAAGCCGGCTCCGGGCATCCGCGTCTTCTACGGGCATGACCTCGTGCCCGTGCCCGGCGAGAGGGCGGCAGGAGGCTCGGTGAAGATGCAGAAGCTCGCGGCGCGCTTCCCGAACAGCCCGACGGACTTCTCGCTCCTCTACATCGGGACGACGTGGATCCCGCGCGACCTCGGCTCGCTGCTCCGTCTCGCAAAGCGTCGCGGGATCCCGATCGTCGTCAACCAGGACGGCGTCGGATACCCAGGATGGGCCGGAGACACGACCGAGAAGGTCAACCGTCCGCTTCGCCGGTGCATCCACGCAGCCGACCACGTCCTCTACCAGAGCGAGTTCTCGAAGCTCTCTGCCGACCTGTACCTGGGCGAGCCCACGGTGCCCTGGGAGGTCCTGCCCAATGCGGTGGACGTCGGGCTCTTCACACCGGCCGAGCGGCCGCCGGCCGGCGGGCCTGTCCTTCTGCTCGGCGGGGATCAGACACAGGAGTACCGGCTGGAGCTCGCGTTGAGGACGCTTGCCGCGTTGCAGACCGTCCAGCCGGAGGCGCGCCTCCTGGTGACCGGGCGGCTCGTTTCGCCTGTGCAGCCGCTCATCGAGGAGCTCGGGCTGCGCGACCGTGTCGTCCTGCTGGGCGAGTACGCGCAGCGCGAGGCACCCGAGATCTTCCGCCGCGCTCACCTCCTCCTGCACACGAAGGTCAAGGACCCATGCCCCACGCTCGTGCTCGAGGCGATGGCCTCGGGCCTACCGGTCGTCTACCCAGCGAGCGGCGGGACCGTCGAGCTCGTCGGCGACGAGGCAGGAATCGGGGTGCCGCATCCGGACACGTGGGAGCGTGACGAGCCGCCTGCGCCCGAGGAATTGGCTGCAGCCGTCGAGCGCGTGCTCGGCGATCTCCCTCGTTACTCAGCAGCCGCCCGGGCGCGCACGGTGGGGCGGTTCGCGCTCGAGCCCTGGCTCGATCGTCACGCCGAGCTCTTCGCCGAGCTCGTGCGATAGCCGGCCAGTCGGCCGCGGAGGGTGGCCAGGTGAAGCTGCGCTCGTCCGGTGTTCAGGCGGAACAGTGAGAGCGTCGCCCCGCCAAGTGGGCGCACGAGCATACGGAGCAGCACGCGCCACGAGTAGCCATGCTTGCGGAGGATGTAGCCGACGCTCGCGCCGTCGCGGTACCTGAGCCTCTGTGCGCTGTCCGCGCCGAGCGTCGGGCCGTCGTGGGTGACCGTGAGCGACGGGTCGTAGGCGATTCGAGCGCCGGTTCGCACCGCGCGGATGACGTAGTCGATCTCCTCGCCCGACGACCACGGCTCGCCCGACCCGAGCCCGAGCCGCTCGTCGAAGCGCCCGACCCGCTCGACGACGGGTCGACGGAGGAAGAGCGCTGCGGAGTTGACGCGGTTCCAAAGGTTGTCGTCGGTCAACACAGTCGCATCCTGCTTCCACGACGCCGACGCGCTGCCGTCTCGTCCGACCGTGCGTCCCGAGAGCCCGTCGAGCGCCGGATCCTCGCCGAGCTGCCGCGCGACCCGCTCGAGGAGCCCGGGCGGGTACGTGCAGTCGTCGTCCGGGAACGCGACGACATCCGCCTCGATCCGAGCGAGCGCGACGTTTCGTGCCCGCGCGAGGCCCGGCTCCGACCTCAGGTGGACGATCTCGAGCGCCCGGCCCGCGAGGGCCGGCAACACGCGATCGTCCTCGTTCTGATCGACGACGAGCACGCGAAGGCGCGAGTACGACTGCGCCGCCAGCGAGTCGAGGAGCTGCGCGAGCTCCGACACGCGCCCGATCGTCGCCACCACCAGGTCGAACGACGGGGTCTCCGGCGGCACGGGCCGTAGGCTACGGCACGCCCGTGCCGTCCACGCCGCTCGTATCCGTCCTCGTCGCCGTGCACAACGGCGAGCGCCATCTCCGCTCTGCGCTCGAGAGCGTCCTCGGGCAGTCGGTCACCGACCTCGAGCTCGTCGTCGTCGACGACGGCTCGACCGACTCGACGCCGGCGGTTCTCGCGGCAGTCGAGGATCCTCGGCTCCGCGTCGTCCGGAAGGAGGAGCGGTCGGGGCTCGCAGGGGCGCTCAACCGCGGCCTCGACGAGGTTGCGGGGTCGCTACGTCGCGCGCATGGATGCGGACGACATCGCGTTCCCCCACTGGCTCGAGCGCGTGCTCGCGAGAATCGAGTCCGAGCCGCGGGTCGCGCTCGTCGGCGCGGGCATCGTCGAGCTCGAGCCGAGCGGCCGGATCGGTGCCGTGCATCTTCCGGAGCCGGGCCCCGCAGTGACGCGCTGGTACTCGCTCTTCAGCGCGTCGCCGTTCTTCCACAACACGGTCGCCTTCCACCGCGAGCTCTTCGAGGAGCACGGGCTGCGTTACGACGAGTCGTTCGGGGAGAGCGAGGACTACGAGCTCTGGACGCGGGTCCTCGAGCACGCCGAGGCGGACGCGCTCGACGAGCCACTCGTCGTCTATCGCCTTCATGCCGAGCAGGCGTCGCAGCGCCGCGGTGACCTTCAGCGCGAGCTCGGGCGGCAGGTCGCCCTTCGGCAGATCGCGGCGGCGGCGCCCTCTCTCTCGGTCGAGGCGATCGAGCTCGCGTGGCGGTTCGGCTTTCGCCGTGATCTCGGGGAGGGCGACATCGAATCGGGCGCGGACGCGTACCTGGAGCTCTACCGTCAGTTCGCGGAGTCGGGGCGCTATGCGGATGACGAGCTGGCCGGCGTGCGCAAGGTCGTAGCGCGGACGATCGCGTCGCAGGTCGTGTCGCGTGAGATCGGAGAGGGCAGCCGCCTGCTCCGACTCGCCGTCGAGGTAGATCCCGCACTGCCGCTCCACGTCGCTGCCCGGCGCGCACGCCGGGCCGAGGCGCGGCGTCGAGCCCGCAACACCGCCGAGCCGTTGTTGCGTCCTCGCGCAACGGGGAGCGCGATACGCGTCGCAGCGATCTTCCCCGAGCCCACGCCATATCGAGCGCCCCTGCTCGACCGCGTTGCCGCCCTCGCCGAGATTGAACTATCGGTGATCTATGCCGCGTCGACGGTCGCCTCGCGCACCTGGCAGGTCGAGCCCCAACACGAGGCGCGCTTCCTGCGTGGACTTCGTGTGCCCGGCGCGCGGCAGGTCCTCCATCACGACTACCCGCTCACGCCGGGCATCATGCGCGCCCTCGAGCGCGCGAACCCCGACGTCGTGGTCGTCTCGGGTTGGAGCACCTTCGCCGCCCAGGGCGCGATCGCCTGGAGCCGCCTGCGCGGGATCCCGTACGTCCTCGTCGTCGAGAGCCACGACGAGGGACCACGCTCCGGGTGGCGACGACGGGTGAAGGGCACGGTCGTGCCGCCGATCGTCCGCGGCGCGTCGGGTGCGCTCGTCACCGGGACGCTCGCGCGACGTTCGATGATCGAGCGAGGCGCGCAGCCCGAGGACGTCCACGTCTTCGCGAACACGATCGACGTCGAGGGGTTCGGGCAGCGGGCCGACGGCCTGGCGCGCGCCGCGCCCGGAGCTGCGCGCGGATCTGGGAGCGACCGAGGACGACGTCGTCGTCCTGTCGGTCGCGCGTCTCGTCCCGGAGAAGGCGCACGACGTGCTCGTCCGCGCGGCGGCGGCGGCTGCGGATCCGCGGATCGTCGTCGTGCTCGTCGGAGAAGGGCCGGAGCGTGCACGCCTTCGTCACCTCGCCGACGAGCTCGGCGTCCAGCTCGTGCTCGTCGGCGACCGGCCCTGGGAGCGGATCGTCGAGGCGTACGTCGCCGCCGACGTCTTCGCGCTCCTGTCGGAACGCGAACCGTGGGCTGTCGTCGTGAACGAGGCTGCGGCCTGCGGTCTCCCCCTCATCCTCTCGGATCGGGTCGGCGCCGCTCCCGACCTGCTCCGCGATGGCGAGAACGGTCGCCTCGTGGCGGCGGGTGACGTGGCCGCGGCGGCCGATGCGCTGCGCGGCCTCGCGCAGGATCCGGACGAGCGGCGCCGCATGGGCGAGCGCTCCCGCGAGCTCGTCCAGGACTGGGGCTACGGCCCGAGCGTCGAAGGCTTCCTCGCCGCGGTGCGGAGGGCGGTGTCAGACACCCGTCGCAACCACCGCCCACAGTGACCGGTCCTGCTGGGGCTAGCCTCGGGACCTCGTTCGACCGGAAACCGGGGAAGCGAGGCGCTGTCGGCCTGTGGATCGACTTCCTCAGAGTTGGCGCAGTCTCCCCTTGACGAAATCGGTGTCTGACACCGATTCGCGGCAACGCTAGCCTTGCCCCGTGAGCCAGGCCGGCGAGCGACCGCGCATCCTCGTCCTGAACCAGTACTACTGGCCGGGGGTCGAGGCGACGGCGCACCTGCTGACGGAGCTCTGCGAGGCGCTCGCCGAGGACTACGAGGTCGAGGTCGTCACGGGCGTCCTGCACGGCCACGAGGAGGAGCCGCGCGAGCTCGAGCGCAACGGCGTCCGCATCGTGCGCGTGACCTCGACGGCCTACGACCGGTCCGAGCTCGGCCGGCGCGCGGCGAACTACTTTTCGTACCTCGGCTCCGCGCTGAGGTACGCCGTCGGCGGGAGCGCGCCCGACCTCGTCGTCTGCATGACCGATCCTCCGATCGTCGGCGACGTCGGCGTCATCGTCGGCCGCCGCTTCGGCGTGCCGGTGCTCGTGATCAGCCAGGACGTGTTCCCGGAGATCGCAACCGAGCTCGGCCGGCTCCGCAATCCCGCCGTGGTCGGCGTGCTGCGGACGCTCGTCGGCGGGTACCTGCGCCGCGCCGATCGCATCGTCGCCATCGGCGAGACGATGCGGCGGAGGCTCGAGCTGAAGGGCGCAGCGCCGGAGCGGCTGCGCGTGATCCCGAACTGGGTGGACACGAGCGAGATCACGCCGCAGCCGCGGGACAACGAGTGGGCGCGCGCACACGGCCTCGACGGCACGTTCGTCGTCATGCACTCGGGCAATGTCGGCCACGCCCAGGACCTGGACAGCCTCGTCCGTGCGGCGACGTTTCTCCGCGACCTCGACGATCTCCTCGTCGTCATCGCCGGCTTCGGAGCGCGGCATAGCGAGATGGTCGAGCTCGCGGAGCGCCTCGAGGTAACGGAGCAGCTTCGCTTTCTGCCCTATCAGAAGCGCGAGCGGCTGCCGCTTTCGCTCTCCAGCGCGGACCTGCACGTCGTCGGCCTCGCGAAAGGCCTCGCCGGCTACGTGGTACCGAGCCGACTGTACGGGATCCTCTCGGCCGGCCGGCCGGTCATCGCCGCCGCGGAGGAGGACAGCGAGACCGCGCGGCTCGTAGCGGAGGTGGGGTGCGGGATCGTGATCCCTCCCGGGCGTCCGGAGCTCCTGGCGCGCACGATCCGGGCCGCGCGCGACGGCGCCTACGATCTCGAGGCGATGGGGAGCCGGGGACGCGCGTATGTCGAGCGCGAGGCTGACCGTTCCGTCGCGATGGAGCGCTACCGGAAGCTCGTCGCCGAGCTCCTGGCCGCCGCCTAGTCGTTCGCGGCGAGCAACGCGCGGTAGAGCCGGTCGACGTCGTCGACGAGCCGCGTGACCGCGTAGCGCGCACGCACGCGCTCTCGACCGGAGTTCCCCAGCTGCGCTCGACGCGCGGGATCGCTCGCGAGCAACTGCGAGCCGCTCGGCCGCGCCCTCGACGTCGCCCGGCTCGACGAGATAGCCGTCGACGCCGTCGCGCACGACGTCGGGCACGCCGCCCACGCGATTCGCGACGACCGGCGTGCCGGTCGCGAGCGCCTCGATCGCGCTCACCGGCGTCCCCTCGTTGACGGACGGAAGGAAGAACGCGTCGAAGAGCCGATAGAAGCCGCCGACGTCGGGCTGGTAGCCCGCGAAGTAGCACGCCCTCGCGATGCCGAGCTCGTGCGCGAGCTGCTCGAGCGGCTCGCGGTCGGGGCCGTCGCCGACCATGCACACGACCGCCTCGATGCCTCGTGCCCGCAGCGCCGCGACGGTCCGCAGAACGGCGCCCGAGTCCTTCACCCCCGTCATGCGCCCGACCCAGCCGACGACGAAGGCGTCGCGGGGGATCCCGTAGAGCCGACGGTAGTCCATGTCCGCCGACTCGTCGTCGAGCCGCTCCGCGAGCGGGATGCCGAGCCGGACGACGACGAACTTCTCCGCCGGCGCGACGCCGAGCTCGACGAGGTCGTCGCGCACCTCGGGGCTGACCGCGATCAGCGCATCCGAGGCATGCGCGAGCGTCCGCTCGACCTGCCGGAAGAACGCGGTGCGGAGCGGACCGAAGTAGCCGCGGAGCACGTGACCGTGGAACGTGTGCACGACGACACTCGGCCGCGCGTCGCCCGCGAGGACAGCGGCCGCTCTCGCGATCGCACCGGCTTTCGCGGTGTGCGTGTGGAGGATGTCGGGTCGCGTCTCCCGCATGATCTCGGCGAGCCGGAAGGCCGAGCGCGCGTCGTGGAGCGCCGAGATCTCGCGCTGGATCTCCGGCACGCTCACGACCGAGACGCCGAGCCGCTCGGCGAGGAACGCCATCGAGTCCTCGCCCCGCGCGAGGCTGCCTGCCACGAGTGTCGTGTGGTAGCCGCGCGATTCGAGCCCGGCCGCGAGGTTGGCGACATGGATCGCCGGCCCGCCCATGTTCAGGCGCGCAATGACGCGCAGCACGCGGATCGGCTCGCTCACGGTGGCGACGTTAGCCGCACGCGCCGCATCTCCTCGGTCGAGATACCGAGGCCCTGCCCACTAGCATTCCGTGGCCATGCGCTACGTCGTCACCGGTGCGGCCGGCTTCATCGGGTCGCATCTCCTCCGCACGCTGCTCGACCGCGGTCACGATGCGGTCGGCTGGGACCTGTTCACGGACTACTACGACCCAGCCCTGAAGGAGGAGAACGCCGCCGGCCTCCCGGTCGAGCGCGTCGACCTCGTCGAGGACCCACTCGACTTCGCGGACGTCGACGGCGTCTTCCACCTCGCGGGCCAACCCGGCGTCCGGAGCTTCGGCCTCGTCTTCCCGACGTACGTCCGGCAGAACATCGTTGCCAGTCAGCGGGTCTTCGAGGCTGCCGTCGTTGCCGGCGCCAGGGCCGTGCTTGCATCGTCGTCGTCGATCTACGGCGAGGCGGCCGCGTTCCCGACGGCAGAGGACACCGCACCGCGTCCCCTGTCGCCGTACGGCATCACGAAGCTCGCCTCCGAGCATCTCGCGCACGCCTACAGGCGCGAGTTTGGCCTGCACGCCGCCGTGCTGCGCTACTTCACGATCTACGGGCCGAGACAGCGCCCCGACATGGCTTTCACCCGGATGGTCACCTCACTCGCCGAAGGGCTCCCGTTCGAGCTCTACGGCGACGGACAGCAGTCGCGGAGCTTCACGTACGTCGATGACGTGGTGGACGCGACGATCGCCGCAATGGAGAAAGCGCCTGCGGGCGCCGTCTACAACGTCGGCGGCGGTGTCGAGGTCTCGATGCTCCAGGCGATCGAGGTCCTCGGCCGCGTGGCGGGACGGCGACTCGAGGTCGTCCGCGCGCCGCGAGTCGAGGGAGACGTCGCCCGAACGGCCGCCGACACGTCTCGAATCGAGTCCGAGCTCGGGTGGAAAGCGGGGACGTCGTTCGAGGAGGGCCTCGAGGCTCAGTGGCGCTGGGCCGCTGATAGGGTCGCCGCCGCATGACGCAAGTGCAGACGTCGCCCGACCTCGAGGGAGAGCAGGAGGTCGATCTCGCCTCGGGCTGGCAGCGGATCAAGCTGCGCTGGTGGCTCCCCGTTCTCGGTCTCGTCGCGGGCGCGCTCGTCGGGCTCGTGCTCGCGCTGTCCGGCGGCGACGTGTGGCGCGCCGAGACGATCGTCTACCTCGGCCAGCCCTTCGCGCCGCTCGGCGGAGGTCAGATCCAGAGCCTCGCCACGAACCCGCGCACGGTCTCCGAGGTCATCCGCTCCGAGTCGGCGATCCAGGCCGCCTCGGAGGCGACCGGGAATCCCGCCCGTCGAAGCTCCGCTCGTCGATCTCGACCAAGGAGCTGACCGCGGTGGGGCAGGTGCGCGGCATCAACCCGCTCATGGAGATCGCCGTGAAGGCCGACGGCCCGCGCAAGGCCGAGGAAGCGGCCGACGCGCTCGCCGAGCGCGTCGTCGAGAACGTCTCGACGTACGTGTCCGAGAAGGTCGGGCTGCTCGAGCGCCAGGTCGACGGTCAGCGACGTCGCAGCTCGCCGCCGTCGAGGCGCGGATCCAGGAGGCGCAGGAGCAGCAGGACGCGCTGCTCGACAACACCGCGATCGCGCCCATCGAGCGGCTGCTCCTGAGCCAGAACCTGAACGCGGTCATCACGACGGCGGACGCGCGGCGCTCGGCACTCCAGGAGGACCTCTTCGAGGCCGGCCAGCTCCTGAACCTCGCGGAGAGTGTCGAGTCGAGCCGCGTCGTCGAGGAGGCGAACGCCGTGAAGACGACCGCGCGCTCGAGCCGGACGTCGCTGCTCGTCGGTGCCTTGATCGGGCTCGTGATCGGCCTCGTAGCGGCACTCGCGGCGGAGCCGATCCTCGCGCGCCGCCGGTCTGCGACCAGCGAGGGCTGATGCTCGAGGGGAAGCGGGTCGCCGTCGTGGTGCCCGCGTACGACGAGGAGACCCTCGTCGTCGAGACGCTGCGCGGCATTCCCGACTTCGTCGACCGGGTCTACGTCGTCGACGACGCATCGCGTGACGGCACCGGCGATCGTGCCCGCGACCTCGGTGACGAGCGCATCGAGGTGGTCCGGCACGAGCAGAACAGCGGCGTCGGCGCGGCGATCGTCACCGGCTACCGGCACGCGCTCGAGGAAGGCGCCGACGTCGCCTGCGTCATGGCCGCCGACAACCAGATGGATCCGGCGGAGCTCCGTGGACTTGTGGAGCCGGTCGCGCGCGGTGAGGTGGACTATGCGAAGGCGAACCGGCTCGTCTCCGGCGAGGCGTGGGAGATCATCCCGCGCACGCGCTACCTCGGGAACGCCGTCCTCTCGCTGCTCACGAAGATCGCGTCCGGCTACTGGCACGTCGCCGACTCGCAGGCGGGCTACACCGCGATCTCGCGCGGGGCGCTCGAGCGACTCGATCTCGACCGGATCTACCCGCGCTACGGCTTCCCGAACGACATGCTCGTGCACCTGAACGTCCAGAACGCGCGTGTCCGGGACGTGCCGTCGCGGCCGATCTACAACGTGGGCGAGGCGTCCGGGATCCGCCTGCGCTCGGTCGTGCCGCGAATCTCGTGGCTGCTCGTGAAGGCGTTCTGGTGGCGCCTCGGGCAGAAGTACGTGATCCGCGACTTCCACCCGCTCGTGTTCTTCTACGTCTTCGGCGTCCTCATGACCGCGGTCGGGTTCGTCCTCGGGCTCGTCGAGGTGGTCCTGCGCATCGCCGGCAACGAGATCCCCGCCGCGACGATCGTCCTCGTCGCGATCCTCTTCATCGCGGGGATCCAGCTCACGCTGTTCGCGATGTGGTTCGACATGGAGGCGAACAAGGAGCTGCGCTGAGGCTCGGCCCGGTCAGGGCAGCTCGGGCGCGGGCCCGTCCACGGGCCTCGAGAACCTCGCGTACGCCTCGGCCGGCGTCTCCGGCTCCTTCTCGACGCCGGCGCCGTGACGCACGGCGGCCTCGTCGACCGGGTAGGTCGCGGGGCCTTTCCGCGCCCCCACGGCGAGCACGATCGTGGGCTCCGTGCCGGACCCGACTATGACGTGTTTCGTTTGGGGCGGACAGTGGACGAAGTCCCACTGACGGAGCGGGCGCTCCTCGCCCTCGACGATCAGCACGCACTCGCCGTGCAGGACGAGGAAGTCCTCCTGCCCCGGCTCTTCGTGGTACATCGCCATCGGCTTACCGGGAGGCAGGACGTTCAGATTGACTCCGAGCTGGTCGAACGCTGCGTCGTCCTGCCCTTCGAAGCCGCAGTAGGCACCGAGCTCGTTGTGAGACCAGCGCGAGTCGCGCGCGTTGACGACGAACCAGCCCTTGCCCTGCGGCACGCCGTTTTCGAGCTTCGCCTCCGGAACCACGTCCCGAGTATCGTCGCTTCGTGCACGCCCGGGGGGATCGGCTCGGGTCGCGTTCACCGGTCCTTCGCTCGACGGCAACCACACGGAGACGACGCCTCTGCGGAGAATCGTCGCGTGAGCGCGGTCGACGAGCTCAGCCCGGTTGCGCGGCAGCACACCGAACGGGCGATCGATGCACTCGTCGACGAGTTCGGCGACGCTCACTCACGCGAGACGATCGAGCGGATCATGGACGACTCCGTGCGCCAGCTCGTCGGTCGGGCAGAGGTGGACGACTTCCTGCCGACGCTTGCGCATCGCTTCACGCGCGAGCGGCTGAAGGCGCTCGGTCGAGCCCAGGGGCCCGAAAGCGCGCTGCCGGACGTCGTCTTCGTCGGGCTCGGCGACACCGGACGCGGCCAGATGGCGGCAGCGCTGGTGACGCTTCGCTCCGAAGGCCGCATCGTGGCGCACTCGGCCGGTAGCACGGCAGGCTCGCAGCTCGATGCAGCCGTGCTGGAGGTGATGGCGGAGCTCGGGGTCGACCTCACCGAGGCATACGCCAAGCCGCTCTCCACCGAGGTCCTCGCCGCTGCCGACGTCGTCGTGACGATGGGCCGAAGCGTGGGCACGATCGACATCCCCGAGGGAACACGCCGTCTGGACTGGCGCGTCGGCGACCCGACGGCGGCACCCGTGGACGAGGTGCGCCGCGTTCGGGACGAGATCGACCAGCGGGTTCAGGAGCTCCTCAGCGAGCTCGAGAACAGCTGACCGACACCGCGCGCCCAGACGTACCCGTTCGAGCGATGCCAAGCGTCGGGCTCGCGGCCGACCATGAGCGTGATGAGCCGGTTCGGAGGAGTCGCCGCGGTCGTGCTCGCCCTCGTGGCGGCCACCGCCCTCGCGCAGCCCTCGGCGTCGAGCGTCACCGCGACGCAGTTGACGACGGCGTTCAAGAAGTCGACGGGCGACAGGCTTCTGGTCAACAAGAAGATGTCGTACCCGGGCCACTACAGAGCATATGACGCCGGCGTCGCGACGATCGCGAGGAAGGGGAAGTACGGGACGTTCACCGTCTACCTCGTCACCGGCGCAGACGTCGAGGCCGAGGTGACCGACCTCCTGGCCGACGGGCGCACCGGCGTGCTCGGCGTACCCGGCGCGGGGAGCATCTACTGGGAAGCCGGCTCGACCCTGTACGGCGACCTGTACTGGATGGCGAAGAAGCGCTACGGCGAGAACGTCGTGCTCTGGTGGATCGGCTCCAAGCCCGTCAAGAAGACGGACAAGACGTTCAAGCGCCTGCACGCGGCGCTCATGAAGGCCGTCGGCTAGACGCCCAGGCGCAGGACGGCGGTCTGCGGCGTCGTACTGGAAGTAATGCCCGCATTCGTACGCGCGGCTAGCATCGGGCTCATGCCGACCTCGCTCGTCACCGGCGGTGCAGGCTTCCTCGGCTCGCATCTCTGCGAGGCGCTCCTCGAGCGCGGTCACCGAGTGCTCTGCCTCGACAACCTCGAGACAGGGTCGCTCGCGAACATCGAGCATCTGCGCGACGACCGGTTCGTCTTCCTGAACCACGACGTCATCGAGCACATCGCGATCGAGGAGCCGATCGACGTCGTCTTCCATCTCGCCGCCCTCGCGAGCCCCATCGACTACCTCCGGCTCCCGCTCCATTCCCTCAAGGCGGGCTCGTACGGGACGCATCACGCGCTCGGCCTCTCGAAGCTCAAGCGCGCGCGCTTCGTGCTCGCGTCCACGAGCGAGGTATACGGCGATCCACAGGTGCACCCGCAGCCGGAGACCTACTGGGGCCACGTGAACCCCGTCGGGCCGCGCGGCGTGTACGACGAGGCGAAGCGCTATGCGGAGGCCCTGACGATGGCGTACCACCGCCAGCAGGGCGTCGACACCGCGATCGCGCGGATCTTCAACACGTACGGGGCTCGCATGCGACCGAACGACGGTCGCGCGATCCCGACGTTCCTGCGCCAGGCGCTCGAAGCGCGGCCGATCACCGTCTTCGGCGACGGGTCGCAGACGAGGAGCTTCTGCTACGTGGACGACCTCATCCGCGGGCTCGTCCTGCTCGCCGAGTCGGAGGAGCACCTGCCCGTCAACCTCGGGAATCCGGACGAGAAGTCGCTCCTCGAGCTCGCGGAGACCGTCCTCCGTCTCACCGGCTCGTCGAGCCAGATCGTGTTCGAGTCGCTGCCCGTGGACGACCCGCAGGTGCGCCAGCCGGACATCACGCGCGCCAAGCAGCTGCTCGGCTGGGAGCCCGAGATCGAGCTCGAGGACGGGCTCCGCAAGACCATCGCCTCGCTCGGCCGCGGGGCCGCCGTCAGCTCTGCGTGACCGATCTCGGCGAGCGCTACGAAGAGCACCACCGGGTGCGCCGCGACGAGGGCGACTTCGTCTTCGTCCCCGAGCGCATCCCGTTCTTCCAGGAGGCGATCGGGCGCGGGCGGCGCGTGCTCGACCTCGGGTGCCGCTCGGGTGCGTTGACGCGCCACTTCCTCGACGGGAACGAGGTCATCGGCCTCGATGTCGACCGGGTCGCGCTCGAGAAGGCGGCCGAGCTCGGCATCGAGCCGGTCATCGCGAACGTCGAGGAGCCGCTGCCGTTCGAGGACGCGAGCTTCGACGCGGTCGTCGCCGGCGAGCTGTTCGAGCACCTGCAGTTCCCGGACGCGCTCGTCGCCGAGACCCGCCGTGTCCTGCGGCCGGGCGGCGTGCTCGTCGGCTCGGTGCCGAACGCGTTTCGCGTCCAGAGCCGCCTGCGCTTCCTCCGCGGCCGCCCGCCCGAGGACGACCCGACGCACCTGCACCTGTTCTCGCCGGGTGCGGTGCGTGCCCTGCTCGCCGACTTCGAGGACGTGCGGATCGAGTTCGTCGGCGGCCGCTATCGCAGGTTGCATGCGCGCCTGCTGGCCCGCGACCTCGTCTTTCGCGGGACTCGCGTCTAGCTCACGGGGTCATCGAGCCGGAGTCGGCGCCAGGCCGAGCTCCTTCGCCGCCCATGACAGTGCGATCTCGGCCTGCGCGCGCTGGAACTCACGCACCGTCGGCGCGCCGGGCGGCGGCGGTAGGCCAGCCCGCGCCGCGAAGAAGCCGGCGACCGCGGCGGCGAGCGCGCCCGCGTCCGGCAGCACCTCCCATGGTTCAGGGCCGCCCTCGAGGGTCAGGCTCGGTAGCCAGAACGCCACATCGAAGCGACGGTTCCCCTTGCAGGCGAGGTTCCAGTCGACGAGCACGGCTCGGCCTTCGACGAAGCAGAGGTTGTCGCTGCGCACATCGAGGTGGAGCAGGTCGTCACCGTCGAGGTGCGCTTCCTCGCCCGCACGCACGAGCGCCTGCAGGCTCTCCTGGAGCCACGCGGGCGAGCAGAGACCGGTTGCCAGAAGTGGCTCGGGGTTCGCGGCAACGGAACCCCAGCCCACGACATGCTCGCGCATCGCCTCGAGCGAGTCGAGCCCGCGAGGCGGAGGCGTGTCGTGCAGCGCCTCGAGCGACGCGAGGACCGCGTCGACCCGACCCGTGGACCAGGGCGGCGGCCACTCTGCTCGAGTGAGGTCTTCGAGCGCGAGCAGCGTCGTCTCACCGTCGTCGCAGGCACCGAAGTACGACGGCAGGAACGATCCCTGCACCGACTCGTACACGAGGCGTTCCTTGCGCAGCGCTTCCGCCGCCTCGCTCGTAAGCGCGTGCTTCACGAATACGGTGCGCCCGTCCGCGAGGACGACGCGCCAATGGGCGCTGACGACCGAGTAGCCGCCGCTCTCGACCGGCTCCCATTCGACCGGCCGCGCCCGGACGGCGTCCGCAAGCGCGCGCTCGGGGAACTCGACTGGCGGTTTCGTGGCGCCCACAGTCGCCTTTCTCCATCCCAACGGATATCCGCGCTCTACGACGGCCTAGACCGGCGCAAGCCCGCGCGCTTTGCGGCTCGCGGCGGTCTGACGCTTCTGCGCCGAGAGCTCGAGCTTGCGCATGCGAATGTCGGTCGGCGTCACCTCGACGCACTCGTCCTCGTGGATGTACTCGAGCGCCTGGTCGAGCGAGAGCGGCCGCGGCGGGATGAGCCGGACCGTCGTGTCGGCCGACGGGGCACGCGTGTTCGTGAGCTTCTTCTCCTTCGTGGCGTTTACGTCGAGGTCGTCCGCTCGCGCGTTCTCGCCCACGATCATCCCCTCGTACACCTCGACCCCGGGGGCGACGAAGAGGGAGCCGCGCTCCTGGAGGTTCAGGATCGCGTAGGAGGTCGTCTTCCCGCGCCGGTCGGCGACGAGCGCTCCGCTGGGTCTCGTGCGGAGCTCGCCGAACCACGGCTCGAAGCGCTCGAAGACCTGGTGCAGGATTCCCGTGCCGCGGGTCTCGGTGAGGAACTCCGTGCGGAAGCCGATGAGCCCGCGCGCGGGCACGATCACGTCCATACGGATCCAGCCGCTGCCGTGGTTGACGAGCGCCTCCGTGCGCCCCTTGCGGAGCGCGAAGAGCTGCGTCAGCACACCGAGGTACTCCTCGGGGGCGTCGACGGAGACGCGCTCCACGGGCTCGTGCAGCACGCCATCGATCTCTCGCGTGACGACCTCGGGCTTCCCCACGGTGAGCTCGAAGCCCTCGCGGCGCATCTGCTCCACGAGAACGGCGAGCTGCAGCTCGCCGCGACCCTGTACCTCCCACGCGTCCGGTGAGTCGGTGGGGAAGACGCGGAGCGAGACGTTGCCGACGAGCTCGCTCTGGAGCCGGCTCTCGACGAGGCTGGCGGTGACCTTGTCGCCGGACTCCCCGGCGAGAGGAGACGTGTTGATCCCGATCGTGATCGAGAGCGACGGCTCGTCGACCGCGATTGCGGGAAGCGGCCGCGGGTCGTCCGGGTCGGCGAGCGTCTCGCCGATCGTCACCTCGGCGATTCCAGCGACGGCGATGATCTCGCCGGGACCGGCCTCCTCCGCCTCGACGCGGTCGAGCGCCTCGGTCACGTAGAGCTCGGTTGCCTTGACTCGCTCGACCGTGCCGTCCGCCCGGCACCACGCGAGCTGCTGGCCGCGGCGAATGGTTCCCTGGACGACGCGGCAGAGCGCCAGCCGACCGACGTAGGCCGAGGCGTCGAGGTTGGTGACCAGCGCCTGGAGCGGATGGTCGTCCTCGTACGTCGGCGCCGGAATGTGCTCGAGGATCAGGTCGAGCAGCGGGCGGAGATCCTGCTCGAGCGCATCGGGGTCCGGCTCGAGCGATGCGCGGCCTGCTTTGGCATTGCAGTAGACGATCGGGAACTCGATCTGGCTCTCTTCCGCATCGAGGTCGAGGAAGAGCTCGTACACCTCGTTCACGACGGCTTCGATACGAGAGTCCGGCCGGTCGACCTTGTTCACGACGAGGATCACCGGTAGCCGAGCCTCGAGCGCCTTCCGGAGCACGAAACGCGTCTGCGGCAGCGGCCCCTCGCTCGCGTCGACGAGCAGGAGCACACCGTCGACCATCGTCAGCCCGCGCTCGACCTCGCCGCCGAAGTCCGCATGGCCCGGGGTGTCGACGATGTTGATCTTCGTGCCGCCGTACCGGACCGCCGTGTTCTTCGCAAGGATCGTGATGCCCTTCTCGCGCTCGAGGTCCATCGTGTCCAGCACCCGGTCGGCGACGTCCTGGTTAGCCCGGAAGGCACCGGACTCCCAGAGCAGTGCGTCGACGAGCGTCGTCTTGCCATGGTCGACGTGCGCCACGATCGCGACGTTGCGGATCTCGGAGCGGGTGGCCACGCTCCGAGCGTATCGGCGGGGGCGGGACGGGCGGCGAGGAGTCCGGACACGGTCTTGCCCTTGCGGCCGTTTGACAGTCGGCCAACGCGGCGACAGAATCGTCTCTCGCGTACTCAGGGGGAGAGACGTGGCGAAGCCAGCATCAACGGCTGCGGCGCCCGCTCCGAGTTCCGGCTCCCGTTCGGCGGCTTCGTTTCGCGCCGGTCCGAGGGTCTCCCACCCGTGCGCGTACCCGCGTGTGCGCGGCTGTCGGGCGCACGCCCTCGACGACTACCGATCCCCGGGTTAGGAGGGAGCATGCCTGGTACACGACAACTCGCGGTCAAGGGCAACGAGGTGAGCTTGCGCGTTCCGCGCCGCCGCCACTTCGTCGGCTCTTACCTGCGAGTCCCTGTTCAGATCGCAAAGGGCTCGGGGCTCTCGTTCGACGACTTGAAGTTCGTCGTCCCCGATGGCTCGAAGGCGGGTCTCGTATCGATGTCGCGCGACGTCACCTTCAAGCCCGACCGGCCGCACATCATGCTCTGCCTCGGCTATGAGCCGGGGACCTACGTGCTCGAGGCGCGGATCGCGGCGACCGACCAGGTCGTGGGAAAGGCGAAGTTCGCGTTCAACGCCCTGTGGCGGCAGGAGGAGCTCGGTCCGCCGCGTTGGTTCACGGGGATCATCGACGGGTACTCCGCCGGCTCGGCGTGGGGCGGCGGCCCGGCAGGCCCGCAGAACAGCAACACCATCCCGGCGAGCGGCACCCGCCGTATCGCCATCCTCCTCGTGGACACCAGCACCCAACGCTTCACGACCAACGCCACCGACCTACAGGGGCATCGTGACCGCTGGCTGAACGAAGTCGTGAACGGGGTGACCCAGGGCGGCGTCACGCGCAGCTCGCGTCTCTTCTTCCGTGAGGCCTCGTTCAACGGGTTCGACATCTCCGCCCAGGTCTTCGGCCCGGTAGAGCTGCCCGGGACCTTCGACGACTACATCAACTCGGACGGCAGCCCCAAGGGCACGTACTACCAGGCGTGCTTCACGGCCGGGGACGGGGTCATCAACTACAACAACTTCGACACCCTGCTCTGCGTGTCGCAGTCCGTGACCGGCCCACCGATGAAGTCGGCCTGGCCGTACGCGTCGATCGGCAGCTGGGGCCCGTACACGACCGCCGAAGGCAACAAGAACTACGGCGTCATCTCGATGCCGAACGAATGGGGCACGGCCGACAACCGCGAGATCTACGAGACGTTCTCGCACGAGCTCGGCCACAACCTGGGCATGGGCGACCAGTACACGCCCGGGGTGGCCGGGAGGAACACCGGCGGCTGGGAGATGATGGACTCGGACGATCCCTTCCCGCACTTCACCGTCGCTCACCGCATGGCGCTCGGCTGGGTGCAGCCGGGTTGGGTGCAGGCGTTCAACTTCCAGTCGATGGCCGCTCCCGTCGATCAGACCGTGACGCTCTCGCCGATCGAGACGGGTGCTCCTGCGTCGGGGCGGAAGACCGGAGTCGAGATCCGCCTCGCGGACGGCTGGAACTACTACTTCGAATACCGGATCGGGCAGAGCGCCCAGATCGGCGATCGGGGGTTGCCGATGAACGATCGCGTCCTCGGGACCGACGTCGTGTCGCCGCCCTACACGGCTCCGATCGCCCGCCCCGGGATCCTGCTGCTCAACAACGACGGCGACGGGGACGGCGCCGTGCTCACGAACGGGCAGGACTACGAGGAGACCGACACGACCGACCCGGTGTTTCCCACCGACTTCAAGGTCGACGTCAGCGGCGTGAACGGGTCGAAGGCGGACGTGCGCGTTCGCTACGGCGTGAACAGCCGCCCGGATCCCTCCATCAGGCCCTGGCCCGCCTCGCCCGACCGGCAGTGGCAGAGCCCCGACATCGAGATCAGGAACGCGCGCAACCAGGCGGATTCGGCGTGGTTCAACGTCCCCTGGGTCGGAAATGCCAACACGATCGTCGCGAAGGTGAAGAACAACGGCGGGCTCGATGCGCCTCAGGTCCGGGTGAACTTCTTCGTCAAGAACTACAACGTCGGGGGCGCGCCGGAGACGTTCCTTGGGTTCGACCGACGCGATGTGGCTGCTGGTGCGACGGTCGAGTTCACGGGGAGCTGGACTCCGCCGTCGACCGGTCACTTCTGCGTCATCGCGCGGATCCCGCTCTACCAGCTCCCTGCGAATCCGGCGGTCGTGGAGATGACCGAGCTGAACAACCTCGCGCAATCGAACTACGACCGCTTCATCTCCGGGACGTCGACCCCCACGCGAGAGACGACCGAGGTCGAGGTCGGCAATCCCTACCCGGAGCGGACCAGGATCTGGATCGCCGCGGGGCACTCGAATCCGCTCTATCGGACGTATCTCGAGCATGCGTGGGTCCATCTCGACCCTGGTGAGACGCGCAAGATCCGGGTGATGTACGAGTACGCGCCGGACCAGCTGACGGGCGATCTCTACCCGCCCGAGCTGAAGAAGAAGTACCGCCCGCTCCAGCGCGTTCCGAACCGTGTGGGCTTCGCCTCGTACATCGAGGATCCGCGCGATACCCCGCGGCACCACCTGCAGGTGCTGGGTGGGGCACAGGCCGAGATCGTCACGGGCCGGAGCACGAAGTTCGGGCGCTTCGCGGTCCGCGGGCAAGACGTTCGCGGGACGGTCGTCGAGTCGGAGAGCGGAAAGCCGGTGACAGGCGGCAAGGTCATCGTGCGCACTCGGGCGGGGCGGGGAGAGAAGGCCGAGACCCACTACCAGACGGCCACGTTGAAGAAGGGGAGCTTCGCCATGAAGCTCGAGGCACGCGGGGACCTGGTCAAGGCCTTCTACATCCCGGCCGCCTCGTTCGCCGACTGCGAGAGCGAGGAGGTGAAGACAAGCAATGAGCGCCTGAAGAGCGCGTCGCCACGGCGCGTGGCTCGGGGTGCGTGCCTGGAGCCCTCGCTGGAGATGGTGGAGCTCATCGCAGAGGCGGGTGGGAGTTCCCGGCAGGCACACCAATAGCGACGCGAGCACGTGGTGCGTGGGCCATGCACCCACCCATTGACTTGCCTGTTTCGCCGTGTCACTATCGCCTCGAGTTTGCGGCACTCGCTACGAAGTTGTGCAACGGAGGGGGACCGTGCCGCGAGCGCCCGACAAACCGGGGAAGTTTCCGCAGATCGATGCGAGGCCACTCGTCTGCGAGCTGGACGAGCTTGCCGCATGGCGTTCGACCTGTGAAGGCCGACGCACCGAGCAGGCGACTGAATGACCGCGGCCAGCGACACGACGCCGCCGGAGCACGTGACCTCGGTCGACGGCCAGGGCGACACCGAGGAAAACGCCTCTCCGGAGAACGACGGCTTTCGTGCGAGTGGCGCGGCCGCCCTCGCCGGCTTCCCTGATCCAAAGCCGACGAGCGTCCGGGTCTCGAACGAGACGCGTGCGAGAATCATCGTCCGGGCCGACGATTCCGCGCTGAATCTCGCCCCGCTCGAGCGCCGTGATCTGCGCGAGGAGGACTGCGAGAAGTTCGAGCTCAACCCTCTCGAGCTGCTCGGCTACGTGAAGGTCGACCACGAGTCGACCAAGGACCACAGGTTGGAACGCGGTTGGCTCTTCGTCGGCGCGTTCTACGGCGGGCTCGCGTTCCTTCTCTGGGGCTGGTTCTTCGGTACGTCGTTGTTGTACTGGACGATCCTCGGGCTTTGCGTGACGGCTGCCGTGGGATTCCGCCTTCGCCGCGAAGAGCTAGGAGTCCGAGTCGTACAGGCCATCTACCTGGCGATAGTGCTCGTCGTCGGGGTCGGCATGCCGGTGGTCGCGATCTGGGCCGGGGGAAACGTCGACAATGTGTGGGACACCGCTCTCAACGGCGCGGGCGACGCACAAGAGCAGGCGACGCTCGTCCTGCTCGGGCGGGCGATCCAGACGGTGTTCGTCGTCGTCGTCACGCTGCTTCCGGGCCTGCTCTTCTTCCTCTTCGACAGATACCGGCTGAGTACGCTCGGCGAGGAGTTCACCCGGCAGGTCTTCCGGCTCGATCCAAGCCTCAAGACTCGCGCGGACATTCATGCGAAGTACGGGCACTTGATGGACGAGGCTTTCGGGCGGCATCTCCGCCGCAAGGGGCGCCTTCAGCCCGGTACCCGCCTCCCGATCATCGTCGCAACCGTGATCTTCGCCCTCGGCTGGATCGTGGTGCTGCTCAACGCCGAGGTGGATGTCGACGTCCTCCAAACGGGAGTCAGGTCGCTCATCGCACCCTGGCCCTCGGCGGTCGCCTTCGCGTTCCTGGGCGCGTACGTGTTCATCCTCCAGGCCGCGCTTCGCGCTTACCTGCGCGGAGACCTACGGCCGAAGTTCTACAGCTACGCCGCGTTGCGGGTCGTCGTCGCGGTCGTGTTCGCGTGGGTGCTCGAAATGATGTTTCCCACCGAGGGAGACGCCCCGTTGCTCTTGATAACCGCATTCGCGGTCGGCCTGGTACCGGACACGTTCATCTTGAGACTTCGTGAGTTTCTGCGTGACACCGGGGGTTTGAAGGACCTGACGGAGAAGCATCCGCTCACGAAGCTCGAAGGGCTGGACATCTACGACCGCACGCGCCTGGAGCAGGAGGGTGTCACGAACATCGAGGCGCTCGCGCACTCCAACCTGATCGAGCTGATCCTTCAAACCCGAATACCGCCGGGTCGACTCGTGGACTGGACTGACCAGGCGCAGCTCTACCTCCATCTCGTCAAGAGCTCGGACGACGGCTCTGACAAGCCGCAGGTCGACGAGCGCGACGCGTTCCGGGCTCTGGGAATACGTACTGCGAGCGACCTGCTCGTCACTGTGAAGAAACGAGAAGGTCCGGAGGCCGAACTCCTGCTGCAAACACTCGGCGGGCCCGGAGGCTCGTTGAGGATCCGGACGATCATCGACTCCATCTCCGACGACGAGTGGATGTGCCAGATCCTGTCCTGGCACGACCCGCGTAATCGAGAGGAACGGACCCTGCGCTTCCCGCAGGACTTCATTCACGAGGTCAGTCCGCTCCATTCGGATGGAACGAAAGACGTGCTGAAAGCCGAGGTGATCGTGACGAAGATGACGACCCCGTAACCGGCACCACGACGAGAGGGGGAAGCATGTTGCTCGTACAGGTTGGGCTCGTGTCGGAGATAGGCGAGATCTCTGCACCGGAGCTCACGCAGGTCAGCGCGGCGCTGCAGAAGCAAGCGCTACGAGACTTCGGCCCGTTCTGGGATGTCCAGGCGACCGTCGATGGTTTCGCTCGACTCGAGGATGTCCCACTCGGTTACTGGCCGATGATCGTCGAGCTCGACATCGGCTTTGCGGGTGCCGCGGGAATCCATCTCGACAAGGACGGTCAGCCGTTTGCGCTCATCGAGTACAGCGACAGCTGGTCGCTGACGGCGAGTCACGAATGCCTCGAGATGCTCGCCGACCCGTTCGGGGATCGACTCGTCGCCGGAGATGCGATCAAGGAGGATCAGGGGCGGGTCGAGTACCTCGTCGAGGTCAGCGATCCCTCGGAAGCGCAGGAGTTCGCGTATACCGCAAACGGCGTCCTCGTCTCCGATTTCTATACGCCCAGGTTCTTCGACCCCGTCGCCGCGCCTGGCGTCCGCTACAGCTTCACGGGTGCGATCACCGAGCCGCGACAGGTGTTGAGAGGCGGATATCTGAGCTGGCACGACCCCGTCTCGGACCGCTGGTGGCAGCAGACCTGGTTCGACGGCGACGAGCCCGTCTTCCGAGACCTCGGTGTCCTCGAGCGTGGGCAGCGGAGCCTGCGCGAGATGATCGATGCAGCGACGGAGGTCCCGCTGCTGACGGAAGGGCTGCCCGAGGGCGATCCTCGGCTCGTCGCGGCGCAGGCGGCCGGTGCGGCCGCCGCGGAGTCGACCTCGTCGAAGGCGGCGGCCTGGCGGGAGCAGATAGCCGAGATCAAGGCCTCGGGCCCAGGTGGTTAGATACGAGTTGTGACGGAGGACGAGGAGACTCAGGAAGAGACTCAGGAGGAGACTCAGGAGGAGGCCCAGGAGCGGCGCGCCGAGCAGCTCCGTGAGGAGATCGAGCGGTTGAAAAAGGGCGACGAGGAAGCCGCGCCGCCTCCGCGGAGCCCGCTCGAGTTCATCGAGGAGCGTATGCGCGAGCTCGAGCGCGAAGAAGAGTCAGGACGACACCGAGTCGTCATGCCCGTGACGCGGGTGACGCCGCGTCGCCCGAGCGCGTAGTGAGTTAGGCCGGCTCGTCGCGGCCGAACGCGGCCCTCCGCGGTACGTCCGCCTCGTCGACCATGTGCCCGTCGCGGGCGACGTAGCCGTCCTTGCCGCCGATGACGAGCAGCACGAGGTCGTCCTCGTCGCTCGCGTTCGAGACCTTCCGCGGAGTCGTCGACTCGACGTGCATGAGACCGCCGGGGCCGAGGATCCGCTCCTCGCCCTCCACCTCGACGCGCGCCGTGCCGGCGTGGACGAAGTAGAGCTCGTCCTGCGTGTCGTGGAAGTGGTGGAAGCCTTCGTAGCTCGGGGGATAGACGATCGCGTTCACACCGAACGCCGTGATCCCGAGTGGCTTCCTTACCTTGCGAAACCCGTAGCTCTCGCCGAGCTCGTCGATCGAGCTGATTGCGTGTGTGGCCATCGGTCAGGTCTCCTTTCCGTCGAGCAGGAAATCGGCGGTTCGCCGCAGGCCGTCCTCCACGTCGACCTTCGGCTCGAATCCGAGCAGTCGTGTCGCCTCGCTCACGTCGGCCCACGAGTTCCGCAGGTCGCCGGGGCGCGCTGGCAGGTAGTTCCGCTCGACCGGTTTGCCGAGCAGCCGGCCGATCGTGTCCGCGAGCTCGTTCACAGTCGTGGGCGCACCTCCGGAGACATTGAAGATCCGGCCGCTCGCGCCCTCGGCGTCCGCGGCCAGCAGGTTGGCCGCGACGACGTTGTCGATGTACGTGAAGTCGCGTGACTGCTCGCCGTCGTCGAAGATCGTCACCGGCTCGCCGGCTGCGATCGCGGTGATGAAGAGCGGGACGACCGCCGCGTATTGCGAGGTCGGGTCCTGGCGCGGGCCGAAGACGTTGAAGTAGCGGAGGACGACCGTCTCGAACGAGTGGTAGACGCGGCTGAAGCTCACGCAGTAGCGCTCGGCGGCGAGCTTGGCGACGCCGTAGGGCGAGATCGGGTCGGGCGCCATCGACTCGCGCAGCGGCAGCTCGGCCTGGTTGCCGTAGATGGACGAGGAGGACGCGAAGACGAGGCGGCGCACACCCTCGTCGCGTGCCGCCAGCTGGACGTTGAGCGTTCCCTCGACGTTCACGGCGCTCGAGGTGAGGGGATCCTGGACGGAACGCGGCACGGATCCCAGCGCGCCGAGGTGGAAGACGATCTCCACGCCGCGCACGGCGTTGTGGACGCGTTCGTAGCTGCGAAGCTCGCCTTCCACGACCTCGACGTCGTGCTCGAGCCCGGCGAGGTTCCTCCGGCTCCCGGTCGAGAAGTTGTCGAGCACGCGCACGTCGTCTCCACGCGCGAGGAGCGCTCGCGCGAGGTTCGAGCCGATGAAACCGGCGCCTCCGGTCACGAGGACTTTCATGCCGTTACCTCCGCGACGACGTGGAAGTTCGCGAACAGCGTCCCGGGCTGCGTCGGCTCGCGGAGTCGCGGAGAGCGGCGGTCGATCGCCTCGGCGGCTCGGTTGATCGTGGTGACGAACGCGCGGGATATGCGCTTGGGGGCACGGAGGCGGCGAAGAGCGAGATCGAGGTTCATTGCGACGATCATCCCGATGCAGGCGGTGGTGCCTGAGGCGGGCGTCACCCTAACCGACGCCCAGGCCGCGCTATCGGCGAAGAGCTTCTCGAGGCCGGCGTGCGTCCAGCGCCAGTAGTCGGTGGGCGACGGGTGGTATGGCATGACGCCGTGCGTCGAGGCGAGCACGCGGCCGCGCGGCGCGGTCACGCGGCGCAGTTCGCGAACCGCCCGGGCCGGGTCGTCGCAGTGCTCGAGGACCTGGTTGCAGAGGACGACGTCGAAGCTCGAGTCCTCGGCGGGAATCGCCTCGACCGAGCCGCGCAGCTCGGCGCGGGGATTCTCCACGGGATCGACGCCGACATACGACGCGGCGTACGGGGCGAAGAGCGGCTCGTACGGCTTCTGACCGCAGCCGACGTCGAGCACGCGGTACGGGCCCAGCTCGTCGTGGCTGCGGCGAGCCTCGCTCGCGAGCCAGCGAACGAGCGGACCGCGAACGGCGTATGTCGGCATGGAGTGAGGCGGGTCGAGCCGCGGGTCAGACACCGGCGTCATCTTCAACCGTCGCGGCGCCGGCTGCCGCCAGACCGAGCATCAGGCTCGTCGCCGCCTGCAGCGGGATGCCCGGCACGATGCCGAGCGAGGCCCACTCGCCCGCAAGTGTCAGGAGGGCGCCGAGCGAGACGAGCCCCGCCCCGACCGCCCACGGCGCTGACGCATGGCGCGCGGTTCGCCAGGCCAGCGCAAGGCCCGCCGCGCCGAGCGCGAGCAGGAGCGCAAGGCCGACGACACCGGCGTCGGCGAGCATCTGGATGTAGAGGTTCTGCACGCCCCACTCGCGCCCGCGTGAGGGGAAGGCGAGGTCGACGACGTCGGGGAAGCGCTCACGCGCGTCGGGCACGTACGGCTCGAACACGTCCGGGCTCGCGGAGCGCTGCCAGCCGACGCCCAGGACCGGATTGTCCTGGAAGATCCGGAGCCCGATGTAGGCGAGCACGGTGCGCTGCGAGTACGTCTCGACGCCGACTGGCGGGTCGTCGCCGCGGACGCCGAGGAAGCGCAGGAAGTCCTCCAGCGCGTCTCCACGCACCGCTGCGACTCCGCCTGCGACGGCCAGCACGATTGCGGCAAGCGCGCCGAGTTGTCGTGCCGACGGTGTGAACCGAGGGCGGGCAGCGAGGGCGATCGCCACTGCGCCAAGAGCGAGTCCGCCGACCGCGGCGAGGGAGCCCGCCACGACCAGCCCGAGTAGCCCGGCGACGAGTGCCGTGATGGACAGTGACGAGACGGGCAGGTTCTTCCGGGTCGCCACGATCCCGGCTGCCGAGACGCTCAGTGCGATCGCCGACAGCGCGGCGAGATCGTGGTGGCCGAGGAACGACGGCTGGCGCCAGCCGGCGTTCCAGGCGTCGAAGACGTCGAGCCCGAAGAACTGGAGCAGCGCAACGCCCGTCGCGACGGCGGCCCAGAGAACGATCGCGCCCAGCAGGATCGTCAGGTCCTGGCGGCGACGAACGAGGAGTGGAACGGCGACCGCGAGCAGCGCGTACTCGCCGAGCTTCACGAAGCTCACGAGGTTGTCCGCGAAGTTCTCGTCGGCGCGCGAGACGGGTCGCAACGTCTCGAAGGCCAGCCAGACGAGGAGCGCGGCGCCGGCGATCCAGAGCGTGCGCGCAGGCGCGAGACGAGCCGCGCCGAGCCGCGCTGCGGACGCGATCGCCGCGACCACGACTAGCAGGACGGCGATGTCCGAGAGCCTGACGTCGAGTGTCGTCGACCCGATGCCCAGCGAGGCCTCCGGCTGGAAGCGCTCGTGGAGGAAGAGGAACGGGACCGAGACTGCGAGGACGACCGCGCCGAGGCTTTGGCGGTCGGTGAGGAGCCCCTGGACGTCTCGGAGCGAAGGCGTGGGCGAGAGCTCGCGGGCGGGGTTCGCCACCGGCGGGACTATAGGAACTCGCGTCGGCGGCTCTCGGCCGGCATGTCGTTCAGGGCGAGGCAGGCCTCGCCCCTACGAGCGCGGTCCTTTGCCGGGCAGCGACGAAGGAGGGAGTGGGCCTTGCCGTAGGAGCCGGGCATGCCCGGCTCGCGCGAGGCATGCCTCGCGCCTACGACCACCGCGCGCAGGCCCAGCAAGGGCCTTCCCTACACTGACCGCTCGATGTCCTCTCGCGTTTTCCGGCGCCGGTCGGCGACGGCCGCGTGGGTTTACGCCGCCGTCGCGTTCGGGTTCCTCGGCTCGATCGTCGCGGCTCGCGTGCTCGGGCTCGAGGAGTTCGGCGTCTTCGCGACCGCGCTCGCCATGGTCGGGTTCTTTCAAGCGCTGCTCGATCTCACCGTCGAGGAGTCGCTCACGAAGTACGGTTTCCGCTACGTCGCGTCCGAGGACTGGGGACGACTGCGACGGCTCTTCAGGCAGATGCTCGTGTTCAAGGTCGTCGGAGGAGCGCTCGCCACGCTGATTCTCATCGCTCTCGCGCCGGCCGCGGACGCGATCTTCGACGAGAACGGCGTCGGCGCCGCGCTGCTCGCAGCATCGCTCCTACCTCTCGTTCAGTCGGGGGAGCAGATCGGAGCCACGGCGCTCCTCTTGCACAGCCGTTATGACCTCCGCGGCATCTATCAGGCGGGCTCGGGCGCATTGCGGCTCGTCGCGATCGCGATCGGCGCCGGCTCCGGCGTCAACGCTGCGCTGCTCGCGATCGTCGTCGGCGCAGGCGATCTCGACCGCGTTCGCAGCGTTCGTCGGCATCAGCGCGCTCCGCAGATTCCCGCGGGCGGAAAGCAGAGCTCTCGCCGAGGACGTCCCGGGCATCAAGTCGTTCGTCTTCCAGTCGAGCCTCGCCACGGGCGTCATTTCGCTGCGGACGACGCTCGTCCCAGTGCTCCTCGGCGTGGTGGCGGGGCCGACGCAGGTCGGCCTCTTCCGGATCGCACAGAGCCCGCAGACCGGGCTGGCCGCCGCCAGCTCGCCCGCACGGCTCGTTCTGCTCACCGAGCAGACCCGGGACTGGGAGGGAGGCCAGCACATCAGCGTCCTCGACGGCATCCGCAAGTACACGCTCGGCGCGGCGGCGCTCATGATCGTGGCCGTGCCCGTGTTCTTCTTCGCGATGCCGTGGCTCGTCGAGGTGGTCTTCGGGGCCGAGTACGCCGGCGCGGTCGATGCGGCACGCATCATCCTGCTCGCCGCAGCGATCCAGTTCGCTATCGGATGGACGAAGTCGCTCCCGGTGACGATCGGCAGGCCGCGGCTTCGGATCGTCACGCACGGGCTCGAGACGATCGCCGTCATCCCGCTCGTGGTCGTGCTCGGCGCGCAGTGGGGCGCGACCGGGGCCGCGGTCGCGGTGCTCGTCTCGACGATCGTGTTCGCGGGAGCGTGGGCGATCGCGCTCGCACGCCTCCGCTCGGACATGGGCGCGGATCCGACGCGCCTGGCGAGCGGGACGGCGCCGTGAACGTCCTCGTCGTGTCCGGCATCTGGCCACCCGATCCCGGCGGGCCGGCGAGCCACGCACCGGCGCTCGCGGACTTCCTCCGAGCTCGCGGGCACACAGATCGAGGTCGTGACCACGGCTGATGCGCCCTCCCGCGGCGCGCGACTTCGCCGTGCACTGGGTCTCGCGCAGCCTGCCGACTCCGCGGCGGTATGCGCGCTGCGTGACGCTCGTCCGGAGGCAGGCGCGCGCCGCGGAGGTCGTGTACGCGACGAGCATGGTGCGCCGCGCCGCTCTCGGGACGGCGCTCGCGCGGAAGCCGCTCGTCGTCAAGCTCGTGTCGGACGAGGTGTTCGAGCGCCAGCAGCGCGAAGGCCGCTTCTCGGGCACGCTCGACGAGTTCCAGCGAGTCGGCGGAGCACGCATCGGCTTCCTGCGCGCGACGCGCGACCGCGCGCTGCGCAGCGCGCAGCACGTCTTCTGCCCGAGCGCCTACCTGCGCGACGTCGCGCTCGGCTGGGGACTCGACCCGGCGCGGCTCTCGGTACTCCCGAACCCGGCGCCTCCGATTCCCCGGCTGCCCGCGCGTGAGGAGCTTCGTCGAGAGCTCGAGCTGAACGGGCCGACGCTCGCCTTCGCCGGCCGGCTCGGCCCGCAGAAGTCGCTCGGCGTCGCGCTCGAGGCCGTCGCCCGGCTACCGGACGTGACCCTCCTCGTGGCGGGGGACGGGCCGGAGCGCCAGGCGCTCGAACTGCGGGCGCGCGAGCTCGGCATCGACGGACGCGCGCGCTTTCTCGGAAGCGTTCCGCGCGACGGTGTGCTCCGCCTCTTCCGGGCCGCGGACGCGTCCGTGCTCAGCTCGTCCTGGGAGAACCTGCCGCACACCGTGCTCGAGGCGCTCGCCGTCGGGAGCCCGGTGATCGCGACTGCCGTCGGCGGCGTTCCGGAGGTCGTCCACGACGAGGAGAACGGCCTGCTCGTGCCGGCGCGCGACCCCGCCGCTCTCGCTGACGCGATCCGCCGCTTCTTCGCGGACGATGGGCTCCGAGCGAGGCTGGCCGCGGCTGCACCGGGGTCGGTCGCGGGCTTCACCGAGGATGCCGTGTTCTCCGAGATCGAGGCGCAACTCGAGCGGGTGGCGAGACGATGAAGCGGCGGCTCCTCATGGTCGGCCGCATGCGCTACGCGCTCCCGCTCTCGCCGTCGCTCGCACAGAAGTTCGATGCGCTCGACGAGGAGCTCGACGTCCGGGTGCTCGGCAGCTCGGCTGGAGGCAACGGAGCGGATCCGCGCTTCTCGCTGGCCCCGCCGGTGCGCCCGCGGGCTCTCGACGGGGCGGCGTTCTACGCGCTCCTGCCGTTTCGCGTGGCGCGCGAGCTCCGTCGCTTCCGGCCCGACGCGGTTCTCGTCCAGGGCGGGCAGGAGACGGCGCTAACGCTCGTCGGGCGCGCTCTTGCTCGCGTTCCGACGCGTGTCGTCGCCGACGTCCACGGCGACCCGGCTGCGGCGACCCGGCTCTACGGCTCGCCGCTTCGCACGGCGCTCTCTCCACTCGGGGACGCTCTGGCTCGTGCGGGCCTTCGCCGGGCGGACGGAGTGCGCACGATCTCCGACTACACGTCCGGCGTCGTACGGAGCATCGGTGTCGAGCCGACGGCGACCTTTGCGGCCTTCATGGACCTCGAGCCGTTCCTCGCCGAGCCGCTCGCACCGCTGCCGGAGACGCCACGCGCGCTCTTCGTGGGGGTGCTCGAGCGCTACAAGGCGATCGACGTGCTCGCCGACGCGTGGCGGCTCGCCGCGCCGAGGGTGCCGGATGCGACGCTCGAGATCGTCGGGCGGGGGACGCTTCGAGACGTCGTCGAGCGGCTCGTCGCCGATTTCCCCGAGCAGGTGAGCTGGCACGAGTCGCTTCCGACGGCAGAGGTCGCTCGCGCCCTCGACGAGGCCACCGTGCTCGTGCTGCCGTCCCGCTCGGAGGGCCTCGGGCGCGTCGTGGTGGAGGCGTTCTGCCGCGGTCGCGGCGTGGTCGGGAGCCGTGTGGGCGGGATCCCCGATCTCGTCACGGACGGGGAGAACGGTCTGCTCGTGCCGCCGGGAGACGCCGTGGCGCTCGCGGACGCGCTCGTGCGGGTGCTGAGCGACGCAGAGCTCGCGGAACGCCTCGGCGCCGCGGGACGGACGAGCATCGAGCCCTGGCTCGCGACACCGGAGGAGTACGCGCGGCAGGTTGCCGAACTGGTCGAGCACGTCGTCACGTCCGCGTAGATCGGGCCGGGCATGCCCGGCCCCTACACTCACGCTCGATGCGGGCGGACCGGGCGAAGCAGCTCCTGAAGAACGGCGTCTACCGAGCGATCGGCGAGACGGCGAGCGGTCTCGGCACGCTCGACGGGCGCGAGGAACGGACGCTGCGCGTCCTCATGTACCACAAGGTCAACGACCTCTGGCCGAACCCGACGACGGTGCCGACGGTCGTGTTCGCGGAGCAGATGGAGCTCCTGGGTGAGCTCGGGTACGTCGTCGTGTCGCTCGACGAGGTCCGCAACCACTACCTCGAGGGCACGGCGCTCCCTGAAAGCGCAGTGCTGATCACATTCGACGACGGGTACCGCGACAACCTCGAGAATGCCCTGCCGGTGCTGCAACGGCACGGATACTCGGCGGTGCTCTTCGTCCCGATCGCCTTCCTCGACGACGGCCGGCCGTTACCGCACGAGGAGTCGCTCCACGTCCTCGGGGTCGCGAACGAGACGCTCGACTGGGACGAGCTTGCGGAGCTCGAAGCGGGTGGAATCCGGATCGAGTCGCACGGCATCGGGCATCGCCCCGTGTCCGAGCTCGAGCCGGGCGAGGCGCTGCGCGAGATCGCGCTCTCGAAGCTGCGGCTCGAGGAACGGCTAGGTCGCGAGGTCGAGGCGTTCGCCTTCGTCAAGGGGTCGCAGGCCGACTACCGGCCCGAGCACGCGAGCCTCGTCCAGCAGGCCGGATACAAGCTCGCGTTCACGTCGGTCTCGGGCGCGAACGGGCCCGCGACCGATCGCTTCCGGCTCCGCCGCTACAACGTCGAGCCGTACCCGGCGCGAACGTTCGAGCTCGTCCTCGCCGGGGCGTGCGACCTGATCTCGGTGAAGGACACGGTGCTGGGGACGCACGCGCGGCGGGCGCTGAACTCGGCGCTCGGGACTGCTTCGAGGTGAGCTTCCACACCACCCGCTACACGGCGGACTGGCGCGCCGACCTCGTGGCCCTCCTCGCACGGGTCGGGACGACGCAGCTCTCCGACGAGGAGTTCGCCTGGTGGTTCGACCGCAACCCGGCGGGAGAGGGCATCGTCTCGCTCGCCGTCGACGACGGCGAGGTCGTGGGCGTGGCGGCGATGAGCTTCTTCCGGACGAAGCTCGACGGCGAGGTGACGCGGCTCGCGATACCCGTGAACGTGGCCACCGACTCGCGCTACCGCGGGCAGGGGGTCTTCTCGACGCTGGAGCAGGAGAACGAGCAGGCCGCTGCGGACGCCGGCTCGCCGCTGACCGTGACGTTCCCGAACGGCGCCTCCCATCCGATCTTCATCAGCCGCCTCGGCTGGCTCGATCTCCCTCGGCTTCGGTTGTGGGCGCGCCCGCTCCGGGTCGGCGCAGTCGCCCGCTACCTCCTGGGGCGGCCGGGCGAGCACGAGACGCTGGGCGACCCGGTAACCTCGGTGCGCACCTGGCGCGACGTCGAGGTACGGTCGGTCGCCCGCTTCGGCCCGGACTTCGATTCTCTCGGCGCGCGCGCGGGCGCCGCGTACGGCAACCACTTCGTGCGCGACGCGGAGTACTTCAACTGGCGGTACGTCGACTCGCCGCGCGACTACCGCTCGTTCGCCTCGTACCGAGGCGGGGAGCTGACCGGCGTCGCGATCGTCGGGCACACGTTCAAGCACGGCGTGTCGGCGGGGTTCCTCGCGGACCTCGTCGTCGCACCGGGCGACTCGGATTCGTTGCGGGCGCTGGCCGCGCGGGCGGTCGACGAGGTGCGGGGCAGCGCCGACGCGCTCGTCCTGCTCCCCCCGTACGAGCGGGCGACGCGGCGTGCGCTCGCAGCTTCGGGCTTCGGGCCGACGAACAAGAAGCTCCGCTTCATCGGGAAGACGCTTCACGAGGGCGCTCTGCTCTCACCGGAGCGGCGCGCCTGGCACTTCACCCTCGGAGACTTCGACTTTTTCTAGGCCCCCGGTGTCAGACACCGAATCTGTCAAGGGTGAGACTGTGACGACACAGTGCCAATCTCTCCACACGATCCATCGGACGGTCAGCGGACTTCGCAGTCACAGGGTGACCCGCGACGGCATGTCCTCGAGCCGAGCGCCGAGAGCCGGTGAGAACCGGTGTCTGACACCGCGGTGAAGCGGCTCGTCTTCATCACGCAGCAGGTCGATCCCGGGCACCCGGCGCTCGCCGCGACCGTGCCGAAGATCGGGGCGCTCGCACGGCTGGTGGACGAGGTCGTCGTGCTCGCGGACGGCGTGGTCGAGAACGTCCTCCCGCCGAACTGCCGCGTGCGGACGTTCCGGGCGTCCTCAAAGGCGGGGCGCGGAGCGCGGTTCGAGACGGCGCTCGCGAGCGAGCTCCGCGGCCTGCGCGGCGGCGCGGTCGTCGCGCACATGTGCCCGATCTACGCGGTGCTCGCCGCACCGCTCGTCCGCCCGCTCGGGATCCCGCTGGTCCTCTGGTTCACGCACTGGCGGCCGAGCCGCCTGCTGAGCGCCGCCGAGCGCGTCTCCACGGCCGTCGTCTCGGTCGACCGCCGCTCGTTCCCGCTCGAGTCGAGCAAGGTGCACCCGATCGGGCACGGGATCGACGTCGCGGAGTTCTCGTGCGCTCCGAGCCGCGCTGCGAGCGGCCTCACCCTCCTCGCGCTCGGGCGCTACTCGCCTGCGAAAGGTCTCGACGTCGTCCTCCGTGCGCTGGCGGCGGTGGACGACGGCGTGCGGCTCGACGTCTACGGCCCGGCGCTCTCGGCCGAGGAGCAGGCGCATCGCGCCGAGCTCGAGCAGCTCGTCTCCGAGCTCCCGCTCGACGGACGCGTCAGCCTCGAAGGTCCCGTGCCGAGGGCGGAGATCCCGGCTTTGCTTGCAGGCCACGACGCGCTCGTCAACAACATGCGCGCGGGAGCTCCGGACAAGGTCGTCTACGAGGCCGCGGCAGCATGTGTGCCGGTGCTCGCCTCGAACCCGGTCTTCGATTCGCTGCTCGACCCGGCGCAGCGCTTCAGCCGCGAGGATCCCGGAGAGCTCGCCGATCGCATCCGCGCGCTGGCAGCGCTCCCGCCGCCCGAGCGAGCTGCCCTCGGCAAGCGGCTGCGCGAGCGCGTCGAGGAAAGCCATTCGGTGGACTCCTGGGCTCGAGGCGTCCTCGACGCGGCCGGAGTCCGATGAGCGGCCTCGTCCTCCACACGCAGAAGGTCGCGGGCATCTCGGGCTCGGAGGCGCACCTGCTCCAGCTCCTCCCGGATCTCCGTGAACGCGGCTGGGACGTCCGCTTCCTCATGCTGCACGAGAACGAGCCGGGAGCGTGGGAGTTCGCCGCCGAGCTCGAGGCGCGCGGCGTCCCGCTCGACGGGATCAGGCTGCGCGGGGACGTCGACCCGCTCGCGTTCGGCCAGGTGGTCGCGTACCTCGGCAAGCAGAAGCCGCGGATCCTCCACACGCATCTCGTCCATGCGGACGTCTACGGCCAGCTCGCGGGCACGATGGCACGCGTCCCGCTCCGCCTCTCCACGAAGCACGGCTTCAACGAGTTCCGCGAGGGGCGTTTCTTCGGTCTCGCCGATCGGACGGTCGGCTCGCTCGCGCACGTGCACATTGCGATCTCGGAGGGGCTCGCGCAGTACCTCGCCGAGACCGAGGGCTTCGAGGAGGAGGGCTTCGAGATCGTCCACTACGGGATCGCCGCCGAGAATGGCGCTCGCCCGTACTCCGGCACGGAGCCGCGGCTCCTCTGCATCGGTCGCCTGATCCCGATCAAGGGCCACCTCGTGCTCCTGCGCGCGCTGGCCCAGGCGCGGTCGCACGTCCCGGGCCTCATGCTCGAGGTCGCCGGACGTGGGCCGCTCGAGCCGGCGCTGAAGGAGCTGGCGCGCGAGCTCGGGATCGAGGACGCGGTTCGCTTTCTCGGCTTCGTCTCGCCGGTGCAGAAGGCGCTCGAGCAGTCCGCGGTCGTGGTCGTCCCCTCGCTCGGCGAAGGATTCGGGATGGTGGCGCTCGAGGCGATGGAGCGCGGCCGGCCGGTGATCGCCAGCGCGGTCGGCGGGTTGCCCGAGATCGTCGAGGACGGCACGACGGGCATCGTCGTCGAGCCGGGCGACGCGGACGCGCTCGCCCAGGCGATCGTCGCGCTCGCCGGGGACCTCGACCGGGCCGCCGCAATGGGCCGCGCCGGGCGCGAGCGCGCGCTCGCCGAGTTCACCCCCGAGCGGAGCGCGGAGCGGATCGAAGCGCTCTACCGGGCGGCGCTCGGGTCGGACAGCGTGTAGCCCGTCCGCCGAGCCCGCACCCGTTCCCAGAGCCACGCGAGCGAGAAGGCCGCCAGCAGCGCGAGCAGGAAGTCCCAGGGCGCTCGATAGCGCACCGTCCCGGCGAAGACCATGGCGGCGAGGGTGTTGTAGGCGAGAAGCAGGAGCGCGAGCGCGACGAAGTGTCTCGGCGCCAGGAACAGGCCGCCGAGCGCGAGCGCGTAGACGACGAGCATGAACGCGGGCTCGACCGTCCGTCGCGCCTCGCGGGCGAATCCGCTCCCGCTCGTGTCCGACTCCGTGGGGATCGGGTTCCAGAGCATGCGCACCGCCTGGCCGGCGAGCCGCGCCTTCTCCCCTGGCTGCTCGCGCCAGAAGTCGACGACCTCGTCGCGGTAGAGACGCATCTGCGCGCACTCGTCCACCGTCGTCGGCGTCCCCGCGAGGGTCAGATCAGCTGCGAGCTCTGGCCAGGGCGGGGCGCCCCTGAGCGGCGGCACGTCGTCGATCCACCCGCCGCGCGCGAGCACGTCGTAGGTCGCCGGGTTGTTCGCCTTCCAGAGCGCGCGCGCGTCGGTCGTGATCGCGTAGCAGCCCACCTCCACCTTGTTGCGCACCACCCAGGGCGCGACAGCGAGCGCAGCGCCGGCGACGAGCACACCGCCGACTGCGACTGCTCGCAGGCCGGGCCGCACCTTCCAGGCGACGTAGGGTGCGAGCACGAGCGGAAGCAGCGCGAGCCGCGCGTTCCCGAGGATCGCGATACCCGTGGCCACGCCCGTCGCCGCGGCAGCCGGAAAGCCACGATCCTCGTACGCGAGCAGCGCGAGCCACGCGACGAAGGCGAGCATGAGCCCGTCGAGCACCTCGCGGTTCAGGTGGACGTCGTGCCACACGAGGTAGGGGTGGAGCGTCGTGATGAGCGCCGCGACGACGCCGATTCCGATCGAGCGCAGGCGTGTCCCGATCTCGAGGACGAGGAGCGCGGTGACGATCGCTACGATCGTCTGCGCGATGCCGACCGCGACCCACGACCTGCCGAACGGCAGGTAGATAGCGGCGAGGAACCACCCGTAGAGCGGTTGCGTGTAGGCGGAGGGAACGTCCGGGAGGAAGCCGAAGGTGCCGTGGTCGACGAGCGTCAGGGCGAAGCGGTCGCTCTTGTCCACGAACTCCTCGAGGATCGTCTTGCGCTCGCGCAGGAGCACGGCGAGCCGCGGCAGAGCGGCCGCGACGACGACGACGGCAACCGCGCTTCCGCGGCGCATCAGGAGTCAGCCGTAGCGTCGACGGGCATGCGCGGCACGTCGGCGGAACGGTACGCGGTCGTCTCCTGCCACGTCGAACGACCGCTCGACGACGAGGTCTGGGCCCGCTTCTCCGCGCTCCAGCACCGTCGTCCGGGCGGGTTTGCCGTTGCCGCGCTCATGCGTCCGGCGGACCCGAGCGCAGGTGAGGACGAGGACACCTGGGTCGCGCGCGCGCGAGAGGCCGGGGCGCGCGGCCCGCTGGGTCACCACACCCACTGGACGGCGCCCGACCACGCGCGCCCGACGAGCGGAGGGACACGCGAGCGTGTCCTCGCCGAAGGCGCTCGGCTCCGTGCGCTGGGCCTCGCGCCGACGCTCTTCTGTGGGGGCGGCTGGTACACGGACGCCGACGTCGCCGACGCGTGCGCGGAGCTCGGCTACGTGGACTGCACGCCGCGGGCATCGCGTCCGCTGTATCTCGCCTCGGGCGAGGCATGGGCGTGCCTCGACGCGCCCGCGCGGATCCGCACGTCGTCGGGCGCGCTGCTCGGTGCGATCCCGACGACGCACTCGCTCGGCGACCTCGCACGGGCGCTGCGCGGGAGGCTGCCAGAGCTGACGCACGTGTACTTTCACGACACCGACCTGCTCGACCGCCGACGGTCCGCACTTGTCCGCGTCCTGCTCCCGATCCTCGCCCGCCGGGTGCGCGCGGTCGACCTCGACGGCCTGTCCGCGCAGCTGGACGACGCCTCCGAGATCGCGTGGGCCGACGTGAGTCGGCTCTAAGCTTCTCCTGTGTCGAGCAAGACCGCTCCGCCCCAGGAGCCGCCCACCGACGAGTCGGTGCCCGAGCCACGCCTGTCGTCCACGGCCGACGTCCGCGCTTCCCGCGTCTACATCCTCTCCCGCGGGCCGATCATGTCGCTCGCCAGGCGGGTCGTCTCGATCGGCGCCCTGGTCGCGCTCGACATCATCGGGCTCGCGCTCGGGATGTATCTCGCCCTCGTCCTGCGGCAGCTCGTCCGTGGTGACGGCGAGATCCTCTGGGGCCTGCTCTGGCGCGAAGGGCCGGCCGAGTGGCTGAAGTTCGCTGCCCCGATAACGGTGCTCGTCTTCGCGCAGGCGGGGCTGTACCGCGTCCGTGAGCGCCGCCCGGGTGCCGGCCGCATCCTCGCGTCGCTCATCGTCGTCGCGCTGATCGTCCTCGCCTTCGGCATCGGAACCGGCTACGACTTCAGCACCTCGGGCCTCATCCCGACCTCGGTCGTCGCTGCCGCGCTCGCGATCGGCGTCCTGCGTGCAGCGTACGACTCCGTGTCGCTCGAGGTGATGCGCGTGGCGGGAATCCGGCGACGCGTGGTTCTCGTCGGAGAGGGCGAGAGCCTCGCCCGGCTGCGGAGCTCGCTCGCCGGGACGCGCGGCGGGCTCGCGTACGAGTTCGTCGGCGCCGTGGCCGAGGCACCCGCTCCGGGATTGCGCCTGCTCGGTTCGCGTCACGAGCTCCACCGCGTCCTGGAAGAAGTGCGCCCCGACGAGGTGATTCTCGCGGAGGCCGCGCTCGACGAGCGTGCGGTCTTCGAGGTCGTCGAGCAGGCGCACAAACAGGGGATCCGGGTTCGCCTCGCACCCGACGCGACCGAGCTGCTCGTGCAGCGAGGGGAGTACGTCCCGGGTCAGGGCGCCCCGCTCTTCGAGCTGCGCCCGCCCGTGCTCACCGGCTGGGACTGGGCGGTGAAGCGCACCTTCGACATCGCGACGAGCGTGCTCGTGCTCGTGCTCGGGTTACCGCTCTGGCTGCTCATCGCACTCGCGATCAAGCTCGGCTCGCGGGGGCCGGTGTTCTTCGTCGACCGGCGGGTCGGCGTCGGCGAGCGGGAGTTCCCGATGCTGAAGTTCCGGACGATGGTGGCCGATGCCGCCGATCTCCAGGAGACGCTCGAGGACCGGAACGAGGCGACGGGAGCGCTCTTCAAGATGCGCAAGGACCCGCGCGTGACGGGGGTCGGGCGCGTGCTGCGCCGGCTGTCGCTCGACGAGATCCCGCAGATCGCGAACGTCCTGCGCGGCGAGATGAGCCTCGTCGGCCCGCGGCCGCTGCCGCTGCGCGACTACCAGCTGCTCGAGGACTGGCACCACGCGCGCTACGCGGTGCTCCCGGGGATGACGGGCCTCTGGCAGATCTCGGGCCGCTCGGGCCTGACCTTCGACGATCTCGTGCGGCTCGATTTCACCTACATCGAGAACTGGTCGATCTGGCTCGACATCTCGATCATCGCCAAGACGATCCCGGCCGTCCTCACCCGCCGCGGGGCGTATTGACCCAGCTCGACGTGAGGACTCCAGCCGGCGACGCGGTCGTTCGGTCGCGACCTGCGGAGACCGCTGTGACCGAGGAGCGACGGGGCGTGCACTGGCTCCTGCTCTCGCTCGCGATCGGCGCGGTCTCGGTGCTCGCGGTCTGGATGATCTCGCCGCGCTTCGAGATCGACGTCGCCTCGGTCGTGGACGACTGGGCCGCCTACTTCGGCTCGCCGAACCAGCTGGCCGACGTGCTCCGCCTCACGAACCCCGAGACCGAGCGCTTCCGGCCGGGGGTCATCCTCTGGGGCTACCTGCAATGGCACACGCTCGGCGCTCCGGAGAGCCTCGTCGGCCCGAACGCCTGGAACGTCCTCCGCGTCGTGATCCTCGTGGCAGGGCTCACGCTCTTCACGGCGCTGGCGCTCCCCGTGCGGCGAGGCCGGCTGGAGCTCGTCCTGTACGTCGCCCTCGCGAGCATCCCCGCGTTCGTCGTCGTCCTCGTCCCGAAGTTCGCCCGCGACCTCGCGCGCTTCGGGCCGCAGGAGCCGTTGCTCGTGGGCGGAATGGCGCTCGGGGGCTCGCTGCTCTTCCTCGCTGCCCGCGCACTCCTCGACGACTCGCGCCCGGTCCGCGTCTGGGTGACCGGAGGGCTCATGGTCGGTGGTGCCCTCGCCTGGGCGCTCGGGACGTACCAGAAGGAGACCTCGATTTGCGTGCTCCCGCTCCTCGCGGGCGTCGTCCTCGCAGGATGGCCCCAGCTCGTCGCCTGGAAGCGCCTGAGCTGCGCCCGCAGGACCGCGCTAGGAGTGCTGGGAGCAGTCGTCGTGCTGCCGCTCCTCCATGTCGGAATCGAGCTCTTTCGGATCGTCCGGCGCGGAGATCTCGTCTACGACGCGGAGGCAGGCGACCGCGGGCTCGTGGACGGGGTCCGCGAGCTCTGGAACTGGACGCACGAGGCGGTTCCCGAGAACGCACGGTTCCTCGCATACGGCGCCGTCGTCCTGGCCGTCGTCGCGTGCATCGTGCGCCGGCGCATCGACCCCGTTGCGGTCGGCGCGCTCGTCTCGGGAGCGCTCACGTTCGTGTTCGCGGGCCAGTCCGGTGTGGTCGCGACGCGCTACTACATCCCCGCCGTCGCGCTGTTTGCGGTCGCGTTCGCGCTCTCGCTCGCGCGCCTGCCGACCCTCGTAGTGGCCGCGGGCGTGCTTGCGGTCTTCTTCTCCTTCATGCCGCCTCCCGGCACGCGCGACGAGGTCAGGAGCTGGACGAACGAGGAGCTGGGCAACGGCGCGCTGGTACGCGAGGTGGCCGAGCACGAACGCGCGGGCTGCGTGGTCGCGGCGGCGGGCTCGATCTGGAGACGAGCGTCGCGCTCCCGGTGCTCGTCGCGATCACCGGTAGCGATACTGCGCCGGCCTGCGCCTCAGGCGAGGCGGTGCTCGTCTCCGGACCCGGCGCGGAGGGTGCCGCGCTCGCCGCCGCGTGCGCACCAGGCGCCCTCGAAGCGCTCGCCGAGGCGCCGGTCGGGACGGCCTATCGTTGTGCCCGCCTTCGCTCCGGTCGGGTCGCCGAGCGGATCGTGACACGCAACCGGCTCGAGCCGGCGACGATCGACTAGTCGCCGCGCTCGCGCGCGAGCTCGCCGACGGGCTCCACATCCGGGTCCGGAAGCCCGTGCGTGCGGGTGACGATGTACAGCGGCCGCCGCTTGACCTCGTCGAAGATGTGCCCGATGTACTCGCCGACGACGCCGAGCACGATCAGCTGGATTCCGCCCACGATGCCGACGATCACCGCGAGCGACGTCCAACCGGGCACGGAGAAGCCACCGGCGAGCCTGCCGATGAGGGCCGCGAGCCCGAACACGATCGACGCGATCGAGACGACGAAGCCGAGGTTGAGGCCGAGCCGAAGCGGTCTGCTCGAGAAGCCGATGACGGCATCGGTCGCGAGACGAAACATCTTCAGGCTCGTGTACTTCGTCTTGCCGGCAGTCCTCGCCGGGTGGACATACGGAACGCCCGACTGCTGGAAGCCCACCCAGCTGAACATGCCGCGGAGATAGCGATTCGACTCGCGCATCGCCCGGACAGCTTCGAGAGCCCGTCGATCCACCAGCCGGAAGTCTCCGGCTCCTGCGGGCACCTCGATTTCCGCTAGTCGGCCGAGGTAACGGTAGAAGACCCTCGCCGTCCAGGTCTTGAACCTCCCTTCGCCCGGACGCTCTGTCATGACCGCATACACGACCTCGTCTCCCGCACGCCACCGCGCGACCAGCTCAGGGATCACCTCGGGCGGGTGTTGGAGGTCGCCGTCCATCGTGAGGACGGCGTCCCCGCGGGCGAGATCGAGCCCGGCGGAGAGCGCGAGCTGATGCCCGAACCCGCGCGAGAGACGGACGACCTTGAAGCGCGGGTCGCGCGTGTGAGCCTCCACGGCGAGCCCGTACGTGCCGTCCGTGCTCCCGTCGTCGACGAGGATCACCTCCCAGCTGTCCTCGAGCGCCTCGAGCACGCGCGTGAGGCGCAGCACGAGCTCTGGCAACAGCTCTTCCTCGTTCCGGAGGGGAACGACGACCGAAAAACGTGGAGTCGAGTCGTCCACTCGAGACGAGGCTAGCGGCTGCTGACGACGGCCGGAGCGCTCCGTTGCGGCGCCTAGACTGACCGGCGTGAGATCGCCGAAGATCCTCGCAGTCGCGTCCGCGGTCGATCTCGACTTCCGCTACGGCTGCACGCCCGCGTGGTGGCAGCTCTGGAAGGGGATGTACGAGGCCGGAGTTGACCTCGTCGTCACGCCGTATCGCGGGCGCCCGGTCGAGTCTCCCTGGTGGCGAGTGGCGCCGAACCCGACGTATCGCGAGGGCGAGTCGTACCAGGCGGTGCGTGACGTCGTCGCGCGACTCAAGGGCGACCGCTACCTGCGCCGCGCGGAGTCGAATCCCGAGGACTCGAGCTTCGATCGGCTCGACGCGCGAGACCATCTGGCGGCTCGTCACCCCGCGCTGGAAACGGCATCTCGAGCGCCTCGTCGAGAAGGAGCGGCCGGATGCTGTCGTGGTCTTCACCGTGCCGATGGCGCACTTCCGGGGCATCCCGACGTCTCTCCGCGAGCAATTCGGCATCCCCGTGCTCTTCTACGACGGCGACGTGCCGATGAGCCTCCCCGAGTTCGGCGGGATGGACACGGGGTTCAACCCGTACCAGGGCGCAGATCCCTCCGAGTACGACCTCGTGCTCTCGAACTCGGAGGGGGGCATCGACCGCCTGCTCGAGCTCGGGGCACGCCGCGGCGAGGCGCTCTTCTGGGCGGCGGATCCCGAGTTCTTCGCGCCGCAGGCAGTCGAGAAGGAGCTCGACGTCTTCTTCTACGGCTACGGCGACAAGTTCCGTCGGGACTGGATGCAGACGATGGTCGGCGAGGCGTCCCGGCTCGCGCCGGAGCTCGACATCGCCCTCGGCGGCCTCGACTTCCAGGGCGACACGGGATCCGCGCGCCTGCTCGGCGACATCCCGTTCAACGTTTTCGCGCGGGCGATCTCGACCGCCCGCGTCAACCTCAACATGACCCGAAGACCGCACGCCACCGTCCCCGCGTCGTCCACGGCGAGGCCGTTCGAGCTCGCGTCCTCGGGTGCTGCGATCGTGTCCAATCCCCACGAGGGCATCGACCGCTGGTTCGAGCCCGGTTCCGAGCTCGTGGTGATCGAGTCGGCCGAGGAGGCCGTCACGGCGTACCGGGAGCTGGTCGCCGATCCGGGCCAGGCGGAGCAGATGGGGCGCCGTGCGCGCGAGCGTGTTCTGGACGAGCACACCTACGCGCACCGGGCGCGCAGGCTGCTCGAGCTCGTCGACCTGCGCGTGCCGACGCTCGCATGAGCCGCCAGCGCAAGCTCGTCGCGGTGGTCCCGGCGTGGAACGAGGCCGGCGCAGTCGGCCAGGTCGTGGACGGGATCCGCGACGCGGGCCTGCACGTCGACGTGGTCGTCGTCGACGACGCGTCCACGGATGACACCGCCTCGGTGGCCAAAGCGCGCGGCGCGACCGTCCTCCGGGTCCCGTTCAACGTCGGCATCGGCGGGGCCGTCCAGACCGGCTTCCGCTACGCCCTCGCCGAGGGGTACGACATCGCCGTGCGGCTCGACGGGGATGGGCAGCACGATCCTTCGGAGATCGGCAAGCTGCTCGGCCCGATCGAGCGCGGCGAGGCCAATCTCGTCATCGGATCTCGCTTCGCGGACGGAACGGGCTCGTACCGTCCCCCATTCGCGCGGCGGATGGGGATCCGCGTCTTCGCCCGACTCGTCTCGATGCTCGGCGGGCAACCGGTCACCGACACGACCTCGGGCTTCGTCGCGCTCGACCGGCTCGGCATCGAGCTCTTCGCCGCGGAGTACCCGCACGACTATCCGGAGGTCGAGGCCACTCTCGTCGCCGTTCGCAGCGGGCTGAGACTGGCGCAGGTACAGGTCGAGATGCGCGAGCGGGAAACCGGCTCGTCGTCAATCACCTTCGTCCGCTCGCTTTACTACATGGTCAAGGTCATGCTTGCCCTGCTCGTGGCCAGCGTCAGGCGCTACCCGCGCCTGCAGGAGGCGCGGAGATGACGCCGGTTCGCATCTCGATCATCGGCGTCGATCGCCTCGCTGCTCCTCCTGCTCGTCGTGCTCGAGCTGATCCGTGGACGGCGACTGAAAGAGCGGTACGCGCTCCTCTGGCTCGCAACCGGCGTCGTCCTCCTCGTCCTGTCCGCGTGGCGCGACGCGCTGAACACGATCGCGGGCTGGCTCGGCGTCACCGGGTATCCACCCGCGGTGCTGTTCGCGGTGGCGACGTTGTTCATCCTGCTTGTGCTGCTCCACTACTCGACGGTGATCTCGAAGCTCACGGACGAGAACGTCGACCTCGCGCAACGGGTCGCGCTGCTCGAGGAGCGCGTCGGCCGGCTCTCGGCTAAGGAGCAGCGCGCGCTTCTGGACTGAAGGCGAAGACGTCTCCCTGCTCGGGGTCGTCCGACCCAGTTCGTCGCCACGCCGATCCGGTACGTCGCTCCGCCCGGCGGCGGCGCGGGATCGACGTACTGACGGCTCACGCGTGGTCGCGATCGGGCGAGCGGAAGTAGCAGTACTGTGCGCGCGCCCGTCCGAGTGCTCGCACTCGATGTCCGCCCCCGGGCCGGCCGTTCGGTAGACGCGGTAGAAGACGTCGGCCCGCCACGGGCCTCCCGTCGTCCAGGTGAGCTCCTGGGTCGCGCCGACCCGACGCGCCGACAGCTCGATGCCGTCTCGACGGATGTCAGGATGAAGTTGCCGGGTCGTCCTGATAGACGGCCCGCTCCGGTGGTCGGTCGGTCGACGAGGCTGGCGATCGCGGCGGCCGGTACGCCAGCGAGAGGACGGCGACGACGACGATCCAGCCGCCGCGAGACCGGAGCGCTCTCGGGCGGCCGAAGCCGGTCGCCGAGCCGTCGAGCAAGCGTCGGCACGAGCAGCGGGATGGAGGCGAACAGGAGGAGGTACGCAGGCCAGGCGGGCATGAGCAGCCGCCAGAACGTGTTCGACTCGATGCTCGCCCGGTCGAGAAGCCCTTGACGACGAGGAACGCAGCGAGCCATCCGGCGAGGAGCGCGGCGATCGGGAGCGCCGAACGCGCAGCACGGCGAGGAGTCCTGCTAGCGGCGCCCACTGCGCGACGCTGCGCGCTCCAGAAGAACTCGCGGAGCTGGTTCATCTGCTCGCGCCAATGGTCGAGGTCGAGCTCGAGGTAGCGATCGAGGTCGAGGTCGAGGGCGACCACGGGTCGCGCCCGCTGCGAGCCTGGGCCTGCTCGAGCGCGAGCACGGGAAGCTCGCCGAGCCCGCTCCACTTCCAGAACGCGAGCACGAGCAGGCTGGGCACGATCGCGAGCCCGAACGCGAGACCTTCCCGCCACCGTCTCGCAAGCGGGTACGCGAGCACGGCCCCGGGCACGAAGAGGTAGTTCGGAGGCTTGAGCCCGCCAGCGGCGCCGACGAGCAGGCCCGCCAGGACGCGTCGAGGAAGCGGTCCTGCTCGAGCGACCGGACGACGAAGAGCGCGGCCGCCAGTACGAGCACCATCGAGGGGTAGTCGGGCATCGCGGTGAGCCCGAGCGCCTGCGGCAGGAAGTGCTCGACCCATTTCTCGTGGTAGCGGTCGACGAACAGCGGGATCGCCGCGAAGGGTGCGATCACCCAGAGCAGCGCCGCCCAGTACCCGAGCGAGCCGACCGCCGATCTGCGCAGCGATGCCGTAGATGGAAAGCACCGCGATCGGGCCGAGCACGAGGACGTTCAGGGCGACGAGCGGCGGCAACGAACCTGGACGTACGTCGCGCCCGTGAGCCAGGTGATCGGCGCCTGCACCAGCGGCCACAGGTAGCCAACCTCCGTCGGCGGAAGCTCGAGGCGGCCGAGCAGCCAGCCGGTCGTCGTGTTGACGATCTGGTCGCCGCCCTGGAAGTACACCCACCCGTTGTGGGTGACCGACAGCGCGAGGACGAGCGTCGCGCCGATCTGCGCGCCGAGCAGAACACCGAGCACGGCACGCGGACGCTCGAGCAGTGAATCGATAGTCCGGCTCGGCCTCGCGAGCGGCTGCGACGAGGTGCTAGCGACCGACACGTGCAGGCCGCGCGGACCGATACCACGCAGCGGTGCGCTCGAGGCCGTCGCGCAGGGACGTCAGAGGCATCGAAGCCGAAGAGCTCCCGCGCGCGGCTTGCGTCGACGCTGCGGCGTGGTTGTCCGCCAGGCTTCGACTCGTCCCAGATGATCCGACCGTCGTAGCCTGTGACGGCAGCGACGAGCTCGGCGAGCTCGCGGATCGAGATCTCCTTGCCCGCTCCGAGGTTCACGGGCTCGGGGCCGTCGTAGCGCTCCGCGGCGAGGATGAGGCCCTCGACGCAGTCCTCGACGTAGAGGAACTCCCGCGTCGGCGAGCCGTCGCCCCAGAGGACGACCTCGTCCTCGGACTCGAGCATCTTCCGGATGAGCGCGGGAATCACGTGCGAGGTCTCGAGGTCGAAGTTGTCCCGCGGCCCGTACAGGTTCGTCGGCAGGAGGAAGACTGCGTTCAGCCCGTACTGCTCTCGGTAGGCCTGCGCGCCGACGAGGATCGTCTTCTTCGCAACGCCGTACGGCGCGTTCGTCTCCTCCGGATAGCCGTCCCAGAGATCGGTCCTCGCGAGAACGGGATGGGTGCGAACTTCGGGTACGCGCAGACGGTTCCGACGATGACGAGCTTCGAGCGTCTTGTGGAGGCGTGCCTGCTCGAGCACATGCGCGCCCATCATGAGGTTCGCGTACCAGTAGCGGCCCGGGTTGGCGCGGTTCGCGCCGATGCCGCCGACCTCGGCCGCGAGGTGGAAGACGAGCTCCGGCGCGGCGTCCTCGAACATCCGCTCCGTGTCCTCCATGGACGTCAGGTCGTAGTCGGCGCTTCGAGTCGCGAACACGTCGTGTCCGTTGCTCTCGAGGCGCTCGACGAGGTGGGACCCGAGGAAGCCGCCCCCGCCTGTGACCAGCACACGCACGGCAGGCAGGGTACAGCCGCGCCCGGCTTCCGTACGCGACCTTACGATGCGCCCGGTGAGGTCGCTCCTCGGCCGTCCCCGGCTCTTCGTCGGCCTCGGTGCGATCCTCGCCGTCGTCGCGTTCCAGCTCTGGATCGACGCCGTCCAATCCGCCCGGTTATCACCGCGACGAAGCCGCGCTTTCTCTCAACGCGTACACGCTCTCGACCGGGTTGCGCGACGAGGACGGGGCCCGCCTTCCGCTGTTCTTCCGCTCGTTCGACGACTACAAGAGTCCGCTGTACCCGTACGTTCTCGCCGGCGTCTTCAGCCTCACCGGTCCCGACGCGCAGGTCGCTCGGGGCTTCTCGGCGATCCTCGTTCTCGCGGCGATTCTGCTCCTCGGGTGGCTCGCGTGGCGGCTGACCGGGAGCCCTGTCGTGGCCGTCGTCGATCGTCGTTCTCGCCGGGTTGACTCCGTGGCTGTTCGAGCTCGGACGAATCGCCATCGAAGCCTCGACTCAGCCGCTCCTCCTGGTCCTGCTGCTCCTCGTGCTCGAGCGGGCTTCGGCTCGGCCGGTATCGGGTCACCGACGGCATCCTCGTCGGAGTACTGCTCGGACTTGTCACCTACGCGTACACGGGGAGCCGCCTGCTCGGCCCGCTGCTCGGCGGCCGCGCTCGTGGTCTTCGGTGGCCGGGATCGCTGGCGTTTCGTCGTGTCGGCCTGGGGGACATTCGCCGTGGCTCTCGTCCCGATGGGCATCTACGCGATCCGACATCCCGGTGCGCTGACGTCGCGCTACGAGGCGACGACCATCGCGCGGGACGGCCTGTCCGGCATCGGGGTCGTGTTACAGGCGGTCGGGAACTGGTTCCGAGACATCGACCCATGGCACTGGGCGACCGCGGGTGATCCGGCGCCATACATTCACAACGGTGGCTACGGCGCGCTCTTCTTGGCCGTCGTCGCGCTTGCGGTCGTGAGCGTGATCCTCGTTCTTCGAGACAAGCGTGGCGATCGCTGGTGGCGCTTCGTGCTCCTCGCGACGCTTCTTGCTCCCATTCCGGCCGCGCTCACCGTCGATCGCTTCAATGCGATCCGTCTGGTTGCCCTGCCGGTCCTGCTCCTCGTGCTCGCAATCCCCGCGGTCGAAGCGCTTGGTCTCGGCTCTGCGAACATCGTGGCCAGCTCGGGTTGCCGTCGTGCTGCTCGCGGTCTCGGTCGGCTTTCAGTTCTCGCAGTTCCTCGATGAGTACCGGTCGCGGGGACCTGCGCGACTCGTCCTCTTCGAGGCCGGAGTCCCTCGCTCCTCCAGGGGCCGCTGACATCAGGTGACACGATCTACGTCGACTACGACGACCGTGGCGCACAAGCGATAGCGCGGTGGCATGCCGCCGAAGCGGGGCTGCCAGACGATCGCGTCGTCGTCCTCGCGGACGGCGGCATTCCGCCGCCGGGCTCGCTCGTGCTTCTTCGGTTCCAGGAGTGCGACTTCCCTTGCGAGAACGTCGCGGCTGGGAGGGATACTGGCCTGAGGCGGGCGATGAGCTCCTGATCCCGAGCGGCTACCGCCGAACCTGGCGAGAGGAGAGCCCGTCGGCATCCAGTCGACGCGACCGATCCAGCGGTCGCGGTTCTCCGCATACCAGCGGATCGTCTGCAGCACGCCGTCCTCCCACGACACCTTCGGCTGCCAGCCCGTCTCGCGCGTGAGCTTCTCGTGGCCGACGCGGAGCGCGAGGACGTCGCTCGCCCCGGGCCGGAAGCGCGTCTCGTCGGTGACGATCGGCGGTCGCCGGGCCAGAAGCCGTTCTCCTCGCCGAGTCGCAGGATGAGCTCGGCCCAGTCGCGCATCGAGATGTTCTCGCCCTGCCCATAGACGTAGACGTCGCCCGGCGCGCCCTGCGCAGCGACGGTGAGGTGGCCGCGCACGCCGTCCGTGCAGAAGCAGAAGTCGCGCAACGGCTCGAGGTTCCCGAGCTCGATCGTGTCGCGCGCGAGCGCCTGCGTCACGATCGTGCCGGTGACGTAGCGCGGGTTCTGGCGCGGCCCGTAGTTGTTGAACATGCGCGTGACGACGCCCGGGGACCGCGAACGCGTCGAAGTAGTTCATGGTGAGGAAGTCGGCGGCGACCTTCGAGGTCGCGTAGATCGACTTCGGGTTGATCGGCGAGCGCTCGTGGAGGATCAGCCCGCCGGCCTCGTCGAAGTCGTGGTGGTCGGAGACGCCTTCGCGCACGTTGCCGTACTCCTCCGACGTGCCTGCGGTGTCGAACTTCTCGAGCTCGAGCTCCCAGTCGACGATCGCCTGAAGCAGGTTCAGCGTGCCGAGGACGTTGGCCGACACGGTCTCGTACGGCCGGTGCCAGGACTCCCCGACGTGGGCCTGCGCGCCGAGGTGGAACACGTACGGCCGGTCGGGCGCCTGGCGGAGCTCGCGGACGAGGTAGTCGACCGACGTGCGATCGGTGAGGTCGGCAAAGTGGACCTTCAGACCGTTCGCGAAGGTGCCCGATGTTGTTGAGCGCGCCGCTCGAGTTCGCGCGCACGAAGGCATGGACGGTGGCTCCCAGGTCGACGAGGGCGTCCGTCAAGTGCGAGCCCATGAAGCCGTCGGCTCCGGTGACGAGCACGGTGCGGCCCTCGTAGACGTCGCCGAACTCACGGCGAAGGTCGTCGAGTGAGCCGGCTGTCCAGAGGCTGTCGTTCGACATCGTGCGTACGCTTCCGCGTCGGTGAGCAAGCGTACAGACTCGCCCGGTCTGGGCTCCCTTGCCAGCGGCGCCCTCACCGCCGCGTCCCTGCTCGTCGTCTCGGGGGTCGCCGCCGCAGTCGGCGTCGTCATCGCCCGCGAGTTCGGTCGCACGGACGAGACCGACGGCTTGCTCGCCGCGTACGGCGTCTTCATCGTCATCGTCATCGGCGCGCAGGCGATTCGCATCGCCGTGCTGCCCGATCTCGCGCGGGCGAGAGGCGAGGACCGCCTCGCGGGAGAGCTCGCGGGCTTCGCGCTCGCGCTCGCGGCGATCGTCGTGCCGCTCGTCCTCGTCGCCGAGCTCGCGACTCCGTGGCTCGCGAGCGTCCTCACGGGCGGCGGCTCCGAGGTCGCGCAGGACACGGCGGCCGAGGTGCTGCGCTGGGTCGTTCCGGCCGCCTGCGCGAACCTGTTCGCGGGGCTCGTCGCGAGCGGGCTCGCCGCGCTCGACGACTACGCGCTCGCGGCTCTCGGCTACGCCGCGGGCAGCATCGCCGGGCTGACGCTGATCCTCCTGCGCATCGAGCCGGACGGGATCATCGCGGTTGCCTGGGGGATGACCCTCAACGCCACGATCGCGCTCTCCGTGCCGCTCGCGGGTCTGCAGTGCTGGCGTTTCGCATGCGCATGCCACGCAGCGCGGTCGGCCCACAGGCCCGCCGTTCCGCGCGCGGTTCGGCACGTTCGTTGTCGGTGCCGCGCTCCCGCTCGCGCTCCAGCTGCTGTACGTCGTCTGCCTGCCGTTCGCCAGCCAGAAGGAACCGGCGCGGCGACGAGCTTCGTCTACGCGTACGTCGGCGCGAGCGCCCTCGTCACCGTGACCGCGGGATCGCTCGGGCTCGTCACGTCGGTTCCGCTCTCCCGCTCCGATATCGGAGCGGCGAGCACCTCGCGGCACATCGTCGCCGCATCCTGGGTCTCGCTCGCGCTCGTCGGCGCCGCCTGCGGCGTGTTCGCGCTTGCCGGCGGAGACGTCGTCGAGAGCGTGCTCGGAGGCGCTTACGGCGGCGAGGTCGGCGCGGAGCTCGGTCGGCTCATCGTGCTGCTCGCGCCCTGGATCCTCGCGTCGGTCGCGATCTCGCTCGCGTTCCCGCTCGCGTTCGTCACGGGGAGGACACGGGCGCTGCCATGGATCGGGCTCGCCGCGCTCGTCGTGCAGGTCCCGCTCGCCTGGCTCGGCGCGAAGCTGCTCGACCTCGACGGGCTCGCGCTCTCGCTCGCGCTCACGACGATCCTCGTGTGCGGGGCGCTTCTCTGGCAGCTCGCGTGTCTCGGGGAGGCCGCTCCGGGGCTGGTCGCTGCCGCACTGACGATCGGCGCCATCGCGGTCGTGGCGTTCGTCGCGCCCGCGCTGCTGCTCGGATCGGTCGCCGCCGCGGCGCTCGGTCTCGTCGCGTACGTGGTCGTCCTCGCCCTCGTGCGCCCGCGCGGGCTGACGGACGGCTGGCACTACCTCCGCGCGCTCGGCTAGCCGCCGCTTAGCCGGCTTGCTCCGCTGATGCCGCGGCGGCGACGTCGGCCTCGACCATCAACCGGACGAGCTCCTCGAACGACACCGTCGGTGCCCATCCGAGCGCGGCGCGCGCTGCCGACGAGTCGCCGACCAGATCCGCGACCTGCCCGCCTCCTCGCTCGAGCGCCGCGTCGACGTGGACGAAGTCGTCGAAGTCGAGCCCGACCGCGCCGAAGGCGGCCTCTCCGAAGTCGCGGACCGTGTGCGCCTGGCCGGTCGCGACGACGTAGTCCCGTGGCTCCGCCGCCTGCAGCATCAGCCATGCAGCCTCGACGTAGTCACGTGCGTAACCCCAGTCCCGTCGAGCGCCGAGGTTGCCGAGCTCGAGTGGGTCGGAGAGCCCGAGCTGGATCGACGCCGCCGCTCGCGTGATCTTGCGCGTAACGAACCTGTCCGGACGCCGCGGCGACTCGTGGTTGTAGAAGATCCCCGAGCAAAGGAACAGGTCGTAGCGAGCTCGGTAGCCCTGAGCAGGAAGTCGCCGAAGGCTTTCGCCGCTCCGTAGGGCTCCACAGGCGCGTACGGAGTGCCCTCGGACTGCGGGCTCTCGGTGGGCCGGCCGAAGACCCAAGCCGACGATGCCTGGAAGAACCTGGGAGCAGGATCGGACTGACGGACGATCTCGAGCAGCCGTGCGACCGCCAGGCTTCCGAGCTCGGTCGTCCGCACGGGGTCGCTCCACGCATCCGGGCCGAACGAGACGGCGGCGAGGTTGTAGACCTCGGTCGGCTTGTAGGCCGCGATCGCGCGAGCGAGTGCGTCCGAATCCGCGAGGTCGGCGCGAACGAGCTCGATGCGGTCGCGAATGCTTTCGAGGTTCGGGAACGCTTCTCCCGGATCGCGGCGGACGACTGCGACGACCCGGTAGTCCTTCTCGAGCAGAAGCTCGCTCAGGTACGACCCATCCTGGCCCGCGGCGCCGATGACGAGCGCACACCGGGCGCTCATGCGGCGGACATGTCCACCGGCTTCTCCAGCCGGAGGTAGACGACTCCCTCACCCGTTCGCTCGATGAGCGCGCTGGTCGTCGCCGTCTCGAAGTTGCGGGGGCAGACAAAACGGAGGAACGGGCCTGCGGCGTACGACCACGGCGCATGTGCGTAGAACCAGCGCTCGATGCGAGGGTTGCGTTGCGCGGCGTACTCACGGTCGCCGACCTTCCAGGGACGCACCGCGACGAGCGTCTCGACCTCCGCCGGGCTGTAGTCGTGCTTGAAGAACACCCCGCCACCGTCCACGGACGGGCTGGCGGAGCCGTACACCTCGTGCTCGACGACGACGTCTCTAGGAGTCACCGAGACGTCCGTCGTCAGGTGGAGGGAGCCGCCGGGCTTGAGCACGCGCCACATCTCAGAGAGTGCGGCCGAGTCCTTGCCGGGACCGACGTGCTCGAGAACCGAGACGCAGATGCAGCTATCAAACGTCTCGTCGCCGAACGCAAGCGCCGTTGCGTCTTGCACCGTCAGCTCGAGTGCCGGATCGACCGACCGCCAGGCGGCGATTTCGGCCTCGAACAGGTCGAGGCATGTCCAGCGGCCCTGGCCCTCGGCCTGGAGGAGCGACGGAAGCAGCTTCGGGCTGGAGACGTCGAGGCACTTCCCGGAGAACTCCGCGTCGGCGATCCGTCCGAGCTCGTAGTACCGCCACGGGTCGAGGGGTACGACGAGTCGCGCTACCCCCACCCTCCGTGCCTGCCAGCCGCGTCTCGCTTCCCGGACGAGCCAGCGCAGCCCGAGCGCGTAGCTGTGCCGCCAGAGTCTCTTCCATCCGGGCGCCTCACGGCTTCGACCGCTCACGCGGTTGAGCTTGGGCCTTCGATCACCCGGACGTCGGGTAGCGGCACGATGAACTTCCCGCCGCGCGCGAAGAACTCGGACTCCCGCTCGAGGAACTCGTCGAGGAAATGCCAGGGAAGTACGAGGTAGTAGTCGGGTCGACGCTTGCGCGACTCCTCCTCGGACACGATCGGGATGTGCGTGCCGATCGTCTCCGACCCCCACTTGTCGGGGTTGCGGTCGGCGGCGCAGTCGACGAGCTCGCTGTCGATGCCTGCGAACTGCAGGATCGTGTTCCCCTTCGTCGACGCACCGTAGAGGTGAATCGACTTCCCGTCGGCCTTCAGGCGGCGCAGGAGATCCAGGAGATCGTCCCTCACACTCAGTGCACGGGCTGCGAACGCTTCGTACGGCGCGGCTGTCGTCAGCCCGAGCTCGGCCTCGCGCTCGCGGAGCTGCTGCAGCGCGGCCCGGTCGCTCCGGGCGCGAAGCGTGGCTACCCGCGTGCCCGACAAAGATCCGGATGCTCCCGCCGTTGATCTCGTTGAGCTCGGCGCGGACGATCTCGAGGCCGGCGTCGCCGACCAGTCGATCGAGAACGGCGAGCGAGTAGTACTCCAGGTGCTCATGGCAGATGGTGTCGAAGCTCGACTTGTCGAGCATCGTCGGCATATACGAGAACTCGCTGACCCAGATGCCGTCGTCGGCGCGAGCGACTGGGCGATATCGCGAGACGAACTCGGTCGGGCGCTCGAGGTCGTAGAACATCGCGATGCTCGTAATGATCTTTGCCTTCCGCTCGGGAGCCCAGGCTGCGAGCGCCTCGTGACTGAAGAAGTCGATGATCACGTCGTAGCCCTTGGCCACCGCGTAGCGCGTGACGTCCGACGGAACCATCCAGCAAGGTGACGCCGGGCGGGAAGTCGCCGTAGCCGTCCAGGAGCGTTCCGTCGTTGCAGCCCGGTCGATCACGAGCTCGCCCGGCCGGAGCCCACCCACGACCGCAACAGCTTCCCGTGCGATCTCGTGCAGGTTCTCGGTCATGGAGCGGTTGATGCCGCTGCGGTACCAGTACGAGCTGTAGAGGACCGATCCGGGCACCGTGTGACGCATCTGCAGCAGGCCGCAGGCATCGGGATCCTCTGCGGGATCGCAGCGCACGAGTTGCAGCGGGAGCCTGGGCTCGGGCATCCCTGATGCCTCGGGCGACCTGAATGCTCCTGCGATGCACTGGTCGCCGAGGTCCATCACCGGCGTCAGCGCGGAGGAGCCGCAGACCCGGCACGTCGTCCGCGTCGTGATGCTCGAGGCGATGTCTTCGATGTCGGAAGGGGCGGGCTTCATCGTTTCAGCGGACGCTATGTCAGCGAGTGGGTCGGACGGTCGAGCGCCGAGCCCGTTCGGCCCACTGCCCGGCGATGCGTTTCCAGCGTCGTGTACGTGATCTGGTAGTCGAGTCGGCGGAACTCGAGATACCCCCTTAGCGCCAGGGCGTAGTTCCCAGGCCGCGCGCGCACTCCTTGACCGCCGAGCATGAGCGAGCACAAGGCTAGCCGCCGCTCTGCCATGGCGACCAGACGATCGCTGTCCGGAACGCCCTGCTCTCGCCACGTGCGCCACACTCGCAGGAACGCGTACGTGTACTGCCACCGCATCTGCCACATGTGCTCGCGCCCACCCCGCCTCGTCATGCTCGTCTCGGAGTCGACGAGGGTCACGAGGCGCTCCCCGAGAAGCTCGACGCCACCTCCCGCCAGCGCCAGCTCGGACAGGTACCCGACGTCGTTTCCGTACGGATGGCGCTCGTAGTCGAAACCGCGCGGGTTGTCGATCTCGATGTGCCGGTCGAACACCCCGCGCGCCGCAGTCGTCTCGTAGCTCGCGCAGATCTGCGTCAAGGGAAAGCGGCGGAGGAAGATGCCCTCCGAGTACTCGGTCGCGCTCGCGAGACCCTTGTCCGTGGCGTAGTACGGCAGCGTCGAGCCGCTTGTCTCGACCTCGGCGCTGCAGGCGACGAGCTTCCGGCCGTCGGCGACGGCTCTCCCGATGCCCTCGGCCATCCGCGTCGCGAACTCCGGTTTCAGGACGTCGTCCGCCCAGACGAAGCAGCACCAGTCGCCCGTGATCTCGTGCAGCGCGACACGCCACGCCCGTGGAGCGCCGGAGTTCTCTTCCGAGGTGAGCAGACGCGACTCGATCGCAGAATCTGCATCGGACAACACCGACTCCACGATCGACCTCGTCGCATCGTGGCTCGCCTCGTCGTAGACGACGATCTCGAGCGGCCGGTGCTCCTGGGCTGTGACGCTCCGGAGCGTCCGCTCGATCGTCGCTGCGCTCGAGAACGTCGGGACCATGAGGGACAGCTTCATGCGCGAACGATCCTAGGCAACCCGTCTGAAGACGTCCTCGTGGGCCGCGGCGCTCTCCTCCCACGTGAACTCCGCCCGCGCGAGACCGGCGGCACGCAGCTCGTCGGCCCGTGCCAGCGCCTCGCGGATGCCGTTCTCCATCGCGCGCACGTCCTCGGGGTCGAACAGCACCGCCGCGTCGCCGCAGACTCCGGGCAGCGCTCCCGCCGTGGAGGCCGCGACCGGGCACCCGGACGCCATGGCCTCGAGAACCGGCAGCCCGAAGCCCTCGTGCAGGCTCGGGAAGACGAGGCACGCTGCCCGGCGATAGAGCGACGCGAGCTCTTCACGCGTGACGAGGCCGAGCGGCTCGACGCCGTCCGGAAGAGGTCTCAGGCGCTCGAGCCCGCCGCCGGTGAGAACGAGTCGCAGGTCGGGCAGCTCGCGCCGCAGGTCGACGAGGGCCTGGAACAGGCGCGGGTGGTTCTTGTGCCGCCAGGGGCGCGCTGGATAGAGGAGGAAGGACTCGCGCGCCTCGCTGCCCGGCGCGAAGAGCCCGTGGTCGACCCCGTGCGGCACGACGTGGACGTGCCGCGGGTCGACGTCGAGCAGCTCGATCGCGCGCTCCCGGACGAACTCGCTCGGGACGATCGTCGCCGCCGACCGCTCCGCCGCCCGGTCGTAGGCGCGCGAGCGAAAGGCGCGCTGTGAGCGCGAGAAGAGCGCCGGCAGGTCGTGGTGCTGGAGGTCGTGCAGCGTGACGATGCTCGGGGTGTCTCCCGCCTTCGGCACCGGCACGGTCAGCGGGTAGTGGACCGCGTCGAGCCCGCGAACCGCATGGCGCACGGAGCGCGATGTGCGCGCGGCGAGCGCGACGATGGGAATCCGGGCCCGACCCCGGCTCGCGAACGACGACGGTGTCCGCAGTGCGACCGGCTCGTGCTCGCCGTCGCCGTCGCCTGCGCGAGCCACCGAGAACACCGTGTACCCGAGCGTCCCCGCCGAGCCCAGCGACCGCAGGAGCTCGCGCGCGTACGTCTCCGCGCCGCCCTGGTCTCCTCGAACGAGCGTGAGCAGGGAGATCCCGACGCGCACCGGGCGATCCTACTCCGGCGCTCTGCCCAGCACTGGGCCGGTCCTGTCGCCCGGCTAGAATGCCGCGATGCCCTCTGCCGGAGCCAAAAATGGCGAATCTGCAGGGAATTCTCTGGAAGGTTCCATCGACGTCGACGAGCTGATCGAGCGCCTTCGCGAAGAGGTTCGCCGATCCGGGTCGGATCCCGGGTCGACCGTCGGGGCCGACGGCTCCGACGAGGAGCGCCGCGCCGCCCGTGCGGAGGCCGAGCGTCTCTGGCCGGTCTCCGCGGATCGCTCCCTGCGGCTTCGCGCGGGGGTGCGCGGCGGGCTCGGCACGCCGGTGAAGGCCGTCCTCCGGAAGCTCATGCGCTGGTACGTGGAGCCGCTCGCGTACGACCAGCGGTCGTTCAACGCGGCCGCCCTCCGGATCATCGACGATCTCCAGCTCCAGGTGGACCGCCTCGAGGCCGAGGTCGAGGCGCTTCGAGCCGAGCGGCGATGAGAGTCGCAGTCGTCCGGCCCCAGGTGCCGTTCGCGAGGGGCGGGGCGGAGATCTTCACCGACCGGCTCGTCGACGAGCTTCGTTCCCGCGGGCACGAGGCCGACCTCGTCTCGGTGCCCTTCAAGTGGTATCCCGGCGCGCGTGTGCTCACGCAGGCGTTCATGTGGCGGCTGCTCGACCTCGAGGAAGCGGACGGGAAGCGGATCGACCTCGTGGTCGCGACGAAGTTCCCCTCGTATCTCGTGCGCCACCGGAACAAGCGGGTCTGGCTCGTGCATCAGTTCCGGCAGGCGTACGAGCTCGACCGCACCGAGCTGGGCCAGTTCGGCGAGTCGGCGGAGGACCGGGCGCTCCGGAGGAAGATCCAGAGTCTCGATCGCCTCGCGCTCGGGGAGGCAACGCGCCTCTTCGCCACGTCGAGGAACGTCGCCGACCGGCTCGAGCGCTCGACGGGGCTCGCGTCCGAGGTGCTCCCGCACCCGCCCCAGGAGCTCGCGTACCGGTGCGAGGGCTATGGCGACTTCGTGCTCTCGGTCAACCGGCTCGATCGCGCGAAGCGGATCGACCTGCTGCTCGAAGCTGCGGCCCTCGACCCCTCGCTCGAGGTCGTCATCGCGGGAGACGGACCGGACCGGAAGCGCCTCGAGGAGCTGGCGCGGGACCGCGGCCTGGACGGTCGCGCGCGCTTTGCCGGCCGGGTGAGCGAGGACGAGCTCGCGGATCTGTACGGGCGCTGCCTCGCCGTCTTCTACGCGCCGCTGGACGAGGACTTCGGGATGGTGCCGTTCGAGGCGTTCCTCTCGGAGAAGCCGGTCCTGACGACGACGGACGCAGGCGGGCCGCTCGAGATCGTCGCCGACGGCCGCACCGGTCTCGTCGTTGCTCCCGACGCGGCGGACGTCGCGCGCGCGACCGGTTGGCTGCGCGACCACCGCGACGAGGCAGCGACCTACGGCCGGGCCGGGAGGGCGCTCGCTGCCGAGGTGACCTGGGATCGCGCGCTCGACAGGTTGCTGGCGTGAGGGTTGCGTACTTCAGCCCGATGCCGCCCGAGCGGACGGGCGTTGCCGACTACAGCGCACTCTTGCTCCCCGCCCTGCGCCGCAAGCTCGACGTCGATGTCGTGCGTCGCGGCCGCAAGCGCGCCGCGCGCGGCACCGACGTCGCCCTCTACCACGTCGGCAACAATCCCGACTCGCACGCGTGGATCGTGGACGCGCTCCGCAGGCAACCCGGAGTCGTCGTCCTGCACGACTACGTGCTGCACCACCTCGTGGCCGGGATGACGGTCGGGCGGCGCGACGGGCACGGCTATCTCGACGCGATGGAGCGCGAGCACGGCGTCGTCGGCCGCCTGCTCGGCCACGGTGTGCTCGACAAGCGGATCCCGCCCTTGTGGGAATCGCGGCCCGAAGAGTTCCCGCTCGCAGGCTTCGTGCTCCAGCATGCGACCGGGCTCGTCGTCCATTCGCGCACGGTGCGTGCGCTCGCGCTCGCTGCCGGCTTCGAGGGGCCGGTCTGGGTCGTCCCGCACCCCGCCTGGCCGGTTCCAGCGGTCGATCCGGAGCTCGTGTCAGCCGGGCCCACCGTCGGGTGCTTCGGTGTCGTCAACTCGAGCAAGCGGATCCCTGAGCTCCTGCGCGCATTCGCGGGCGTGCGCCGGCGGAACCGGGGGGCCACGCTCCTCCTCGTCGGTCCGACGTCCCCGGGTTTCGACCTCGACCGGCGACTCCAGCGCCTCGGGCTCGCGGACGAGGGGCTGGTGCGCATCGACTGGGTGGACGAGCGGCGGCTCTGGGCGCTCATGGCCGGCGTCGACGTCTGCGTCAACCTCAGGCATCCGACAATGGGCGAGACGTCGGGCAGCGTCATCCGCTCGCTCTCGCTCGGCAAGCCGCTCATCGTCAGCGACGTCGGCTGGTTCTCGGAGCTGCCCGGCGACGCCGCCGTGAAGGTTCCGGTGGACGCCCACGAGGTCGAGACGATGGAAGCCGCCCTCGAGCTTCTACTTGCGCGAGACGATGTCCGCTCGACGATGGGTCAGGCCGCCGCGACGCTGGCGCGGCGGGAGCACGACCTCGACCGCGTGGCCGACCTGTATGCGGCGGCGCTCGAGGAAGCGGTCGGTGGACGCGCGGTCGGTGACGCCGTGCTGCGGGAGGTGGGCGAGGCCGCGGCGGACGTCGGTATCTCTCCGGAAGCAGCCGAGGCGGGGGAGATCGCACGGCGTCTCGCCGAGGTCGAGCTTGGGTAATCGCGTCTGGCGGATCCCCGTCTGGCTCTTGCTCCTCGCGATCGTCGCCGGCTCAGCCATCTTCAGAGCGACGATCGGCCGCGGGATCGTCGCGCCCTTCATCATGGTCGACGAGATCATCTGGGCGGAGGTCGCGCGAGGTATCGCCGACGCCGGCGAGCCGCTGCTGCGAGGTGAGCCGGACCCGGGCTACAGCATCCTCTACCCGCTCGCACTGAGCCCGCTGTACGCGCTCTTCGAGAGTCTTCCTGACGCCTACGAGGCAGTGAAGGCCGCGAACGCGCTGCTCATGTCGCTCGCGGCCGTCCCGGCGTTCTTCCTCGCCCGCCGGGTCGTCGGGGACGGGTACTCCCTTCTCGCCGCCCTCCTTGCCGTCGCGCTCCCGTCTCTCGCCTACACGGGGACGGTCATGACGGAGAACCTGTTCTACCCGCTCTTCCTGCTCGTCGCGCTCGCTCTCGTCCTCGTGCTCGAGCGGCCGAGTGGGTGGCGGGTGGCGCTGCTCGTCGTGCTCCTCGGGCTGGCGTTCGCGACACGTGTGCAGGCGCTCGCGCTCGTCGCGGCGATCCTGCTCGCGCCGCTCGTGCTCGCGATCTTCGAGAAGCGCGGGGCTCGTGATGCGGTCACGCGCTACCGCAGTCTCTACGGCGTCTTCGCAGCGCTGGTCGTGCTCGGCGCGGTCGGATTTTTCGCGACGGGCCGCTCGCTCGACGACCTCCTCGGCGCGTACGAGGTGGTCGGGGACGCGAGCTACTCGCTCGGCGAGGTGCTCGACTACCTCGTCTGGCATGTGGCCGAGCTCGCGCTCTATGTGCTGGTCGTCCCGCTCGCGGCGACCATCGTGCTCGTCGCGCGCGCACGCTCGCTCGATCCCCCGCTCCAGGCGTATCTCGCCGCGACGGTTGCGATCATCGTCACGCAGGTCCCGGTCGTCGCCGCCTTCGCGTCCGCGTTCTCCGACCGGATCGAGGAGCGCAACCTCTTCTACGTCGCGCCGCTGCTCGTCATCGCGCTGCTCGCCTGGATCGAGCGGGGCGCCGTGCGCCCCCGCATCCTCGCCCCTGTGGCGGCGGCCGCCTCGGCCTTCGTCGTCCTCCTCATCCCCTTCGACCGCTTCCTCACGACCTCGGCGATCACGGACACGCTCATGCTGCTGCCGTTCTGGTCGCTTCAGGACCACATCGGCTCGGACTGGATCACCGTCGCAGCGGCGGTGCTCTCGCTGGGGCTCGCTGCGCTCTTCGTCTTCGTGCCGAGCCGGTACGCGCTCGTGCTCCCGCTTGCCGTGCTCGCTCTCTGGGCCGTCGCGTTCAAGCCGATCTGGTGGGGGACGCACGGGTTCGAGCGGTTCTCCGCCGGCGCGCTCTTCCAGGGGATTCGCGTGCCGGAGAAGGACTGGATCGACCGCGCGCTTCCGTCCGGGGCGGAGACCGCGTTCATCTGGACGGGGCGCACCGATCGGCTCACGGTGAACCAGAACGAGTTCTTCAGCCGCTCCGTCGGCCCCGTCTACTACGTGGACAAGCCGACCGCGGGCGGGCTTCCGGAGACTCCCATCGCCGTCGATCCGGACACGGGAGCGGTCACGCTTCCGGACGGGTCGCCCGTGAACGACGAGTACGTGGTCGCCGATTCGTCGTTCGAGCCCGACGGCGAGCCCGTCGCGCGCGACAAGGGCTGGGGGATCACGCTCTGGCGCGTCGACCGGCCGCTCGTCTCCGCGGTCCGCATCGACGGGTTGTTCCCGAACGACACGTGGTCCGGGAGGGATGTCACGTACATCCGTCGTCGGTGCAATCCCGGAAGCCTCGCGGTAGCGCTCTCGAGCGACGGGAGCCTGTTCCTCGAGCCGCAGACCGTGGTTGCGCGGTCGGGCGGGAAGGTCGTGGCGACGCGTCGCCTGCGGCCCGGGACTCGCCGCAGCATGCAGATGCGGCTCGAGCCCGACCCGGCGACGGGAGACTGTCGCGTGGACTTCACCGTGACTCCGACAGCGGTGCCCGCGGAGATCACGGGCGGCGAGAGCTCGGATGACCGCAAGCTCGGCGCGCACTTCAACCGCTTCGTCTACACCGAACGCCGGTAGAGGGCGGACGTGAGGATTGCGTTCGATGTGTCTCCGCTGAGCCATCCGCCGCTCGGCATCGGCAACTACATCCGCGGGTCGCTCTCGGGCCTCGTCGAGGCCGCCGGAGGAGGGCACGAAATCATTGCCTTCGCGCCCACGAGCCTGCGCGGGCCCGAGCGGATCCGCGAAGCGCTCGCAGGGGTCGACGTCGAGCTCCGAACCTGGCGCCTCCCGGCAAGCCATGCGGTCCGCACGCTCTGGAGCCGCGCGGGCCGTCCTCCCGCGGAGCGGCTCCTCGGCCGCTTCGACGTGCTGCACTTCACGGACTGGATGTATCCGCCCCAGGCAGCCGGCGTGCGCGCGACGACGATCCACGACCTCGTCCCGCTCCACCACCCCGAGTGGTGCACCGCGAGGACGGTCTCCATGCACTCGCGGAAGTTCGAGAACACCGCCCGAACCTGCGATCTCGTGTTCGTGAACTCCGCCTACACCGGGCAGGACGTGGAACGGACGCTCGAGGTTCCGGGCGATCGGATCCACGTCGCCCACCCCGGGGTCCGGCCGCCCTTCGGCCGGGATGGGGACGCGGCCGAGCTCGGCGCGCCCTACGTCCTCACGGTCGCAACGCTCGAGCCGCGCAAGAACCTCGAGACGCTCCTCGAGGCGCACCAGCTGCTCGGTGGCGAGCATGTGCTCGCCGTGGTCGGCGCCGAGGGCTGGGGCGAGCAACCGCTGCTCGAGCAACCGCGCGTGAGGCGTCTCGGGTTCGTCTCCGACGACGAGCTTGCCCGCCTGTATCGGGGCGCGGCGGTCGCGGTCTATCCCTCGCGCTTCGAGGGCTTCGGGATCCCGATCCTCGAGGCGATGGCCTGTGCGTGCCCTGTCGTCGCGTCGTCGCATCCTTCGCTCGACGAGGCGAGCGGCGAGGCGGCGGTGCGCGCCGATCCGGACGACCCGGCGGCGATCGCGGCGGCGATCGAGGACGCGATCACACGGCGCGACGAGCTCGTCACGCTGGGGCTCGCCCATGCTCGCGGCTTCACGTGGCGAGCGACCGGGGAGGTCTTCCTGCACGCGTTCGAGCAGGCGACCGAGCCGAAGGTGAGGTAGGCGAGGTGAGGCGGCCCGAAGAGGCGCTCGTCGTCGTCCATCGCCCCGGGCCGGCAGGCCGCGAGTTCCTCGTCCTCGAGCGCGCACCCGACCGGCACGGCTACTGGCACGTCGTCGCGGGCGCACTCGAGTGGGGAGAGAGTGCGAGAGCCGCCGCAGCGAGGGAGCTGCGCGAGGAAACCGGGCTCGACGCGGCTCCGGAGCACCTCGGGCGCGAGTACGCGTACCGGCTCGACGAGGAGCCGCCGGACGTCCGAGCCCGTTTCGCGCCGGAGGTCACGGAGATCGCGATTCACCCGTTCGCCGCCGGAGCCTCCGCTGACTGGGAGCCGACGCTCGACGAGGAGCACGTCGGCTATCGCTGGTGCTCGGCGGAGGAGGCCCTGGAGCTGCTCGAGTACGAGGAGCCGCGCGCGGCCATCCGCGAGGTCGTCCATCGGCTCGGAGTGGCCTCGTGAGAGCCGGCGTCGACGTCTCGCCGCTCGTCCAGACGAGAGCGGGCACCGCACGTCACGTCCGGGGTCTGGTCGGGGCGCTCCGCGGCCGGGACGGCATCGAGCTCGAGCTCCTGTCGTTCGGCGGGCCAGGGCGCGTGGCGAGCGTCGTGCGCGACGCGGTCTGGTACCCCATCGGCCTGCGCCGCGACGGACGCGGTCTCGACCTTCTCCACTGCACGACGTTCCGCGGGCCGTCCGGTCTTCGCGCGCCCGTCGTCCTCACCGTGCACGACCTCGCGATCCTGCGCTACCCGGACGCGTTCCCGCGCTGGCACCGCCTGTACGGGCAGACGGGGCTGCGCCGCACGCTGAAGGCGGCGGACGCCGTGGTCGCCGTCTCCGGGTTCACGAAGGACGAGGTCGCCGCGCTCGTCGACGTGCCGGCCGAACGGATTCGGGTCGTGCCGAACGGCGTGGACAGCGTGTTCACGCAGGACGGGCCGGCCGCCGAGGGAGACTACGTGCTCGCCGTGGCGACGCTCGAGCCCCGCAAGAACCTCGCCCGCGCCGTGGAGGCGGCGAGGCTGGCGGACGTCGAGCTCAGGGTGGTCGGCGCTCGTGGCTGGGGCGGCGTCGACGTGCCCGGATGGGTCGGCGAGGTCCCCGACGCCGAGCTTGCGGCGCTCTATCGCGGCGCGCGCTGCGTCCTCTACCCCTCGCTGTACGAGGGATTCGGCCTGCCGGTCCTCGAGGCGATGGCGTGCGCGACGCCGGTCGTGACGTCGCGGGGAACGGCGATGGAGGAGGTTGCGGGCGGCGCGGCCGTGCTCGCGGACCCGCTCGACGCCTCGGCCGTCGCAGCCGCCGTCGCCGAAGCGGAGTCGAGACGCGACGAGCTCGTCCCGCTCGGCCTCGAGCGTGCTCGCACGTTCACCTGGACGAGGGCGGCGGACGAGGTCGAGGCGCTTTGGAAGGAGCTCTTGTGACGAAGCTCGTGGTCGTGGACGCGGACGTCCTCGGCCGGCAGCGCACGGGCGACGAGACGTACGTGCGGAACCTCCTCCGGGAGCTCGTTCAGATCGCCGACGAGTCCGAGCTCCGACTCGCCGCCGTGACGAGGCGGCCGGAGCTCGTTCCGGACGGGATCGAGGCGGTCGAGCTTCCCGCGCGCTCGCAGGAGCTCCGCATGGCGCTGGGGCTGCCCAAGACGCTGCGCAGGCTGAGCGCTGATCTCTGCCACACGCAGTACGCGCTGCCGCTGCGTTCGCCGTGCCCGTGCGTCGTCACCGTCCACGACCTCTCCTTCGCGCGCGACCCGGAGCTGATGAACCGCAGGGACGGCCGGATCTTCCGCACCGTCGTTCCGCGCGCCGTCAAGAAGGCGGCGCGCGTGCTCACGGTCTCCGAGCGGACGAAGCGGGACCTCGTCGAGCTCTACGGCATCGCGCCGCAACGGGTCGTCGTGACGCCGAACGGCGTCGATCCGGTCTTCACGCCGGGCGAGGGCACACGCGACTTCGTGCTCGCCGTGGGGGCGATCCAGGGACGCAAGAACCAGCTCGCCGCGCTCGAAGCGGCGAATGCCGTTGGGCTCCCGCTCGTCGTCGCCGGCCCCGAGAAGGACCCGGCACTTGCGGACGAGCTCCGGCGCGGCGGCGCCCGTCTCCTGGGGTACGTCGAGACCGAGAGGCTCGCCGAGCTCTACCGCAATGCGGCCTGCCTCGTTCAGCCCTCGCGCTTCGAGGGCTTCGGCCTGCCGGTGCTCGAGGCGATGGCGTCCGGGACTCCCGTCGTCGTTACCCGAGAGCCGGCGCTCCAGGAGGTGGCGGGCGATGCCGCCGTGTTCGTCGACGAAGAGCACCTCGCCGAGGGCGTCCGGCATGCCCTTGCAAAGCGCGATCAGCTCGTGTGGGCGGGGCTCGAGCGCGCACGCGGGTTCACGTGGGAGGCGACGGCGGAGAAGACACTCGACGTCTATCGCGAGGTCCTCGGGCTGTGAAGGTCTCCGCCGTCGTCGTGTCGCACGGCCACGCCGCAGAGCTCGAGCGGTTGCTGCCGGAGCTCGTGGCGCAGGTCGACGAGACGCTCGTGATCGCGAATATTCCGGGGTCGACCGAGGAGGCGCCGGCAGGCGTCAGGCTCCTCGAGAATCCGCGCCCGCTGACGTTCTCCGCGAACGTGAACGCCGGGATCGCGGCGACTTCCGGGGAGTACGTGCTCGTCGCGAATCCCGATGCTGTTCCCGAGGCGGGTGCGGTCGCCGCGCTCGTCGGGTTCGCGGACGCGCATCCTCGCTGCGGCATTGCCGGGCCCCAGACGCGCTGGCCCGACGGCACCTGGCAGCCGACCCGGCGCCGCTTCCCGACCGTCCGCGGGACGGTCGTCCGCCGCACCCCGCTGCGTCGTTTCCGCGGGACCTACGAGCAGCGCGACCATTACCTCCTCGACGAGCGCCCGGTCGAGCCCGTCCAGGCGGACTGGCTCCTCGGGGCGTTCCTCCTCATGCGGCGCACGATGCTGGAGGAGATCGACGGCTGGGACGCGGGCTTCCGCCACTACTGCGAGGACATCGACCTCTGCTACCGGGCGATGCAGGCGGGCTGGGAGCGGTGGTACGTGCCCGGTGCAGTGGTCGTTCACGACTACGCGGCCGTCATCGACCGCAGCTTCATCTCGCGCCACACGCTCTGGCACCTGCGCGGCATGGCGCGGTTCGTGCGCAAGCACCCGGAGCGCCTGCTGGCCCTGTGAGCAAGGAGGACCAGTACGTCCGCCAGGCGGAGGAGTGGAGCGAGCGCCAGTACGCGGATGCCGTGGCGTACCTCGCCCACCGCGCCGACCTGATCGTCTCGTTCGGCCCGCGGCTCGAGCCGGACGACGAAGTGCTCGACCTCGCGTGCGGAGACGGCGGGCTCGGCGAGCTGCTCCTCGAGCGCGGTCTCCGCTATCGAGGCGTCGACGTGACCGGCGAGATGGTGGCGGAGGCGGTCCGCCGGCTGGGCGGCAGGGCCCAGATCGAGCTGGGCGACCTCAACGAGTACACGCCGCCGGCGCCGGTCGCCGCCACGACGGTCTTCCGGGCGATCTACTACGCCCGCGACCGCGCCGCCTTCTTCCGGCACGCGGCGAGCTATACGGAGAAGAAGCTCGTGTTCGACCTGAACCCCAGGCAGTACCGCGTGGAAGAGGTCGTCGCCGAGTTACGGGCAGCCGGGCTGGAGCGCGTCGCCCTCCGCCCGTTCTTCGTGCCTCAGACCGTCGCGCTGCCGCGCCCGGTCGCTTCGCTTGCGAAGGCGGCGGAACGGACCGGCCCGCTCGCGCGGCTCGCGCTCCGCGTTCGCTTCACATATCTGGTGGCGGCTAGCCGGGGTTGATGGCCGCCAGGTCCACGGACATCGTGGCGCCGAGCTGACGTCGCTCGCTGTTCGTCGGGTCGACCTCGTTCGGGACGACGGTGGGCGAGATCGCCACCTCGACGCGCCACGGACGGTTCGGGGCGCCGAGGGCGATTCCCTCCGTGGTGCAGTCGTTCAGCGTGACCGTCTTCTGGTTGGTGACGGAGGCAAGCGCAGGTTGGTGATCCGCACCGATGCCCACGGGCCCGATGCGCACCGTCGCGCGCGTCTTCTGCGGGGGTGACGGACACCACCCGAGCCGCGAGAGCTTCACGATCGCGAAGCCGGATCCGTCGCGGGACACGTCGTAGCGCGTGTACGAGCCCCGCGCCACCGTCTCTCCGTTCCTGCCGATGAGCCAGCCGTCCGACTCGCGTCCCGTGACCGCGGCGGCGAGCTTCACCGGCTTGCCGTCGAGGCGATAGAGGATGGTCGTGCCCCGGCGCTCCACCTCGGGTGCCTGAAGCTCGACGCCGTTGACGGCGAGCGCGTAGTTCGTCTCGGGGTTCGGCGTCAGCGTGCCGTCGGCCGCCTGGAGATCTGGCGTGAGAATCGGCGAGCCCACGCTCAGCGCGGTCCCGTCGAGGCTCCAGACCTTGCGGACGGACGGGTTGAAGAACTCGGTCACCTGGATCCCGGTCGGGTCCTGGATCGCTTGGCCGATGACGACGACTGAGCCGCCGCCCGTTGCCTTTTCCACCCAGTCCAGCGGCTGCGGCGTGAACCGATTGACCTGCTCCGAGAGGTCGCGCTCGCCCGAGGCGGCGTACACCTCTCCCGTCAGGCCCCACACGAGCACCGCCGCGGCGGAGACTCCCGCGACCGCGCGAAACGCCGTCGAGCCGCGGTCGAGTCGCCGGAGAGCAACGGCGACTCCCAGCGCGAGAACACAGACGAGGACGAACGTGATCTCGATCGTCGTCTCCGACCAATGAAGCTCCCGGTTGAAGAAGTGCCCGATCGAGAGCCCGTGCGCCTCGTAGTACGGAAAGATGTCGAGTCGAAGCGGCGTCACGAGAACGAGGCAGACGGTGAGCACCGCAGTGGCGACGACCGCCCAGGTTCGGCCGACGCCGCGTGCGAAGGCAAGCGCGGTGGCTGCGAAGAGGATCGGGCAGAGGTAGATGACGTTCCGCTCGACGACGAGCGTCGAGAACGACGTCGACAGGTACGCGCCCTTGATCGCCGCGTACCAGGTGAACACGGCCAGCGCGGCGACGCTCGTGGTGATGAACGCCCGGGTCTTCGGATCGCGGGGCTCGTCCTTCGGGCGCGCGAGCGCCGACACGCCGATCAGCAGCGGGAGAATCCCGATTCCGATGGCAAGCGCGCCGAGCGACCACGTTGCGTGCTCGAGGATCCGTTCCTTGTAGAAGCCGGTCGTATTGCGCCAGCTGAGGGAGGCGTGGCCGATCCCGGCCGAGAAGAAGAAGGCGATGCCGATGGTGAGCACTCCGGCGCCGATCCAGTCCCACCGGCTCCACGTCGCACGCCAGCTGCGACCGCGCTCCGAGTCCCAGGCGAGATAGAGCAGGCTGAGACCGAGCACGACGAAGAGGATCACGAGCTGTGTCCTGGCGAACGTCGCGGCGCCGGAGGCGAGAGCGGCGAAGAGAAGGGCGGGCCACGCAGGCGCCACGAGCGACCGCGCGATGAGCCAGAGCGCGAGGGTGGACAGCGGATATGCGAGCGGTTCCTCGACGAAGATCGGCGAGTACGCGAGCGCTGGCACGGCGGTCGCGCCACCCGCGGCGGCGAGGGCGTACCAGGGCGGGACGACGAGGCGCGCGAGCCCGTAGGCCGGGAAGATCGTCGCGGTCATCGCGAGCACGAGCAGGAGCTTTCCGGTCGCATACGCGGCCGTCGTGGTGCCGAGCCACCAGATCGGGGCGAGGAAGTACGCGACGAGCGTCGGAATCCCGTACGGCTCTCCGCGGCGCGCCGCCTCGCCGGTCTCGGAGATCGAGCGCGACAGCTGTGTGAGCTCGAGCTCGTCCGTGAAGATCGTCGGTACGGGCCGGCGCGACGCTTGCCACGCGTAGAGCGCGGCGAGCGCGAAGTAGACGATGAGGAGCGGGAGCGCGCTCGACAGGCGGGCGAGCCCGCCCGGGGCCGGGCGGTTCACGGGCCGGTTACCGGCCCGTGAACGTGGAGGGGTGCGGGGAACCGGGAGGTGCCCCGCGCTTTCACGAAGAAGGGGGCACGTGGGGGAAACATGGTTTCCCCCACGGGAGCGAACTGCAGGTGAGCGACGTTCACGGAAGCACGGCCTCCGCCGGCTCGGGCGCGGTGAACTCGGTCCGTCGCTTCACGATGCGACAGGGTACCCCGGCCTCGGAGGCGGCCCGGACGACGAGCTGGAGCCGCTCGGGCGCGGCATCGGGGATCGTCACGAGCACCTCGTCCGCCCTCGACCCGACGATTGCCCGAGCCGCCTCGTCGAGCGCCCCCACGACCGTGACGCCGCGGATGCGCCGCCGCCGCACGCGCGGGTTGTCGTCGAGGAAGCCGACGACGCGGGCCTCGTGCGTGTCGTGCAGCTCCCGCGCTAGGCCTCGCCCCGCCCGACCGGCGCCGACGATGAGCACGCGGCGGCCGTGGCGCCTCGCCGCGCGCAACTCGGGCAGCAAGCGCAGCGTCAGCCTGGAGGCACCGACGAGCACGGTGGCGAGCAGCGCGTCCACGACGAACACCTCGATCGGGAAGCTGCCGATGTCGCGCAACGAGATGAGGATCACGTACGCGACGACAGCGGACGTGACGCAGGCGACTGCGATCGGGACGACGTCACGCGCGGTCGCGTAGCGCCACACGCGCCGGTACACGCCGAGGCCGACGAAGAACGAGTAGCGCGTCGCGAGCAGGATCGGAAGCGCGGAGAGGAAGACGGAGCGCTCGAACTCGGTTCCCGACCCGCCGATGACGAGCAAATAGGAGGCCAGGAAGGAGCCGCAGATGAGGACGAAGTCGACGACGACCTCGACGAGGCGGCGCGGCTCGAAGACGAGGGCGCGCCAGAGCGGTGGCTCGGGCGGCGCCTCGGCGCCAATGCTCTCCTCCTGGCGCGAGCGCTCCTCGAGGTCGCTCAGGAAGCTTCCGAACTGGACGAGCAGGACGAACGTCACGAGGACGCCGATCGCGGTAAGCCGCGCGTTGTCGAGCACGTTGTAGGCGAGCGCCGTCGCCCCGAGGGTGGTCGCGACCACTGCGAGCAGGAGGACCGCCTTCGACTCGGACAGCCCGTAGTAGACGAGCCGGTGCGAGGTGTGGTCCTTCCCGCCCTGGGTCACGGGCCTGCGCTGCGCAAGGCGCACGAGCGTCACGAGCGTCGTGTCGAGGATCGGGATCGCGAGCACGAGGAGCGGCAGCAGGACGGTCGCGAAGGTCGTCCCGGCGACGGTCCAGCTCGACGCGAGCGCGAGCGATGCGAGCCCGAACCCGAGCACCATGCTCCCCGAGTCACCCATGAACACCGCCGCCGCGCGGCCGGGCCGCAGGTTGAAGGGCAGGAACGCGACGCACGCGAGCCCCAGCGCGAGGGCGAGCACGAGCACGGTGTCGTTCTCGTGCTCCGTCGCCGCGTCGATCGCGAAGTAGCCGCACGCGATCGCGGCCAGCGTCGCCGCGAGCCCGTCCATGTTGTCGAGCAGATTGAAGGCGTTGGTGATCCCGACGAGCCAGACGATCCCGATCGCCCACGCGAGGACGTCGTTTCCGACGATCTCCACCTCGAGTCCGCTTGCGAGCACGATCACGGCGGCGGCGATCTGAGCAGCGAGCTTCGCGATCGGGCTCAGATGACGCAGGTCGTCGACGAGGCCGACGGCGAAGAGGATCGAGATCCCGGCCAGGATCCCTCCGAGCTCGCCGCTCCACTCGAGGGCGCCGACTACGAGAGCGAGCAGGACCGCGGCGACGAAGCCGGCGAAGATGCCGACGCCCCCGAACATCGGCGTCGGGCGCTCGTGCCATCTCTCGCCGGAGGGCACCGCGACGAGGCGGGAGCCGAGCGGGGAGCGGAGGAGAGCCCAGAGAACGGCGAACGTGACGGGGAGCGCCGCGATCGTGACGACCGCATTCACAGCCTGGAAAGGGTAGTCGAGCCTCCTGCCGATCATCGGTCGATTCGGAAGGGGGAGGTCGTAGGGGCGAGGCATGCCTCGCCCAGGAATCGGGACATCGGCCGGACCTGTCCGGCCCCTACAATCGTGCGGTGTCGGTCTATGCCGATGTAATCCGCTATCGCGAGCTCTTCTCGAGCCTCTTCCGCCGCGATCTGCGCGCGAAGTACAAGGGCTCGGCGCTCGGGCTCGTCTGGACCCTCGCGCATCCGCTCCTTCTCATGGCCGTTTACGTCGTCGTCTTCTCGCTGCTCTGGAAGGCGACCGTCGCGGACGTCGACCGCTACTGGCTCTTCCTGCTTTGCGGGCTTCCCGCGTGGGTGTTCTTCGCGACCTCGGCGCAGGCGTCGTCGAGAAGCCTCGTCGAGAACGCGAACCTCATTCGCAAGGTGCGCTTCCCCCGTCAACTGGTGCCGCTCGCCGTCGTGGGCACGCAGCTCGTCGCCCTTGTCGTGATGCTCGCGGTCGTGATGGCGCTCTGCATCGCGCTCCTTCCGGACAGCCGCGGCATGGTCTGGCTCGCGATCCCGCTCAGCGCGCTCTTCGTCCTCATCGTCGGCGGCTTCTCGCTCGCGGTCGCGTCGCTCAACGCGCTCTATCGCGACGTCGAGCATCTGCTGACGGCGCTGCTCCTGCCCTGGTTCTTCCTCACGCCGGTCCTCTATGGCCTCGATCAGCTCCCCGGTGCCGACTCGTACCCGGCGCTGGAGTTCTTCGTCCACTGGGTGAACTTCCTGACGCCGCCGATCGAGGCGATCCGCGCGCCGCTCTTCTACGGCGACGCGCCGCCGGTCGCCGACACCGTGTACACGGTCGTCGCGGCGCTCGTCGCGCTCGTGGTCGGGGCGTTCGTGTTCAGCCGCTCGGACGACCGGATCGCCGTCGAAGTCTGACGACGGCGCGACCTTCGAAGAGCGCATCCGGCCCCGCATAGGAGGGCAGGCCCTCGTAGCTCTCCGGCTCGAGGCCTTCGAGCAGCGACGGGAAGATGAGCGGGCGGTCGAAGCGCGGGTTGCGTCCGCCACCCGGCGCCCACGGGGCGAGTTGAGTGCGTGCGCGCCGCGCCCGCATGCCACCCTCGACCTCGACGGCTCCGCCGACCGCCGCGAATCCCTCCGCGTGTGCGTCGAGGAGGAGGCGCGACCAGTCAGGAGCGGGCTCGGCTCCCGCGATCAGGTACGCCGTGGCGACGGCGTCCTCGCGCACGAGAGACTCCTCCTGCATCGACAGCGCCGCTTCGGTGTCCGGATGCTCGCCGCCCTGGACGACGACTCGGAGGCGCCTGGCGTCGATTCTCGGCCGCACCTCGACCGGAAGGTCGAGAGGGGTCGAGCCCAGCTCCTGGAACCAGAACCGATGCTCCTCCACGAGGTCGAACGCGAGCCGGTAGCCGCCTGGCGGCCGCGGCGACAGCACGCTCGCCTCGAGCTCGATCTCCTCGCCGGGTTGCACGACGCCCGGCAGAGCCGCTCGGACACCGTCCCACACGATCGGGTTCCCGAGCGGGTCGAGCCAGTGGTACGAGAGCTGTACGCCTTCGCGACCGCGAGACTGCCACGGCGCAGTGCCCGCGTTCGCGAGCCGCACGCGCGCCGGAACCGCGGTTCCGGCGCGCGCCTCGCCGAGCTCGTAGGCGAGCCAGCGGACGGCGAGTGGGCCTGCCGGTACGGGATGCTCCCCGACTCGCTCCATTTCGGGGGCTAATCTAGACCTCGCGATGGCGCCTGGTGAGATCAGGGTAGAAGGCGTCGCGCGGCGCTTTCGCGTCCATGCTCGCGAGACGCGAACGCTGAAGGACCTCTTCGTCCAGCGCGGCCGCACCGGCGCCGAGGACATCTGGGCGCTCCACGACGTCTCGCTCGACGTCGCGCGCGGCGAGGCGGTCGGGCTCATCGGCCGTAACGGCTCGGGCAAGACGACGCTCCTGCGTGTGATCGCGGGAATCATCAAGCCGACGACCGGGCAGGTGAGCGCCGAAGGGCGCATCGGCTCGCTCCTCGAGCTCGGCGCGGGGTTCCACCCCGACTTCACCGGGCGCGAGAACGTGTTCCTCAACGGTGCGATCCAGGGGCTCCGTCGGGCCGAGATCCGCTCGCGCTTCGACGAGATCGTCGCGTTCGCCGAGCTCGAGCACGCGATCGACCGGCCTGTGCGCACGTACTCGTCCGGGATGACGATGCGCCTCGGCTTCGCGATCGCCGCCTTCCTCGACGCGGACGTGCTCCTGCTCGACGAGGTCTTCGCGGTCGGGCGACGAGGCCTTCCAACGCAAGTGCTTCGGACGCATCTTCGCCTTCAAGCAGGAGGGCGGGACGATCGTGTTCGTCTCCCACGACGCCGCCTCGGTCGAGCGGCTGTGCGAGCGCTCGGTGTTCCTCGAGCACGGCCGCGTCGCCTTCGACGGCCCGACGCGCGAAGCGGTCGCGCGCTACCGGCGCGCGCTCGCGGACGAGATCGATCCGGCCGAGCGCGGCGTCGGACTGCGCGAGTGGGGATCGGGCGAGGCGACCATCGCCTCGGCGGCGCTGCTCGGGAGCGAGGGCGAGGACCGGCTCCAGTTCCTCTCGGGCGAGCCGTTCGCGGTGCGGGTCGGCATCGACGCGCCTGACGGCGTCCCCCCACCGCGGCTCCAGCTCGAGCTGCGCGACGACGCAGGCACCCTCGTCGCAGGGGAAGCCGTCGACCTGCGCGAGATCGGATGGACGGCGCACGCGGGCGACCAGGTCGTGCGCTACGAGCTCGGGTCGCTCCCGCTCGCCGACGGACGCTTCCACCTGCGCCTCGGCCTGACCGACGAGAGCGGCGAGCACCTGTACCACTGGCTCGACGACGCGCTCGTCTTCATCGTCTATCCGGGGGACGACGAACGCGGCGTCGTCCGCTTTGAAGGGACTTGGACGATCGAGGAGAAGACGATTTCGAGATGAGCGCACGAACCTGTCCCGACTGGCCCAGCCTGATGGAGGTCGATCCCGACCTCCAGTTCAAGCACTACACCGTTGCCGAGGCACAGCTCCCGGCCGACGTGCTCTCGCGCGTGTCACACGTTTCGCTGACGGAGGTCGAGATCTGCTGCGACCTCGCTCACCACGTCTACAACCGTGGGCACACGGATCCCGAGATCGCCGAGGCGCTCAAGGACTCGCACTGGTTCGATCTGGACGACTGGGCGACGTCGGCGCCGGGCGCGCAGGACGGCGTGTCGCCGCACGCCGCCTAGCGGCTCGGATGCTGTCGGCCTCCTAGCCCGTCGCCCCACCCACCGATCGGATGAGCCCGCCGCCGATCGTGATCGACCAGCGTTCGGATCAAAGTACGCGGTCGTCGCCCCGCCGCCGCGCTCCTTCCCGCACAGAGGCGCATCGTAAGCAGGATTTCGTCCACGCGATCCTTGACGGTCCAGCGGTGGCCAGGTCCGCCAGCTCCAGAAACAGCGCAGTGACCTAGGAGCGATGGCGTGCCGGCGCGATTTCGATGCGTGCGTCCGCGAGCTTGGCGTCGAGCGTGGTCGCGCCTCGTCGCCGCGGGGAGGAGCGCCTTCGCGACCGGGAGAGGAGGCTCACGGCAGCTGGCCAGTCCCCGCGCGCGTGCGCCCTGAGCCCGGCGCTGGCGAGGCGGTTCCGCCTGCGCGCACGGCGACTCGCCCTCGGGTGCCCCGCCCGGGTCGGAGCTCGATCTGATAGCGTGCGGCCTGCTCCAGGTGATAGCCGGCGATCTCGTCGTACTCGCTCGCCCGCTCGCCCGCCTGGTCGTCGAGCCACGTCGCGAAGCGCTCGTGAATGACGCGCGTTCCTCTTTCTGGATGGACTCGTAGGCGACATCGCGCAGGAGAAGTGATGGAAGCGGAACGCATGGTCGGCGGAGAACTCCGCGCCCTCCGGCTCGACCAGTTCCTTCAGCACGAGCTCGGATAACCTCGCCTCGACGCCGGGACGTTCCGCATCCGGCGCGAGGAATTCGACGGCGCTGCGGTGGAACACCTGGCCCTCGATCGAGCCACGCTCGAGCACGGCGCGCTCGCGGGGATTGAGCTGGTCGAGACGAGACGCGAGCAGTGCGTGGATCGTCGCCGGAGCTGCGATCCGCGAGAGGTCTGCGGCGACCCAGCGGCCATCGTCGCGACGAAGCGCACCGTCGTCGATCAGCATCGCGACCATCTCCTCGACGAAGAGCGGCAGGCCCTCCGATGCCTCCACGATCCGATCGCGGGCGACTGCGTCGAGCGAGCCTCCGTCGAGCAGGGACTCGATGAGCCGGCCCGAGTCGTCGTCGGAGAGCGGCTGCAGGAAGAGGAGGCTCGAGCGATCGTCCTGGCTCGTCCACGAGAGGCGAGCTTCGAGAAGCTCGGGCCGCGCCATGCAAAGCACGAGCAGCGGTGTCGTCCTCGAGTCCGTTGACGATGTGCTCGACGAGGTCGAGGAAGCGTGCTCTCCGCCCACTGGATGTCGTCGAGCACGACGATTAGCGGTCGAGCGCGGGCGACCTCCTCGACGAGCCGTCCCACCGCCCACACCGCGCCCTTGTGCTCGGGGACCGCGTCGGCGATGCCGATCGTCTCCGCGATCCGCTCGGTGACGAGGTCCGCGTCGGGAGCGTCATCGAGTAGTCCGCGGATGCGCGCTCGAGCCTCTTCTGCGGTCTCGTCTCCGCGAAGCTCGGCGGCCTGACCGATCGCCTGCTTCAGCGGCCAGTACGTGATGCCCTCGCCGTAAGGGAGACAGCGCCCCTCGGCGACCGCGGCGCCGCCGGTCCGCGTGCCGAGGAACTCCCGAACGAGGCGGGACTTCCCGACGCCCGCCTCGCCGATCACGGTCACGAGCCGGCATACGCGGTCGCGTGAGACCTCCATCAACCGCCCTGAGAGAAGGTCGAGCTCGCGTGCGCGGCCCACGAACTCGGAGCCCGGCCGTCGACTCGGCACGGCAGCGAGGTCGACGAGTCGATGAACGCCGACAGCCTCGGTCTTGCCCTTGAGTTGCATCGGCCCGAGCGGCTCGGCCGATACGACGTTCCGGACGAGCCTGTACGTCGACGCTCCGATGAGCACGTCTCCGGGCGAGCCCGCAGCCTGCAAGCGCGCCGCGACGTTCACTGCGTCGCCGGTCACGAACGCCTTCCCGCTCGACGGGTCTCCCGTGACGACCTCGCCCGTCGCGACTCCGATCCGCATCTGGATCGAGACACCGAGAGTCCTCTCGAGCTCTCCGTTTAGGCGCACGAGCGCCTCGTGCATCTCGGCGGCAGCGCGAACGGCACGGCGCGCGTCGTCCTCATGGAGCACTGGGACGCCGAACACGGCCATGACCGCGTCGCCGATGAACTTCTCGACTCGTCCACCGTGCCGCTCGAGAACCTCGCGCATACAGTCGAAGTACCGGTCGAGCACGCGCCGCGCGGTCTCGGGCTCGAGCCTCTCGACGAGCGACGTGGACTCGACGACGTCCGCGAACACGACGGTCACGACCTTTCTGGCACCGACTGCGCCGGGGGCCGGCTCGGTAAGCCGAGCGCCGCACGACGAGCAGAAGCGCGCGCCTTCTGCATTCGTTTCGTTGCAGGTGGGACAGCGGCGGCTCATGTAGCAGAGGGTACGAAGTCTCCTCCCACGTTCCAAGACGCCGACAGACCTAGACTTCTTCCGTGCCGACCGTCGTCGTCCCGTATCGAGGTGATGCGAAGAGGCGTCTGCCTCCTGCCATCCGCGCGGCCGCGGCGCTCGCGATGCTCGGGGACGTCGTCGAAGCGGCGCTGCCGGTCGGGAAGGTGGTCGTCGTCAGTGACGACGCGATCGCGGTTCCACCCGGCGCGGACTGGATTGCCGACCCCGGTGAAGGCCTCGGAGCAGCGGTCGCGGCGGGACTCGCCGCCGTCGACGGGCACGCGCTCGTCGTGAACGCCGACCTGCCGGCTGCGACGCCTGCGGCGATCGAGAAGCTCGCTGCCGCGGGTCTCGCGCTTGTCGAGGCGGCGGACGGTACGACGAACGCGCTCTCCCTGCCCGACCCTCGCGTGTTCGCCCCGCTCTACGGCCCCGGCAGCGCGGCTCGGTTCCGCGCCCACGCCGCGTTCGCCACCGCCTCGATCGCGGAGCTCGAGGCAGACGTCGACACGCTCGACGATCTCGACCGCATCGCACCGCTCGTCGGTCCTCGCACGCGCGCGCTCCTGGCCGTTCCTGCGTGAGGACGGTCCTCCTGTCGGGAGGCGTCGGCGGCGCCCGCTTCGCGCGCGGCCTCCAGGACGTCCTCGAGCCAGGGGAGCTCACGATCGTCGGCAACATTGGCGACGACCTCGAGGTGCTCGGGCTCCACGTGTCGCCCGACCTCGACTCGATCCTCTACACGCTCGCCGGGCTCGCGGACGACGAGCGCGGCTGGGGGCGGGCGGACGAGAGCTGGCGGGCGCTCGAGTCGGTCTCGAGCTGGGGCGGCGAGGACTGGTTCAAGCTCGGCGACCTCGATCTCGGACTTCACCTCGTGCGGACGAAGGCGCTGCACCGCGGGGCATTGCTCTCACAGGTCACGGCACTGCTGGCTGCGAAGGCCGGGCTGCACACGTGGATCCTCCCCGCGACCGACGAGCGCCTCCGGACCCACGTCGCGACCCCCGCCGGCACCTTCCCGTTCCAGGAGTGGTTCGTCGCCCGTCGCCACGAAGACGAGGTGGACGCCGTGATCTTCGAGGGCATCGAGAACGCGAAAGCCGCGCCCGGTGTCCTCAGTTCGCTCTCGGCTGCCGAGGCGATCCTCATCGCACCGAGCAATCCCTACGTGTCGATCGGGCCGATCCTCGCGGTGCGGGAGATCAGGGAGGCGCTCGAAGGTCGTGCCGTGCGCTGCGTGGCCGTCAGCCCTCTCGTCGGAGGCAAGGCGGTCAAAGGACCGGCCGACCGTATGCTCTCGCGCATGGCGGGAGGCACCACGCCGAGTCATGTCGCGTCCTGCTACGAGGGCGTGATCGACGTGCTCGTGATCGACGAGTCCGACACGCCAGCGGCGGCGCCTGTGGAGCTCCTGGTGACGAACACGCTCATGACCGACCGTGACGCGAGCCGTCGGCTCGCGGAGGTCGCGCTCGGGGCGGCATGCGCGTAGCGGTCGTCGGGGGCACCGGGCCGTTCGGGCAGGCGCTCGCGACACGGCTGCGCGAAGCGGGCGTCGAGGTCGTGGTCGGCTCGCGCGACGCCGAGCGCGCGTCAGCACTGGCTGCAGAGCTCGGCGTCGAAGGCGCCGCCAATGCGGATGCGGTTCGCGACGTCGACCTCGTCGTGCTTGCGACGAATGCCGACGCCGCACTCGAGACCGCGCGCGCCTTGCGGACCGCGATCGGCGGGACCCCCGTGCTCTCCGTCGCCTCGGAGCTCGAGTTCACAGCCGCGGGCGTCCTCCCGTCGGCAGAGGCGACCTCGCTTGCAGAGCGCATCCAGCAGGAGCTCGACGCGCCGGTGCTGGCCGGGCTCCACTCGCTCGCCGCGTCGACGCTCGGCAAGGAGGAGGCTCCGGACGAGGACGCCCTCGTCTGCGGCGACGATGCGGACGCCAAGGCGCTCGCGCTCGATGTTGCCGAGCGGATCACGGCCGGACGCGCTCGCGATGCCGGCCCATTGCAGAGCGCACGCGCGCTCGAGGGCCTTACAGCGGTGATCGTGAACCTCAACAAGCGCTATCGCGGGCACGCCGGGCTGAAGATCACCGGCCTTCCGTGACGAGCGAGGTGCGGGTTCTCGGGCTGCCGGGGATCCCGGAGCTCGAGGCCGGGGACGATCTCGCGGCGCTGCTGGTCGAGGCGGCTGGCCGTGTCGGCGGACTCCGGCCGCTAGACGTGATCGTCGTCGCCCAGAAGGCGGTCTCGAAGGTCGAGGGCCGCGTCGTCGACCTGCGCGAGATCGAGCCCTCCGAGCGGGCGCGGGAGCTTGCCGGCGACGCGGATCCGCGCCGCGTGGAAGTCATCCTCCGCGAGGCGCGTGAGGTCGTTCGCTCGCGGCCGCCGCTGATCATCGCCGAGACCCGGCACGGCTTCGTCTGCGCGTCGGCGGGCGTCGACGCGTCGAACGCAAAGGGGCCGGACACGGTCGTCCTGCTGCCGGTCGACCCGGACGCATCGGCGGCTCGCCTGCGCGAGGCCATCAGCGAGCGAAGCGCGCTCGACGTCGCCGTCATCGTCAGCGACTCGTTCGGGCGCGCCTGGCGGCAGGGGACGACCGACGTCGCCCTCGGGGTGGCCGGGCTGGAGGCGCTGCAAGACCTGCGCGGCCGGCGCGACGCGCACGGCTACGAGCTTCACGCGACCCAGATCGCCGTCGCCGACGAGATCGCGGGAGCGGCCGAGCTCGTGATGGGCAAGCTCGACGGCGTTCCCGCCGCGATGGTGCGGGGCGTGCCTGTCGCGGGAGACGGTCGCGGAAGCGATCTGCTCATGCCGCGCGAGCGTGACCTGTTCCGATAGCGGCCTGGCTCGGAGATAGACTCGTGCCCGTGCGCAGGTACGCGATCTGGGGCACGGCGACGTCGCCCGAGCACGAGGACTGGGTGCGCGACGTCGGGAAGCAGTTCGAACGCGACGACTTCACGCCTGTGGAGGACATCGCCGAAGCCGACTTCGTGCTCAACATGTTCGACGCCGCCGACCCGAAGGCGTTCCGGCGCGCATCGCGAGGCACCTACTCGGCTGCGTTCTACGAGCTCCCCGACCCGCCAGAGGACGCTCTCAAGGAGAGCTATCCCATGCTCGTCAGGACGCTCTCGAACGTCGTCCTGCTCCGCGTGCCGGGTGAGGGAGTGTGGTTCACGACGATGGAGCGCGGCACGTATCACGTGCCCGACGACCCCGAGGAGATCTACGCGCGGCTCGAGCCGCTCGCGACCTCGCGGCTGGTGATCGACAACGAGTGGATCCCCGACCTCGAGCCGGAGCTCTGGGACGGCGACGAGGTCACGACTGACATCGGCGAGGCCGGCCGCCGCCTCGACGAGCTGGATCTGCTGCCGTCGCCGTTCCCCGTCGAGGAGTACCTCTCGGGGCGCGACCTCCGCCACGTGATGCGCCTGTACAGCGTCGGCGGCCTGTCGTACGGCAACCTCTCCGCGCGAAAGGACGAGACCCGCTTCTGGATGAGTGCGAGCGGCGTGGACAAGTCGCAGCTCGAGTCCGTCGGCCGCGACATCCTCATGGTCAAGGACTTCGACGACGAGCGCGGCATGATCGTCCTGAGCGTTCCGCCGGGAATCGAGCCGCGGCGCGTGTCGGTGGACGCGATCGAGCACTGGATGATCTACCAGGCGCACCCCGACGTCGGAGCCATCCTCCACGTCCACGCCTGGATGGAGGGCATCGCCGCGACGGACGTCAACTACCCGTGCGGCACGCAGGAGCTCGCCGTCGCCGTCGCGGATCTCGTCGCGCTCGAGCCGGATCCGTCGCACGCCGTGATCGGGCTTCGGAACCACGGCATCACCTGCACGGGCGATAGCCTGTCGGAGATCCTCGACCGCGTCGCGCCGAAGGTCCTCCGCCAGGTTCCGATGACCTAGGGCGACGCCCGGAGTCTGAGCCCGGTCAGGACCGCTAACGCCGGTGCGATCAGCACGTCGTTCGCCAGGCACCAGGCGCAGACCGCATCGATCACCACGAGCTGCACGATCAGGAGGTACGCGCTGAAGAGCAGGCCGACGAGGGCGATCGCCGCGGCCGCGAGCCTGGCAGGGGGTGAGTCCCAGCCGATGAGTGCGAGGACGGTCGCGTAGGCGCCGAGCCCGAGGAGCGCCACCGGGATGCCGACGATGGTCGCGTACTCGGAGGACTGAACTTCCTCGCAGCCTCCGCCGACGACGCAGACGACCGAGCCGTCCCCGTAGTGCGCCCACGTGAGATACCCGGCGACGGCGATGCCCGCGAGCGCCACGACGGCTGCCGCGGGACGCAGGACGCGATCGCTCAACTGCCGAGGGCGTCGTCGAGCGCCGCACGGAACTGTTCGGTGGTCAGGCCGGACTGGAGCATGTACGGCTCTTCGTTGCCGAGCTGGATGAAGAACGTCGGGGTTCCCGGGACACCCGCCGCCTCCGCCTGGGCGACCCCGTCGTCGACCGCCTGCCCGATCTCGTCCGACTCCGCGTCCACGAACAGCTGCTCCACGTCGAGCCCGTCGATCTCGGTGGCGAGCTCACGGATCAGGTCGTCGGTGACCCACCCCGAGTTCTCGGCGCCCTGATTGCGGTAGAGCGCTTCCTGCAGGTTCCAGAGCCTGTCCTGGAGGCCTGCGGCGCTGACGAAGCGCTGCGCCTTGAACGAGTCCTCGCCGAGGAACGGATAGCCGCGGAACTCGGCCTGCACGCGGCCTGGACGGACGTAGTCGTCGACGATCCCAGGAAAAACGGTCAGCGCGTACTGCCGGCAGCCCGGACACTGGAGATCCGCGTACTCGATGAGCCTGACGGTCGCGGCCGGGTCGCCGAGAATCGCGCCGTCCTGCGGGATTCCGGTGAAGTCGACCGTCGGCGCCAACGGCGGGGTCGGTTCGCCGCCGTTGTCCGAGCCGTCCCTGAACACGACCGCGACGAGCACGAGCGCGGCCGCGACCGCGAGGGCGCCGCCGAACGCGAGTACGACGGCAAGCCCGGATGGGCGTTTCGGCGCGCCCGCGCTCTTCTCCGCCATTGGGGCGATTAATACACCCGCAGATACACCCCGTGACGAATGGTCGTCCCTCGGACGGGGGAATAGCGTCGCGGCCATGATGCAGCTGGGCATGGAGAGGAAAGCGACGGCGATAACCGCGCGTCAGCGTGAGGTCGTCGCTCTGATTGCAGCCGGGTGCTCGAACGACGAAGTCGGAGCACGGCTCGGGATCTCCCCCAGAACCGCCAAGGCGCACTGTGACGTCCTCCGCCAGAAGCTCGGTGTGACGCGCAGGCGCCAAATCCCGATCGCCTTCCGGCTGCTCACCGGCGAGGACCCGCTGTCCGTCGGGCAGACCTGGAGTCTCGGTCCGCAGCGGCCTCGCTGACGGTGTCCGCGGCGGCTCAGGCCGCCGCGGACATCTGCTTCTTCGTGATCGAGGCTGGTAAGGTCGGCGCCCCTCGGATCGGCAACCCATCGAGATGGAGACTTCGGCTCCCGTACGGAAACCACGCACACTCAGGCCGCGTCGTGTCATCGAGCGCCCGAGGCTCTTCGCGCTGCTCCACGAGTCGCCGAACCGCGTACGGATGCTCGTCGCTCCGGCCGGATACGGGAAGACGACGCTCGCCGAGCAGTGGGTGGCCCGCGACGGCCGGCGCGGAGCGTGGTTCAGGGCGCGGAGCTCGTCGACGGACGTCGCCGCACTCGCGCTCGGAATGGCCCGCGCTGCGGCCGAGCTCGTTCCGGGCTGCGACGAGCGGCTGCGCGAGCATCTTCGAGCGGTTCCGAATCCGGGCGAGCACGTCGACGTGCTCGCGGAGATCCTCGGGGAGGAGCTCGCCGGCTGGGCAGCGACGGATTGGCTCGTCCTCGACGAGTACCAGGAGCTCGTCGGTGCATGCGATGCGGAACAGTTCGTCGAGCAGCTCGTCGCTCTCAGCCCGATTCAACTCCTGATGGCGAGCCGGCAACGCCCGAGCTGGGTCAACGGTCGCAGCATCCTCTACGGCGATGTCCTGGAGCTGAACCAGACCGTCCTCGCCATGGACACGCTCGAGGCCGCGGAGCTGCTCGACGGCCGGAGCGCAGCATCCGCGTCGGGCTTGGTGGCTCTCGCGAACGGCTGGCCTGCGGTCATCGCTCTCGCGAGCGTCACCGACGCGGAAATCGATGGTGACACCGAAGTTCCGGACGCGCTCTATCGGTTCTTTGCAGAGGAGGTTTTCGAGGCGCTCGGGGAGGACGTACGAGCCGGCCTCGCCACGCTCGCGGTCGCACCGGTGCTCGACCGGGAGCTCGCCGCGGCCTTGCTTCCGGCAGACGGTGTCGAGACGGTCTGCAACGCGGCGCTCGAAGTTGGAATCCTCGAGGAGCGCGACGCCCGTCTCGAGCTCCACCCGCTTGCCCGCTCCTTCCTCGTTGACCGGGCGGGGCAGGTCAGCGATGACTCGGATGTCTCACCTGCTGCCACCTGCTACGCGTACTACACGGCCAAGCGTGATTGGGACGCTGCATTCGAAGTCCTCGCCACCCGAGGGCCATCGACGGAGATCCCGGCACTCATTGCACTCGCACTCGACGACCTGCTCGACGCCGCTCTCCTGCCGACGATCTCACGATGGTGCGATGCCGCGGTGGCAGCGCGTATCGACGGACCGATCGTTGCGCTTGCGCGCGCTGAAGTAGCGCTCCGCCGCGGGCGTCATGCGGAAGCGCAAACGTTTGCTGAGGTCGCCGCGACGGCCGAACGTGAAGAGAGCCGCAGTTCCGCGCGCTGTCGATTGCTGGCCGGGCCGCACATCTGGCTCCCGCGAATCTGAGGCTTGAATCTCTTCAGCCGAGCGGAGGACGTGCACGCACGTAGCGAGCAGCGGCGAGATGCGGCCTGGGGGCAACTGATGTGCGAGATCGAGCTGGAGAAGCCGAAGCGGAGCAGCGACACTCGCCTCGTTGGCGGCCGAAGTCCGCATGACTGATGTAGCCGAGCGAGTGCGGGCTGCCACGCAGAGGCTGATGTGTCAAATGCAGCATGGGTTCGGTCTCGTGGATCTCGGCGAGGCCGATATCGCCGTGGAGCTCCTCTCCGCGGTGAGCGACCCGCTGGTTCAGTCTGGTTTCGCAGAGTACTTACGCAAGTCGCTCTAGCCCTATCGGCGAGATAGTGACGATGCGCTTGCAGTGGCGGGTGACTCGCGGCGTGCGCCTCAAGCGGAACCGGCTCGACTTTGCGCTGCCGTATGCACTGATATCGCAGGCGATGGGTCAGCTGGTTTGAGAAGGTTTGGGGAGGCAGTACCGCATCTCAGAGGAAGCGTCTGGACTTGCACACGTGAGTACGGGAATAACTATGCGAAGCAACTCGCATACGCGGTCGAAGTACGCATCCTCGCAGCGCAGGGAAAGCATGAGTCCGCATTAGCCATGGCGGTACCGGATCTACGCTCGGCACATGCCAGCGATCCGCGGGGAGGTTCTGGGGTCACGGGCGCTTGCTCTCGCATCCGTTGGTCGGACTACAGAGGCAAGTCCGTCATTGCTCAGATCGCAGCAACAAGTGCGGCGGTCGAGCTTGCCGTTCTGTGTCCGGCGGCTGATGCCACCGTCGCGCCGTCTAGGACAGCGGACGACAGATCTCGTCGACCGGGTGAAGGAACTTGAGCGGTGGGCGTTCCACACCGGCGCCGTCGATCTGCTTGTTGCTGCCTATCGTGCAGCTCCGGAACTGCTGGCGGTCTAATGCAAGGCCACGTGTGACTCTGATCGATTCGTCGAGTTGGTCAAGCGGGCCGGCGACGATGATCTGGCGCGTGACGTGGGACAGCCAATGGACGTCGGCGGATGATCCAGCTGCGCGACTAACGCGACGAGAGCGAGAGATATATGAACTCTCTGTCAGGGGCTTCGATACGGACAGATTGCGCAGACTTCTGTTCATCAGCTGAAGCGACCGTGAAGGCTCACATGCAGCACATCTTCGACAAGATGTGGAGCGCGATCTCGCGCGAGGCCTTAGCGAGTGCATGCGGCGCTTCGAGGTCAGATCAGGCGACTGCGGCGCGTGAAGTTCTGCAGAGAGATGGATCGTCATAGGTGCGCTGAGCCGAACGACTTGAAGTCAGGTCGCGGGTTGCCAATCGATAGTCCTCATTCGCTCCAGCAAGGATCGCTTCGAAGGCAGCAACCACTGCAGTATCAAACTGGCTATCCACTGCTTGAGCGAGTCGTAGGCGAGCAACGCGGCTCGGCATCGCGTCCCGGTACGGTCGATCCGACGTCATCGCGTTGTAGGCATCGGCGACAGCGATGATCCTCGAAACGAGAGGAATCTCCTCATCGGTGAGGCCATCTGGGTACCCCTGGCCATCGATGCGTTCGTGGTGATTTCGGACGATCGTTGCTATTTCCGAGTATTCGTCTACATGCGCCAGGATGCGTTCCCCGATCGCGGAGTGGCCCTGCATCTGTCTCCGCTCATCAAGTGTCAGTGCACCGGGTTTCTCGAGAAGCCCGGGGGCGAGAGTCCGATCTTCCCAATGTCGTGCACGAGTCCACAGAGATACGCGAGATCTTGCGTCTCGGGCGACAGTTCCATGCGCTTCGCGATGTCGCGCGAATAGATCGCTACCGCCGCCGAGTGCCCCGCCGTGTATCGATCTCGCGCGTCGAGCGTGGCGATCAATGCACCGGCGAATTGAAGGTTCGCACGCTCGAGGGTGTCGTTCGCGAGCGAGAGGTCGTCCGCGAGTCGGCGTTGTTCCTGGTAGAGGCCGTACAGCCGCTGGGCAGCGATCGCGGGAACCAGGAAGAGCGCGAGGCTCCAGGCGAGAAAATTCGATGTATGCGAAGGCGAGCAGAGCGACGACGGGTGCATACACGGGCGCTACTAGGAAGATCAGATGAGCGAGCAGCGGCTTGTGTAGCGCAACAGTCTCCGCGATCGAACGGCCGCGAACGACGCCCGTGAGTATTGAGAATGCGACCTCTAGGAGTTCGCCTAGGAGGGCGCCGACTAGCGTGGCGGCGATCAGTCCACCAAGCGTCGATGGGACGATTGCCAGCATGGCCTGAGCGGCGAGTCCCATTACAGCTCCACCGATGAACCGAGTGCTCGTATACGTCGCCCACTTCAGTCTTGGCGCACGACTCTCGGTCGCCGACGGACAGGAGCTCTGGATCGCCAAGCATCGAAGCACCGCCAACCACGGCTGCAGCAAGCGGACCAAACACAACCGCCGCGAACACCGTGGGCAGCAGCTGAGATCGACTGCTCAGTTGCTCGGGTGACATACACGCTGCTTCGTTCGGCGATAGCCGCGGCCAGACCGAGTGCGATGACAGCGATGGGAGCCTCCAGACCGTAGCCGGCGGCGACGAGCGAAACAGCGACGGCGAGCGCAGAGCTCACCAGGAAGCCGACGTAGAGAACGGTTCGTCGCTGTTGGTCGCTCAGCAGGCTACGCGCCACTTGAACTATCCCCCGAAGGGGGTATACGATTCGCATGCCGTCAGTTCCCAATCGAGGAGTCATGCCTATGCACCGGGGCACCAAGATGCTGGTAGCCGCCGTCTCATCCTGGGTTCTCCGCCGGGGGTAAACATCCCTCTTTCGGGTGCAGCCCCGGGGGGAACGGAGAAGGAGACGCTGGGATGCTGACGTGCGTTAGGCAATGAGCCCACGCCGGAAGCCAACAGCTACGGCGTGGGCTCTACTTCGCGCCTGAAGCTTCGCGAGCAGGTGCCTCACATGTGATTTGACCGTTTCTTCCGAGAGGAAGAGACGTTCGCCGATCTCGCGGTTGACGAGTCCATCGGCGACGAGCTGGAGAACCTCGATCTCGCGTGCGGTCGGATCCTGTCCGAGCTCACGCTGGATCTGCGGTGTGAAGGGGATCACGGAGCCGTGCCGGCGTGTGCTCCGACGCGCCGCGGCCGCCTCGAAGCGGCGGCTGTGGTCGCGATACCGGTTGAGGATCTCCTTACGCTCTGCGGCGTCCACGATGGAGGTATCGGCGGTGCTTCTGTGCCCCTTTAGGGCGCAAACCCGCCGTATGGCTCAAACGGGGGACTCCCAGCCTGCACGTCGACAGGCGATCCGACTTGACCCCGAGCGCCGTATCCGGTTTCGTAGAGGCGATTCTGACGCAGGCAACCGAGCGAGAAAGGGGTTCCTATGAATCGAGGAGGCGCTAGCTGGCGCATCGGCGCGCTGGCCTCCCTCGTCGCACTCGCCGTCGTTGTGCTCGGCGCTGGAGCGGGCCAGTCCGCCCTGAGCGGAAGCTCTCAGACCGGCATCATCATCAACGGGACGACGGATGCGATCACGAACATCGATCCAGCGGGCAACTACGACTACCCGTCGTTCACCGCCGACATCAACATCTACGAGCACCTCCTCGACTTCAAGACCGGGGCGAAGCTTCAGCCGTCGCTCGCCACGGGCTGCCTTGCGGTGAACGGGAACCTGAGACGGTGGCGCTGCAATCTCCGGAGAGGCGTCGAGTTCCACGACGGCTCCGCGTTCGACTCCGCCGACGTGAAGCACTCGTTCGACCGCGTCGTCAGGATCAACGACCCGTCCGGGATCGCGTCGCTTCTCGGCAACCTGGCGAGCACGCGGACGAACGGCAGGTTCGCCGTCACGTTCAATCTCAAGTCGCCGCAGGCGACATGGCCGCAGATTCTGAGCACGGGGGCGGCTTTCATCGTTCCGAGCACCTATCCCGCAAACAGGCTGCAGGCAAACGACCAGCCGCACATCGGGACAGGCCCGTATCGCCTCACCCGCTACACGGCGGGCCAGCAGGCAGTCTTCGAGCGCTTCGACGACTACTGGGGCCGCCCCGCGAGGAACGAGGGCGTCATCCTGAGGCAGTTCGCCAGGTCTTCGACGATGAAGCTCGCACTCGAGCGAGGCGAGATCGACATGGCATTCCAGAGCGCACAGTGGCCGGGCACGGAGCTCGACTCGCTCAAGCGGAACCGGAATGTCCGCGTCCATCAGGGCGTCGGCGTCTCGATCCGGTACCTGAACTTCAACGTGGCGCGCGCGCCGTTCAACAACATCGCGGTGCGCAGGGCCGTCGCGTACCTCGTGCCGCGCCAGGCGATCGCCTCGAGGGTGTATCGGGGCTACGTCCGGCCTCTCTTCTCGATGCCGCCGGCAGGCATGCCGGGTCACGTCGATGCGTTCGCGACGGTGTACGGGCGGAGGCCCAACGTCGCTGCGGCGCGGCGCGTGCTCCAGCAGGCCAATGTCCAGACGCCGCTGGCGGTGGACATCTGGTACACGCCCACGCGGTACGGCACCGGATCCGCGGACGAGTATGCGGAGATCAAGCGCTCACTCGACGGCTCCGGGCTCTTCCAGGTCACGCTCAAGTCGTCCGAGTGGGCGCAGTACAGCGACGTTCTCGGGAGGCAGTACAACGCGTTCCAGCTCGGGTGGTTCCCGGACTACGTGGACGTCGAGAACTACATCGTTCCGTTCTATCGCTCGGACTCGTTCCTGGCGACGGGCTACAAGAACCAGAGGATGGACAACCTGATCAGGGCAGCGCTGGCGACGAGAAACACGGATGCACGATTCGGTCTCTATCGCCAGATCCAGCTGCTCGCCGCCAGGGACGCCTCGACGATTCCGTACTGGCAGGGAGACATGATCGCACCCGCCCGGCGGAACATCTCAGGCATCCCCGGAACCATCGATGCAGCGTTCATCATGAGGTTCTGGCAGCTCAGGAAGTCGTAGCCGAACACGCGAGGGGGCGGCCCTCGGGCCGCCCCCTCTACCTCGGGGCTTCTTTGGCTGAGCTCGCGGTGAACGGCTAGCGTCTCGATCGATGGCTCGGTCGGGGACGTCCCTCAGGCGGTACGCGATCACGCGTCTCTTGCTCGTGATTCCGATGGTGTTCGTCCTGCTCACGCTCGTGTTCCTCCTCATGCGGGTCGCGCCGGGAGACCCGATCTCGGTCTCCCTCGGAGGTCGGGTCCCGCGGGCGGAGGTCGACAGGATCAAGGCCGAGCTCGGTTTCGACGAGCCCATCTACGTCCAGTACTGGGAGTACCTGCGCGATGTGGTGACCCTCGACTTCGGGACGACGATCACGGACCGACGCGAGATCACCGAGATCATCACCGTCAACGGCGCCGCCACTCTCGAGCTGACCTTCTTCGCGATGCTGATCGCGATCGTCGTCGGCGTGTCCTTCGGCCTGCTCGCGGGTCGCTTCAGAGATACGTGGATCGACGGCGGCTCGCGGATCTTCGGGATCGTGATCTACGCGATGCCGGTCTTCTTCCTCGGCCTGATGGCCCAGCTCTTCTTCGGCTCGTACCTGGGGTGGCTACCGACGTCCGACCGGGCGAGCCCGATCACGCAGGCGACGATCGAGACGCACACGCACATCTACACGATCGACACGCTCATCGAGCGCGACTGGGATGCGTTTGTCGACGTCGTCAAGCATCTGATCCTGCCGGCGGTGACGCTCGGTCTGGTGACGGCCGGGGTCTTCATCCGGCTCATCCGCGTCAACGTCATCCGGACGATGAAGGACGACTACGTCGAGGCCGCGCGTGCGCGAGGGATCGACGAACGCTCCGTCGTCTACCACCACGCGTTCAAGAACGCGCTCGTCCCCGTGATCACGGTCATCGGGCTCACCGTCGCGCTGCTCCTCTCCGGGGCCGTCCTCACCGAGACGACGTTCAACTGGCCCGGGATCGGGGCGACGCTCATCGAGTACCTCGAGAATCGCGACTACGTCGCGGTTCAGGGCATCGTGATCGTGTTCGCGCTGGTCGTGGTGGCCGTCAGCGTCGTCATCGACTTCGTCAACGCGTACATCGATCCGAGGATCCGGTACTGATGGCGGTCCCGGAACAGGCGGAACGCGTCCCGCCTCGGGGCAGGCGCCTGGTCGGCGTGCGCAGGGCGCTCGCGCCGATCGCGGAGGCCCGGGGCATGACCCGTTGGATGCTCTGGATGGGGACTGCGATCACGGGCGCGTTCATCCTGATCGCGCTCTTTGCGCCCGTCCTCGCACCGTACGACTTCGACCAGTTCCGTTCGCCCGAGGAGGGGCGGTTCGCGCAACTGGAGGCGCCATCGAGAGAACACCCCATGGGCACGAACGTGCAGTCGACCGATGTGCTCTCGAGGGTCATCTGGGGCACGCAGACGGAGCTCAAGGTGGTGCTGATCTCGCTCTTCTTCTCGATCTCGATCGGCGTCCCGCTCGGTCTCCTTGCGGGGTACTTCGGCGGCAAGCTCGACCGCGTACTCGTGCTGATCATGGACGCGCTCTTCGTCTTCCCGTTCCTCCTCCTGGCGATCGTGATCGCCTTCCTGCTCGCCGAGCGCGTCGGTCAGGGGATCTTCACGGCCGCGATCGCGATCACCGTCGTCTACGTCCCGCTTTACTTCCGCGTGGTCCGCAACCACACGATCAGCATCCGCGAGGAGCCCTTCGTGGAAGCGGCGCGCGCGCTCGGCGCGAAGCCGTTCACGATCATCCGCAAGTACGTCTTCTTCAACGTCGTCCAGAACGTCCCGCCGATCGCGACACTGAACGCCGCCGACGCCATCCTCACGCTTGCCGCACTCGGGTTCCTCGGGTACGGGATCCAGCCGTCGGAGGGCGCGGAGTGGGGGTACGACATCCAGCGCGCGGTCTCGGACGCCGCGTCCGGCATCTGGTGGACTGCGCTCTTTCCGGGGCTTGCGATCGTGCTCCTCGTCACCGGCCTCACCTTGCTCGCCGAGGGGCTGAACGAGTCGATCAACCCGGTTCTCCGAAAGCGACAGCGGGTGAAAGTGGATCTCGAGGCGACGACGACGAGCGCGGAACAACCGTGACCTCCGACCCAGTCGTCTCGGTGCGCGACCTGCGCGTGTACTACGGCACCCGTCGGGGGGCGGTGCGCGCCGTCGACGGCGTCTCGCTCGACATCGACGCAGGGGAGGTGCTCGGCCTCGTCGGCGAGTCGGGATGCGGGAAGTCGACGCTCGGCCGGGGCATTCTCGGCCTGCTCCCCGAGGGAGCCGTCTCCGACGGGCAGGTCCTCTACGGTGGCCGGAATCTCGTGGGCATGTCGCCGAAGGAGCTCCGGCGCCTGCGCGGGCCGGACCTCGGCCTCATCTTCCAGGAGCCCATGACGAGGCTGAACCCGCTCATGCGCATCGAGGATCACTTCCGCGAGACGCTCGAGCAGCACGAATCGAGCCTCACCAAAGAGGAGGTACGCAAGCGCTCGCTCGAGACGCTCGGGCGGATGGGCATCCCGCCGACACGCTTCCGCCAGTATCCGCACGAGTTCTCGGGCGGAATGCGGCAGCGGATCATGATCGCGCTCGCGCTCGTTCTCCGACCCAAGCTCCTCGTCGCGGACGAGCCGACGACCGCCCTGGACGTGATCGTGGAGGCGCAGATCCTGGGCATCCTCGCCGACCTTCGCCAGAACTTCGGGACCGCCCTGCTCCTGATAACGCACAACCTCGGGATCGTCGCCGAGGCTTGCAACCGCGTGGCGGTGATGTACGCGGGCAGGATCGCCGAGGAAGGCGATGCTCGGGACGTGTTCTCGGATCCCGCGCACCCCTACACGCGCGAGCTCCTGCGCTCGACGATCTCTCTCGACACCACCGAGCTCCACTCGATCCCGGGCGCGCCGCCCGACCTGATCGACCCGCCGGCGGCGTGCCGCTTCCATCCTCGCTGTCCGAGCGCGATGGTCGTCTGTGCGGTGGAGAGCCCGATCGAACAGACGCTCGACCGGGGCCAGAGGGTGCTCTGTTGGCTGCACGGCCCCGAGGAACGGATCCCCGCGGGCGGGACGTCGGAGCTCGAGCGCGAGGAGATCGCGGTTGCAGAAGAAGCCTGATTCGACGAACGGGCCTGTGCTCGTCTCCATCCGGGGTCTCAAGACCTACTACTCGATCCGCGGAAGCTTCGCGGAGCGGCTCGTCGGCCGGGAGGCCGGGTCAGTCAAGGCGGTCGACGACGTCTCGCTCGACATTCGCAAGGGCGAGGTCCTCGGCCTCGTGGGCGAGTCCGGGAGCGGCAAGACGACACTCGGCCGGACGCTCCTCGGACTCGTGCAGGCCACCGAGGGCAGCATCGAGTTCGACGGACGTGAGGTCACGCGGATGTCGGAGCGTGAGCTCCGCGCGCTGCGGCGGGAAGTACAGGTCGTCTTCCAGGATCCACACGCGTCCCTCAACCCGGCGATGACCATCGAGCAGTCGATCACGCACCCGCTCCAGATACACGGCATCGGGAACTCGCGGGAGCGTCGACTCCGAGTTCTCGAGACGCTCGAGACGGTTGGCCTCGCTCCCGCCGAGCAGTTCATGGACAAGTACCCCTCGGATCTGTCGGGTGGGCAGAAGCAGCGTGCGGTCATCGCGCGGGCGATCATCCTCAACCCGGTGCTCCTCGTCGCCGACGAGCCCGTCTCGATGCTCGACATGAGCGTGAGGGCGAAGATCCTCGAGCTCATGCTCGAGCTCAAGCGCGACTTCGATCTCACGTACCTCTACATCACGCACGACCTCGCGACCGCGAAGTTCTTCTGCGACCGCATCGCGATCCTCTACCTCGGCCGCGTCGTCGAGATCGGCCCGGCCGAGGCGATCTACGAGAGCCCGAAGCACCCCTACACGCAGGCGCTGCTACGTGCGATACCCGAACCGGATCCGCTCCGGAGCGTCCCTCGCGACCTGCCCCGTGGCGAGGTCCCGGATGCGGCGCGGCCCCCTCTCGGCTGCTCGTTCCACCCACGCTGCCCGCTCGCGTTCGAGGTCTGCGGCTGGGAGACCCGCGACCTGCGAGACCTGTTCGAGACCCGGTGGGCCCACGAGGCTGAGGAGGAGTTCGAGGCGGAGCGAGCGACGCTCGGCGACCTCGACCGGCTCAATGCGCCTGCGATCAAAGCTCGTTTGACGGCGGGCTCGGGTCGATCCGCGTCGGACCTGCTCTCGCTCCTCGAGACCGTTCGCACGGCGGACCCTGACGAGCGGTTCTGGACGGGCGTGAGGAGCATGACCGTCGACGACGGCCACGTGGACGTCGAGTGGCACGAACCCGTGGCGCCTCGCCCTCTCCCCGAAGGAGGCGTCACCGTCGAGTGCCATCTGTACGACGAGGACGCGCTCGCCGAAGCCGAGCGGCGTCGCCAGGAAGCTGGGGCCTGACCCCGGAGGAGTCAGGCGCCGAGCGTTACAACGTCAAGCTGCGAGGCCCGCGTCAGGCCGCGAGGCCCGCCAAGTCGCGTCAGGCCGCGAGGCCTGCCAGATCTCCGTCAGGCCGCGAGGCCTGCCAGATCACGGAGCGCTTCGAGGCGCTTGAGCGCCTGGCCTTCGAGCTGACGGACGCGCTCGCGGGTCAGATCGAGCTCGTGCCCGATCGCCTCGAGCGTCCACGGCTCCCCGTCGAACCCGAAGCGGAGCTCGAGAATCCGTCGCTCGCGCTCGGGAAGCGCGTCGAGTGCGCGCCGGATGCTCTGCCGGCGGAGCGATTCCTCGGCCTCGTCGAACGGGTCGGCGGCCTCGCGGTCGGCGAAGAGATCGCCGAGCTCGCCCTCGTCATCCGCGCCGACCGTCTGGTTCAGCGAGACCGACGCGTGCGCGGCACCGAGTGCCTCGTCCACGTGCTGGATCGGAAGGCCTGTCGCCTCGGCGAGCTCTTCCTTCGTCGCCTCGCGCCCGAGCTCGACCTCGAGCCGCCGTGCGGCGCGGGAGAGCTTCTGCTGGCGCTCGACCACGTGGACGGGCACGCGAATCGTTCGCGCGTGGTTCGCCACCGCACGCTGGACCGACTGGCGGATCCACCAGGTCGCGTACGTCGAGAACTTGAAGCCGCGCCGCCAGTCGAACTTCTCGACCGCGCGATTCAGACCGAGAGTGCCTTCCTGGATGAGATCGAGGAACGGGACGCCGAGCCCACGGTAGCCCTTCGCGATGGACACGACGAGCCGGAGGTTCGACTCGATCATCACGCGCTTGGCGACCGTGTCGCCGCGCTCGATGCGCTTGGCGAGCGCGACCTCTTCAGCGGCTGTCAGGAGCTTGTGGCGACCGACGTCGGCGAGGAAGAGCTGGAGGCTGTCAGCGGCACCCGAGACCGTCTCGGCCTCGAAGCGCGACTTCACGGCGGTCTCCTTCGCGGCCTCCGTATCTGGCTGCACGATCTCGATGGAGTGCGCCTCGAGCTCGCGCTGGAGAAGCTCTGCCTCGTCCTCTCCGAGGTCGTGTTCGGTGACGAAGGTCTCGAGCTCGGCGGCCTCGAGATGGCCACCGTGCTCCTCTGCGCGCTCGATGAGGGCCTTCAGATGCTCCGACTCGAGCAATTCGATGAGCTGGTTCTGCGTCAAGTCCTGACTCGATCCTTTCCAGGGTTTCACTTCGGCGGAAGTTACAAACGTACTGAGTCTACGACGGCTTTCCTGCCCTTTCCAGGGAGCATCCCTGGCTTAAGGGACTCACAAAGTCGTGGAATCCAAGGCTCGTAACGTCGATGCGCTCTCTGTTTATTCCGTTTCTCGAGCTCCGGCGGTTCAGTGTTCTCGGGGGATAGGCCTTTACGTCTCAGAGCAGGCGCGGCAAGCCTGCTGGCCCTCACGTTCTATGACGTACGGCGGATCGGGCAAGTTAGATCATCGCGCTTCAGGCGGACGGAGCTGAACACCCGTTTACCGCTTGCTTACGCGCTCTTTGCACGCTTTTCGGCAAGCAGCTCCGCTGCACGCTCGATCGTGACGCCCTCCACCGTGTCGCCCCTCCGCAGGCTCGCGTTCGTCTCGCCATCGGTTACGTACGGCCCGAACCTGCCGTCGCGGAGCACGATCTTCTTCCCGGTTGCCGGGTCTTCACCGAGCTCCTGGAGCGGTCCGCGGGCGCCGCGCCTGCCGCGACGTCGTGGAGGCTCGGCAAAGAGCGCTCGTGCTTCGTCGAGCGTGACGGTGAAGAGCTGCTCCTCGGTCTCCAGCGATCGCGACTCGGAGCCCTTCTTCACGTACGGGCCGTACCGGCCGTTCTGGGCGGTGACTTCCTCCCCGTCGAGCTCTCCGACGACCCGTGGCAAGGACAGCAGCCGGAGCGCATCGTCGAGCGTCACTGACTCGAGGGACATGGAGGCGAGGAGCGACGCGGTGCGCGGCTTCTCCTCGCTGCCCTCCGGCAGCGACTCCGTCACGTAGGGCCCGTACCGGCCCGAGCGGACGACGAGGTCGTGCCCGGTCTCCGGATCGACACCCAGCGGGCGGACGTCCGGCTGTGCGAGGAGCTCCTCGGCCTTCTCGGCCGTGAGCTCGTCCGGCGCGATGTCCGGGGCCAGGCTGACCCGCTGGTCGCCCCGCTCGAGGTACGGCCCATAGCGCCCGACGCGGACAACCGCATCGGTTCTCGGGATCGCGATCGAGTTCACCGCGCGCGCATCGATCTCGTCCAGATGGTCGGTCACGAGGTGGTGCAGCCCGGGGTCGCCTCCGGTGCCGAAGTAGAAGCGCCGGAGCCAGGCCACGCGCTCCTCGCGCCCGGCGGCGATCTCGTCCAGGTCGTCCTCCATGCGGGCGGTGAAGTCGAAGTCGACGAGCTGCTCGAAGTGGCCCTCGAGGAGGTTCACGACCGCGAAGGCGACGAACGTCGGCACGAGCGCCGAGCCCTTCTTGAAGACGTAGCCGCGGTCGATGATCGTGGAGAGGATCGCGGCATACGTGGAGGGACGGCCGATCCCGCGCTCCTCGAGCGCTCGCACGAGAGTCGCCTCCGTGTACCGAGGCGGAGGCGTCGTCGCATGGCCGTCCGGCTCGACGGAGAGCGCCTCGAGGACGTCGCCCTCGGCGACGTCGGGCAGCCGGCGCTCCTCATCGTCGTCGCTCGGCTCGTCGCGCCCTTCCTCGTACGCTGCGAGGAAGCCACGGAACGTGATCACCGTCCCCGAGGCGCCGAACTCCGTTTCCTCGGCGGCGGTTCTGGCGCCGATCCTCAGGCTGAGGGTGCGGCCCGTCGCGTCCTCCATCTGCGACGCGAGCGTCCTGCGCCAGATGAGGTCGTAGAGCGCGAGCTCGTCGCGCGTGATCTCGTTCTTCAGCTCGTCGGGGGTCCGGAAGCGGTCGCCGGCGGGCCGGATGGCCTCGTGCGCTTCCTGCGCGTTCTTCACCTTGCGCTCGTACCTACGTGGCTTCGCGGGGACGAAGTCGTCGCCGAACAGCTCTCGCGCCTGGCTACGAGCGGCCTCGAGTGCGGACTCGGCGAGGGTCGTCGAGTCGGTGCGCATGTACGTGATGTGGCCGGCCTCGTACAAGCGCTGGGCGAGGCGCATCGTGGTCTGCGCCGAGAAGCGGAGCTTCCGGCTTGCCTCCTGCTGGAGCGTGGATGTCATGAAAGGCGCCGAGGGGCGCCGCCGGTACGGCTTCTCCTCTGCGGACCGGACGACGAACGGGACGCCGGCGAGCCGTTCGACGAGGCCGCGAGCCTCCGCCTCGTCCAGCTGGACCAACGTGTCGTCTCGAAGGGTTCCGTCCGAGGCGAAGTCCCGACCCTGCGCGACGCGCTTTCCGTCCACGCCTACGAGCCGTGCCTCGAACGAGCCGGGGTCGAGGGTCGCGACGACGTCCCAGTACTCGGACGAGACGAACGCAACCCGCTCCCGCTCCCTCTGCACGACGAGCCGCGTCGCGACGGATTGCACGCGTCCCGCTGAGAGCCCGCGGGTCACCTTCTTCCAGAGGACCGGCGACACCTCGTAGCCGTACAAACGGTCGAGAATCCGGCGTGTCTCCTGCGCGTTCACGAGGCGCTCGTCGATCGGCCGCGTCTCCTCGAGTGCGCGCTCGATCGCTTCGCGGGTGATCTCGTGGAAGACCATCCGGCGCACCGGGACCTTCGGCTTCAGTACCTCGACGAGGTGCCAGGCGATGGCCTCGCCCTCGCGATCCTCGTCCGTCGCGAGCAGCAGCTCGTCGGCGCCGGCGAGGCGCTTGCGGAGATCGGCGACGACTTTCTTCTTGTCGGGATCGACCACGTAGTACGGCTCGAAGGCGCCTTCGATATCTACGCCGAGCGATCCGTAGCGCTTTCGCTCCTCCTTCGGGATGTCCGATGCTCGGTCTGGGAGGTCGCGGACGTGTCCGATGCTCGACTCGACCGCGTAGTCACCTCCGAGATAACCGGCGATCGTCCGCGCTTTCGCGGGGGACTCGACGATGACGAGGCTTCTGGCCACGGCGCGACACCTTAGCTCGCGCACCCGGGAAACCTGCCAACGATTCCTGCTTTCGCTCAGGTCGAGCCGTGTCCGGCGATACTGCCGCCCGTGTCGCCGCCGCCACGCCCGAGCTGGCTCTACTCCGTCATCGCAGTGCTCAGCTGGCCCGTCGTGAGGGCGGTCTTCCGCCTACGTGCGACGGGGCAGGGGAACCTTCCGGATGCCGGCGGCTTCGTACTCGCGGCGAACCACTGCTCGAACCTCGACCCGTGGCCGCTCGGGCTTCCCCTGTTCCCACGGCGCTTCCTCCGCTTCATGGCGAAGTCGGAGCTGTTTTGGTTCCCTCTCGGGACGATTGCGAATGCCGGCGGGGCGTTCCCGGTGCGTCGGGGCGAGCAGGACGAGGAGGCGATCGCGACAGCCGTCGACCTCTGCCGCCGGGGCAACGTCGTGGTCATGTTTCCGGAGGGCACTCGACGCCAGAAAGGCCTCCGCAAGCGGCGCGAAGCACGGTGGCGCTCGGGAGCTGCGCGGATCGCGCTCGAGGCGGAGGTTCCGCTCGTCCCGGCCGGCATCGCCGGCACCGACCGGCTCGCGCGGCTCGGCCCGCTCCGCGTCGCATACGGTGCGCCGATCGACCTTGACGACCTCTCGACCCTGCCGCCGGACGAGGCGGCCGCGGCAGCCACCGACCGGCTCCGCGACGCCGTGCTCGAGTTGGAGCGCTCGCTCACGTGAAGGCGGCGCTCCTTGCGGTGGACGGCGACTCCTTCGCGCATCGCGCGTACCACGCGCTGCCGAAGACGCTCCGGCGCGCGGACGGAGGGCCGGCAAATGCGCTCATCGGCTTCTCGAACATGGTGCTTCGGCTCTGGAACGGCGAGCGCCCGCGTGCCATGGTCGTCGCCTGGGACACGCTCACAGTGCCGACGTACAGGCACGTCGAGTTCGACGGGTATCAATCCGGCCGCGAGTTCGACGCGGAGCTGCTCGAGCAGCTCGATCTCCTGCCCGAGCTCGTCGCCTCCTGGGGGGTCGCCTACGCGAAGGCGCCCGGGTACGAGGCAGACGACTTCCTCGCAGCCTCCGTCGCGGCCGAGGAGGCGGCCGGCGGGCGTGCGCTCGTCGCGACGTCGGACCGGGACGCGTTCCAGCTCGCCAGCCAGGAGACGACGATCCTACAGCCGGTCCGCGGCGAGGCTCCAGCGCGGATCGGGCCCGCCGAGGTGCGCGAGCGCTATGGCGTCGATCCGGAACAGGTCGTGGACTTCATCGCGCTGCGAGGCGACCCGTCGGATCGCATCCCCGGCGCTCGCGGTATCGGCCCGAAGCGCGCGGCCGAGCTCCTCGGCCAGTACGGGACGCTCGACGCGATGCTGGAGGAGGGCCGTTTTGCGGCCGAGGCCGACGCGCTCCGCCTCTTCAGGAAGCTCGCGACGCTCGACCGGACTGCGCCGCTGCCACCGCTACCGGACAAGGTTCCGGACTGGGGCGGCGCGGCCGCCCGCGCGCGCGAGCTCGGGCTCGACGGACTCGCCCGGAACTTCGACGAGGCGACCTCGTGGACCTGATCAGCCACCCGGACTTCACGCGGCTTCATCCGGCACTCGATCCCGTCTGCGACGAGCGCCCGGAGCGGCTGCTCGTGCTGCACGAGCGGTTTCCCGGCTTCCTCGAGGGCGGAGCAGCGACGCGCGAGACCATCGAGCGCGTGCACACCGCCGAGTACGTGGGGAACGTCGCAGCGATCGAGAAAGCGGGTTGGCTGGACCCGGATACGTACGCGGACTCGACGACGTGGGAGGCGGCGCTCCTCGCTGCGGGGTGCAGCATCGAGGCGGTGCGTGACGGTGGCTTCGCACTCGTCCGACCACCCGGTCACCACGCCCTCGCCGGCGCGGCGATGGGGTTCTGCATCTTCGGCAACGTCGCCGTCGCGGCGCGACACGCGCAGGAGGAGCTCGGGCTGGCGCGCGTCGCGATCGTCGACTACGACGTGCATCACGGGAACGGCACCGAGGCGATCTTCCGCGGCGATCCGTCCGTCCTGTTCGTCTCGCTGCACCAGTGGCCGTTCTATCCCGGTACCGGCGGGCCGGGGACGAGTGACGGGCACACGGTGAACGTGCCGCTCCATGCCGGTTCCGGCGACGCCGAGTACGTCGCCGCGTTCGGTGAGCTCGTCGAGCCGGCGGTCGAGCGCTTCGATCCGGATCTCCTGCTCGTCTCCGCCGGCTTCGACGCGCACGTGGACGACCCGCTCGCTCAGATGGAAGTCACGGCCGACGGCTTCCGCGAGCTCTCGCGGCGCTGCGCGGCGCTCGCGCCGCGGGTCGCGGTCGTCCTCGAGGGCGGCTACAACCGCGCGACCTTGCCGTCCCTCGTGGAGGCGGCGCTCGAGGGGTTCGAGGCCGGTTAGTTGCGGAAGCGGTGCAAGGCGGCGAGTCGTGCCCGACGGAAAGAGCGGTGCCAGACTGAAGTCAGGCACCTGACGGAGAGCCTGGCGTCGCCAGGCTCCGTCCTTCCTTAGGCCGCGCGGGCTGTCTCGAGGCGTTCGAGCGCCTCGCGGCGAGACGACACGCCGAGCTTCTTCAGGAGGCTCTTCACGTGCGAGCGCACCGTGTGCTCGGAGATGAAGAGCCGTTGCGCGATCTCGTCGGTCGCGAGGTGCTCGTCGAGCAGGAGGAGGACCTCGACCTCTCGCGCCGAGAGCACCTTCGTGATCTCGTCGGGGATCCCGTCGAAGCGCCCGCCCTCCCGCACGCGGTCGAGTAGGCGTCGTGCCACGCCGCCGGAGAGCGCGGCGTCGCCACGCGCAACGCCGCGGAGGAACGCTGCGATCTGCTCGGGAGGCTCGGTCTTCAGGAGGTAGCCCGCGGCGCCCGCCCGAATCGCGCCGAGGAGGTTCTCCTCGGCGTCCGAAGCCGTCAGCACGACGACCTCGCAGTCCGGCGCCTGCTCACGGATCTGCGGCAACGCGGTCAGGCCGTCCATCCCAGGCATCGTCAGGTCGAGCAGGACGAGGTCGGGCTGAACCGTCCCCGCGACCTCCAGCGCCTCCTGGCCGTCCTCCGCCTCCCCGACGACGTCGAACCCCTGCTGCGTGAGCAGCGCGGCGAGCGCGTCACGGGTCAGTGGATGGTCGTCGACGATCACGATGCGCTCGGACATACACCTCTTATCGGCACGAGGCGCGCTGCCGACAAGAGGGGAAGTGGAAAACAGTCGTCAGACCTACCGCTCGTGGCTGTTCGGCGAATTGCTGCTCGTCGGGCTGCTTGCATCTGCGACGGCGCTCTTCGCGGTGCGCGACACGTTCACCTCCACGTACGAGCTCCCGGAGGCCCGGCTTGCATTCGACACGGCGGTCGCGGTCGTCGCGACCATCGTCGCGGTCCTCGCGAGCATCAGGTTCGTCGTGGAGGGCCGGGTGCTCGATCTCCTGCTCGGCGCGGGCTTCTGGAGCATTGCGCTCGGGACCGCCGCATTTGGCCTCGTCCCGCTCCTGGGAGGAGGGCCGCTCGACGCTGAGGCCGCCTGGTCGCTGCTCGGTTCGCGGATCCTCGGCGCGGCGCTGATTGCCGTCGCGCCGTTCACCAACCGGCGGCTCGCAGATCGCCGGCGGGCGCTCCTCTTTGCCGGGGTTGGCGTAGCCGCCGTCCTCGCCGCGGTCGCCGTGGTACTCGGGGCACCGCCCTGGAATGCCAGCGCCGCTACCGAGGTAGCTTCCGTCGAAGGCGCCTCGGTCGTCGCCGCCGGAGCAATCCTCGCGGGCCTTTGGCTCGTGGCACTCGTCGGGTTCGCGATCAGGTTTCGCGCCTACGGGCGGGATCTCGACAGCTGGATGTGCCTTGCCGCGACCCTCGCGCTGTTCGGCGACTTCCACCTGATCCTGAACCCGGTCGTCTCGAGCGAGATCGTCCTGCAGGGCGACTTCCTGCGCTTCATCGCCTACGGGATCCTGCTCGTCGGGGTCTGGCGGGCGATCGCGCACGCCGAGTTCGGGCGCGCGGTCGCCGACGAGCGCGCCCGCGTCGCGCGCGAGATCCACGACGGTTTGGCGCAGTACCTCTTCGCGATCACCACGCAGGTGAGCATGCTCGAGTCCGGTGCGCCGCTCGACGAGGTGCTGCCGCGCCTGAAGCGCGCGTCGATCGCCGCTCAGCAGGAGGCGCGCTTCGCAGTTCTCGCGCTCTCCTCCGCCGGCGGGACAGCGCCCTTCGACTCCGCGCTGCGCCGCTACGTCGACGTGTTGACCGCGGACGGTGAGCTCGACGTCGAGCTCGAGGTCGATCCGCAGGTACGACTTGCGCCGGACGAGCAGATCGAGGTCTTCCGGATCGTCCAGGAAGGGCTCGGCAATGCACGGCGGCACGCGAACGCGCACCGGGTGGAGGTGTCCATCCTGCAGCGGAATGGACGCCGTATCGTGGCCGTGCACGACGACGGTGTCGGCTTCGACGCGGACGGCTCGGACGAGGGCCAGGGTCTCGCGAACATGAAGGTCCGCGCAGAGGCGATCGACGGCGAGATGAGCCTGCGCTCGGCGCCCGGCCGTGGGACGGCGATCGAGGTCGTGCTGCGACCGGTCTAGCTGCCGACTCGGCTGGGCGCGATCGGCTGCGCGACGCCGATCATGGAGTCGCGCGTGACCAGGGCCGCGAGCTCGTCCTCGTCCATGCCCTCGGTGCCGGCGGGCCGCGCGGGCAGGACGAGGTAGCGGATGTCGGCGGTCGAATCGACGACGCGAACCTGCACGTCCTCGTCGAGCTCGACTCCGAACTCCCGCAGCACGCCGCGCGGATCGGAGACCGCGCGCGAGCGATACGGGTGGCTCTTGTACCAGTCCGGCGGCGGGCCGAGCAGCGCCCTCGGATAGCAGGAGCAGAGTGTGCAGACGACCAGGTGATGGATCTCGCCGGTGTTCTCGAGCGCGACGACGACCGGCGAGGGGCCGGGATCGAGTCCGAGCTCGAGCGCAGCCTCATGTGCATCGGCGAGCAGCCGGGTCTTGAACTCCGGGTCGAGCCATGCGCGCGCGACGAGGCGCGCACCGTCCGCCGGCGACCGGGAGACCAGCCAGTCGATGTGGCGCCGGATCTCCTCGCGGTCGAGCACGCCTTTTTCGACCAGCAGCTCTTCGAGCGCCCGCGCTCGGGCGGCCGAGACCGGCTCGTCGCCGTTCGTGATCGCGTCGTGCCGGTGATCGTGATCGTGATCGTTCATGCGAGCTCGAGCCAGTGGTCGTAGAGGTCGGCCAGGACGCGGTCATTCGACCGCGGTCGATAGTCGGGCCACACGTCCTCCTGGGCGAAGCTCACGAGGTAGAGCTGCTGCATCGGCAGGCCGTCGTCGCCGTACGCGCGCGTCTCCGGGTTCGTGAACGAGGCGTGCGCACGCTCGATCGTCCCCAGCTTGCCCTTGAGGTAGCCCGGCGTCCGGTGATGGCCCTCGTGCTCGCGGGTCGCGACCCGCACGGACTGGCCAGCGACGAACGTCACGCGACGATCCTCGCATCGAGCTCACCGGGCCTGAGCACGCCCTTCTCGGTCAGGATCGTCTCGACCGAGGACAGCCAGCGCTCGTAGTACGACGCGCGGTCGTACTCGTCCGGATCCATGCTCTCGATGCCACGCCGGAGCTCGTCGACGTTCATCACCCCCGCGCGGCCGAGAACACCCACGAGCGCGTCCATGTGCAGCTCCCAGTCCGCGAGCTCGTGCTCGCTGCGGTCGATCGGAGCCTCGTTCGGTGCGCCACCCAGGTCCTGTGCTGCACGCTCCACGTTTTCGATCGTAGCGCCGGTGGTGCGAAGATCGTGACGGTGCTCGAGCTCGAGACCCCGCACGGTCTGGCGCATGTACACCTCCGGCCCGCACGCAAGCCGCGAGCGGCGCTCGTCCTCGGTCATGGTGCGGCCGGAGGCGTCGACTCGGGCGATCTCGTACGCGTGACGGAAGTCGCCCTCGCCGAGGGCGTGAGCGTGGCGCTCGTCGAGCAGCCGTATCGCGTCGCGGGACGTCGTTCGCCTGCGCCGGCACGTCAGCTCGACGCGGTCTGGGTCTCGGTCGTCCAGCACCTGGTGGCGCACGACCTGCAGGACACGCCCGTCATCGTGGGCGGACGCTCACTCGGAGCCCGAGTCGCGTGCCGGACCGCGGCGACCACCGGAGCAATGGCGGTCCTCTGCCTCGCGTTCCCTCTGGTCCCTCCGCGGCGGCGAACAGCAGCTGCACCGCCCACGAGCAGGCTTCCCGAGCTCGATGCCGTCACCGTGCCGGTGCTCGTCGTCCAGGGCGAGCGCGATCCGTTCGGGATCCCACCTGCGGTGCCCGGTCGCACGGTGTCCGTGGTGCCCGGCGATCACAGCCTGCGGACGGATCTCGATGCGGTAGGTGATGCAGTTCAGGCGTGGCTCGAGGAAGTGGTGCCGTCACCTGGCCTACGGTGACCTTGACTGATAGATAGCGAGAATATATACTCGCTATCTATGAGAGAGCTCTTCCTCGCCTTGCTCAGCGACGAGCGTGCTCATGGGTACGAGCTGAAACAGTCGTTGGAGAATGAGTTCGGCGACTTGCTGCCGGCGCTGAACGCCGGCCAGATCTACTCGACGCTTGCCCGGCTCGAGCGCGATGGCCTCGTCGTCGGTACGGCGGTGCCAGGGGACAGCCGTGGCAAGCGCGTGTATGAACTGACGGATGCCGGCCGGGCTGCGCTCGCCGCCTGGATCGACCTGCCCGTCTCGGGCAGGCGGCTGAAGGACGAGTTCTTCATGAAGCTCGTCATCGCTGCTTCGGCTCGGTTGGCGGAGCCGAAGCAGCTGATCGAAGAGCAGCGGCGCGAGTACTTGCAGTCGCTGCGCGACCTCAACGCGCTGCTCGAGGCCAATGGAACAGCGCCCGCGGGCGAGCTCCTTGTCGAGGGGGCGATCCTGCATGTGAAGGCCGACCTGGAGTGGCTCGAACTGATCGAGCAGCGACTTGCGCTGCAGGAGGAGGTCTGATGGCACCGGTACTCGAGGCCAAGAATCTCGCGAAGACGTACGAAACAGGCGGCGCGAAGGTGTTGGGTCTTCGCGGCGTCGACATCTCGGTCGAGCGCGGCGAGTTCGTCGCGATCATGGGGCCGAGCGGATGCGGGAAGTCGACGCTGCTCAATCTGCTCGCCGGGCTCGATCGACCGACGGCGGGTGAGGTCTGGCTCGATGGCAAGCGGATCGACGAGTTGAGCGAGACCGATCTCGCGCGGCTGCGTCGTCGCAAGGTCGGCTTCGTGTTCCAGTTCTTCAACCTGGTGCCGACGTTGACTGCGGTCGAGAACGTCGAGCTGCCACTTCTCCTGGTCGGCCGTCGACGCAGAGAGGCTCGGCGATCCGCGAATGAGCTGATGAGCGATCTGGGGATTCGCGGGAAGGAGAAAGCCGCTCCGGCGGAGCTGTCCGGCGGGGAGCAGCAGCGGGTCGCGCTGGCGCGTGCGCTTGCGAACACACCTGACGTCGTGCTCGCCGACGAGCCGACCGGCAACCTCGACTCGGGAGCGGCTCGCGACGTGCTCGGGCTCTTTCGCAAGGCCCGGAGCCGCGGGCAGACGCTCCTGCTCGTCACGCACGACGCGAGCGTCGCTTCGGCGGCAGACCGGGTGATCACGCTCCGCGATGGGCTGGTTGCCGATGAGACGGAGCTGGCTGCGGCTCGCCAGGTCGCTCCTCTGCTCGAGCTGCGGAGCGCGGAATGACGACGCTGCTATTCAAACTGGCGTTTACGGGCATCCGCTCGCGTCTGCTTGCGAGCGCGCTCACGATCGCGATCGGGGGAGCAGCGGCGGCGACGATCGTGCTGGCGCTCGAGGTGCGCTCGAGCGGGCGCGATCCTTGGCAGCAGACGTTCGATGCTGCGAACGGGGCACACGTGCTCGCTCTCGTGCCCTCACAGGCCGAGGCGCGCGCAATCGCCAACCTCCCGGGCGTTACGGAGCGCGGCGCGCCGGTTCCTCTCGTAACGGCGACCCTGGGGCCACGAAGTGCCGATCGAGCAGAGCTCGCCGGCCTGAGTGGTCGCACAGCCGTGAACATGCCCCTGCTGACGGCCGGCTCGCAGCTTCGCGAGGGGGGCGTCGTGCTCGAACGAAGCCTCGCAGATGCACGCGGCATCGAGGTCGGCGCCATGCTGGAGCTCACGACCGGACGCGGCTCGTTCGACCTTCCGGTTCTCGGGACGGCGGTCGTACCCAGCCAGCCGCGCTACCCTCGCCGCAACCCAGGCCTTGCCTGGGTCACCCGCGCCACGCTCGAGCGAATCGAGCCGGATCGCACCCTCTGGCGCTGGACCGAGGCGTTGCGACTGGCGAATCCCTCCGGGACTGCAGCATTCATCGAGCGGGCGGCTGCAGGCTTGTCGCCAACCACGCTGCGGTCCGGCCCTCTCTCCTTCGAGTCCTGGCACGCCCAGCGCAGCAACGCACTGGCCGACGCACAGCCAATCGAGCTCATCGTGACGACGTACACCCTCCTGCTCCTGATCGTCGCCTTCGTCGTGATCGGGATCCTCGTCGGCGCCCGCGCCAGCGCTCAATACCGTGAAATCGGGCTGTTGAAGGCAGCCGGCTTCACCCCGCGCCAGCTCGGAGCCGTCTTCGCCCTCGAGTCCGCCGCCCTCGGTCTCATCGCGGCGGCCCTCGGCTTCACGCTCGGGATGCTGCTGGCACCGCGCCTTGCCGCACCCAGCGCCCAGACGCTCATCGCCTCACCGACGATCTCGGCGAACCCCTGGCACATCCTCGTCGCGAGCTGTGTCGTCATTCCCGTACTCCTGGCCGGCACGCTGACGTCCATCCGGCGGAGCACCCGCTACACCGCCGTCGAAGCAATACGGGCCGGCAGCTTGTCTCCACCGAGCTCACGTCTGGCGCGTGCCGTCACCGGATCCTTCTTGCCGGCCTTCCTGCCGTTGACGATGGGGCTCGGGCTCAAAGACCTCCTCGCACGGCGGCGCCGGGCGTTCTTCCTCGCAGCCGCGATCGCAGTGACGGGAGCCGTGGTGGTCGTCGCGCTCTCGGTCGAGGCCACGCTCGCCGCGCGGCCCGCCGGCGAAGTGAGCGACGTTCCCGATGAGCTGCCGCTGCTCATCTACACCCTCGACGCGGCGTTGCTGCTGATCACCGCCACCACGCTCGTCGCGGTCACCCTGCTCTCGGTCCGCGAGCGCATCCGCGACTACGGCGTGCTCAAGGCGATCGGACTCACACCGACGCAGCTCACCTCCACCCTCGTCAGCGCCCACGCGGCGCTCGCAGTGGTCGCGTCGCTCCTTGCCATCCCGCTCGGCATCGGACTCTTTCTCACCCTGGTCAAGGCCGCGAGCGGCACGACCGAGGACGCCGTCCTCGCGCCGTGGTGGTCGCTCGCCTTGGTTCCGATCGGAACCGTGCTCCTCGTCGTCGCCGCGACGGGCCTTCCGGCCCGTTCAGCAACACGAATTCGCACCGCCGACGCGCTTCGTTACGAATGATAGAAAAGCCCCGCTAAGCGGGGCTTTTCTGTAGCAGGCCTGTAAGCCGGATTCTGTCGTGGGCGACCATCTCTCTTTGCGGCGTACCCGGTCCCTCGGCGGGCCGCGTCAACGGGACCTGCTTCGCCTTGCACCGGACGGGGTTTAGCTAGCCGGCCGTGTCACCACGACCGCTGGTGGGCTCTTACCCCACCGTTTCACCCTTACCGGCTTCGGTTTCCCTCCACCGGCGGTCTCCTTTCTGTTCCACTTTCCGTCGGCTTTCGCCGCCTGGGTTGCCACGAGGTCGCCCTCGGAGCTTCCCAGCGTCCTGCCCTGTGGTGTCCGGACTTTCCTCGAGCCCTCCTTACGGATGGCCCGCGGTCACCCGGCCTGCATGGCTGATGGTAGCCCGCCAGCTGGCAACTGCATTGCCGGGACGTTTTCACCTTCCGCGAGGATCGAGCGACACTCGGGACACGCGAGTGCACCGCGCGCCTTGAGGACGAACTCCCCGCACACGAGGCACTCGAGGCTCACTCCGCGGACGAGCGCGCAGAGCTCCTGGTCGAGCGTGCGATTGAGTGCCGCGAGGTTCCCAGCTGCGAGGTTCCCAGCTGCGAGGTTCCCAGCTGCGAGGTTCCCAGCTGCGAGGTTGTCGGCGCCGGTCATCGCAAGGTTCGGAACACGCCGGTCACCCTGCCGAGGATCTCGACGTGCGTGGGGTAGAGGGGCTCGAGGGCGCTGTTCTCCGGCTGCAGCCGAATCCTCCCGTCGGCCTCGCGATGGAACGTCTTCACGGTCGCCTCGTCGGCCGTCTCGTCGTCCCCGACGAGCGCGACCACGATCTCGCCCGTGCGGGCGTCGTCCTGGCGGCGGACGACGACGACGTCGCCGTCGAGGATTCCCGCCTCGACCATCGAGTCGCCGGTGACGCGGAGGAGGAAGTCGGCGTCGCGGCCGAGGGGCTCGGGGACGGCGATCTCCTCCTCGATCGCCTCTTCCGCGAGGAGCGGTCCGCCCGCGGCGATGCGGCCGACGAGCGGGAGAAGCGGCGTCGACGTGCTGGCCGGAATATCTGCGATGGGCCGAGCTGCCTCGACCCTGCGGCCGATGAGCTCGAGCGCGCGAGGCTTCGTGGGGTCGCGCCGGAGCAGGCCGACCCGTTCGAGGTTCGCGAGATGCGCGTGAACCGTGGAAGGCGAGGCGAGCCCGACGGCCTCGCCGATCTCCCGTACGGTCGGCGGGTAGCCGTGCCCGTCCACGTACTCGACGAGGAACTGCCAGATCTCCTGCTGCCGCTCGGTGAGCCCAGGAAAGGGCATCGGATTCCCGGTCATGGAGCCAGTGGTGGACATCGGTTTCTCCCTCTTGGCGGGGGTGTGCGAGGCGGTCGGTGACGAACGTATGTTCGCCAGTGAGGGTAGAGGTCCTTCCGGACGGCGTCAACCCCTCTTGCGACCTCCGGGCCGTGCGGTCTCGGCGAACGAGAAGAGGTGAGCCCACTGGCGCCCGTCGAGATCGCGCGGCAACGAGGCCGCGTCGAAGCCGAGCACGGATGCGAGGCGGCGAAGCTCGCGCGGCGTCAAACGCCCTCTGAGCGCCCTGGAGAGCGGAGCGCGCGCTCTGAACGCGTCCTCGAGGAACCGCCGGTAGGCGACGTGCGCCTCGACGGGAACGAGCGGCCGCAGGCGACGGACGATGCGCAGCATCGCGGCGTCGACGCCGGGGGCGGGCGAGAACGATGTTCTCGCGAGCCTCGCTGTGATGTCGACGTCGAACCAGGCGCGCCAGTACGCGCTGCGAAGCGTCGTCGGCCAGACGGCGGCGTGCTTCTCCGCGAACTCCCACTGCACGATCACGTCGGCGCGGGCGAGACCAGAGGCGGGGTCGCGAAGCAGGCTGCCGAGAATCGCCCCGGATCCGGTGAAGGGCAGGTTGGACACCACAGCGAAGGCGGATCGGGGCCAGGCCCAGCGGCTGGCCTCGACCTCGACCACCGTGACCGCGCGTCCCGCGAAGCGACGCCGCAGAACGACCGCGAGCGCGGGGTCGGCCTCGAGCGCAGTGACCTCCGCTCCGGCGTCCACGAGCGCCGACGTCAGGACTCCGGTGCCGGCGCCGATGTCCACGACCCGTTCGCCAGGAGCGATCCCGGCTTCGCCTACCAGCTCCGCTGCGAGTCGGCTACTGCGAAGGAAGTGCTGGCCCGGCGCTCCCCGTGTGGGTCGCTGCCGAACGGCCACGGAGGACCGCCATCGTCGTCACGCCGCGAGTGTAGTGGACGGACGCCGCGCCACGAACGCTGCCTGCTCCAGCTCGTACGGGTTCTCGACCGTGGTGTCGACGAGCTCGAGCCCCGCTTCGGCGATCAGGCGGTGCCATGTCGCCTCGGGGAAGACGCCGAGCGTGTGCCGGTCGTGCACGACGCGAGCCGGTTCGCCGGGCTCACGTACGAGGATCGCGTAGTCGACGACGTACGTCGATGCGTCCGGTGGATCGGGCGCATGCGTCCACTCGAGGTAGCGCAGGCTGCGGCCGTCCTCGCCGTCGTGCCCGCCGGTGTCGGTTCCCGGCTTGAAGATCTCCCGTGTCGCGTCGGGTGTCAGGACGACGACTCCACCGGGCCGAACGTGCGCGGCCGCCGTCGCGATCGCCGCGGCCAGGTCGTCCTCCGTCGTCAGGTACGAGACGGCATCGTGGATGAACACGACGTCGAACTCGCGGCCGAGGCGAAGGGTGCGCATGTCGCCCTCGAGGTGCTCGCATTCGGGGTTCAACGTCCGGCTGAGCGCCAGCATCTCCGGCGAGACGTCGGTGAGCGTGCACGCGAAACGGTGCTTCAGGTGCGATGCATTGTTGCCGCCGCCCGAGCCGAGCTCGAGCAGCGTCCGTGTCTCACCCTCGGCGACGTCGTCGACGACGCGCGTCACGAAGCCGGCCTCGTCCGTGTAGTCGGACGGGTGGGTCAGCAGGTGGAACCACGGCGCGAGGTCCGAGTACATGTGCACGCCCGCTGAGAATGCACGAAGGCGGCCCGTCGTCCTCGGAGGGAGCCGCCTTCGGTCATGCGCTGGAGAGGACTTGAACCTCCACGACCGCAATGGCCACTAGGCCCTCAACCTAGCGCGTCTACCAATTCCGCCACCAGCGCGTGTGCGGGAAAGTCTAGCCGCGGCCCGCCGAGCGAGCGGCGCTAGAGCAGGTGGAAGAGTATGAGTGTGTTCGCGGTGAAGACGATCGCGACCGCGACCGTCAGGCGCGTGAGGTTCCGCTCGACGACGTGCGTCCCGCCCTGGGAATGCGGCGTGAACCCGAGGCCGCCCATACCGGCATCGCGCCCCGAGTGCATGAGCACGAGCGTGACGAGGAACGCCGCCAGGAGCACCTGGAGCACGGCCGAAGCCTGGAGAAAGACTGCGAGAACACCGAACATCGCCGCGCCAGGATAGCGGTAGCCTCCCTGTGGTGGCCGGGTCTGACGACGCGCGCGAACGGATCCAGAAGCTCCTCGTGACGGGCGACAACCGCCTGAAGCAGGGCGTCGACCTGGCGAAGGTGCGCGACAACTACGAGGAGGCGCTCGCGGTGGCGCGGGACGCCGGCCTCGAGGAGAGCGTGCGACCGCTCGTGGAGGTCAGGCTCGCCGATCTCGAACGGCTCGCTCGAGAATCTCCTCCACCTTCCCCGCCTGCAGCTTGACGTCATGAGGTCGCGCGGCCTCGCGCGCGGCCGCGTTCGGGCGGGGAAGCGCGGCGGCGGCGTCGAGCGCGTCGGCCAGCGCGTTCTCGTCCGCGGGATCGACGAGCACGCCGGCTTCCGGTGGAACGAACTCCGGCGGGCCGCCGACGCGAGTGGAAACGACAGACCGCGCCGCAGCCATCGCCTCGAGCGTCGCGAGCCCGAAGGGCTCCAGCAGGCTCGGCTGGCAGACGACGTCGGCGGCTGCGATCCAGCTCGGCACCTCCTCGTGGCGCACGCGACCGGCGAGCGTGATCCTCTCTCTGCCCTCGAGCGCGGGCCGGAGCGGCCCGTCGCCGACGAAGGTCAGCGTCCCCTCGCTGCGTTGCTCGAACGCCCGGGCGAGGCGAAGGACGTTCTTCCGCTCGGTGAGCGAGCCGAGGCAGAGGAACGCCGTGCCGTTTCCGTCCCAGCCCACACTCGCTCGCGCCTCGGTCGCGTCCTGCGGCGAAAAGCGCTCGAGATCGACGCCGGCGCTCACGACCTCCGTCTTCCCGCGCGCCTCGGGCACGGCGTCCTCGAGCTGGGCGCGAAGCCACTCGGACACGGCGACGACGCGCGCCGCGCGTTTCACGACGTAGCGCGTCGCGGCGCCCACGCCCGGGATCGCGCCGACGTTCCGCACGTCCTGCCCATGGGCCGTGACGACGAGCGGTGCGCGCGACGAGAGCGCACCGACGAGGCCTGCAGGCGCGAGGAAGTGCGCGTAGACGACATCGGGTCGCGAGCGCCTGGCGGCGCGCAGAGCGCGGCCGAGGAGGGCCGGGTGACGCGCCAGCCCGCCGCGACGGCGATCGACGACCGCGTGCTCGAGCTCGTGGCCGCGCGCGGCGAGCTCGTGCTCCAGCGTCTCCACGAAGACCCCGAGATCCGGGTCCTCCGGGCCCGGGTACATCTGCGAGACGAGGAGGATCCGCAGCGTTCGACTCTCAGCCGCGCGTGACCTGGAGCAGCCCGAGGCACATCTCGTCGGTCGTGCCCTCGCCCCAGAGGATGTAGCGCGGCGTCTTCGGCACGCCATGCGTGCCGTGGTGGCGGCGCAGCACGTCGTGGCGGCAGGTGACACGGACGACGTCACCCGGCTTCGCCTCGACCGGCTTTTCGAGCGTGTACGCGCCCTGCCAGTGGAAGTCCCAGCGCGGGATGTCGAGAAGAACCTGCGCGCGTGAGGTGCCGGGGTTGAGCTCGAGCCGTATCGACGAGCCGAGAAGGTGCATGTGCGCGGCGGCGACGAGGATCGTCGTCGGCTCGGAGATCCGGCGGTCGCAGCGGCTCACGGCGCTCGGCTCGACGTCGCCCAGGCCCCGGTTGCAGAGGAGCAGCAGCCCGGAGGGCACGAACGCCGCACTCGAGCCGTACTTGCGCGCGAGCTCCGCAAGCGCTGCAGAACGGTTGCAGAGCCTTCCGCTTTCGCCCTTGGCGCAGCCGAGCTCGACCGGCGCCGGGAGCAACATCGTTCGGACCTCGTCGAGGCCGGCGCTTTTCGGCGCGACGGTGAGAACGGCTCGGGAGCGGTCCGGGGTCTTCCCGTTGAGGAGGTTGTAGTGCACCTGCATCACGATCTGAGTCCCCGCCTCGAGCGGTACACCGGTTCCGTCCGGCAGGCGGCCACCCGCGCCCCCCGGCGCCCAGGCCGCGATCCAGTCGGAGTCGTTCAGCGAGTCGACCGATCCGCTGGTCAGACCTGTACCGCCGAAGCACGTCCAGCCCGGTCCTCGCTCCGAGGCGTCGAGGCGCGCGGCCTCTGCGCGCTGCTCCCGGGCGATCCGGAAGAGGATCACGTGGTGCACCACCTTGGACGCTCCGGGCTCGATCCGTGCAGACGTGACCGAGACGTCGTTCGTCAGCTTCGGGTCGAGGACGAAGCAGCGGTAGTCGTCGGTCGTACCCGGCTCGGCCTGCGGCTTGTACGCGCTCGGCATCGCGACCTCGACCATGCGCTCGCCGTCCCGGACCTCCACGGACTTCGGAGGAAGCGGCCTACGCGCGGGCCCGTCGACCTTGCCGCCGGCCCTCGCCCAGGCGAGGATCGTCGCCCGCTCCTCGGAGGACAGCGTCCGGTCGCCGTCGCCGACGTACGCGGGGGAGCGCGGCCCCGGTGGCCAGGGGGGCATGAGTCCGGCCTGGACCGCGGAGGCAATGAGGCTCGCACGCGAGGAGATGCCGCGCGTCGAGTCGAGCGCGAACGGCGCAACGCCACCGGTCTGGTGGCAGCCGGCGCACTTCTGCTGGAGGATCGGCGCGACGTCCCGCGTGAAGGTCGGCGAGGCGGCGGGAGTCGAGGCCTCGTCCGACCCGCGCGTCGCGGCGAACGCAACGAGCGGAAGCGCGAGCCCGAGGGCGATCCCAACCCCGAGTCCGATGCGTGCGGCTCTCGTGCTGGGCCTACGCATGCTGGGCGTCATATGTACCCCAAAGCTCCCGGAGCAGGCCGCAGATCTCGCCGACCGTCGCCCGGGCTCGGAGCGCCTCGCGCATCGATGGGAGGAGGTTCTCGTCGCTCTCGGCGATCCGCCGGACCTCGGCCAGGCCTGACCTGACCGCAGCGGCGTCGCGCTCGGCGCGCACGCGCGCCGTTTGCTCGCATTGCCTGCGCTCGCTCTCCGGGTCGACCTGGAGGATCTCGACGCGCTCCGTCTCGTCCTCCGCGAAGCGGTTCACCCCGACGACGACGCGCTCGCCCGCCTCGATCTCCGACTGGTACCGGAACGCGGACGCCTCGATCTCCGCCTGGACGAAGCCCTGCTCGATCGCCGCGACGGCCCCCCCGAGCTCCTCCACGCGGTCGATGAGCTCCTGGGCCCGGGCCTCGAGCTCGGCGGTCAGCGTCTCGATGTAGAACGAGCCGCCCAGGGGATCCGCCGTGTCGGTCGTGCCGGCTTCGTGCGCGAGGATCTGCTGCGTTCGCAGCGCGATGCGCGCGGCGCGCTCCGAGGGCAGCGCGAGCGCCTCGTCGAACGAGTTCGTGTGGATCGACTGCGCTCCACCGCAGACGGCCGAGAGCGCCTGGATGGCGACGCGGACGACGTTCGACTCCGGCTGCTGCGCGGTGAGCGTCGAGCCGCCGGTCTGCGCGTGGAAGCGGAGCGCCGTCGCACGAGTGTTCGTGGCGCCGAAGCGGTCGCGCATGATCCGCGCCCAGAGGCGACGCGCGGCGCGGAACTTCGCCACCTCCTGGAAGAAGTCGTTGTGCGCGTTGAAGAAGAAGGAGAGGCGCTCGCCGAACTCGTCGGGCGACAAGCCTGCGGCGATCGCGGCCTCGCAGTACGCGATGCCGTTCGCGAGCGTGAACGCAAGCTCCTGCGCGGCGCTCGAGCCGGCCTCGCGGATGTGGTAGCCGGAGATGGAGATCGTGTTCCAGCTCGGCAGCCGCTCCGCGCAGTAGGCGAAGAGGTCGGTCGCGAGCCGCATCGACGGACGCGGCGGGAAGATGTAGTTGCCGCGCGCGACGTACTCCTTCAGCACGTCGTTCTGGACCGTGCCGCGCAGCTTCTCGCCGGGGACTCCCTGCCCCTCCGCCACGAGCTCGTACAGGAGGAGGAGCAGCGCGGCGGGCGCGTTGATCGTCATCGACGTGGACACCTCGCCGAGCGGGATGCCGTCGAGCAGGGCTTCCATGTCCGCGAGCGAGTCGATCGCGACTCCCGTCCGGCCCACCTCGCCGTCCGCGAGCGGGTCGTCCGAGTCGTAGCCGAGCTGGGTCGGGAGATCGAACGCGACCGAGAGCCCGGTCTGGCCTCGCTCGAGCAGATACCGGAAGCGCGCGTTCGTCTCCTCCGCCGAGCCGTACCCCGCGTACTGGCGAATCGTCCACGGCCGGCCGCGGTACATCGTCGGGTACGGGCCGCGAGTGAACGGGTGCTCGCCCGGAAGCTCGAGCGTTCCAGATGGGGCGTCGGCCGCCGTGTAGACGGGCTTGACCTCGATTCCGGAGTCGTTCAGCCGGCCAGCGGTCTTCGCGCGAGCGGAATTCGGCGCTAGCGGATCCCGCTCTTGCGCAGAGTCAGGCTCGGCGGTCGCCATGCGCGCATCGTACGGGTGGGCAGCGAGCCCTACCCGGCCGCCGCCCGCTCGAGGCCTTCGACAGCCGCTCGCTCGATCTCCGGACGGGCCTCCTCATGCCCGTAACGGGCAAGCAGGGCCGAGATGGAGAGCGCGAAGATGCGCGCCCGGAGCAGCCGGTCGTCCGGGATGGGGCCATACGAATCGACGAAGGTGGTGCGCGCGTCGGGCGAGAGGCAGCTCCAGAGGAGCTGAAGATCGACCGAGGGATCGGCGAGGCAGAGATCGCCCCAGTCGATGACGCCGCTCAGGCGCCCGTGATCGACGAGCACGTGCCGGAAGTGGAGGTCGCCGTGCACGAATGCGGACGGAGGCACCTCCGGGAGCTCCGCCGCTTCCTCGAGCAGGTGCTCGACCGACGGGGTGCGGCGCCAGAGACCGAGTTCCTCGGCCGCCGAGAGCACCTCCCGCGTGCGCGGGACCCGGACCGCCATGTCCGCGCGTCGGTTCGGGTCCTCGGGCAGTGGCCGGAGTGCGGAGACGGCGGCCGCCACATCTGACGAGTGCAGCGTTCGGAGGAAGGTGCCAAGCGAGGCTGCGAGAGCGTGCTCCTGGTCCGCGGTGAGCGGAGCGGATCCGAGCTCGATCCCGGGCACCAGGGGACTCGCCACGAACGGCCACGGGTATCCCTCGCCGGGTTCGCCTCTGAGCGTCGGAGCGGGAATCGCCAGCGGAAGCAGCGGCGCGAGCCGGGGGAGCACGGCGAGCTCGAGCTCGAGCAAGCCGACGGCAATCTCGCGGCGAGGGAACCGGAACGCCCAGGTGTCGTCGACGACCCAGACGGCGTTGTCCCAGCCCTCGGCGAGGAGGCGTACCCGCTTCGCTTCGAGCCGCGGGAACTGCTCCCGGACGAGCCGGCGCACGAGCTCTTCGTCGACGACGACCTCGGCTGTCCACTCAGGCACGAGCCGGAGGCTAGAGGACGCCGCCGGCGCGCTCGAGCGCCTCGGTGGCGATCCGGCGGCCGGTTTCGATGTGCTCGCGCACCGCGCTGCGGGCGCCTCCGCATCGCCGGAGTCGCCAGCCGAACGTCGTAGCCGTCCGCGAGGGCAACGGCCGTCACCGGCATGACGAAGTAGCCGCGGCGCGCCTTCACCGTGAGCAGGCCCTCGGCCACGAGCCTCGTCAGCGCGTGGTGCACGGGGCTCCTCGAGACACCCAGCTCGTCGGCCAGGATGTGCAGGCTCAGTTTCTCTCCGGGCGCGTGACGGCGGGTGAGCACCCGCAGCCGGAGCTCCTCGTAGACCTGCTCGTTCAGGTGGGCGCCGGGAATCGCCGCGACCATCGCGCGGGACCTAACATGCGGCGGGCTCCGAGGCAACCGCGGGCTACGCTCCCTCGCGTGATTGTGCGGGTCAGGCTCTTCGCAGCGCTCCGGGAGCGCGCGGGGTCGGGGGCGGTCGAGCTCGACCTCCCCGAGGGCGCGGCGGTGGGGGACGTGTGGGCTGCTCTCGAGCTCGGCGACGAGCCTGCGGGGATCCTGTTCGCCGTGAATCGCGCCTATGCCGAGCGCGGGCGCCCACTCGCCGCGGGTGACGAGGTCGCGCTGATACCACCGGTCTCGGGAGGCGACTTCAGGCTTTTCGAGGAGCCGCTCTCGATCGACGCGACTGTCGCGGAGGTGCAGTCGGATGACGCGGGCGCGATCGCGACCTTCGTCGGGACGACTCGGCGGCGCTCGCGCGGACGCGACGTCCTCCACCTCGAGTACGAGGCCTACGAGGGCATGGCCGAGGAGGTCATGGCGAAGCTCGGCTCGGAGTTGAAGGGACGCCACGACCTCTGCGAGGTGGCAATCCACCATCGCGTCGGCCGGGTGGACATCGGCGAGACGAGTGTCGTCATCGCAGTGTCCGCACCGCACCGCGCCGCGGCGCTCGCCGCGTGCCGTGAAGCGATCGACGAGCTCAAGGTCTCCGTTCCCCTGTGGAAGAAGGAGGTCTACGAGGGCGGGGAGGAATGGATCGGCCGCGGCTCCTGAAGGTCCGCGGTACGGATCCGCAGCAGCGGCAGGTGTCGGGGCTACGATCGGAGAGATGGATCGGTCGCCGGTCGTAGACGACGAGCCGGGTCGGCGATACGAGCCGATCGACGCTCCCGCGCCCAGAACGCTCCCCGATCCTCCGGCGTTGGAGCACGGCGATCGAGGTTACGACCCGGTGCATCCCCGGTCGGGCCTCAAGGACCTCGCGCGCAAGCTCTTCGCGCCTCTGCTCGCGATCGGCTTCCTCGTCGTCAAGTACGGCGCGATCCTCTTCAAGCTCAAGATCTTCACGACCGCAGCCTCGATGCTCGTCTCGATCGGTGCCTACGCCTGGATCTGGGGGCTGCCCTTCGCGATCGGCTTCGTCGTGCTCATCTTCGTCCACGAGCTCGGGCACGTACTCGAGCTGCGGCGGCAGGGCGTGCCCGCGAGCGCGCCGCTCTTCATCCCCTTCCTCGGCGCGGTGATCGGCATGAAGCAGCTGCCGGACGATGCCTGGAAGGAGGCGCAGGTCGCCCTCGCGGGGCCGATCCTCGGATCCGTCGGAGCAGCGGTGTTCTGGGTCGCGGCGGAGGCAAACGGCTCCGAGCTCCTGATGGCACTCGCGTTCGTCGGGTTCTTCCTGAACCTCTTCAACCTGATCCCGATCGTGCCGCTCGACGGCGGCCGTGCGGTCGGCGCCCTGCACCCGGCGATCTGGCTGCTCGGGCTGCTGATGATGGTCGGGCTCGCGATCGTGAGCCCGAACCCGATCCTCATCATCATCGTGATCCTCGGTGCGCTCGAGCTCTGGCGCCGCTGGCGCGAGCGGGGGGAGAACGCCGAGTACTACCGGCTCCAGGTCTGGCAGCGGGTGACCGTGGCCGTCGTGTACCTGGGGCTCATCGCCGTGCTCGCCCTCGCGGTCTCGGCGACGCACGTCGAGCGCACCTTCTGATGTCCGACGGGCGGGAGCTCGCAACCGGACTCGACCGCCGGGTTCTGCGGCGGACCGAGGAGGGCATGGCGAGCGACGTCGCGCTCATCGCCTCGGAGTTCCTCGCGGGGTTCCAGGAGATCACGAAGATCGATCGGCCGGCGGTGTCGATCTTCGGGTCCGCGCGCGTGCTCGAGGGGACGCCGACCTACGAGGCGGCGCGCGCGACCGGTCAAGCGTTCGCGCGACACGGCTTCGCGGTCGTGACCGGGGGCGGGCCGGGCGTGATGGAAGGCGCCAACCGCGGGTGCCAGGAGGCGGGCGGGCTCTCCGTCGGCTTCAACATCGTCCTTCCGCACGAGCAGGGGCTGAACCCGTACTGCGACCTCGGCATCACGTTCGACCACTTCTACGCGCGCAAGGTGATGTTCGTGAAGGCCGCCGAGGGGTTCGTCATCTTCCCCGGCGGGTTCGGGACGCAGGACGAGCTGTGGGAGGCGCTGACGCTGATCCAGACCGGCAAGATCGGCCACTTCCCGGTCGCCCTCTTCGACTCCGACTACTGGGACGAGCTGCTCGACTGGGTGCGCGACGAGATGCTCGAGGACGGGCTCATCTCGCCGCACGACCTCGATCTGGTGACCATCACGGACGACCCGGAGGAGGCGGTCGAGCTCGTCGTCTCGCACTACGACGAGCGGGTTGCCGAAGGCTCCGCCTAAGCCCTCCTACGTCGGCTTACACTCCGCTCGTGGGCGCACGCTCTCTTCGCGACCTGCCGTCGGTGGACGGGCTGCTGCGGGACGAGCGGCTGAAAGGAGAGCCGCACGAGCTCGCAGTTGAGGCCGCTCGGGCGACCCTCGCGCGGGCACGCGAGGAGATTGCCGCCGGCCGTGAGCCGGGGCCGCTCGTCGAAGGTGTCCTCGACGAGCTCGGTCGGGGGCGGAAGCCGGCGCTACGACGTGTCCTGAACGCGACGGGCGTTCTGGTGCACACCAACCTCGGGCGTGCCCCGCTCGCTCCGGCGGCGCTCGCGCGCGTCGCCGAGGTCGGAGCCGGGTACTCGAACCTCGAGTACGACCTCGAGGCCGGCGAGCGAGGATCGCGGCAGGATCATCTTGCGGCGCTCCTCTCGCGACTCACCGGAGCGGAGGCTGCGCTGGTGGTCAACAACAATGCAGCGGCTGTCCTGCTCGCGCTTGCCGCGCTTGCGGAAGGCCGCGAAGTCGTCGTCTCACGGGGCGAGCTGATCGAGATCGGTGACGGCTTCCGGATTCCGGACGTCCTCGCCCGCTCCGGCGCGCGGCTCGTGGAGGTCGGGACGACGAACCGCACACGGGCGGCCGACTACGAGCAGGCGATCGGGCCGGACACCGCGCTCGTCCTGCGCGTGCATCAATCGAACTTCCGCGTCGTCGGGTTCTCGGAGCAGCCACGGCTGTCCGAGCTCGCAGACGTCGCGCGGCGCCACGAGCTTCCACTCGTCGACGATCTCGGCTCGGGGGCGCTTGCCCCGGTGGGCGACGAGCCGACCCCGGCGGAGAGCCTGCGTGCGGGTGCGGACCTCGTCACGTTCTCCGGAGACAAGCTCCTCGGCGGGCCGCAGGCGGGAGTCGTCGTCGGCCGCCGGGAGCTCGTCGAGCGGCTTCGGCGTCATCCGCTCCAGCGTGCGCTACGCGCGGACAAGCTGACGCTTGCTGCGCTCGAGGGAACGCTGGCAGCGGTGCTCGATCCGGCGCTCGGCGAGATCCCCGTCCTGCGCATGCTCCACGAGCCCGTCGAGCGCGTGCGGGAGCGAGCCGAACGACTGGCCGGGCTCGTCGGGGGCGAGGTCGAGGAGACCGTCGCGCGGGTCGGCGGCGGGGCGCTGCCGCTCGCGGAGCTTCCGAGCGCCGCGTGTGCGGTCGAGGAGGACCTCGCGGACCGGCTCAGGAACGGCGAGCCGCCGGTCATCGGCATCGTCCGCGACGGCCGGCTCCTGCTCGACTGCCGCACGCTCGCGGACGCAGAGGTCGACGAAGCCGCGGCCGCGATCGTCGCCGCTCGCGAGAGCCATGGCGCGTAGCAGGACGTCACCAGGCGGGTATCTCATGCCGCACGGTGGGTGCCCGACATTCGACGTCAGGCCGTTGCCGACCGACGCGGACGTCGACTCTCCTCTCGACGTCGTGCAGGTCGAGGACGCAGACGAGCGCTCGCGACTCTGCGCGTCGGTCCTTCGCGATCTGCCCGAGTGGTTCGGCATCGAAGAGGCGACCACTGCGTACATCCGAGACGTGGCAGAGCTCCCGACGTTCCGGATCGGGGACGACGCCTTCCTCGCTCTCAAGCTGCATACGCCCCGGGCCGCCGAGGTCTACGTCATGGGAGTGCGGAAAGCCCGGCACGGGCAGGGCCTCGGCAGCGCGTTGCTCTTCGCTGGCGAGTCGTACCTGAAGGCATGCGGAGTCGAGTACCTGCAGGTGAAGACCCTCGGGCCGTCGGATCCCGACGCCGGCTACACGCGAACGCGCCGGTTCTACGAGACGCGAGGCTTCGTGCCGCTCGAGGAGCTGCACGATCTGTGGGAACACAACCCGTGCCTGATCATGGTCAAGCGTCTCTAGAGCTGCTCCAGGTGAGCGAACGCGAGCCGCAAGCCGTCCTCTGGGACTTCCTGCGCGGGGCGATGATGACGAAGGCGCTCGGCATCGTCGCCGACCTTCATCTCGCAGAAGCGCTCGCGGACGGCCCGCGGCCGGTGGACGAGCTCGCGCGCGAGGCGGGCGTCGACGCCGACGTCCTGCACCGCGTGCTGCGCGCGCTCGCGAGTGACGGCGTCTTCGCCGAGGAAGAGCCGGGCGTGTTTCGCCACACGGACGCGTCCGAGCTGCTGCTCGGGGCCGGCTGGTCGGAGTTCGCGCACCTGTTCGGCGGAACCTTCTACCGAGCCGTCTCGGACCTCGACCGGGCCGCGCTTACCGGTACGGCCACGTTTCCGGACGCGTTCGGTGCCGAGTTCTGGTCGTGGCTCGGCTCTCGGGCCGAGGAACGCGCCGTGTTCGACCGCGCGATGGCGGCGGGCAAGGACGGGAACGCAAAGCGCCTGGCCGATCTCGAGTGGCGCGACGGCCAGGTGGTCGTCGACGTCGGCGGCGGCAACGGGGCGCTGCTGGGCGAGCTGGTGCGCCGCCGGCCGGGCCTGCGCGGGATCGTGTTCGACCTGCCGGAGACGGACCGCGACGAGAGCACGCTTCCGGAGGGCGTCGAGTTCGTCGCAGGCAGCTTCTTCGAACACGTACCGGCAGGCGACGCCTATGTGCTCTCGGGAATCATCCACGACTGGGACGACGAGCGCGCCACCGCGATCCTGACGACGATCCGTGCGGCCGCTCCGACCGACGCGCGTCTCTTCATCACGGAGTCGGTCGTCCCGCCGGGGAACGACCCGGACGGAGCGAAGTGGCTCGACCTTCTGATGCTCGTCCTCGCCGGCGGCCGCGAGCGGACCGAGGCCGAGTGGCGAGCGCTGCTCGAGGGTGCCGGCTTCGAGCCGGTCGAAATCGTGGACGGCCTGATCGAGGCGAGATGCCGCTGACGATCGGGACCGCGGGCCACATCGACCACGGCAAGACGTGGCTCGTTCGCGCGCTCACCGGAAAGGACACGGACCGGCTGCCCGAGGAGCAGCGGCGCGGTATCTCCATCGACCTCGGCTACGCGCCGCTCGAGCTGCCGGACGGTCGGCAGGTCTCGGTCGTCGACGTCCCAGGACACGAGCGCTTCGTGCGCGCGATGGTCGCGGGAGCGTCCGGCGTCGATCTCTTCCTGCTCGTCGTCGACGCCGGCGAGGGCGCCCGGCCGCAGACGCTCGAGCACCTCGCGATCCTTCGGTTGCTCGGCATCGAGCACGGCGTCGTCGCGGTGACGAAGGCAGACGCGGTTGAGGACGCAGAGCTAGAGCTCGTGCTCGAGGAGGCGCAGGAGCTCGTTCCCGGCGGGGAGGCCGTCGCCGTCAGCGCGAAGACCGGCCTCGGGCTCGACGAGCTGCGAGCCGCGATCGCCCGGGCAGCCGACCGCGTCGAGCAGACGCGGTCGGAGCGGCCGACCCGGCTCTGGATCGACCGCGCGTTCTCCCTGCGTGGAGTCGGCACGGTCGTGACCGGGACGCTCTGGTCGGGGTCGCTGGGCGCGGGCGACGAGCTCCGACTGGAGCCTGCGGCGGAATCGGTGCGCGTGCGCAGCGTGCAGGTGCATGATCGCGATGTCGCGCGCGCAGAGGCCGGTCAGCGCGTCGCGGTCGGCCTTCCCGGTGTCGAGCGAGACGCCGTCGAGCGCGGCGACGTGCTCGTCCCTGCGGGTGCCTATCCGGTCTCGTTCCGGCTCGACGTCACGCTCGACGAGCTCGAGCCGATCTCCGACCGCGCTCGCCTCCAGGTGCATCTCGGCACCGCGCACGTGCCGGCGCGCGTCGTGCGGATCGGAGATCGCTGGGCGCAGCTCCGCCTCGCCTCGCCTGTCGTCGCAGCACGAGGCGACCGTGTGATCCTGCGCGGCGAGACGACACTCGGGGGCGGCGTCGTCGTCGACCCGGCGCCCCCACGACACCGAAGCACGGAGCGCATGGAGCTCGTAGAACGAGGCGACATAGCCGCGACGGTCGATGCCCCTGTCCTCGCCGACACGCTCCGGCACGTCGCCGGCGGCGACCTTGCCGGCGTCGAACGGGCGGGGCCGTGGGTGTTCTCCGCCTCCTGGCTCGCTGAGCTCGAGCAGGGGCTCCGCCGGCGCCTCGAGGATGCCGACCCCATCGACCCCGGCATCGCGCCGCCGTCGGAGCCGTGGACGGCCGACGTCGTTCCGTTGCTTCCTTTCGAGACCCGTGGGGCGAAGCTCTATCTCCCCGGAGCGGCGCCGTCGCTCGCCGGACGGGAGGAGGATGCGAAAGCGCTCGAGCGGTTGCTGGTCGAGGCCGGAGTGCGAGCGACGAAAGTCGAGGATGCCGACCTCGTTCGCTTTCTCGCCGCGAGCGGGAACCTCGTACCGCTCGGCGACGGTTACGCGATCGGAGCCGCGGCGTACGAGGTGGCCAAGGACGTTGCTCTGACCGAGTGCCGTGCGAGCGGACAGATCACGCTCGCGCGGTTCCGCGACCTCGTCGGCATCGGCCGGCGGGATGCACAGCTTCTCCTCGAGCGCTTCGACCGGGACGGGCTGACGCGACGCGTGGGGGATGCCCGTGTGCTCCGACGTGCCGCAGGCGGTCAGACGCTCAGCACGAGGTCATCGTGATCTGGCCCGACGGCCCCTGCTTCCACCAGGACCTGCCGTTCAGCGTGCTCGAGACGCAGTAGTCCTCGTCCGTGCTCCACTCGACGACGATGTTGCCGATCCCTGAGCCGTACGTGCTCCGGAGCGCCGCGACCGTCATCCCTGCGTAGCCGCCCGCCTCCACGTGGTAGGCCTCTATGGCCGGCACGGCGGTGCGGATGTTCGTGCGCGCGACAGCGTCCGACGACCGCTCCCGCGCCGCGTAGTGGAAGGCGGCCGCGACCGACACGAGGATCGCGATGATCACCATCACGACGACGAGCTCGACCAGGGTGAAGCCTTCTTCCTGCCGCATGCTCGTACTGTCGGACGGCCCGGGTGAGTGGCTACCCCATTTTGGGTGAGTCGCTCCCCCAATCTGCTTTCTGTCGCTTCGCTCGGGAGTGGTCACACCTGTTAGGTGCGACCTCACTTTGCTTTCTGTCGCTTCGCTCGGGAGTGGGCCACCCGTTAGGTGGACCCACTTTGCTTTCTGTCGCTTCGCTCGGGAGTGGGGTCACACCTGTTAGGTGTGACCCCACTCAGGCTCGTCCTCGATGCCGACGCCGTCGGCGACCCGTGTCACGTAGTTGAAGTAGCCGACGACCTGGATCGCGTCCGAGACGGCGGCGTCGTCGAGGCCCTGCGCGCGCAACGCGTCGATGTCCGCCTGGTCGACCTCCGCGGCGAGGTGCGTCAGCTTGACGGCGAACTCGCAGAGCGCCCGTTCTCGCGGAGTGAGCTCGGCTCGCCGCCAGTCGTGCGCTGCGTGTCGTGCTAGCTCGGCTGTGGCGCCCTCGGCACGGAGGTCGTCGGCATGTGCCTTCGTTCAGTAGTGGCAGCTCTGCTCGGCCGAGGCAACCGTCGCGAGCAGCTCCCGCTCCTGCCGCGAGAGCCCCGAGTCGCCGAACATGATCTCCCGGTAGAGGTCCATCGACGCGCGGAGCACACCGGGCCGCAGGCTCATCGCCTTGAGGATGTTGAAGACCTTCCCCGCTCGCTCGACCGCGGCGTCGTACTCCTCCTTGAGCGCGCCCTCGGCCTCGCCTTCGTCGATCAGGCGGATGTACGGGCGAGGCAACGTCTCGCCCCTACCGGGTCTGCGGGAAGCCGAGGTCCACCTTGCTCGTCTTCGGGTCCGGCCAGCGGCTCGTGACCGCCTTCGTCCGGGTGTAGAAGTCGATCCCCTCCGGGCCGTAGATGTGGCGGTCGCCGAACAGCGAGCTCTTCCAGCCGCCGAACGAGTAGTACGCGACGGGCACCGGGATCGGAACGTTGATTCCCACCATCCCGACGTTGACCTCGAACTGGAACTGGCGGGCGACGCCGCCGTCGCGGGTGAAGAGCGCGACGCCGTTCCCGTAGGGATTGTCGTTCACGAGCCCGAGCGCCTCGTCGTACGAGTCCACGCGCACGACAGACAGCACCGGCCCGAAGATCTCGTCGCGGTAGGCGTCCATCTCCGGCGTGACGTTGTCGAGGAGGGACGCGCCGAGGAAGAAGCCATCGCCGTTCGGCGAGGTTTCGCGGCCGTCGGCGACGAGCGTCGCTCCCTGCTCCGGTCCCGAATCGAGGTACGACGCAACCTTGTCCCGGTGCTCGCGCGTGACCAGCGGGCCCATCTCGGAAGACGGATCCATGCCGTCGCCGACCTTGACGTTCGGGAGCCGCTCCTTGATCGCGCCGACGAGAGCGTCACCGGCTTCGCCGACGGCGACCACGACGGAGACCGCCATGCAGCGCTCGCCGGCCGAGCCGTACCCGGCGCTGACGGCTGCGTCAGCGGCCATGGCGATGTCGGCGTCGGGAAGCACGACCATGTGGTTCTTCGCGCCTCCGAGGGCCTGCACGCGCTTCCCGTTCTTCGTCCCGTTCTCGTACACGTAGCGCGCGATCGGGGTCGAGCCGACGAAGCTGATCGCGGCGACGTCCGGGTGCTCGAGCAGCCGGTCGACGGCGACCTTGTCGCCCTGGATCACGCTGAAGATGCCGTCGGGGAGCCCGGCCTCCTTCAGCAGTTCCGCAGTGAGGAGTGAGGCGGAGGGGTCCTTCTCCGAGGGCTTGAGGATGAACGCGTTCCCGCACGCGATCGCCGGCGCCCACATCCACATGGGCACCATCACGGGAAAGTTGAACGGCGTGATCCCGGCGACGACGCCGAGCGGCTGGCGGATCGAGTAGACGTCGATCCCGGTCGCCGCCTGCTCGGAGAAGCCGCCCTTGAGGAGGGTCGGGATCCCGCAGACGTACTCGATGACCTCGATGCCGCGTTGCACCTCGCCGTGGGCGTCGGAGAAGACCTTGCCGTGCTCGGCGGTGAGGGCGCGCGCGAAGTCGTCGCGGTGCTCGTCGACGAGCTGGTAGATCCGGAAGAAGAGGTCGGCGCGCTTCGAGAGCGACCAGCTGCGCCACTCGCGGAACGCCGCCTTGGCGGTCGCGACGGCGCGATCGATCTCCTCGACGCTGGCGAAGTCGACCTCACCCGTCTGCTCGCCGGTCGCGGGGTTGTAGACGGGGCCTGACCGGCCCGAGGTCCCGCGAACGGCCTCGCCGCCGATCCAGTGGCCGATCGTCTTCCGTTCAGTCGTCACCGCTGCGTTCATGTCCGCCTCCAATGCCTTCTTGCCGGCGTCTACCTGGTCGTCCAAGCGTACCGCTCGTGCGATCTCGCGGGCTCGCGCGCTCGGTCTGGGCGGGCGCCGAGCTGCGTGTTCCGTGTCGTTTCCGAATTGAATGTCCACACGGACCCGACTACCCATGGATCGACCACGAGGAGGAGCGATGCAGATCACGAGAAACGGGCTCGACACGAACGTCGGGCCAGGCGACTGGTTCACCGGCGCCGTGTACATCGACGCGATCGCTACACCGGCAGGCTCGTCGCGACTGAGCGCGAGCAGCGTGCACTTCACGCCCGGCGCACGGACGGCCTGGCATACCCATCCGAACGGCCAGTCGATCTACGTCGTCGAGGGCGTCGGACTGGCACAGCGCCGCGGTGGGCCGATCGAGGTCATTCGCCCCGGCGACCGCGTCTTCTTCGAGCCGGGGAGGACCACTGGCATGGCGCCGCCCCGAGCCGCTTCATGACCCACGTCGCGATGCTCCAGGTCGACGACGACGGCAACAGCGCGACCTGGGGCGCTCATGTCACCGACGAGGAGTATGGCGCGGGGCCGGTCATCGAAAGCTGAGCGCGCCAGCGGCTGGGCTAGGGTCAACGCGTGCCCGACGCCGACCGCGAGTACGAGCCCAACGCGGAGCATCAGGTCACGCCGCTCGAGCTCTTCTTCGACCTGACGTTCGTGTTCGCGATCACGCAGGTGACGGCCATGCTCGCGGACGACCCGACCTGGGCTGGAGTCTTCCGTGGGATGCTCGTCCTCGCGGCGCTCTGGTGGGCGTGGACCGTCTACGCGTGGTTGACGAGCGCGACGGATGTGGACGAGGGCGGCGTCCGGCTGACGATGCTCGCCTCGATGGCGGCGATGTTCGCGGTCGCGTTGGCGGTGCCGGGCGCTTTCGGAGACGACGCCGTGCTGTTCGGCGTTGCGTACTTCGTCGTCCGCCTCCTTCATCTCGTCCTCTCTGCCACGGTCGTTCGCGACGATCCCGAGCGCCTCGGCGCGCTCGTCCGGTTCGTGCCGACGGCGATCCTCGGCGCCTCTCTGCTCGTGCTCGCCGGCTTCCTCGACGGGCCGGAGCGCATCGCGGTGTGGCTCGTCGCACTCTCCGTCGACTATCTCGGCCCCGCCGTTGTCGGCGCCGGGCGTGGTTGGCGAGTCGCACCCGAGCACTTCGCCGAGCGGCACGGGTTGATCATCTTGATTGCGCTCGGCGAGTCGCTCATCGCCATCGGCCTCGGCGCCGGCTTCGACTTGGACACGGGAGCACTCGTGGCGGCAGGGCTCGGAATCGTCGTCGTCTCGGCGCTCTGGTGGCTCTACTTCGACGTGGCCGCGATCGTCGCGCGCAACCGGCTACTGGAGGCGAGGGGTCTGGAGCTGCACCGGCTCGCGCTGCACGCCTACAGCTACCTCCACCTGCCGATGATCGCCGGCATCGTCCTCTTCGCCCTCGGCCTGAAGACGACGGTCGACCACGTGGGTGAGCCGCTCGACACGGTGCCCGCAGTTGCGCTCTGCGGCGGCCCGACGCTCTACCTGCTCGGACACATCGCATTCCTGGTCCGAACGACCGGTCGGGTATTCCGGCGGAGGACACTCGGGGCGATCGTGTTGCTCGCGCTCATTCCGCTCGCGCTCGAGACTCCGGCGCTCGTGGCACTCGCCCTCGTGAGCGCCGTGTGCTCAGCGATCGTGGCGTACGAGGCGATCCGCTATCGCGAGCACCGGGTCCGGATCAGGCACCCCGAGATCGCATGACCGCCGAGATATGTCCGCGTGGGCTCAGGCTGGGATCACGAGGCTTGCGAGATCCCGTGGGTAGTAGGTGAGGATCTCGATCCCGTCGTCGGTCACGAGCACGGTGTCCGAGTGGCGGAAGCCGCCGAGATCGGGCGCGTAGAGCCCCGGCTCGACGGTGAAGACCATGCCTGGACGGATCTCCGTGTGATCGCCGGAGTCGAGGAAGGGGCCCTCGTGGTAGCGCAGCCCGATCGCGTGGCCCGTGTGATGGCGCCAGTGCGCGAAGAGGTCGTGCTGGGCGAAGTAGCCGCGAACCGCCTTGTCCACGTCGGAGCAGGCCGCACCCGGCCGGATCGCATCGAAGGCCACCTCCTGGAGGGCCTTCATGTGCCCGAACATCCGCGCCTGGTCGGGCGACGGGTCGCCGATCACCATCGTCCGCTCGAGCTCCGAGAGGTAGCCCCACACCGGCGCGCCTGCTCCCGTGACGAGGACGTCGCCCGGCTGGAACACGATGTTCCCCGCGAGCGCGTGCGGAATCGCCGAGTTCCGCCCGATCTGGCCGCGATAGCCGGCCGAGGCGCCGCTGTCGAAGATGCTCTGCGCGCTGTAAACCGGGCCGATGGCGTCGAGCATCGCGAAGGTCGCCTCGTTCGTCGCGCGCATCGAGACCTCGGTCTCGGTCGCGCCGGGCCGTGTGTAGCGCTGGAGCAGCGTGTGCGCGAGATTCCCCCAGCGCACGCTCTCGCGGATCAGCGCGACCTCCGCCTCCGACTTGATCGCCATCTGCTGCTCGATCCGGTCGGCGACCCGCACGACCGTCGCGCCCGTGAGCTCGGAGAGCGAGGCTCCCCGGTAGCCGAGGATCCACGGGTAGCCGTCCTGGTCGGCTCCGATCTTGCCGTGCACGCCGAACGCCTCGAGCGTCTTCGAGATCGCCTCCTCGGCGCGGGGCTCGCCCGGGTACTCGAGGTAGTGCTCCACTCGGTCGAGCGACGACTTCGCCTCCGCGTGCTCGACCTCGAGCCGGGGCACGACGAGCGCGCGCTCGCCGCCGGCGCCCAGGACGAACGCGATCGGGCGCTCGGTCGGCACGAACGCGAAGCCCGTGTAGTAGAGGACGTAGTGCGGGTCGAAGAGGACGACGCCGCTCAGACCGTCGGCGGTGGCCTTCTCCAGGAGACTCTCGCAGCGCGCTCGGTGCTCGGCCGGAGTGATCGCGATCGAGGTCAGCACGATCCAGGAGCGTAGTCGCTTGCCACGGCGGGTAGCCTCCTTGCAGCAGGTCATCACGTGAAGCTGCTCGCCGCACTTCTGCTCGCATCCTTCCTCCTGGTCGCGGGGAACTCGCATGCGGCGAGCCCGTTCTACGACTACGACGAGCAGTTGAGCCGGATCGCACGCGAGTCGCTCTGGCAAGCAGCCGACGAGGGCAGGGCGATCAAGCGCGGCAGGGTCGAGAGCGTCGGCGTGCGTTGCTATCGGGATCAACAGACGTTCGAGGACTTCTTCGAGCGGAGATTCGGAGCCTCCGCTCTTCGCGTCATCGCGTACTACGCAGGTGGTCGCGACATCCACCTGCGGGAGACGACGTGCGCGAACGTCCATCTCTTCTTCGAGGGCCTCAACACCGTGCGCACGGCGGGTGCGTACGCGATCCTCCTGCACGAGTCCCTCCATCGCCAGGGTCTGCGCAGCGAACGGCTGACGACGTGCTTCGCGAACGAGGCCGTGCACTGGGGGACCGTCTGGCGTGGCGGCAGCAAGGCCAGGGCCTTGCGAGCACGCAATTACGCGTTCGACTTCACCCGGATCTACGCGCCGCCCTCGTACCGGATCAGCAAGCCCAACTGTCTGGCGAAAGCTGCCCTTTCGGAGTGGGTCGATCTCGTCTAACCTACGCGCGCGCTTCATAGGCGTAGGGGAGCTGGTGCGCCGGGCGAGCGGCCCGGACGCGATTCGAAAGGGGAGAGGTTGATGAAGTACGGCGTAGTTTTGCTCGCGCTCGTTGCGGTTTTCGCGGCGACTGCGGGCTCCGCGCTCGCAGACGAGGAGGTCGTGCTCTGCGGCGGGCTCGAGGCGACGATCGTCGGCACCGACGCTGGCGAGCGGCTCAACGGAACGAGCGGCCCGGACGTGATCGCGGGTCTGGGCGGCAATGACACGATCAACGGCTTTGCCGACGACGACGTGATCTGCGGCGGCCTCGGTGACGACGTGGTCGAAGGCTGGAACGGAAACGACTTCGTCTTCGGCGACGTCGACTTCGGCGCTCCCGGCGGTGGGAACGACACCCTCCGTGGCGGCCCCGGAGACGACGAGCTCTTCGGCTGGATCGGTAACGACAACCTCCTCGGCGAGGTCGGACACGACTTCCTCGTGGGCCAGCAGGGCAACGACCACATCAAGGGCGACTTCGGCGACGACGTCGCGATCGGCGGTCCTGGAAACGACCTGATGAAGGGTGAGTCCGGTGCGGACACGCTGTACGGCGCGTTCGGCGACGACGAACTCCTCGGCGGCGACGGGCCGGACTACCTGAACGGCGACCTGCCGTTCCCGCCCGACATGTCGGAGACCGAGGTGCCTGGGTCGTACGAGGATCCGAACCCGAACTCGGACACGTGCAACGGCGGTGCCAACACCGACGTCGGCGAGTGGTGCGAGACGGAGTACCAGATTCCGTAGGCAGCATCTGAACGGTCGAACGAAGGGGCTCTCAGGAGCCCCTTCGTCGTTCCGGCTCAAGGATGGCGCCGCCCTGTACGCGACCGCGACCTAGGCGGGCCGCGGCGGGGTGAGCTTCGCGGTCTGCGGTGGGAGGACATCGAGCTTCGCGAGGGCTGGCACCAGTCGACCAGTTGACATGCAAGTCTCTACTTGCATAACATCGATCGGTGAGCGACCTGTTCAAAGCGCTCGCCGACGACACCCGGCAGAAGATCCTCGACGAGCTGACAGAGAGAGATGGCCAGACACTCTTCGAGATCTGTGCGCGACTCGCCACGAAGCACAGCCTCGGCTCGTCCCGGCAAGCGATCTCGCAGCATCTCGAGGTGCTCGAGGCGGCGGGTCTGGTCGAGACACGGCGAGAGGGTCGCTACAAGTTCCACTACCTCAATACGGGACCGCTCGAGCACCTCTTCGATCGCTGGCTACACGGCACAAAGGAGGAAGCGAGATGAGAATCAACGTCACGAGTGTCCTCGTCGACGACCAAGACAAGGCGCTTCGGTTCTACACCGAGGTGCTCGGATTCGTGAAGAAGACGGAGATCCCCTTAGGCGAGGCTCGCTGGCTGACGGTCGTCTCGCCCGAGGAGACCGAGGGAACCGAGCTGGTGCTCGAGCCTGACGGACACCCAGCCGCGAAGCCGTTCAAGCAGGCGCTCGTCGAGGACGGCATCCCCTTCACCTCTTTCGCCGTCGACGACATCGACCTGGAGTTCGAGCGACTTCGCGGGCTCGGAGTGCGTTTCACCCAAGAACCCGTCGCGATGGGCGCGGTCACGACAGCCGTGTTCGACGACACCTGCGGCAACCTGATCCAGATCGCGGGTCGGAGGTGATGCCTCACGACCCCCGCGAGCGGGCAATGAGCGGTCTCGGCGTCACCCGGAAACTCGCTCAGACCTCGCAATCCCTGTAACGGAGCGGCGCCGGAGTCGAACCGACCGAGCCGTGGGTTACACGACCGCACTGGTTTTGAAGACCAGCTGGGCCACCGGGCCCATGCCGCTCCGCCGATCAGGCTAGATCAGGTCACCGAGCAACGCGAGGCATCCAGGGCGGAAGACCTCGTACGCTCGCATCGTGTCGAGTCGCTTCTCCGCACGGCGGGAGGCCGCGCTCGTGCTCGTCGTCTACGGCGTGTACCTGCTGGTGCGGAAGCTCGTCCTCGAGCGCGGCGGCCGGGAGCGAGCGAGCCGGAACGCCGAGCGAGTCGTCGCGCTCGAGGAACGTCTCGGGATCCACGTCGAGCCGTCGGTTCAGCGCGTGGTCCTCCGGTTCCCGCGCGTCCTGCACGGGCTGAACGTCGGCTACGCGGTCTTCAACGTCACGCTCACGCTCGGCTGGGCTGCGGTCCTCTTCTGGCGAGGCGACCCCGGCTACGGCCGTGTCCGGAACGCGTGCCTCGTCGCGCACCTCGGCGCGCAACCCGTCTTCCTCGTCTTCCCGACCGCGCCGCCGCGCGCGCTCGAGGGGTTCGTGGACACCATGGCCGAGGTGAGCGGGCTCGACCTCGAGCACCCCGGGCTCGTCCGGCTCTACAACCCGGTCGCCGCCATGCCGAGCCTGCACGTCGCGTTCGCCGTCGTCACGGCCGGCGCGCTGGCGGAGCGAGCCTCGTCCCCGCTCGGGAAGCTCGCCGCGGCGTCATATCCGCCGCTCGTCTCGTTCGTGATAACCGCGACGGGCAACCACTACGTGCTCGACTCGCTCGCCGGTGCTGCGCTCGGCGCGGCAGCGCGGCGGATCGCCCGCGCGTAGAGCCCTAGAACTGGAAGTAGATGAACGGGGCCACGCCCTCGGGGCCCATCGCGTGCGTGAGGAGAAGCGTGATCGACAGCACGACGGCCTGCGCGGGGACGGGAAGCCGCGAGAACCAGGCCATGATCCCGAGCGGGATGCGAGACGGGAGGTACTGCGAGCCGATCCCGACGACGATCGCCGCGATGACTCCGGTGGTGACGAGCGGCGAAGGCTCGCCCCACGCTGTGAAGAGGCGCACGATCATGCTCCAGGCGTCCTCGAAGGAGTCGGAGCGGAAGAAGATCCAGGCGAAGCAGACGACCTGGAACGTCGCGAAGCGGTGCCACGTACGCCGGAGCGGCGTGGACGGCTTCTCGACGAAGCCGGGCCGCTCGCGCCACCAGCGCTCGGCGACGAGTGCCGTCCCGTGGATCGCGCCCCAGGCCACGAACGTCCAGCCGGCTCCGTGCCAGAGGCCGCCGATCAGCATCGTCAGCATGAGGTTCCGGTAAGTGAGCAGGCGCCCGCCGCGGTTCCCGCCGAGCGGGATGTACAGGTAGTCGCGGAGCCAGCGCGAGAGGGTCATGTGCCACCTGCGCCAGAAGTCCTGGATGGAGACTGCCGAGTAGGGCGCGTCGAAGTTCTGCGGGAACCGGAACCCGAGCAGCAGGGCGATGCCGATCGCGATGTTCGTGTACCCGAAGAAGTCGGCGTAGATCTGCACCGCGTACGCGTAGATCCCGACGAGCACCTCGAGCGACGAGTGCTGGTCGGGCGCGCCGAAGACGTCGTCGACGATGTTCGAGGCGAGGTGGTTCGCGATCACGACCTTCATGAACAGGCCGGTCCCGATGAGGAAGAAGGCACGCGCCGTGTCCACGTAGCGGGGGTCGCGCGGTGTCTCGAGCTGGGGGATGAGCTCGCTCGGGCGGACGATCGGCCCGGCGACGAGGTGCGGGAAGAACGAGAGGTACGCGGCGAACTTGGACATCGAGGTCGGCACGAACTCGCGGCGGTAGACGTCGACGACGTAGCTGATCCCCATGAACGTGAAGAAGGAGATCCCGACGGGGAGGACGATGGAGCGGGCCTCGAGGGGGACGTCGATGCCGACGAATGCGAAGAGGTTGTTCGTCGACGTCGCGAAGAAGTCGTAGTACTTGAAATACCCGAGCAGCGCGACGTTCCCGGCGACGGCGACTACGAGCAGCGCCTTGCGCGTCTCGGCGGCGCGCTGTTGGTGGATCACGAGCGCGAAGAGCTGGTTCCAGAGGATCGAGACCGCGAGCAGGAAGACGAAGCGCCAGTCCCAGGCGCTGTAGAACACGAAGCTCGCGGCGATGATGAACGGGCGCCAGCGCTCTCCCCGCGGCATGAGCAGCCAGGAGAGCGGGAGCACGATCAGGAAGAAGATCGCGAAGGTTGCGGTCGGGAAGAGCACGGCCGCTTCGTCGGGTCAGTCTTCGGTCGGCGGCGGCAGCTTGGGCTGCGTGTCCTCGCCGACGTCCGCTGCGCCGAGCGCCGTGCGCTCGACGGGCGGCGCGAACCACGAGGGATCGGTCGGGTAGCCGGGCGTGAGGCCGGGGAGCGGCGCGTAGACCGTCTCGGCGCGACGGCGGGCCGCGCGAGCGGTGACGAGCTCCGCGATGGCGACGAGGAGCCAGGCGACGGTCATCACGCCGACGATCTCGAGCGGCTCGAGCTCGGCGATCGCCGCCGCGACGGCGACGGCGACCAGGAAGACGATCTCGAGCAGCAGCCGCGGCACCGCGGGCACGCGGGCTCCGGGCGCGTCGACGGCGCGTACCCAGGTGAGCAGGTCCGGGCCGCTGCCACGCGGGTCGTCCCAACCCGCAGCCTCGCCTCCCCCGGAGGGCAGCGCGCGCGACTCGGCACGCAGCGACTGGAGCTCGGACTGCAGGTCCCCGACCTTGCTCGAGAGCTCGCGCAGCGCGCCGAGCACATCCTCAGCAGCCGGCGCCGCCTCGGACGGCTCCGAGTCCGCCGGTGGAGACGACTCCTGGTGCCCCGGCCCGCTGATCTGCGTCGTCTCGGACGGGTCCGCCACGCTAGCGGGCTAGTCCTCGGCCGACTTCCGCATCTCGTCGATCGCCGCGCGACCTTCGTCATGGACCTCGGTTCGGCGTTCGTCGATCGACGGCTCCGACGTCGGCTCCGGTGTCGGCGGATCGGCGGGCGGAGCGGCGTCCTCGAGGACGGGAGCGGAAGCGCCTTCCTGGCCGGAGTCGGCCTCCCGGGTCGAGGCGAGCCGCTGGCGAAGCTCGTCGGCGGGATCGTCCGCCGCCGCCGGCGTGTCGACCGTCCACGTGTCCTCCTGCCCGCGGCGCCGGAGCTTGCGCACGAGCGCCGCGATCCCGACGGTCACGATGACCCACGTGAGGAGCCTGCGCATTGCGGCCGATGGTATCGCGCGAGCCGAGCCGCGGCAGAAGGGGCGGACAGCACTCGTTGCTACACTCCCGCGGCTTCCTGCCCCGCACAGGCGTCGCCCGTTCCCGGCGCCGCCGCACAGGCGAGGCCGACACAGACCGAAGGGAGATCGAGGGAACCGTGACGAAGTACGAGATTCTGCTGCTGCTCGAACCCGGCCTGGACGACGGCCGGCAGGGCGAGATCGTGGGCCGCGTTCGCGAGCTGGTCGAGAAGGGTGACGGCTCGTGGGACCTGCACGACGACTGGGGTCGCCGGCGCCTTGCCTACGAGATCGACCACAAGTCCGAGGGCAGCTACCACCTGCTGCACTTCACGTCGGAGGCCGCGACTCTCGAGGAGATCTCCCGTGTCCTGCGGATCGACGACGGCGTCATCCGGCACATGGCGACACGGCGGATCGAGGGGAGCCCCGCCCGGCCGGTAGCGGTCAGCGCTCCGACGCGCCAAGATTCCGAGTCTGGTGATTCGGCGCCTGAAGTCTCGGCGGAGGCGTCGGAGACGGCATCCGAAGCCGAAGAGGAGGAGTAGAGGATGGCTGGCGACATCAACCGCGTGACACTCGTTGGGCGCCTAACGCGCGATCCGGAGCTCAAGCATCTGCCGTCGGGCTCGCCCGTGCTCGAGATGGGCGTTGCGGTGAACGGGCGAATGCAGGACGGCTCGGGAAACTGGGTCGACAAGCCCAACTTCTTCGACGTGAAGGTCTTCGGCAATCAGGCCGAGTTCCTCTCGCAGCACCTGACGAAAGGCCGGCGGATCGGGATCGACGGACGACTCGACTGGAGATCGTGGGAGGCGCAGGACGGGACGAAGCGCTCCAAGGTCGATGTCGTGGCGCAGAGCGTCCAGTTCCTCGACAGCCGCATGGAAGGCGGCGAGACGCCCGCCTACGTCCAGGCCGGCGCTGCCGGAGGCGACGACTTCCCGACCTCACCGACCGACGACGACATTCCGTTCTAGTGCGCAAGATCGAAATCGACTCGCGCCGATCTCGATCGCGCGGAACACACAAATGCGGCCGCCCCGCGGCCGCGGGTTAGGGAGAGATATGGCGAGCAAGAAAACCGCAACCCCGTCCCGCCGGCGCACCGGCCCGGCCAGCGCGCCCGGCAAGCGCAAGAGCTGCCACTTCTGCCGGGACAAGGTCGACGAGATCGACTACAAGAACATCGCCCAGCTGCGGCGGTACATCTCTGAGAAGGGCAAGATCCGCTCCCGCCGGATCACCGGCGCGTGCCGGCGTCACCAGCTCCAGGTCGCGGGAGCGGTGAAGCGTGCCCGCGAGATGGCCCTCCTGCCCTACGTCTCCCAGTAGCCCGATGCAGGTCATCCTCCTCAAGGATGTCGAGAAGCTCGGGCTGCGCGGGGACGTCGTGGACGTCGCGCGCGGGTACGCGCGCAATTACCTTCTCCCCCGGCAGCTCGCCGAGGTCGCAACGAAGGCACGGGTCGCGGAGCTCGAGCGGGTCGAGGCCAATCGCGCGCGCCACGAGGCGCGGAGCGCGGACCAGGCGCAGGAGATCGCCGAGGTTCTCGGCAAGACCGTGCTTCGCTTCGAGGTCAAAGCCGGGCCTACCGGCGCGCTCTTCGGCTCGGTCACGCCGTCCGACATCGCGGACGAGATCTGGCGCGCCCGCAAGGTGCGCGTCGACCGGCGCAAGGTGACGATCGATCCGATCAAGCGAATCGGCCGCTACACGATTCCGATCGAGGTCTTCCAGGATGTGAGCGCCGAGGTGAAGACGCTCGTCGTGCCCGAGGGCGGGGAGCTGCCGCCCGAGGAGGAGCTCGAAGCGCTGGCCGCCGCGGAAGCAGCGGCGGAGGCAGAGCACGTCGCCGAGGCCGAGGCGGAACACGTCGAGGCGGAGACGGCGATCGCGGAGGTGATCGCGGAGGACGAGCTCGTCGAGGACGAGGAGGTCGTCGCCGAAACCGAGATCGAGGGCGGTGCGATCGAAGCGACGGCGCCGGCCGAGGTCGAGACGGACGAGGAGCCGGTCGCCGAAGGCACCTAGCCGTGCTGCGGCCCTCGGGTCGCGACGTGGCTTTCCACAGCTCGCTTCCACAGGGCTGTGGAGCGATTCGAAACTTCCCGCACGCAGCGCCTGTTTCCGGCTGGAAAACTTCGCCGTTCGTGTTCGCAGGCCGTCCGGCGTCGGGGATAAGCTGCGAACATATGTTCCGTTGTCCCTGCATCGGAGCACCGGCTCGCGTCCCCTGGACGCGTCGGTCGCGGACGGGTTGACTGAACCATCGTGACCTGCGCCATCGTGACCTCCGCCATCGGACCTGGGCCATCGTGACCTGGGCCATCGTGACCTGGGCGAACGTGACGGGGCCGACTGGGCCGTGATGACCGAGCCATCCCGACTCTGCGCATCGCCGCCGGGCGCATCGCCGCCGGGCGCATCGCCGCCGGGCGCATTGCTGCCGGGCGCATCGCCGCCGGGCCCAGCTCGACCGGGCACGCCTCGACCGGGCCTATCTCGACTGGCCACCCCGTGACCGTCGTCGACCGCCCGAGCGCGAGCCCCATCGTGCCGCCGCAGAACCTGGAGGCAGAGGAGTCCGTCCTCGGCGCGATGCTCCTGTCGGCGACGGCGGTCGGGAACGTGAGCGAGATCCTCGACGCCTCCGACTTCTACCGCGAGAGCCACGGCAAGGTCTTCCTCGCAGCCCTCGGCCTCTGGGCGAAGGGCGAGCCGGTCGACGCGATCACGATCGCCAACGAGCTCGACGAGCGGAGCCAGCTCGAAGACGTCGGAGGACAGTCGCGCATCGCCGAGCTCGCCGCGCTCGTCCCGAGCACGTCGAACGTCGAGCACTACGCACGGATCGTCAAGGAGATGGCGACGCTCCGCGGGCTCGTCCGCGCCGGGCAGGAGATCACGCGGCTCGGCCAGGACCGCCCCGGCGAAGTCGTGGACCTCGTCGACCGCGCAGAGCAGATCGTGTTCGAGCTCGGCCAGCAACGAGTCACGAGCGACTTCTCGCACATCGAGGTGCTCCTGAGGGAGAGCTTCGAACGGATCACGCAGCTGTACGAGGCCGGCGTCGACATCACGGGCGTTACGAGTGGCTTCAAGGAGCTCGACTCCCTGACCTCCGGCTTCCAGGCGGGGAACCTCGTCATCCTCGCCGCGCGCCCGTCGATGGGGAAGTCCTCGCTTGCGCTCGGGATCGCGACGAACCTCGCCGTCCGCCACGAGACTCCGGTCGCGCTCTTCACCCTCGAGATGTCGAAGGCCGAGGTGACGCAGCACATGATGTGCAGCGAGGCGAAGGTGGAGTCGCAGCGGCTGCGCAGCGGCCGCCTCGCACCCGACGACTGGCCGCGGCTCACGGCCGCGTGCGATCGCCTGACGAAGGCGCCGATCTACGTGGACGACACCGGCTCGACGACGATCATGGAGGTCCGCTCGAAAGCGCGCCGGCTGAAGTCCCGCGAGCCCGGGCTCGGCCTCATCATCGTGGACTATCTCCAGCTCATGACCTCGGGGGCGACGGCTGAGAACCGCGTGCAGGAGGTGTCGCAGATCTCGCGCGCTCTCAAGGTGCTCGCGCGGGACCTCGAAGTCCCGATCCTCGCGCTCTCTCAGCTCTCACGCGCGGTCGAGCAGCGACATGACAAGCGCCCGATTCTCTCCGACCTGCGGGAGTCCGGCAGCCTCGAGCAGGACGCCGACCTCGTCTTCTTCATCTACCGCGACGAGTACTACCTCGGTGAGGAGTCCGACCAGCAGGGGGTCGCGGAGGTCATCCTCTCCAAGCACCGCAACGGGCCGACGGGCACCGCGAAGCTGTCGTTCCTGAGGCGGTACGCGAAGTTTGCGGATCTCGCCGCTGCCTAGCGCCGGCGAAGTGATGACCGATCTCGCCGCGGGTTAGCCTCTCTGCGACCGCCCGAGAAGGACGTCACATCGTCTCGAAGCGGTGAGCCTTGCGGAGCGCACAGATCGGCTGGCGAATACGAGAATGAACCCGACAAGTGTCGCCACCGTGGCGAGCCACCCGACGGTACTGCTCGCAACCACCCTCCCGCCGCCGATCATTCCGCCATAGCGAGCGCCGGAGTCGCATGGTCAGCGGTGAGCACGTGGTAAAGCCGAGATCGTGGGCGCTCCCGTGCAACACTCACGCGCGTGCCCGCGACCGTGATCGTCGGCGCCCAGTGGGGCGACGAGGGGAAAGGCAAGATCGTCGACCTGCTCGCGCAGGATGCCGACCTCGTCTGCCGCTACCAGGGCGGGCCGAACGCGGGCCACACGATCGTCGTCGGCGGCGAGACGTACAAGATCAGGCAGATCCCGAGCGGCATCGTGGGTGGAAAGCGAAGCGCGATCGGAGCGGGATGCGTCGTCGACCCCGGCGTGCTCGTCTCCGAGCTCGACGACCTCGAGTCGCGGGGGCACGAGACCTCCGGCAGGCTCTTCGTCTCCGGCAACGCGCACCTCGTCATGCCCTGGCACGTCGCGCTGGACGGAGCGCGCGAGCGCCGCCTCGGCCGGCTCCAGATCGGCACCACGCGCCGCGGTATCGGCCCCGCCTACGCGGACAAGGCGACGCGGATCGGGATCCGCGTGCAGGACCTGCTCGACGAGAAGATCTTCCGGCAGAAGGTCGAGCTGGCGGTGGCCGAGAAGAACGTGTGGCTCGCGCGCGTGTACGAGCTCCCGCCGCTCGACCTCGACGAGATCCTCGGAGCGCACCTTGCGTATGCGGAACGACTGGCGCCGTACGTCTCGGACACATCGCTCCTCGTCGATCGCGCGTTGCATGCCGGCGAGCGGGTGCTCTTCGAAGGCGCGCAGGGGACCCTCCTCGATCTCGACCACGGGACGTACCCGTTCGTGACGTCGTCGAGCCCGATCGCGGCGGGGGCCGCAGTGAGCTTCGGCATCGGGCCGAACCGGATCGACGAGATCGTCGGCGTCGCCAAGGCCTACGTCACACGGGTCGGCGAGGGGCCGTTCCCGAGCGAGATCGAAGGCGCGGAGCACGATCGCGTGCGCGAGCTGGGCCAGGAGTTCGGGACGGTCACCGGGCGCGAGCGGCGCTGTGGCTGGCTCGACCTCGTGGCCTTGCGCTTCGCAGTGCGCGTGAACGGCATCACGTCCCTCGCGCTGACCAAGCTCGACGTCCTCTCGGAGTTCAGCGAGCTGCCCGTTTGCGTCCGCTACCTGCTCTCCGACGGGACCGAGACCGAGGACTTCCCGGCGCACCAGAGCGACTTCCACCACTGCCGCCCCGTGTTCGAGACGCTCGCCGGCTGGGGGGCCGAGCTCGGCACCGAGTTGCCGCAGGCCGCGCAGGAGTACGTGTCGTTCGTCGAGCGCGCGCTCGACGTTCCGGTGACGCTCGTCGGGACCGGCGCGGCTCGCGAGCACGTGCTCGCTCTCGGCTGAACGCGTCTCAGTCCGTGCGCTTCACGTAGATCTCGGTGAACTCGCGGCAGCGTCCGTCGTCGTCGAAGACGCAGAGGAAGACGTTGTGGTACTCGCGTTCGACCGTCGAGCGATCCGCTCCGAGGTAGCGGGAGACGCCGACCGCCACAGCGCGCTGACGGTCGATCGCCCACGGTCGGTACTCCGCCGACCACGAGCCGTCGGCATCGGGCTCCTCGAGCCAGCTTTCGACGATCGCCTCGGCTCCGACGACCGCCTCCTCCCAGGGGTAGTACCGATACTCGGCGTCCTCGGCGAAGAGGGCTTTGATCGCCGCTCGGTCGTAGGACTGCCAGGCGGCGACGTAGTCGTCGAGCCAGCCCTGGAACGTGGGCTCGTCCATGCGCTGAGCCTACGCGTTTCGGGTCTCCCGGACCCGAGCCGGTGGGGCACTAGACTCGGCCGGTGCGAGTGCTGGTCGTGGGCTCCGGCGGTCGTGAGCATGCGCTCGTGTGGAAGCTCGCGCAGTCGCCGTCCATCTCGGGCGTGCACGCGGCGCCGGGCAGCCCTGGCATCGCGCGGCTCGGAGAGTGCCACCCCATTCGAGCCGAGGACGGCGAGGGCCTGCTCGCGCTCGCAGGGTCGCTCGGGGTCGACCTCGTCGTCGTCGGGCCGGAGGCGCCGCTCGTGCACGGTGTCGCGAACGTTCTCAGGCATGCCGGTATCTCGGTCTTCGGGCCGAGCGCAGCGGCGGCGCAGATCGAAGGCTCGAAGTCGTTCGCGAAGGAGGTGATGGCTGCCGCCGGCGTCCCGACCCCGGCGTCGCTCGCCGTCGCGCGAGTGCCGTGCGTGGTCAAGGCGGACGGCCTGGCAGCGGGCAAGGGTGTGTTCGTCTGTCGTTCTTCGGAGGAGCTCGATGCGGCGCTCGCCGCGGTGAGCTCTCTCGGTGGCGGCTTCGTCGTCGAGGAGCTGCTCGAGGGCCCGGAGGTCTCGATCCTCGCGCTCTGTGATGGTGCCGATGCGGTGCCGCTGCTGCCGGCGCAGGACTTCAAGCGCGCCTTCGACGGCGACGAGGGGCCGAACACGGGAGGGATGGGGTCGTTCGCACCGGTTCCCGGCCTCGGCACCGCCGAGCTGAACGAAGTGCTCGAGACGGTGCACCGCCCCGTGCTCGACGAGCTCGCGCGTCGCGATGCGCCATTCGTGGGCGTCCTCTACGCCGGCCTGATGCTGACCGAGGAGGGGCCGCGCGTCCTCGAGTTCAACTGTCGCTTCGGCGACCCTGAGACGCAATCCGTCCTTCCGTTACTCGACGCCGACCTGGCCGGGCTCCTGTCCGCGGCGGCGGTCGGCGAGCTCCGAGGAGTCACGGTCGGCTGGAGCGAGAGAGCGGCGGTAACGGTCGTTCTCGCTGCCGAGGGCTATCCGAAGAGGAGTGACCGCGGCTCGGAGATCACCGGCTGCGCCGCGGCCGAGGCACGTGCTCTCGTGTTCCACGCAGGGACCGCGCTGCACGGTGATCGTCTCGTCACGAACGGCGGGCGCGTGCTGAACGTGACGGGGGTCGGCGACACGATCGCCGAGGCACGCGGAGCTCGCCTACGGCGCCGCCTCGGAGATCGAGTTCGCGGGGGCCTGGTCGCGGAGCGACGTCGCGCTCGCCGCCGCGAACGGTCAGGAGCTCACGCTGCGCGGATGAGGCTCGAAACCCCACCGGCCTGAGGGGCCACCCCGCGCCTCCACCCGCCTTGAGCGTAACCCTGAGAGGTGCACGCGTGGGACACGAGAGTGCGCCGAGAGATGAAATCTGTGCCGCCGGCCGCGGCCTCTAGAATCGGCGCAGTGATCCCGCGCTACTCCCGACCGGCGATGACGCACGTCTGGTCGGAGGAGGCGAAGCTCGGACGTTGGTACGCGGTCGAGCTGGCAGCGCTCGATGCGTGGTGCGAGCTCGGTCAGGTACCGCGTGCAGCCGTCGAGTCGATTCGCGCGAACGCACACGTCCCGACCCCCGACCGCGTCGCCGAGCTCGAGCGCGTGACGCATCACGACGTCGCCGCGTTCGTCGACGCCGTTGCGGAGCAGCTCGGCGAAGAGGGTCGCTGGTTCCACTTCGGCCTGACGTCCTCCGACGTCCTCGACACGGCGTTGGCGCTCTCTGTGCAGGAAGGCGGTCGGCTTCTCCTCGCCGGTCTCGACGACGCGTTCGCCGCGGTGGTCGACCGCGCCGAGGAACAGCGCGAGACGCCGACGATCGGACGCACCCACGGGGTGCACGCCGAACCGACGACGTTCGGGCTCAAGCTCGCCGGCTGGGCGTTCGAGCTCGCTCGTGATCGGGCGCGGCTCGAGCACGCGCTCGAAGGGATGCGCGTGGGCAAGCTGTCGGGCGCCGTCGGGACGTACGCCTCGGCTCCGCCCGGTGTCGAGCGCGCGGCGTGCGAGGCGCTCGGGCTCGAGCCGGCTCCGAGCTCCACCCAGATCCTCCAGCGCGATCGTCACGCCGAGCTTCTTTCGACACTCGCGCTGATCGCGTCCTCGCTCGAACGGTTCGCGGTGGAGATCCGCAATCTCGCGCGCACGGAGGTGCGCGAGGTCGAGGAACCGTTCGGTGCGGGTCAGAAGGGCTCCTCGGCGATGCCGCACAAGCGGAACCCGATCGTCGCGGAGCGGATCTGCGGGCTCGCACGCGTGGTGCGGGGGTATGCAGCCGTCGGGCTCGAGAACGTCGCGCTCTGGCACGAGCGCGACATCTCGCATTCCTCGGCGGAGAGAGTCGTGCTTCCGGATGCGTTCCTCACCGTCGACTACATCCTCGAGCGCTTCACCTGGCTCGTCCGGGGGCTCGTCGTGCGTCGTGAGCGGATGCGCGAGAACCTCGAGGCCACCGGTGGGCTGTTCTTCAGCCAGCGGCTGCTCCTTGCGCTCGTCGACTCAGGGCTCGGTCGTGACGAGGCGTACCGCCTGGTCCAGCGCCATGCGATGCGAGCCTGGGACGAGGGTCTCGACTTCACGGAGCTCGCGCGCGCCGACGCCGAGATCGCCGGGCGGATCGACCTCGGTGACGTGTTCGATCTCTCGGCGTACACGCAGCACACGGATGTCGTCTTCGGCAGGCTGCATGCGCTCGTAACCGAAAAGGAGACCGTGGATGTCTGAAGCCGTGCACGTCGCAAGCGGCAAGGTGCGCGAGATCTTCGCGCTCGACGACGAGCGCCTGCTGCTCACCGCCAGTGACCGGATCTCGACCTTCGACGTCGTTCTGGGGACTCGGATCCCCGACAAAGGACGTGTTCTCACCGGCTTGTCGGCGTTTTGGTTTCGACGTACCGAAGAGATCGTCCCGAACCACCTGCTCGAGCTCCGCGACGATGGGCGGACGATGGTGTGCCGCAAGCTCGAGATGCTTCCGATCGAGTGCGTCGTCCGCGGTTACCTCGCGGGGTCCGGCTGGAAGGACTATCGGGCAACCGGCGCAGTGTGCGGGCACCGGCTTCCGGACGGGATGCAGGAGTCCGATCGGTTCCCGGAGCCGATCTTCACCCCGGCGACGAAGGCTGCCGAGGGTCACGACGAGAACATCGACGAGGAGCGGGCGGCCGCGCTCTGTGGCGAGGAGCTCTACGAGCACGCGAAGCGCGTGTCGCTCTCTCTCTACCGCTTCGGAGCGAAGCACGCCGAGGCCTGCGGGATCATCCTCGCCGATACGAAGTTCGAGCTCGGAATCGCCCCCGACGGGGGCCTCGTCCTGGGCGACGAGGCGCTGACGCCTGACTCGTCCCGTTTCTGGCCGGCCGATGAGTACGAACCCGGTCGTCCGCAACCATCGTTCGACAAGCAGTTCGTACGGGATTGGTGCGAGACGACTGGCTGGGACAAGACGCCACCAGGGCCAGAGCTTCCCGACGAAGTCGTGAGCGGGACCCGCGCGCGCTACGTGGAGGCGTTCGAGCGCCTCACGTCGATCTCGTTCGAGCGCTACCTCGCGGATCCGGAGGTCGTGTTGTGAGGGCGACCGTCCTCGTCCGGCCGAAGGACGGAATCCTCGATCCGCAAGGGGAGGCCGTCGGCGGGTCGCTCCGGAAGCTCGGATTCGATGTGAGCCAGGTGAGAGTAGGCCGTGTGATCGACGTCGAGTTCGAGGCCGACGGGCCCGAGGATGCGCGGGCACAGCTCGACCGAATGTGCAGCGACCTGCTCGCGAATCCTCTCATCGAAAGCGTCGAGCTCGAGCTCGAGCGCGACGACGCATGATGCCGCGCCCGCTCGTCGCGATCGTCCAGTTCCCCGGGTCGAACGATGACCACGACGCAGCCTGGGCGCTGGCCGCCGTCGGGGCCGAGCCTGCACTCGTATGGCACGACGAGCCCGAGCTTCCAGCCGGGACCGGAGCCGTCGTGCTCCCGGGCGGCTTCTCGTACGGCGACTACCTGCGCTGCGGTGCGATCGCGAGCCTGGCACCCGCGATGGACGCCGTTCGCCGGTTCACGGCGGCAGGCGGGCCGGTGCTCGGGATCTGCAACGGGTTCCAGATCCTCTGCGAGTCGCGGCTGCTCCCCGGGGTTCTCCGCCCGAATCATCAGCTCGAGTTCGTTTGCAGCGACGAAGCCGTCGTCGTCGAGAACGCCCACTCGCTCTTCACGAGGCGCTGCGCGCCGGGCCAGGAGCTGGTGATCCCCGTGAAGCACGGTGAGGGCGCCTGGTACGCCGACGACGCCACGGTCGCAGCGCTCGAGGAGCGCGGCGGGGTCGTGCTCCGCTACCGCAACGATGTCAACGGAGCACTCGCGGGCATCGCGGGCGTCCTGAACGACGTGGGCAACGTGATGGGCCTCATGCCGCATCCGGAGCACGCCGTCGATCCGCTTCTCGGCTCGGCAGACGGAGGGCTTCTGCTCGCTGCACTCGTGGACGCGGCGGCGGAGCACGCCCTCGTGGCAGCGTAGGCCCGCGGCGGCTCGCGCCGCCTGGCCGCCTGCACGATCCGCCGTAGGACCGGACGTGTTGCGGCAAGCGGCGGCTCAGAGCCGAAGCACCTCCTGAAGCACGGGCGCGCGCTCGAGCGCCGCCCGCAGCCGCTCGAGGTCACGCGCCCGCATCGTCACGGGCCCGCGGCGAGCCCGGGCGAGGCCCGCGGAGCCCGAGGTCGTATACGCGAAGCGGATGAGACGCTCGCCGCTCTCCGACTCGAGCAGCTGGACGACGACGGCGAACCGCCGATCACCTGCGCGCTGCGGGACCGATACCTCCTCGAGGACCGCGGCTGCGCCCCACGGGGTCGCCGCGGCGGCCGTCTTGGCCGGCTTCGCACCCGCCTTCCCCTCTCCGCCCGAGGCTGGGGCGGCCGGTCGTGTCGCCTTCTTCGCCGGTGCCGTCGCCATGACCCGAGCGTACGAGGGCGCTGTTCAAGCGTGGGACACGACTTCGTGCCGGATGCGTGACAACGCAACGACACGCGCGGACCGGCGAGGCGCCTGCGTGGCGGAGCCTTTACGCGGTGCGGGCCTCGATCAGCTCGATTCGATACGAGTCCAGGTACCTGAAGACGTTGAGCAGTGCTGAGTTCTCGCCAGCGGCTCGACGCGGTGATGCGGCCGCATCGTCGAGAGCGCCTGATCCAAGATCTCGGCGCGGCCAGGGGGCTGGCCTCCGTCCGCGAGCGTCAGCTGGAGTCTCCGCCGGAAACATGACACACTCGCCACAAAGGCGGGAAGATCGGCTCCCGTCTCAGCGTCTAGTGGGAATACGGCCCCGCCCAGGGGGCCCCTATGGGAAGGAGCCCCTATGAGCGAGACGAGCACGACAGCCATGCTCGTCGGCACGCGCGACATGCTTGCGGCGCGGGCAGATGCAGTAACGGCAACAGTTCCGCGTGACGAGGTCGAGGGAGCCTTGACTTTGGACCCTCCGGCCGAGTTGACGCTCGAGGTCTTGCGGCCCAAGGAGGGGGGCCAGTTCGAGAAGCACGTCGTCGACGTCGCGTGGAGACGCGAAGATCTCGAGTCCGTGTTGGCGGACCTGGATGCCGACGCGATTACGTTCTCCTTCGATCGCGGTGAGCTCGAGCGCGCGCTCGACCTGCCCGAGGTGGAAGGGCACGGCCTCCGCGAGGCGGCGGTCGTCCTGTCCATCGCAGCAGCTGCGGCGGTCGCTGGAGCCCCGGCGGCTTCAGCCGAGCCCGGCGGAGCGGTCGTGTCCCAGCCGATCCAGGTCCAGGTCGTCGGCCACGACGAAGCGACGTTGACTGCGCGGGGCATCGACCTCGGCACGGTCGCTGCCGCCCACGACGAAGCGAGCGCTGCTGCTCGCGGCATCGAGCCCGGTTACGTGGCCGCCTCCCACGACGAGGCGACCATCGCGGCCCGGGGAATCGAGTCTGGCACGGTCGCCGCCTCTCACGACGAGGCGAGCTTGGCGGCCCGCGGCATCGAGCCCGGTTACGTGGCCGCCTCCCACGACGAGGCGACCATCGCGGCCCGGGGAATCGAGTCTGGCACGGTCGCCGCCTCTCACGACGAGGCGAGCTTGGCGGCCCGCGGCATCGAGCCCGGCACGGTCGCCGCCTCCCACGACGAGGCGACCCTCGCTGCCCGCGGCGTCGAGCCCGGGTACGTGACCGCCTCCCACGACGAGGCAACGCTGGTGGCACGCGGAGTCGTTCCGGAGCCGGTCGCGGTTGCGGACACCGGATCGGGATTCGACCTGCCGTCCGTCGACACAGGCGTTGCGGCCGGGATCGCCGGAGGCCTCGCCGGCGCGGCGCTGCTCATAGCCGCAGCTGGATTCGCCACTCGGCGGCGCGAGCCGGGTCCTGCATAGATCACGAGCGGGGACCGGTCGCATGAGCGGCCGGTCCTTCGTTTCCTCATGGCGCAGGACCGGAATCGGCCGATTGGCTACGTCCGGCTTTCGATGAGCTCGATCCGGTAGTCGTCCGGGTCGCGGACGAAGCAGATGCGCGATCCGCCCTCGCGCACCTGGTACGGGGGCCGCTCGGGCTCGATCCCGTGGCCGCTCCGGAGCAGCTCGAGCGTTTCATCGAGGTCGTCCACGCCGATCGCGATGTGGCCGTAGCCCGTTCCGAGGTCGTACGTGCGGCCGTCGTGGTTGTACGTCAGCTCGAGCACGTTGTCCTGGTCGCCGAGCGAGAAGAAGTAGTTCGTCGCCTCGAGCTCGCCGTTGCGGACGATGTCCATGTCGCGGCTGAAGCGAAACCCGAGCGCCTCGTAGAAGCCGCGGCTGCGCTCCGGGTCGGTGATGCGAACCATCGTGTGCAGGAAATTCGCCATGCCATGGATCCTAGACAGCGGCGGTCGTCGACTCGGAGGCGAACGTCGGCGCCGCGTTCCACTCCTCCGAGCGCACCTGCTCGATGGCCCACGCGATCCACTCGAGGCGCGCTTCCGTGGAGCGGATCCCACCCTCGAGCGCGAGCCTGAACGCACGCCCCTTCCGCGTCGCGCCGATCGGCTCCTGCCGGATCGCCTCGAACTCGGCCAGGAGCTTCTGCGAATAGGCCCGCTCGCGCTCGAGCTGTTCGATGGCCTCCGCCGGCTCGAGCAGCCACAGAAAGAACGTGCGCAGGGCCGCATCGTTGCGCACGCGTCGCTCCGGTGTCGTCTCGCTGAGCCAGCGCCGGATCTCGGCGAGTCCCGCGTCCGAGATCGCGTACGTTCGCGAGCGCCGGGGGCCGGCGGCCGTCTCCTCGATCAGCCCCTCCTCGAGCATGCGCGCCAGCTCGGGGTAGATCTGGCTGTGGCTCGCGGGCCAGGCGTAGCCGAGTGACTGCTCGAAGTGCTTGAGCAGCCCGTATCCCGTCCGAGGATCGTCGGCGAGGGCGCCGAGGAGGGCGTGGCGAAGCGACATCAGATATATGTCAGTCTTGACATGTCAATCCATTCACGATAAATGATGCAGGACGATGCGGACGGCGATCGCATGTGTCGCGCTGGCGCTGCTTGTCGCGACGAGCATGGTCCCGGCAAAGGCCGTCGGGACGGCGCATGCTGCGGCGGCGATCTCGGGCGAGCTGAAGGTCCTCTACGTGCTCGCGACCTGGGGGCCGAGGCCGTTCTCGCACGAGGACGCGGAGCGCGTCGCCGCCGAGACCGAGGAGTTCTTCCGCACCTCGTCGGCAGGGCGGCTCTCGGTCACGAGCACGGTCGTCGGGCCGATCCGCCTGCCCCGCGCCGTATTCGACTCGTGCGACGCGACCGTCCTTCGCGACGCCTCGCCGCCCGCGACGTTCGCGGGGTACGACCGGATCGCCTTCGTTGCGCCGTTGGTCGGCACGTGCAACTTCGCCGGCGAGGCCAATCCCACCGAGGTGCTGCTCAACGGCCAGCTCTTCATGACGCTCGCCGCGCACGAGCTCGCGCACACGCTCGGCCTCGGACACGCGAGCAGATGGGACTGCGGTGGAGGCAGCTGCACGATCGACGAATACGGGGGCGAGTTCAGCATCATGGGCGGCGGGAACGGCGACCTCAACGCGTACGAGAAATCGACGCTCGAGTGGCTGACCGGGGTGCTCAGGCCCGACGGACGCTCGACGTACGAGATCGGCCCCGTCGAGGGACCGACGACGCTTCCGCAGGGGCTCGTGATCACGACGGCAGCGAGCGAGTTCTGGTTCGAGTCGCGCGGCGGGGCGACGCCCTCTTTCGGCGGAGGCTCGGAGCAGCCTGCAGGCGTGGCGGTGCTCGCCGGCCCGGCCCAGGAGGGCGACCCGTCCCCGTACCCGCGCGCGAACCTCCTCCTGCCGAACCCGGGCGGGGGCAGCCGCTTCGCGTATGCGGCCGGGGAGGCGTTCGTCGTGCGAGGGGTCTTCCGAGTCGTCGTCGAGCGTCACGCAGCAGAGGCGGCAGGGCTTCGGCTCGAGTGGCTCGATCGCGTCGCGCCGACGAGGCCGCGGCTCAGCGTGCGTGCCTCCGCACGCGGCCGCGTCCGCCTCACCTGGGAGCCGTCCATCGAGCGCGGGAGCGGCGTGGACACGTACCGGGTGCTCGTGGACGGACGCGTCGTGCGGACCCTGAGGCAGCAGTTCCCGTTCTCCGGCTGGCGGGCGACCGTGCAGCTGCCCGGCGGCTCGCACCGGATCGCGGTCGTCGCAACCGACCGGGCCGGGAACCGAGGGCCTGCCGCGATCGCGCGGGTACGGGTCACGGCGTGATCCCGGGCACAGGGTCCGCCACCGAGAAGCTCGTCGCATTCGACGCAGGAGGTAGAGAGTGAATCGCATCGTCCTGGTCTTGCTCGCAGGCGCCGCGGCAGTCGCGCTCGTGCTCGCACCCGCTGGTGGCACCGCCTCGTCTCACGCCTGCGTCAACGCGAACGAGCTCTGGTTCCGGGCCGCGGACGGGACGCGGCTCGTGGGCCACCGCTTCGGCGGCGCAAAGCCCGGGGCCCGAACGGCCGTCGTGCTCGCGCACATGTCGGTCGGCGACCTCTGCCAGTGGGTGCCGTACGCGCGGCGGCTCGCGCGGCAGGGCGTCTTCGTCTTCCCGTTCGACTTTCGCGGCCACGGCTTCTCGGAGGGCCGCCAGAACCACCGGAGATCGGCGGCGGACTTCGCCGCAGCGGTGAAGGCGGTGCGGGCGCTCGGAGCCCGCAAGGTCGTCGTCATGGGCGCCTCGCTCGGCGGGATCGCGGCGCTCGTCGCGGCGCCGAACGTGAAACCGGCGGTGGACGGAGTCGTGTCGGTCTCGGGGCCGGCTGCGATCTCGGGGACTCTCGATGCGCTCCCCGCCGTGAAGAAGCTCCAGGTGCCGACGCTCTACGTCGTCGCCGCGGGCGACCAGAACCCGCCGTACGACTTCGCGGCCGATGCACAGACGTTGTACGAAGCGACGGCGACCGACGAGAAGCGGCTCCAGGTCGTGCCGGGAACGCTCCACGGCACGTTCCTCGTCGACGGCTCGTCCGGCGTGCGGGCGTTGCTGCGCGCGTTCGTCCGCGATCCCGCGGCGACCGTGCGCTCGTAGGGCCGAGGCAAGCCTGCCCCGAGGCGCGCGCCGATCGAGGGCGAGGCAAGCCTCGCCCCTACGTGGCGACAGGAACCTCGATCCTGCGCGGCGCCGGCCGCCGATGGTCGTCGATGAGCTCGAACGTGTCGCCGAAGATGAGCCCGCGCACGTGGTCCGACTCGAGGAAGTCGCGCGGGAAGCCGACGTCGAACCCGCTCGCGGCGCTCAGCCGCTCGACGTGCTCGTCCGCGAGCTCGAGCTCGAGCGCCGCGAGGTTCTCGCGCATCTGCGCCTCGGACCGTGCGCCCACGATCGGCACGAGCGGCCACGGCTGCTGCCGCACCCACGCGGTCGCGACCTGCGACGGGGTCGCATCGAGCTCGTCGGCGACCGCCATCACCTCTCGCGCGATCGAGTTGACCCGCTCGCCCGCGCGCGCGTAGCGACGCGGCTCGTCCGTGTCGGCGAGGTACTTGCCGGTCAGGGCGCCTCCCTCGAGGATTCCCCACGGCGTCGCCGCGAGATCGAGCCCTGCGGCCATCGGTAGGAGCTCCCGCTCGGGGGCGCGGTCCGCGAGCGAGTACGAGAACTGCACCGCGACCGGGCGGGACCAGCCACGCAGGTCGGCGAGCGTCACGGCCTGCGAGACGACCCACGCGGGCGTGTCCGAGAGCGCGACATAGAGCACCTTCCCGGACGAGACGAGGTCGTCGAACCCGCGCAGGACCTCTTCGACCGGCGTCATGCCGTCCCACATGTGCAGCCAGAGCAGGTCGACGTAGTCCGTCCCGAGGCGCTGCAGGCTCGACTCCAGCGTCTGCACGAGGTTCTTGCGCTGGTTGCCGCCCGCGTTCGGGTCGTCGCGGCGCTGGGTCAGCGTGTATTTCGTCGCGACGACGAAGCGCTCGCGCTCCTCCCGGACGAACTCGCCGACGAAGCGTTCGCTCTCGCCGTCCGTGTAGTTGCAGGCGGTGTCCACGAAGTTGCCGCCGGCCTCGACGAACGCGTCGAAGATCGAACGGCTCTCTTCCTTCGAGGCGCCCCAGCCCCAGGTCTCGCCGAAGGTCATCGTCCCGAGCGCGAGCTCCGACACGCGGAGCCCGCTCCGTCCGAGCAGCTTGTAGCGCATCATCGTTCCTCCTCCGTTCCGGTGATCTCTGCGACGAGCGTCGCCGCGTCGGCGGCAGCCGCTGGACGCGGGACGTACGTGTAGGCGCGCGCGTTTCCCTCGAGCGCGACCAGCCCCACCTCCCTGAGCTGCGCGAGGTGGTGGTGGACCGTCGAGCGGGAGAGTCCGGTCCTCTCGACGAGCTCCGGCGCGCGGCCGACGCCGCGACCGACGAGCGCGAGGATCTCGACCCGCTTCGGGTCCGCGAGCGCCTTGCCGAGCGCGAGCAGCCGCTCCTCGCTCCCGCGGTCGCGGTGCGCGCGGTAGGCGATCAGCCTGGACGAGCGGTGCTGCGCGAGGACGAGGGGAAGCTCGGGCTCGAGGTGGGGGATGAGCACGACCCGCTCGGCCTCGGGCTCCGGGACGTACCGGTACCCGGTCGCGAGGCGTTCGATTGCCGTGAGCGGCGAGTGGGCAGCGATCGTCTCGGCAGCGACCTCCCCCGCGGACTCGAGCTCGCTCGTTGCGGCCGCGCCGAGAAGAGACCGCGCCCCGGCCTCGACCGCGGCGACGACCCGACGCTGCGTCTCGTCGGGGTCGAGCGGGAGGAGCACGTCCAACGAGGCGGCCGCGTGGCCACCGTAGTAGCGCTGGTGCGCGAGCAGCCGGCGGGCCGCGGCGCTGTCGCCGGCAGCAGCCGACTCGATGTCGTCGACGCCTGCGATCGTGCACCACGACCACGCGTAGCGGCCGAGCAGATGCCGGCGGAGCTCGACGGCGTTCAACGTGGCCAGGGAGGACTCGAGCCGAGCGGCGTCGTACGGGGGCCCGGCGTCGAGTGCGACACCGAAGAGGTTGAGCCAGGTCTCGCCTTCGGCGTCGCCCACCTCGTCGAGCGCGCTCGCCAGGTCGCCGGGAAGGGTGGCGCGTGGCGCGCGGGACGCGGCCGCGAGCGCGACGAGGAGGGAGAACGCCGCGCCTGCGGCCACTTCGACCCGGGCGACCTCGGCCGATTGTCCGATAGACATCGGACATAACCTATCAAACTAGGACGTACTAGAGGTCGAGGTCCTCCGCGACGAGCCCGAATAGCACGCCGTCGACCCACTCGTCGTTCCGCCAGTACGCCTTGCGGCGCACGCCTTCCCGCGTGAAGCCCGAGCGCTCGGCGTGGCGCAGCGCCCGCTCGTTGAAGCCGTAGATCTCGAGCTGGAGGCGGTGGAATCCGAGCTCCTCGACGAGATGGCGCTGGAAGAGCCTCGCCGCTTCGTCGGCGATCCGGCGGCCGCGGAAGTCGGGGTGGATCGCAAGCCCGCCGAGGTCGGCGATGCGGCTGCGGCGGTTCGCCCGTTCGAAGTGCATCGTGCCGGCCGGTACGCCGGCCACCTCGACGACGAACACGCCGTAAGCGTCCGGCTCCGCCACCGAGCGCTCGACCTCGGCGCGCACCGCGTCCCGGTCCTTCGGTCGGACCGCGGCGAGGAACGGCTCGACGTCCTCGTGCGTGAAGACCTCGACGAGGAAGTCCACGTCGTCGATGCGCGCACGCCGGATGGAGACGTTGGCGCTTACGCCGGCTCCTCCTGCGCCCTCCCCCGGAGGAACTGCGCGCCCGACGCGAGGGCGACGCCCGCGAGGATCAGCGCGAGGCCGCCGAGCGCGGCCGGGCTCACCGGCTCGTCGAGGAACGCGGCGCCGTAGAAGACCGCGAACCCGGGGATGACATACGTCACGAGGGAGAGCCGGCGCGAGCCGAAGAGGCGGAGCATCCGGAAGAGAATGAGCTGAGCGAGCGCGGTTCCGAGGACCGTCAGCGCGAGCACGGACGCGACGGCCTCGGCGTCCGGCGCATGCGACGGAAACTGGACGAGCGCCAGGGGCAGCAGGAACAAGCCTCCCGCGAGCATCGAGCCTGTGGCGAGCACCGGACCGGCGACCGACTGCACTCGCAGCTGACCGTAGATTCCGGCCGACGCGTAGGACAGCGAGGAGAGCACGATCGCCAGCGTGCCGGCGACCGCCCACCAGCCGCCGCTCGGATCGAAGCCCGCGAGCACGGCGACGCCGAGGAATCCGAGCGCGACACCGACGATCCGTGCAGCGCCGACGTGCTCGTGCGGCAGGAAGCGGGTGGCGAGGATGAACGTGAAGATCGGCACGGTCGACTGGGCGATGCCGGCGACGCTCGAGTCGATGTGCTTCTCGCCCCAGGCGACGAGCCAGAACGGGATCGCCGCGTTCACCGCGCCGAGCACGAGCGCCGGCCTCCAGCTCCGCACGAGCTCCGCGACCGCGCGCTGCCGGCCCAGCGTGAACACGAGGTACGCGGCGAGCATGGCCCCGGCACCGAGGCAGCGCGCGGCCATCATCGGCCCCGGCTCGATGTCCTCCACCGCGACCTTGATGAAGAGGTAGGACGCGCCCCAGATCGCGGCGAGGAGGAACAGCATCGGCCAGTAACGCGTCACCGCTCCAGGCTAACGACGCGTTGCCGGCTCACCTTCCGGGTGCCCGACGCCGATCCCGAGGTTAGACTGGCTCTACTCCTGGGCAGCGTCGCGGAACAGCCGCTCCATCGTGCACTCGGCCTCACGGACGGGGAGCACGACCGCATCTGCTCGCTCCTCGAACGCGACCCGAACGACTTCGAGCTCGCCGTGTTCTCGCTCCTGTGGTCCGAGCACTGCGGCTACAAGCACTCGGCGCTGCTCCTGAAGCGGCTGCCGAGCGAGGGCGAGCGCGTCCTCCAGGGGCCAGGGGAGAACGCAGGCGTGCTCGACCTCGGCGACGGGCTCGCCGTCGCGTTCAAGGTCGAGAGCCACAACCACCCGTCCGCCGTCGAGCCGTTTCAGGGCGCAGCCACGGGTGTGGGCGGCATCCTCCGGGACATCGTCGCCATGGGCGCTCGTCCCGTCGCGCTCCTCGACGGCCTCCGCTTCGCCGAGCCGGACTGGCACTTCTCGCGGGCGGTCGGCGGGATCGGGCACTACGGGAACTGCGTCGGCGTGCCCACGGTCGGCGGCGAGACGGTCTTCGACGAGGCGTACCGGGACAACTGCCTCGTCAACGCCATGTGCGTCGGCCTCCTGCCGGTGGATCGCCTGCTGCGCGCGAAGGCGACGGGCGCCGGGCACGCGGTCGTCCTCTACGGCGCGACCACCGGGCGCGACGGCATCGGTGGGGCTTCGGTGCTCGCGAGCCAGGAGCTCGGGGACGAGGCATCCGAGAAGCGGCCGTCGGTGCAGATCGGCGATCCGTTCACCGGGAAGAAGCTCATCGAGGCTTCCGTCGAGCTCGTCGGCTCGGGTCTCGTCGAGTCGTTGCAGGACTGCGGCGCCGCCGGGATCGCGTCCGCGCTCTCCGAGATGGCAGCCGAGTTCGGAATCGACGTCCACCTCGACCGCGTGCCGTTGCGCGAGGAGGGGATGGAGCCGTGGGAGATCATGATCTCCGAGAGCCAGGAGCGCATGGTCGCGATCGTGCGGCAGCCGATGCTGGAGGCCGTCGAGTCCGTGCTCGACAGGTGGGAGCTCCACCACGCGGTGATCGGAGAGGTCACGGACAGCGCGGAGCTACGCGCGTTCTGGGAGGACGACGTGGTCGGCGAGACCCCGGCGCGGTTCCTGACAGACGAGTGCCCTCGCTACGACCTCGCGCTGGAGCCTCGGCCCGCGTCGCGAGAGGTCCCGATCGAGCCGCACCCCCCGGCCGAGGTCGCCCTGCTCGAGCTTCTGTCGTCGCCTGCCCTGCGGAGCCGCGAGTTCGTCTACCGGCGTTACGACCAGCTCGTCGGCTCGCGAACGGTGCGCCGTCCCGGGCTCGATGCCGCCGTGCTTCGGCTCCGTCCCTCGCTGCGCGGGCTCGCACTAAGCCTCGACGGCCAGGGTCGCGTTGCCTCCCTCGACCCGTTCGCCGGAGGCGCGCTCGCGGTGCTGGAGGCAGCGAGGAACGTCGCCTGCGTCGGCGGCGAGCCGCTCGGCCTCACGAACTGCCTCAACTTCGGGAACCCGGAGAAGCCCGAGGTCGCGTGGGAGCTCGCACAGGCGGTCGACGGGATCGCCGCCGCTGCGCGCGCCCTCGGCATCCCCGTCGTGTCGGGGAACGTGTCGCTGTACAACGAGACGAACGGACGCGCGATCCACCCGACGCCCGTCGTCGGCGCGGTCGGCCTCGTCGAGGACGTGCGCCGCGTGCCGAAGGGCTGGCGCGAGGGCGACGCCGTGTTCGTCGCCGGGCTGACCGCCGACTCTCTCGCCGGTTCCGAGTACCAGGCACGCTTCGGAGAAGTCGGCGGAGCGCCGGGACCGCTCGATCTCGAGGCCGCGGCACGGCTCGTGTCGTTTCTCTGGCGGGCGGCCCAGCTGTGCACTCTCATTCATGATGCTGCCGAGGGAGGGATCGCCGTGTGCGCTGCGGAGGCTGCGGTCTCCTCGGGTTGCGGCGCGGAGCTCGACTGGGACGACGATCCCGAGCGGCTCTTCGGTGAGACCGGCGGCGCGGCACTGGTCGCGTGCGCGCCCGAGTCTCGGGACGACGTCCTTGCGTTGGCGGCCGCGCAGGACGTGCCGCTCGTCCCAGCCGGCGTCGCGGGCGGGAGCGCGCTCCGCTTCGGGCTCGTCGACCTCGAGCTCGAGCGGGTGCGCGCCGCCTGGGAGGGCGAGGCCTGATGTGCGGTGTCTTCGGAATCCGTTCCGACGACCGCGACGTCGCGCGTCTCGCGTACTTCGGCCTCTTCGCGCTCCAGCACCGCGGGCAGGAATCGGCCGGGATCGCGGTGTCCGACGGCGGTCACCTCACGGTGGTGCGCGACATGGGCCTCGTGGCGCAGGTCTTCAACGAGCAGCAGCTCCAGGCGCTTCCGGGCGAGCTCGCGATCGGACACACGCGGTACTCGACGACGGGCGCGAATCGCTGGGCGAACGCGCAGCCGCTGGTCCACCACGGCCGCGCGCGCACCGTCTCGCTCGGGCACAACGGGAATCTCGTCAACGTGGAGGAGCTTCGTGCAGCGTTGGACGCTGACGGAGTCCGGCTCGCGTCCGGCTCGGACTCGGAGGTGATCGCAGCCTTGGTGGCGAGCGATCCGGCGCCGCTCGCCGAGGCGGTCGCGAACACGATGGCGCGGCTCGAAGGGGCGTACTCGGTGACCGCGCTCGCCGAGGGCACGCTCGTCGCCTTCCGCGATCCGTACGGATTTCGTCCCCTCGAGCTCGGACGGCTCGGTGACGATTGGGTCGTCGCATCCGAGACCTGTGCGCTCGACATCATCGGAGCTGACCTCGTCCGGGACGTTCGTCCCGGAGAGGTCGTCTGCATCGACGCCGACGGGCCGCACGGCGTCCAGGCGCTCCCGGGCGGGAGGAATGCGCTCTGCATCTTCGAGCACGTCTACTTCGCGCGTCCCGACTCGCGGCTCGCCGGCGTCGAGGTGCACGGCGCCCGTGTCCGCATGGGCGAGCGGCTCGCGGGCGAGGCCCCCGTCGAGGCGGATCTCGTGATCGGCATCCCCGACTCTGGCACGCCGGCCGCGATCGGCTACTCCAAGGCATCCGGGATCCCCTTCGACGAGGGCCTGATCAAGAACCGCTACGTCGCGCGCACGTTCATCCAGCCCGACCAGGGCATGCGGGAGCAGGGGATCCGAACGAAGTTCAACCCCCTCGACGAGGTCGAGGGGAAGCGGCTCGTGGTCGTCGACGACTCGATCGTCCGGGGCAACACCACGCGGCAGCTCGTAGCGATGCTCTTCGACGCGGGCGCGGCCGAGGTGCACGTGCGCATCTCGTCGCCACCCATCGTCTCCCCCTGCTTCTACGGGATCGACACGGCGGACCCGGCCGAGCTCGCGGCCGCGCACCGCTCGGTGGAGGAGATGCGCGAGCTGATCGGTGCCACGTCGCTGCACTACCTCTCGGCGGAGGGGATGCAGGAGGCCACGACGCTCCCGGAGGACGCGGTCTGCCGCGCCTGCTTCACGCGGCAGTATCCGACGCGCGTCCCGGTGAAGGCCGAGAAGTACCGGTTCGAGACGGCGAACGCGTAGGCGCGAGGCATCCCTCGCGCGAGCGGGCGTGCCCGGCTCCTACGCGAGCTCTTGCCAGCGGCGGTACCGCACCGCCCGCTGCACCGCTCGGGGATCGTGGCCCTCCTCGAGGAGCTGCTGGCGCACCTCGCCTTCCTGCGCCATGCGCAGGAAGAGCCAGGCGATCGCGACGATCGTGACCAGCGAGCCCTCGAGCATCATCAGCGACCCCGCGAGGCTCTGGTCGGCGGAGGGTGAGAGGCCGAGGAAGTCGTCCAGGTCGCCGTAGACGTCGTAGAAGGCGCCGCCGCCCCAGATGAAGACGTTGCCGATCACGGTGCCGACGAGGCGCACCCCGACGATGTAGCCCAGCTTCGGGCCGGTCCCGAACCACTCCGGCGCCGGGAGCGTCTCGAGCACAGGGAGCCAGAGGACGATCCCGGCGGCGAAGAAGCAGACGTGCTCGAGCGCGTGCACGGCCCCGTTCTCGACCGCCGCCTCGTACAGCGGCGGCGTGTGCCAGAGCGCGAGGTTCGCGGCCCAGATCGGGAGCGCGACGAGCGGGTTCGCGAGGATCCTCAGCCGGTAGACGCCGGGCAGCGCGAGCACGGGGCGCAACAGCGGGCCGGTCAGGCCCGCCAGGATGCAGAGCGGCGCGAGGTCGCCGAGCAGGAGGTGCTGCACCATGTGGAAGGAGAAGAGCTCCTCCTCGCCAATTGCGGCGATCGGCGATGCGACGGCGAGGACGAGCAGCACGATTCCGAGCGCGAAGAGGCCGATGCGCCAGCCCGGCACCGGCTGACCGCGACGTGCGAGCGTCCTCGCGCGGACGCCGTACGCGATCGCGATCACCGCGATCGGCACGAGCTGGAGCGGGGCGACCGTCCAGCTCGTCCAGAGCGACACCGCGGTCACGGCGGTCACTGTAGAGCGCATACACTCGCGCTCGTGGCGAGCAGACGGCAGACGTACGCGGAGGCGGGCGTCTCGCTCGCCACCGGCGACGCTGTCGTGGAGCGGCTCCGCGCGGCGGTGGAGTCCACCGGGGCGACCGGGTTCGGGGCATTTGCCGGGCTGCATCCCCTCGACGGGCAGCGCTTGCTCGCCGCCTCGACCGACTCGGTCGGGACGAAGCTCGTGCTCGCGCGACAGCGCGGAGCGCTCAGGGCATGTGGAGCCGATCTGGCCGCCCACTGCATAAACGACGTCGCAACGACGGGCGCCGACCCGCTCATCTTCCTCGACTACGTCGCCGCGAACCGCATCGAGCTCGAGCAGGTCGCGGAGCTCGTCGAGGGCGCAGCCGAGGTCTGCCGCAGCGCCGGGGTTGCGTTCGTCGGAGGGGAGACGGCAGAGCTTCCGGGGATCTACCGCGACGAGGAGATCGATTTCGCGGGCACCTGCGTCGGCGTCGTCGAGCGCGAGCGGCTCGTGAATGGCGCGAAGGTGCGAGCAGGGGACACGATCGTCGGCCTGCTGTCTGCGGGCGTGCACGCGAACGGGTTCACGCTCGTCCGCCGCGTCCTCGAGGAGGAGGACTACGACGGCGAGGACCTGCTCGCGCCGACGCGGTGCTACCTCGACGACGTGCGGCGGTTGCGCGATCGCGCGCACGCGTTCGCGCACGTCACGGGGGGCGGGATCGAGGGGAACGTCGCGCGCGTGGTCCCCGACGGCCTTGTCGCCCGCATCGACTGGGATGCCTGGGAGCGGCCGCCGGTCTTCGGCTGGCTCGCCCGCCACGTCGACGAGAGCGAGCTGAGGCGGGTCTTCAACCTCGGGATCGGCTACTGCGCGATCGTCGCCGAGCCGGGTGACGACCTCGTCATCGGGAGAGTCGAGTCAAAGTGATCGGGGTCCTCGTCTCCGGTGAGGGGACCAACCTCCAGGCGCTCCTCGACGACGGCCTCCCGGTCGTCGCGGTCGCATCGAACAGACGCGCAGCGCGCGGGCTCGAGCGGGCCGACGAGGCAGGCGTTCCGACCGCGGCGTTCGAGCTCGAGGACTTCAGGGATCGTGCGGCGCGCGACGCGGCGATGGCCGACTGGCTCGTGGCGCAGGGCGTCGAGCTCGTGGTCTGCGCCGGGTACATGCACTTGCTGCGCCCTGTGTTCCTCCACCGCTTCGCCGGACGCGTCGTGAACGTGCATCCGGCTCCATTGCCCGCGTTCCCAGGGGCCCATCCGCTCGAGGACGTGCTCGAGGCGGGCGCACCGGAGGCCGCGGCGACTGTGCACTACGTCGACGAGGGGATCGACACGGGGACCGTGATCGCAAGCGAGCCGGTGCCCGTTCAACCCGGAGACAGCGTCGAGACGCTCCGTGAGCGCGTCCAGGAGGCGGAGCACAAGCTGCTGCCCAAGGTTGTCGCGCAGCTGGTCGGCGAGGGCGAGGCAAGCCTCGCCCCTACGAGCCGTGACCGAACCTGATGCGCGCCCTGCTCTCCACCTACGACAAGAGCGGGCTCGCGACCTTCGCGCGCGGGCTCGCGGAGCTCGAGTTCGAGCTCGTCGCGAGCGGGGGCACCGCCGGCCTGCTCGAGGACGTCGGGCTCGACGTGACCCGCGTCGAGAGCCTGACGTCGTTCCCCGAGATGCTCGGAGGACGCGTGAAGACGCTCCATCCGCGGGTGCACGCCGGGATCCTCGCCCGCCGGGACGTCGAGGAGGACGTGCGCGCGCTCGAGGAGCAGGCGATCGAGCCGTTCGACCTCGTCTGCGTCAACCTGTACCCGTTCGAGGCGGCCGTCGCGGCACACCGTGTCGCCGAGGAGCAGGCGGTCGAGCTCATCGACATCGGCGGCCCGGCGATGCTGCGCGGTGCGGCGAAGAACTTCGCGTCCTGCGTGCCCATCTGCCGGCCCGAGGACTACGAGCCCGTGCTCGAGGAGCTGCGCGAGGCAGGTGAGCTCTCCGCCGAGACCCGCCGCGCGCTCGCGGCTCGCGCCTTCGCGGCGACGGCCGCCTACGAGGCTGCGATCTCGCGCTGGTTCGCCGAGCGCGAGACGTTCCCGGACACGCTGACGCTCTCGTTCGACAAGGTGCTCGACCTCGAGTACGGCGAGAACCCGCATCAGCGCGCCGCGTACTACGGCGAGCGCGGGGTGCGGTCGCAGCTGCTGTCGCGAGTCGAGCAACTGCACGGGAAGCCGCTCACCTTCAACAACCTCAACGACCTCTCGGCGGCGAGGCTGCTCCTGCGCGAGTTCAAGCTGCCGGCCTGCGCCATCGTCAAGCACGCCAACCCGTGCGGTGTCGCCGTCGCGGCGACGATCGAGGAGGCGTACGCGAAGGCGCTCGCGGCGGACCCCGTCTCGGCATACGGCGGCGTCGTCGTGCTCAACCGGCCGGTCTCCGCGGGCCTCGGGATCTCGCTCGCAGGGCAGTTCGTGGAGGTGCTCTTCGCACCGGGTTTCGACGAGCAGGCGATGGAGGTGCTCGCGAGGAAGCCGTCTCTGCGCGTGCTGAACGACACCGAGCGGCGCGCAAGCCCGGAGACCGACCGCGACTACCGCCGGGTACTCGGAGGGCTGCTCGTGCAGGACCGCGACTGGGACGTCGCCGAGCGCGACGGGATGGCGCTCATCTGTGGTGACCTCTCGGAGCAGCAGTGGGGTGACCTGCTCTTTGCGTGGCGGGTCGCGAAGCACGTGGACTCGAATGCGATCGTCATCGCCAGGGACCTCCAGACGCTCGGGATCGGCGCAGGGCAGATGAGCCGCGTGGACGCCGTGCGAATCGCGATCGCGAAAGCGGCGGAGCTGGGACACGACGTCGCGGGCGGGGTGATCGCGTCGGACGGCTTCTTCCCGTTCGCCGACGGGCCGCAGCTCGCGCTCGAGGCAGGGGTGAAGGCGATCATCGAGCCGGGCGGCTCGAAGCGGGACGACGAGGTGATCGAGGCCGTCGAGTCAGGCGGCGGGGCGCTCGTGTTCACGCACCGTAGGCACTTCCGGCATTGACCCGGAGCTAGCTCCGGGTCAGGGCGAGGCAAGACTCGCCCCTACGACGGCGGTCGATGCTGTGGTCCTCGTAGGGGCGAGGCTTGCCTCGCCGAGCCGGGCATGCCCGGCTCCTACGGTCGATCGTCGTCGCGGCCGCCCTCGGCCCACGGCAGGTCGTCCCAGTACGGCGGACGCTCGAGGACCTCTTCTCCGTACCCCGCGTACGCCTCGCGGGGGGTCGGCGTCTCAGCCTCGACACCCGCGCGGTGTCGTAGCGCAAGGTCCGAGACCGGATAGAGGATCGGCCGTCCCTCGCGGCGGGTTCCGGTCATCAGGACGACGCACGGCCCGTCGCCCGCGCCGACGAAGATGTGCTCCGTCCACGGCGGGCAGTGGACGAAGTCCCACGCCTGCAGGCGCCGCTCCTCGCCCTCGACGAGCAGGAGGCACTCGCCGGCGAGGACGAGGAAGTCCTCCTGCGTGTCCTCACCGTGGTAGAGGCCGTTCGGCTGGCCCGGGAGTAGCGTCGTGATTCGTATCCCGAACTGGGCGAACTCGGCGTCGCGCGATTCGAACATGCAGCTCGAGCCGAACACCTCATGCGTGTCCCAGGCGGCATCGCGCGCATTGACCACGAACCAGCCTGCCGTCTTGGGCGCGAGGCCCGAGCCGTCGACCTCGAGACGAGCCTCGTCGACCACGGATTCAGAGCTTTCGAATCGCGTCGCCGGGTCGCACGACTCCGGGCACCACGACCTTTGCGTACATGCCGCGCAGGCGACGTGCCCGGCCCGGCTTGGAGTTCACGAAGCGGATGGCCGCGGAGCCGAAGCGCTCGGTGAACTTCGCGCATCCGGTGTGCGGCATCTCGGTCACCTCGATCACCGCCGAGCCGACCTCGAGCCGGGTGCCGGGCGGGAGGTTCTCCGGGCCGAGGTCGAGGTCGACGTAAAGCTGGTCGCCCGCGAGCGGCCAGCGCTCCCGATCGCCCGCGATGAGCGCGATCGCCCTCGCATTCATCAGCGTCAGCTGCGTGCCCGGATGCGGAGCGTCGCCGTTCCTTCCTGCTCGTGCCCGCCAGTCGTCGCCGACGAGGCCTTCGTCGAGGTCTAGCCGCCCTTCCTCGAGCACCTCGCGCGCACCTTCGGCCGGACGGCGCACGACGAGCTCGACCGTGCCCAGTTCGCCGGGGGACGAGAGGATCTCCGGGAGGCCGGCCTCGAGGTCCGCGGCCGCGAGGTAGGCGCTCATCGAGCGAGACGCTACCTGAGCGTCGCGCGAGTACGCTTCGCGCCACAGTGGCGCGCCGCGAGTACCCAACCGTCCTCGAGCTCGTCGGCCGTACGCCGATCGTCAGGCTCGACCGGCTGAGCCGGGAGGTCCCGGGGGAGCTGCTCGCGAAGCTCGAGTACCTGAACCCGGGCGGTTCCGTGAAGGACCGGATCGGGCTCGCGATGATCGAGGCGGCGGAGAAGGAGGGCAAGCTTCGCCCCGGCGGGACGATCGTGGAGCCGACGTCCGGGAACACGGGCGCCGGGCTCGCGATGGCGGCCGCGCTCCGCGGGTACCGGTGCATCTTCGTGATGCCGGACAAGATGAGCCAGGAGAAGATCTCGATGCTGCGCGCATACGGCGCCGAGGTCGTGATCACGCCGACTGCGGTCGAGCCGCACTCGCCCGAGAGCTACTACTCCGTGTCGGACCGGCTGGCCGAGGAGATTCCCGGCGGCTTCAAGCCGGACCAGTACTCCAATCCCTCGAACCCGGAAGCCCATTACGAGACGACCGGGCCGGAGCTCTGGGAGCAGACCGGCGGCGAGCTCGACGCGATCGTGATCTCGGTGGGAACGGGCGGGACGATCACGGGTGTCGGCCGGTTCTTCAAGGAGCGGAAGCCGGACGTGCTCATCGTCGGCGTCGACCCCGAGGGCTCGGTCTTCACCGCCGACGACGAGCACCCGATGGGGCCGTACCTCGTCGAGGGGATCGGGAAGGAGTGCTGGCCCGACACCCTCGATCCCGACGTGGTGGACGAGTGGGTGCGCGTGTCGGACGGCGACTCGTTCCGCGTCGCGCGCCGCCTCGCGCGCGAGGAGGGGCTCCTCGTGGGCGGCTCCACCGGCTCGACCGCGCACGCCGGAATGGAGATCGCGAAGCGGCTCGGGGCCGATGCGCGCGTCCTCATGTTCTTCCCCGACAGCGGGCGCTCGTACCTCTCGAAGTTCTACGACGACAACTGGATGATCCAGTACGGCCTGCTCGAGCGGGCGACGCCGCCACCGGCTGTCGAAGAGGTACTGCGCTTCCGCCACGTTGGCCACGACGTCCCGGACCTCGTCACCGTCGGGTCGCACGAGAAGGTCGGCGCCGCCATCGACACGATGCAGCGGTACGGGATCTCGCAGCTCCCCGTCGTCCGCAACGAGCCCGTGGACTCGCTCGCGGACGTCGTCGGCTCACTGCACGAGCGTGCGCTCCTCGATCGCGTGTTCCGCAACCCGGACGCCCTGAACGAGGACGTCGCGGTCGCGATGCAGCCGCCGCTCCCGGCCGTGGACGCCGATGCGTCAGTCGTCGAGGTCTACGAGGGGCTTTCGGGGACGAACGGCGCCGTCGTGGTCGCGAGCGCCGGCAAGCCGACGGGAATTCTCACGCGCTCTGATCTGCTGGAGTTCCTCGCGGCGCGACGGTCGCAGGTCGAGCGGTAGCTCCAAGCCGGTCTGGCAGGCTGGTGCCGTGATCCTCCGCGATCCGGCGCTGCAGCTCGATCCGCGCGTGCAGCGCCTGTGGACGCTCGAATGGGGTCTCGTCGCGCTCGTCGCCCTGGTCGCGGCGGCGATCGTGGCGGGGATGCTCGCGACGGCATCAGAGGGGTTTGCCGCTGCGATCGTCGCCGGCGCGGGTGGTGCACTCGTGGTGCTGCTGGCGGTGCTCGCGTTCGTCCAGCCACGGCTCGAGTACCGTCGCTTTCGCTACGAGATCACCGAGCTCGGCCTGTACGTCGCGCGCGGACGCCTGTGGCGGAAATGGCAGGTGGTGCCTCACGCCCGCGTGCAGACGGTCGACACGAAGCGCGGCCCGCTGGAGCGTGCCTTCGGTCTCGTGTCCGTGGCGGTAACGACCGCGTCGTCGAGCGGCGGAACCGACGTGCCCGGCCTCGACCCTCGCGTAGCCGACGCGCTCGTCGAGGAGCTCGCTCGTCGAGCGGGGATCGAGGAGGGGACCTGAGCGAGTCGTCTCCCCCGCCGCGGGGACGACTGCACCCGCTCGCGATCGTCGTCTTCGCGCGCCGCATGATCGGGGCGAGCCTGCTGCCGGTAATCATCGTTGCGGTCACCTGGCGCGGCGGGCTCGCGCTGCCCGCCCTCGCGCTTGCAGCTGCGGTGGGGCTCGTCCTGCTCGTGGCCGAGTGGCGCCGATTCACGTACCGCGTGGAGGGCGGCCGGCTCGTGATCGAGCGGGGCGTCTTTCGCCACGAGACGCGAATCGTCCCGCTCGACCGCATCCGCGGCGTGGAGCTGCGGGCGCCGTGGCTGCACCGGGTGCTCGGCCTGGTGCGCGTCGACGTCGAGGCTGCCGCCGGCGGCAGCTCGAAGGCGGAGCTGTCGCTGGCAGCCGTCTCGCTCGACGAGGGTGAGCGTCTGCGTCAGGTGCTGCTCGCCCGCGCGGCGCTTTCGGACGCGGAGCAGGGCGAAGGACCGCCCGCGTCGGCTCTCTACCGCGCGACTCCCGGTCTGCTCGTCGTCGGCGGGCTCACAAGTGGGCGCCACATCCTCGCGCCGCTTGCGGTCATCGGCCTCGTCGCCAACTTCGCCGACGACCTTCCGGGCTCGCTCGGCGAGCGGCTCTGGAGCGAAGCCGGCGATCGACTTTCGGCCGACGTGCTCACTGTGGCCGTCGCCGGAGTGGCTCTCCTGCTGCTTGCGCTGGTCTTCGCGGCCACGGGATCGCTCATCGCCGACTGGGAGTTCGAGCTCGCGGACGAGGGCGACCGGCTCGTCGCGCGACGCGGGCTGCTCACGCGGCGTGTCGTCGCGATCGACCGCGCCCGCGTTCGCGGGCTCGACCTGCGAGATTCGCCGCTCCGCCGGGCCTTCGACCTGGCCGGCGTGACGGCAATCGCAGGCGGCGTTGGCGGAGGACGCTCCGGACGGACGGTGCTGGCACCCGTGATCACGACCTCCGCGGCGTGGGAGCTGATGCGCACAGTCGATCCGCTCATTCGACCTCAGCTCGAGCTCGAGCGCCACCCGCGGGCGGCACGGACGAGACGGCTCGTACGCGCGATCGTCGCGCCCCTCGCAATCCTCGTCGTGGCGGCGGCTCTCAGATGGTGGTGGGCCGCCTTGCCGGCTCTCGTGCTCTTCGGTGCAGCGGTGCCGCTCGCGCTCGACCGGTACCGCCAGCTCGGCCACCGCTTCGACGGGCGCAGGCTCTTCGTTCGCAAGGGATCGCTACAACGCCGGTGGACGGCGCTGGATCCGCATGCGGTGGTGTCGTATGCGGTCGAGCGCTCGCCCGGCCAGGCTCGGGCGGGGTTGTGCTCGGTCGTACTCCATCTCGGGCAGGGCGCCGGCTCGCGGCAGGTGCTCGACTGCTCGGAGGAGCAGGCCGCGGACTTGCTCGCGGCGCTGGATCCGCCGCTGCTCGCACGGTTCGCCGCTACGCCGCCTGCCGCGGCCGCCTAGCGCTCACGCGCCCTGATCTGCTGGAGTTCCTCGCGGCGCGACGGTCGCAGGTCGAGTCTTCCCAGGGAGCTCGGCCCGGATCGCGACGTAGACCGCCGCGATCACGACGAGTGCGCCCACGAGCGCGAGCGGGCTCGGGCGCTCGCCGAGGAAGGCGACGCCGAGCGTGATGGCGACGAGCGGGTTCACGTACTGGTGCGTGACGACAAGCGAGATCGGTGCGTGCCGGAGGAGCCACGCGTAGGCGGTGAAGCCCACCAGCGAGCCCATCACCACGAGATAGGCCCAGGCCAGCACCGAGTCGAGCGCGAACGCGCCGCCGTCCAGCCGGCCGAGCTCGCCGAACGAGAGCGCCCCGAGCAGGAGGAGGACGCCGCCGAAAGCCATCTCGTAGAACGTCGTGACGAAGGGATCTCTCGGTAGCGCGAGCCGCTTGGAGAGAAACGAGCCGGTCGACCAGGAGAACGACGCCGCGATCATGATCGCGAGGCCGAGCGCGGTCGAGCCCGCGCCAAGACCGGGCGCGACGACCAGCCCGAGGCCGACCAGCCCGGTGAGGGCACTCAGCTGCGTCGCGCGTGCGGGGTGCTCGCGCGTCGCCGTCCGCATGACGATGATCTGGAGCGGAACCGTTCCCGCGATCATCGCCGCGACGCTCGAGTCGATCCGCGTCTCGGCGACGTGGACGAGACCGACGCCGAGCCCGAGCAAGAGCGTGCCCGCGGCGGCCGTGGACAGGAGCTCGCGGCGCGTGACCCGCAGGCTCGTCCCGCGGTACAAGAGGATCGCGGCGAGCAGCGCCGCCGCGACGAGGAACCGGCTCCCTCCCGCGAACAGCGGCGGCAGCGTCTCGACGGCGATCTTGATGCCGAAGTACGTCGAGCCCCACACGATGTAGACGACGACAAGGGCCGCCCAGACGTGTCTGACGGGAGCCGTCACGCAGGAGGAAACGTTCGGAGGCGCACCTTTGTGAGAACGACGCCTCGGCGAGCCGCACTCCTGCGAGAGGATGCGAGTTGCTGATCGTTACGAACGGCTGCGCTTACGGAGCGCGCGGAGCCGGTCAATCCCAGCGGCGCGAGAGCCGGAACGCCGCGTTGATCAGCCCGACGTGCGTGTACGTCTGCGGGAAGTTCCCGCTCTGCTCGTGCGAGCCCGGGAGGAGATCCTCGCTGAAGAGGCCGAGGCCGTTGTGGTAGCCGATGAGCCGCTCGAAGAGGTCGCGCGCCTCGTCCGTCCGCCCGATGATCACGAGCGCCTCGACGAGCCAGAAGGTGCACACGGTGAACGCCGCCTCCATGACGCCGAAGTCGTCCTGCACCGAGTAGCGGCGGAGGAGGCCGCCGTCGAGCGAGAGGGCGTCGCGGATCGCGTCCACGTGGGTCGTCGCGCGCGGGTCGTCGGGTGCGAAGAAGCCGAGATGCACGGCGAGCAGCAGCGCGGCATCGAGCTGCGGCTCGCCCGCGACCTGCGTGAGCGCGCCGACCTCGTCGTTCCAGCAGCGGGTCTCGAGTATCTCGGCGGCTCGGGCCTCGAGCTCGAGAGCCCGGTCGGCGAGCTCGTCGGCGCCGAGCGTCTCCGCGACCTCGACCGCCCGCCGGGCGCCCGCCCAGTGCATGAGCACCGAGAAGGAATGGAGCCGCGAGCGGCCACGGAACTCCCACGGACCCGCGTCCGGCTCGTCGAGCCGCGCCTCGATCTGGTTGAGCAGCCCCTGGACGATCTCGACGGCGGTGTGCGGTGGGACCTCGCCGACGAAGCGCGTGTCGAGGAAGAGCCGGCTGACGGCGAGCACCATCTCGCCGTAGACGTCGTTCTGGAGGTGCTCGAACGCCTGGTTCCCCACGCGTACCGGCCCGTCGCCGTTGAGGCCCGAGAGGTGCTCGATGATCCGCTCCGGAGCCTCCGACCCGCCGTCGATCCGGTACGCGGGCTGGAGAGCACCCTCCCGCTCGTCGGCGCGGTTCCGCAGGTACTCGAGGAAGAGGAGCATCTCCTCCGAGTGGCCGAGCCGCTCCAGCGAGTTCAGCGTGAAGTACGCGTCGCGGAGCCAGCAGTAGCGGTAGTCCCACGTGCGCCCCGAGCCCGGGTGCTCGGGCAGGCTCGTCGTCGTCGCGGCGAGCAGTGCGCCCGTGTCCTCGTACTGGTGCAGCTTGAGCACGAGCGCCGAGCGGATGACCTCGGACTGATAGTCGCGGGGCACGCGGGTCGACTTCACCCAGCGGCGCCAGTAGTCGACGGTGCGCTCGAGGAAGCGCTCCGCGGTCTCCTGTATCCCCGCTTCGAGCGGCTGTCCCCACGTCAGCACGATGTGCCGGTCCCGCTCGAGCAGGAACGGACGCTCGTCCTCGACGTACGTCAGGGGGACGTTCGTCGTCAGCCGGACGGGCGTCGAGAAGTCCGTGTACTCGATGTGGTTCGACCCGCGCCACGAGCCGGACTCGGCGAGACCGTACTCGCGCACCGGCTTGCAGCGGACGAGCGCCTTCGGCTCGCCCGAGAGCGGGCGCAGGATGCGCACGAGCATCGAAGGCTTGAAGAAACGGTCGAACTGCGCGAACCGCGGCGCGAAGTCGATCAGCTCGAAGCTGCCCTCGGGGCCGCTGAACACGGTCACCAGGACGTTCGTGTTCTCGATGTACTCCTGACGGACGTCGTCCGCGCCGACACCCTCGACGGTGAAGAAGCCGCCCCGCTCGCGGTCGAGCAGCGGCCCGAAGACGAAGCTCGAGTCGGGGCGCGGCCAGCACAGCCACTCCACCGAGCCCTCGCGGAGGAGTGCGTTGTACGTGCAGTTGCCGATGATGCCGAGAGCGTTCGCCATGGTCGAGCCGTTGCCGGAGACGTAGGTTGTACACGCGCGGCGCGACCGTGCTCCCGAGGGAGGCGCACTGGCACGAGGCAAGCGACATCCGGATCTCGTCATCGCGAGCAACCGCCTGCCCGTCCGCGTGCTCGTGCGCGATGACGGGTTCGACGTCTCGCAGTCCGTGGGAGGCCTTGCGGCCGCGCTGCGGGCCGTGCGCGGCGACTCGGTCTGGATCGGATGGCCGGGCGCCGTCATTCCCGACCCGCTGAAGCGCGACGTCGCGAAGCGGCTCACGAAGGACAATCTCGTGCCCGTCTACCTCACCGCCGATGAGGAAGAGGACTTCTACGGCCGTGTCTGCAACGACACGCTCTGGCCACTGTTCCACTACTTCGGCGACCGGCTGCGGATCACCCCCGAGGCCTGGGAGCACTACGTGCAGGTGAACGAGCGGTTCGCGGATGCGATCCTCGATGCGTGCGGGCCGGAGACGCGGGTCTGGGTGCACGACTTCCACCTCATGCTCGTACCGGGGATCCTCCGGCGGCGGGCGCCGGACCTCCCGATCGGCTTTTTCCTGCACACGCCGTTCCCCTCCTCCGAGGTGTACCGGCTGCTCCCCGAGCGGGAGAGTCTCCTGCGCGGCGTCCTCGGCTCGGACTACGTCAGCTTCCAGATCGGGGACTACGCACGGCACTTCCGGTCCTCGTGTCTACGCGTGCTCGGCCTCGACTCGAGGCCCGACTCGCTCGACGTCGCTTCGCGCCACGTCGGCATCGGGGTCGATCCGATCGGCATCGACGTCGAAGGCTTCCGCTCGGTGCTCGCAGACGCCGAGACCGCCCGCCTCTACGCGCAGCTCGAGCAGCAGTACGCGGGACGTCGTCTCGTCCTCGGCGTCGAGCGCCTCGACTACACGAAGGGCATCCCGCAGAAGCTCCTCGCGTACGAGCGCTTCCTCGAGCGCGACTCGGCGCTCGCGCGCACCACGACCATGCTCCAGGTCCTCGTCCCCTCGCGCCTCGAGAGCCCCGAGTACCGGGCGCAGCGCGACGAGATCGAGCTCCTCATCTCCCGGATCAACGGCCGCTTCGGACAGCCCGGCGTGACGCCCGTCGAGTACCTGCACCGCGACATCTCCAAGCCGGGCCTCGTCGCTCTCTACCGGCGAGCCGACGTGATGATGGTGACGCCGCTGCGCGACGGGATGAACCTCGTGGCGCACGAGTTCGTGCTCTGCCAGTCGGAGCCCGGGCTGCCCCACCGCTGGGGCGGGTCGCTCCTGCTCTCCGAGTTCGCGGGCTCCGCGCAGGTGCTCCCCGGGGCGTTGCTCGTCAACCCGTGGAACGTGGACAGCGTCGTCGACCAGCTCGGGACGGCGCTCGAGCTCGGCCCGCGCGAGCGGCGTCGGCGGCTCGAGACGATGGCGAAGCGCGTCGAGGCGCTCGACTGCCGGATCTGGGCGGGAGGCTTCCTCACCCGACTCGCCCGCAACTCCCGTCGCGAGGGGCGCCGTCGCCCGCCGCCGTTCGTGGACGGAGAGCTCGGGGAGAAGCTCGCGGGCCGCTTCTCGCGGGCGCAGGCCCGAAGGGTGCTTCTCGACTACGACGGCACGCTGCGCGAGATCGAGCCTCATCCCGACCTCGCCCTGCCGACCCCGGAGATCCGGTCCCTGCTGCGCGAGCTCGCGGCCTTGCGCGCGACCGAGGTGCACATCGTCAGCGGCCGGCGCCGGCGCAACCTCGAACAGTGGTTCGGCCAGCTCCCGATTCATCTCTGCGCCGAGCACGGCTACCTCGCCCGCGCGCCCGGTGAGCCGTGGCGGACGCTGATGGACCTCGATCTCTCGTGGATGCCGCAGATCGAGCGCCTGCTCCGCGGCGTCGCGACCGACGTCCCGGGCGCGTTCGTGGAGCGCAAGTCCGCTGCGATCGCGTGGCACTACCGCGAGGCGGAGCCCGAGTACGGCGCCTGGCGCGCGCACGAGCTTCTCAACGACCTCTCGCAGCAGCTGGCCGGCATGCCCGCGGAGGTTCTCCTCGGCCACCGGGTCGTCGAGGTGCGGGCGCGCGGAGTGGACAAGGGCGTGTACGTGCGGAGCCTCTTCCCGGACGGCAAGCGCCCGCCGCGCACGTTCGTCATCGGGCTCGGCGACGACCGCACCGACCACGATCTGCTCGACGCGCTGCCCTCTGGCTCCGTTGCGGGCCACGTCGGCGGGCTGCTGCCTTCGGCGTCCTCCGACGGCGGGCCGCGGGAGCACGTCCGGATCGAATCGCCCGGCGCGGTGCGGACGTTCCTGCGCGAGCTGGTCTCGTCCGTGACTTAGGGAGGACTAGGCGGGAACAGCGGCCGCGCGTTGGAACGCCGCAGCATGACCACGCGCGTTCGCCTCGCGCAGCTCGTCCTCGTCGAGCGCGCCCAGGCGCAGGAGGAGATCGAACTCGTCGCGGAGGTGCGTCCGCATCATCTCGGGGCCGTCCGTCGCGATCGTGAACGCGACGCCCGCGTCCACGAAGCGCCTGAACGTCTCGCGGATCGCGTCCTCGTCGGGCAGCGCCCTCGTGAGGAGGTTGGACGTGGGGCAGATCTCGAGGACCGTCCCGACGTCACGGAGCATCCGCTCGAGCTCGGCGTCGCCGGCTGCGAGGATCCCGTGCCCGATGCGCTCGGGCCGGAGGGTCTCGAGCACCTCCCCGAGCTCCTCGCGCCCCAGGTCGCCGCCCTCCTCGCCGACGTGGATCGTGACGCCCAGCCCGGCCTCGCGCGCGCTCTCGACCAGCGGCCCGAGCTGCGTGTAGTCGTAGCGCGCTCCCCCGGGCCGCGGGCCTGCGATATCGACTCCGACGATCCCGCGACTCGACCAGCGCACGGCCTTCTCGACGATGATCTCGTTCAGGCGCCGGTCGAACGTACGGTCCATCATCAGGATCAGCCCCGCGCGCACGTGCGGGTACTCGAGGCTCGCCCGGTCGAGGCCGCGGACGGCTGCGAGGATGATGTGATCGAGGTCGCGCTCGCCGCCCCGGTTGCGCTTCATCGGGTTGAAGCGCAGCTCGAGCGTGGTGATCCCCTGCGAGCGGTACGCGCCCCCGATCGCCGCATGCACCGACCGCTCGACCGCGATGGGCGAGGACTGGATCAGCTCCGTCCAGTGGTAGAGCTGGTCGAGCTCGTCGAGGCCCCTGACGCCGCGGGGGTCGGAGACGGTGACCAGAGCGTCGAACTCCCAGTAGTCCTTGACAGGGAGGGCGATGCCCTGCTCGTGCGCGAGGCTCCAGAGGATGTCCGAGGCGACGGAGCCGCCGAGGTGCGTGTGGAGCTCGGCCAGCCCACCCTCGACCATGGCGCGGGAGTCTACTCTCGTCGCGTGGGAGCCAACGCGCTTGCGGTTCGCGCGACGAACCACTGCCTCACCGGGTGCGGGATCGGCGAGGTGCTGGGCCTGGTGCTCGCGACCTGGTGGGGTTGGGGGAACGCCGCCTCGATCGCCCTCGCGGTCGCGCTCGCGTTCTTCTTCGGATACCTCCTGACGCTCGTCCCGCTCATCCGGGCGGGAACTGCGCTCGCGGCCGCGCTCGGCATCGCGCTCGTCGCCGACACGCTTTCGATCACGACGATGGAGATCGTGGACAACGCGGTGCTCCTCCTCTGGCCCGGCGCGATGGAGGCCGGGCTCGGAGACGTGCTCTTCTGGCTGTCGCTCGCGATCGCGCTCGCGGTGGCCTGGGGACCCACCTTCCTCGTGAACCGCGCGCTCATCGCGCGTGGCAAGGGCCACGCACACGTGCACGGCACGCACGGAGCCCACTGAGCCTGAGCGCTACAGGTGCGGGCGGATGAGGTCTTCGATCTCGCGGCCCGTGACCCGACCCTGGAGCCGGCCGAGCACGTGCCGATCCTTCACGAGCACGAGCGCAGGCGCGCCGGAGACGCCGAGCTCGACCATGAGCTCGGGGCTCGCGTCGGCGTCGACCTCGACCACGTGCAGCCGCTTCCTCTGCGTCACCTTGACCCACGCGACGAGGCTCTCCATGCGCCTCGACGGGCCGGAACGCTCCTGGCCGACGAAGACGAGCGTCGGTAGGGCTTGGGCTTCCGCGGTGGGAGCACGACTCTCCACCTTTGACGAGTGCCCTCTTCTCGGCAGCGCAAAACAGCTGGGATCGTGCCCGCACCGACGTGTAGCGAGCGCTCGACCCGGGTAGCTACCCGTGTGCGGTTTCCGACCGCGAATCACACAATCGCCACGAACCACGGTGAGGAGGCAGAGATGGGAACGAAGGTACGCGACGTCATGACCGCGCGTCCGCGCTGCGTGACGTCCGACACATCACTCAGTCAGGTAGCGGAGCTCATGGAGTCCGAAGACGTCGGCGCCGTGCCGGTCCTCGACGGCGAGAAGCTCAGCGCGATGGTCACCGACCGGGACATCGTGGTGCGAGCCGTGGCCAAGGGCAAGGATCCCCGGGGCATGCCGGTCAGGGAGGTCTCGTCGGCCGAGGTCGTCAGCGTCGGCCCGGACGAGGATCTCTCGGAGGCGCTACGGACGATGGCCGCGAACCAGGTGAGGCGCCTTCCGGTCGTCGACGAGGAGAACCGGCTCGTCGGCATCGTCTCTCAGGCCGACGTCGCGCTGGAGGCGAAGGAGAAGGCTGTCGGCGAGATGGTTGGGGAGATCTCGAGGCCGCCCGAGGGCCCTCGCCAGGTGTAGCGACCTTCGTCCCGTCGACGCATCCGAGGGAGGTGACGCTACGTGCCACTGTGGGCATGGATCCTGATCATCGTGCTGCTCGTCCTGCTGCTGACCGGCGGAATCGGCTACGGCCGTCGCTGAGGGTGAGGGTGGGAGGTTGACGACTCGGCGTTGACGATTCAGCTGAGCCGAAGTAGGGCTCAGCTGAATCTCGCGACGCGGATCGTTACGGTGGCCCCGGCTCTCGCTCGGGTGCCGCCGGCCGGAGACTGGGCGACGACCAGACCGTCTTCGGCCGGATCCGTCGTCGCCTCGTCGACGGACTCGACCGAGAAGCCTGCTGCCTCGAGCTCCGCGCGCGCGGCCTGCTCGTCCAGCCCGAGGGTGTCGGGCACCTGGACGCGAGCCGGCCCGGACGAGACCGTCAAGGTCACGAGCCCGTTCCTGTCAGCTCGCGTTCCTGCACCCGGCGACTGGTCGATGACCTCGCCCTTCGGTGCCGAGTCCTCGATCTCCGTCACCCTCGAGCGCAGTCCGGCGACGCGGAGTCGAGAGCGCGCGCTCGAGACCGAGAGGCCGACGAGGCTCGGAATCTCCACCCTTGTCGGGGCGGCTGGAGTGTCGCGGGCGCCCGCCACACGCAGCCGGACGACGCTGGCACTGCCGACCTCTGCGTCCGCGGCCGGGTCCTGCCCGACGACCGTCCCGGTCGGTTCCGTCGAGCTGACCGTCCGAAGCTGGGAGCGGAGGCCGGCGCCTCGGAGAACTTCGACCGCAGCAGACGCGCGCAGGCCGACGACGTGTGGGACGCCGATGCTCGCGGGGCCGCTCGAGACCGTGAGGACGACCAGACCGCTCTCCGGCTGCATGGCGCCTGCGGGTGGGGACTGCCGGACGATGCTGTCGACCGGTCGATCGGAGGCCGTGCGCCGAATGCGCACCCGCAGCCCCTCTTGCGCTAGTACCTGACCCGCCTCCGCCAGAGTCATGCCACCGACGTCTGGTACTGCGACGGCCCCTTCGCCGGCGATCGGCGTCGTGGTCGTCGATTCGGGGGTCGTCGGGAGGGTGCCGCCGTTGGCGCTTCCGCTGCCCGCCTCGGGAGGGACCGTCGCGCCCTCGTCCAGGCCACCCGTCAGGAGCCAGACGGCCGGAACGACGAGAAGGGCTGCAACGGCCGCAAGCGCGAGACCGCGGCCCGTGCCCGGCGGGCGCCGTCGGCGTGGTGCAGCGCCATGGACGGTCGCCGCTGCGGGCCTCGCCAGCTCATCGTCATCGGCTGCATTCGCCTCGGGCTCGGGCTCGACGCGGTAATGCTCGGCGACCGGCCATTCCTCGTCCGAGAGCGTGGTCTCGTCCGCGTGCGTGTCCTCTCGCTCGGGGCTAGCCGCCATCGCCTCGGCATGACCATGCCCGCTCGACGCCCACGGGAAACGCGCGGGCCGACGAGGCCACGGCTGGAGTCGCTACCCGCTCTGCTCGCGCACGAGCTCGAGAGTGATCCACTCCGAGCTCTCGGCGCCCGTCCCCCGGCGCGACGGCTCCACACCGTCCACGAGTCGCGCGAGGATCGTCTCGAGGCCAGGGGCGGAAGCGGTGCCGTCCGGCAGCGGGCCGACGCTGACGAGGACGCTCGTGTCCGCGATTTCGACCTCGATCGTCGCCGACTCGAGGTCGCACGCGCCGAGCACGCTGAGCACGGCGAGTTGAAGCTCGTCCACCTTCTCGTAGGGCAGGTCGATCCGGCTCCCGATGCCTCCGAGCACGAGCGAGGCGACGCCGCGCAGGCTCGGGCTGCCAGGAATCGTGAGGACGATCCGATCGCTGCCGGTGGCCGTCGAGGAGCTCGGTGGGTCCGCCATGCCCGTCCTCATGTTGGCGCAAGTCTCATGGCCGTGTGGTGAGGATCGCACGTTGACCTAGACTCGGCTCCGTGCGCGATTCCGACGACTTCGCGGTTACCAGCGTTCCGCACGACACCGGTCGGAGGATCGTGCGCGTGCGCGGAGAGCTCGACCTCTCGACGTGCTCCGAGCTCGAGGCCGCGCTCGAGCAGGCTCCGTCAGGCGAGACGATCATCCTCGACCTCGCCGCCTGCACGTTCCTCGACTCGTCCGCCCTTCGCGTCGTTCTGACCGGGGCGACCGCGGCCGCCGAGGCCGGGGGAAGCCTGTCCCTCGTCGTCTCGGATCCCGGTGTGCTGCGAGTGCTCGAGATCACGAATGTGGACGCGCGCGTCCCGATTCATCCGACGGTCGAGGCCGCGACCGTCCAGCGGGCCGGCTGAGCGCGCACCTCTAGGGCTCCCACGAGCCCGTGAACGCGGCCAGAGCCTCCTGACGCGTGCGAGCGAGCGTGAAGACCTCGTCGAGCAGCGTGATCTCGAAGATCCTGCGGAGCTCGGGGCTCGGGACGACCAGTGCGAGCTCTCCGCCTGCTTCGCGGAGGCGCTTGTGCGCGCCGAGCAGGACGCCGAGGGCCATCGAGTCGACGAAGGAGACCGAGGACAGGTCGACGACGATGTTCTCAGGCCCGCGCTCGATCGCGTCGTTCAGACGCTCGCGCAGCTCGGGGGCGACATGGAGGTCGACCTCGCCGTAGAGCGCGTAGACGAACGCGTTGCTGCCCGCTGGCCGCATTTCCTCGATCCGGAACTGCTCGGCCGCGCTGGTCCCGTTCGTGGCTTCGATCCGAAAGCCCGAGTCGGTCACGTCGGAGAGAGTGCCCGCCTCGCGTCTGCCGCAAACGTCGGCGGGTTCGTCCCGCACGGCTCCCCGGAATATGCTCCCGTCGTGACGCCGTACGAGCTCGAGGTTCACGAACCGGCCGCACACGGCGTCACCGTCGTCAAGGTGGAGGGGGAGCTCGATCTGACGAACGCGGCCGAGGTCGGCCGCCGGCTCGAGGAGGCGGCCGGGGAGGGTGGGCTCGTCCTCGACTTGAACGGTGTCGGCTTCCTCGACAGCGCCGCATTGCACATGCTCTTCCACGTCGCGCGTCAACTCGGCGACCCGCTGCGATTCGGCATCGTCGTCGAGCCGACGGCGCTCGTCGCGCGCACGCTCGACATCGTCGGGCTCGCAGCGGTGGCGACGGTACGCCCCACGCTCGACGAGCTGGTGGGCGAGCCGACCCCCTAGACAACCCCGACGTTTCGGTCGCTGTCGGCGTGGGTACCACCTGCCGTCGTTGCGGTTAGCTCAACTCCCGAAAGGAAGGGTCATGGGCATCAGTGTCAGCCTCCTGCTCGTCGCCGCCGGCGCGATCCTGACGTGGGCCGTCAGCGCGGAGGCATCCGGGATCGACATCCAGGTGGTCGGGGTCATTCTCCTGATCGTCGGGATCATCGGACTCGTGCTCTCCCTCGTCTTCTGGTCGAGCTGGGGCGGATTCGGAGGCCCTCGCGACGCAACTGCCGGCGGCGGTCAGAACACGACCATCGTCAAGGACGACCGGGTCTGAGTGGGGATCATCGGTTGGATCCTCCTCGGCTTCCTCGCCGGGGTGATCGCGAAGGCGGTCATGCCCGGCGAGGTGCGGGGAGGCTGCATCGTGACCACCCTCCTCGGCATCACCGGAGCATTGCTGGGAGGCTTCATCGCGTCGATCCTCGGGCTAGGGGATCCGATCGACGAGTTCTTCGACCTCAGCACGTGGGCCGCGGCGGTGGTCGGAGCGGTGCTGATTCTCGTGGTCTGGCGCGCTCTCAGCGAGCGAAGCGGATAGGGGCGTCTGGGCGACGGTAGGCGGTTCGTCAGGGGCCGGTACCTGCTTGTCTTCGGATCATGCATCGAATCCGGATCGAGCGCGATCAGGAAGCGATCGTCCTGACCGCGCGAGGTGAGCTCGACGCCTATTCGGCGCCCGAGCTCACCGCCCGTCTGGACGAAGCTCGAGCGAACGGGCCGTTTCCGCTCGTCGTCGACCTCAGCTCGGTCTCGTTCATGGACTCGACGACGCTCAGTGTGCTCGTTCGCGCGCTCACCGAAGCGCGGGCCGACAGCGCTCAGGCCCGCGTCGTGCTCCCGACCTCGGCGGCACGCAGGATCTTCGAGATCACGACCCTCGACAGCGCACTGCCCGTCGCCGCGTCGCGCGCCGCGGCGCTGGACGAGCTCCGCGAGGCTCGCTAGCTCTCGTCCGCGTCCGCGGTGGGCGGAGCGAGCTGCTTCGTCATGCGGACGATCGTGCCTCTGCCGTCGGGGCCGGTCGTGACGTCGAGCTCGTCGACGACCGCGCGGATGATCGCCATCCCCATTCCGCCCGACAGCTCGTCCGGCATCTCCCATTGCTCGTCGGGCGACACCGACAAGCCGGTTCCTTGATCCTCGACGAGGATCTCGAGCTTCTCGCCGGCGACGCTGAACGCCACGGTGACGGGCCCGTCCTCGCTCCCGTACGCATGCCGCACGGCGTTTCCGCACGCTTCGGTGACGGCGAGCTTCAGGTCGGCCAGCACGTCGGCGTCGACCGGGTGCGCGCGAGCGAGCCCCGAGAGGGCGAGTCGCGAGAGGACGAGGTAGTCCGGCTTGGCGGGGAAGGTCAGGATCACCCGGTCGGTCATGGGCCGATCCTCGGCCCATGAGCGGGGAGGGGTGTGGGGAACCGGGAGGTTCCCCACGCTTTCAGGAAGAAGGGGGCAGACTCAGCTCTCGCAAGACCGGAGTTCGCTTGCGCGAACTCCGGTCGCAGAAAGGCATGGGGAAACATGGTTTCCCCCATCAACGCGAGTCGAAGGCGAGCGTTCACGACGGCTCCTCCATCAGCTCGTCGATCGTCTCGCGCATGTCGGCGAGCGCGCGCCGGAGGAGACGGGAGACGTGCATCTGCGAGATGCCGAGCTCGGCCGCGATCTGCGACTGGGTCAGCTCGCGGAAGAACCGGAGCTCGATGATGCGGCGCTCGCGCTCGTCGAGCGCGTCGAGCCCTGCGTCGACGAGCGACCCCTCCTCGACGTCGACGTACCCGCGCTCGTCCACGCCGAGGCGGTCTGCGAGGCTGTCCTCGCCTTCGTCGTCGAACGGGGCGTGCAGCGAGCGAGTCGAGTACGCGTGCGACGAGTCGAGGGCGTCGATGACCTCTTCCTCCTCGACCCCCGCCGCGTCCGCGAGCTCGGCGATCGTCGGTGAGCGCCCCAGCTCGCTCGTGAGCTCGTCGAGCAGGCGAGAGAGCCGAACGCTCAGCTCCTTCAGGCGCCGCGGGACATGCATCGCCCAGGCCTTGTCCCGGAAGTGGCGCCGGATCTCGCCGACGATCGTCGGTACCGCGTAGCTCGAGAACTCGACGCCGCGATCGACGTCGAAGCGGTCCACCGCCTTGATCAAGCCGAGTGAGCCGACCTGGACGAGGTCTTCGAGGGGCTCACCGCGCCCTGAGTAGCGGGCGGCGAGTGCTCTTACGAGGGGCATGAGCTCGACGAGCGCCTGTTCGCGTGCGTTCTCGTCGCCCGATCGGTGGTACGCGATGAGGAGAGCGTCGACGTTGCGTTCCATAACCGTGGTCATTTGCGCGGTCCGGCGCGACGAGCCCCAGGGACGAGCTCCGGGTCGTGCCTTGCGGCACCCTAGCTTCGGTTCCTCCAGTCGCGTTCGCGGATCACGAAGCGCTCGTGTCGAGCGCTGCGTCGAGCGTCGGGAAGACCGCGAACGATCTGTTGAGGAGGGTGAGGTCGAGCAGGTTCGCCAGACCGTGACTCCGGCACACGACCGAGAGGTCGCCTCCTCGCGATCGCAGCCGCTCGCCCAGGCGCTTGAGCGTCGTGAGCGTCGAGGCATCGACCATCTCCGCAGGACCGAGATCGACGACGACGCGGTGCGCTCCGAGCTCGAGACTCGAGCGCAGGCGGTCGGCGAGCTCCACGCCGTCGTTCGCACAGGCGATGACGATGGTGCTTCCGGCCGCGAGTTGCGGCGTGCGTGCCCGGACACGGCTCACCGCTCGGTCGTACCCTCCGCGACCGCCGCCGAAACGCCTCTCCGAGGCTCGCCAGCGGTCGCAAAGAGCGTTGTCAGCGCGAGAGCGCGCGCTCGAGCTGCTTCTTCGTCATCCTCGAGCGCCCTTCGATGTTCCGCCGCTTCGCCTCCTCGTAGAGCTGGTCGCGGGTACGACCTCGAGGAGCGCTGCGGTTGCTACGCAGGCCACCGCGCCGCCCGGACGAGATGTCCTCGCGCGACAGGCGCGACGAGCTTGCAGCCTCGCCGTGCCGAGCCCGCTCCTTGTTGACGGTTCGGGCGGCGATCTCCTCGGCGCGGTCACGGGAGACGCCGCGATCGCGGGCCGAGGCCTTGATGTGCTCGTACTGGCGCGCACGCTTCGTGCCCTTCTTCACGCCACGGGGTGGCATGGTTGCCGCCTCCTTTCGTTTGCTCGGCCATACGACTACCGCCATCCGTCCGCCGCCAAACGCAGGCGCGGCGGCGTTTGGGCGGACGGCCCGCGTGGAATCACCGGGCCGTCGAAGCCGAGTGAAGGGAGGTCTGGCGATGTACATCGGCGGTGGTTTGCTTGCACTCATCATCATCGTCCTGCTGCTCGTCTGGCTGCTCTAAGGCGCTGCTCGGCGGGGACGCCCTGGCCTTGCAGCACCTTCTCCAGGCGGACGCGCGTCCCGGCCTCCCCTGAGTCGATCTCGACGGAGGACATCACGGAGCGGATCAATCGGAGTCCCAGACCTCGATTGGGCCGCTCCGTCTCCGTGAGCCAGGTGCCCGGGTCGGTGACGGTGACGAGCACGGTGGAGTCCTCGAGCTCGGCTCGTAAGGAGATGGTGGCGGGCTCGCCGGGCCGGCTCGGGTGCTCGACGGCGTTTGCGCACGCTTCCCAGGTCGCGAGCACGATGTCGTGTGCCTCGCTCCGGGTCACGGGTGCGTGCTCGAGCCAGACGCGCAGAGCATCGCGCACGAGATCGAGCGAGCGCAAGCCGCTCGGCAGGTCGAGCTCCAGAGGCTTCGGCGCGACCGCGAGAAGCCGGACTGCGAGGACGGCGATGTCGTCGCGGCGACCGCCGGTACCGACCATCGACTCGATGACGTGCTCGACGAGGCGCTCGGGGTCGCCCGCTGCGGCCTCGGCGGCTGCGCGCAGCCGCTCGAGACCCACGTCGATCGACTCCGACCTCCGCTCGACGAGCCCGTCCGTGTACAGGATCACGGTCGAGCCCACCGGGAGCTGGATCGTCTCCTGGCGGTAGCGAGCATTGGCGCCCGTGCCGAGCGGTAGGCCGCGGCCGCCCTCGACGAAGTCGGCACGCCCATCAGGCTGTATGACAAGCGGTGGCGGATGGCCGGCACACGTGAACCTGCAGACGCCCGTGTCCGGGTCGAGCACCGCATAGACGACCGTCGCGAACGCCGATTCCGACAGCTCCTCGGTGAGCCGGTTGAGACGGGAGATCGTCGAGGACGGCTTCATCTGGTCGAGCGCGAAGGCACGCAGCGCGTTCCGGAGCTGGGCCATCGTGGCTGCGGAAGAGACGCCCTTCCCGACGACGTCACCCACAGCGAGCCCGAGCCGGCCAGTGGGCAGGAGCACCGCGTCGAACCAGTCGCCGCCGACGTCCACCTCGTCCGTGCCGGGCAGGTAACGGGCTGCGAGCTGGACGCTCGGCACGTTGGGGAGGGATGCCGGAAGGACGCTCCGCTGCAGCGTCTCCGCGATCGTCCGCTCCGACTCGAACGTGCGCGCGCGGTCGAGCGCCTGGGCGGCGAGGCTCGCGAGCGTCTCGATAAACGCCCGGTCTTCGTCGTCGAGGGTTACGCGTGCCGCGAACGATGTGACCACGAGCCCGTTCGTACGATTTGCTGCGACGAGCGGCACGAAGAGAAACGAGTCGTGGCCCGTGAGGCGCATCCGCTCCGCGGCCTCGGGAAAGTCGGTCGCGAGCGCGTCGAGCGTCTCGTAGAACACGATCCGGCGCGTCCTCAGCGCACGGTTCCCCGGGGTCGGCGCGTCGAGCGGGATCTCGAGCCACGTCTCCTGCGCCTCCGGCTCGTACCCGCGCCAGGCGAGCTTCTTCTGCATCTGGCGGTCGTCCAGCAGGATGGAGAACGCGGCGCCGTCCGCTCCCGCGCCCTGGACCAGCGCGTCGACGATGACCTCCGCCACGTCCTGCTGCGTCAGCGACCCGGAGAGCGCCTCGGTCATCAGCTGGATCCGCTCGCTGCGGCGACGGAGGCGCTGCTCGTCGTCGAAGAGGCGGCTCCGCTCGAGCGCCTGCGCGCCGATGCGCGCGAGCGTCTGCACGAGCGCGGTGTCCTCGGCCGTGCTCCGACCACGCGATCTGAAGCCGACGAAGAGCGCGCCGGGAATGCGCGAACCGGCACCGAGCGGTACCGCCATCGCACCGGCGAGGCCCGCTTCGGTCACAGCAGCCCGGAGTGCGCTCGCCGGCAGGTCCGTCGACGGCTCCTCGTCGACGACGACGAGCGAGCCGCGCAGCGCCGCGACAGTGACCGCCGCGGTCACCCCGGGGACGATGTTGTCGCCGTCGTCGCCCAGCGCCGCGAGAACCTCCGGCGCTTCGCGCGAGTCGTCGAATGCGTACAGGACGGCGACGTCGCCGGAGACAGCGGCGGCCGCCTCGCGAACGACGATCTCCGCGACCTCGCCCATGGTCGAAGCAGCCGCGAGCGCCTGCGTGATCGACTGGAGCCGGCGCGTACGCCGCGACGCGGTCTCCGCGCTCACCCTGGCGATCTGCTCGCGCTCCATCAACCATGCCCGCTCGAGCGTCTGCGCCGCGCGGCCGCCGACCGACTCGACGATGTCGCGCGCCTTGTCGCTGATCGCGCCGGTGGCGCACCCGACCACGAGCACACCCACGAGCCGGCGATCCGAGATGAGCGGCACTGCTCCGAGGCCGCGGATACCGGCCTCGCGCCACGAGTCGGCGTCGCCGTATGCCGCCCAGTCGTCGTCCGAGTGGACCCAGAGCGCGCGGCGCTCTCGAACGCTGACTGCAGGCGGGGAGTCGACATCGAGTGCGAGCTGCGTCAGCCCTGGTCCCGAGCCGAGCTCGCTCTCCTCCGCATCCACGAGCTGGAGGCCGACGCCGTTGCCGACCACGTACACGCCGACGGCGTCGAGGCCGGTCTGCCCGAGGAGCTGCTCACGGAGGGCGCGGACGACGTCGGTCGAGCTCGCGGCCTCGCTCAACGCACTCGTGAGCACCACGAGCTCCTCGGCCCGGGCCCGCGCCGTGTACTCGGCAGCGAGCAGCATCGCACGCTCGAGCGCCTGGCCGGACTGCCGCGCGAGTGCCTGCGCGAAGTCGAGCTCCGCCTTCGAGAACGACCGTGGCGTTGAGAACGAGAGGCCGACCGCGCCGAGGACCGAGCCGGCCGCGCTCAGCGGGAGCGCGAGCCAGGATCCCGTCGGCTCGGCTCTCGCGGCCGCTGCGGTGGGAAAGCGTGCCTCGAGCTCCGCCGGGCTTTCGACCGACACGAGGGCGTCGTTCCGCGCAGCGAACGCGAGTGGCACCTCCGCGGTGAGCGGGAAGGTGGCCCAGGGCGCGATCGTCTCCGGCCGGTACCCGTGGCTGTCCACGACCTCGAGCTCGTCGCCCTCCGGCGTGACGGCGACCACGACTCCGCTCGCGGCGCCGAGACCGCGCAGACCCTCTCGCAGGATCGCGCTCGTCACCTCCGAGGGCGTCGACGCAGCCGCAAGTGCCGCGGTCGAGTCGAGGAGGCGCCTGGTCTCGAGCGCGCGCTGCTCGGCCTCCTCCTCCGCCTGCCTGCGCTCGAGCTGCTCGAGTGCGAGACCCGCATGATCCGAGAAGCGCCGTGCGAGGAGGAGCAGGGACGGATCGGGATCGGTGAGCACGGTGTCCCACGAGAGGAAGAGGACGCGCCCTGCACGCCCGCCGACCGCGATCGGAGCCCAGACCCACGACCTGATGCCGAGGCGGCGCGCGTACTCCAGCAGCCCGCCGTCCAGGATCTCCTCGGCGTCGCTGACGAAGGTCACCTCGACGTTCTCCACGGCTTCGCGCAACCCCGGGAGCTCCCCGATCGCCAGGCGCTCACCCGAGCTGAGCCTCTCGCCCTCGGGATCGCGGCAGACGAGCTCGAGCCATACCCACTCCGCGTCGACGCGCCAGATCTCCGTGATGTCTGCGCCGAGGGTGTGCCGCGCCTCGCGGCAGATCTCGAGGCTGATCTCGTCGGGCGTGCCGGCGTAGAGGCGCGGCGCGAGACCGAGCATGCGGTCGAGCCCCTGCCGCCACTGCCGCTCGCGCTCGTACAGCCGCGATCGTTCGAGCGCCTGACCGCCGAGATCCGCGGCGATCACGGCGATGGAGTCGGCCTCCTCGTGGACCGCATCGGACCGGTCGTAGAGGAAGCTCATCGCCCCGACGACCTGTCCCCCGACGCTGAGAGGAACGGCGAGCGCGGCCTGCGCGTAGGGCGAGAGCGCGGCTCCGTCCGGGAAGTCCCGCTCGAAGGCGGCTCGGTCGCTCGCGCGCACGAGCGTTCCGTCCGCGGCGGCCTGCGTGATCGGCGCTCGTGTCGTGAGTGGAAGCCGGAGGCCCGGCGCATGGGTTTGCGGCCCGATCCCCGACGGGTCGACGACCACGAGCTCGTCCCCGTCGACGAGCCCGACGGCGCCGCCTCGGGCCCCGATCAGCGGCGGCGTCCGCCGGATGAGCTCCCGCGCGACGTCGGAGGACGTCACCGCCGCTGAGAGTGCGGTCGTCAGCGAGTGGATGGATTCCACCTGCCGCGTGGACTCCTCGGCCTCGACCGCCGCCGAGACTGCACGTTGCTGCCCGCGGCGCATGACGAGGCTCACCCAGACGACGAGGAGCCCCACCGCCAGCGACGATGCCCAGCGCGCCTCGTCCTGCTCGGCGAGGTCGAAGCCCGGAGACTCGGACATGAGCAGCGGGCTCAGGGACCAGCCGACGATCGCCGCGAGGAGCCCGGGCCCGAAGCCGCCGTACCAGACCGAGATCGCAACCGCGCCCACGAGGAGGGTGTACGGCGGGGACTCGGTATGCGGTAGGAGGATGCGGCCGACTCCGAGGGCGACGAGCGCGAGCGCGACCGCAACGCCGTAGCGCGCGAGCGGCGTTCGTTCGGCCAACTCGAAGCGGGCGGAGCTCCTTCGGCGCACCAGCCTCACGAGCTACATCATGCCCGTGCTACGCGCGATTCGGTCTATCGGCCGAGCGGTCGCTGCGCGCGATGCTGAAGAACTGAAGGTACGCCTCTACTTCGGAAAGCAACGGGCGACCCAGGCGACCGACCGGCCGCGCGGTCCACTCGGTCAGCGACGCGGTCGAGCGGCGGGGATGCGCCGGTTCGAGCCGCAAGGCCCGCCTCGGGTGCTTCAGCGAGACAAGCAACTCATACCTGGCCATGCGAGCAGCCTTCCCTGCCTCCGGAGGCTGCAAAACTTCAGCCGAAGAGCGGGGCGTACACGTCGCGCCACTCCTCGTCCGACACCGCTCGACGAAACAGACGGTCGAGGATCGTTCGCGGGGTCTCGTCTTCGGCCAGCGCGACGAGCGACACGGCCGCCACGAGCAGATAGTCGAGCACGGCGGGGTCGGCGCGCGCGGCCTCGAGCACGAGCTCGAACGCCGCGATGGTCCGCTCGGCATCCGCCGTCGGCACGTCGCTGCGGATGAGCTCGAAGAGGCGTTCGGCGTCGAATTCGTGCCAGTCCATCACGTGAGTATCGGGCGTGCGACCGGACGGCGTCGACCTCGCGAACGCGGAGTGTTTCCTCGCCTTCGTCGCCGGGTACCGGCGGAAGACTTCGTCAACCACAAGGAGGCAGTGACCGATGCAGGTCGACGTCTGGACATACCGACAGAGCGGCTCGCTGGGCACCCGGTTCGACCCGGCGACCGCAACGGGCTACGAGGTGGAGGCGCTCGACGGCTCCATCGGCAAGGTCGACAAGGCCACGAACACGGCGGGCGCTGGTCACATCGTCGTCGACACGGGCCCGTGGATCTTCGGCAAGAAGGTGCTGCTCCCCGCCGGGGTCATCCGCGACATCGACGATGCCAACGAGAAGATCTTCGTCAACCGGACGAAGGAGCAGATCAAGAACGCCCCCGAGTTCGACGACTCGATGATCGAGGACGAGGGGTACCGGGGCCAGGTCGGCTCGTACTACGGCCAGGGCGGAGCCGGCTACCGCGACTGGGACGACACCCTGTAGCTCGGGACTTCCACTTCGTGGGCGGGCTGGGGGGACCCGCCCACGAGCCCCATTCCGGCTTCAAGCTACGGCGCGACTCTCGGGTAGCTCGACGATCCCGAGGCCTTCGACCAGGGTGAAGAAGGCGCGGGCGAAGGGCGACGACTCGGAGCGCGTTCGCACGTAGTGCCAGTCGATCTGCTCGCGCAGAGCGCGTGCGAGGGCGAGCACGGCCTGGAAGTCGGGCTCCTGCTCCGTCAGGGCCATGAGCTTCGTCACGAGCACGTCGTCGACGGATGCGACGAGGAGAGTTTGTCCCAGCACCTCCATCTCGGTCGCGCGCTCGAAGTGCGCCGGCTCGATCGCGCCGCCTGCAGGACGGAAGATCAGGTCGACGAGCACGTCCCCGTCGTGGGCTTTGAGCAGCCATTGCTCCGGCGGCTGCTCGGGCGACAGGCCGGCGTCGACGAGGGCTTCGAGCGCGCGCTCGGCGTCTTCCTCGCCCACGAAGAAGTCGACGTCGTGATCCGTGGGCGGGCCTCCGCGTGCCCACGCCGCCAGGCCGCCACCCAGCATGAACGGGATGCCCGCGTCCCGGAGCGCCGCTCCGGCGCGCTTCATCGTCTCGACGAGCTCGCTGATCTCCCTGGGAGCCGGCTTCGAAGGCACGGAGCGGGGATACCCGCGCGCAGGCTCGGCCAATCGGAGTTCACCCGGGCTCCGCGGCGGGTATCGCTGCAGTCGTGACTTCGCCGATCCGCCTGGCGGCAGCCGGAGACCTGCACTCGGCGGAGCCGCTGCGCGACCACATCGCACGCGCCTTTGCCGCGCTCGCAGGTGAGGCCGACCTCGTCCTGCTGGCCGGCGACTTGACGACGCACGGGCTGCCCGAGCAGGCGGTCGTGCTCGCCGACGCCTGCAGCACCCTCGACGTCCCTGCCGTCGCCGTCCTCGGCAACCACGACCACCACTCCGGGAAGGCAGACGAGGTCGAGCGCGTGCTCGAGGGAGGCGGGGTGCAGGTGCTCGATCGCGAGCACCTCATCCTCGAGATCCGCGACGTCGAGGTCGGGATCGTCGGCGTGAAGGGATTCGTCGGTGGCTTCCCCGGCGCGGAGATCCCCGACTTCGGCGAGCGGCTGCTCCGCGACATCTACCACGAGACGACACTCGAGGTCGAGGCGCTCGAGCGCGGGCTGGAGGCCATCTCGGGGTGCCATCGGAGCATCGTGCTCATGCACTACGCGCCGATCACGGAGACGCTCGTCGGCGAGCCGGAGCAGATCTGGGCGTTCCTCGGCTCCGGCCGGCTTGCAGCCCCGATCGGCATGCACCGCCCAGACGTCGTCGTGCACGGGCACGCCCATCACGGCGCGCCGACGGGCGCGATCGGCGAGGTCCCCGTTCGCAACGTCGCGGTCCATGTGACCGGCGAGGACTTCCTGAGACTCGAGCTCTGAGCCTCAGCGCGGAGCGGCCATGAGCGCCTCGAGCGTTATCCGGGCAAGCTCGAGGTCGGCCCGGAGCTCCTCCCTTCGTGCCTCGCGATCCGAGCCCGCCCTGAGCACGGCCGACGGATGGATCGTGACGAGCGCCGGCGTTCCCGTGTCGAGTGCGAGCACCTTCCCGCGAAGTGCGCCGACGCGCGCGCTCCTTCCGAGCAGGGCCTGGGCGGCCGTCGCGCCGAGACAGACGACCAGCTCGGGCCGGATCGCGGCAAGCTCGAGGCCGAGCCAGTGGCCACAGGCCTTGACCTCGGACCAGTTCGGCTTGTCGTGGATGCGCCGCTTCCCGCCGGTGCCTCCTGGGCGCCACTTGAAGTGCTTGACCGCGTTCGTCAGGTAGGTCTGCTCCTGCGTGATCCCCACTCGTCGAGGACGTCGCGCAGGAGCGAGCCCGCCGGGCCGACGAACGGCCGTCCGGCACGGTCCTCGGCATCGCCCGGCTGCTCGCCGACGAGCATCAGCGACCTGTGCGCGCCCTCACCGAAGACGACCTGGGTGCCCAGCCTCCAGAGCTCGCAGCGCCGGCAGCCTTCTGCCTCTCGACCGAGGGCGGCGACGCTCGGAGCCACGGACCACCGATACCCGGGCGCGTCGATCTCGACACGTACGGGCGTCAGGCAGCGAGGGCGCGGCGGATCCGCCACGAGCGCAGGAGCGTCAGCAGCGCTTTCTCCTCCGGCTGCAGACCCTTCGGGGCACCGACGAGAACCGGCCGCTTGCGCCCGCGTGTGACGCCTTCGAGCGTCCGGCCGGAGCGCCACTGCTCGATCACGGCCGGGCTCACGTAGGCGGAGCGTGCGACGCTCGCGGTGTTCCCGAGCTCCTCGCCCACGCGGCGCATGACCGCGGCCAGCACCCGGCGTTCCTCGCTCGGTGACTCCGGAGGGCCGTGCTCGGCAAGTGCGATGGCGGCGGTCAGCGTGCCACCCCAGGTCCGGAAGTCCTTCGTCGTGAAGTCGTCTCCGAGGTGCTCGCCCACGTACTCGTTGAGGATCGCGCCCGTGAGCAACACGGGCTCGCCGTCGCGCTCGAAGCGGAAGAGACGCGAGCCGCCCGGATACTCGAGCAGCGCGTCAACGGCGTCCGCGAGGAGCGGATCGACGATCGACGTGCGTACGAGCACGCGATGCTTCGCGCGAAAGCGGAACGTCACGCGATCACCCCGGACGGCGGCGTGGCTCTTCCTGAGCGTCGTGATCCCGTACGTGCGCGCCTGCTTCGCGTAGCGCTCGGACCCGACGCGAAACCAGGCCCGGTTGACGAACGAGAGTGCGACGGCAGCCGCCCAGCTCGGGTCGTAGGGCCCGAGCGCAAGGTGTCCGGCCATCTGCTTGCGCAAGCCGGGAAGAAGCTCGCCGAAGCGCACGAGCCGGTCGAACTTCTCCTGCTCCTGAGCCGCACGGTAGTCGGGGTGGTAGAGGTACTGGCGTCGGCCGGCAGCGTCCGTGCCGGTCGCCTGGAGCTTCGCGCGGGGATTAGGCGAGATCCAGACGTCCGTCCAGGCGGGCGGGATCGCGAGCGACCGGATCCGGTCGAGCGCCTCCTCGTCGTCGATCGGGTCTCCGTGCGCGTCCTCGTAGCGGAACCGCTTCCGGCCGAGCCGCCGCCAGCCTCGTCGCCTCGCCACGACGCTCACCCGGCGCGGACCGCAAGGAGAGGCCCCGTGCGGGGCCTCTCCTGCTGGTGCGTCTCGCTCGCTATCTCGACGTGCGCCTGCTCGAGGCCGTGCTCTTGCGCCTCGTGCTCGTCGAGCGCCGCGACGTGGTCGTCGAGCGCCTGGACGATGTCGAACGGCCGCGCGAGGTCGCCCTGCCGTTCGGCTTCGCGACCTTCAGGAGATCCTTGGAGATCGTCTCGACCTTCTTGAGCGTCTCCTTCTCCTGCTTCAGGTTCTCGTTCAGGAGCTTCGCTGCCTCCGTCTCGCCGAGCGCCCTCGCCTTCGCGACGAGGCCTGTGTACGCCGCGATCTCGTAGTGCTCCGTGCGCGCAGCCGCGCCCGTGAGGAACATGTCGCGCACGGTGCTCACGGGCGACTCCTCCTGCATGAACTCGTCGTGCTCGCGCTTGATGCCCTCGATGCCCGGGCACTGCTCGCCCTGCGCGCGCTTGCCGAGCTCCGAGAACACCTGCTCGAGATTGTCGATGTGACCTCTCGTCTCCTTCAGATGGTGCTCGAAGGCCTTCGTGAGATCGTTGCTCGTCGCCTCCCGCGCGAGCGTCGGGAGCATCTGCACGATCATCTTCTCCGCGTAGTAGATGTCCTTCAGCTCGTGCTCGAAGAGCTGCTTGGGTGTGGTCATCTGACCCATGAACGGCCTCCCTTTCGGTCGTGGTCAGGGAGCCGGTACCCGACCGGCAGCACTCGAAACCGCCGTCTGCGTTGCCGCCGCGGAGGGCTCGTTTGCCTTCGGTGGACAGTGGGCAAACGACGGTCGATGGCACGTGCGCTCTGGAGCGGCAGCATCTCGTTCGGGCTTGTCAACGCACCCGTGCGCATGTATCCGGCTGTCGACGAGCACGACCTCGAGCTCCACCTCGTGCACGTGCCCGACGGCTCGCCGATCGGCTACCAGAAGTACTGCAAGGAAGAGGACAAGCCCGTTCCGGACGGCGAGATCGCGAAGGCGTACAAGACGCGCGGCGAGCTCGTACTCCTCGAGGACGACGACTTCGCAGCCGCGCAAGGCGAGACGTACAAGACCATCGAGATCCTCGACTTCGTGCCGTACGAGCAGATCGACCCCATCTACTTCGAGCGCACGTACTACCTCGGACCGCAGCAGGGAGCCGAGAAGGTGTACGGCCTTCTCGTCGAGGCCATGGAGCAGAGCGACCTCGCAGGCGTGGTGCGCTACGTCTTCCACGACCGCGAACGGCTGGGTTGCCTGCGCGCGCGCGACGGCGTGCTGCTCATCGAGCGCATGTACTTCGCGGACGAGATCCGCTCGCATGCCGACGTTCGCCCGAAGCGCAGGTCGAAGGTCGATCCGCAGGAGCTCGAGCTCGCGCTGGCGCTCGTCGACCGGATCAAGAGCGACTTCGACCCGGAACGGTACGAGGATCGCTACCGCGAGCGTCTGCTGAAGGTCATACGCCGCAAGCGCCGCGGTGCGACGATCGAGGTGCCGAAGGCCGAGGAACGCGACGAGCCACCGGACTTGCTCGCGGCGCTTCGGGAAAGCGTGTCGCGCGCGCAAGAAGGAAACGGCGCCGGCGGCCGAAACGGAAAGCACGGCCGCCGTGAGCTCGGAGCGCTCAACGTGAAGGAGCTCACTGCTCGGGCCCGGAAGCTCGCCATCGAGGGCAGGTCCACGATGACGAAGCGCCAGCTGGTCTCTGCGATCGAGAAAGCCGAGCGCTGAAGCGAGCACGTTTCGACCCGCATCGTCTCGGGGTACGCAACACACGAAACGCGAAGGGAGGTGACATCGACGTGATCTGGCTTCTCGTACTGCTGTTGGTTCTCCTCGCAGTCGCGGGCGGGATCGCCGTCTCGAAGCTCCTCTTCGCCCTGCTGCTTGTCGCTCTCGTTGTGGCGCTGATAAGCGCCCTCAGCGGCCGCTCTACTGCCTGACGCCAACCCCAACGGAGCGGGTCGCTGATCGAAGCGGGCGCCATCCCCCGGCGCCCGCTTCACCTACGTTCGGAACCGACAGTCCCGCAGCCCTCAGCCCGACGTGCCGGTCTCGTCGTGTGGCGCTCCGACCGGCTTCGATTCGGGCGACCCGCGCTGCCGCAGGTAGATCGAGAACACGACGATCGTCCCGACGGCGAGGAACTCGGATTGCCAGTTCTCCAGCGTCCGTTCCCAGAAGTCCGCCTGGAGCAGGTACGAGCCCCACGAGACGGTCGTCTCGTCGTGTACTCGCTGGTCTGCAGTGAACTGCCGCCAGTTGTTGAGCGACTGCGCGACCCACGTGAGCAGGAAGATCGTCCCCATCACCAGCAAGAGCGAGTTCTCGTAGACACGGCGCCACGCTCCACCGACTCGCGCCGCCCACGGGCTGTCCCGGCGGGCGTGCCCTTCGACGCGCTGACGCTCGTCGGTCTCGAGACCGGGGTCGCCAAGCCGCTTCGACTCGTTCGACCCCTTCTGGACGAGCCAGACGGTCACGCCGATGTAGAGCGTGAACTGGAGGAACTCGGACTGCCAGTTCTCCATCACCGCGCCCCAGAAGTCCGCCGAGCGCACGTACTCCCACCACGACAGGGAAGGTCCGCCGTGGACGCGCTGCTCCGCGTTCAGCTGGTGCTGCCCGGCGAACGACTGCGCGACGAGCGTCAGCGCGAAGATCGAGATGAAGAACAGCGACAGGCTGTTCTCGCGGAGGAAGATCCTCACGACTGCGTCAGCGCAACCAGGAAAGCCACGACAACTCCGGCGACGATCACGCTCGCGTACACCGTGAATACCGTTCTCACGGCGGAATATTTCCCGCCTCTCCCGGGGGTGAAACGACGACTGAGAACGCAGATCCGTGCTGTCGCGCTCGTCAGCAGGTCTGATTCGCGGCCCGGGGGGAAGGGGGCTCGGGCCGCGAATCAGCGTCACGCCGCTCCTGAGGGGCTGAGGGGGTTGGGTCAGCCCGCGGGCGGCGGAACAGTCGACACGACCTCGGCGTCACCCAAGCGGACGATCGGCCCCGTCGGCCTGTCTTCCACTTCGGTCACGACCCAGGTGTTGCCGTTGTGTCTCAGCTTGTCGCCAGCAGCGAACGTCTGGTCGGTGAAGCGGTACTCGACGCCTGCATCCGGAAAGCAGATGAGGACTGTCCGAAACGACAGATCGTTGACACGTCTGGCCATCTGCACCTCTAGCGGGCATCGAACGCGGATACGTCACCGGCGCGAACGCGAGGCCCGAACAGAGCCTGGGCGCCCGACCGCCTTGCGTCTCGACGCCTGGCCCTTTTTCCAGAGCCAGCACGCCTTCCGTCGATCATACCCCCCGCGGTCGGGGGGGTGCTTCAAGCAGGCCCGGATCCGTCCGCGGAGGGGCCTTCCTTGGGCTCGAGCAGGAAGAACTCGAGCGCGATGTCCGGATCGTGCGAGACCTGCGAGAAGAACGCTCTCACGGTTCGGCCTGTCGCTTCCTGCACACCCGCGACGAAGTGCGGGCGCATCCAGTCCTGGAACATCGTCCTCGTTTCGCGCACCTGCAGGAACGCGCCTTCGGCGATCATCGTCTTCTCGACGGTCGTGAAGCAGTCCTCGAGAACCGTTACGACGAGCTCCGGGTGGATGACCGTTCGGATGCGATCCGCGCCTCGGCCGTAATGCTCGCGGTGCAGCGAGCCAATGCAGCTCGAGATTGCGGTCGCCTGAGACTTGAGGTCGGTTCGAGCTTCGCTAGAGGCCACTGCGAGCCTCCTTCCGATAGGGCTCGGACCTGACGCGACCCATCGAGAGCGCAGCGGCGGAAGGAGGGAGCTATGGCTAAGCGGTCACTGTAGCTCAGGCCGTCGCGCGTTCGCGCGCGAGCAACTCCTCGAAGACGACCCGCAGGTCGACCATCGCCTTGCGCAGGCTCTCCGTGCTCTGGTCGGCCTCGCCGACCATCTCGTGCGCGTGGCGATAGCGCCCGACGGCATCCGGGAAGTCGGCGGCGACATGCGCCGTGCGGTGGTCGAGGTCGCCGTCGGTCGGATAGCCGCGCTCCTCGAGCACGCGCAGGACGATGCGATCTGCCGCGCGGACGGCGTCCGGCGGGTCGCTGACGAAGCGCGACTCGGCCTGCCGCCACTCCTCGAGGTAGCGGCTGCGCGTGGTCGACGGCAGCCCGCGGATCGAAAGCGCGTCGTGCGAGTCCTCGATCTCCGTCAGGCGCTTCTCGGCGTCACGCTGCCCGGCGGTCGTCACGGCGTGGTCGTACTCGGGACCGAACCGTTCCTTGAGATGCGTCCGATGCCTATGGCGTGAGATCGCCATGCCGGCACCCACCAGAACGAGCAGGCCGACGACCGCAGCCGCAGCGATCACGATCCATTCCCAGGTTTCCACGAACGATCACCTCCTGGCGGGAGGCTTACCGGCGGAGGCCGGCGGCAAACCTAGTGCGGGGCGCTTGCGGGTTGGTCGAGCGGGGTGAGCGTCGCCTCGACCTGCTCGCGCAGGTGCTCGAACGCCGGAGGCAGCACGAGTGACTCTCCCAGATGCTCCGGATCCTCGTCCACGGTGAAACCAGGCCCCAGGGTCGCGAGCTCGAAGAGGACGCCGCTCGGCTCGCGGAAGTAGATCGAGCGGAACCAGAACCGGTCGATGATCGGCGAGGGGTGGAGACCCGCCTCGCGGACACGACGGTGCCAGGCCTCGTGCTCCTCCATGGACGAGGCCCAGGCGACGTGATGCACGGTCCCGCCTCCACCGAGGCCTCGCTCGGGCGGGGGCTCGTCGTACGCGTAGATGCCGCCCCGGCTGGCACCGCGCGCCTCCCAGGCTGCGTCTCCGACCGGAGCGAAGCCGAGCACGTTCTCGAGCACGTCTTTGCTCTCGTCGGCACGGCCGGAGTACGCGCGAACCGCGTCGAAGCCTTGCAGCGCGTGCTCGACCGGGATCTCCGGATGCTCGGCGAGGAGGGGTGCGTCGTCGGTCGCGACGACCGCGAGCTCGTGCCGCAGCCCTTCCGGATCGTCGAACGCGAGGGTGTCGTCTCCGCGCTCGACGCTCGAGCTCTCGGAGGCTAGGCGCCGCTCCCAGAAGTCGATCGCATCCCGGGAGCCGAGGCGCCAGCGGATCGTGTGGATCATCCCTGCTCCGGCGCGGCCCGGCGGAACTCCGGGGTACTCGAAGAACGTAATGTCGCTTCCGGGCGTGCCCTCGTCGTCGGCGTAGAACAGGTGATAGACCGTCGGATCGTCCTGGTTCACGGTCTTCTTGACGAGCCGGAGGCCGAGCACGCGCGTGTAGAAGTCGACGTTCCGCGGCGCGTCCCCGGTGATGCAGGTGACGTGGTGGAGGCCGTCGAGTCTCACCTGCAACAGCCTACGCCGTCGCCTTGTCCAGGACCTGGAGCAAGCGGTGGGCGGCCAGCTCGACCTCCTTGTGCCGCCACTCCGCCGCCCGGTAGTGCACGGCGATCAGGCCCGCGCGGTGGAGGCGTCTGAAGTCGCCGTAGACGAAGGCGTAGCGCGCCTTGGTCTCGTCGTGAGCGCCCTCGGTCAGGCCCAGGTGCCATTCCGCGTACTCCTTCCACGAGTGAGAGTCGAGGTAGGCGTTCTGCTCTCTCGCGCTCGGCTGAGCCTCGCCCCAATCGCTGTCGAGGACGTACTGGCGCGACGCGATGAGCTCGCGGGCGCGCGCGACGGCGCGTCGGTTGACCCGATACGAGGCCACGATCGGATTGTGGCCGAGCAGGTGCGGCCACGGCGCAGGTCGTTAGTGTGAAGGCGTGAAGATCGGGATCGTCGTCCCGTTCTCTTGGTCGTTCTGGGGGGCGGTCGTGGAGCACGCCGAGCTGCAGGCGGAGGCACTCGAGGAGCTCGGTCACGACGTGCGCCTGATCATGGGCAACGACCCGCCCGGGCAGTTCACCCGCGTGCTGCACCCGCGCGTCGGGCGTCACGACGAGCCGCCGGAGTCCGTCGTCCCCGTGGGCCGCTCGGTGATCGTGCCCGCGAACGGGTCGTTGCCGAACATCGTCCTTTCGCCGCGAACGTTCGGCCGGATCCGCCGAACGCTCGAGCGGGAGCGCTTCGACGTCCTCCATCTGCACGAGCCGATGACGCCTGCAATCTGTACTGCGACGCTCGTGCTCGCGCGCTCACCCATCGTCGCGACCTTCCACGCCTCGGGCGACCTCGGGTGGATGCGATTCGGCACGCCGCTCTGGGGGTTCCTCACGGACCGCATCGACTACCGGATCGCGGTCTCCGAGCGCGCCCGAACCTCGCAGGCGCGCTGGCTCCCGGGCGACTACGAGGTCATCCCGAACGGCGTGCTCGTTCCCGATGCGGCTCCGGCCGGCGGCCGCGAGCACCGCATCGTGTTCGCAGGACGTCAGGAGCCGCGCAAGGGGCTGCAGGTGCTGCTCGGTGCGTGGCCGGAGATCCACCGACGCACCGGCCTTCGCCTCACGGTCGCCGGCGCGGACCCGCTCGCAGTTCGGCTCCTCCTGACGCGGCTGCGCGTGCCGGATGCGGGAATCGACGTCGTCGGATTCCTGGGGCAGGACGAGCTGACGGCCACGCTTCTCCGCTCGAAGGCACTCGTCGCGCCCTCGCTCGGGCAGGAGAGCTTCGGGATGGTGTTGACACGCGCCTTCGCGTGCTCGCTTCCAGTGGTCGCCTCGGACATCCCCGGCTACCGCGAGGTGCTCGACGAGTCGGCGTCCGTCGTCGTCCCTCCGGGCGTGAAGCGCGCACTCGCCGACGCCGTGTGCGACCTCGTCGCCGACGAGCCCCGTCGCGAGCGGCTGGGACGCGCCGCGCGGGAGATCGCCGTCGCGCGGTACTCGTGGCCCGGAATCGCCCGCAGGCTCGAGGCGGTCTACGAGCACGTGACCGGGCTCGAACGAGGAACAGCCCAAGCAGCATGATCTTCCTACGTGCCGCACGCAGCGGCTGGGGACAGGCGGTGATTGCCCTGCTGCTCTTCGTGCTTGCGTTCGTCCTCATCTGGTGGCGTGGGCCGGACTGGGGGAGCGTTTTCGAGGCGTTCCGCTTCGTCGTGTGGAGCTGGATCGTGCTCGCCCTGGCCCTGAACGTGCTCTCGACGCTTTTCCGCGCTCTCTCGTGGCGGCTCACCATCGGCCAGGCGCTCCCGGAGGAGCATCAGCCGCAGCTGGTTCACGTCCTCTCCGCGTTCGGCGTCGGGCTGATCGCCAACGCGGCTCTGCCGGGGCGGATCGGCGAGCTCGCCCGCGTCGCGACTCTTCGCCGCCACCTGCCCGACGCTCCGCCGGGGACGAGTGCCGCGCTCGTCGGCACGGTCATCGCGCATCGCCTGTTCGACATCGTTCCGGCGACGATCCTCGTCGTGTGGGTGCTCGTGACGGCGGAGGTCCCGCACTGGGCGGTCGTCGGGATCATGATCGCGGCCGCCGTCGGGTTCGCGCTCTTCACGGTCGCCTGGCTCGGCGCGCGGCGCCACCACCGGCCCATGGTGTCGGAGGGCATGGGCAGCGCACGGCGGCTGCTCGTCATGGCCAGGAGCGGCTTTGCGGTGCTGAAGGCCCCGGTGGCGCTTGCCGGAGCGGTCTTTCTTCAGTGTCTCGGGTGGCTACTCCAGCTGCTCGCCGTCTGGGTCGCGATGAAGGCGTTCGGGATCGACGCGCCGCTGCCCGCGGCCGGGCTCGTGCTCGTCCTCGTGAACATCGCGACGATCGTGCCGCTCTGGCCCGGCAACGTCGGCCTCGTCCAGGCTGCTGTGGCGCTACCGCTGCGGAATTACGGCGTGCCGTACGCGACGGGCTTCGCCTATGGCCTCGCGCTCCAGGCGCTCGAGATGGCGTGCGGCGTCGGCCTCGGCCTGCTCGCGCTCGCGCGCGAGGGGATCTCGCTCGCCGTGCTCCGGCGGATGCAGGACGACGAGGGCGAGTCGGCGGAGAACGCCGTCGAAGAGGTTCACGAGCTCGAGCGCGAGATCGAGGAGGAGACGGAGCACTCGACCGCCCGTGAGGGCGCTTCTCTCACCCGCTAGCCTCAAGGGCGTCCTCCCGGCGACGAGCGCGGCGGCGGCCCTGGCGCGCGGCATCCGCACTGGTGGCGGGAAGGCCGAGGAGCTGCCCGTCGCGGACGGCGGCGAAGGAACTGCGGAAGTGTTCGAACGGGCGCTCGGAGGCGAATGGCGAGCGGCCGAGGTACCGGATCCGCTCGGCCGGCCCGTTGTCTCACGTTGGCTCGTGCTGCCCGACGGGCGTGCGGTCGTGGAGGCCGCGTCGGCGGTCGGGCTCCCACTGCTCGCGCCGGAGGAGCGGGACCCGCTGCGTTCGTCGAGCCGCGGGCTCGGCGAGCTGCTGCTCGCGGCGTTCGCCAGGGACCCCGTCTCGGTTGTCATCGCTCTCGGAGGCACGGCCACGGTCGACGGCGGAGCAGGCCTGCGGGAGGTCGTCTCCGAGCTTCCGGTGCCCTGCGTCGCCCTCGCTGACGTGACGACGACGTTCGGCAACGCGGCTCGCGTCTTCGGCCCGCAGAAGGGTGCTTCGCCGGACGACGTCGCGATTCTCGAGCAGCGCCTGAGCGTGCTCGAGGAGCTCCGTCCGTTCGCCGATCTTCCCGGGTCCGGTGCTGCCGGAGGGCTCGGAGCGGCGTTCGCCGCGCTCGGCGCCGGGCTCGTGCCCGGTGCGCCGACGGTGCTCGAGCTCATCGGCTTCGACGAGCGTCTCGCCGGTGTGGACCTGGTCGTCACCGGGGAAGGCGCGGTCGACGCGACCACGGTGGAAGGGAAGGCTCCGGGCGAGGTCGCGCGCCGGGCGGTCGCGGCGGGCGTTCGCTGCGTCGTCTTCGGCGGGCGTGTGCAGGAGCGGTTGCCCGGCGCAGAGATGGTCGAGCTCTCGGGTGACCCGAGCCGCGCCGAGGACGACCTCGTCGCGCTCGGGAGCCGGCTCGCCGCCTCTGCCTAGCGCGACTCGGCGGCTTCGAGCCGGTCGGCCATCGCCTCGAGCAGTGTCCAGGCGACCTGGGGGCGCGACTCGACGAACGGCCGGAAGACGAACACCGGGAGGCTGTAGGCGGTGAGATCGGTCTTCGCGGTCACCGTCGCCGTGCGTGGACGCCGGTCGATGAGCGCGATCTCGCCGAACGAGTCGCCTGGCCCGAGCGTGCCGACTTCCTCGCCGTGCACCTCGACCGACGCCTCGCCGCTCTCGACGACGAAGAACACGAGCCCACCTTCGCCCTCGAGTGCGACGGCGTGTCCCGCGGGAAAGCGCCGCTCGTTGAACTCCTGCGAGAGGCTGTCGAGGTCCTTGTCCTCGAGGCTCTCGAACAGGCGGATCTTGCGCAGAAGCTCGGCACTTGGCTTGGCCATGGCGCGATTCATACACGATGCGGGCGCTTCGAGCCAGCGAAACCGGCTAACGGAACCGGCTAACGGAAGCGGCCTAGCGCGGCTCGGGCGCTCCGTTGCCTCCTCCGGCGGTGAGCTCCTCGATCCTGAGCTCGGCGGCCTCGAGCCGCGCGACGCAGGCGCGGTAGAGCTCCTCGCCGCGACGGAAGAGCGCGATCGCATCGTCGACCGGCACGTCGCCCCGTTCGAGTCGTGCGACGACGTCCTCGAGCTCTCGTTGGAGCTCTTCGAAGGACGTGTCGTCACTCACGGAGCAACTCCTGTTGCTCCGTGAGGGTGGAGGGGTGTGGGGAACCGGGAGGTTCCCCACGCTTTCGAGAAGAAGGGGGCGCGCTCAGCTTTCGCAAGACCGGAGTTCGCTAGCGCGAACTCCGGTCGCGGAGAGGCATGGGGAAACATGGTTTCCCCCACGAACGCGAGCCGAAGGTGAGCGTTGCTCACGCTCGGACGTCCTCGACGCGCGCGCCGAGCGAGCCGGACGCGAGCTCCACCTCGACCCGCTCTCCTGGCGTGACGCGCGAAGCCTCGCGCAGCGCCTCGCCGCCCGCGCGGACGATCGCATAGCCGCGCCCGAGCGTCGCAAGCGGCGATAGGCCCTGAAGGCGCGCGCCGACATGGTCGAGCGCGGCACGGCGGCGCTCGAGCAGGAGCTGAGGCGACGTCCGAAGCCGCTCCGACAGCACGGTCAGCCGCTGCCGCTGGCGCTCGACCCGATCGCGGAGAGCGGCATCCAGCCGTCTTCGTGTCGCCTCGAGCCCGGCGCGGAGCTCGCGTGCGTCGGGAACGACCAGCGCAGCGGCTGCCGTCGGCGTGGCTGCGCGAACGTCCGCGGCGAGGTCGCAGAGCGGCGTGTCCTGCTCGTGCCCTACGGCCGAGACGACCGGGACCGGGCACGCTGCAACCGCCCGGACGACCGCCTCGTTGGAGAACGGGAGCAGGTCCTCGAAGCTCCCGCCCCCGCGGGCGAGCACGATGACATCGACCTCCTCATGGGCGGCGAGACCGCGGAGCGAGGCGATGATCGCCGCGGGCGCTCCGCGGCCCTGAACGCGGGCCTCGCAGACGACGACGTGCGCGGCGGGGAAGCGCGACCCGATCGTCGCCACGAGATCTCCCCTCGCGGCGGCGTCTGCGCCTGTTAGGACGCCCACGGCTCGCGGCAGACGAGGAAGCGAGCGCTTGCGCTCGGGTGCGAAGAGCCCCTCGCCCGCGAGCTTTCGCTTCAGCTGTTCGAGCGCGACGAGATGTCCTCCGAGCCCGAGCCGCTCGATCGCCGTCGCGCGCAGCCCCAGCTCGCCGCGCGCCTCGTACAGCTCGGCCCGTCCCTGGACGTGCACCGTCTCGCCCTCCTCCAGCGCGAGCTCGAGCCGGTCGTACACGGCTCGCGCGATCGTGACCTTGAGCGTCGAGCCGGTGCGCGGATCCTTCAGCGTGAGGAAGACGTTGGCCCAGGCCTCGTTCCGGCGGAGCTCCGTCACCTCGCCCTCGACCCACACCTCGGGCAGGCGGCCGAGCCAGCGGGCGACGCCGCGGTTGAAGTTGGAGACCGTGTAGACCTTCCGGTCTCCGTAGAGCAGCGGCGCGATCTTCACCGCTCCAGCGTATCGGCGGCGTCGTTAGAGCAAGATCTCGGTCGCCGTCACCGGGTCACAACCCTGCGTCACGAGCTCCACCGCCGTGTGCAGGTCGACCTCGCTCACCGCGATTCGCTCGGCGAGGTGCACCGGATAGCCGGCCTCGAGCAGGATGTGCAGGCGCCAGCTTTCCACCCGGCCGGGCTCGTTCTCGCGCCAGAGTGGTGCTTCGGTCGTCTCGGGCATGACGGCTGCGTGTTCGGTGCCGGACGCGGGTTCCCTGCCGGCGTCTGGGGGCGCCGTCGCGAGGCTCAGTCCGCGCCGAATGCGCGCGTTGCCTCGTAGCGGCGCGCCGCCTCGTCGATCCTCGCCTCGAGCCGCGCGACCGCGTCGTCGGCGACCTGCTGGTACTGGTCTGCGATGAGGACGTTGGCCCGCCTGAACATGCTCTCGGAAGCGCGGTCGAGCTCCTGCTGGAGGCGGCTTGCGGCTTCCTCGCGGATCGCCCGCATGCGCGCCTCGAACTCGAGCGCCCCCGCCTCGCTCAACCGGTCCACCTCTCTGGCCACGGCGCGATCGAGGTGCTCGACCTGGCGGCGCTCGAGCTCCGCGAACGCGATCTCCAGCCGCGAGCGGGCCTCGCTCTCCGCGCGGTCGATCTGCTCGTTCAGCGCCTGCTCGCGCTGGCGGAGACGGTCGGAGATGTCCTCCATCGCCCGGCGCTGATCCGAGGCCTGCGCGGAGAGCTCGTCGAGTGCTTCGGCGAGCGCGTCCTTCGCGGAGTGCTCGAGCTCCTCGCGCAGCCTGATCGCGGCTGCTCGCTGGTGGTCTGCCGTCGTGCCGAGCTCCGTCGCCTCTGTCTCGAGGCGTGCCTGGACATCCGCGATCCGCTGTTGTTGATGGTGCTCGAGCCCGCTCACCTGGCCGTCGAGCGCGCGCTGCGCCCGCTCGAGGTCCGCCTCCCAGGCGCGCAGGCGCTCCTCGACCCGGCGCTCGACCTCCGCCAGCGTCTCCGCGAGGCGCTCGGAGAGCTCCCGCTCGCGCACCGCGAGCTCGCCGCGGCGCTCGTCCGAGAGCCGCCGCTCCTCCGTCGCGTAGGCGGAGAGTGCGTCGGCATGCGCGCGCGAGATCGCGACGCGCAATTGCTCCGCCTGGGCCGTCGCCTCGTCCTCGGCAGCTCCGCGAACGGCGCGCCGAGCGGCCGTGACGATGTCCTCGGTCCGGGCATTGCGGGCTCTGGCCCGCCGCAGGCCGAGGTACAGCACCACCGCTGCGACGAGCGCTCCGGCGAGCGCGACGACGAGGATCCAGGCGACGACGGACACGCGGTCATGCTAGAGGCCTCTAGACGCGAACGGCCACGAGCGCGGCGGCGAGCACGACGGTGGCGGCCGCAAGCAGCCGCAGCGCAGTCTCCGCCGGAGCCGTGAGACCCCGGCTGTCCAAGGGCCGGCTGCTGCCGTCGCGGAGCTCGAGCTCTCCGCGGACGGCGACGGTGCGGCGCCGCACGAAGCGCACGTGGCTCGAGAGCGCCCGCTGCGCGAGCGACAGGAGCACGGCGAAGGCGGCGCCGAGCAGCGCGGGAAGACCGACCTCGCCCGATACGGCGGCATAGCCGCAGATGACGGGAAAGCCGCCCCAGGCGAGGCCGAACCAGAGATCCGAGTGGAAGCGGCCGCCGAGCAGCTCGAGGTTGTAGGCGAGGACGAGGAAGAGGCCGATGGGGACGAGCAGCGCGAGCCACGGCTCGTACGCCGCCGCTCCCGCGAGCCCGATCGCGCAAGCGCCCGCGATCGAGACCACGGCAAGCGCGACGAGGACCGCGCCGGGGATCGTCGTACGCAGCGGGCGGCCGCTCAGCTCGTCGAGAGCATGTGCGCCGACCCCGACCGCGAGCCCGAACGCGGCAACCGCCAAACCGAGCCTCCCCCAGGCGACGGCGGGAGCGAGACAGCCGCCGATGACCACGAAGGACAAGTGCCAGGCGGTGTACGGAGGGTGCAACAGGGTCACGTAGTCGCGCCAGCTGCCCGCCGCGAGCGCGTAGAACGCGGGTCGAGACTCGGTGCTCACGTCTTCGTTCCCCAGCTGACGACGCCACCGCCGAGGCTCAGCCGGCGCACCTCGGTCTCGGCGAGCCCGGCGTCCTCCCACCACGCGAGCTGGCGATCGAGCGGGTTTCGCTGCCAGAAGTCTCTGATCGAGCCGCCCAGGAAGGCACCGACCTCGTGCCAGCCGTCGGCCAGCATGCGGCCCGCGAGCGGCAATCCGACCCCGACGTAGAGGTCCCACAGCGGCCGCGCGAGGCCGCCCGGAACGCCGAACTCGAGCGAGGCGACGGTACCGCCCGGCCGCACGACGCGCGCAAGCTCCGCCAGTGTGGCGCCCGGGTCGTCGACATATCGGAGGAGGTATGTGAACGTGAGATGGTCGAAGGACTCGTCGGCGAACGGGAGATCCGTCGCGGAGGCCTGGACGAGCTCGACGCGGTCTCCGAAGCGCCTGCCTGCCACGGCCAGCATGTCAGGGCTCTGGTCGAGGCCCGTCACGCGGAACCCGCGGCGGAGCAGCTCGACCGCGACCAGTCCGGTGCCGGTGGCGACGTCGAGCACGTGGCCGCCGGGAGGCAGGCGCGACACGAGGAAGCGGCGCCAGAGGGGATCCTGCCCGAGCGAAAGGGCGGCTCCGACCCGGTCGTACGACGCGCCGAGCGGCGCGAAGAGCGCGCGGGCGTGGCGAGTCCGCTCGGACACGCCTTCTATTCTGGCCCGGTGTCGACCCTTGCCGCAGACCTCGAACGAATCGCCGAGCTCGCCGTCGCGAAGAACGGTCGTGCTGGCGACCGGGTGTCCGCGGTCCTGCCGACCGAGCCGGTGCCCGGCCGGCGCGTCTACCTCGTCGCGTTCGACGACGCGGACGGCTACCGGAGCTGGGTCGCCCTGGATGTCGATGGAACAGCCGTGACCGCGACGCGGGAGCTCCGCGAGGCGGTGGCGATTGCGGTTTTCTGCGAGATCGCGGCTGATGCCGCGGGCGGCGGTGACCTCGACGCGCTGATCGCGCGACTCCAGGAGCTCCGGGCGACGGAGGCGCCGCCAGGGATCGACGATGCCGAGGCGGCCGCGCGCGCGCTTCGCGGCGTCCTGGGGGAGCCGCCCCAGCTCGCGACGCCGGAGCGGCTGGACGAGATCGGGGCGGCGACCCGTCGCCTCGAGCTCGAGCTCGACCCATCCTCCTCGTCTCCGTTCGCAGGCGCGATGCGCGCGGCGGAAGCCGCCGTGTCCGAGCTCCAGCGCGAGATCGAGGCGGGCTACCGCGTGCCGTTGTCCTGAGGGCGAGGCAAGCCTGGCCCCTACAATCCAGGAATGGAAGGCACTGGTGGCGGCGGCTTCTTCCCGTTCGGTGGAGGCGATCCGGAGGAGCTTCTGGGAGCGCTCCGCGAGTTCGCCGAGAAGCAGGCCGAGACCGTGCAGGACGCGCAGCGCGAGCAGTACGCGACCCTGACCCTGAACACTGCGGTCGAGCTCACGGCTGCGGCGCTCGGCCGGATGCAGGTGGAGGGGTCGTCGGACGCTCAGGCGATCGCCCTCCGCGACGCGATGCGCGTTCTCTTTCCCGAGGCGGTCGCGCTCGTCTCCGCGGCCCGCCAGGGCTTCATGCGCTCGTAGGGGCGAGGCTTGCCTCGCCCTCGCCTGCTTCGTCCGCGCTAGTCATACAATCCGCCCGGCTTGAAGGTCCTCGACCGGGCGGTGGTCAGTCTCCTTCCTGCGGTCCCGCGGCGGGTCGTGCGGCGGCTCTCCGGCCGCTACATCGCCGGCTCGACGCTCGAGGACGCGCGTCACACCGTCGCGAGCCTGAACGCCGAAGGCAAGTTCGCGACCGTCGACGTGCTCGGCGAGGAGGTGACGAGAGCGGCCGAGGCCGAGGCGATCGCGAACGCATACCACCGCGCGCTCGAGGCGATCGAGGGCGACCAGCTCGAGGCCAACATCTCGGTGAAGCTCACTGCCCTCGGGCTCCAGCTGGATCTCGGTCTCTGCCGCGCGCTGCTCGGCGAGCTCGTCGAGGACGCCTCCGCACGTGACTCGTTCGTCCGCATCGACATGGAGGACTCGAGCTGCACGGACGACACGCTCGCGCTCTACCGCGAGCTGCGGGAGGCGGGTCGCGACAACGTCGGCATCGTCCTCCAGTCGCGGCTCAAGCGCAGTGTCGCCGACATCGGCGCCCTTGCCGAGCTGCGGCCGAACGTGCGGGTCTGCAAGGGGATCTACGTCGAGCCGCCGGCGATCGCGTACCAGTCGCGCGAGCATGTGCGCGAGAGCTTCGTCCGGCTCGTCGACGTGCTACTGGAAGCCGGGAGCTACGTCGGCATCGCGACCCACGACGAATGGCTGATCGAACGATCCGTCGCGCGGGTCGCCGGGCTGGGCCGCAGGGAGTACGAGCTCCAGATGCTCCTCGGCGTGCGCGAGGAGCGTGCATCGCGCCTCGTGAGCGAAGGGCATCGTGTGCGCATCTACGTGCCGTACGGGGAGAAGTGGTACGAGTACTCGCTCCGCCGGCTCCAGGAGAACCCGGCGCTCGCCGGGATGATCGCGCGGGAGACGGTCTTGCGCGCCGTACCAGGTCGAGGGTAGAGCTCGCGACTAGAGCGACGCGAGGAGCGACCAGCCGCCATCGACTACGAGCGTCTGGCCGCGGATCATCTCCGCTCCTGGTGAGCAGAGGAACGTGACTGCGGCGGCCACGTCCTCGGGTGAGACGAGCCGGCCTACGGGGTTGCGCGCGCCCATCTCGAGCATGGCATCCTTGTTCGGGAAGTGCTCGAGCGCCCCGGTCTCGACGACGCCGGCTGAAACCGCGTTCACGCGGATGCCCCGCGGCGCCAGCTCCACCGCGAGGTAGCGGACGAGCGCCTCCAGCGCCGCCTTCGAGACGCCGACGAGCGTGTAGTCGTCGAGCACCCGGATCGAGCCGAGGCTCGAGATGCCGACGATCGACGAGCCGGCGGGCATCGTGGGCGCGGCGGCGCGGGCGAGCGAGAGGAGTGCCCGCGAATTGGCCGAGAGCGTCCAGTCCCAGTGCTTGTCGTCCGTCTCGAGCGCGGGTCTGAGGACGCCGGTCGCGGCCGCGTGCACGAGCACGTCGAGCGGGCCGAGCGCGGCCACCTCGTCCGCGATGCGCTGCGAGGCGACGTTGCCGCGCACGAGGAAGGGCTCGGCCCCCGCAGCACGTAGCTCCTCGGCGGTCGCCTCCGCCGGCGCGTCGCCGCGCATGTAGCCGATCGCGACCCTCTTCGCGCCGAGCGACGCAAACCGAAGCGCGATCGCCTTGCCGATGCCGCGCGACCCTCCGGTCACGAGGACCGAAGCGCCCTCGAACGTCATTCCGAGCGCGGGGGCAGCGGCTTCGACGCGGGCGCCGACGAGGGCACGGTCTCCCAGCCGATCCGTGAACGCGGCTCGAGCATTCCGTCCTCGGCGCGGGAGGACGCGTGCCCGAGGCGGTCGAGAAGCTCCATCTGCTCCTCGCCGTAGCGGCGAACGGGATGGTCGGACGAGAGGTCGGCGATCAGCTCGGCGATGCGGGCCCGCAGCTGGTACGCGAAGTGCGGCGTTGCGCTCCCGACGAGGGCGTCGATGTCGTTCCGCGTCGGCTCGGCCATCGTCGCGAAACCCTAGCGCGGGCCTAGCGCGTGCTGTCGCGCAGCGCCGTGACGCGGGCGACGCAGTCCTGCGGGTCGAGTCCCGGCGGAGGCGGGTCTCCGACCCAGCCGATCGGGGTGGACGCAGGCTTCCACACCGGGATGCTTCCGACGTTGAGGTCCTCCTCGTCGGTGACCGCCAGGAGCTGCTCGTCTCGTCCGTTGATCCGCACCGTGCGGATCGAGTAGTAGGTCTCGCCGGCGCGAAGGTGGTGTCGCACGAAAAGAAGTCGGCTGCGATCGGGCGAGAGGCTGAGCCCGAACGCCCGCTTCAGAAACGGCCGCCTCCGACCGCTGTCGACGTCGAGGCGAGTGAGCGTGTCGCCCACGTCGAAGATCGTGTCGTTTCCTCCTCCGTTCTGGACGAGCAGTTCGTCGTTCGAGAGCCAGGCCACGGGCGCGAGGGTCGCGTAACCGGCCGGGCCGAGCACCCGGCGTGCGCCGCCGCCGCGCGTAGCGACCAGCCACAACTCTTCGCGCGTGCCGGCGGAGAACGATCTCACGAAGGCGACTCGCTTCCCGTCGGGCGAGACCTGCGGCGCCGGGTACTGGCGTACGTCGCGTGCGAGGTCGCGGACGATGCGCCCATCGCGGCTCACAAAGGTGAGCAAGGTTGGGCCGGGTGCCCCGCGCGTGTAGACGAGGCCCGTGCCGTCGGGCGTCCACGTCGGCCAGATCGCGGTGGGCGGCCCCGCCCTGCGCGTCCTCCCCGCGGCGGACGCGATCGCGAGCTCCAACCGCTCCGCCCGCCCGCGGCCGACCAGTCGACCGAAGACGAGCTCCTCACGCCGCGGCGCCCACGACTGGCGCGTATAGGCGACGGCCCGTGCGATCCGTCGATCGCCCACGAAGATGTTGACGAAGGGCACGCGGCGCGAAGCTCGGTCGAAGTAGCCGTGGGAGAACCTACCCCCGGCGGTGAAGCCCGGATAAATCGCGAAGTCCTGTGCCGTCGCGTCGAAGCCTCCGAGCCATGTGATCTCGCGGGTCCTCGCGTCGACGGCATAGAGGCCTGGGCATGCACCGCTCGGTGGAAGGCTCTCGAACACCGTGAAGACGACCCCTGGCCCTGGAGCGCGGTCCGGTCGCCGGCGGTTGACGCCGGCGTGCCGAGTAGGGCGCCGCGACATCGACGCAGCGAACGGCGACCGCAAGGTCACGCGCCCGCACTGTGAGCGGCACTGCGGTGGGCGCGCGGCAGTAGATGTGCTTGGAGACGAGCTCGCCGTCCTGGTAGCAGAGTTGGATAGGGCCGCTGAACGAGTATGCGCCGGTGCGGAAGTAGTACACACAAGTCGCATTCATGAGGCTCGACTGCCTCACGCGTGGCTGCCGGTAGAACTGGTTAACCTGCGCCGCGCCTCCGCGAGCACCGCGTCGCCTGTCCTCCGCGTCAGGTAGCCGTGCACCAGCTTCCAGTACGCGCGGAACAACTGGTCGAGTCCGGCGGCCATGCGCGCCCCCTCCGGTCGCGACGCGGGCAGCAATCATCGGCGGTCTCATGTCCTCGAGACGGAGAACGGGTGCCGAACGTCACATCGGCTTCGTGGCGACCGCGCCGGTAGCGTCGCCGCATGCGCCGCCCATCGACCGTCGAGGTCATGCTGCTCGTGACGGTCCTGCTCTGGGCCCTCAACCTGAGCGTGACGAAGTACATCCTCACGCACGGGCTGCTGCCGCTTCCCTACGCGACCATCCGCTACGGCCTCGCCGCGGCGATCTTCATCGGGCTCACGCTCTACGTCGAACGATCGCTCCGCGTCGAGCGCCGCCACGTTCCGATCCTCGCGCTCGCCGCGGTCCTGCTCTTCCTCAACCAGCTGTCGTTCGTCTTCGCGCTCGACGTCACGACCGCGTCGACGATCGGGCTCGTCCTCGGCGCGATTCCGATCTTCGCCGCGCTCCTCGGGCTCGCGCTCGGCACCGAGCGGCCGACGCCGCGCTTCTGGGTCGCCGCCTCCATGTCCGCGCTCGGCGTCGGGCTCGTCGCGATCGGCGCGGGCGGCGGTCTCGGGAGCGATCTCTGGGGGATTCTCCTCGGCCTCTCCACCGCCGCGACCTGGGCGGCCTACTCGGTGACCGTCGGCCCGCTCATGGGCTCGTACTCGCCGTCGCGGATGAGCGCGATCGTGCTGCCACTGGCATGGGTCGCGCTCCTGCTCACCGGCCTCGGCCAGTCCGCGGACCAGGACTGGGATCTCGGCTGGACGATCTGGGCGCTCCTCCTCTTCGCCACGCTGGGGCCGCTCGTGCTCACGAACGTCCTCTGGTTCCGGTCGATCCACCGCATCGGCGCCAACAAGGCGACCCTGGCCGCCAATCTCCAGCCGTTCATCGCGGCGGTGCTGGCAGTCATCCTTCTGTCCGAGCCGCTGAGCCTGCTCCAGGTCCTGGGAGGCGTACTCATCGCGGCCGGCATCCTCGTCGTGCGCCGGCGACCACGCGTCGCGCCTCGCCTCCTAGAATCGGAAGCATGAGCGAACACGACTTCATGCCGATCGACGGCTGGGACCACCTCGAGATCTGGGTCGGGAACGCGAAGCAGGCCGCGTACTTCTACGAGAACGCCTACGGCTTCACGCGGACGGGGTACGCAGGCCCCGAGACGGGCGTTCGCGACCGCGCGTCGTACGTCCTCGAGCAGGGCGACATCCGCTTCGTGCTGACGAGCGGGCTGCGGGCCGACAGCGAGGTCTGCCGCTGGGCCGCGACGCGCGGCGACAGCGTGAAGGACGTTTCGCTCGCCGTCCCCGACGCGACGCACGCGTATCGACAGGCCGTGCAGCGCGGCGCGCGGGGGATCACCGAGCCGCACTGGGTGGAGGACGACAACGGGCGGGTCGAGCTCGCCACGATCGGGACGTACGGCGACAACGTGCACACGTTCGTGAACCGCTCCGACTACCGAGGCACGTACCTCCCTGGGTTCGTCTCCGCGTCGGCGAACGGCGGCCCCACGCCGGGCGTCGGCCTGATCTCGATCGACCACGTGGTCGGGAACGTCGAGCTCGGCCGCATGGACGAGTGGGTCACGTTCTACGAGCGCGTGCTCGGCTTCACGCAGCTCACCCACTTCTCGGACGAGGACATCTCGACCGAGTACTCCGCGCTCATGTCGAAGGTGATGACGGACGGCGAGGGGAAGATCAAGTTCCCCATCAACGAGCCGGCCGAGGGGAAGCGGAAGAGCCAGATCGAGGAGTACCTCGAGTTCCACGGCGGGCCCGGCGTGCAGCACGTCGCCATGCAATCGGAGGACATCGTGAAGACGGTCGCGGCGCTCCGCGAGCACGGCGTCCTCTTCATCGCGACGCCAGACACGTACTACGACGACGTCGAGGAGCGCGTGGGGGAGATCGACCAGGACTGGGCGGCGCTCCGCTCGATGGGGATCCTCGCCGACCGCGACGAGGACGGCTACCTGCTCCAGCTCTTCACGAAGATCGTCCAGGACCGCCCGACGCTCTTCTTCGAGGTCATCGAGCGCCACGGCTCTCGCGGCTTCGGGATCGGCAACTTCAAGGCGCTGTTCGAGGCGATCGAGCGCGAGCAGGCGCTGCGCGGAAATCTGTAGGGGCGAGGCTAGCCTCGCCCTTCGTAGGCCCTTCTCCGTAGCCTTCCGCGCATGTCCCCTCAGCGGCGCACCGCGCTCGTTTCGGTCGGGGCTGCATGCCTCCTCATCGTCATCAAGCTCGTCGCCGGGATCGCGAGCTCGAGCCTCGGCCTGCTCGCCGAGGCCGCACACTCCGGGACCGACCTCGTCGCGGCGCTCCTGACCTTCTTCGCCGTCTCCGTCGCGGTCCGGCCGGCCGATCGTGGCCACCCCTTCGGCCACGGGAAGGCGCAGAACCTCGCTGCCCTCGCGGAAGCGGGCTTCCTGATCGTGATCAGCCTCGTCATCGCGGGCTTCGCGATCGCACGGCTAATGGGGGCGGTCGAGTTCGAGGTGGACGCGACGTGGTGGACGTTCGCAGCGATTGCGCTCGTGATCGCGATCGACGCGTCGCGGACGACGATCTCGGCGCGGGCCGCTCGGCGTTATCGAAGCGACGCGCTGCTCGCGAACGCGTTCCACTTCGGCAGCGATCTCGTCGGCACGCTCGCCGTTCTGGCAGGGCTTTCAGCCGCAGCGCTCGGCTTTCCCGAGGGCGACGCCATTGCGGCGCTCTTCGTCGCCGCGCTCGTGGTCGCCGCTGCGACGCGCCTCGTGCGCAGGAACGTCAACGTTCTCATGGACTGGGCGCCGCTGGACGCGGAGGCGGCCGCGCGCGCGGCGATCGCGGAGCTCGACCCGCCCGTCGAGCTCCGGCGGCTCCGTGTCCGCGAGTCCGGCGGCACGCACTTCGCGGACGTCGTCATCGGCATCGCTCCGGGCGCCGCGGTCGGGCAGGGCCATGCGGCCGCGGACCGAGTCGAGGACGCGCTCAGAGACCGGCTCCCGGAGGCCGACGTCGTCGTCCACGTCGAGCCGCGGTCCGCGGGCGGCGAGATCCGGGAGCGCGCGCTCGCGGCAGCACTCGGCGTCCCGCGCGTCCGCGAGCTGCACAACCTGACCGTGCTCGAGGTCGGCGACTGGGTCGAGATCTCGCTGCATCTGAAGCTCCCGGGCGACCTGCCGCTCGACGAGGCGCACGCGATCGCCGAGTCCGTCGAGAAGGAGATCCTCGCGGCGGTTCCGGAGGCGAGGGAGGTGCGGACGCACCTCGAACCGCTCGCAGAGGTTGCGGCCGGCGAGGAGATCGCCATCGACGAGACGGCGGTCGCGCAGGCCGTCGAGGACGAGACGGGCTCACCGCCGCGCGAGGTGCGCTTCGTGCGGACGGACGAGGGGATCGTCGCCTTCCTCACGCTCGCTCTCGGCCGCGACGGCTCGCTCGCCGACGCCCACGGCCGCGCGAGCGCGGTGGAGGAGCGGGTGCGGAGCGCAGTTCCCGAGATCGCCGACGTCGTCGTCCACACGGAGCCGTAGGGACTGATGCGGCTCTGCATGTTCCATCCCGTCGACCACCCGATGGAGCGCGGGTGGGTCGGCCGGATCGAGGACGACCACGTCGTGCACCTCGCGGCCCAGACGTTGCAGTCGTTCTTCACGGGCGGCGGCTCCGCGCGGGAGCACGCCGTCTATCCGCTCGAGGGAGTGCGGCTGCTGGCGCCCGTCCTCCATCCGCCGTCGGTCCGGGTATTCGACGAGGAAAGCTCGTTCGCCTTCGCGAACCCGGCCGCGATCGTGGGGCCTGCGGTCGAAATCACGCCGGGAGACTCCACGCTCGCGCTGCTTCCGCGACTTGCCGCGGTGCTCGGCACCGAGGGGAAGATCGGCGGCTACACGGTGTTCGGCGAGTGGCGGCGCCCCGTGCTGCGCGAGCCGAAGGATCGCGACTTCGCCTTCGGGCTCGGGCCCGTCGTCCTGACCGGTGACGACCTTCCGATGGACGACGTCGAGTGCGTGGTGAGCGTCGACGGCTCCGAGCGAGTGCGGTCGAGCCTCGGCGGGTTCGACTGGGAGCACGCGCATGCGCTCGCCGCCGAGGGGACTGCGCTCTTCGCGGGCGACCTCCTCGCCGGACCGGCCGCCGCGACGCTCGACGTTCCGCGTGGAAGCGAGGTCGCGATCGACGTCACTGGCATCGGAACGCTCGCCGCCACGACCGGGCGCTGACGCCGATGCGCGTGGTCCTCGATTGGGACGGGACGGTCACGGAGGTCGACGGGCTGCACCTCGTGCTGCTCGAGTTCGGCGACGAGGCGGTCTACGAGGCGCACGAGGCGAAGCTCGGCCGGCAGCTCACGCTGCACGAGGTGATCGCGGGCGAGTTCCGGACGGTGCGGGCACCGGTCGAGGAGGTCGTCGCCTGGCTCGTCGAGCACGCGCGCCTGCGCGACGGCTTCGCCGAGTTCGCGCGCGCGCATGACCCGTTCGTCGTCTCGAGCGGCTTCCACGAGCTGATCGAGCCGGTGCTCGAGCGCGAAGGCGTCGAGCTGGACGTCGTCGCGAACAGGCTCGAGCCGGGGCCCGACGGCTGGCGGGTTCGCTTCAGAAACGAGGAGCCGTGCCCGGTCTGCGGTGAGCCGTGCAAGCGGGCCGACATCGCCGGTATCGACGACGTCGTCTACGTCGGAGACGGGTTCTCCGACCGCTGTGTCTCCCTGGCGGCGTCGCGGGTCTTCGCGCGCGACGGCCTCGCGGAGTACCTCGCGGCGAAAGGCGTGGCGTTCGAGCCGTTCACCGACTTCGTCGAGCTCGCCGCTCGTCTGTAGGCCGGGCATGCCCGGCCTCTACGCCTGGCGGACGCTGCTGTAGGGGCCGGACATGTCCGGCCCGGGCGCGCAGCGCCCCTACGCGTCGCGCGGCGGCGCGGTCGTGCGTCCCGTCCTGAGCCGCGGTCGGAACACGTAGCTCGGGTGCGTCTGGTCGGGGCGGTCGATCTGCGCGCGGAGGGCGCCGATCGCGGTCCGGGCGATCTCGTCGATCGGCTGCTCGACCGTCGTCAGCGGAGGCTCGGACCAGCGAGCTGCGATGCCGTCGAAGCCGACGACGGAGAGGCCGGCCGGTACGTCGAGCCCGAGCGCTACCGCCTCCTGCACGGCGCCGATCGCCATGAGGTCGTTCGAGCAGATGACTCCTGTGGGGGCTCCGCCGTTGTTGTCACGCTCCATGAGCTGCCGGAGAGCGACCCGCCCGCCCTCGACCGAGAACTCGGCGTGGGCGACGAGGTCACGGCCGTCCAGATCCGCCGTGGCGAGCGCATCGAGTCGCCCGCGGCTCTTCTCGCGTGTCGGCAGCGCGAACTCGTTGCCCGCGACGAAGCCGATACGCCGGTGGCCGAGCGCGATGAGGTGCTCGGTCGCCATGCGCCCGGCGGCGCGCTCGTCCACTCCGACCGAGGTGACGTCGAGCTCCTCGGACCCGCCGTTGACGAACACGAGCCGCGCGCCCCGCTCCACGAGCTGGGCGTAGTGCGAGTGCTCGCCGCGGACGTCGGTGATCTCCGCGGAGATGAAGACCATGCCTTCGACCCGGCGCTCGAGGAGCATCCGCATGTACTCGAGCTCGCGCTGCGCCGAGCCGTGCGTGTTGCAGAGGATGGTCGCGAGGCCCGCATGTGAGGCCTGCGTCTCCATCGCCGCCGCGAGCGCCGCGAACACCGGGTTTCCGAACTCCGGCACGAAGAGGCCGACGGCATCCGACGTCTCGACCCGCCCGGGCGGGACGTACAGGAGATCTCGCATCGCGCGCTCCACCCGCTCCTTCGTCTCGGGGCGGACGACCGCCGACCCCGTCGCGACCCGCGAGGCGGTGGCGACGCTAACTCCGGCGCGCTCGGCGACGTCTCTAAGGCTGGCCATCGGGGGGGAACGGGGTGGCCGACGGCGGGCACGCGTCGTGTGTTTTCAGAGTGGAGAAACAGCTTGTCATCGTCGTCGACGATCTTAGTCACAACTGCGGCGGGGTTTCATCGACTTGACCCCGCCACGCGTTGGCGTTATCTTGCCGGGCGCCGTTTCGTGAATCTGAAACACATTTCAAACGGGACAGGGTCTCACTCCCCAAGGAGGGCATCTCGATGTTGAGTACTCGAAGGCTGCGGGTCGTAGCCGGGCTCGCGGTAGCCGCGCTCGTCGCGGTCGTCGCCGCGTCGGCCGGCACATCCGCCACCGACCAATCGGCAAAACTCGTGATCTGGGCGGACTCCGACCGCGTGCCGGCCGTCACCGAGGTCGCCAATGCCTGGGCTCGGTCGAAGGGTGTGACCGTCCAGGTCGTCCAGAAGCAGATGGGGCCGATCCGTCAGGAAATCGCGACGGTCGCGGCCGACTCGGCCCCGGACGTCATCGTCGGCGCCCACGACTGGGTGGGCGAGCTGTCCGCCAACGGCTCCGTGCTCCCGCTGTCACCGTCGGCCGCCACGCGGAAGCAGTTCCCGGCGTACGCGCTGAACTCGTTCTCGTATGGCACCGCAATCAAGAAGCTCTATGGCGCTCCGGTGGCCCTGGAGAACGTCGCGCTCGTGACGAACACGAGGCTCGCGAAGGTGCCGAAGACGTTCGCAGAGCTCGAGCGGCAGGCACTCGCTGCGAAGAAGAAGACGAAGGCCCAGGTCGGCCTGGCGGTCCAGCAGGGCCAGGGCGACGCGTACCACATGTACCCGTTCTTCTCGGGGCTCGGCGGCTACATCTTCGGCACGAACAAGGCCGGGAATCTCGATCCCTCGGACATCGGCGTCGCCAACGCGAGGTTCCTGAAGAACGCGGCCCTGATCGACAAGTGGAACAAGGAAGGCCTCGTCAGGTCGCAGGTGAACGACAGCATCGCGAAGGACCTGTTCCTGAAGGGGAAGGCCGCCTACTGGATCACGGGTCCGTGGTTCCTCGCGGATATCCGCAAGTCCGGCGTGAGGTACGCCGTCTCGTCCTTCCCGCAGATCGTCCCCGGCATCAAGTCGGTTCCGTTCCTCGGCGTCCAGGGCTTCATGGTCACGAAGTACTCGGCGGCGCACGGCGTCGAGAGCCTGGCGAAGGACCTCGTGGCGAACTACATGATGCGGCCGGCCTCGCAGCTTCGGCTCGCGGCCGCGAACGACCGCTTCCCGGCGAACGCCGCTGCCGCAGCGCAGGTCAAGGACAAGGACCTGAAGGCGTTCGGTAGCGCGTCCGTCGGAGGCGTGCCGATGCCCAACATCCCGCAGATGGCCAGCGTCTGGCAGGACCTGGGCGCCGCGTGGGTGCGCTCCACGAAGGGCTCGGGCTCCATTGCGGCCCGCAAGTCGTTCGTCGGCGCACAGAGAAGCATCGCGCAGAAGATCGGCTGATCGAAGGACGAGGAGAGGGCGCGGCCGGCGTGACCGAGGCCGCGCCCTCTCTCCAACGACGCCCTCGAGCCCAGTGACCAACGCCCCCATCGCCGCCGGGCAGGCCGAGCCGGCCGTTCCACCCCCGTCGCTGCTCGCTCGGGGCGTGGGCTTCTTCTCGGGCCCGGTCGGACTGGCGATCAAGCTCCTCCTCCTCGGGATGGTCAACGCCCTCGCCATCTGGGGGATCGGAATCCTGCTCGCGGACGAGAAGTGGATCGCGGCGGCCGTCGTCGCAGGGGTGACCCTGCTCGTCGACTTCGTCTACCTCTATCCCGACCGGCGGCTCGTTCCGCTCAAGTTCCTCGTTCCCGGGACGATCTTCCTCGTCGCGTTCGTCGTCATCCCGATCGTCTCGAACGCGAACATCGCGCTCACCAACTGGTCGACGGGCCACAACCTCTCGAAGGACGAGGCGATCGTCGCGATCGAGGAGACGTCGCTTGTCGCGCCGACCGAGGGGAGGACGTTCACCTCCACACCGGCGACGGAGGACGGCGAGCTCGTGCTGCTCCTCGTCGACGAGTCGACCGGGGATCTCTACGTAGGCTCCGAGGAGGCGCTCGAGCCGCTGCCCCCGGAGTCGGTCACGGTCCAGGGCGGCGTCATCGTCGAGGCCGAGGGCTACGAGCTCGTGCAGGGAGCGGAGCTCGTCGGAATCGATGCGCAGCTTGCCGCTCTCGTGATCCCGACCGGCGAGAGCTCGTTCGTCCGCGCCGAGGGCCTGAGCCTCGCGCAGGAGCTCGAGCCGACGCTCCGGTACGACCCCGAGACGGACACGTTCACGAACATCGAGACGGGAGCGGTCTTCACCGACAACGGCGAAGGCTCATATGCCGCCGCGACCGGCGAGACGCTGGAGCCCGGCTGGCGGACGCACATCGGCTTCGACAACTTCGCGACGATCCTCACCGACCCCCTCGTCCGCGACCCGTTCGTCCGCGTCGTCCTCTGGACGTTTGCCTATGCGTTCCTCTCCGTCCTCATCCAGTTCGCGCTCGGCCTCTTCCTCGCGATCACGCTCAACAAGCCGGACCTCAAGCTGCAGCGGTTCCAGCGCGCCCTGCTCGTCCTGCCGTTCGCGATCCCCGCCTTCCTCGCCGTCCTCGTCTGGGGCGGCCTATTGAACGACGAGTTCGGGCTCGTCAACCGCACGCTCGGTACCGACATTCCGTGGCTCTTCGACCCGACCTGGGCGAAGGTCTCGTGCGTGCTCGTGAACGTCTGGATCGGCTTCCCCTACTGGTTCCTCGTCTGTACGGGCGCCCTGCAGGCCGTCCCCGATGAGTTGACCGAGGCCGCGCGTGTCGACGGCGCCGGCGGCCTCCAGGTCTTCCGGAAGGTGACCCTCCCCCTCCTGTTGGTCGCCACCGCGCCGTTGCTCATCGCGTCGTTCGCGTTCAACTTCAACCTCTTCAACAACATCTTCTTCCTGACCGGCGGCGGCCCGTACGAGGTGGAGCAGACCGTCGCCGGCTCGACGGACATCCTCATCAGCTACACGTACAAGATCGCGTTCCAGGCGGGCGGCGGAGCGCAGTACGGGCTCGCGGCCGCGGTGTCGATCTTCATCTTCTTCATCGTCGCGGGCATCTCCGCGCTCTCGTTCTGGCGCACACGCGCACTCGAGGACATCCGATGACGACGCTGGACCAGGCGGAGTCCGTCGCAACGCCGCGCGTCGCCGAGGCGCGGGGACGGCGCCCGATCTTCGCGGGCAACTGGTGGCGCTACCTGGTGAGCTTGGCGGCGATCGCGTTCGCGCTCTTCCCGATCGTCTTCGTGATCTCGGCCGCGTTCGATCCGCTCGCGTCGCTGACGGGGGCGTCCGTGATCCCGGAGGACGTCACGCTCGACAACTTCCGGCGGATCCTGAGCGGGAACCCGGGAGAGAAGGGGACAGAGCAGGAGGCGCTCGACGTGCCCTACACGAGCTGGTACCTCAACACGCTCGTGATCGGGGCCGCGACAGCGATCGCGTCGGTCCTCATGGGTGCCCTTGCCGCGTACGCGTTCGCCCGTTTCCGATTCCGCGGGCGCCGCATGGGGCTGCTCTCGCTGCTTCTCATCCAGATGTTCCCGACGTTCCTGGCCGTCGTCGCGATCTACTACATCGTCGTGCGTGTCGGCGACGTGTTCCCGGCCTTCGGGCTCGACACGCGTACGAGCGTGATCCTCGTCTACCTGGGCGGCGCCCTCGGGGTCAACACCTGGCTCATGAAGGGCTTCCTGGACTCGATCCCCAACGAGCTCGACGAGTCCGCACGCGTCGACGGAGCGACGCCGGCGCAGGTCTTCTGGTCCATCATCCTGCCGCTCGCCGCGCCGGTGCTGGCCGTCGTCGGCCTGCTCTCCTACATCGCGACCATCAACGAGTTCATCATCGCGAGCCGGCTGTTGCAGTCGACCGACAACTTCACGCTGCCCGTCGGTCTCTACGGGTTCATCAACGACAAGTACGCGCAGCAGTGGGGACCATTCTGCGCGGGCGTGGTACTGGCCGCCGTGCCGGTCGTCGTCCTCTTCTTCTTCCTCCAGCGCTTCATCGTCCACGGCCTGACGCGCGGCTCGGTGAAGGGCTAGGCCGATGATGCCGCTCGCCGCGCTTCCGCATCACGACGGCTCGGAGCTCTACGTCCCTGTGCCGCCGGCCGAGCTCGGGGACGAGACGACCGTGCTGCTGCGCGTTCCGCGTGCGACTGCCGTCGACGGGGTCGCCGTCCGCTATGTCCTCGACAGCGACCCGAACGTCGCGGTTGCGGAGGTCGATCGGGAGACGGAGACCGACACGTGGTGGAGAGCGAGCTTCCCGGTCTCGAACCCGGCGACGTCGTACCGTTGGCTCCTCTCCGGCGGCGACGTCGGCTACGCCTGGCTCAACGCGGCGGGCATCCAGCGGTTCGACGTCCCCGATGCGGACGACTTCGTCGCGACACCGGACGCGGGCGGCCCGGCGTGGCACCTCGAGTCCGTCGTCTACGAGGTCTTCCCCGACCGCTTCGCCTCGGCTGGGCTCGGGGTCGACCCGCCCGACTGGGTGGTGCCGCGGGAGTGGGACGCCCTTCCGACAGGCCGTGGGCCGGAGACGCCGTTCGAGTGGTTCGGCGGCGATCTCGTCGGTCTCGAGCGGCACCTCGATCACATCTCCGACCTCGGAGCGAACGTCCTCTACCTGACGCCGGTCTTCCCGGCGGGGAGCACGCACCGCTACGACGCCTCGAGCTTCTCGGAGGTCGACCCGCTGCTCGGCGGTGACGACGCGCTCGTCGCGCTCGTCCGCTCGGCACACGACCGCGGGTTGCGCGTCCTCGGTGACCTGACGACGAATCACGTCGGCGACCGTCATCCTTGGTTCCTCGCCGCGCGCAACGGCTCGGCGGTGACGGAGCGCGACTTCTTCACGTTCGACGACCGACTCGAGGCGGGCTACGAGAGCTGGTACGGCGTGCCGTCGTTGCCGAAGCTCGACTACCGCTCGGCGGAGCTCAGGCGGCGGATGTACGAAGGCGGGGAGTCGATCGTCGCACGCTGGCTCGAACCCCCCTACTCGCTCGACGGCTGGCGGATCGACGTCGCGAACATGACCGGCCGGCTGCACGACTTCGATCTCGCTGCCGACGTGGCCCGCGGTGTTCGCGCCGCCGCGTCCGCAGCGAGCGCCGAGGCCCTCGTCGTCGCCGAGCACGCGCACGATGCGCGCCCGGATCTCCGTCCCGATGGGTGGCACGGGACGATGGCGTACGCGGGCTTCACGCGGCCCGTGTGGACGTGGCTCCGCGGGGACGAACTTCCCGCCGAGCCCGCAGCGAGCTTCCTGGGCCTACCTGTCGGGGTGCCGCGGCTCTCGGGCGAGGCGGTCGTCGAGACGATGCGCCGCTTCCGCGCCGGCGTCCCGTGGACACAGGTCCTCCACTCGTGGGTGATCCTCGACAGCCACGACACCGCGCGGTTCCGGACGATCGCGGGCTCGCGAGAGCGCCAGCTCGTCGGCGTCGGCCTCCAGATGACGAGCCCCGGCGTCCCGATGGTGTTCGCAGGCAGCGAGCTCGGCCTCGAGGGCGACTGGGGCGAGGACGCCCGGCGAACGATGCCGTGGTCGCGGCCGGAGTCCTGGGACGACGAGCTCGGGGACGGCTATCGCGAGCTGATCGCACTGCGCCGGAGGAGCTCGGCTCTGGCCCGCGGCGGCATCCGCTACGTCCACGTCTCCGAGGACGCGATCGCGTACCTGCGCGAGGCGCGGGACGAAATAGTGCTCTGCCTCGCCGCGCGGGCCGCGCACGCGCCCATCCGGCTCGACCTCGGCGCGCTCGGAGGCCGCGAGCTCGAGACCCTCTACGGCGGGGACGCAAGCCTTGCAACCGATGAAGCACTTCTACCCGGCGCCGGCCCGGCATTCCACGCCTGGCGCGTCGCGTGAACGACGAGGGAGGCGCGAGTGGCTGACGTGCAGATCAACGAGGTGGACAAGATCTACGACGGCGACGTCCACGCCGTCCGCGACCTCTCGCTCGAGATCTCCGACGGCGAGTTCCTCGTCCTGGTCGGGCCCTCGGGGTGCGGGAAGACCACCGCGCTGAGGATGGTCGCCGGCCTCGAGACGATCACCGACGGGACGATCTCGATCGGCGGCCGCGTCGTGAACGACCTCACGCCGAAGGACCGCGACGTCGCGATGGTCTTCCAGAACTACGCGCTCTATCCCCACCTCTCGGTCGCCGACAACATCGCGTTCGGCCTGCGGCTCCGGAAGCAGCCGAAGCGCGAGGTGGAGGCGCGGATCTCGTGGGCCGCGAAGCTGCTCGACCTCACGCCGTACCTCGCGCGCAAGCCGCGGGAGCTCTCCGGCGGCCAGCGGCAGCGGGTCGCGATGGGGCGCGCGATCGTGCGCAACCCTCAGGTCTTCCTCATGGACGAGCCGCTTTCGAACCTGGACGCGAAGCTCCGCGTCCAGATGCGGGCCGAGATCGCGAAGCTCCAGCGGGAGCTCGACACCACGACGATCTACGTCACGCACGACCAGATCGAGGCGATGACGATGGGCGACCGCGTCGCGGTGATGAGCATGGGCGTGTTGCTGCAGGTCGATCGACCCCAGGCGCTGTACGACGAGCCGGCGAACCTCTTCGTCGCGAGCTTCATCGGGACTCCGCCCATGAATCTCTTCGCCGGGAGGATCCGGGTCGACGGCGACGACGTCTTCGCCGAGATCGGGCCCGCCTCCCTTCCGGTGGGCAGCGCCTGCATCCGCCGCTACAGCGCGATCAAGGCGATGGGCGGCCGGGGCGTGGTGATCGGGATGCGCGCCGAAGACCTCCATCCGGCTGCTGCCCGCCCCGATCTGCCGACGCTCGACGCGACCGTGGAGCTCGTCGAGGCGCTCGGATCCGGCCTGCAGGTGTACTTCCACGTCGATGCGGAGCCGGTGCGTCCTCCGGGCACGCACGGCGCAGGCCCCGAGGACCTGGAAGAGGGCATCGCGAGCCCGAACCTGGTCGCCCACTTCCCGCCGCGACTCGATCTACGCCTTGGCGCGCGGGTCCCGGTCGCGGTGGACACGAGCGGTCTCCACTTCTTCGACGAGGAGACGGGTGCGGCTCTTCGCTAGCTGCGCGCTTGCCGTCGCCCTGGCGATCGCACTCGGGGCCGGCGGCGCCGCGGCCTCCTCCGACCAGGCCCGGCCTCCGACGGGTGCGGAGCTGGAACGCCTGGCGGAGCCGCCGACGTACTCCGCGTTCGCGTCCGAGCGCATCTACTTCGTCATGCCGGACCGATACGCGAACGGCGACCCGTCGAACGACCGCGGCGGCAAGACGGGGTCGCGCTCGGAGACGGGCTACGACCCGGTGGACACGGGCTGGTACCACGGCGGCGACCTCGAAGGGCTGACCGGATCGTGCACGGACACGAAGACCGGGCTCGCGAGGCTCGTCGATCTCGGGTTCACAGCGATCTGGATCGCCCCGGTGGTCGCGCAGCAGGCGGTCCAGGCCGACAGCGCGGCGTACCACGGCTACTGGGGGCTCGACTTCACGCGCGTCGACCCGCACCTCGGCACGAACGAGGACTTCGCCGCGTTCTCGGACTGCGCGCACCGGCTCGGGCTGAAGGTCTACCTCGACGTCGTCGTGAACCACACGGCGGACGTGATCCTCCCCGCCGGCGGCTCGACGTTCCGCGGGCCGGACGAGGTGCCGTACCGCGACTGCAAGGGGAAGCCGTACTCCGCGCAGCGCCACGCGGGAAGAAAGCGCTTCCCGTGCGTCTCCGCGCGCTTCCAGCCCCGCCAGCCGCTGGTTCTCCCCAGAACCGCTCGCTGAAGCGCCCGGCGTGGCTCAATCAGGTGACCCGCTACCACAACCGCGGAAACATCGATTTCTCGAGCTGCTCGCCGGCCTGCTTCGACCAGGGCGACTTCTTCGGGCTCGACGACCTCTTCACCGAGCAGCCGCTCGTCGTCTCCGGCCTCGCGCAGGTGTACGGGGACTGGATCCGGAAGTACAAGCTCGACGGCTTCCGGGTGGACACGGCGAAGCACGTGGATCACGCGTTCTTCCGCTCGTGGGTGCCGAAGATCCGCGCCGCGGCGGGCTCAGCCGGCGTCCGTGACTTCGAGATCTTCGGCGAGGTGTTCGTGACCGACGCCGCGGAGCTCTCCTCGTACGTCCGGGATCGCGCGGTGCCGAACGTCATCGACTTTCCTCTTCAGGACTCGCTCGTCCGCTACGCGGGCGGGTCGGCCGGGTCGAGGGGGATCGCGACGCGCCTGTCCGAGGACGACTACTTCCGCGGCGCCGACGGAGTCGCGCCGACGCCGGCGACCTTCCTCGGGAACCACGACGTCGGCCGCGCGGCGCTGCTCATCAAGCAGCAGACGGGCGCTACCGGCACCGAGCTCGAGCACCGGCTTCAACTCGGTTACTCCCTCCTCTACTTTCTCCGCGGCGCCCCGGTCGTCTACTACGGCGACGAGGTGGGGATGATCGGCCGGGGTGGGGACAAGGCCGCGCGGCAGGACATGTTCCCGACCCGGGTCGAGGAGTGGCAGACGGAGGAGAGGGTCGGCGGGCCGCCGATCGGCACCGGCTCGTCCTTCGACGTGGACACGGTCCAGAACAACGTCGCGGCGACGTTTCGGCACCTGGCTACGCTTCGCGAGCGGTTCCCGGTCCTGGCGACCGGCTCGACGGTCGTCCGTTACGCGCGCGAAGGGGTCCTCGCGGTGAGTCGCTTCGACCGTGAGGATCGGCGCGAGTACCTCCTGGTCTTCAACGCGAGCGAGGACGAGCAGAGCGTGACGGCGACGACGGCGACGCCCTCGTCTCTGTGGCTCCAGTACACGGGATCCGACGTCAAGCGCGTCGACAGCGATGCGAACGGGCGGGTCTCCGTCGTCGTCGGCTCGCTCGACGCGGTTCTCCTGCGCGCGGAGAGCCAGCTCCCGCGGCGCGGCGCCGCGAGGGCGACGCTCCGCTTCGGCACCGACCGGTTCACGAACCTCAAGGTCCTCACTGCCTCGGTGACCGGACGCGACCCCGTGAGCGTCACCTTCGCCGTCCGTCGTCCCGGAGCGAAGAGCTGGGCCCGGGTAGCCGTGGACGACGGCGCTCCCTATCGCGCGTTCCTCGACCCGAAGCGCTTCCGGCGGGGGGAGAAGATCGCCGCGGTCGCCGTCGTCCGCTCGAGCGACGGCGTCGTCTCGACGACGCCCGTCCTCCCGGTGCAGGTACGGCGCTGATGGCAGTCCAGCAGTCCCTCGCCGAGGTCCGCGACGCGACCGGGAGGCGCTTCGCGTACAGGCCTGCAGCGATCCTCGGCAACGGATCGCTGCTCGCGACGGTGAGCGCGCGCGGCGAGCTCGAGCGTCTGTTCTGGCCGAACGTCGACCACGGTCAGCACCTCGGCGAGCTGCGGCTCGGCCTCGACTGCGACGATGCGGTCGTCTGGCTCGACGAGGAGCCTGCCGACTGGGAGCAGGCCTACGTCGACGGCGCCTCGGTCCTCGTCACGACGACGCGGAACGACGGCGTGTCGGTCGAGGTGACGGACCTCGTGACGCCGGGGGAGCCCGTCCTCGTGCGCGGGGTCCGCTGCTCGGCGGCGTCGAGGTTGTTGGTGCGAAGCGTCCCGAGCCTCGACGGCGACGCCCGGAACGTGGCGGGGTACGTCGATCCCGCGAGCGGCGCGCTGGTCTTCTACGAGCGCGGCGTCGCGCTCGCCGTCCTGCTGGTGGCGCCTGGTTCGACCGCCACGCTGCGCGAGGGGAACGGAGGCGAGGCGTCCGACGACATCGTTGTCCACCGTGCGCCGGTGGAGGGCACGCTCGCCGCCGAGGTCGGCGAGAACGAGGTCGCGCTGGTCGTCGCTGCGTTCGGCGCGACCCCCGACGAGGCCATCGCACGCCTGACCCGCCCGGCCGCGGTCGGCTTCGACGTCCTTGCGTCCGAGCGTGTCGCCTACGACCGCGAGGCCGTCGCGCTCGCCGAGCCGTCGATCGTCGACACCGCCGGCGTGGACGCCCTCTACGGACGCTCGCTGCTCGTGCTCGAGCAGCTCACCGACCGCCAGACAGGGGCCACGATCGCTGCGCCGGAGTTCGACCCCGACTTCGCGCACTCCGGGGGCTACGGCTTCGTCTGGCCGCGCGACCTCGCGTACAACGTCCTCAGCCTGCTGGCCGCCGGGCGGGGTGACCTCGCACGGCCGGCGCTCCGCTGGCTCGCCCGGGAGCAGGCCCCAGAGGGTCTCTGGCTCCAGCGCTACTGGACGGACGGCTCGCTCGCTCCGAGCTGGGGGCTCCACCAGCTGGACGAGACCGGCGTCGTCGTCTTCGCCTACGAGGCGGCTTGGCGCTCACTCGGAGACGCCGCGCTCGACCGTGAGCTCTGGCCCTCAGCCCGGGCAGCGGGCGACTTCCTGTGCGGCTTCCTCGATCCCGAAACCGGACTGCCGCTGCCGAGCGTCGACCTCTGGGAGCAGACCGACGGACAGCACGCCTATAGCGCGGCGGCGACGTACGGCGGCCTCGCCGCGTGCGCGGCCATGGCGGCGCGGCACGAGCCCGCGCTCGAGGCGCGGTACCGGGACGCCGCGGTGCGCGTGCGCGCTGCGATCGACGCCTACCTCTGGAGCGAGGAGCACGGCCGCTATCTCCGCTCGCGCTGGGTCGGGCGCTCCGACGAGCTCGGCGACGAACCGCCGCCGATATTCGATCGCCGGTTGCGCTATCCGACGCGGGCCGTCCGCTCCGTCGACCGCGACGATCCAAGGGTCGACAGCTCGCTCCTCGGGCTCAGCTGGCCATTCCGGGCCGTCGATCCGGGCTCTCAGCGAATGCGCGCCACGGTCGCCGCGGTGGAGCGCGAGCTCGGCCTCCCCGACGGCGGCGTGCTCAGGCACGAGGGCGACACGTACGCGGGTGGCAACCCGTGGCTCATCTCGACGCTCTGGCTCGGTCTCGCACAGCGCCAGGCCGGAGACGCGGCAGGCTGGTCGCGCTCGCTCGAGTACGCGCTCGCTCGGCAGACGCCACTCGGTCTCCTCCCCGAGCAGGTGACGGAGAGCGGCGACCCGGCCTGGGTGGTCCCGCTCGGCTGGAGCCACGCGATGCTCGTGCTCGCCGCGCGGCCCGAGCTCGCCGTCGTTCGCGACGGAACTGCCTGAAGCCGGGAGCGTTGTATCGTCCGCGCGTGATTCCGGCTCCTCGCCCGAGTGCCGTCGGAACGGCAACGAGCGCGGACGGGACGCAGATCGCCTGGCGCCGCTACGGCGAGGGTGAGCGGGCGATTCTGTTCGCGCCGACGTGGAATCTCGTCGACTCGCGCGTCGTCGGGCACCAGGTCGCCGCCCTCGAGCGGCGCGCCACCGTCGTTACCTACGACCCGCGCGGAGCCGGTGCCAGCGAGCGGCCTGCGAGCGGCTACGACTTCCCGCTCCATGCAGCGGACGCGCTCGCGGTGCTCGAGGCGTGCGGGATCGAGCGCGCTGCGGTCGTCACCGCGTCTCGTGGGATCAATGCGGCAGTGCTGCTGGCCGCCGACGACCCGCAGCGATTCGACCGTCTTGCCGTCGTCGCGCCGTACATGCAGCTCGAGGCCGAGCCCCGGCCGCCCAACCCCGAGTGGCTCGAGAGCCTGCGGACGGACTGGCGCGGGTTCATCGTGCCGTTCATGCACGCGGTCTTCACGGAGCCGGACTCGAACGAGGTCATTGCCGAGATGACCGCGATCGGCCTCGAAGCCACTCCGGAGGTCATCGTCAGCCAGGAGCTCGAGCTCGACTGGCAGAGGCCGGCTCGTCTCCTTGGCCAGGTCACCTGCCCGACGCTCGTCGTCCACGGCGAGGCCGACGCCCCGGTCCCGGTCGCGCACGCCGAGAGCATCGTCGCCGCGATGGCGAACGCGCGGCTCGAGGTGATCCCGGGCGGTGGGCACCGGCCCGACATTCGCACTCCCGAGCTCGTGAACCCGCTCCTGCTGGACTTCCTTCTCGACTCGTAGGCTGCCGAGTCAGCGGCGCGGAGAGAATCCACTCCGGCTTCTGAGCGAAGCGAGCGCCGACTAGCGTGTCGGCGCGCGTGCTCCTCCGCTTTCCCCAGCCGTACGACTTCGAGCTCTCGACCGTCCGCTTCCGCGACTTCGGGAGCGACGGCGCGACCGTCTGGCACGACGGCGGTCTGCACCGCGTCGTCGCGGGACGCGAGCTTCGGGTCACGGCTGCGCCCGGCGGGGTACGGATCGAGCCCGCAGGCCGCGCGGCGGCCGCAGAGGTCGGTCGCCTGCTCGGGCTGCCGTTCGACCTCGGCCCGTTCCGCGCGTGGGCCGCGACGGATCCGGTGCTCGGCCCGATCGTCCTCGGCCTCGAAGGCTTCCGGCCGACGCTGAACCCGCACCCTTTCGAGGCGCTCGTCGTCGCGATCACGACGCAGCAGATCTCCCTGCGGGCGGCGGCGGCGATCCGCGCCCGCTTCGTCCAGCGCTTCGGCGTGCGGCACGACGCCGCCTGGGAGTTCCCGACCCGTGAGCGGATCGCGCGCGCTCGACCCGCGGAGATCGTCGCGATCGGCTTCTCGAAGAAGAAGGCGGAGTACGTCGTCACGCTTGCGCGCTCGAACCTCGACTTCGCCGGGCTCGGGGAGCGCTCGGACGACGAGGTCATCGCGACCCTGACCGCGCTGCCGGGCCTCGGGCGCTGGACGGCCGACTGGTACCTCGCGCGTCATCTCGCCCGGCCGCACGCGTGGCCCGCCGGCGACCTCGGCGTGCGCAAGGCGGTCTCGACGTTCTACGCTGACGGCCGCCCGCTGTCGATCGAGGAGGTCCGCGCCATGGGAGAGCGTTTCGCGCCCTTCCAGAACCTGTCAGCTCAGTACCTGCTCGTGGGAGCAAGGATGCTGGGATGAACGTCCGCCCTGCAGTTCCGGAGGACTACGACGCGCTCGCCGAGCTCTGGCGCGAGTTCGACCACGAGGTGCCACCGCCGACGCACGAAGGGCCCAACGACCTCGAGAAGGAGCTCGCCGAGGTGGCCGAGATCCTCGCGTCGGACATCGCCTTCGTGGCCGAGGACGACGACGGGGAGCCGATCGGGTTCGCGCTCGCGCGCAACCGCGGGGCGGGCTTCGGCACGATCACCGATCTCTTCGTCTCGCGGGACGCGCGCCGGAGCGGGATCGGCACCGAGCTGATGCGCGAGGTGCTTGCCGCTTTCCGCGAGCAGGGGATCACGCAGCTCGACCTCGAGGTGCTCGCGTCGAACTCCGGCGCTCGCTCGCTCTACGGCCGCTGGGGGCTCCGCGACGAGGTCGTGATCATGACCGGCGCGATCGCCGACCTCGAGGAGAAGCTCGGGACCCAGGAGGCTTCCTCGTTCGGCTCGATCCACCTGCAGTCGGACGACCTGACGCTCGCGGAGCAGGCGGTCCGCCAGTTCGTCCCGCGACTGACCGGGGGCTCGCGCGGCTCGATCGTCACTCCGCCGCGGAACGGCTGGATCGCGGTCTACGACGACGTCTGCGATCGCAACCCGGACATGCTGCGGCAGCTCGCTCGCGAGCTCTCGAACCGGACCGACGCGGTCGTCTGTCTGCTCGGCCTCGAGCGTGACGAGCTCGTCCGGATGATCCTCCTCGAGCGCGGCAGCATCGTGGACGAGTACCTGTCGGTCCCCGAGTTCTACGGACCGCTACCGCCGGGAGACGTCGTGGGGCTCGCCGCGAACCCGACGGTCGCCTCCCGTCTCACCGGCGCAAATCCGGCCGACGTGCGGCGGATCGCGCGAACCGCTCCCGCACCCGCCGACCTTCCGCCCGCCCGCGAGCTGCTCGGATCGCTGGCGGACGCGCTCGGGATCGCAGGCGCCGGCCACGGCTGGGCGGACGCGCCCGAGATCGAGGGCGCCGTCCTCGTCGAGCCCGCATGAAGGTCCTGCTCCTCCACGCCTGGCCCGTGGACGAGCGGATGTGGGAGCCACAAGTACGAGCGCTCGTCGAGGCCGGCCACGAGCCGCGGACGCCGAGGCTTTACGGGCGGGGCGCGTCCATCGACGGCTGGGCGGCCCAGCTGCTCGCCGAGGAGGACGGCTCGTTCGTCGCGGTCGGCGCGTCGATGGGCGGTTACACGGCGCTCGCTCTCGCGAGGCGCGCAACCGAGCGCGTCGTCGGGATCGTGCTCGCCGGGTCGCGCGGCGCCGCGGACGACCCTGAGCGTCGCGGCGAGCGCGACGACACGATCGCGCGGCTCCGGTCCGAGGGGGCCTGGCCCGAGCTCGAGACCGACGTGCAGGCGGAGGAGCTCGCGGTCGCCCAGGAGGCGATCCGCGACCGCCCCGACGCGTCGGGCGTCGTCGCGTCGTTCGGCGGCCCACTTCTCGTGTGCGTCGGGGACCGCGACGAGATCGTCCCGATCGACGAGGCACGCGTCCTCGCCGATAGCGCGCTCCAGGGCTCGTTCGCGCTCTTCCCGGGCGCCGGCCACTTACTCAGCGTCGACCAGCCCGAGCGCTTCGCCGAGGTGCTGCGAGACTTCCTCGCGCAATGGACGTGATGCTCGACGAGCTCCGGGAACGCCTCGGGGAGGAGGGACTCGCGATCCTCGACGTCCGCACGCCCGCCGAGTACAGCGGGGAGGCGCAGGCTGCCTGCGACCCCCGCCACGGGCACATTCCCGGCGCGCGGAACCTCCCGCTCGAGGTGTTGCTCGAATGCGCCTCCGCCGCACAGGTGCGGGCTCTGGCCGGACTTGCCGAGGGCGTCGAAGTCATCGCGTACTGCCACAGCGGGAGCCGCTCGGCGTTCGCGGTCCAGGTGCTCCGCGGCGCAGGCTACGACGCGCGCAACTACGTGGGGTCGTGGCACGAGTGGGCCCGCGACGAGTCGCTGCCGGCGGAGAGCTAGGGACGGGGCGGGACGACGACGCGGCGGGTCGCGCTCCGCACGATGCCTCCCATCCGCGTCGCGTACACGCAGGGGATCCCGTCCGGACGGAACGTGGGGCGGCAGAAGGAGGCGCCGAGCCCGAGGGTGTCGATCGCTCCGCGGGCCTGGACGTAGATCACCTGCGAGGTGCGTGTCTGCCGTACGCGGAGTCGTCCACGGAGGGAGGTGCCCGTGGCACGAAGGCGGACGGACGCACGGAGCGACCCGCGCACGTGCCCCGCGTGGAGCCGGTACCGGGGCTCGGCGCTCTCCGGAACGGTGCTGCGTCCGCGGAGCTCGAGGGTCGCGAAGCCGTTGAGCACGGTGACCACGGGCTGGTCGAGCGAGACGGAGCTACCCGAATAGACCACCGCCTGCGCCTCCGACGTGTCGAAGGCGTTGGGCGTGTCGCCTCCGCGTAAGTACTCCGTCTCCACGAGCCGCCAGCGCCGCTCGCCTGCGGGACCGCCGTGGAAGACGCCGCGCAGCGTGATCGTCGTGCGGGCGAGCTCGAAGCCGAGCGGCGCGCGTCCGGGCGTGCCCGCCGGGACGTCCGGCGGCGGCAGGCAGCCTCGAATCGCCGCCGCCGCGAATCCCGGGACCTCCGGCTTCGCGGAATCGACGAACAACGGCAGCTCGAGCGTCTGCCCGGAGCCGCGCAGCGTCAGCACCCAGAACGCCGCGTGCTCAGCGGAGCCGGTACAGCGCCCGGCGGCTTCGGCGAGCGTAACGGGCGCGCCTCCGGGTGAGACGATGGACGTGCCCGAGCGCGCGACGACGCTGCCGGCGACGACGATCCGGGCAAGGCCCAGGTCCGGCGCGGTGACGAGCCCACGCGCAGTGCCGATCGTCGTGCCCGGAGGCTGGTCGAGCTCGGTCTCGTAGCCCGCCGGCGGATAGACGGTCAGCCTCGCGGCCGCTTCGTCGAGGTCGTCGTGGGCGATCTCGATCGTGACAGTCGACCCCGCGTCGCGAACGAGCAGCTTTGGGAACGTGTGCGCCGCGGGCGCGGCGCCGGCACTGCCGGCGACGAGAAGAGCGACACCGGCGGCCGGGAGGAGCCTCCTCATCCAGCCGCTGCGAGCTCGAGGAACGCGGTGGCCAGTCGCCTGCCCTGCGCGTTCCACTCGCCGATCCGCGCCTCGGTCTCCGTGAGGAGCTCGGCGGGGGGCATCGGAAGGTCGTGCCCGTCCTCGGAGACCCAGGCCTCGATCATCGCGCTCGTGACCTCCGCGTGGAACTGGATCCCCCACGCGCTGCCGAGCCGGAACGCCTGTGTGCACGCGTCGCTCGCCGCCAGCTCCGCGCCACCCTCGGGGACGGCGTACGTGTAGTGGTGCCACTGGAAGGTCTGCGTCCGCGCCGGGAGGGTGCCGAGAACGGGATCCTCGCCGCCCTGCGCTGTCAACTCGACCTCGTACCAGCCGACCTCGGACGTCTCGGCCGGGCCGACCCAGGCTCCGGCCGCGCGCGCGAGCAGCTGCGCGCCGAGGCACACCCCCAGCGCGGGCACGCCGGCGCCGAGGACGCCGCGCAGGAACTCCGCCTCGCGCTGGAGCCAGGGAAAGTGCTCGTCCTGGTCCGGGTGCATCGAGCCTCCGAACACCATGACCGCGTCGTAAGCCTCGGGCTCGTGCGGCGCGCTTCCGAGCGGCACCGACCAGCGCTCGAGGGTGTGCCCCGCGCGGGTCGCCTCGTCGTCGAACACACCGCCGTGGACGGTGGGGCCGTGGGAGACGGACAGCACGCGCACGCTTCAGACATTAAACTTGTCGTTGCCGCACGGTTAGAGCCTTGTAAAGGTGGGTACGAGGGAGCCGCCATGCCGATCGCTAGCCAATGCACCGTCCCTGGATGCGAGACCCTGACGATGGGCCCACGCTGCATCGAGCACGAGGTGCCGGTGCGGAGGTCGTTCGTTCGCGGGCGCCCCTGGGCTCCGACGACGAGCGTGCCCGTGGCCGCGACGTCGTCGTCCGCGACGCTGTCCCCTGTCGTGCTGAGCGCTAGAAAAGCGTGGGCGCGGCGGGAGGCGGCTCGAGCCCTCCACTAGCCGGGATCCCTGCTTCGTCGAGCAGGCCGCGGAGAATCGCGGCGCTCCTCGGGGCGAAGTCGTCCCGGTTGTTGTTGAACATCGCGTAGACCTCGTCGGCGTCGTCCGCCAGCCGGCTGAGCTTGTCGACCCATTCGGCGAGCTCCTCTTGCTCGTACATCCAGTCGAAGCGCTGCGACGACTTCTCGGCCTTGATGTTCCACGTCTTCGCATTGCGGCCGTGGAAGCGGACGTACGCGACCTGGTGCGTCGCTACCGCGTGCCGGGCCACGACGTTCGAGGCCTTCGTCATCGGCGTGTCCACCGATACGTAGGCAAGGCCTGTTTCCCGCAGGAGCTCGAGTGTGCCCTCGCGCTCCTCCGGTTCCATCCACGAGCGGTGCCGGAATTCGACGAGCGGCACGAGCGGCGCGATGCGATCGGGGACTCGGCGGAGCTCCGCCGTCGCCTCCTCGGACTTCGTGAACCGCGGGTGGTACTGGAGGAGTACCCCGCGGAGCTTCCCGGACAGCTCGAGCGGCTCGACCGAGGCTCGGAACTTCGCGAACTCCTCGTCGCTCGGCTCGCCTTCGTGGAACGTCATCGTCTTGTGCGCCTTCACGTGGAAGACGAACTCCGGCGGTGTGCGCTGGGCCCAGCGGCCCGTGACCGCCGGATCGGGGAGGTGGTAGTACGGCGAGTCGACCTCGACCGTGTCGAACCGTTCGCCGTAGTAGCCGAGACGCGCAGTCGGGGTCGAGACGCCGCGTGGATACCACGTCTTGAGGAGCCCCTCGTCGGCGAAGCTGCAGACGCCGATGCGGATCGTCGCCGCCATCCCGGCAGCGTATGCCGCGAGGCTGCGCCGGAGGCGCTCCTACAATCCCGCCGATGGATCCACGCCCGATCGGCGTCTTCGACTCGGGGATGGGCGGCCTCACCGTCCTCCACGAGTGCCTCGTCACGCTCCCGCACGAGGACTTCGTCTACCTCGGCGACGGCGCGCGACTGCCATACGGCCCGCGTCCGCTCGTGGAGATCCGCCGCTTCGCAGCCGAGATCGCCGGCTATCTCGAGAGCCTCGGCGTGAAGCTCATCGTCGCGGCGTGCAACTCGGCGACAGCGGCGGCTCTGCCCGAGCTCCAGCGGCGCTTCGAGGTCCCGCTCGTCGGCGTCCTCGCGCCCGAGGCGCACGCAGCAGTGCTGGCGACGCGGAACCGGCGGATCGGCCTGCTGGCGACCGAGGCGACGGTCGCAAGCGGACGCTACGCGGAGCTCGTGCACGCCCTCGATGCGGGCGCCGAGGTCGTTGCCGTTCCGTGCCCCCGCCTCGTGCCCCTGATCGAGGGCGACGACCCCTTCGGCGAGGAGACTGCCGCGGCCGTGCGCGAGTACGCAGCCGCGCTCAAGAAGGCAGACGTGGACACGGTCATCCTCGGCTGCACGCACTACCCGCTCATCCGGCCGATCTTCCAACGGGTGTTCGGGCGTGGAGTGACGCTCGTCTTCTCGGCCGAGGAGACCGCCCGCGAGGTCGCGGAGACGCTCGCCCGCAAGGGTGTCGAGAACGACGGCGCGCGCGAGGGCTCCTACCGCTTCCTGACCACCGGCGATCCTCTGCAGTTCCGAGAGATGGGACGGCGCTTCCTGCAGCTGCCGATCGCCGAGGCCGAGCACGTGGACGTCGCGAAGCTCGAGGCGGCCGCATGACGCAGCGCACCGAAGGCCGGCGCAGCGACGAGCTCCGCGAGCTCTCGATCCGGACCGACTTCCTCGAGCAGCCGCACGGATCCGTGCTCTACGGCCAGGGCAAGACGATCGTCCTCTGCACCGCGACGGTCGAGGAGGGGATCCCGCGCTGGCTGTACGGCAGCGGGCGCGGGTGGATGACCGCGGAGTACTCGATGCTTCCTGCCTCAACGGGCGAGCGGACGCAGCGCGCGGTGTCGCGCGGTCGGCCGGACGGGAGGACGGTGGAGATCCAGCGGCTCATCGGCCGGGCGCTGCGCTCGGTCTGCGACTTCGAGGCGCTCGGCGAGCGAACGCTCTGGCTCGACTGCGACGTGCTCCAGGCAGACGGTGGGACGCGCTGCGCGTCGATTACCGGCGCGTGGATCGCGGCTGCGCGCGCGCTCGACCGCTTCGGGCTGTCGAAGGCCCTGCGCGGCTCGGTGGCCGCGGTCTCGGTCGGGATCTGCGGCGGCGAGGCGCGGCTCGACCTCGACTACGAGGAAGACTCGTCTGCAGAGACCGACATGAACGTCGTCATGACCGGTGACGCCGAGCTCGTCGAGGTGCAGGCGACCGCGGAGCGCGATCCGTTCTCGCGCGAGCTGCTCGACGAGCTCCTCGACCTCGCCGGCGGCGGGATCGAACAGCTGACCGCGGCGCAGCGCGAGGCTGCAACCGTCCCCGGTTCGTAGGGGCGAGACATATCTCGCTCCCACAGGCTCGTCCTCGCATCGAGGAACGAGAACAAGCTCCGAGAGCTCCGGCGCGCGCTCCTCGACTGGGAGATCGGGCTCCTCGACGCGGCCGACGAGCCCGTCGAGGACGGAGCGACGTTCCTCGACAACGCCCGCATCAAGGCACTGCACGGGCGGCTGCACGCGGCGGCCGACGACTGGGTCGCGGGCGAGGACAGCGGCATCGAGGTCGCCGCACTCGGTGGGAGGCCCGGCATCCACTCAGCGCGCTGGGCGGACGACCCGGTCGAGAAGCTGCTCGCGGAGCTCGCCGGAGCCTCGGATCGCCGTGCTCGCTACGTCTGCGAGCTCGTCGCACTTGCGCCGGACGGGTCGGAGACCCGCGCGACCGGAACGCTCGAGGGTCACGTCGCCGACGAGCCGCGTGGTGACGAAGGCTTCGGCTACGACCCGATCTTCGTCCCGCTCGGCGAGACGCTGACGGTCGCCGAGCTCGGGAACGAGTGGAAGGCCTCGCACTCGCATAGAGCGCGGGCAGCCGCGGCGCTCGCCGCCGAGCTCGCGCGTCGCTAGCTCTCGAGGAGTGCTAGCGTCGGCGCCCGTGGAAGCCGAGCAGGCACTCGCCGAGCTCATGGAGCTCTCGTCGCAGGTCGAGCGCGCGCTCGTGCTGCGCGCCGATGGCTCGGTGCTCGCATCGTCGAGCGGAGACGGCGCCGCGACCGAGGCCCTCGCGAGGAGTGCGCTCGACCTCGTAGCCGCGGCGTTCGAGCTGCGCTCGGGACAGGAGGTGACGCGGGTCGAGGTGGAGCTCGCCGAAGGCGGCGTGTTCGTCCTCCGCGACGGCGGCCGCACGATCGCTGCGCGAACCGCGCCGGGGGCGACACCAGGGCTCGTCGTGTACGACCTCCGCACGTGTCTCCAGCAGATCGACGAGGCGAAGCCGAAGCGCCAGCGGAAGCCCAAGGCGACGGAAGCGACGGAGGAGCCCGAGCAGTGAAGCGGCTGTTGCGCCTCGTGATCCTCGTCGGCGTCACCGTCTGGGCGTGGCGCCTCCTCCTCTCGCGTCGCGGCCCGCACGAACGGGCCGGCGCGTCGTACGCCGACGGATCGTCACTCGTGCTCGAGCCCGGCTCGCCGGGATTCGAGCGTCTCGCCGACGTGGCACGCCCGGCGCTTCGGGCGTGACCGACGCGGGCGACGACGCAGAGCTCGGACGACAGATCGTCGAGTGCGCGCTGCTCGAGGGGGACTTCGTCCTCCGCTCGGGCAAGCGCTCGACCTGGTACCTCGACAAGTACCGCTTCGAGACCGACCCGGAGCTCCTGCGCGCGCTCGGCGAGCGCCTCGCGCGGGTCGCCTCCGCATGCGAGCCGGATGCGGTCCGGCTCGCCGGGCCGGCTCTCGGCGCGGTCGCGTTGGCAGCTTCGACGGCAATGGCGTCCGGACTGCCCTTCATCATCGTGCGCGGTGAAACCAAGGAATACGGCACGGCGAACAGGATCGAGGGCCCGTTCGAGCGAGGCGAGCTCGTCTGCCTGCTCGAGGACGTCGTCACGTCCGGCGGGGCACTCGCGGACGCCGTCGCCGCATTGCGAGCGGAGGGCCTCGTCGTCCGGAACGCCGTCTGCGTGGTCGATCGCGGAGAGGGCGGATCGGACGCGCTCGCGCGCATCGGCGTGCGGCTCAGGCCGCTCTTTCACGCGGCGGAGCTCCTGGATCTGCAAAAAACCGCCGGAAAACAGCACGGTTGAGCCAAATCCGGAGGGCTGTTAGGGTCCGCGGGGTGGTTCCCGTGCCACCGAACCCGACGTAGGAGGAGGGACAGTGACAAAGCAGGAGTTCGTAGACGCAGTCGCCGACAGGGCCGGTATGAGTAAGAGCGATGCCGGGAAGGCAGTGGACGCCGTGCTCGACACGATCACCGACACGCTCAGAAGAGGCGACGCCGTCACCTTCACGGGCTTCGGCAAGTTCTCGACCTCAGCACGCGCGGCCCGGATGGGTGTCAATCCGCGCACGGGGGAGAAGGTCCAGATCGCGGCGACGACCGTGCCGAAGTTCTCGGCCGGCAGCGCGCTCAAGAGCTCGGTCAAGGGCGGCTAGCACCCGTCCGCACCAAGGTTCCGAGGGGGCCGGCTTTCCGAACGGAGCCGGCCCCTTCGTCGTTCGTGTGATCGAGGCGGTGTCAGACACCGCCGATGGCACCTACTCGCGCTCGCTGCGTGCCGAGACACGTCCATCCGGTCCTTCCGCTCTGCGAGCGGCTGTGGGGCGTGTTCTCGCTGTTGACGAATTGTCGCTGATTCGCAACACGTAGCCCTTGACGGTTAGCGGTGTCTGACACCGGTTGCTTGTATACGAACGTATGTTCGTATACGCTCGAGCGATGCAGCTCTCCTTCGACGCCGCCGACCGGCTCGTCGAGCTCGTGCAGGCGAAGCACGGGCCAGTGGGGGCGGACGAGGCCGCTCGTGTGCTCTTCGCGCTCGAGCGGGCCCCGGTCACGCTCGCCCGCTCGCTGCTCGGCGACGTCGTCGACGGGGACGCGCGCCTCTCCTTCATCGGCACACGGGTCGGGCTCGCCGGAGATCCGCACGCGGACACGCCGCTCGAGGAGGCCGAGCTCGTCGTGTTCGACCTCGAGACGACCGGTCTCTCCGCGCGTACGTGCCGCATCTGCGAGATCGGTGCGGTGCGCGTGCGCGCGCTCGAGATCGTGGATACCTTCGAGACCCTCGTGGACCCCGGCACCGCGCTGCCCGGCCTCGTCGCCGCGCTGACTGGGATTCGGCAGGAGGACCTACGCCGCGCGCCGCGGGTTGAGCACGCACTCCGTAGCTTTCTCGCGTTCGTCGGGAACGCGCCGCTCGTGGCCCACAACGCGCGCTTCGACGTCGCCTTCCTCGACCGCGCGGTCGAAGGGCTGACCGGCCGCCGCTGCGCGGCGCCCGTCCTCGACACGGTCTGGCTCGCCCGTCGACTGCTCGCGGGGCGGAGCGACCGCGTCTCGCTCAGGCAGCTCTCGCATTTCTTCGGCGTCTCGGTCGAGCCGTGCCACCGCGCCCTGCCGGACGCGCTCGCGACCGCGGAGATCCTCGTCGCGCTGATCGGGCTCGCTCAGGAGCGCGGCGCGCGCACCGTCGGCGACCTCGTCTCGCTCGCGGCGCCGCGCGCGAGACAGCTCGGTGCGAAGCGCTCGCTCGTCGCGGGGGCTCCCACCGCGCCGGGCGTCTACCTCTTCCACGACCGCAACGGGACGGTGCTCTACGTCGGGAAGGCGCGCGACCTGAGGGCGCGACTGCGCTCCTACTTCTCGGGCGGCCGCCAGCGACCATCGGTCGAAGCCGCGCTCGGCGCGCTCGACCGCGTCGAGTGGCGCGTGCACGGCTCGGAGCTCGAGGCGGCTCTCGAGGAGCTGCGGTTGCTGAGGGAGCTCCGCCCGCCTGCGAACTCGCGCGCTGCGCGGCCCGATCGCTACGTGTATCTCCAACGGCGGGACAAGGGCTGGAAGGTCGTGTCGGAAGCCGGGCCCTTCGGGCCGCTGCGGGGCAAGCGCCAGGCTCAGCTCGCCGCCCGTGCGCTCGACAGCGGCGACTACGAGCACCCGGCCGACGCGTTGCCGGCACTCCGTGCGAAGCTCCGCCGCCTCGCGCGCGACCAACGTTTCGAGGACGCGGCCCGACTGCGCGATCGGGTCGCCGCGCTCGAAGACGTCGTCGAGCACGTCGCCGAGCTCGAGCGGCTGCGCAAGGCGTGCCTCTGCCTGCTCGCGCCCGCTCGCGAGGCCGGCTTCCAGCGCGCGTTCCTCGTCACCGGTGGTCGCATCGCGAGCGCACGCGCGGTGCCGACGGGTGAGGCGGGCGCGCTCGAGCTCCGTACGGCGCTCGCGGAGGCGGCGCTTTCGGCGACGTCCTACGCGCCCGAGCACGCGGACGAGCTGCTGGTCGTGGCGGGATTCGTCAGGCGTCCGGGGCCGGAGCTGCGCATCGTGCCGCTCGGCCCGGGGGAGAGCCACGAGGTCTCGAGGATCCTTGCCGCGTAGGAGTCGTCTGGTCCGCTCGCCGACAAGGCCCGCGGGCAGCGTCCCTACGATTGCGGCATGGCGTCCCTCAACTTCGCCGACCGGCTCGGCGAGGCGGTCGAGCGCAAGCGAACCCAGCTCGTCGTCGGGCTCGACCCCCGCCTCGACCTGCTTCCCGTCGAGCTGCGCGGCGAGGCAGTCCTCGGGCGTGCGGCCGCAGCGTCGGCCGTCGCGCGCTTCTGCAAAGGGATCGTCGACGCCGTCGGCCCGTACGTGGTCGCGGTCAAGCCGCAGAGCGCCTTCTTCGAGGAGCTCGGCTCGGACGGGATCCGCGCGCTGGAGGAGGTCTGCGAGTACGCACGCTCCGTCGGGGTGCTCGTGCTCGTGGACGCGAAGCGCGGCGACATCGGCTCGACCACCCGAGCGTACGCGGCCGCCTTTCTCGAGCCGCGTGACGCCGCTCCGCCACTCGCGGACGCGGTCACGGCCAGCCCCTATCTCGGCCACGACGCCAGCGAGCCCTTCATCGCCGCCTGCCGGCGGCACGGTGCGGGCGTCTTCTTCCTCGTCCGCACCTCGAACGCGGGCGCGGCGGAGGTGCAGGACCTCACGCTCTCCGACGGCCGGATGCTGTGGCAGTACCTCGCCGAGCTCGTGCACGGGTGGGGCCAGCCGCTCGTCGGCGAGCGAGGTCTCTCGAGCGTCGGCGCGGTCGTCGGTGCGACCCATCCGCGCGCGGTGTCCCAGGCGAGGAAGCTCATGCCGCAGACGCCGCTCCTCCTGCCCGGCGTCGGTGCGCAGGGCGCAACGCCGGCGGACGTCGCGCGGGCCTTCACGAGCGGGCCGGCGAGCGCGCTCGTCACAGCGTCACGGTCAGTCATCTACGCGTTCCGCGACACCGAGGAGGACTGGCGAACGGCCGCCGGCTCCGCTGCGGAGCGGCTCGCGGCGCAGGTGTGGGCGGCCGCTGGCTGGAAGTGATCGCCGCAAATGTGGGTGAGGGCGCCACGGCCGCGAAGCGGCCGTCTTCAGGGATCTTCGCGCGACCGGAATCCCCTTTAGGGGATTCCGGTCTTGCGCAATGACTAGAGTGTCCCGCCGGTGATGACCCCCGTGACAGGCTCGTCGGTGCGCCGAGGCCTGGTTCCAGCCGCACTCGTATTCCTCGCTGTCCTTGCCGCGCTGGCTGCGCCGGTCGGGGCGTCGACAGGCGCCGACAGTCCGCCCGAGCTCGCGGCCACTGCCTGGTACCTCGAGGGAGAGGACGGCGAGGTGCTCGCCGAGCGCCGCGCGAGCGAGCGCCGCGCGATCGCGAGCATCACGAAGCTGATGACGGCGATCGTCACGCTCGAGCACGCCGGGCTCGCGGACACGGTGACGGTCGCCCCTCGGGCTCCTCGGGCCGGGGAGTCGACCGCGAACCTGCGGACCGGCGAGCGGCTCCCGGTCTCGACGCTGCTGGAGGCGTTGCTCGTCGCGAGCGCCAACGACGCGGCCGACGCGCTCGCAACGCACGTCGGCGATGGCTCGAGCTCTCGCTTCGTCGAGCTGATGAACGAGAAGGCGCAGGCGCTCGGGCTCGAGCAGACGACGTTCGTGAACCCGCACGGGCTGGACGAGGCCGGGCACGTCTCGAGCGCCGAGGACGCGACCGACCTCGTGCGCTACGCACTCGGCATCCCCTTCATCCGGGCTGCGCTCGATCACACGTCGGTCGAGCTCCCCGGCGGGCGCGAGATCCCGACCACCGACGATCTGCTCTCCAGCTGGCCACCGCTCGTCGGCGGGAAGACCGGTCATACGGCTGACGCCGGCTGGTCGCAGGCGGCCGCGGCGCGCGGGCGCGGTGTGACCGTCTACGGCACCGTGCTCGGCGGGGCGAGCCGGTCCGCTCGGAACGCGGCGCTCCAGCAGCTCCTCTCCTATGGCATCGGCCAGTACCGGCGCGTGACGGCAATCGACACTGCGCGCGTGTATGCGGAGCCCGAGACGGGCTATGACCAACCGGCGGTCCGGCTCGTCGCACCGCGAACCGCGCTCGTGACGGTGCAGCAGGGCAAGCCGCTCGTCGAGCGCATCGTCGCGCCGGGCGTCGTCGAGCTCCCCGTCCGCAAGGGGCAGCGACTGGGGCGGGTCGACGTGTACGACGGCACCAGGCTCGTCGCCTCCTCGCGCCTGGTCGCCGCGGAAACGGTTTCCGAGCCCGGCTCGTTGGGGAAAGCATGGTGGTACGCGCGGCAGACCGCTTCGAACCTCTGGGGGCTCGTCACGTGATCGTCACCGTCACCGTCAACGCCGCGCTCGACCGCACGTTGACCGTCCCGGTCTTCCAGATCGGCTACCGCCATCGCTCGAGCGAGGTCATGACGATCGCCGGTGGAAAGGGAATCAACGTCGCTCGCGCGCTCAAACGGCTCGAGGTGCCGGTCGTCGCGACGGGCCTTGCGGGTGGCCGCACCGGCACGAGGCTCGTCGAGGAGCTGACCTCGGAAGCGATCCTCAACGACTTCGTCCGCATCGCGGGCGAATCGCGCACCTCGACCGCCGTCGCCGACCCGACCTCGGGTACGTACACGGAGATCAACGAGTGGGGGCCGGAGGTGACGGAGGCCGAGCTCGAGACACTGATGGAGAAGCTCCACTACCTCGCGCGTGGCGCGGACTTCGTCGTTCTCGCAGGCTCGCTGCCGCGCAAGGTCCCGACCTCGTTCTACGGCGAGGCGATTCGCGACCTCGCACGCCGCGACGTCCGCGTCGTCCTCGACAGCGAGGGCGACGCGCTGCGCTACGGCGTCGAGGCGGGGCCGTTCCTCGTCTCGCCGAACCAGACCGAGGCCGAGGGGCTCGTCGGCCAGGAGCTCGAGGACGACGACGACTTCTTGATGGCGCTCGACGCGATCGCAGAGATGGGCCCGCGGAACGTCGTCATCACGCTCGAGAACGGCTGCTTCGCCCTCCTCCGGCTCGGTCGCCGGACCCGTCGCTACCGCGCTTTCGCATCCCACATCGAGCCGGTGTCGACCGCCGGCTCCGGAGACGTCCTGCTCGCGCAGTTCCTCGCTGCACTCGTCGAGGAGCGCTCGCCCGAGCAGGCGGTTCAGCTTGCCGTCTCGGCGGGCGCGGCGGCGGTGCTCGAGCTCGGCGCAGGCCGCTTCGACCCCCAGGTCGCCACCACGCTGGCCGACGAGATCGAGGTGGCGGAGCTCCAGCCCGCGCGCTCCTAGGGCTCTCCGGGCGCTTCCCCGAGCGAGGCGTACAGGTCGACCGGAACGCCGTCCGGATCTCGAAGCTGGGCGTAGCGCTGACCCCAGAACGCGTCCCAGGGAGCCTTCTCTCCGTCGAACCCCGCGTCGGTCATCCGCGCGTACACCTCGTCTACCTCGGCCGCGCTCTCGCATTCGAACGCCAGGCTGAGCTGGTTCCCGGTCGCGCGAGCCCAGTCCGGCCGGAAGCTCCGGACGGTGTCCTCGGAGTCGAGCATGAAGCGGACACCGTTCGGGAGAAATGTGTCGACGTGGCCCTCGGCGGGCGTCTCGGGCACATCGAGGCCGAGCGTCCGGTAGAAGCCGATCGACCGCGCCATGTCCGAGGCGACGATTCCCACTGCGTTGAGGCGAGGCATGCTTCGACTCTAGTCGCGACAGACCGTCGCGCGCGATCAGGTCCGCATGCTGGGTTCCGTCGAGGGAGGGTGCTAGCATCGGCGTCCAGTTGGTTTGCGAGAGAGACAGGTCGACCCGAGCCCAGGCAGAGATGTGCCTGGGCTTTGTGCTTGAAGGGGAGAAATGAGCACCGACCTCCATCCCCAGGATCTCGAGCGCCTCGTCGCGTTCGAGCGGAAGTTCGGGAAGGAAGGGCTCACGTTCGACGACGTGCTGCTCCTGCCGGCCGAGTCGGAGGTGCTGCCGAACGACGTCTCGACCGTGACGCGCCTGACGCCCTCGATCGAGCTCCAGATCCCGATCGTCTCGGCGGCGATGGACACGGTGACCGAGGCACGGCTTGCGATCGCGCTCGCTCGCGCGGGCGGCATCGGGATCGTGCACCGCAACCTCTCGATCGAGCATCAGGTCGCCGAGGTGGACAAGGTCAAGCGCTCCGAGTCGGGGATGATCGTGGAGCCCGTCACGCTGCCGCCCGACGAGAGCGTCGCGGCGGCGCTCGAGCTGATGGAGCGCTACCGCATCTCCGGTGTGCCGATCACGGACGACGCCGGCGTCCTCGTCGGCATCCTCACCAACCGCGACCTGCGCTTCGAGACCGACACCTCGCAGCCCGTCTCCGCGCTCATGACGAGCCGGAACCTCGTCACCGCGCCGGTCGGGACGACGCTCGCGGAGGCCGAGGCGATTCTCCACCGCAACAAGATCGAGAAGCTGCCGGTCGTCGACGCGGACGGGCGGCTCAAGGGGCTCATCACCGTCAAGGACATCTCGAAGCGGATCAAGTACCCGGACGCGACGAAGGACGACCAGGGCCGCCTCCGGGTCGGCGCTGCGGTCGGCGTGGGGAACGATGCCCTCGCGCGCGCTCGCGCCCTCGTCGCTGCGGAGGTGGACGTCCTCGTCGTGGACACCGCACACGGTCACTCGCAGGGCGTGCTCGAGGTCGTGCAGCGGATCAAGACGGAGCACGACGTCGACGTGGTCGCGGGCAACGTCGCGACGGGAGACGGCGCGCTTGCGCTCGTCGACGCCGGCGCGGATGCAGTGAAGCTCGGGGTCGGGCCGGGCAGCATCTGTACGACCCGGGTCGTCGCAGGCGTCGGCGTGCCGCAGGTGACTGCCGTCTACGACGCCGCCCAGGCGCTCGCAGGCCACGACGTACCGGTGATCGCCGACGGCGGCATCCGGAATTCCGGCGACATTGCGAAGGCGATCGCGGCCGGAGCCGACGCGGTGATGCTCGGATCGATGCTCGCCGGGACTGACGAAGCGCCCGGCGAGGTCATGGTCGCGCAGGGAGAGCGCTTCAAGGAGTACCGCGGGATGGGCTCGCTCGGCGCGATGAAGGCCCGCTCGTTCTCGAAGGACCGCTACTTCCAGGGCGACGTCGAAGACGTGGACAAGCTCGTTCCGGAGGGGATCGAGGGCCGGGTGCCGTACAAGGGCCCACTCGGCCCGATCGTGCACCAAGTCGTAGGTGGGCTCCGGCAGTCGATGGGGTACGTCGGCGCCGCGACGATCGCGGAGATGAAGGAGCGCACGCGCTTCACGCGCATCACGCCCGCCGGTCTCCAGGAGAGCCATCCGCACGGCGTGACGATCACCAAGGACGCGCCCAACTACCGCCGGAGCTGACGTGGGCGAGGTCGTGCCGATCGGCAGAGGGGAGCCAGTTCCAGGTGTGCTCCCCGAGGAGCGCCCGGTGCTCGTCGTCGATCTCGGCGGCCAGTACAGCCAGTTGATCGCGCGCCGTGTGCGTGATGCGCGCGTCTACTCGGAGCTCGTCAGCCACCGGCTCACCGCCGCCCAGATCGCAGCCCGAAATCCCGCTGCGCTCGTCCTCTCGGGCGGCCCGGCCTCCGTCTACGCGGACGGCGCTCCTGAAGTGGACGAAGCGATCTTCGCGCTCGGCGTCCCGACGCTCGGCATCTGCTACGGCATGCAGCTCATGGCGCGCGATCTCGGCGGCGCGGTCGAACGCACGGACGTGTCCGAGTTCGGGAAGACGGAGCTTGCAGCGACCGAGTCCGCGCTCTTCCACCATCTGCCTCCCGAGCAGACCGTGTGGATGAGCCACCGCGACTCGGTCACGAGGCCGCCCGCCGGGGCCGAGGTGACGGCGTCGTCGCCGACCACGCCGATCGCCGCTTTCGAGCAGCGTGAGCGCCGGCTGTACGGCGTGCAGTTCCACCCCGAGGTGGTGCACACGCCACACGGACAGGACATCCTCAAGAACTTCCTCTACGAGATCGCGGGCGTGCCACCCACGTGGACGCCCGCGGCGGTGATCGAGGAGCAGGTGGAGCGGATCCGGGCCACGGTCGGCACCGAGCGCGTGCTGTGCGCGCTCTCGGGGGGCGTCGACTCAGCAGTGGCGGCGCTGCTCGTGCACAAGGCGGTCGGCGACCAGCTCACGTGCGTCTTCGTCGACCACGGGCTCCTGCGCGAGAACGAGGCGGAGCAGGTCGTCGACACCTTCTCGGGACACTTCCGCGTGCCCCTCGTCCACGTCCAGGCGCAGCGGCGCTTCCTGGATCGACTCGAGGGCGTCTCGGATCCGGAGGAGAAGCGCAAGATCGTCGGCGAGGAGTTCATCCGTGTCTTCGAGGAGGAGGCTCAGGTGCTGTCCGGCGCAAGACCGGAATCCGCTAGCGCGGATTCCGGTCGCGCAAGAACCTTGGGAGCCGTGCGCTTCCTCGTCCAGGGCACGCTGTACTCGGACGTCATCGAGTCCGGCGGTACGGACGACGGCGTCGCGGCCAAGATCAAGTCGCACCACAATGTCGGTGGCCTTCCCGAGGACATGGAGATGGAGCTCGTCGAACCGCTCCGGCTGCTCTTCAAGGACGAGGTGCGGCGCGTGGGTGAGGAGCTCGGCCTCCCGGAGCGCATGGTCTGGCGGCAGCCTTTCCCTGGGCCGGGGCTCGCCATCCGGATCATCGGCGACGTGACGGAGGAGCGCCTCGCGATCCTGCGGCGTGCGGACGCGATCCTGCTCGAGGAGATCCGCCGGGCCGATCTCTATCGCGACCTCTGGCAGAGCTTCGCCGTGCTCCCCGCGATCCGGTCCGTCGGCGTCCAGGGCGACGAGCGGACGTACGCATACCCGGTGGTGATCCGCGCGGTCACGTCCGAGGACGCGATGACCGCGGATTGGGCCAGGCTTCCCTACGAGCTGCTCGAGGCTGTCTCGAGCCGGATCATCAACGAGATACCCGGGGTTAACCGCGTCGTCTACGACGTCTCCTCGAAGCCCCCGGCCACGATCGAGTGGGAGTGAGCACCGAGCGATAAGCTCCGGCCTGTCACGCACCCGACGACATCGGAGGGCACGACATGAGCGACACGCCGATGAACCGGCTTGGCGACGATCCCGAGAACCGACTCGCTGACGACCCCGCGAACCGTCTCGGTGACGACCCGTCGAACCGGCTGGGCGACGAGCCCGACGCGCCCGATGCGGGCGACGAGCCCGATGCGCCCGACGCGGGCGACGACACGTCCGACTCCTCGGACTCGTCCGACTCGTCGGACGACTCGGACAGCTCCGACAGCTCGGACGACGGCGACGAGCAGTAGGTCGCGTCGGTAGGCACGGTGGAGTTCCGCGAGCTGCTGCCGCGCCGGCGCATGGTGCGGCACTATCGACGCGAGCCGGTTCCACCGCAGGTGATCCAGCGGATCGTGGAGACCGTCCGCCGGGCGCCTAGCGCCGGCTACAGCCAGGGTCAGCGGCTTCTCGTCGTCACCGAGCACGACGGCCGCGCGGAGATCGCGCGGATCATGAGCGACGCTGGCTGGACGACTCCGGAGGATCGTGAGCCGTGGCTCGAGAGCGCCCCGGTGCACGTCCTCGTGTGCACGCGCGAGGACGACTACCACGAGCGCTACCTCAGTCCGGACAAGCTCGTCGACGGGGAGGAGATCGACTGGCCGGTCCCGTTCTGGTTCGTCGATGCCGGCGCAGCGCTCATGCTGCTCCTGCTCGCTGCGATCGACGAGGGCCTGGCGGCCGGGCTGTCCGGCGTAGAGGGCGGCGCAGCCGAGGCGATCCGCGCCACGTTCGGCATCCCCGCCGACCTCACCGTGGTGGCACTCGTGACGCTCGGTGTGCCGGCACCGGACCCTGGCTGGAGCGCCGTGACGAGCCGGCGCACCCAGCCGCGCCGTCCGCCCGGCGAGAGCATCCGCTGGGAGCGCTGGAGCTAGAGCAGGGCGAAGCCGCTCAGGCCCTCGGGACTCTCGCTACGAGCCTCGACGCGGTCGACCCTGGCGCCGCGCGGACCCTGGTGGACGAAGGCAACGAGGCGTTCGACCGCATCCGCTTCGCCCTCGAGCACCGCCTCGACCGTCCCGTCGCGGTTGTTGCGCACCCAACCGGCGATGCCGTCCGCGACCGCGCGCCGGCGGACCGAGTCTCGGAAGAACACTCCCTGAACGTGCCCGTGGACGACGACGCGTGTGCGGATCACACCGCCATGGTGGCGACGACGAGCAGGTAGCCGTACTCGTACTCGGCGGCGTCCTCGGACCCCGTGTTCGAACGCTCCGCGAACTCGAGGAAGTCCTGGTCGAGCGCGGCGAGGCGTTCCGGATCGTCGGCGAGGAGCCCACGGATCGCGATGAGCGGACCGAAGGTCTCCTGGAAGAACTCGACGTAGTCGCGCGCGCTTCCGGGGCTCCGCTCGCCGTAGCTCTTCGTCGTCAGCTCGAGCGAGCTCACGTGATCGCCGAAGAGCTCCCGCACGTGGTCCTCGCTTCCCCAGAGCACGGGCGGGAGTGCCCCTGGCGGCGGTGGCGGCGCGTAGCGCCCGAAGATCTCGAAGAACCTGCCGGCAACTCCCTCGGGGACGAAGTTGATCATCCCGATCGTCCCGCCCGGCCGGCAGACGCGCACGAGCTCGTCGGCGACCCTCCGGTGATCGGGCGCGAACATCGCCCCGAGGCACGAGGTGACGACGTCGAACTCGCCGTCCGCGAAGGGAAGGGCCTCGGCGTCCGCCTCGACCCAGTCGAGCTCGACCTCGCGCGCTCGCGCTTCGCGGCGGCCGGCCTCGAGGTTCTCCGGCGTCAGGTCCGAGGCGGTGACGTTCGCGCCCGCTTCTGCTGCGCGGATGGCGACGTTTCCCGTCCCCGCCGCCACGTCGAGCACGCGCTGACCTGGCCCGATCCCGCATGCGGCCACGAGGACCGGGCCCAGGCCCCACACCGTCTGCTTGGCGAAGCGGTCGTAGTCGCCGAGCGCCCACATCGCGCGGGCGGCGCTCTTCTCTGCACTGGCTGACTGCTCTGTCGTCATGCGTCCTCCCAGCTCGTCGACTCGTGCCAGCGCTGCAGCCTCCACGAGCGCCCGCCGGTCGAACACCGTTCCTCCCATGTCGTCGAGCGTAGGGAACGTCGGCCACGGCGGCTTCGCCGAGACTGGCCATCCAGGCGTCACGACGCATGACCGGTCCTGGCTAGTCGCTCTCTGCGAGACCGGAGCGAACCGCGTAGGCAGCCGCGGCCGCCCGCGAGGGCGCCTCGAGCTTGCGGAGGATGTTCGTCACATGGCGGTGGACGGTGTGCTCGCTCACGACGAGGCGCTCCGCAATCTGCCGGTTCGTGAGCCCGTCGGCGAGCAGTCGCAGGACGTCTCGCTCGCGCGGTGTAACTCCGGCGAGCGGCGCTTCGGTTGCAGCCGCGTCGGCCCGGGACCTCTTCGCTGGCACGGCGTCGATGCTCACTCCCAGCTCGAGGAGGCGTTCGAGCGCCGCGGACCCCTCCTGCTTCGCGGTCTCGGCACTGCCGAGCGCGGCGAGTGTAGTCGCGAGCTCGAGCCTTGCCCGTGCGCCTTCGAACGGGGTGCCACATTCGTCGAACACGTCGATCGCAGCCTCGAGGAGCGGGCGAGCGCCAGCGTGATCGTCGCGGGCGGCTGCGAGCACGCCGGCGGCGAGGTCCGCTCCCGCCCGCAGGAGTGGTGTCCCGATGGCGGCCGCGGTCGACTGCAGCTCGTCGAGCGGGGCCGCAGCCTCGTCGAGCCCCCCGCAGGCGACCTGGGCGTGGACGAGGAGCTCGAGTGCGGGCGCGCGCGAGAGCCGTCGCTCCACCGCTATGCGACGAAGAGTGCGTTCGAGAAGCTCGACGGCTCGTGCTGCGTTCCCCCGGTCGAGGGCGACACGGGCATGACAGAGCTGCGCGTCGGACGACGTGCCGGCTCGTTCGAGGAGGCCCAGAGCATCCTCGTACCGCCCCTGGCGGCATCGGAGCTCCGCGAGGCCGACGAGAGGTCCCGACACCCAGGCCGGCCGTGAGCGGCCGAAGTCCTCGATCGCCGCCTCGAGCATCGCCTCGGCGTCCTGCCAGCGCCCTCGCCCGACCTTGACCGCGCCGTACTCGGCGCGACAGAACGCGAGCATGTACCGGCTCCCGTACCGGTCGGCGAACTCGGCGATCCGGTCGCACCAGGCGACCGCACGCTCGAGGTCGCGCACCGACATACACGCGGAGACGAGGAAGCAGCACGCCCAGGCGCTCGAGATGGGGACCGACGCTTCGCCCGCGAGCGCGATCGTCGTCGCCTCGTCGAGGCGATCCATTCCCGGTTCGACCTCCGCGCACGCGACGAGTGCCGCGCCCTCGAGCGCGAGCCCGAGCATCTCGAGGTCGGGTACGCCGTCCCGCCGCCCGATGTCCGCCGCTGCCACCGCGTGCCGGCGGGCGGTGTCCGTGTCGCCGGCCGCGTGCGCGAGATAGCCCTCCTGAAACGCGAGCCAACCATGAGCCGGGCCGGACTCGAGCGGATCGAGTAGCCGATGCGCGCGGCGGAGCCATCCGCTCGCGACTGCAACCGCACCGCGGAAGTCGAGCTCGTCGACTGCGAGCCAGGTCGCCATCCGCGCCGCGTCGGCCACGTCTCCTCGTGAGCGGTAGAGCCGGTACGCGCGCTCTCGGGCATCGAACACATTCGGCCCGTCGTCGAGCCACCACGCGGCCCAGCTGAGGCCTTCACAGCTCTCGGCGGTCTCGCGTTCCGCGAGCGCCGCGGCGAACTCGGTCTTCGCCGCCTCCCAATGAGCCGCGGCGAGCTCGGCCCAGCCCGTCTCAGCATGGACGAGTGCGGGGTCGGACTGGACGCGGCTCACGGAGCCGCGTCCTCCGCGAGCGCGACGACTCCGCCGGGATCGATCGTCACGACGACCCGATCCCCTGGCTGAGGATGGTCGAGCGCGGTCATCGCAGCCTCGAGCGTACTCCCGTCGTCGAGGCGGAGCACGAGCCGGACCGTCGGGCCTGAACGGACCGCGGACTCGACGACACCGTCGCCCGGCTCGCCGTCGGCCGCGGCGCGAACCGCTACCGACTCCGGACGGATCGCCGTTCCGTCGCGCACCGACTGCCCGAGGAAGCTCGCGACGTCGCCGTCCGCCGGACGGGCCCAGACCTCGTCGGGCGTGCCCACCTGGACGATGCGGCCATGCCGCATGACGGCGACGCGGTCGCCGAGCGCGAAGGCCTCCCCCTGGTCGTGCGTGACGTAGAGCGCGGTCACGTTCAGCTCCGCGAAGAGCGTCTCGAGGTCGTCCAGCAGCCGGTCGCGGAGCCTGCGGTCGAGCGACCCGAGGGGCTCGTCGAGGAGGAGGACGCGCGGCTCCGGCGCGAGCGCGCGTGCGAGCGCGACCCGCTGCTGCTCTCCTCCGGACAGCGTCGCGACCGAGCGCCGCTCGAATCCCGAGAGGCCGACGAGCCCGAGCAGCTCCCGAACGCGCTGCTCGATCTCACCGGAGGCGTCTCCGCGCATGCGCAGCCCGAAGGCGACGTTTCCCCGCACGTCGAGGTGATCGAAGAGCGCATGATCCTGGAACACCATGCCGATGCCGCGCCGGTGGGGCGGGAACCTGGGCCAGGTCTTGCCCGTCGAGCCGGACGCGACCACTGTCCGGTCGCTGGAGCCCGGCGATCACGCGCAGCACCGTGCTCTTGCCCGAGCCGCTCGGCCCGAGGACTCCGACGACCTCACCGTCCGCGACCTCGAGCGATACGCCGTCCACAGCGGCTTTCTCCCCGAAGCGAACCAAGACGTCCTCGACCTCGAGCATCAGAACCCCCCGAAGCGCCGGCGACCCGCCCGCTCGACGAGCAGGATGGCGATCGCGGCGACTGCCATGAGGATCACCGCGAGTGCGTATGCCTGCGCGAGATTCAGCTCGCCCGGACGGCTGAAGAACCGGAAGATCGCGACGGGAAGCGTGGGGTTGTCGGGCCGCGCGAGGAAAACCGTCGCACCGAACTCGCCGAGCGAGATCGCGAACGCGAACCCCGCCGCGACCGTGAGCGCTCTCGCCGCAATTCGCAGGTCGATCTCGCGACGAACCTTTCGCGGCGAGGCGCCGAGCAGCGCGGCGGCCTCTCGCTGCCGGACGTCGATCGCCCGCAGGGTCGGCACGACGATGCGCACGACGAACGGGATCGCGACGAGCGCCTGAACGACCGGCACGAGCCACGGTGCGGACCGGAAGTCGTACCAGCCCTCGTCGAACGCGATGACGAACCCGAAGCCGAGCATCACGGCCGACGCGCCGAGCGGGAGCATGAGGAGGCCGTCGAGGAGCCTTCCTCCCGCTCGGCCTGCCACGGCGAACGAGGCCAGGCCGCCCACGACAACGGCGATCGCCGTCGCTCCGGCCGCGTAGACGAGCGAGTTCAGGATCGCGTGCCAGGGCTCCACGAGCAGCGAGGTCGTCGACCGGGTCAGCGCGCGGTACGCCTCCAGCCCGTGACCGTCGCCCACCGCGAGCGAGCGCTCGACGACGGCGGCGAGCGGCAAGCCGAGGAAAACGGCCAGGGAGCCGAGGCTCGCCGTGACGACGGCCTTCTCGCGCGGTGTCCGGGGCCGTCGCAGGACGTCCTGCTCGCGCCGGACGCCGCCCGCGACCGCGAGTCGCCGCTCGAACCGCAATGCGACCGCGACGGTCAGGCCGACGCAGAGGAGCTGCACGACCGAGAGCACCGCGGCCGCGTGCAGGTCGAACGCCCGAACGGCCTGCGAGTAGATCTCCACCTCGAGCGTCGCGTAGCCCGGGCCGCCGAGGATCAGCACGACGCCGAACGAGGTAAACGAGAAGAGGAAGACGATCGCGGCCGCCGCGGTGAGCGACGGAGCAAGCAGCGGGAGCGTCACCTCCCGCAGCCGCCGCCAGGGGCCGGCGCCCAGCGTGGATGCCGCCTCCGTGTTCCGCGGATCGAGACCGGCCCAGAACGTCCCGACGATGCGGACCACGACGGCGACGTTGAAGAACACGTGTGCGATGAGGATCGCCCACGACCCGCGCTCGAGCCGCTCGGGAAGGACGGCGAGGAGCGCGAGCGCGACGACGACGGTCGGCAGGACGAACGGCACGACCACGAGTGCGCGGACGACACTCCGGCCCCGGAAGTCGTACCGGCCGAGGACGTACGAGGCGGGCAGCGCAGCCGCGACCGTGAGCACGGTCGAAACGGCGGCCAGCCAGACCGTGAACCAGAGCACGTCGCGCGTCACCGGGTCCGCGAGCACGTCGAGCGCCGACTGCCCGCCCTCCGACGACAGGCCGCGCCCGACGACCGCCGTGAGCGGGAAGACGAAGAAGACTGCGAGGAACGCGAGCGGAAGGCCGTACGCGAGGAGCGACCAGGCGCGTGCGCTCAGCGGACGACGATGCGGGTCCACTCGTCCACCCACCGCTCGCGGTTCGCCTCGATCTGCTCGGGAGCGAGCTCCAGCGGGTCCTGCGGAACGACCGCGTGCTCCTCGAACGCGGGCGGAAGCACGGCGTCCCGGTTCACCGGGAACACGAACATCGAGAGCGGGATCTCCTCCTGGAAGCGCTTCGAGAGCGAGGAAGTCGACCAGCTTCTCGGCCCCGCTCTCGTTCCGGGCGCCGCGCAGGACGCCGGCGAACTCGATCTGGAGGAAGCAGCTCGCCTCGACCACGCCGGTAGGGGCGACGCGCGGCTCCGGCTCGCGGAAGATCACCTCGGCAGGCGGGCTCGAGGCATAGGAGACGACGATCGGCCGGTCGCCCTTCCCGGCCGACCCGGAGAAGCGGACGTTGTAGGCCTCCTCCCAGCCGTCCACGACGAGCAGGCCGTTCTCGCGGAGCGCGCGCCAGTACCGCTCCCACTCCTCGCCGTCGCCGTAGCGGGCGACCGTCGCGAGCATGAACGCCAGGCCCGGCGTGGACGTGGCCGGGTTCTCGACCACGAGGAGGTCGGCATAGGCCGGCTGCACGAGGTCGTCGAGCGAGGACGGCGGGTCGATTCCGCGCTCGGCGAGCTCGGCCTTGTCGTAGTTCAGACAGACCTCGCCGTGGTCGATCGGCGTGACGCGGTGTTCGGGGTCGAGGACGTAGCGCTCCTCAACCGTTTCGAGGCCGGGCGACGCGTAGCTCTCGAAGAGCTCGCCCTCGAGCGCCCGGGACACGAGATTCGAGTCGACGCCGAAGAGCACGTCCCCCTGGGGGTTGCCGGCCGTGAGCAGCGCCTTCGTGACCACCTCTCCCGCATCACCGGACTGGAGGATCCGGAGCTTCAGACCGCTCTCGCGCTCGAACTCGGCCTTGGCCCCGTCGGACATGACGAAGGAGTCGTGCGTCACGAGCACGACCTCGGTGGGTGCATCGCCGTTCCCGCCGCAGGCAGCGACCGCGAGCACGACCGCGATCGCGAGCGCGCTTGTCCACACCTTGTGCCAAATTGACACTAGGCACTCTCCTCGTCGCCGGGAACGATCGCGAGCAGCACGCCACGCTCCACGCGCACGCGCGCCTCGCGGCCGACGAACACGTTCGACACGCCGCGGCTCGAGCCCGGCTCGAGCGTCTCTCCTCGAAGCGGGTACTCGAGCCCTTCCGTCGTCACGCCGCCCGCCGGGCCGTGGAGCGGCAGCAGCGAGACGACCTCTCCCGCCGTGCCGGCGAGCGCCCGCTCGCCGCGGATGACGTGGACGCGCGCCGCGCCGAAGGTGGCGTCGACCTCCACCTCCGCGTACTTCGTGGACCCGAGCAGGACGAGTGCCGCGAGCAGGTGGTCGAGTCGGCCGCCGTCGCCGGCGAGGACCCGGATGGCCGCCGGTCGCAGGGCGAGCGCCGCGTCGAGGGCGAGCTCGAGGTCGGTCGCGTCCTTCGCCTCGGAGTGGCGCACGATGTCGACCCCTCGAACGGAGGCGGTCTCGAGCGCGGAGGACGACACGGAGTCGAAGTCCCCGATCGCGGTCGTCGCGACGAGACCGAGCGCGTGAGCGTTGTCGAGCCCACCGTCCGCGGCGATCACGGGCGTCCCGGGTGGGATATCGAGAGCGGCCTCCGCTCGGGCAGGGGTTCCCCCCGCGACCACCACCACCAGCTCGTTCGTCATGCGCTGCCTCCGCTGGTATTACCCAGATCAGGTTCTCGGGTCGGCGGCGCGCTTCGTCCGCCCTCTCAGCCCGGTTGCCCCGAGCTCCCCTTACGCTGCAGCCATGGTAACGGCTCGGCCATTCGTGGACGAGCTGTCCGTGGCTAATGTGGCTGCCCGATGACCAGGTTCGTCGTCGACGCCAGTGCCGTCCTCCACCTGGCGAGCGAGGAGGTAGACGTCGCAGACCAGCACGAGCTCCTCGCACCGACGCTCCTTCGCTCCCAAACGCTGTCGGCACTGCACGAGGCCGTCCAGCGGGGCGAGATCCCGGCCGACGTCGCGCGCGACCGCCTCGCCCGCGTCGGGAGGATGCGGATCCGGCTCCTCGGCGACGCCGTGCTGAGGCGCCGAGCCTGGGAGGTGGCGGATCAGCTGGGCTGGGCCTCGACCTACGACGCCGAATACATCGCGCTCACACAGCTGCAGGCAGATGCGTTCGTGACCCTGGACGCGGAGCTGGCGCGCAGCGTCGAGGGGATCGTGGCGACCGCGTCGATCGACGACCTGCGTTAGGAACACAGGAGCGCAGGCGTTCCGGCCCGCGCTGGTTGAATTGCCCGCGTGAGCGAGTTCCCGGTCGTCCGGAACACCGTGCTCCTGGCGTCCTGCCTCGTGGCGCTGTCGGGAACCGTTCAGCTCGTCGTGGCCGTCTCGACGCTGACGCTCGTGCTCGTCACCGGCGTCGAGGGCATCCTCGGCCTCGGGCCGGCGATCTTCCTGGTCGCGGGAGCGCTCGCCGCGCTGCCTGCCGGCCGGCTGATGGACCGGTTCGGGCGAGTACCGGTCATCGCCGGAGGCTTCGTACTCGGCGCGGCGGCCTGCGCGACGACCGCGCTCGGCTGCGCCGTCGAGTCCGGCCTTCTCGTCGGTCTCGGATTCGCGATGGTCGGCGCCTCGTCGGGGACGGTTCTCCTCTCCCGGGCGGCCGGAGCGGACATGTATCCGCCGGAGCGCCGCGCCCGCGGGATCTCCTACGTCCTCTCCGGCTCGCTCTTCGGCGCGGTGCTCGGCCCGCTCGTCTTCAGGCCGCTGTTCGCGGGCAGGGACCTCGACGCGGATGCGCTCGTGGTGCCGTGGCTCACAGGCGGATTGATCATGCTCGTCGGCCTCGCGATCGTGCTGTTCGTGAGGCCTGATCCCCAGAAGATCGCGTACGCGCTGGGCGGCAGCCGTCCGCCGGACGGGCCCCGTGCGCCGCTCGGCGAGATCCTGCATCGCCCCGGCGTCGTGTGGGCGCTCGTCGCCGCGTTCACGAGCTTCGCCGTCATGGTCGCCGTGATGAACCTCACCGGCTACGTGATGGTCGACCACGGGCACCATCAGGCGGACGTCTTCACCGTCATCGCGGTGCACATCGTGGGGATGTACGCGCTCGTCCTCGTGGTCGGGAACGTCATCGACCGGATCGGGCGGCGGCGCTGCGAGATCGGCGGCCTTGCGATCATGGCGTCCTCGACCACGCTCCTCGTCTGGACGGAGGACCTCGCCGGCTTCTCGCTCTCGCTCTTCCTCCTCGGGCTCGGGTGGAACCTGTCGTACGTCGCGGCCGCAGCCGAGCTGGCGGACATGGCGGCGCCCCACGAGCGTGGGAGGCTGATCGGCTTCTCCGATCTCCTCTCGGGGCTGCTCGGGGCGGCCCTCGCGCTCGTCGGCGGCCTCATCTACACGAACTCGGGCAAGACCGCGCTCGCGCTCGCGGCCACGGCCGTCGCCCTGGTGCCGGTCGCGTGGATCGCCCTCGCGAGGAGGCGGCCACCCGCGGAGGCGCTCGAGCCCGCGTAGAGACGTGCAGGGGACAGACTCGAAGTCTGTCCCCTACGCAGTCTCCGTCCGCTACAATCCGCCGCCGGCGAACCGCCGGTTCGCTTTTTCTCTCCAGATGAAGACGTATACGGCCAAGCCGGGTGAAATCGAGCGCCAGTGGTTCCTCGTCGATGCCGAGGGCCAGACGCTCGGCCGTCTCGCGACCCGTATCGCGGACACGCTCCGCGGCAAGGGCAAGCCGCAGTACACGCCGCACGTCGACACGGGCGACTTCGTCGTCGTCGTGAACGCCGAGAAGATCGCGGTCACGGGCTCGAAGCTCGACTCGAAGCTCTACTACCGCCACTCCGGCTACCCCGGCGGGCTGCGCGTACGGACGCTGCGCCAGCAGCTCGAGCGGCGCCCGACCGAGGTGCTGCGGAAGGCCGTGAAGGGGATGCTCCCCAAGAACCGACTGGCCGCCGCGCAGCTGCGGAAGCTGAAGATCTACGCCGGCCCCGAGCATCCGCACGCCGCGCAGGCCCCGAAGGAGCTCGAGTTTGGCGGCGTAGGCTCGACGGAGCCGCCCAAGAGCGGAGCGCCGGCTTCGCCGGCGCGGGAGCGGGAACTGTGAGCGAGATCGCGCAGTACCGCGGGACAGGCAAGCGCAAGACCTCGATCGCCCGCGTGATCCTCCGCCCAGGCGACGGCAAGAGCTGGATCAACGGCCGCAGCATCGAGGAGTACTTCACGCGCGCGTCCCATCGCACGATGGTGCTCGCACCGCTCGAGGTTGCCGGCGCCGCCGGAACGTACGACCTGCGGATCCGCGTGCACGGAGGCGGCATCTCCGGCCAGGCCGGTGCCGTCCGGCACGGAGTCGCCAGGGCCCTGGTGGAGGCCGATCCGGAGCTCCGGGTGCCGCTCAAGCGGCAGGGCTTCCTCACGCGCGACGCCCGCATCGTGGAGCGCAAGAAGGCCGGCCTGCACAAGGCGCGCAAGGCCCCGCAGTTCAGCAAGCGCTGATCCGGGGTACTACGGGGCTTGTGACGCCCGGTCACAAGTGGCTCGATGGTTTGGCTGCATGATGGCTCGCTCTCCTCAGACAGCCCAAGATGTGGCCGTGCGGCGGTACTTCGGTACGGACGGCGTTCGGGGCATCGTCGGTGACGACCTGAGCCTCGACCTCGTCGAGCGTCTCGGCCGGGCTGTCACCCTGTGGTCGGGCCGCGCCCGCGTCCTCGTGGGGCGAGACACGCGTGCGTCGGGCCCCGAGCTAGAGGCTGCGCTCACGCGCGGTGTCGTCTCCGCCGGCGGGACCGCCGTGCTCGCCGGAGTCCTGCCGACGCCGGCAGTGGCGCTCCTCGCCCAGGATCTCGGCGCCGTGGTCTCGGCGTCGCACAACCCGCCCGAGTACAACGGCGTGAAGATCTTCGATCGGGAGGGGCGCAAGCTCACCGACGACGAGGAAGAGGAGATCGAAGCGCTCTTCGACTCACCCGCACGCAACGGGGGCTCAGTGGAGCGCCTCGACGGAGCCGGAGAGGGCTATCTGCGCCACGTCGTCGAGCGTTTCGGCTCGGATCTGTCGGGCCTCCACGTCGCCGTCGACTGTGCCAACGGCGCCTTCTTCGAGCTCGCTCCGGCTGCGTTCGACGCGCTCGGCGCGAAGGTGACCGCGATCGGTGTCGCCCCCGACGGGACGAACATCAACACGCACTGCGGCGCGACGGATCTGGCTGCCTTGAGCCGCACGGTGCTCGAGTCCGGCGCCGATCTCGGAGTCGCGTTCGACGGCGACGGCGACCGGATGCTCGCGGTCGACGAGCGGGGCCAGACACTGGACGGCGACCAGATCCTGGCGATCCTGGCCCCGGCCCTCGGTGTCGAGCTCGTCGCAGTGACGGTGATGACGAACCTCGGGTTCCACCGCCTCATGGACGAGCACGGCATCCGCGTCGTGACGACGGCGGTCGGCGACCGCTACGTGCTCGAGGCGCTTCGCGAAGAGGGCGGCCTGCTCGGCGGAGAGCAGTCCGGTCACATCCTCTGGCTCCGCGACCACGTGACGGGCGACGGGCTCGCCGCGGCCCTCACGCTGTGCAGCGCCCTCGCCGGCCAGACGCCGAGCGAGGCGGCCTCGGCGATGACCCGCTACCCGCAGGCGAAGGAGAACGTGCGTGTTTCGCGGCGCCCGGCCGACGGCGAGCTGCCTTCGGCCGTCGCCGACGAGGTCGATCGGGTCAACGCGACGCTCGGCGAGCAGGGTCGTGTCCTCGTCAGGTTTTCCGGTACGGAGCCGCTCGTTCGCGTCCTGGCCGAGGCTCCGACCGAAGAGGAAGCCGCACACTTCTCTGCTACCATCGCCGCGCTCGTTGCCAGGGAGCTCGGCTAAGCCCGACGGAGGGCGTCGCCGGGCTCTTATGCGTTTCTAGAAGCGGGTTCTTGCGGGGACTTTCAGGCAGGTCGAACACGGCACCGAAGCGAACTGAGCGAGAGATCAGGCCTTGTCCTGACAGGGTCTGGAAAGGAGACTCAGAGCGTGTGCGGGATCATCGGATACGTCGGCTCGCGTGAGTGCAAGAGCATCCTCCTCCAGGGCCTCGAGCGCCTGGAGTACCGGGGCTACGACTCGTCCGGGCTCGCGTTCCTCGAGGAGGACGGGCTCGACTACGTGCGGGCCGTCGGCAATCTCGGAAACCTGCGCAACCGCGCCGGCACGAACCATTCGAGCGCGACGACGGGGCTCGGCCACACTCGCTGGGCGACGCACGGCGGAGTCACCGAGGAGAACGCGCACCCGCTCGCCGGCTGCGAGCCCGAGCGTCTCTCGATCGTCCTGAACGGGATCGTCGAGAACTATCGCGAGCTCAAGGAGAGCCTTGCCGAGGAGGGGCACACGTTCTCCTCCGAGACGGACGCCGAGACCGTCGTGCACCTCGTCGAGCGCTACTACGAAGGCGACCTCGTGGAGGCGGTCCGCCGCGCGTTCGCCGAGCTCGAAGGGCATTTCTCGTTCGTCGTCATCCACCGCGACCATCCGGGTCTCCTCGTCGGCGCGCGCCATCAGGTGCCGCTCGTTGTCGGCCTCGGCGAGGGCGAGAGCTTCCTCGCGTCGAACGCGGCGGCGTTCCTCCGCGAGACGCGAATCGTCCAGTTCCCCGGTGACGGCGAGATCGTCGCGATCACGCCCGAAGGTGCGACGTTCTCCACGACCGACGGCGCGATCGTGGAGCACGACACGGTCACGCTCGACTGGGACGACGAGGGCGCGGAGAAGGGCGGGTACGAGACCTTCATGCTCAAGGAGATCCACGAGCAGCCCGAAGCCGTCGCGGAGACCATCGGAGATCGCGTGCGGCACGGCCGCCTCGTCCTCGAGGGCCTCGGCATGTCCGACGAGGAGCTCAAGGGGCTGAAGCGCATCGTGCTCGTCGCCTGCGGGACCGCCTACCACGCCTGCGTCGTCGGGCGCTACGTGATCGAGGAATGGGGCCGCGTGCCCGTCGAGTTCGACATCGCCAGCGAGTGGATCTACCGGAACCCCGTGGTCGACGAGCAGACGCTCGTCATCGGCATCTCGCAGTCGGGCGAGACGCGCGACACGATCGCGGCGCTGGCGCTTGCACGGCAGCTCGGCGCGCGTACCGTCGCGATCACGAACATGATGGGCTCGCAGATCACGCGCGAGGTCGACTCCGTCCTCTACACGCGGGCGGGGCTGGAGATGTCCGTCGCCTCCTCGAAGACGTTCACCGCGCAGGTCGCGCTCATCTACCTCATCGCCCTGAAGCTCGCGCAGCTCCGCGAGACTCTCCCTCCCGGCGAGATCGAGTTCATCCTCGACTACGTCTACAAGCTCCCGCGGAAGATCCAGGCATTCCTCGAGGGAGACCATCCAATCGAGGAGATCGCGCAGCGCTACCACGACGCGCACTTCTTCCTCTACCTCGGGCGCCACATCGGGCTGCCCGTGGCCCTCGAGGGCGCGCTCAAGCTCAAGGAGATCTCGTATATCCCGACCGAGGCGTACTCGGCCGGCGAGATGAAGCACGGCCCGATCGCGCTCCTCGACGAGCAGACGCCGGTCGTCGTCGTCGCGACGAACATCCACGTCTACGACAAGATCGTCTCGAACATCCAGGAGGTCCGCGCGCGCGGCGCGCACGTCATCGCGATCGCGACAGACGGGAACGAGGACATCCAGCACCACGCCGACGACGTCATCTACGTGCCGAAGACGCCCGCCTTCCTCCAGGTCGTGCTCGCGATCGTGCCGCTCCAGCTCCTCGCCTACCGCATCGCGCGCCTCCGCGGGCTGAACGTCGATCAGCCGCGGAACCTGGCGAAGACCGTCACCGTCGAGTAAGCCTCGTACGGGCGAGGCTTGCCTCGCCCTCTTGTCAGCCCGGCCACCAGAACAGCCCGAAGCTGTCCGGCCCCGTATGGGCACCGATGGCCGGACCGACGCGGTAGCGCTCGACGGCGTGACCGCCGTCCTCGACCATGCGCGCGAGCTCGTCGGCCGCGTGCTCGAGGTCCCGCGCCGCATGACCGACCGCGACCGAGAGGTGCTCGGCGCGTGGCACCAAAGCGGCCAGTGCCTCGGCCGCTTCGGATGCGGACGCGCATTCGGAGATAGGCGTCGACACGCCGTCGCGGAAGGTCAGGAGCGCCCAGGAGCCGGACGCGGGCACGCGGCCTCCGGAGCCGAGCCGGGCGACGAACGCGTTCTCGAGCGTTCCGGCGAGTCGCATCGCCGCATTGGCGGCGCTCTCGAGCGAGCCGCCTTCGACGACGACCTCGGCGGCAGCACGCACGCAGAGGCCGACGCCGTAGCTCGCCGTGCGCGTGTCGACTACCCGGACCGGGAGCGGGGCGTCTCGCGCAGCGAGCTCGGCCGCTGTCACCGTCCCGGAGGTGCGGGCGTCGAGGTGGATCGACAGCATCTCGTGCGCTCCGCGGGCGGCGGCACGCTCGTATGCGGCCGCAAACGCAGCCGGACCGGGTAGCGACGTCGTCGCGGCGGCGCCGCTACGCAGGCGTTCGTAGAAGTCGTCGACCGAAGCGCTTCGATCGTCGAACGGCTCGCCGTCGAGCGCGATCCCGATCGGGACGACTTCGATGCCGAGCCGCTCGGCGTCCTCGAGCGCGAGCAGCGAGCTCGAGTCCGTGCAGATCGCGATCCGCTTCAGCGTGGAGCCTCGAGCTCGTCCGGATGACCGAGACGGTGTGCGCGAGCGAATCGCGACGCGATCACGAGGATCGTTGCTGCGTTGGCGATAGGCAGCGCTGCGGTCGGCCGGGGCCCCCACGAGTTCGGAAGCCCACGCCGCCACCAGATGACACTCGCAAGCACCCAAGCGCTCGACGCGACCACCACGGTCGCGAGGCCGGGGCGCTTGACGCCCGGCACGTGCGCGACCCCGATCCCGAGCGCGAGGTCGACCGGTGCGTACGCCGGGAACGTGTAGAGGCACTGGCCGAAGCTCGTCGCGACTCCCTTGCCGCCCTGGAAGCCGTTCCAGAGCGGATAGCAATGGCCGACGACGGCTCCGACCCCGGCGACGTGCGCCCCGAGATCTCCCGCGAGCGCGTTTCCGCACGCGCAGCCGGTGAACCCCTTCGCGACGTCCGCGACGATCACCGCCCGGCCGGACGTGCGGCCGAGCACGCGGAACACGTTCAGCCCTCCCGGGTTGCGGCTCCCGCTGCGACGCAGGTCGACGCGACCACCGGTGGCGACCCGCGCGGCGACGTCGGCCGAGGGTACGGTGCCGAGCAGGTATCCCGCGACGGCGGCGAGGAGGAGGCGGGCGAGTCGCATGGTGAAACCGGGATGATGCGGTCTCGCGTCGCCGTCGGGCTCGTTGGACTGGCAATCGGGCTCTGGGCCCTGGTCGTCCGCGGCGCGCTGACGATCGACCTCGGCGTCGGCAGACGCTACCGGCCGCTGGGGCCGATCCGGCTCCGGATCGCCGCGCCGCGTGAGGTCGTGTTCGATGTCGTCTCGAGCCCGTACCTCGGCAAAACGCCGCGCGCGCTGCGCTCGAAGCTCGAGGTGCTGGAGCGCGGAGACGGCCTCGTGCTCGCCGCCCACTACACGCAGGCCTACGGCCTCACCGCGACGACACTCGAGACGGTTCGCTTCGAGCCGCCGGACCGGGTGCACTTCAGGCTCGTCCGTGGCCCGGTCCCGCACGTCGTCGAGCAGTTCGTCCTCCACGAGACACCTGACGGAACGGAGCTCGAATACGTGGGCGAGCTCGGAACCGACCTCTGGCTGCTGGGCCGGGCGTGGGGAGCGGCGGTCGCGCGCACGTGGGAGGCGACGGTCGAGACGTCGCTCGCTGCCGTCAGGACCGAGGCCGAACGGCGGGCGAGCGCGAAGCGGCGTTAGGCGCGCTCTTTCCGGACGGCATACGAACCTCATACGGAACCGTCACGACCGGTTGGTACGGTCGCCGCGTTCGAGGGCCCCGAAAGACACCAAGGAGGTTCGAATGCGAAGCTTCTCGCTGAAGCACCCGTCCCCGGCGATGGTCGTCGCGTGCCTCGCGCTCGGCATCGCGCTCGGCGGCACCAGCGTCGCTGCGGTGAGCCAGCTCGGCCGAAACACCGTCGGCACGGCGCAGCTGAAGAACGCGGCCGTCACCAACGCCAAGCTCCGCAACCGCTCCGTGACCTCGGCGAAGGTCGCGAATCGCTCGTTACTCCGGTCCGACTTCGCGCCGGGTCAGCTTCCAGCGGGTCCAACGGGGCCCGCCGGGCCGGCAGGCCCCGCTGGGCCGCCGGGTGTGAGTGGGCTCGAGCGGGTCGAGGTCACGAGCCCGACGAGCTCGGCGGTCACGAGAACGGCTTCGATGCCGTGCCCGGCCGGGAAACGGCTCCTCGGCGGAGGTGCGCGCCTGAACGGCACCATCCTCGACAACGTCGCCATCCAGCTGTCGTACCCGGGCGACGACAACACCTATGTGGCTCGCGCAGCGGAGATCCAGGTGAACCCGGGGACCTGGTCGCTGACGGTGTTCGCGATCTGCGCCGTCGCGGCCTGAGAATCCAGGTGTAGGGGCGAGATATATCTCGCCCCTACGTCTACCCTCCGTCGCGTGAACGGGGGAGAGGAGACGCAGGCACCGGCGTACAGCACGACGGCGGTCCGCGCGCGCCGGCTCCCCGGTGGCGACGCTGAGGAGATCGTCGCGGTCGAGGAGCCGCTCGAGATCCGGATCGACGGCGAGCCGGTCGCCGTCACGATGCGGACGCCGGGACACGACGAGGAGCTCGCCCTCGGGTTCTGCCTCACGGAAGGGCTCGAGCCGGTCGCCGCACGCGTACCCGACGACCTCGCCGCGAACACGGTCGAGGTCGAGGCGCCCGGGTTCGATCGCGAGCGCCTGCGGAGGAACTTCTACACCTCGTCGTCCTGCGGCGTCTGTGGGAAGGGTGCGATCGAGGCGATCGCGGTCGCCGCGCCTCCGGTCACGAGCGACCTTCGTGTCGAACGCGATCTCGTGTCCTCGTTGCCCGAGCGCCTGCGCGAGGCGCAGCGCGCGTTCGCCGCAACCGGCGGGCTGCACGCGACCGGTCTCTTCACCGGCGAGGGGGAGCTCGAGTGCGTGCGCGAGGACGTCGGGCGCCACAACGCGCTCGACAAGGTCGTCGGCTGGGCGTTCCTCGAGGGACTGCTCCCGCTCGAGCGGCGGGTCCTGTGCGTCAGCGGCCGGCTCTCCTTCGAGCTCGTGCAGAAGGCATCCGTTGCCGGCTGCCCGATCGTCGTCGCAGTCGGAGCGCCGTCGTCCCTCGCGATCGAGCTCGCCGTCGACCGCGGAGTCACGCTGTGCGGCTTCGTCCGCGAGGGCCGCATCACCGTGTACACGGAGCCGTGGCGGATCGCGTAGGGGCGAGGCTTGCCTCGCCCGCCACCGGGATCCTGCTGCTCGGGGGCGCGTCGTCGCGGTTCGGCTCCCCGAAGGCGCTCGCGCGGTTCCGTGGAGAGACGCTCGCGGAGCGAGCACACAGGTTGCTGGCCGAGGTCTGCGTCGAGGTGGTCGCCGTGGGCAAGGAAGCAGACGCGCTCGACGTCCCGTTCCGGGTGCTCGACGACGGCGTGGAGGAGCGCGCGCCGGCGTACGGCGTCGTCGCGGGTCTGCGCTGCGCGGCTCACGACACCTGCGTGTTCCTGCCCGTCGACTGCCCGCGCGTGACCTCCGCGATGCTGCGCAGCCTGCTCGAGGCAGAAGGAGTCCCGCAGACCGGCCCACTGCCGGGCGTCTACACGAAGTCGATGCTTCCGGAGCTCGAGGAGCGCGTCGCGTACGGCGAGCTGTCGCTGCGCGGACTGAACACGTCCGTCGTCGAGCTCGACGAGCGCCTGCTCGCGAATGCGAACACGCGGATGGAGCTCCTCGCCGCGTCGGTCGCCGAGTGGGCAGACGAACGAGAGGATGTGCAGGCGCTCCTGGTGGTCGGCTCGCAGGCCCGTTCGGACGCGCCGGCGGATCGCTGGTCCGATCTCGACCTCGTCCTGATCCTCGACGACCCGACGCCGTACTTCGGCGACGCGGGCTGGGTCGCGGAGTTCGGCAGGCCCGTGCTCACGTTCCTCGAGCCGACCTTTGCCGCGGGGTACCGCGAGCGTCGCGTGCTCTACGAGACCGGAGAGGACGTCGACTTCGTCCTCCTACCCCCAACGGCGGTGGAGCTGATGCGCACGATCCCGGGCGTCGCCGAGATCTTCGCCCGCGGCTATCGGGTGCTCGTCGACCGGATCGGGGTCAGCGCCGCGCTCCAGGAACTTGCCGCGAGCGTTGCGCCGGATGGGCCGCCGCCGAGCCAGGCCGAGTTCACGGAGCTCGCGAACGACTTCTGGTACCACGTGCTCTGGGCCGCGAAGAAACTCCGTCGCGGCGAGGTGTACATGGCCGCGAGCTGCCTCGACGGCTATCTGAAGGCGAGGTTCGTCACGCTGCTCGCGTGGCACGCCCGTGCCGTCGAGCCGACGGTCGAGACCTGGCACGACGGCCGTTTCCTCGAACGGTGGGCGGACCCGGGAGCGCTCGTCGCGCTCGAGCTCGCCTTCGCCCGTTACAGCGTGCGGGAGGTGGCGCACGGCCTCTGGCAGAGCATCGACCTCTGGCAAGGGGTCGAGGAGGAAACGGCGCGTCGCCTCGGCCTCGAGCTGGAGCTCGACCACCCCGACCTGCGGCGCCGCGTGGCCGAGGTCGTGCCGGACCCGCGGTAGGGTCCCGCGTCGAGACGATGCGGATGCAGGAGTCGTAGCGACATGACGCGCACACAGAACGCCTGGCGCTGCTCCCAGTGCGGCACGATCAACGAGCCCGGCGCGCGCGCGTGCGCCGGCTGCGGGAAGTGGCCGAGCCTGTTCGACCTCCAGGCGAGCGTCGAGGAGGTTCCTACCGCGCTGGAGGAGGCGCAGCCCGTCTTCGAGCACGAGGTCTTCGAGCCGGAGACCTTCGAGCCTCAGCCCTACGAGACGGGAATGCCCACCGCCGAGACGTTCGAGCCGGAGGCCGGGGACGCCGACGGCGAGGAGGAGCCGCGCAGCCGCTTCCCACGCTGGGCGATCACGGCGGTCTGGGTCGTCGGGATCATCATCTGGATCGTCGCCAACGCCCTCGGCGACCGCGGCTAGGTCGTAGGGGCGAGATATATCTCGCCCTAGGCGTCGTAGCGAACCTCGCCCGATTCGAGCGCGCGGATCTCGCCCGCGTCGGTCTCGACCTCGAGGCGGCCGTCGCGGAGGATCTGGACCGCGGTCGCAGCCTCGCCGTCGACCGTGACTCGCCTCCCGCGCAAGAAGTCACGCGCGCCGAGCTCTCCGTAGACGCCGTCGAGCCCGTCCGCGCGCCAGCGGTCGTATGCCTGCTCGAGGAAAGTCAGCAGCCAGCCGAGCAGCACGGCCCGGTCGTAGACGTTGCCGGTCAGGGTCCGGAGCGAGCCGGCCGGGACGGTCGGGTCCGTCGGGAGCTCCTCGCGCGACTGGTTGACGTTCAGCCCCATCCCGACGACGACGGTCGCGCCCGAGACCTCCGCGAGGATCCCGGCGACCTTCCGCCGGTTGAGCATGACGTCGTTCGGCCACTTGATCTGGGCCGAGAGCCCGGTCGCCGTCTCGACGGCTGCGGCAACTCCGACGGCCGCGACGAGCGAGAGCTCGGGAAGCTTCCGTCGCTCCGGCGGCTGGAGCAGGAGCGAGGCGAGGATCGAGGATCCGGGAGGCGCACTCCACTGCCGGCCGAGCCGTCCGCGACCGGCCGTCTGGTGCTCGGCGACCGCGACCGCGCCCTCGGGGAGGCCGGACCCGAGCAGGAGCTGCTGGGTCGACTCGCACTCGGCCTCGTACCGGTACGGCTGTCCAAAGCGTCCGGCCAGGTACGGCTCGACCGCCTCGAACGCGAGCGAGTCGGTCGCGACCGAGCTCACTGCGCGGCCGGGGCGAGGCCTGCGCCCACGGGCTCGACCCGCACGGCGCTGACCTTGAACTCCGGCGTGCCGATGAGCGGGTCGCCGACATCGTGCGTAAGCCAGTTCACCTTCTGCTCGGCGAAGTGCAGGGCCATCCAGACGAGACCCGGGAAGACGCGGTCGGAGATGTGGGCGCGCGCCTCGAGCTTCCCGCGCCGCGAGACGAGCCGCGCCAGGTCTCCGTACTCGAGCCCGAGCGCAGACGCGTCGTCGGCATGGATCTCGAAGAACGGCTCCTCCTGCTTGTCCGTGATCCCGGACTCGCGCATCGTCATCGTCGCCGAGTTGTAGTGGTAGAGCGTGCGGCCGGTCGAGAGGACGAGCGGATACTCGGAGTCGGGCTCCTCGATCGGGCGCTGGTACTCGACGGGGAAGAACTTGCCGCGGCCGCCTTCGCGTGCAGGCGCCGGCGCGTACAGGAACGGCGTCCCCGGATGGCCGATCTCCGGCACCGGCCACTGGATGCCGTTCTCCTCGAGCCGGTCGTAGCGGACGCCGTACCAGTTCGGGGCGAGGTCGGCGAGCTCGTTCCAGACCGATTCGGCGTCCGGGTACTCGGGCCAGTTCGCGCCGAGCGCCCTCGCAACCTCGATCACGATCTCGCGGTCGCCCTTCGCGCCCCCCGGTAGCGGCGCGGCCTCACGCACGCGGCTGATCCGCCGCTCGGTGTTCGTGAACGTCCCGTCCTTCTCCGCGAAGCTCGAGGCGGGGAAGACGACGTCCGCGTGCTTGCGGGTCATGTCGTGGAGGAAGATGTCCTGCGAGATCAGGAACTCGAGCTTGCCGAGTCCTTCCTCGACGTGGTGGGCATTCGGCTCGGTCTGCGCAGGGTTCTCGCCGATGAGGTAGAGCGCCTTCACGCGGTCGTCGTGCAGGCCGCTCATCATCTGGTCGAGCCGATAGCCGGCACGCTCGGGCACCTCCGCCCCCCAGGCCTCCGAGAACCTCCGCCGGATGTCCGGGTCGTCGACCGACTGGTAGCCGGGCAAGTAGTTCGGATTCGCGCCCGAGTCGTTCAGGCCCTGGACGTTGTTCTGGCCGCGCAGGGCGTTGAGCCCCGTCGACTCGTAACCGAGGTGGCCGGTCGCGAGCACGAGGTTCGAAAGCGACCAGATGTTGTCCACGCCGCAGGCGTGTTCCGTGATGCCGAGCGTGTAGAAGATCGCCGCGTGCCGCTCGCTTGCGTACTCGCGGGCGGTCGCGCGGATGGCGTCGGCGGGGACGCCGGTGACCTTCTCGGCCTCCTCGGGCGGGTACCGCAGTACGACCTCGCGCATCGCCTCGAAGTCGTCCGTGAACTGGGCGATGTACTCGTCGTTCTGGAGTCCCTCGGTCAGGATCGTGTGCAGCATCGCGTTGATCAGCCATACGTCCGTCCCGGGACGGAGCTGGAGGTGGCGCTTCGCGAGCTTCGTCAGCCAGATCTTCCGCGGATCGGCGACGACGAGGGTGGCGCCATCGCGGACCGCCTTCTTGATCCGCAGGGCGAGCACCGGATGTGCCTCGGTCGTGTTGGAGCCGATGACGAAGAGGAAGCGCGCGTTCTCGATCTCCGGGATGGAATTGCTGCTCGCTCCTCTGCCCAACGACCTGACCAGGCCGTAAAGAGTGGGAGCGTGTCAGGTCGACTCGCACGAGTGGACGGAGTTCGTCCCGACCACTGTGCGCGCGAGCTTCTGGATGAGGTAGTTCTCCTCGTTCGTCAGGCGGGCCGACGAGAGGAAGCCCACGGACTGCGCCCCGTGGCGGTCGATGACTCCCTCGAGACCGGCCGCGGCGGTCTCGAGCGCGTGCTCCCAGGTGGTCGGGTGCAGCTCGCCGTCCTCGCCGCGGACGAGCGGCTGCGTGAGCCGGTCCGGGTGGTGGACGAAGTTGAAGGCGAAGCGTCCCTTGACGCAGAGGTTCCCTTCGTTCGGGAGGTACTCGTCCTTCGAGGTGACCTTGACGATGTGCTTCGTCTCGGGATCGAGGTTCAGGTCGATCTGGCAGCCGACGCCACAGAAGGTGCACGTCGTCCGCACCTGCTCGAGCTGCCGCTCAGGCGTCTTCGTCCCCTCCTCGAACTTCTCGTAGATCGCGCCGGTGGGGCACACGGAGAGGCAGCCGCCGCAGAGCTCGCACTCGGTGTCGAGCCAGGAGAGACCCCAGGTCGGGACGATCCGCGAATGCCCACCGCGGCCCTCGAGCGTGAGCGCCGAGCACTGCATGACCTCCTGCGTGTAGCGGACGCAGCGGTTGCAGAGGATGCACGCGTCCGGGTCGTAGCCCATGAGCTGGTTGCGATCGTCGTACTCCTCGCGCTTCGCGTCGGGGAGGACGAGCGGAGCCTCGACGCCGAGCTCGTTCGCGAGGTCCTGAAGCTCGTTCGGGCGGCCCCCGGGGGACGCATTCAGGTGCTCGGAGAGGAGCATCTCGGTCAGGGTCTTTTGGAAGTCCGTGATCGGCCCGTTCGTGGAGACGACCATTCCCTCGACAACGCCCGTCGCGCAGGCGGGCATGGGCCGAGGCGCGCCCTCGACGTCCACCACGCACATCCGACAGCCGCCGTAGGGGTCGAGCTTCGAGTCGTGGCACAGCGTCGGGATGAACGTGCCGTGGCGTGCGGCCGCGTGGACGAGCAGTTCGCCCTCAGGGGCGCTGACGGTCCGTCCGTCGAGGCTGAACTCGACCATCGCGGTCACTGTACAGCCGCCCTTAACCTTCGGTGTCAGACACCGACGAAGCCGCGAACGAACGCTTGGTATGCGGCCACGGCCCGATCGGACCTGTCTCCGAAGTACGACAGGACCCTTTGGACGTCGAGGTATCGCGGTGCTCGCTCGAGCCCTGCCGAAGCGCGATAGCTGCTCCACTCCCACTCCTCCGGGGCGCCGCAGAGGCCGCTCCGGACGGGGTTCATCACCGTGTACCGGAGTGTCCAGAGGAGCTGAGGCTCACTCGCCTGTCGAATCGCGCCGAAGCGGTTCTTGAACACATGCGCGTCGCGGTGGTAGCGCCGGTTGAACCGAAGCGCATAGCGGCCGTTGAGCGCCTTCATGGCTCGCGAGATCTCTCCGTCGACTGTTTGGACGACGAGGTGATAGTGGTTGGCCATGAGGCAGTACGCGAGACAGTTCAGTCCGCCCTGTCCGACCACTCGATCGAGACAATCGAGGAAGTCGATGCGGTCGGAATCGAACGTGAAGATCGACTGCCGGTTGCTGCCTCTGGCATAGAGGTGGTAGATCCCACCAGGAGCGAAATGTCGCGCCGGTCGTCCCATGTAGGCACGGTACGGAGCGCGAACTCAGGATCAGGTGTGCGTGGATCGATTGGCGCCATTTCGACGCACTTAACAATCGGTGTCTGACACCGATTGTTAAGACGCGGGCTCGCGGCCTGAGTCCGAGAGCGGCGCGAAGAGGTCGGGCCAGTGGCGCATCGCGTTCCGCACCGGGATGGGCGACGCCTGGCCGAGACCGCAGATCGACGTCTTCTCCATCGCCAGGAGCCATTCGTCGAGCTTTTCCCTGCTCATCGGCGCGCGGCCGTGCTCGAGCTCCTCGCACAGGTGGTGGAGCGCCCGGTTCCCGATCCGGCACGGCGTGCACTTCTGGCACGACTCCTCGGCGAAGAAGCGCATTGTCTCGGCGAGCAGGCGGAGCGGGGAGTAGGAGGCAGGAAACACCTGCACCGCGGCCGAGCCCACGCCGGCCGCGTACTCGCGCAGCGCGTCGCGGGTCAGCGGCGTGTCGAAGGCCGCGGGAGGGAGGATGCCGCTCGCGGCGCCGCCGGGAACGACTGCGCCGACGTCTCCCACGAAACCTCCGGCGTGCTCCTCGACGAGCTCGCGAGTCGTGATCCCGTTCGGGGCCTCGTAACAGCCCGGTTTCCCGACCGCGCCGGACACGGACCAGAGCCGCGTGCCAGCAGCGTCGCGCCGCCCCAGTCCGGCCCACCACTCGCCGCCGTTCCGGAGGATGGCCGGGAGGTGGGCAAGCGTCTCGACGTTGTTGATCAGCGTCGGTCGTCCGAGGTAGCCGACCTGGGCGGGGAACGGAGGGCGCAGGCGCGGCATCGCGCGGCGTCCCTCCATCGACTCGAGCATCGCCGTCTCCTCGCCCGCGATGTATGCGCCCGCTCCGATCACGAGCTCGAGCGTGCGGCCGTCCAGGAACCCGGCTGTGCGGAGCTCGGCGATCGCGTGCTCGAGCCTCGTGCGGGCGGTCGCGTACTCCTCGCGGAGGTAGATGTAGCCGTGCTCGGCCTCCGCAAAGCCCATCGCCACGAGCACGCCTTCGAGGAACAGGTGCGGACGGAGCTCCATCACGTAGCGGTCCTTGATCGTCCCCGGCTCGCCCTCGTCGGCGTTCACGACGACGTAGCGCGGGCCTGGTTCGGCCAGGACGGCCTCCCACTTGATGCCGGTCGGGAAGCCGGCGCCGCCGTAGCCCGTGATCCCGGCGGACTTCAGCTCGGCGACGATCGCGTCCGGTGCGGGGAGCGCGCGCAGGAGCTCGAGCCCGCCGCGCGCCGCGTACTCGTCCAGCGTCTCGTCGCGCTTTCCGAGCCCGATCGCGGGCCCGTCGTTGGACGAGTGCGTGACCGCGGGGACGATCTCGTCGCCGCGGGTGTACACGGGCGCGAGATCGCAGTGCCCGAGGCAGGCGACCTCGATCGCGTCGGGGTGCTCGGCCAGCACGACGCGCGCGCCGTAGCAGTCGCAGACAGGGCCTGTACACACCCGTACGGCGTCGACGGGCACTTGGAGGAACTCGTAGAAGGAGACCACCTCGTGCACCTCGCCCCGCCGGATGTTCATGTGGTCGGCGAGGGCGTCGGAGAGGTCCGGCGTCAGCGGCCCGACCTCTCGCCGCACCCGCCCGAGGTTGTCGAGAAGACTTGTGCGCTCGGTTGGAAGCTCCGGGAGAAGCACTGCCAGCTTGACCACGTCCATCGGCGCGATCCTACGCCGGAGCGGACGAGGCCAACGGCGGTTACTCGCCGGCCGGAGGCCGTCGCAGCTGCTTCGTCCGCGCGCGGCGCCGCTTGTCCTCGAGCCTGCGCGCGGTCGCCCCGGCCGTCGGCGTGGTCGGCACGCGTCTACGCGGGACCGCGAGCGCAGCTCGGAGCTTCTCGACGAGCCGCTCGGTTGCGAGCTCTCGGTTCCGCGACTGGCTCCGCTCGTCCTGCGCGACCGCGCGGATAACCGGCCCGACCCGTTCCAGTACGCGGCGCTTCTGGACGTCCGTCAACGCGGACGAGGCGTCGACGTCGAGCACGGCCTCGACGCGAGTCGAGGACTTCTGCGCGTGCTGGCCGCCTGGCCCGCTCGAGCGCGAGACGCGCAGCTCGATCTCGGAGAGCGGCAGGGAGACGGAGCGCGTGACCCGAATTCCTCGCTCCGGCGCCGGCGAAGCCGGCTCGTGCGCTCTTGGACCGCCTCCGTCGAGCCTACGGCTCATAGACTCACGCTCCATGGCGTGCATTCTGCTGGACATCGACGGCGTGCTTCACGTCTCGGGGCAGGCGATCCCGGGAGCCGTCGAGGCCGTCGGCGCGCTCCGGCGCGCGGGCCACACGCTGCGCTTCGTCTCGAACAACTCGACGCACTCGCGCCACGGCCTAGCCGAGGAGTTGCGGCGCATGGGCTTCGAGGTCGACGACGTCGATCTCCAGACGACGCCCAGCGCGGCCGCGCGAGAGCTCGACGGCAAGCGCGTCCTCGCGCTCACCATGGCCGCCGTCGTCCCGGACTTCGACGGCATGGAGCTCGTCGGCCAGGACGCCGAGGCGGTCCTCGTGGGCGGTTGCGACGAGACGCTCGAGCCGAACCAGGTCTTCAGCTACATGAACCTCGCACGCGCCTTCTCCGAGATCCAGGCAGGCGCTGCGTTCTACTGCCTGCACAAGAACCGCTGGTGGCAGACGGCCCGCGGCCCGCTACTCGACGCGGGTGCGTTCGTCGCAGGGCTGGAGTACGCGACCGGGGTCGAGGCAACCGTCCTCGGCAAGCCGAGCCCGTCCTACTTCGCCGCGGCGCTCGACGCGCTCGATGCCGAGCCCGAGCTCACGTGGCTCGTCACGGACGACGCGGAGGAGGACGTTCCCGGCGCGAGGCTCTTCGGAATGCGCACGGCGCTCGTACGCACGGGGAAGTTCCGGCCCGAGTCGCTCGAGAGCGCGTACGTTCCGCCGGACATCGTCGTCTCGTCGCTCGCGCAGTTTCCGGCCCTGCTCGAGGAGGAGCTCGCCGGCGGACTCGGGGCGTGAAGGTCGGCGTCGACATCATCGAGATCGAGCGCATTCGCCAGGCCCTGACCAGAGCAGGCTTTCGCGAGCGCTGCTTCACCGAGGCGGAACGCGAGTACTGCGACTCGCGCGCGAATCCGGCTCAGAGCTACGCCGGGCGCTTCGCCGGCAAGGAGGCGGTCGGCAAGGCGCTCGGCTGCGGGGTCAACTTCACGTGGAAGGAGATCGAGATCGTCGGCCGTCCGAAGCCGAGCGTGCGCCTCACCGGTCGCACCGCTGCCTTCGCGGAGCGAGTCCAGGCGGGGGCGATCGACCTCTCGATGACCCACTCCCGGGAGATCGCGGCGGCGATCGCGGTCGTCGTCCCGCGCGAGTAAGCCGGCCGTGCTCGAGCCGCTCTACACCGCCGCCGAGATGCGCGCCGCGGAGGAGCGCTATCCGAACTACCCGGACTCGATTCCCGAGCTCATGGAGCGCGCGGGAACGGCGGTTGCGCGCGAGGCGATAGCGGCATTCCCCGACGCCCGCCGCTTCGCCTGCGTCTGCGGTGGGGGGTCGAACGGCGGCGACGGGCGGGTCGCGGCCCGTGTTCTGAGCGAGGCGGGCCTCGTCGCCGACGAGACGACCGACGTCGACGGCTACGACGTCGTCGTGGACGCGCTGTTCGGCACCGGCTTCCACGGCGAGCCGAGGCCCGATGCGGCCTCGCTCATCGAGGCGATCAACGCCGCTTCCGCGCCGGTCGTCTCCGTCGATCTTCCGTCCGGCGTCGACGCGTCGACCGGGGAGATCGCGGGCGCCGTCGTCGAAGCCGACGTCACCGTGACCTTCCATGCCCTCAAGCTCGGTCTCGTCGTCGGTCCTGGCAGGTTCCGTGCAGGCCGCGTCGTCGTCTCCGACATCGGGCTCGACGGCGTCGACACGGAGCACCGGCGAGCGACGGCTGAGACCCTCGACGTCGTCCCGCGCCGATCGGCGGGCGATACGAAGTACACGGCCGGCGCCATCGTTGTCGTCGGCGGCCAGCCCGGAATGTCCGGTGCGGCCTGCCTCACCGCTCTCGCGGCCTTTCGGGCCGACGCGGGCTACGTCACGCTCGCCGTACCGCAGGAGTCACTGCCCGTCGTCGAGACGTTGGCGCTCGAGCCCGTGAAGGTCGGGTGGACCGAAGACGACGCCGTCGAGACGGTCCTGCAGGCGGCCGAGCGCGCCGGCGCGGTTGCGATCGGCCCGGGGTTGGGGCGAGGCGACGGTCGCCGTGCGCTCGTGCGAGAGCTCCTCGAGCGTCTCGACGTCCCCGTCGTCGTCGACGCCGACGGCCTGCACGAGCTCGAGCCCGTGGAACGCTCGGCGCCGCTCGTCCTCACGCCGCACGCGGGCGAGCTCGCGCGCCTGCTCGAGCGGGAATCGAGCTGGGTCGATGCGCACCGGCTCGAGGCCGCGCGGACTGCCGCGGAGCGCTTTCGCGCGGTCGTGCTCCTGAAGGGCGCGGACACGATCGTTGCCGCCCCGGGAGCGGGAGCGGGCGTGATCGTGTCCGACTTCGGCCCGCCTTCGTTGGCGACCGCCGGCACCGGCGACGTGCTCACGGGCGTCGTCGCCTCCTTCCTCGCGAAGGGCGTCGAGCCGCAGCTCGCCGCCGCCGCCGCCGCGGTCGCGCACGGTCGGGCTGCGCAGCTTGCGACGCACCGAGCGGGCCTCGTCGCGAGCGACCTGCTCGGCTCGCTCCCGGCCGCCCTCGGCGGCTGAGTCACCCGAACGATTTACCCCCGACGGGGGGTGGTCGAGATCGCGCGGTTCTCCGAACTGTGAATTCGACCCCTTCCCCAACCAAGGAGCTGCGGCAATGTCTGGTCCGAACGACCGCCGTCGTCGTCGACGGCGCACGATCCTGGTTCTCCTCGCTGCTGGTGCGCTCTCGCTCTTCACGTTTGCGTTCACAGCCGCGAACATCGTCCCCGGCTCGAAGGCGGGCGACGGCGCGGGCGCGATCACCGGCTACACGGTGTCCAACGTCCAGTACACGCTCGACGCGACGAACCCGGCGAACATCGAGAGCGTTGCATTCACGCTCGATGCGGCCGCCGGCACCGTCAGGGCGAAGCTCATCGCGGCCAGCGGCACGTACACCACCTGCGCGAACACGGGTGGCAACAACTGGAGCTGCGACATCGAGCCCGATCCGACCGTGCTCTCGGCGGACGAGCTGCGGGTGATCGCTACCTCGTAACCCGATGTCGAGCAGGGCGGGAGCCGAGCTCTCCGCCCTGCTCGCAGCCGGGAGCCGGCATGAGCCACCTCTCCGTCAGACGAGTCCTCACATTCGTCCTCGTCGCCGTCGTCGCGGTGACGGGATGGGTCCTGCTCGGGCCGGCTCAGCTCGGTGGGCCTGCCCGCTACGCGATCATCGACGGCTCGAGCATGGTGCCGACGCTCACGGATGGCGATCTGGCCATCGTCCGCGTCGCCGGCGAGCCCGAGAAGGGAGAGATCGTCCTCTACCACGACCCTCGGCTCGGGGTCGACGTGCTCCACCGGGTCGTTCGTGAGACCAGGGGTGGACGATTCGTCCTCAAGGGCGACAACAACAAGTACCTCGACGACGCCCGACCGACCGCTGCCGAGCTCGGTGGAACGCTCTGGTTCTCGGTTCCTCGCCTCGGCTCGGCTGTCGAGTGGCTGCGTGAGCCATTGCACGCGGCGATCGCGGTCTTCGTCCTCGTTGCGCTCGCGTTCGCGGGCGGAGGAGGCGCAACCGCCAGACGCCGGACGCGAACGCGTCAGACCGTCGGGATCGTCGCACCCGGCACGCAGGTCGATGGCGCGCTGCGCGGAGTTCTCACCGCTGCTCTTGTCGCCGCGGCGCTCTTCGGACTCCTCGCGGTCGTCGCGTTCTCGCGGTCCACCTCAGAGGCGCAGACCGTGGAGGAGGCTCGCGTCCACGAAGGGACGCTTTCCTATACCGCAGACGTCGAGCCGAGCGACGTGTACCCGGAGGGGGCCGTCCGGACCGGCGAGGCCGCCTTCCTCCAGCTCGTCCCGTCTCTCGACGTCGCCTTTGCGTACGAGTTCACTGCCGACCGTCCCCACGAGCTCGCGGGTGATGCTTCCATCACCGCCGTAATCTCGGACGGCGCAGGCTGGGTGCGGCGGCTCGAGGTCGCGCCGTCCAGCGCCTTCACCGGCTCGGACGTGACCGTGAGGGGCACCCTCGATCTCGCGGAGCTCGCGAAGATCGCCCACGAGATGAAGAGCCTCACCGGCTCGCTCACCACGACCTTCGCGGTGCGCATCGAGCCCAGCGTCGAGGTCTCTGGCCGAGTCGGCTCGGACCGCGTCGACGAGACGTTCGCGCCACAGATCCGATTTCTCATGGACGACGTGTCCCTGCGGGTCGACGCGCCGGCTGACGGCTCGCCCGCGCTCTCTGCGAGGAAGGCCGAGCCGGGCACGATCGACGTGCCCGCACGCCTGGCCGTCGGCGAGCTCGGTCTGGCCGTCGATCAGGCGCAGAGGCTCGCGGCTCTCGGACTGGTGATCTCGCTGTTCCTCCTCGCGTTCGCCGCGGCGGTCTTCGGCAGCCGTCGGACCACAGGCGAGCACGGACGAATCGCGTCCCGGTTCGGGGACAGGATGATCTCGATCGCCCAGCCTCCCGGCGTCGACTCCTCGCGGGTGACGGATGTCTCGGACTTCGACAGCCTGGCGCGGATCGCAGAGCATCACGACCGGATCGTCCTCCACTGGCGTCGCGGCGACGGCCACGTGTACCTCGTCGACGACGGCTCTACCGTGTACCGCTACGCGACGGGGTCGATCGCGTCCGAGGCGGTCTCCCCGGAGCTCGAGGACACGCTCGTCCTCCCCGGATGAGCGCGCTGTCGCTGCGGCGTGCCGCCCGGGTCGCGCTTGCAGTCGCGGCGTTCGCCCTGCTGCTGGGGGTCGTCGCAACCGCGACGAACGTCGTGCCCTCGAGCCGGGCGGGCTCGACCGCGGGGGCCAGACCGACTGCGAATCAGCTCAAGCCGCCCGCCTGCGCGGCGCTGGACCTGACCATCGTCACGAGTGGGGGCGGAGGGGGCGGGGGCCAGAACGCGCTCCGCCTCGGGACGGCGGGGAACGACACCCTCACCGGAGGAGCGGGGGACGACTGCCTCGTCGGCGGCGCTGGAAACGACCGTCTGATCGGCAACGGCGGGACGGACGTCTGCATCGGCGGCCCCGGCAACGACAATCTCCACGGCAGCTGCGAGACGCAGATCCCGTAGACCAGCCGGCGCCGCCGTGGAGAATGGCGGCATGGTGCGCTCGCTCTACACGCTCGACCTGAACGCCGTCCGCCGGAACGCGGCGACCCTGCGCCGTGCTGCCGGCGGCGCCGAGCTCTGGGCGGTGGTCAAGGCCGACGGCTACGGGCACGGGGCGGTCGACGTCGCGCGCGCGGCGCTCGACGGCGGGGCAACGACGCTCTGCGTCGCCACGCTCGCCGAGGCGGTCGAGCTGAGGTCCGCGCTCCCGGAGGCGCGAGTGCTCGTCATGGGGCCTGCGTCGCCCGACGAGGTCGCGACGGCTCGCAGCGCTCGGCTCGAACTCGTCGCCGCCACCGGCGACGTGCCCGAGGGAGTCCCCGTCCACCTCAAGCTCGACACGGGAATGGGGCGGTGGGGGCTCTCGGAGCTGCCGTCGCCGACACGCGACGTCGTCGGGGTGATGAGCCACCTCGCGTCCTCCGAAGCGGATCCGGAGTTCACCCGCCTCCAGGTCGAACGCTTTCGGGAGGCGACGGACGGCCTCGACGGCGTCGTTCGGCACATCGCGAACAGCGCCGCGGCGCTCCGCTACCCCGAGGCCGCGTTCGACGCGGTTCGCTGCGGCATCGCGCTCTACGGCATCTCGCCGTTCGGCACGCGACCTGAGGACGACGGCCTCGAGCCCGCCCTTCGCTGGGAGTCGCACCTCGCGCTCGTCAAGCGCCTCGAGGCAGGCGAGAGCACCGGCTACGGGCGCAGATTCGTCGCCGAGCGGCCGACGTGGATCGGGATCGTCCCGGTCGGGTACGCCGATGGTTTCCGGCGCGATCTCACCGGGACGGAAGTCGCCGTCGATGGTGAGCGCAGAAAAGTCGTGGGCACCGTCTCGATGGACGCCCTGGCCGTCGACCTCGACCGTGCGCTGCCCGAGGGGACGCCGGTGACGCTGATCGGCGACGGTGTGCTGATCGAGGATCACGCTCGCGTCGCGGGCACGATCGGCTACGAGCTCGCAACCGGGCTCGACACGCGCGACCTGCGGGCGCGCCGGGTGGTCGTGGGATGACCGTGCACGACGAGCGCATCCGCGAGCTGCTCGCCGGCGAGGAGGCATGGATCGTCGGCGGCGCCGTGCGGGACGCCGTCCTCGGCAAGCCGATCATCGACCTCGACGTCGCCTGCCGCGACCCGAGGGACGCGGCTCGGCGGTTCGCGGGCCGGTTCGGCGGCGCGCCGTTCCCTTTGTCCGAGCGGCACGGCGCCTGGCGTGTGGTCGCGGACGGGGCGGAGGAGACGATCGACTTCACACCGCTCGTCGACGGCATCGACGAGGACCTTGCGACGCGCGACTTCACCTTCAACGCCGTTGCCGTCCCGGCGGCGGGCGGAGACCCGCGCGATCCCTTCGCCGGTCTCGACGACCTCAACGGGGGCATCGTGCGGGCCGTCTCCGACGGGATCTTCGTGGCCGACCCGCTGCGCCTGCTTCGTGCGGCCAGGCTCGAGGACGAGCTCGGATTTCGCATGGACGAGCGCACCGAGGGTCTCGTCCGTGCGTCCGCGCACCTGGTCACCGCGTCGGCCGGAGAGCGGATCCTCGGCGAGCTGCGCCGGCTGTCCGCGGCGGGCTTCCGCCGGCTCGACGAGCTCGGGCTGCTCGAAGCCGCTCGGCGGAACGCTCGAGCGGGCCGGTCGACGCGGTGGACGACCCGGACTACAGGCTCGTCGCGGTATTCGGGAAGGGCCTGTCGAAGCTTCCGATCTCGCGCGACCTCGCACGCTACGCACGGACGTTGCTGCGCGCGAACCGCCCCGACCCGTCAGTCCGTGGGATCCACCGCTTCCGCAGGCAGACCGAGCCGTGGGCCCTCCATGCCCTCGCGTTCGTCGGGGCTGCGGAGCTCGCCGGGCAGGTGGAGGCGGCGCGCGTCGCCGACCCGGTCGAGCCGCTCGTGCGTGGAGACGAGCTCGACCTTCCACCCGGGCCCGAGATCGGGCGTATCCTCGCGGCCATCGACGAGGAGCGGGCAGTGGGGACGATCTCGACGCGCGAGGAAGCGCTCGACCTCGCTCGCCGTCTCGTGGGCGGGGGCACCGCGTGACCGTCGAGCTCCGGCTCGCGCTCCAGGAGGAGCGCGCGTCCGACCTGTCCGACCGGATCCGGCGGCTGCTCGGGCCCTTCTCCGGCTCGGAGGTGGCACTCGACTCCGGGTGCGGCACGGGAGCGCTCGCCTTCGCGCTCGCCGAGCACGTGGGCGAGGTCGTGGGTGTCGACCTGCGCTCGGACTACCTCGAGGCAGCACGTGCGCTCGCACCCGAGAACGTCCGGTTCGTCGAGGGAGACGCGATGTCGCTTCCGTTCGAGTACGGGTCCTTCGATATCGCGGCCTGCCTGCGGATCCTGCACCACGTCCGCCGCCCGGAGCTGGCGGTCTCGGAACTCGCTCGTGTCACCCGCCCTGGCGGCCGGCTGCTGATCGTCGATCAGCTCGGCTCGGTGGACCCTCTCCGCAGCCTCGAGCTCGACCGGTTCGAGCGGCTTCGCGACCCGAGCCACACGCGGCTCCTCCCGGACGCGGACATCCGCGGCTTCCTCGACGCCAACGACCTCGTTCTTCTCTCGTCGGAGGTCGCGCGCGAGCGCATCGACCTCGAGCAGCGCCTCGAGCTCAACCAGGTGCCGGAGGAGGCGCGAGTCCGCATCCGCGGTCTCGCGCCGAGCGCGTTGTACGACGTCGAGGTCGGTTGGTACGTCGCCCGCAAGCCGGCGCCCGGCTAGCGCTCGTCGCGATGCGTGGTCGAGCGCGAGGCAGCGCCGGCGACGAGGCCGGGGAAGAGCGCCTGGGCGATGGACACGAAGCGGTACGGAAACCACGGAATCGTCAGCTCACGCTTGTTCTTCTCGACGGCCGAGACGACAGCGGTTGCGACGTCCTCGGCTTCGATCACGAACCTGCGAAGGAGACGACTTCGGAGCTTCGTGCGCTGCGGGAACCCCTCGGTCTCGACGAAGCCTGGCATCACCGTATGCACCCGGATGCCCGCGCCGCGGAGCAAAGCGGTCGTCGAACGGGAGAACGCGAGCTGGGCGTGCTTGGCGGCCGCGTAGGCGCCGGCAGGCGCGAAGGCGACCGTGCCGGCGACCGAGACCATGTTGACGACGTGCGCTTCGCCGTCGGCTGCGGCGGCTCGCAGTCCAGGCTCGAACGCGCGGAGACACCAGACGCCGCCGAGGTAGTTGACCGCCATGACCTGCTCGACCTTTTCCGGCTCGATCTCGAGGAAGCTGCCCCTCGCCGGTATCCCTGCGTTGTTCACGAGCAGGTGAACGGCCGGGTGCCGTTCGACGATCCGTGCGGCGACCGCGTCCACCTGCGCCCGGTCGGAGACGTCGCAGACCTCCCACTCGCCGCCGATCTCGCCGACGAGGGCCTCGAGCCGGTCCTGCCGGCGCGCCAGGAGCACGCACTGCCAGCCCCGTTCAGCGAGCTCGCGGGCGATCGCCTCCCCGATGCCCGACGAGGCTCCCGTCACCACCGCGACCCGACCGTTGCTCATCGACGCGTGACCCTATCCGTTTAGGCTCCGGGCGTGGCAGGCCGCTTCGAAGGCAAACAGGCCCTCGTTCTGGGCGTCGCGAACAAGCGCTCGATCGCCTGGGCGATCGCGAAGCGCCTCGCCGACGAGGGCGCGGCGCTCGCGTTCACGTACCAGGGCGAGCGGATCGAGAAGAACGTGAAGGAGCTCGCCGAGAGCGTCTCGAGCCCACTCGTCACCGAGTGCGACGTGCGTTCGGACGAGGACGTCGCACGCGTCTTCTCGGAAGTGGGAGAGGCCTTCGGCGGCGGACTCGACCTGCTCGTCCACTCGGTCGCCTTCGCCGCTGCCGAGGATCTCGAGGGCCGCTTCACGGACACTCCGCGCGACCGTTTCTGGCTCGCGCTCGACGTGAGCGCCTACTCGCTCGTCGCCTGCGCGCGGGCCGCGGAACCGCTCATGGAATCGCGTGGCGGGGGCTCGATCATGACGATGACCTACCTCGGCGGTGAGCGCACGGTGCCCCACTACAACGTGATGGGCGTCGCGAAGTCCGCGCTCGACGCGTCCGTTCGCTATCTGGCGTGGGATCTCGGGCAGAAGAACATCCGAGTGAACGCGATCTCCGCCGGGCCCGTGCGGACGCTCGCCGCGCGCTCGATCGCCGGCTTCACGACCATGGAGGCGCTCGTCGAGGAGCGCGCCCCGCTCCACCGCCACATCGACGCGGACGACGTCGGCGCGGCTGCCGCGTACCTCCTCTCGGACGAGGCGCGGAACCTGACGGCGACGACGCTCTACGTCGACTCGGGCTACCACGCGATGGGCATGTAGACGCCCCTTTTGCCTGAGCCGATTTCGCTTACCTAAGCCGTTGTAGACGTCGTTGACGTCGTCGAATGCCGTTCTCATGTGGCACGGGTGTGGCATGGGAGACACGTCCCCTCGAGGCCGTCTAGCCGCACCCCGCCCGGGTAGGCACGCTTTCCAGGTGATACGACCTGGGATCGGGCAGCTCGGAACCCGCGTGTTCCTACGCGACTACGAGACCACGAACGGGCTCGGCATCGTTCACGCGCCGCCGCCCGTCGAGGCCGGCGACCTGGTAGCCGACGAGCTTCAGACGTACCGCGTCGAGGCGGTGCTGCGAGCGCGACCGGAGTACGGGGTTGTTCCGGTTCTGGTGCGGCGCGTCGAGCCGTCGATAGCGGCGACGTAGACTCCGCGCCGGGTGAGGAGTGCGCCCCCCGTCAACGGAGGAGGCCTTCATGCCCCACGCCATCGCGAATGCCGTCGAGGTCGAGCTCGAGGAGGCCGCCGAGCTGATCGAGCATGCGCGTGTGGCGCTCATCGCGGAGGACTGGATCGAGGTCGTTCGCGCCGCCTACTTCGCACGCGTGGCGACGGACGAGGCCTTCAATGGGCTGATGAAGGAGGTCTTCCGGGCTGCGGAAAGCTAGGGGCGCGGCCGAGGTGGAACGCTCAGACGGTGTCCGCGTCACATCGCCGCTTGCCGAGACGAGCGGAACGTTCCGCTAAGCGTGGCAAGCGGCCCCGAGGAGGGGCCGCAAGCGGTCGAGGAAACGACGGTGTTAGCCGCTAGACGCGGGGGCCTACGTCGCATGCATGGGCCACTGACCATCGGTGGGTGACAGGTCGAGCGGCCCGCCTGCGTAGCAGCCGGGGTTGCCGTACGGGGTGCCCGGCCGGGTTGCCTGGTAATCGGCCCAGTAGTCCAGGGCAGCCTCCTTGGCGAAGGCGGCGTCGCCGGAGAGCTTGTACACCCAGTAGGCGAGGTCCTGCATGCCGTAGCACTCGGCGAGGCTTTCGTCGTGGACGCCGAGCAGGTGCATCGTCTCGTGCGGTGCAGTCTGAGCGCCGAACAGCACTCGCTGCCAGTCGGTGCAGGTCGCGTAGACGGGCTCGCTGCCGGTCTGTTCCTGGACGAAGACCTCACGGGTTCGCTTGACCCGAACCGTCTTCCAGCGCGTGACCCGCTTCCGCACCTGCGTACGCACCCCGTTCTTCACGACGGTGACACGCTTCCACTCGCTCACCTTGCGGCGGACGTTCGTCCAGTACGGCTGCTGCTTGACGACGGTTCCGTACACGGGTGTCTCGCCGGTCTGGCATTGCTTCGACCCGATCTTTCCGGCGATCACGCGCTCGATTCCCTTGCACGCCTGCGGGGACAGAAATGTCTGGGTAGTGGAGATGCGCGGGCTGACGAATCCCCAGGTGTAGGTGGGGTCGAACGCGAGCTTCGAGCCGAACATCGCCCAGTTCGCCGGGTCGACGCAGACGTAATCGAAGCGGCCCCCGGAGTTCGGGTAGGTGGCGCCGACCTCGACGAGCTTCTGCTCCACGTTGGAGCGGACGCTGAGTCCGCCGTCCCACGGCTCGGCTTGTGCGACCGCGGTGACTGTCAACGCGGCCACGGCGACGGAGATAAAAACGAGCTGGCGGCGCCAGCGGTATAGACGGACCTTCATCCGGACGGCACTCCCCTTCGGTGTCATGGCCCCAGGACGCTTCTGCGGGGCAACGGGTCGGTTGTTGCTTCGGGTGGTTGTGGGCATGCGGCTACTTGGTCATTCGATTCGGAACGGCAGTGCGCCGCTCCGGGCTGGCCGGCTCGTCAGGCGCTTTTCACCGTTGCCCGCGTGAAGACGCGAGCCGGAATGAGCGCGAGGGCGAGCCACGCGAGTCCCGCGACAACTGCGAGGTAGACGCCACCCGCCGCGAAGGCGCCGAGGTGGAAGCCGGCGATCACCATGACTAGGCCGGCGAGTGTCGCCTGAATGCCCTTCGCGAAGCGCGGCCGCCGCGGGCGTCCGAGCCCGACCAGGATGGCGCCGACCACTGCGAACCCGAGCGTCAGCGAACCGTCGCCCTGAATCCCCAAGGCGGTGATTCCGAGGACGCTTACCCAGGGAAGGAACGAGGCAACGGCGACCGCCGCCTGAGTCCCAAGCAGATACTTCTTCATTCGTCCAACCTCCACTGTCTAAGCCCCTCCTGGGGGCGTGTCCTGTCCAAGCCGCGACGCTGCGGATCGGTGTTGCGGATGACGGCTAGGAGCGCTAGCCCGCGATCTTGCGCACGGTCTCGTGCGCGAGTCCTGCTACCTCGGCGATAGCCCGGAGCGTTGCGCCCGCGGCTCGCGCCTTGCAGATCTCGACCTCGAGCCTCTCCCGCCCGTACGCAACCAGAGATGCTGCTTCACGGACGGCGCTGAGGTCTGGCCCTTCCGAACTCATGTCAAGAGGCTAGACAGAGGGCGGGCATCCGACCATGACGCGTCTGTGTCATCCGACCCGGCATCCTGTCCGGCTGGGCGGGATGAGAACTGCGGTGGCCGGGTGGGTGTCCCGAACACCGCTCGGTCGAACGGCGCTGACCTAAGGCGCAACCGGCCCCGCGTCAACGATGACGCGACGGCCGCTGTCTGCCTAGACGCTCTTTCGGACATGTCGCTAGAGAGTTGTCTCTACCCCCACTAACTCCGAAGGACAGTACGCTCGCACAGGCGAGCGTCTCTCCCATGGAGGCGCCCACACTCGCGCACGCGGGACTTCTAGCGCCACTTGCCGATGAGCTAGTGGTGCCCGAACCGGTCGACGACCCGACCTTGCCGATCGCGGGCCTCACTCAGTCGCTCCTGGACTTCAGGCAGCCCGAGCTGCCCCCCACGACAGTCCGGCAATATCGGGCCATGAGGATCACGACCGTAGGCAGAGGGCCCGTCGGCGGAGGACTCGCTGCGCGGTGGCGGAACGCCGGGCATGAGGTGACGGAGCTCGGCCAAGACGGCGGTGACGCGTCGGACGCAGACGTCGTGCTCGTCGCAGTGCCGGCGGGCGCCATCGACGACGCGCTCTCGAAGGTCACTGGACTCGAGGGGAAGGTTGTCATCGATGCGACGAACGGGTTGTTCGGCGGCCGGGACGAGTCCTTCCCGTCGCTCGCGCACCAGGTGAAGGCTCGGACGCGCGGTCCCGTCGCGAAGTCGTTCAACCTCAACTTCGCGCGAATCTACGACAAGATCGACGAGCAGGACCCGCGGCCCGGCAACCTCTTCGCCGCGGACGACGAGGCCCGGGCGCGCACGGAGCAGCTGATCCGCGACGCGGGCTTCGATCCGATCTACGGGGGCACGCTCGAGAACGCGCGCGCGCTCGAAGACTTCCTCGCCGTCGCCGCCGCGAACCTAAGCGACGGCGGACACTCCTTCTACCGGTTCTGGCGTCCCTAGTTCGTCGACGCGCGCGGCCTGCGGGCGTGGTGCGGGAAGCCTGGCCCCGGTACGAGCTCGATCTCGTGTGCGGCGAGAACGGGCGCTCCTTCGGGAACGAGTGCTGCGATGACAGGTGTCTTGTCGTGTTTCCGGCGGAGGAGTCGCATCGGCTTGGCGCTCAGGTATTGGTCGCCCCACTGCCGCAGCGCGTTCAGCGCCGTAAATAGGTCGGAACCTTTTTGCGTTAGGCGGTACTCGTACCTCGCTGGGCGTTCTTGGTAGAGCACGCGCTCGAAGATCCCCTCTTCGACGAGCCGGTTGAGACGATCGGTGAGCACGTTGCGAGCGATCCCGAGACTCTGCTCGAACTCGATGAACTTGGTCAGGCCGAGGAAGGCGTCACAGCTTCATAACTACTGAGTAGTCGTAATACCGGGGACGAGGTTGGTCAGCCCGCGGCTCCAGCGGCACCGGCGGCGCCTTGGGCATCCTCGGCAAGCCCTCGAACGACGAACGCAGCAAAGAGCAGCAGGCCCGGCTCCACCGCACTCATGTCGTCAACGGTGACCTTTACGGGTCGGCGGCCCCAGCCCTTGCCGTGGAGGAGGGCGAGCTCGCGGTCGCCTACCGCGAGCGCATAGCGCTCACGCCAGCTACCTGCCGGACGGAGAGCGAACTCGCGTCCGCCCCAGCGCAACGTGCCGCCGCGGCGCGCGAGGCCGCGCGGCTCGAATGCCCCCACCGCGCTACCGGCCGCATCAGTCACCTCGACCGGCCCCCAAAATCCGCGGCGCGCGAAGCGCCAGGTCGAGCCGTCGGCCTCGGCGGTCGCTGCCCGTCCAAGCAGTCCCTGCAGGCGAAGCGTGCCGACACCTTCGAGCGCATAGAGTCGACGAGCGGCCGACGTCCGGGTTAGCTCGAGGTCGGCCATGCCCGAATCACGGTAGCCGAGGCTTGGCCTCAGTCACTACGGAGTAGCGATTACCCCCGACTACGCTCAGCGACAATACGCTCGCGCAGACGCTGGAGCTTCCGGAGCCTCAACCCTCGATCGTGAGGGTGTCAATGACCCGATGATTCAACTCGGAGCGCGGGTCGTAGATGAAGCGGTAGGTGTCGCCGGCGAGGTGGAGCATGAGCACCGACCGTTCGTGATCGGCCCCGGAGATGGAGTAGGCCCAGGCGGGCCTTCCCTCGACGGCCGTCTCGACCAGCGGGCTGACCGAATCGGGACCGAACCGCTGCGCAAGATACTTCTTGTGGCTCAGATAGTCGTCCTGCGGTGCGAGCTCGCGGAACCGGGCGACCTCGAAATAGAGCTCACCGCTCTTGGGCGACGATAGATGGACGCGCTCCATGTCGCCCCGGTGATCCTGAACATGCTCTTCGAACTGCTCGACCGGGTGACCCTGCGCCGTCACCCGCGGATAGCTGAACTCCACCACGAACCCCGGACGTTTGAAGCGATGCCAGTCCGCGGGCCCCGAGCTCACAATCCGCGATCCTAGTTGTCAGTACGCGCGGCATGCGGGCGAGAGTCCTACGCCTGACTACGGAGTAGCGCGAATACCGGGGAGAGCATTCCCCGTGCTCGAGCCTCCGACTAGAGTCTGCGCCCGGTGGGACGACGCATCGACACGGTGACGATCGCGCTGGCTCATGGCGACGTCGTGATTCCGTGGGCGTCGCGGGAAGCCTTACTCGCCCGCCTCGACGAGCGCGACGCGGCGCGGCTCGCGTTCCAGAACGCGGGAACCTCGGCACCGGTGAAGCTGACGAGCGAACAGCGGATGAATCTCATTCACGTCATCGTCGAGTGGGCGATGGCGGCCCCCGGCGGCTATGACGACCTGCCCGAAGGCATCGCCGACCTTCGCAACGAGCTGAGGGATGATCTTCCCGACAGGCCAGCCGAGTTACGAACTACGTCCGAAGGGAGGACGACATGTATGCCCGAGTCGCACGGTTTGAAGGCGGCGATGCGAGCCGCATCGACGAGGATGTCGCGGACATGAAGCGGCAGATGGATGCCGCCCGGTCGGGCGAGTTACCCGCCGACACCCCGGAGCAAGTGCGGACGCTGATGGAGACCGTGACGCGGTGGGTGGAACTCGCGGATCGCACGAGCGGAGCGTCGATCGGTATCGCGTTCTGCAAGACGGAGGATGACGTGCGACGTGCCGATGCGACGCTCGACTCAATGTCCCCTTCGGAAGGCGCAGCCAAGCGAACCTCAGTCGGCATTTACGAGGTGGTCCTGGACGAAAGCTTCGGCTAGTGGCCGTCACCGCCTGAACCCCGCACCAACGCGCGACTGAGGAGGCTTCGCTCAAGAGTGGCTCAAGTGTGCGCGCGTCCCGACCGGCGCACGCGCCGACTGACTTTGAGCCGAACACCAGTTCGTACTAGTGTCTACTGGTGATCACGAGGGTGACGTGCCAATACACCCCTTTACGGTCGTTATCGGCCGTGGAGGCGTGTGGCGGTGTGGTCCCGGTGTGGTCCCGCAGTCGTGGAACAGATGAAAGTACCTGCAAACACGCCCCTGGCTACCACGCGATGGGCATGTAGCGAGTCGCCGCTCGAGCCGGACCGGCTCGAGCTGATCAGGCAGCCTCGGCCACCCAGCGCAGCGGATCTCCTGCGCCGAGATCAGGGACGCCGGCACTGATCAGCGCGCCGCAGACGAGTGTCCGGCGGTGAGCGGCGAACGTCAGCACGTGGGCGATCATCCCGGCGTACGTGAGCACTTCCGGTGGGTCGCACGTCGCGTCGACGAAGGTCTCGTCGAGCCGCTCCTCGTCCACGATCGTGCGCACCTGAGTCAGGAAGGCGGGTCCGACCTCGGCCAGCCTCGCACGCATGCTCGTGAGGCTCTCGTTCCGCTCGACCGAGAAGTCGTACGACCGGTCGTGGACCGCGGCGTCCCACATCGCGAGCTGCCCGACCAATCGGGAGAGCATCGACCGCAGCGTCGGGTCGTCGTCGACCCCCTCGACGGATATCTCGACCGGGGCGTCGAGCCCCTCGTCGGTCAGACGCTTCGCGCAGGTGACCATCTCCCCGACGAGCCAGACGTGATGCTCCACCATGCGAATGAGCAGATCCATCGTTGTCACCTTTCGGTCAGCCGGAACGCGTAGGCCGCCCGGCGGGTTGAAATGCACGTTGCTCGGCGAATCGATCTGGAACCTCGTCGGCTTCCGCCGCCACCGCGACGGTGAGCGGCCATACGCCCTCGTGAACGCCCGTGTGAAGGCTTCATGCGACGAATAGCCGGCCTCCAAGGCCACGAAGAGCACGTCCTGTTGCGTGGTGATCAGTCGATAGGCAGCGCGCTCCAGCAGGACGCGACGGCGGAGCGCCGCGGGCGACTCACCCGCTGCGGCCGACACGAGCCGATCGAAGTGGAAGCGTGAGAGGTGCACGCGCGACGCCAGCACCTCGCTCGACAAATCCTCGTCGTCGAGCGAGTTCGCGAGAAGATCGACGAAACGAGCGAAGGTGTCCGTTGTCGTACTCATGCCACGAAACCTGCCAGCCGTCCGAGTGGCGCGCTTGATCGCGCTTGCTGACCGGCTCGGCCATCGGTCCGCGTCCACTGGCTTTTCGTGATCATGAGCAAGGCAATGGATGCAGAAGCGAGCAAGCAGCTGGTTCGCCGCCTGGTCGACGAGGTCGTGAATCGGCGGAACATCGAGCCGCTCGACGAGCTCGCGCAGGGCGACTTCGCCGAGCTCGCTCGGCGCTGGATCAGCCCGTTCCGAAGTGCGTTTCCGGACTTCAGAATGGAGATCGTCGAGCTCGTCGCCGAGAACGACACGGTCGTCGGCCACTTCAAGTGCTCGGGCACGCACCGTCGCGAGTGGCTAGGCGTCCCACCCACGGAGCGTCGGTTCGAGGGCGTCGACGAGATCTACATCTTCCGGCTGCGGGACGGGAAGCTCGCGAGCGCGATCGGCGTCGAGGACAATCTCTCGCGGATGCGCCAGCTCGGGATCCTCCGGACGGAGCTCGACGCCGAGGCGTGAGGCTGGAGCAACCGCAGTCAGGGTTTCTCAGCAGCGTCGGTCCGGTTGTACGCGGAGCGGAGTTCGGTTAGCCGCACCTCGAGAGACGAGTCTTCCGACTCCCTGGGCCGGGTCCAGGGCGGCACCCTCTGGAGGCGATGTCGAAAGAGAGGAGAGTCGGCATGACTACATCGACCGGGTCCTTGCAGGACGTACTGGAGCGTGTCGCGACGGGTCGGGCTACCGCCGGAGCACCGTACGGCCTCGCCGCCGTCGAGGTGACGATGCGCGCGGGCGAGATGACGCCGCTGCACGTCCACGACGAGGACGAAGTGGTGCGCTTGCTCGACGGGACCGTCGTCGTCCACATGGCCGGGGAGGCACGGACACTTGCCGCCGGGGACGTGTTCGGAATTCCGGCCGGCGTGCCCCACGCCGTGTCCGGCGAGCAAGGGGCGCGCATCCTCACGATGAGCCACGTGCGCTCGGTCGAGCTCTACGAGCGCTTCGTGCGAGCGGCCGCCGTCCCCGATGCGGGGGCTGGCGATCCTCCGGTCGTGGAGGAGGAGCGCGCGCTGGCACTCATGGCGGAGGTGAACGGAATCACGGTGCTCGGCCCGCCCGGGACCCTCGGCGCACGAGTCGCTGCGTAGCAGGAGCGCCGTTACCCTGGGGCGATGGAGTTCCGAATCCTCGAGGGGCTCCCTCCCGAGGACGTTCGCCGATTCCTCGCCCTCGCACGGAGGCGGACCTTCGAACGGGACGAGGTCGTGTTCCACCAGGGCGACCCGGCGGACGCCGTCCACCTGATCACGAAGGGCCGCTTCGCGCGCCGCGTCCATTCGTCCGTCGGTCATGCAGCAATGCTCGCCGTGCGAGGGCCCGGCGAGACGTTCGGCGAGCTCTCGCTCGTCTGGACCGGCATGAGTCGCCTGGTCACCGTCTCCGCGCTCGAGCCGGGCGAGACGCTGTCCATCGCCGGTGCGACGTTCAGGGGTCTGCTCGGACGGCATCCCGAGCTCAAGGACGTGCTCGTCAGGTTGCTCGCGGAGCGGCTCCTCCTGGCCGACAAGCGGATCGTCGCGGCGCACTTCCTCGACGCGGACGCGCGTGTGCGCTGGGCGCTGCTCGAGCTCGTCCCGGCCTACGGAGGCGAGGACGGGGTCGTCGTCCCGCTCACGCAGGAGAGTCTCGCGGAGCTGGCCGGCACGGCCCGCGGCACCGTCAACCGCGTGCTCCGCGAGGAGCAGGAACGAGGAGCCGTGCTCCTCGAACGCGGTCGCGTGCGGATTCTCGAGCCTGAGGCTCTACGCGCGCGCGTACGTGGGCTTCCAGGTGTCTGAGGCCCTGACGCGCCGCCAGATTCGCCGACGCTTCGCGACCTGGACGACCGGGGCCTGCTCGCGGGCGTCCCGCTCACGGCTCGTCGGCTCCTCGTAGGGAGCGACGAGGCGGGACACAACAACGGCTGCTACGTGCCTCATGCTTCGGTTCTCCTCGGCTACGGACGACATTTCTGCACGGTAGGCCTCGGGGTTACGGCTGTCTGTCACGGCCGTGACCTCGCGCGTGTCTCCGCCGTCACACAGCCGGCCGCGTTTCCTCCGCCGTCTCGGCGGGAACCCAGACGGCATGAAGTGGCGCTACGCCATTCTCGGCTGGCTCACCTGGAAGTTCGGGAAGCGGGTCGCTCGGCGCAAGCTGCCGAGTCGCTAGTCGCCTTGGGCGCGGCGACGGGTAGCGCTCGCGCCGAGCCGCGGCGAGCATCCGGGGTTCGCCTCACCGCGTGGCCGGGCCTCATCGTTCGAGCAGGCAGGAGCGCGGTCGCCGACGAGGTTCCGATGCTCGCGTCGGCGCTCGCTTTCAACGCATTCCTGGCGATCCCGGCGATGCTGCTCCTCGTCGTCGGCCTCTTCTCGCTGGTCGCCGATCCCTCGCTGATCGAGGAGCTGATGGAGAAGCTCGGAGCGGTCGCGCCCGGGGAGGCGGTCACGCTCGTCGAGGACAGCCTCCTCCAGCTCCAGCAGCGGAGCTCCACGGGGCTCACGATGACGATCGTCGGCTTCGTGCTCGCCGTCTGGACGACGACCGGCGCGATGTCCACGGTGATGAGCGCGGTGAATCGCGCGCACGACCTCGAGGACGGGCGCAGCTTCCCGGTGAAGCGGCTCGTCGCTCTCGCGCTCGTGCTCGTCGTCGGATTCGCGTTGCTGCTCGTCGCCGCGCTGCTCGTCCTCGGCCCGCATCTCGAAAGTTGGGTCGCCGACGCGCTGGAGGCCGAGCACTGGGTCGGATGGGTCTGGTGGAGCGCTCAATGGCCCGTGCTCATCGGGGCGCTCTTCCTCGCCTTCTCCGCGGTATTTGCGCTCGCCACCGACACTTCGAATCGGCGCTGGCGTCTCGTGTCGCCGGGCGCCGCGGTCGCCGTCCTCCTCTGGCTCCTCGTCTCCGCGGGCTTCGCCTTCTATGCGTCGGGCTTCGCCTCGTACAACAAGACGTGGGGGTCGCTCTCGGCTGCGATCGTCACGCTGGTGTGGCTCTGGCTCTCCGGGCTCGCGCTGCTGTTCGGCGCCGAGGTCGACGCCGAGTGGGAGCGCGAGCGGGCCGGCGACGGTGCTAGCCGAGAGCCCGCACGGACTCGATGATCGCGTCGACGTCCGGGAGCTCGCTGCCGAGCATCCACGTGGCGCGGATGGTCGTTCCGTCCTCGATCAGGAAGCACGAGCGCGCGGCAACGTCTTCCATACCCCAGAGCTCGAAGCCGATTCCGAAGGCGCGCGTCACGTCGCCGTTCCAGTCGGAGAGCAGGGGCACCGCCTCGGCACCGAGGCTGCCCGCCCAGGCCGCGTGCGACCAGACCGAGTCCCGCGAGATCGCGAGCGGCCGGACACCGACTTCGGCGAGGTCGTCGCCCCTGTCACGCAGGAGCAGGATCTCGTTCGTTCAGGTCGGCGACCAATCCCAGAGATAGAAGGAGAGCAGCGCGAGGCCGGCGCCGAGCACCTCCGCGAGCGGCCGCGCCTCTTCCCGGGGAGCTGTCCAGACCTGCACGTCGGGGACGCGGTCGCCGGGCTCGAGCACGCGCGGAGCTTAAGGCACCCACCCCTCCACCTCGGGGAACGACTCCGACCGGAACTGCCGCGAGACATTCGCGACGGCTCGGATGCTGCCGCCGTCGGCACGGACGAAGACCCACTGATCCGCTGCGGGCCAGCCCACGAGGAGCCAGCGGCCGTCCGGGGACCAGGTCAGGCCGCGGAGTTGGCCGACGCCGCTGAACAGCGTGCGGGTTCCGAACACGACTTCGCTCGTGGCCTCCCGCGTCCGGATCAGGGCCAGCGCGCGAGTGCCGGGACGAAATGCCGCATCGACGCCGCGGAGGCCGGCGAGCGCCGCCCCACTGCGGCCGTTCAGGACCCTCACCCGGTCTCCTGCGACCACGAGCAGACGCGCGCCGTCGGCTGACCACTCGATCCGGCTCGACTCGGGAATCGGCTCGGACTGCCACAGTCGAACGCACCCGTCGAGGTTCAGCACGTTCACGGCGCCACTCGGCGCGAGGAGCGCGACGACGAAGCCCGGGCCGGGTCGCCAGGCGGCGGCGGCGCGCCGCGCCGATACGGCGCAGGCGGGCTCGTCGCCGGTCCCGTCCCCCGCGACCACCCGCGGCTGGCGGCGGGCGAGATACACGATCCTCGTGTCCGTCTCGGAGCCGGCCCAGCGCGGGAAGGAAACCTGCGCACGCGCGAGTGTCCACCTGACGTCTCCATCAGCTTCCAGCGCTGCGAGCTCGTTCGTCCGCGCTGCCGCGACGAAGCGTCCGAACGGCGACCAGCTCGCCTCGCGGTAGTCCCCGAGGAGGCGTTTGGAACCGTCCTCCTGCACGACCCACACGCCGGCGCCCGACGTGACGAGCATCCGGCCGTCCGCGGGCAGCGAGAAGAGGCCCGGCTGCGCTCGGTCGACACCGACCGCCTCGCGGATCTCGTCGAGGACGGCGCGCCCGGGCGGGCTCAGAGCTGCCGCGACCAGCGCGGTGACGACGGCGATCGCAACGGCGAGCCGCAGCCGGTGCCGGACGGGTGGAACGGGTTGTCGCTCGGAGTACGCGGCGCGGACCACACCCCAGGCGCGCTCCCGGGACTCATGCTCCCCCGGGATCTCGATGTTCTCGAGCTCGCGTCTCACAGCTCGTCCTCGAGCGAGTCGAGCCCACGGCGCAGCCGTGAGTTGACCGTGCCGCGCGGGAGGTCGAGCGCCTCGGCGATCTCCCCCGGCGTGAACTCGAGCAGGTAGCGGAGCACGATCACCGCCCGCTGCTCCGGAGCGAAGCCGTGCGAGCGCGGCCAGGACGTCGTCGCTCGGAGCGGAGCCGGTCTCCGGAGCGGGAAGCGAGTCGCCGAGCTCGACCTCCGCCCGCAGCTGCCGCGCGCGCGTCCAGTCGATCGCGCGGTTGACGACGATCCGGTGCAGCCACGGTCCGAACGGTCGACGACGGTCGAAGCGGTCGAGCGCGCGAATCGCAGCGAGGAACGCTTCCTGTGCGATGTCCTCGGCGGCCTGGGCGTCGTGCGTGACGAGGTACGCCGCTCGATGGGCACGAGGCCAGTGGATGCGGAACAGGGCCTCGAGGTCGGAGGCCGATCCGCGCTGCGCGCCACGCACGTGGGCGCGCTCGTCACGACCCATGCGCATCTCGTGCCCAGACTACGACGGAACCTTGCCGGGAGGTCCATGCCCGGAATACGAGCCCGCGGCCGCGGGAGGTCCGGGACCTTTCCTGTCGTCCGTCACGTATCCGACACATGGACAGACGACGCTTTCTCGCGGGCGCAGCATCCGGCTCGCTCGCACTCGCGACCGAGCCGCTCGCACTCGCCGCGCGGCTCGGCGGGACGCCGGTCGCATACGTGACGGCGGATCTCGAGAGCCACGTCGTCGTGCTCGATCTCGAGTCGACGAGGATCCTGCGGCGCATCCGCACCGGGCCCGGCCCACGGAGCGTCGAGTCGATCCACGATCGAATGGCGGTCGTCGCCCACACGGAACACGGCGTCGTCACGCTGGTCGACGCCGCGACGGCCAGTGTCCGCGCAGAGCTCGCCGGCTTCGCCGCCCCCAGGTACTCCGCCGTCCACCCGCGCGCATTGCTGGCGTACGTCACCGACTCGGTGAACGAGGAGATCGCAGTCGTCGACGCCGAGCGTGCGCGGGTGGTCTGGCGGACCCGCGTCCCCGGCCCCGCGCGTCACATCGGCATCGGCCCCAACGGGCACACGCTCTGGACCGCGCTCGGAACCGCGGCCGCTCGCATCGCGGTGCTCGACACGCACGACCCGCGGCGCCCTCGGCTCATCCGGACGATCTCGCCTCCGTTCCCGGCGCACGACGTCGTGTTCGCGCCCGACGGACGCGCCGTCTGGGTCACTTCGGGATCGGAGCGCAGGATCGCCATGTACGGGCGCGACCACCGCCTGCTTCGGATCGTTCCCGCAGGAGCGCCGCCCCAGCACGTCACGTTCGCTTTCCGGAAGGCGTTCGTCGCGGCGGGTGGCGACGGCACGGTGCGCCGTCACCGCCTCGACGGCGAGCTCGTTCGCGAAGTGCGCGTTCCAGTCGGCTCGTACAACGTCGCGTACGGCTGGAGCACGGTCGTGTCGCCGTCGCTCGGCCTGGGAACCGTGAGCGTCCTCGATCGCAACGGTCGCGTCAGAGCAGTTCGCACCGTAGCCCGCGCGGCCCACGACGCATGCATCGTCTTCGGCCCTTGAGGAGGAGGAAATGAAGAGGACTCGGCTCGTACTCATACTGGTCATCGCTGCGGCAACGATTGCCTCCGGCGCCGGTGCGAACGGATCGGCGTACTCGCCCGGGCTCGTGTACGGCTGGTCCGGCGTGGGGGCGGGCAGACACAACGAAGGCGTCCGCTACGTCGCGTTCGGGATGCCGAAGTCGACCATCGTGGCGGCGGTCCGCGCGCGCGACGGCCGGGTGCTGAAGAGCAAGGTGGTCACGGGCTTCTACGGCGTGCCTCTCGTCGCGTACGACGGGACCTCGGGCGGGCTCTCGGGCGACGGGAAGTCGCTCGTGCTCGGCTCGTACGGACCGTTCCCCGGCAGGTCGGGGAAGACACGCTTCGTCCTGCTGAGCACGGAGACGCTCGCCGTGCGCCGTGAGATCGTGCTCGACGGGCTCGTGGTCGTTCGACGCGATCTCACCCGATGCGGCCACCCTCTACCTCACGCAGCACCTGCGAGCGGGCGACAAGCCGCTCTACCGCGTTCGTACCTACGAGACGCGGGCCGGACTGCTCCGCGGCGCGATCGTCGACCGGCTCGAGGGTGAGGAGGAGATGGGCGGCATACCAATTGCACGGGCCTCGAGCGCCGAGGGTCGCTGGGCCTACACGCTCTACGCCCGTCGCGGCGACGAGCCCTTCGTGCACGCGCTGGACACCGTGAAGCGGGAGGCGTTCTGTATCGACCTACCGCTCGCTGTCACCTACGACAGGCAATTCTCGCTTCGCCTGACGCTCGGCAGCCCGAGGCAGCTGACCGTGTGGCTCGGAACTGGGCGGAAGGCCGCGAGCATCGACACGCGCACCTGGAAGGTGCAGGGGTCGAGCTAGACCGCCACAGGGAGCGTCTCCGTCGCGTCCGCGATCTCGCGCGCGACCTCGACGATGTCGCGATTCGCGTTGTAGATCCGGAGCTGACGGTCGGCGCTCGAGCCGCGGCCGAGGATCTCGGCGATCCCCTCGAGCTCGCGCTCGGAGCCGAGGTCCCGCGCGTGCGGCTCGATCTCGGCGAGCGTCTTACGGACGACGCGTGCGATCGGCACCCGATTTCGCCGACCGGAGGCGAGGTCCATGACCGGCGCCTCGAGCCCGTACCGTGCTGCGAGCCACTTGTTCTCCGTCGTGAGGATCCGGTGGTACGACGGGATCTCCTCGCGCGCGTCGTAGCGCTCGGAGAGGAGCTTCACGAGCGCCTGGCAGTACGCGCTGATCGCGACCGCGTCCTCCACCCGGGTCACCGCGTCGCAGATGCGGATCTCGACCGTCCCGAGGCGCGGATGCAGGCGGATGTCCCACCAGATGTGCGTGTAGTCCGCGATGCAGCCGGACCGCTCGAGCTGGCCGACGACGTCCGCGTAGTCCGTGTAGTCGCGAAAGCGCGGCGGCGGCCCCGAGCGCGGAAACGCGGAGAACACCATCTGGCGGCTCGAGGCGAGCCCGGTCGGCTCACCGCGCCAGAAAGGCGAGCTCGCCGACATCGCGAGGAGCGGAGCGAGCTGCGGAAGCAGTCCGTTGACGACCTGGATCGCCTTCTCCGGGTCGTCCACGGCGACGTGGACGTGCATCCCGAAGATGAGCTCGCGGCGCGCGACGTACTGCATCTGGTCGATCAGCGCGCGGTAGCGGTCCTTCGCGGTGATCCGCTGGCGCTCGAAGAGGCTGAACGGGTGCGTCCCGGCGGAGCCCACGCGCATGCCGCGCTCGCGCGCGACTTCGGTCACGTACGAGCGCAGCTTCACGAGCTCGCGCTGGACGTCCCCCGCGTTCCGGCACACGGGCGTCGTGATCTCGATCACCGACTGCATGAGCTCCGGGTTCACGCGCGGCTCGAGCTCGTGGCCGCTGATCGCCGCGAGCATCGTCTCGATGTGCTGGACGAGGTCGAACGACTCGCCGTCCAGTAGCTGGTACTCCTCCTCGACCCCGAGCGTGTACGGGTCGCCCGAGCCGAACTTGTGGTCGTAGACGCTGCCCGTGCTCACCGCGCCCTTGCCCGTGATCGACGGTGGAAATGCCTGCGGCTGCTTGCCGGTCGTCACGGGAGCACGGCGTCGGCGTCGATCTCCACCTTCCAGGCCGGGTCGTAGAGCGACGTGAACACCGTCGTGTTCACGGGTCGGATGGTGCCGAAGACCTCGCCGTGTGCCCGCGCGAACCCGTCGAAGTGCTCCGGGTCGGTCAGGTAGACCCGTGTGCGGACGACGTGCTCGAGGCCCGAGCCGGCGCGGTTCAGCGCATCGCCGATGATCTCGAGGCAGAGCCGTGACTGCTCGTACGCGCTCTCGGGGGGCGGGGAGCCGTCGCGGGGGATCGGCGCCGATCCGGCGACGTAGACGTGGTTTCCGGCGACCACGGCGCGCGAGTAGCCCGCGATGGCCTCGAACGGCGAGTGCCCGGAGATCAGGCGGCGCTCCATGGGGCGACTAGTATCGCGCGCCGTGCAGGCGCTTCGCCAGATCGATGTTTGGCCGGTGTCGTTCGCGGCTGCCGGTGTCCTCAGGAAGGACGGCGTCATCGAGACGCACGGGGACGCAGCCCGGGTCGTGCCGCTCGCCTCCGTCTCGAAGCCCGTGGGCGCTCTTGCGGTGCTGGTGGCCGCGGAGGAGGGGGTCGTCGACCTGGACGAGGAGGCCGGCCCGCCCGGCTCGACCGTCCGGCATCTGCTCGCGCACGCGTCGGGGCTGCCCTTCGACGGCGGCGCGGCGATCGCGCCTCCCGGGAGGCGCCGCATCTACTCGAACGAGGGCTACCGCGTGCTCGGAGCCCACCTCTCCGAGCGGGCCGAGATGCCGTTCGCCGAGTACGTCCGTGCAGCGGTTTGCGAGCCGCTTCGGATCGGGCTCGACCCGCGCGGTGATCCCGGGTCGGGGATGCACGCGTCGCTCGAGGACGTGCTCGCGTTCGCCCGCGAGCTTCTGGCCCCGCACGTCGTCGCCGCGGAGACACTGTCGGAGATGACCTCCGTGCAGTTCCCCGGGCTCACCGGTGTGCTGCCCGACTACGGCCGCTTCGAGCCACTCGACTGGGGCCTCGGCGCCCAGCTCAACACGCACCCCCGGTCGTGGATGGGCACGCGCACGTCGGATCGCACCTTCGGCCACTTCGGCGGCGCAGGGACGTTCCTCTGGGTCGACCCGGAAGCGGGCGTCGCCTGTGCGGCGCTCACGAACCGGCCGTTCGGCGACTGGGCCAAGGCTGCGTGGCCGACGCTCTCGGACGACGTGCTCGGCGAGCTCCACGGGAGCGTGTAGGGCGAGATATCTCTCGCCCCTACGTCCAACCCAGGGCGAGGCAAGCCTCGCCCTACGCGTCCGCGAAGAGCGGCCGGACGAGCTCGTCGAACGTCTCCAGGTCGCAGCTCGCGACGACACACGGTGTCATCGCGGTGATCGTGGCCGTCCGGGGAATGCCCATCGCAAGGGCAACCTCCCCGAAGTACTCGCCCGCACGCAAGACGCTGCGCTCGCCGCGGCCGGACTGCGCCACGCCTGCGATTCCGGACAGGAGCACGAAGAACCGGTCGCCGGGCTCGCCCTCGCGGATGAGCACCGTTCCTGCCGGCACCTCGTCGCGCTGCATCCGGTCGGCGAGCTTCCCGATCGTCTCCCCGGGCAGGGACGACAGCAGCCCGACGCGCGACAGCTCGGTGACGCTCGCGGGCACGTGGCGGGGCGACACGCCCGGTACCGTACTCGGATGGCGTCCCTGACCGGTTGGCGGTTCTGTCCGCGCTGCGGGTCTTCGCTCGCTGTCGCGAGTGGGCGTGCTCGATGCGCGTCCTGCGGCTCGGTCTTCTACGCCCAGTCAGCGCCTGCGGTGGCGGCGTTCGTCGTCGACGACGGACGCGCTCTCCTCGGCAAGAGGGCGTTCGAGCCCGACGCCGGACGCTGGGATCTCCTCGGCGGGTTTCTCGAAGAAGGCGAGCATCCGGGCGACGGGCTGCGGCGCGAGCTGCTCGAGGAGACCGGCCTCGAAGTCGAGCCGGGCACGTTCCTCGGCTCGTACGTCGACACCTACGGCGGGCCGGAATCGACGGTCCTCAACCTCGTGTACGAGGCGCGCATCGTCTCCGGCGAGATGGTCCCTGCGGACGACGTCACCGAGTTGCGGTGGTTCCACCTCGACGACCTTCCTCCGCGCGAGGAGCTCGCGTTCCGGTGGGTCGCGCGCTTCCTGGACGACCTTGTCGGGGCGAGGCTTGCCTCGCCCTGATGTGCCTCTGACGTTCGAGGGCGAGGCAAGCCTCGCCCCTACGATCGTGGGCAGGGCACGCTCGGCCCGCGCGAGGCATGCCTCGCGCCTACGACACGTTTCTCCTCGGAAACGCCGAAGGGCCGACATTGCCGGCCCTTCGGTAGGGGGAGGGGGAGGGGGAAGCCTCGAAAAAACCTCCTGCAAATACGCTCCTCCAGCATACGCCTCTGGTCGGAGGCCCCGCATTGCGCGGGAGTAAATCAGGCAGCGAGCCCGAGCGTGCGCTCGAGCGAGGCCTTGGGCTGCGCGCCCACAGCAGCGGCGGCAGGTGCTCCGTCCTTGAACAGGATCATCGTCGGAATGGACATTACCCCGTAGCGCAGCGACAACTCCTGTTCGTTGTCGATGTTCACCTTTACGAGCTTCAGGTCGTCCTTTCGCTCCTCGGCGATCTTCTCCAATACTGGCGCGATCGCGTGGCACGGACCGCACCACTCGGCCCAGAAGTCCACCAGCACCGGTGTGTCTGAATTGAGGACTTCCTCCTGGAAGGTCGCCTCGGTTACGTCGATTGCCATGTATCCCTTTCTACGTTCAGTTCCGTTTCTGCCTAGAGCCTAAACGCTCGCAACGAGGGAACTCTTCCCGCTGCCCGTCGGCGCGGAAACCCTCCTTAGACTGAACACCTTGACGGCGATCTTCTCACCGCTCCCGGACAAGCCGGATCACGACGCCCTCGAACGCGAGATCCTCGAGCTCTGGGAAGCCGAGGGCACCTTCGAGCGGTTACGGGAGCAGAACCGCGGCGGACCGCGGTTCAGCTTCGTCGACGGCCCGGTCACCGCGAACAAGGCTCTCGCGGTACACACGGCGTGGGGGCGGACGCTGAAGGACGTCTTCCAGCGCTACAAGGGGCTCCGCGGATTCGACCAGCGCTACCAGAACGGCTTCGACTGCCAGGGGCTCTGGATCGAGGTCGGGGTCGAGCGCGAGCTCGGCCTCAACTCGAAGCGGGAGATCGAGGAGTACGGCCTCGCCGAGTTCGCGCGGCGCTGCCGCGAGAAAGTGATCTGGTCGGCGACGGAGCTCACGCGTGGCTCCAAGCGACTGGGGCAGTGGATGGACTGGGGGAACGACTACTTCACGTTCTCCGACACGAACATCGAGTACATCTGGCGGTTCCTCAAGCTCATGCACGAGCGGGGCTTCCTCTACAAGGGCCATCGCTCGACCGAGTGGTGCCCGCGCTGCGGTACCTCGATCTCCCAGCACGAGCTCTCCCAGAGCGGCGTCTACCAGGACAAGACCGACCCGTCGCTCTTCGTCCGACTGCCTCTCGACGAACGGCCCGGCGAGTCACTCGTCGTGTGGACGACGACGCCGTGGACGCTGCCCGCGAACGTCGCCGCCGCCGTCAGGCCGGACGCGGAGTACGGACGCCGCGAGACTGGCGAGTGGGTCGCCGTCGCCCGCTATCCGGACGAGCGGTTTACGCAGCGGCTTCCCGGAGCCGAGCTCGTCGGTTGGCGCTACCGCGCACCGTTCGACGACCTCGGCCCGGCTGCTGAGGTCGAGCACCGCGTGATCCCGTGGGAAGGGGTGTCGCTCGAGGAGGGGTCCGGCATCGTCCACATCGCGCCCGGTGCGGGCCAGGAGGACTTCGAGCTCGGGCGCATCCACGGTCTTCCCGTCCTGAGCCCCGTCGACGAGTCGGGTCGGTTCTACGACAGCTACGGCTGGCTGCACGGGCTCTCGACCACCGAGGCGGCCGATCAGATCGTCGGCTGGCTCGCCGAGAAGGGCGTGCTGCTCGAGGCCGGCGCGTACCTGCACCGGTACCCCCACTGCTGGCGCTGCGACACGCCGCTGATCTGGCGCGTCACCGACGACTGGATGATCGCCGTCGACGAGCTGCGTCCCGCCCTGCTCGAGGCGAATGCGACCGTCGAGTGGACGCCCGAGTACATGGGTAAGCGCATGGACGACTGGCTCCGCAACATGGGCGACTGGAACATCTCCCGCCGCCGCTACTACGGCCTCCCGCTCCCTATCTACGACTGTGAGTGCGGCCACGTGACCCTCGTCGGCTCGAAGGCCGAGCTCGCCGAGCGGGCGGTTTCCGGCCTCGATCAGCTCGAGGAGCTACGGCGCCCCTGGATCGACGAGGTCCCGATCCGCTGTGAGGCCTGCGGGCAGACGGTGCGGCGGATCACCGACGTCGGCGACGTGTGGCTCGACGCGGGCATCGTGCCGTTCTCGACGCTCGGGTGGGAGAGCCCCGAGTACGTGCAGCAGGGCTACGCGACCGGCGCGGCGCGAGGTCTGACCACGGCGGACCTCCCCGACCACGCCTACTGGGAGGAATGGTTCCCGGCCGAGTGGGTCTCGGAGATGCGCGAGCAGATCCGGCTCTGGTTCTACTCCCAGCTCTTCATGTCGGTCGCGCTCGTCGGCCGGGCCCCATTCCGGAAGGTGCTCGGCTACGAGAAGATGCTCGACGAGCACGGCCGCGAGATGCACGGCTCGTGGGGGAACATGATCGAGGCCGAGGAGGCGTTCAAGCGCATGGGCGCCGACGTCATGCGGTGGCAGTACTGCGCGCAGCCTCCGGATCGGAACCTCCTGTTCGGATTTGGTCCTGCGCACGAGATCCAGCGGAAGCTTCTGACCCTGTGGAATTCCTCGAAGTTCCTGACGGACTACGCGAACATCGCCGGCTGGCAGCCGGAGTGGATCGACCTGGACGGCGGTCCACGCGGTGACCTGCAGCCGCTCGACCGCTGGCTCGTGACGAGGACGAACGCGCTCGTCGAGGAAGCGACCGTCGGCTACGAAAGCTGGCTCACCACGAGCATCGTCCGCGCGTTCGAATCCTTCGTCGACGACGTCTCGAACTGGTACATCCGCCGTTCGCGGCGCCGCTTCTGGGACGGTGACGAGACGGCGCTCGCAACCCTCTGGTACGCGCTCGTCCAGGGGCTCCGCGTCGTCTCGCCGGTGATGCCCTTCCTGTCCGACCACCTCTGGCGGCGGCTGACCGCGCCGGTCGAGCAAGCGCCCGCCTCCGTTCACCTGTCCGGTTGGCCGGAGACCGCGACGCCGGACGCCGCGCTCCTAGACGAGGTCGCGGAGCTTCGTCGCGTCGTCGAGCTCGGGCGCCAGGCTCGCTCGACCGCGGGCGTGAAGCTCCGGCAGCCGCTACGCGCGCTCGTCGTCGCTGGGGCGGGCCCGGCCGCGAGTCATGCAGACGAGATCGCGGAGGAGCTCCGGGTCAAGAACGTCAGCTTCGGCGAGGTCGGCGCGAGCGAGCTGCGCGTGAAGCCGAACCTCCGGGTGCTGGGGCCGAAGCTCGGGCGGGAGCTCGCCACGGTGCGAGCGGCGCTCGAGGCCGGCGAGTTCGAGGAGCTGGACGGCGGCGGGTTCCGTGTCGCCGGCCACGAGCTCGGGGCCGACGAGGTTCTCGTCGAGCGGCACGGGAAGGACGGGTGGGCGATCGCCGCGTCGGACGGCCTCACCGTCGCCCTCGACCTCGCGCTCGACGACGAGCTCCTGCGTGAGGGCCGCGTGTACGAGCTGATCCACGCGGTCAACACGCTTCGCAAGGAACGTGGTCTCGAGCTGACCGACCGGATCCACCTCACGCTCGCCGAGGCCGACGCCGACCTGCTCGACCACAATGATTGGATCGCGCGCGAGACCCTGGCTCTCTCCGTCGAGGCGAACGGCGCGGAGCTGGCGCTGGAGAAGGCGTCCTAGCGACCGGTTTCCCTCCGAGGCGTCGCGTCGTATCCTCCGGATATGGCGCACTGCACGCAGTGCCAGGGTGAGACGGAGGTCGAGTACCGCTTCTGCCCCTGGTGCGCCGCGCCGCAGCGGCGGAAGCTCGTCGAGTTCTTCCGAGGCACTGACGCCGACACGCGGCGAGCGCTCCGGGTGTCTCGCTACCTCCCGGAGCGACGCGTGCGTTTCAGCATGTGGGACGAGAGCGGAACCGCGCAGGCAGCGGTCTCGCTCGACGAGCACGAGGCGGCGCGGCTCGCCGAGTACCTCGTCGACCCGCCTGCGCGGCGGCCGAGCGTCCTCGACGAGCTGCGCGCCCTCGTCCGGCTGTAGGGGCGAGGCTTGGCTCGCCCTCGCCGCTAGCGACGCCTCCCGAGCACGAGCAGGTACTCGCGCTGGTGGAGGATCCCGCCGTTCTCGCGGTTGTTCGTCTCCATGAAGTCCACCCACGCGCGGTGGAGCTCCTCGCTCCGCTCGCCGAGCGACTCGACGAGCGTCTTGGTCGGGCCGTAGCACGAGGAGAAGAGCTCCCAGTACGCCTCACCGGATTCGAGCGCGAGCGGCGAGACGTGGCGCTCCAACGTGAGCTCGAACGCGTCGCCGAGAAGCTCCTCGACGTGCTTCTCGTCGCCCCAGTCGAACGGATTGCTCGGCGGAGGCGCAGGCTGGAACGGCGCCATGATGCGGAAGAGATCGGCGACCCCGGGCCCGGGCGTCCAGTTGACGAGCCCGATCCGTCCCCCCGGCGCCGTCACGCTGGCGAGCTCGCTCGCGACGGCCTCGTGGTCGGGCGCGAACATCACCCCGCAGGTCGACGAGACGACGTCGAAGCTCCCATCTTCGAGCTCCAGCCGCTCGCAGTCGCCGACGACGTAGTCGATCTCCAGGCCGCGCTCCCGCGCACGGTCTTTCGCGGTCTCGATCAGTGCCGGAGCGAGGTCGAGCCCCGTCACCGTTGCCCCCTTCGAGGCAGCGAGCTCGGCGACCGCGCCCGTTCCCGTGGCGAGGTCGAGCCAACGCACGCCCGGACCGGGCTCCAGTCGCTCGGTGACGTGCTGTTGGAGGTCGGCGATCGTCTCGGTGATGCGCTGGTACGGGCCGTTGCCCCAGACGACGCTCTGTCGCGCCTTCAACTCTTCGTAGGCCATGAGGTTCCCCCCTTCTCGATGGACGCAAGGACTCCAGTCTTCCCGACGGCGAGCACGAACGAATTCTTCCTCAGTCTCCCGCGAGGAAGAACGTCCAGCTCCCGTCGGGCGCGATCCCGGCCCGCCAGCCGACGTAGCCGGTGTCCGGCACGATCAGCTGCTCCGGCCCGCCGAGTGGGGCGAGGAGTGCGCGCTCGTGCGCGGAGAGATCGGCGACGTCCGCGACGGTGTACGTCCAGGGCCACACGTAGTAGCCGCGTGAGAGCACGTACGGAAGCCGGAGAATCGTCGCCAGCGCCTCCAGTGGTCGTTCGTCTCCGGTCTCCTCGAGCTCGCGCCAGTAGGCAGCCGGCCCGCCCTCGACGGGGCTGCCGAACGTGTACCGGAACCCAGGCCCGGCGAGCGCCGCGAGCGCGTCGTAGTCCCCGGCTTCGGCTGCTTCGAGCAGCGCGACTCGCGTCTCCTCGACGGCCGCGGGCAGGCCGGACGCGGTGGCTTCCGTCACCACGTCCTCGACGGTGGTCGTGACGGTGACCGTCTCCTCGCCGACGCCGAACGCGTAGCCGAGAGCGCCTCCCGCGATCCCACCGAGCAGCGCGAGGGCCGCGATCGCGAGTACACGGACCACTACGGTCCGGCGGCGAGCTCGAGCTCCCGGCGGAGCTCGATCGGGAGCCGGAACGTCACGTCCTCATCTACCAGTCGGTATGGCTCGATCGTGGTCACGCCACGCGCGCGGAACCAGTCGCACACGCGGTTCACGAGCTTCTCGGGCGCTGACGCCCCGGAGGTGATGCCGACACTCTCCGCGTCAGTGAGCCACTCCTCGTCGATCTCCGTCTCGTCGTCGATGAGATAGGCCGCGACGCCACTTGCGCGTGCTGTCTCCACGAGCCGGTTCGAGTTGGACGAGTTGCGGGAGCCGATGACGAGGAGCAGGTCGATCTCCGAGAGCATCTCCTTGACCGCCCACTGCCGGTTGGAGGTCGCGTAGCAGATGTCCTCCTTCCGCGGCGCCCGGATCTCCGGGAACCGGCGGCGGAGCGTCTTGATGATCTCTCCGGTCTCGTCCACCGAGAGCGTCGTCTGTGTCACGTACGCAAGCTTCGTATCGGCAGGCAGCGCGAGCGCCTCCGCCTCCTCGACGGTCTGCACGAGGACCGTCGCGTCCGGCGCCTCTCCGGTCGTGCCGACGACCTCTTCGTGGCCGGCGTGCCCGATGAGCACGATCGTGTAGCCCTCGCTCGCGTACCGGCGAGCCTGGACGTGCACTTTCGTGACGAGGGGGCACGTCGCGTCGATGACGTTGTGCCCGAGGCGGGCCGAGTTCGTGTGGACGGTCGGCGCGACGCCGTGGGCCGAGTAGACGACGGTGGCGCCCTCGGGCACCTCCGTCTCCTCCTCGACGAAGATCGCGCCGCGCGCCTCGAGGTCGCGGACGACATGGATGTTGTGAACGATCTGCTTCCGCACGTAGACCGGTGCGCCGTAATGCTCGAGCGCCTGCTCGACCGTCTCAACGGCACGTTCGACGCCCGCGCAGTAGCCGCGCGGCGACGCGAGAAGCACGCGCTTCACCATCGCGACAAGGGTACAGCCGGGCGCTCGCGGCTCTCGCCGGTAGGACTCAGCTCTCGCCGAGCGGGAGTCGCATCTCGACCTCGCCTCCGTGCATCGTCCCGGTCTCCTCGAAGCCCAGTCGGACGTAGAAGTCGCGCGCCGAACTGTCGCCCGGCACCACGCTCAGCGTGACCGCGCTCGCGCCGTCGCTCCGGGCCTCTTCGACCAGCAGCTCCATGGCCCGTTTCCCGTAGCCCTTTCCCTGGTGACGTTCGTCGACCATGAACCGCCAGACGTAGAACTCACCTGCCCCCGGATCGCGGTAGACCATGGCAAAACCGACGAGGTCGTCGCCGGCCGCGATCGCGCGAAACCACGCCTTGGGCTCGAAGTAGGCCTCGGCGATCGAGTTCGCATTCGACGCGACGTACCCGGTCTGGTCCGGTGCCACAGCGAGCGCGGTGACGGTCCGTACGGTGTCGGACGTGATCTCGCGCAGCTCGACGTCTCTCGTCATCATCGTGCAGTCTGCGCGAGGACGATCCCGGCGAGGACGATCCCGCCTCCGATGAGCTGCGCGGTTCCGAAGGCCTCGCCGAGCCAGACCCAGGCGACGACGGTCGCGACGACCGGCTCGAGCGTGCCCGCGATCGACGCCTTCGTCGCGGGGATGTGCTTGAGGGCGCCGGTGAGCAGAGTGAACGTCACCATCGTCCCCACGACGACGACGAACGTCACGAGCAGCCAGACGGGCGCGGAGTACTCCGAGAGGTTCCCCTGGAGCGACACCGTGTCGTCGAGGACGTCCCACGGGAACGTCCAGAGCGGGTTGACGATCGCGAAGAAGAGCGTCGCGAAGAAGAACCCGTAGAAGGAGAGCGAGACCGGGTCGCGGTGCTTCCGCTCGCGCTCGGCCATGAGGATGTAGGCGGCGAGCGCGAACGCGGCGCCGAGCGCTGCGGTGATGCCGACAGTGCTGAACGCGACCCCGCTCCAGAACTCGACGACGACCGACAAGCCGGTGATGCACAGGACGAGCGCCGCCCAGATCTGCCGACCGATGTGCTCGTGATAGACGAGGCGCGCAAAGAGCGCGACGAGGAGTGGGCCCGTGAACTGGATGAGGAGTGCGATCCCGACTGGCAGATGGTCGATCGCGACGAAGTACAGAAGCTGCACGAGCCCGATCCCGGTGATGCCGAAGACGAGGAGGAAGAGCAGCTCGCGGCGGTCGGCACGCAGCGACGCGCGGGCGAACAGGAGCAGGAACAGCAGGAACCCGGCCGCAGCGCCGGTCGAGCGGATCTGCGTCAGCTCGAGTGACGAGAGCCCCGAGCCGAGCACCACCTTGGAGACGGTGCCGTTGACGGCGAACAGGCAGGCCGCGACGATGACCATCGTGTAGCCCAGGCGGGCACGGTCGTCGAGATGCCCCTCCTCGGAGGGCAGGAAGGGCGCGTCGACCATCCGGCGCAGGCTATCCGTGGAGGCCGACCCCTAGACTGTTCTGCTCCGGGGTGTAGCTCAGCCTGGTAGAGCGCTGCGTTTGGGACGCAGAAGCCGCTGGTTCGAATCCGGCCACCCCGACTGAAGCCCCGCCGCGGCGGGGCTTCCTCGTTCGTGCTGGCTAGCCTGACCGGCGACATGCGTGGCCGTCTGACAGCGCTGGGTCTCTCGCTGCTCGCGCTCGCGGCGGGCCGTGCAGGTCTGTCGATCGCGGGAACGACCGAGGCGGCGCGGTTCAGCGCCACGATCTCGCCGATCGGTCCGACGCTACGGGCGACGATGACCGGAGTGTCCTGGCGTCGCGGCTGCCCCGTCGGCCTTCGCGATCTCCGCGTGATCGAGGCGACGCACTGGGGGTTCGACGGCCGCGAGCGCGCGGGTCGACTCATCGTCCATCGCGACGTCGCGACCGACGTGGTCTCGGTTCTCCGGCGGCTCCACGCCGGCCGCTTCCCGATCCGGCGCATGGTTCCCGTAGACGCGTACGGCGCGAGCGACTTCCGCTCGATCGAGGCCGACAACACGTCGGCCTTCAACTGCCGCTACGTCGAGGGGACGAGCCGCTGGTCCGAGCACGCGTACGGCCGCGCGATCGATCTCAACCCGATCGAGAACCCGTACGTGAGCGGGGGGAGGACCTCGCATCGCGCGAGCGTCCCGTACGTCGACCGGACGCCGTGCCGCCGCGGGATGGCGTGCCCTGGCAACGTCGTCGTGCGCGCGTTCGAGTCGATCGGCTGGGGATGGGGCGGCTATTGGACGTCGGTGAAGGACTACCAGCACTTCTCTGCGAGCGGTCGCTAGCCCGTGCAGAACGCCGCCAGCTGAAGACGACGCACGGCGTCTTCGAGCTCGGCAGACAGGGGGTACGCGTTCACAACGAGGACGAGCTGCCGCGATGCGTCCCTCGTGTTCCACGCGACGGCGATCGTGCCCTGGACATTCCCGGTGTGACCCCACGCCGGCCCACACGGAGTCGGAAACGTGGCGAGCCCGAGGCCGTACCGATTCGCGCCGGCGGGTACCAGGGTCTCCATCTCGCGAAGCATCCTGGGACCGACGACGCGTCCGCGCAGGAGGGCGGCGAAGAAGCGCTGCACGTCCGCGGCCGTCGAGACGATCGCGCCCGCCGCTCCGGTCCACCAGGCCGGCTCGTCGACCGTGTCGGCGGGAGGCCCGGTCACGACTCCCTCGTGCGATGGCGCTCGATGCCCGTGGACGTGGGGTCCGCGCACCTCGCCCGGGACGAAGCTCGTCTGGCGGAGGCCGAGCGGGCCGAAGAGCCGCGCTCGGAGCAGTTGCGCTAGGGGTGCGCCGCCTGCCCTCTCGGCAATCAGGCCGAGAACGAGGTAGTTCGTGCTCGAGTAGGAGAACGCGCGACCCGGAGGGCGCTCGGGACCGTGGGCGGCAGCGAGCGAGATCAACGCCTCGGGGGTCCAGCGACGGCCTGGCTCGCGGAGCACGCGCTCGTCCTCGACGTAGTCGAAGAGCCCGGACGTGTGCGACAGCAAGTGGCGCACGGTGATCGCCTTTCCGTCCCGCAGTAGGCCCGGAGCCCAGCGCTCGACGCGGTCGTCGAGCGCGAGCGTCCCGTCCTCCACGAGGCCGAGCACCACGGCGGCCACGAACGTCTTCGTGACGCTGCCGACACGGAATCGTTCGTGGCCGCGGATCGGGGTCAGCGACTGACTGTCGGAGACGCCGCGCGCCTCGGTGCGTACGCGCCCGTCCTCGCGGAGGACGACGAAGGCGCCCGGAGCACCCGCCGCGACGACGCGGTCGAGAAGCTCTCCGAGTCCCGGCTCGTCGGCGCCGCGTGAGGCGGCGCACCCCGACGCCAGCAGCGTCGAGACGACGACGATCGCTACCGCGGCGGCCATGCTTCGCATCGCGCGCCGAGCCTACGCGAGTGGCGAGCGGCCCGGAAAGAGCGGGCGGTCGGGTTCGAACCGACGACATCCAGCTTGGAAGGCTGGCGCTCTACCAACTGAGCTACGCCCGCGCGCGGTTAGCGTAGCGGCGTGGACCCATACGCGTGGTCGTGGAACCCGGAGGCGCTCGTCCTCGTGCCGCTGCTCACGATCGGCTACTTCCTGGCGCTGCGCCGTTTCCCGGCGACCTGGTGGCGCGTCGCGTCGTTCCTCGTTGCGATGGCGCTCGTGCTCGCGGTGACGATCACGCCGCTCGAGACCGTCGCCATGAAGTACCTCCTGTCGATCCATCTCCTGCAGAACGTCGTCATCGCCGAGTGGGCGCCACTCCTCGTCGTCGTCGGGCTCACGCCAGCCCTCGCAGCGGCGCTCGTCCGGCCGAGGCCGTTCTGGGTTCTGACGCACCCCGCCGTCGCGCTGCCGCTCTGGCTCGCGAACTACATGCTCTGGCACCTGCCCTGGCTCTACGACACCGCGCTCGAGCATCCGCACTCCCTTCTCCACCTCGAGCACGCGCTCTACTTCGTCACGGGGGTCGCGATGTGGTGGAGCATCGTCCAGGACGAGCCGCATCACCTCGGAGCGGGTACCCGCGCCGGCGTCGTGTTCGCAGCCTTCGTCCTCGGCAGCCCGATCGGCCTGGTGATCGCGCTCGTGCCGGAGCCGATCTACGACTTCTACGTGAACGCGCCCGAGCGTCTCTGGGGGCTCACCGCGCTCGAGGACCAGCAGCTCGCAGGCATCGGGATGGCCGCGGAGCAGGCGATCGTCTTCTTCGCCGTGTTCGCCTACTGGGTGTTCCGCTTCATCGCGGAGCAAGAGCGAGCCTCTGCGGAGGAGGATGCCCTGGAGGCTCAGTACCCTCCCGGAACGCGCCCGTAGCTCAGTGGACAGAGCGGCGGACTTCTAATCCGCGGGTCGGAGGTTCGAATCCTCCCGGGCGCACCTAGCGTTCATGCGGGTTTGCGGCCGATAACGCACTCTCGTGCCCCATCGGGCGTGCCCCATTGCAAACCAGCGCTTTCCGACTCGTAGCGTTCGCCGCTACCGAACGCAAGCGAACGCCCGCTGCGGACATTGCGGACACGCTGATGCACATCAACGCGCCACCGCTCTTCGTCTAGCCGTTGAGTAGCTGCGCCTTCGCCTGGCCGAACTCCTCGTCGGTCAGAGCTCCGCGCTCGTGCAGAGCGGCCAACCGCTCAAGTTCTGCCGTGGTCGTCGGCGCAGCGGCTGCTGGTACGACAGGCGCTGGCTCCGGAATCTCGGGAAGCACCTCTACGAGTGCCTCGAAGAACTGACGCGTGATCATGCCCTTCTCGCCCCAACCGACGATCTGGCCGCCGCCGCCGAACGGGTTCCCACGCTGATCGCGGCGACCGCCCACGACGATGCGAGTCGTATCGGCGTCGATCGCCTCAACGAACACGCTGATCTCTTGCCCCGACCACGTGAGCAGCGACATCCCGGTCGAGAATGAGGCGTCTTGGTCGCCGCATCGGTGTGCTTGATCGCCCATCCGCGCTTGGCGACGGCACGCACGCACCCAGCGAACATTCGGTCGGCTGATGCACCTGTAAATCGCTGTTCCGTCGCGGCGGGCAATGCGTCGGCGAACCTAACGCAAGCACCTGACGACACTACGACTCGGGCTCAGACTCCGAACCCGCCCTCAGCCAGCTTCGCAACCGCGCGCTCACGACTGTCGCCGAGCAGCCCCGCGTAAGGAGGGGGTTTCCGAGGTGGGCGTACTGGGCTCGAACCAGTGACCCCAGCTTGTCGAGCTGGTGCTCTCTCAACTGGGCTAACCGTCCTGAACCGGAAGGTCTAGCTGCTCTCGCTCAGCAGCTCGACGCGCGCCACGAACTTCACCTCGGTCCGCGTGACGAACGCGAGTCCGAAGGCGCTGTCCATCGGATACTCGAGCAAGCTGACTCGTCGTCGGGATCGAGCTTCGACTGCGCCTTGTTTTCCGTGCGGCAAATCGCGCCTGGCTGCATCCTCGTGCCCGACCTCTAAGCGGCGCGATCAATGAGTTACAACTTCCCTCAGACATGGCGGAGTCGACTGAGGTCGCCTTTAGCGAGCAGCAGACCGCCCGGGCGTTCATCGAGAAGCGCGTGGCCGAACGCGCGCGCCGTAACACGGCGGAGCAAGTCCAAGACACTTGCTCCTTTGCGCGTGCCGAACGGCTGCTTGGGCCGCGAGTACCACGGACGATTTCTGATCGAGCTACTCCAGAACGCGGCCGACGCATGGCGGGCGAGCGAGGCCCGACGGCGCTCGTTCCCGCGCGCGGATCGTGCTCGACGACGGCCCGTCCTTGCTTGTCGCGAATCAGGGCGCGCCGTTCCCGGAGAGCGCAGTCATCGAGTCGCTTGGCCAGATCGGCAGCTCGACGAAGGCGCAGGGCGAAGCGATCGGGCATAAGGGGATTGGGTTCAAGTCGGTTCTCGAGATGTCGCTGAGGCCCGAGCTGTACTCGGGTTTGCAGGCTGCGACGCCCACCCTGGCTGTGCGCTTCGATCCGCGGCGCGCGTTGGAGCTCATTCGGTCGAACTCGCCTTCGTGGGATGAGCACGTCGGGGCGGTCGATGACATTCGTAGATCCGATCTCGGCCGTGCCGGTTCTGCGCTACCCGATGTGGGTGGAGAAGCTGCCGGCTGAAGTGCAGGCGTTGGCGGAGGACGGGTTCGACACCGTCATTCGGCTGCCGTTCGACGATCGAACTGCGGCCGGAGCCCACCATGGACCGCGAGGCCTGGGTTGAAGCGGTCCGCAATGCGCTGAGCGACCTGACCGACGAGATGCTCCTGCTACTCGGGACGTTCGACCGACTGGAGATCATCGATCGTCTTGACGGTCACGAACCAGCGTGATCGAGCCTCGGTGGGAGGCGGAGACAGATCTTGCGCGCGGGCACCACACGCGAACTCGTGACAGTGACCCGCAACGGGTCACCGACGAGTAGCTGGCGCCTTTACCGGCGCACGCTGCCTGACACTCACGATCTCTCCGGCGAAATCGCTGTTGGACTGCGGGTTGCTCTCGACGGTGACCGGCTCGTCCCAGCAGTGGGCGAGGCCATCGCAGCTCCGTTTCACCTGTTCTTCCCGACCAAGATCGGATCTGGCCTCCCGTTTCTGCTGCACGGCTACTTCGAGGTGAACGCGGCGCGCACGGGCTTCTACGACGGCTCTGCCGCCCAGAACAAGGCGATCCTCGACGTAGCTGGCCGGCCTCGTTGCCGAAGCGGTAGCCGACACGGCGGCGCACGACGCCACTGCAGTTGCGGCCCTGCCGGATCTCCTTGGTGAGTGCGTCACGCCCGAGGATCCGCATGCGGCGGCCTTTCATTCACGAGCGCTCGGCGTTGCTCGATCACATCGCGTGGGTGCCGCTCGAGGCAGGACCGGCCGTTCCCGAGCTTGCGAAACCCACGGAACTCCTCGTGGACGAGCAGACCCGACCTGATCGGTCGGATCGCCAAGGCGTTCCCGCCCCGCTACGTCCTTGCTCGAACGAATCGCGGTGTCCCTTCTCGAGAGATCGGTGTCGCTGGTCACCGACTTCTTGATGCGAGCGTCGTCCCGACGGTGCACCGGATCTGTGGGAGTCGCTTGCCTTGCTCTGTCGGCCCGGGAAAGGAGGGCCATGGGAGAGCGGTACGGAGGACTCGGGTTTCCGCGCACTCCTCGATCTCGTCGCGGCGCTCGAGGTTAGTGACCCGGCGAAGACGGAGGACCTCCTGGAGGGGCTCAGGGGTGACCCCGAGAGCTGCCTGCTGCCGGTTTTGGCAGCCGACGGCGGCCGAACGCTGCTGCCCGTTCCGGACGTCGCGCGAAGGAGTGGCCGGTAGCCGAAGTCGACTCGTGATGGCGCGCACTCGCGAGGTCGGAGGCACGGCGCTCGATTCCGCCGGACGCGATGGACGTGGCGTTTCTGCCAGACGGGCTGCTGGCGAGCGAGGCGCAGGTCGACCGGGCCAAGCCACTGGGGGTGCGGGACTTCACCGTCGACAACGTCCTCGACCGTCTTGCGCGGTGTCGAGTCGAGCGACGCGGAACCCGACACAGTCCTCCGGTTCCTCTGGGCTTTGCTGGTGCGGGAGGCGCGAAGCGAGTTCAGCACGCAAACCGCGGCGGCGCGCGCCATCGAGTTCGATCCTTCCGCGTGGTTTTGGTGCCGCCCCGGCCATGGCGGCAGTGATGGCCCCGAGGCCGATCGCCAGCGGCGCAGACGACTGCTCGCGCGCAACCCGCCTCCCGGCACGTGATGGAAATGGCGACAGGCAGGGACGCTCGCATTCGGCTCGGACTGGGCGGACTGGCTCGAAGCGGGGGCATGCGGCCCGCTCGACGGCCGCCATGGCGGCGCGCGCCAACGCGTACAGAGCACTCGACGCCGTCGCTCCGAGCGAGGCGGCGATGATTGCGACCCCCGAGAAGGTCCTGCCATACTTGCCCGATCACGCTGCTGCCGCCGACTCGGACGAAGATGACGTCGACGAACGAAACGCCGAGCGGCACGCGTTTCTCCTCACACTCGGTGTCTGGGAAGTAATCCCTGTCGAGGCTTTCGAGAGCAGGGACATGCAGAACAGAGAACGCCTCCCGTGGACGGGCGCGCCTCACGAGCTCGCATGCAACGGATCTCCGAAGCGGGAGGATGGCTCTTTGTCGGCCATCCGTGGACGGGCGGCGAGCATCTCAACGTCTGGATCGCCGAGGACTTTCGCTTTCGCTGGTCGCTGGCCGAGGCGGCTGCGCGCGACGCAGCGAAGACAGCGGAACTGCTCTCGGTCGGCACGAGGCCTCTACTCGCGCCTCGATCCATGTTGCAGCTTTCTGCCCCGGCTGCACGAGCGACGGCGTCTGCGCACGCAGAAGCGGTACCAGAGCTCTGCCCGAAGAGAACTACCCCAGCATCCTGGCGGTCGAGCTGCAGACGGAGCCGTGGGTCCCGGCCGTCCTCAACGGCGAAAAGCTCGAGACACCACAGCTCCCGTCCTCCGTCTGGTGGGCGGAGCGGCCGCCGTCGCGTGCCGGCCTACAGCAAAGCCCGCTGCGGTACCTGCCGCTTTACGACTCGGAGGTCGGACTGGCCGCCGGACTGCGTCAACTCGCTCGAGTCACCAGCCTCGACGACGCAGACCGAAGTCGGCTCGAGGAGCTGCTGGAGGCGTTGCGCCGAGGGTCTCGAGCTCGGTGACCTTCCTGTCCTCCCCGGCTCATCGAGCGCCGCACGACAAGCGTTCATCGGGCTGCACCGCCTCGCGTACGAGCGACTGAGCGAGCTCGCGCTCGACGACGACAGACGCTGCGGCGGTCCTGCACGCGGGTCGGCGTGCTTTGCGACCTGGGCGATCGCCTCGCTTACTCGAGCCCGACCGAGGCCCGACATGACGACGGTCGATTAGCGGCATACCGCCGGTACTTCACCGGCGAGATCCCGTTCGCAACGCTGCCGAGGGATCGGAATCAGGTGGCCGCCGCGTCTCGGCATCCCGCCATTCGTCGTCTCGCTGAAGCGACGGCCAGAGCGAGACGAGCAGAGACGTCACCGACGAGCTCGCCGACCTGCTCGGCGACCGGATCCCCGAGCTGCTCGCGATCGTCGTCCATCACAGCCTCGGAACGCAGACGCTCGAGCCGGGAAGTCAGCAGTTCGAGGAACGTGCGACCCGCCTGCAGAATCTTCGCGTCCAGCAGGTCGATGATCTCGTCATCGACGCGCGGGTCGACGGGAGCGACCTGACGGCGACGATCGGCGAGGGCTCCGGGCACGACCTGTTTCTCGAAGGCCCCGACGTCGTCGCAGCCCGTCCTGTTCCACGACCTGAACGGAGACGACTGGAAGGAAGTGCTGCGGCGGAAGCTCGCGCCGCACCTGGCCGTGCTGCTCGAGAACACCGCGTACACGGCGACACTGGCCCTGTTCCTCCTCGCCGAGAGCGACGCGGAGCGTGAAGAGGCGCTTCATGACCTGGGAATCACGGCCGACGACGTGGACGCGCTTAGCACGGCGATCGGGGCGGTGTCCGAAGAGGACAAGCACCGACAGCGCCGCTGGTTCTCGGCAATCGTCGCCACTCTCAGCCGGACGTCGACGAGCTTCCGTCAGTCGAGCTCGAGAACGTCGACGAGGAGCTCGTGCGGGCGGGGCTGCCGGCCGACATTGCGCGACAGCTCGTCGAGCGCGGCGGCGGACAGGCGGTTCGAGCGGACGTGAGCCCGGACGGTGTCACTGTCGCTCCTTGCCGAGAACGGTGTCGATCTGCAGCAGCTCGACAGGCGCCTCCGGGAGGCCGACGACCTCGACGGCCTGACGATCGACGTCGCTCGGCGGCGGCTCAGCGAGTGGACGCGCCACAACCGGCGACGGGTCGCGGCGGTGATTGCTCTGCGACGCCCGCCTGACGAGGCCAAAGCCCTGCCGGATTCCTGGACGGCTCCGGCACACGCTCCGATTCGAGCTCGACCCCGTCCCGGCGGAGTGGCTGAGCGCCGGTCACCGACTCGCTTCGAGCGCTCGGACTCGAGCCCCAGGCCGATGCCCTCGCAGACGATCCGGTCGCGGAGCTCATCAGGATCGCCGGCCTGACAAGTGTTGATGAGCTCGAAGCGCGCGTGGCGCAGTTGTACGACCGCGAGGAGCAGGAGCGGATCCTGCGCGCCTCCGCCGCGAGCTGGCGAGCGGAGCTTCTTGTCCTCGGCGACACTCGCACGCACGCGCCAGGGAGACTCGCGTGCTGCGATCAGAGCGCAAGCCGGCGACGGTCGAGGAGCTGCTCCCCGTCGCGCCCGCGTCTCCAGCAGGCACTTCGGCCCTCGCTCGATGCGCTCTTCGCAACGCATCCATCGCTCGCGAGCGCCCTCGCGGAACGCATGACGGACGCACTATCCGCCATGCCGGAGCGAGCCTCGCTGCTCGCGCTCGGCGAACGAGCACGGACTCGACACGAGCCACCTTCAGGCCGTCGAGCGCGCCCTTCAGGGGCCGAGACGCGAGCTCGCCCGGAAGCTCCGCGCCCAGATGGCACGGCTCGAGACGCGATCTCTGCGACCGCGCTTGCCGACAGGGCTGCAAGCGGCTCCGACCAAGCAGAATCGCGACAAGACGGCCGGCCCCCGGAAGGTCGCCGCCGTGAAGGTCACCTCGAAGCACCGATGCGCGCAAGCGTCAGCTCGGCGACGAGGGAGAACGCTGGGCGCTGGCCTCGGTGCTCAGCCCGCTCCTCGCACTCGAACCTCCTCAGAGCGCCGCGTGGCGATCGAAGAGATGCGTCGCGCTCCTGGAGGAGAACTTCAGCGGCGCGCCGGTCGAAAAGGCGAAGGCCCACGCCGAGCCGGCGTGTGAGCCGCAGCTCGACGAGGAAGAACTGATCGACGAGTTGACCGGGTTTCTGCACGTCTCGCGGCCACAGCGATGGGTTCGGCTTCGACCTGCTCGGCTGGCTGCCGCCGGATTCGGACTCCGAGCCGACCGCGCTCTGCCTAGAAGTGAAGAGCACGAGCGGCGGCAGATTCCACCTGTCCCGTGGCGAATGGGAGCAAGCGGAACGCTTCGAGGAACAAGGAGAGGGTGATAAGTACGCGATCCTCGTCGTCCACCGCGGCGAGCGGCTCGGGTCCGCCGAAACGGCTAGACCTCCTTCCGAACCCGGTGCATCTCGTCGAGACCGGCCAGCTGACAAAGCGGGACGACAGCTACGAGCTCGCCTACAAGTCGGCCTAATCCGAAATGCGTTTCCGCGCACCTGCACCCCGACGTGCTCACGCCGCTGAAGCAAGCCGAACGAGTCGACGTCCATGACACCGAACGAGGACTACGACCCAAGCCAGTTCATCCGGTCCGTGGAGTGGCGGTTCGCGAAGACGATGGCGCACTACAACCCGCACTGGTACATCGTCGAGCGCGACCATCGAGGCGCAGCGTTCGACGCTTTCGTCGTCTTCGTCCGCTTGGGACCGATCCGCCGGTACAAAGGCGGCCGCTACCACTGCGTCACGGTCGACGAGTGGGACTACTTTCTGACCCACGGGGGCGAGGACGGTTGGATCGTCAATCGCAAACCGAGCGACTCGGCGGGCTGGGATCCATCCCCACCGCCAACGCGCGACCCGCGCGAACTGATCCACCACGACCGCGAGCGCGACCTCATCACCGACGAACGAGCCGAGGAGCTCCTCAGCGAGCTTTGAGCTCCGTCCGTCGAGTCGCCGCGGTCGTTGGAGGCGACGGAGACAAACGTCTACCTAGTCAGTGACCGCCTCTGACGGGAGCTGCTGGTTCTGCCGGCCCGACTGGGCTACCCGGCCCGACCGGCGCGGCAGGGCCGCCAGGCCCGCCACAGGCCCGCCCGGTGCTCAAGGGCCTCCAGGAGCAACCGGGGCGCAGGGGCCTCCGGGGCCGAGCGATTCGCTGGTGACGCCTCAGGTGTCGGCGGCAACGGTCGTCAACGCCCCACAGGGCACGGTCGCCTCCGCGACCGCGACTTGCCCGGCGGGTAAGAAGATCCTGGGCGGCGGAATCGTCCTCAATGTCACGGTTCCTGCCCAACACATCGCGTCGTGCCGCGGGAGAACTATCCCAGCGCAGCGGATGCCTGGACAAGCACGCTCATCGTCACCGCGACCCTCGTCGGCGCATCGGCGACGATCAGCGTGTACGCGGTGTGCACGGTGTAGGTGCCGTTCGCCGCTCGCCCGACAGTGGAGCCGGGAGACGCGGGCCTGATGCAGCCGGTATGGGCGTCTCCCGGCTGCAACCGTCGTTTACTGCCTTCACCAGATGGGAACATTTCAGGCGCGCGGTGCCGCGGGGGGAAAAGGGGGGCTGCCCGGTGGGGCAACAGGGGCACCCTCAGGCGAGGCACCGCGCGCTTACCCGTGAGTATCTCGATGCCGCGGTGCTCCGTGCCGAGCGTAACGTCTGGCCCCCCGAGGTCACTCGATCCGACCGAGCCGAGTTGCGATGACGCTCACGGCGATGTCCCGGGCCATCCCACCAAGAACGTCGGCTGTCGTGCGCAGGCGACTTTTGCGCTCAGGCTCGGGCTCGGCGTCGGCGGCTTGGGTGAGTGCAATGACGTGCTTTTGGCAGTCTTGTGGACGACTGAGATTCGTCACGTCACTCGCCGACTGAGCCGATGATCGGCGCCTTCGCGATGAGATCTCGATGTTGCTCCGCATCACGCCGCGCCTCAGATTCATTTGGAAACCCGTCGGCATGCTTGCCGATCATGGTTCCGCGGTCGCTGAAGAGGTACCACCGATATTTGCCGTCCGTGTCCCGCTGAATCTGGAACCTGATGACACTCGGTTGGGATGACGCAGCGCTCATCTCGCGATAGCGGCAGCGTATGCCACGGCGATGCGAGCTGCGGTGGAGGCGGCCTCTCTATCCCGTGAGCTATGGGGATCGGCGCGCTGGCCGCGGCGCAAAAAGGGCGCCCTGAGCAAGGGGTTCCTTCGAAACGCGCCACCTTCTCAGCCAGCTTCTCCCGCTTCTCTCCTTTTGGAGGTGTTCGGCGTGGCGCCGAGCCCGGTGAACGACTCGGTGATTTGCGCCGTACTCGCGCTGGAGCGCTGGGATCAAGTGCCTCTCGACGGGCCTACTGCCGGCGGGTCGGCCTGTAGGGGAACCCACCCCGTGGTTCCTCTAGAGGCTCGATGTCTGCTGGCCGTGCCCATTCATGCCCCAAACGTCCGAATCCGAGCTCGTGGCGCGATGCGGGCTCAGGCCCGCCGATCGCCTGAGAGCCAGTGTTCGCGGGCTATGCGCGAGATCGGTCGGTATGGTCGCCAACGGCGTGGCCTTCTAATCCGCGGGCCGGAGGTTGAAATCCTCCCGGGCGCATGGAAAGAAGCCCATGCTCACTTCTCCGTTCCAGGAACGGCCGGCCACGGCGACATGGGGGAAGAGATGGCCGCACCGGCTGCCCGGGTCGCGACGCGCTCATAGAGGCCGACGATCCGGCCGCGGTCGTCGAGGTCGCCCAGGATGGTGTCGGAGGCGGCGAGCGGGTGGTCGATCTTGGTGAACTCGCCGTTCTCGAACAGGAAGCCGCGGCGGACCTGGTTGGCGTCGAAGTAGGCGCCGACGACGTGGCCGCGGTTGTTGATACCGAAGGGGAAGGTCTGCGAGGCGCCCGGGACGTCGATCGTGGTGTAGTCGCCGTTCCGGTCCCGCACATATCCATGGGCCTTTCGCTCGGCATCGAAGTAGTAGCCCGTGATCTGGCCGCGGTTGTTGATGTCGAACGCGCTGGTTATCAGGGCGCCCGGGAAGTCGAAGGGCGTGTAGACGCCTTTGTCCAGCAGAAAGCCTCTGATTCTGCTGCCATCGGGGTCGCCGATTACGCCGACGATCTGGCCGCGGTCGTTGAGGCCGAAGGCCACGGTCGTGCTACCCGGGAAGTCGATCGTCGTCAGGCGGCCGCCCTTGTCGCGCAGGAAGCCGTGGCAACCGCCGCGCGCGTCCTCGTAGTCGCCCACGATCTGGCCTCGGTTGTTGATCTTCACAGCGATCGACTTCGTGGAGCCCGGGACGTCGACGGTCGTGTAGCGCCCGCGTTCGAGGAGAAAGCCGCGGAAGATGAAGCCGGGGGTGTCGTAGGCGCCGACGATCTGCCCCCGGTTGTTGATACCGAGGGGCTGGGTCTCGAGGGTGCCATCCGGGTGCTCGATCGTGGTGAACTTGCCCCTGTCGAGGAGGAAACCTGGGCCGAGCGGTTCCACGGGATCGTCGGTGATGCAGCTGACCGGTGGCGGTTCCGCTGTCTGCGCGGCGGCGGAACCGGCGGCAACGGCGAGCGGCACGAGGAGGAGAGCGGCCGCGACGGCGAGGATCGTCCAACGACTGCTGGCTGTGCTGTGTAGTGAAGTCATGCGACCCCTTTCTGGCTCTGACGAATCGGTCTAGGTGGAGAGGGGTTCGCCGCGTGCGGGACGCCGGTTCGAGCCAAAGATCACATGCGTCCACCGCCGACTTATCGCCGACTACGGCTGTACCGCTGATGACCGACGGTCGTCCAGATCACCGCTGAACAGTGATCACCATCTGGTCAGCGCTGCGCGGCAAGACCGAGTGCTCGCGCCACTTCTATGGTCCGGAAACGGCGGCTTCGGCAGTCGCTACCCAGCCCACCGGCCGCCGGACCACACGAAGCGGCGGGCGTTGACGTCGGATGTCGTCCGAAACGGCTTGCCGCCGTCATCGATCGTGCGCAACTCCGGCTTGCCGTCGACGATCACCGCGAGCCTCAAGATCCATTCGACGTCGTACTTGGCGCTCGTCGCGTCGATGTAGACGACACCCACTTCGCCCTTCGGGAGACTGATTGCAAAGGGCTTCGACTCCTCCCGATCCGAGTACGTGACCTTCGGCGGGTTGCGATCGAGATCGACTCGCACCACGCGCGCCGAAGGGCTCGCTCCGCCTCCCGGGATCGAGATCGCACTTCCTTTCAACGGCGGGCGCCGCTCGAGCACCTCGACATTCACACCGCTGATGAGAACCTCGCTCTCGTGGCGTCCTTCCAGGGTGAGCTGGACGTTGGTCCACGTGTTCACGCCCCCGATTCCGTGCGCCCACTCGTGCCAGTCCCATGAATAGCCGGGCGGCGGCTTCCCGATCTCGCTTGTCTTTCGTGGCACGACGTAGGTGAAGTCGCCGAAGTTGACCGTCGGCTCGTTCCAGAAACTGGGGTTGGTTACGACGTTGAGGCGCAACGGCGGGGTTGGCGCCACCTTGTCGCGGGTGTAGTTCCAGAGACCGAATGCGATAGCTACGGCGACGGCTGTGAGAACCGCGTAGCCCACTTTGGCAAGCGGTGTCCGGAGCCACTTCGGGAGCTTCGCTCTCCCCTCCGGTGTAGCCCCTGTGTCCTCGCCAGACTCGGGATTCGCCTGGTCCTGCGACGCGGCTTCGCCGGTGGGAGCGTCGAGGTCTTCATTCATTCGACAACCTCCCGCGACGCCTCGATGATCTCACAGCAGACCGGCACTCTTCGAGGCGCGAGCGCTGATCGACGTCAGCGTTTGCGTGGCACTGAACAACGCCACCGAGACGACGAGGAGGACTAGGGCCCCTCGTCGTCCCAGGGCGTTCCCCCCCGTGGCTCGCCGCGACCGGCTCGCCCCTTGTCGCGTGGAGCGCGGCGAGAAGCTCTTCCTCGTCGACGAACGTGGTCTCGGTCGCGCTGCCCAGGTGCTCGATCACCCCGCAGAGCGGCTGGCCCGGCGGCGAGGACTCGGGTGGAACCCAGACGCGAACGATGAAGGTCTCCATCTCGTTCGCCCTCAGCCGCCGACCGTCCCATCGGCCTTGCGCACACCTCGGGTGCAGTCTCGCTCGCCCGCGTTTGCCGCCTCGTCCCCCACGAGTGCGGGCGGAGCGATCGCAGCCGGCAGCGACACGATCGCGCAGCCGATCGTGGCCCCGATGATCCCTTGCCGGCGCGGTGAAGACCCCGAGGTGTGCGCTTGGCTCATGCCGGGATCTTGCGGATCGGGCTTCCGGCAGCCTTAGCGTCGGCTTAGGGCGACGTTACGGCGGGCGGCTCAGGTGCTCGCGGCGGTCCCGGAGCGCACACAAAATCCCTGCAAGTAGGCTTTATCTGTCCCAAGCTCTACACGCGAGCGTACGTACGTGCGTACAACCACTGTCCTCGAGAGTCGGCTCGCGCCTGGTTCGTCGCAGGAGCTCGCAGTCCGGGGTTGCTTGTTCCCTCCACCATCCCGATCTAGGCTCGGCGTGTGAGCGTTTGCGCGAGCTGTCGACGCGAGAACCGGGAGGGAGCGACGTTCTGCGTCGGCTGCGGTGAGCGGCTCGACCTCTCGTGTCCGGCGTGCGGGGCGCGGCGCGAACCCGGTGAGCGCTTTTGCGCAGATTGCGGCTCGCCGCTCTCCCCGATCGCGTTTCCTCCCGAGCCCGCCGCCGAGAAGCCGTTGCGTGGCGAGCAGCGCCGCCACCTGACCGTGCTGTTCTCCGACCTCGTCAACTCGACCCGGCTGGCCGGCGAGCTGGATCCCGAGGACATGCGGGAGCTCGTGAAGGCCTACCAGACGTCGTGCGCGGAGGCGATAAAGAGCCGCTTCGGATTCGTCGCGCAGTACCTTGGCGACGGGGTGCTCGCGTACTTCGGCTATCCCGAGGCGCACGAGGACGACGCGCGCCTCGCGGTCGGCGCCGGAATCGCAATTGTCGATTCGGTACGGGCGCTGCGCACGACCTTCCGTCTCCCCGACCTCGACGTTCGCGTCGGTCTCCACACGGGCGAGGTCGTCGTCGGCGGCACGGCATTGGGCAGCGACGGCAAGGACCACGACATCGCTGTCGGCGAGACGCCCTACATCACGGCACGACTGCAGGCCGCGGCGATGCCCGGATCGGTCGTCATCAGCGACCGCACGCGAGAGCTGGTCGAGGGCTTCTACCTCCTGGAGAGCGTGGGCGAGCTGGACCTGAAAGGTGTCGCGCGTCCGGTTGCGGCCTTCCAGGTCGGTGGCGCGACCCCGGCACGCACCCGGCTCGACGCCGTCGCGGAGCGTGGCCTGACCCCGCTCTTCGGCCGAGACGCCGAACTCGACGAGCTTCTTGCGAACTGGGACGATGTCCGCGAGGGCAGCGGCCGGGTCGTCCTGCTGAGCGGGGAGCCCGGAATCGGGAAGTCGCGCCTTGCGTACGAGCTGTGTCTGCATGCGCGAGAAGCCGACGGCTCGACCTTGCGCTTCCGGTGCTCGCCCTACAGCGCGCGAAGCGCGCTGTTCCCGTTCGTCGAGCATCTTCTGGAGGTCGTGGGCCGGGCTGAGCCCGACGCAGCCGAGGACGAGGCGCGTCGCTTGGATCGGCTCGAAGCTCACCTGACCGAGCTCGGACTGACCCCTGAGACAGACGCCCCTCTGCTCGCGGAGCTACTCGCGATTCCGACCGAAGCTCGGTACGGTCCGTCCTCGGATTCGGCTGAGCGTCGCAAGCGAGAGACGCTCGACGTGCTCTTCCGCTGGTTGCTTGCGCAGGCTGCGGGGAGGTCATTGGTACTCGTGGTCGATGACATCCAGTGGATCGATCCGACGACGTTCGAGCTTCTGAGCCGCTACTTCGGAGTGGATGCGGTCCCCGGCGTGCTGCTCCTGCTCACCCACCGGGCCGACTTCGTTGCCCCCTGGCCTCATCGACCTCGTGTCCGTCACATCGCGCTCGAGCCGCTGGGCAGCGAGGCGATTCACGCCATCGTCGACCAGCTGACCGGCGGGCGGCCGCTGCCGCCCGAGCTCGAGACCCACATCAACCTCCGAAGCGACGGTGTGCCGCTGTTCGTCGAAGAGGTCACGCAGGCCGTGCTCGAGTCGGGCTGCGTCGAGGAGCGCTCGGGGCGGCTCGTGGCTTCGGCGATGCTGCCGGAGCGGATCGTGCCGTCGACGCTCCGTGAGTCGCTGATGGCGAGGCTGGACGGACTGGGCGAGGCGAAGGAGGTCGCGCGGCTTCTGTCGGTGCTGGGACGCGAGGCCTCGTTCGAGCTGCTCCGCGTCGTCTCCCAGCTCGACGACGCGGAGCTCGAATCGGCGCTCGACCGGCTGGTGGACACGGATCTCGTGCGACGTCGGCATTCCCCGACGGGGGGCGACGTCTACGTGTTCAAACACTGGCTCGTTCAGGATGTCGCCTACGAGTCGCTGCTGCGCGGCACACGGAGGCAGTACCACGAGCAGATCGCGCGCGCGCTTCCGAACGAGCTGCCCGAGATCGTCCAGACCCAGCCCGAGTTCGTCGCTCACCATCTGATCTGCGCAGGCATGGAGGCAGAGGCGATCGTCTACTTCCAGCGAGCTGGGGAGCTCGCGCACCGGCGTTCCGCGAGTACCGAGGCGATCGAGCACTTCGAGCGTGCACTCGAGCTCGTTGGGCAGTTGCCGCCGTCGGCCGATCGCGACCAGCGGGAGTTGTCTCTGCTCATCGCGCTCGGCGCGCCGCTCACCGCCGCGAAGGGTTACAGCACACCGGAAGTGGAGCAGACGTACCGCCGTGCCGGCGAGCTCTGCCTGCGGCTCGGCGATGATCGGTCGTCCGAGTTCTTCCGAGCGCTGTACGGCACCTGGCGCGTCCACCTCTTGCGGGCGGACTACCTGTCCGCGCTCGAGTTCGCGCGTACCCTGATTCGGCTCGCGGAGGCGGGTGGCAACGAAACGCAGCTCGGCGCGGCCCACCGGGCGCTCGGCAGCACGCTCTTCTACCTCGGTGACGACGCCGGAGCGGCGCGTGACCAGCTCGAGCTGGTGATCTCCTCGGCTGCGCTCGAACGTGATCGGACGAGCTTCCGCGAGGAGCTCCAGGACGTCGTCGACCCGTGGATCACGTGCCATGCCTACCTGGGGTGGTCGTGGTGGCTCGCAGGTCTCCCCGCCGAAGCGCGGCGCCTCAGCAACCGTGCGCTCGAGCTTTCGCAGGACTTGCAGCACCCGTTCACCCGGGCACTCGCCCTCAGCTTCGACTCCTGGCTGTGGCAGTGGATGGGCAACGTCGAAGCCGTCCGCGAGCGAGCCGGCGACGCGTTGGCGATCGCCACGGAGCAGGGGTTCGAGTTCTGGGTGGGCTGGGACGAAATCATGCTGGGATGGGCGGATGCGGCGTCAGGCGAGCCGCAGGCGGGCCTCGAAAGGATGGAGCGCGGCCTGGAGGGCTGGCGCGCGGTCGGCTCGGAGCTCGGAACGAGCTACTTCCTCACGCTGACCGCGGAGACGCAGAGGAACGCCGGTCTTCTCGACGCTGCCTGGCATTCCCTCGAGGAGGCCGCCGAAGTAGCCGAGCGCCGGAGTGAGGGCTGGTGGGGTCCCGAGATGCGCCGCCTACGCGGCGAAGTCATGTGGCGACGGGGCGCATCGCTCGAAGAAGCCGAGCAGCACCTGGCCGGCGCGCTCGAGCTCGCTCGGCAGCACGGCTCGCACTCGCTCGCACTGCGCGCGGCGACGACGCTCGCCGAGCTCTGGCTCGAGACCGGCCGCGGCGAGCAGGCCCGCGAGGTGCTCGACGCCGAGCTTGCGCGCTTTGCCGGCGTCGACCTCGCCGGGGACTCCGGCGTGCCCCGGGCACGGGCGCTAGTCCAACCCCAGTCGCTGGCCTGATCGAGCTCCGCTCTACGTATCTGACGGAGCCCGCCACTGGAACGCGGGGCCCGCGGTATGTCCCGTGCCGTCGCCCAGCGGCACCCGCATCAGAGCGATCGCCTGATACCGCAGCTCCATCATCGTCTGGACGCTTTCGACCAGCCGGCTCGGATCTCCGTTGAACGAGGCTTGAAGCTCGGTCAGCAGCCTGCTGTACGTGGCGTTGCACTCGTCGGTCATCTCCCGTAGCTCGCTTCCCGGCGGATAGTCCTCGGACTTCGGATTGGGCCGCATCGGCAGCACCGAGGCGTAGTCGATGAGAATCGGCTCGCCGGTCGGGCCGGTGGCCGGGGTATCGCCGCGCACGTACCGTCGACCTTTGTAGAGCTCGTCGAAGCGGAAGTAGTGCGCCAGCTCCTCCCGCTCGCCGAAGACGTCCTTGTCCCCGTCCCAGATCGACTGGTCGATCCCCTCTCCCTGGAAGATGATCACGTCCAGCGCCTCGAAGGCCGACTCGAGGTTGGTGATCGGGAACGCCTCGCCGCCGCCGCCGTAGTAGTACGACGAGTCCACCTGGCGGGCGGGCTTACCGGTGAAGATGCCCTTCTTCGCCAGGGTGCCCAGGGCCTCTCCGACCGCCTCGTAGAACTGCGCGATCGTGTGGTAGCGGTCGGGCTCAGGCGGTGCGCCGGCCGGCGCCGGACGCTCGATCGAGCGGAACGTCTCGAGCGCCTCGGGGGAGAACGGCAGCAGGTCGACGAGGAACGCATCGTCAGAGTGCGGCAGGTAAGTCGGATAGCTCGGGACAGGCGGCGGCTTGCCGTCTTGCGGGGTGAGACGCGGCGCCCCGTCGATCGCGTTCAGGAGATTGCAGGCGAGCGTGAGGTGCAGCATCTCCTCCATCACCACGTCCTCGATGCACCCCGCAGCAACGTCGTTGCGGCCGTCGGCGAGCGACCAGCGTGCGCAGAGATAGGGCGGGATCGTGGACCACTCGATCTCGATCGCGGTCTGGAGATGCTCGCGAAGGTCCTCGATCGCCGAGATCTTCATCGGATCCCGAGGTCGCTGAGGATGCTCTCGGCCGTGCGGAAGGCGAGCGCGGCCATCGTCAGGCTCGGGTTCGACGTCGCGATCGTCGGCATGCTGCCGCACCCCGCGAGGTAGAGATTCTCGTGCGCCCAGCAGCGTTGGTAGCTGTTCACGACCGACGAGTCCGCCGTCGGTCCCATCCGGTGCGTGCCGACGTTGTGTCCCGCGCCGATGAACGAGTACGGCTGACCGGAGTAGGTCAGGTACCCGGGGTCGGACGATGAGTACTCCGTGTGGTCTGTCGCCCCGAGCATCGCGAAGAGCTGGTTCCAGAGGTCGCGCGAGGCGGCCATTCCCCTGCGGCTGTAGTCGTCGACGTCGTACTTGATCCGAGGACGCGGGATCCCCAGCGGGTCCAGATACGCCTTGTCGACGTACACCCGGTTTGCGGGACTCGGCAGCTGCTCGTACAGGAAGCCGACGTGGAACTGGCGCGGGACCGTGTCCACGAGCCGCTCGCGCAGGGCCCGGCCGAAGAGTCCATTGCGAACCGCCTCCTCGACATCGCTACCCGGGGAGTCCGTTGCGTAGTCCCAGCCCCAGTTGTCGACGTCCATCCGAAACGCCGCGCGCTCCGAGCGAAACGCGCCGTCGCGCAGGACCTCGATCCCGGAGGTCGAGCTGGGCCCGCGATAGGACCCGATGTTGTCGGGCATCAGCGCCCACGCGAGGACGTACGGGTGGTCCATCAAGTTGCGGCCGATCAGGTCGTTCCCGTTCGGGACACCCGACGCGAGGAGCAACTTCGCGTTCTCGATCGCATTGCAGGCGAGGACGTAGAGGTCGGCGGTCACTCGCTCGGGCTTGTCCGGGGGCGGGGCGCCGTCGCTGTACGTGAAGTATTCGAGCGCAGCGAGCTTCCCTCCCGAATGGATCAGCTTCGAGACGACGCACTGTGTGCGCACCTCGACCTGACCGGTGACCTGCTCCCAGGTCTTGAGCGCGTTGTACTTGGCCTGCACCGGGCAGATCGGGATGCAGCTCGAGTTCCCCTCGCAGCGAAGGCCTTCGTGCTCGGCTCCGTGCGCGCCGATCGGCTGATAGCCGAGGCCGCCGTTGTAGGCGGGGTTCGGCATCGAGTTTCGGGCCTGCGGCGTGCTCGACAGGCGCACCGTGTACTGCTTGCCGTCGAGCGTGACCCGCTTGCCGTCGATCACCTTCGCGACGCGCTGGTCGAGGTAGCTGGGAGGGATCCGGAACATCGGGTACACGTAGCCCGGCGGGAAGGTCACGCCGAGGTACCCCTGGTCCTCGACGTTGGCCGCGACTCCGAGCTCCCGCTCGGCGAGGGCGTAGTAGTCGCCGAGCTCGTCGTACGAGATCGGCCAGTCGATGCCACGCTTGTACCGAGACGCCATCTCGAAGTCGTTCGGCAGCATGCGTAGGCACGTTCCGAGCCAGTGCAGCATCGTGCCGCCTTGCGACCGGAGGTAGTCGGTCCCGAACGGGAGGGGCCCGTCCTGGACGAAATAGCCGGTGTCCGCCGGCAGGCTGCCCGGCGTGAGCTTGCGGATATCGAGCACGTTGGGGGACGGTGCGTATGCAGGCGAGACGTAGGGCGTGTTCGGGACCTTGATCTCGGCGGACTGATACTGCTCGACGTTGCCCTGGTACTCGGCCCAGGTGCGCCCGACCGCCGGGCCTGCCTCGAGGACGAGGACGCGGACGTCGCGTACTCCGAGCTGGCGGGCCAGGATCGCGCCGACTGGGCCGGCACCGACGATGACGACGTCGTAGTCGGACATCCCTCAGCCCGTCGCGGGAAGGGTCGGCGGCTCGGCCCACGAGCCGTAGCCCGGCGGGTCGGCGCCCTTCGGATGAGCCCCGATCGCCTTCCACACGAGGCCGGATCGATACGCCGCCGCAGAGACCACTCGCGAGACGTCGAGCGGGCTCGCCCCGTGGCGGTTGCGCCACTCATGGGGTAGCGGGCTCCACTGGCCGAGGTACCACAGGATGATCACGTTGCGCGCAACCGGGCCCAGGTCGTCATCGGCCAGCAGTTGTACAAGTGCCTTCGTTGGATCAGGTGAGCGCAGCGCATCCTCGCCGGCCACGAGCAGCCGAGCGACGACGTCCTCTCCGACGGTCGCGAGCAGCTCGTCCAGGTATGGATCGACCTGACCGGTCCCCCAGAGATCGACTGTGCGGAACCCGGTCAGGGCTGCCGAGAGGGCGGCGAAGGAGTCCGACGGAGTGTCGGTCACGACGGGAGCAGGAACCAGCCGCGACTCTCCCCCGACACCGGGGCCGACGTGTACACCTGTGCGGCGATCGGCTGTGAGTCGCCGATCAGCAGCTTCAGATCGGCGAGGGTCCCGGACTTGTCGGGCTCCGTGCCGAGCGTGAGGTCCGCGCGCCAAGGTGGGTCGAGGCCGGAGATCAGATAGGTGTCGAAGGGGCCGTAGAAGTCCCAGTAGTTAGCGACCACGCGAGGCACGCCGTCCGGGAGCGTGAGCACCCCGTACTCGATCAGAGGGGACGCGTTGCCCGGCACCGACGGTGCCCCGCCCAGGTCGCACTCCATGCCGAAGATCAGCGGTCCCTTCACCGGCGGGGACTGCTGATCGACATCCTGGTAGACCTGGTAGCTCCACTTCGTGGAGGGCGGCCACGGCGGACCGTTCACGCTCGGTACCGCGTACTCGAACACGGCGAGGAACTTGGGCTCGCCGAACAGCCCCTTGCCCGCGGTCACGGCGAACTGGTCGTCGCACGGGACGTGCAGCCGATAGCCGCCGATCGTCTTCGTCTGATCCAGCCCGTCGAGGTACTCCTCGACCGCCATCAGAGGTACGTCCGGCTCGCGCGACTTGGGATAGACGTAGAAGTTGAACTCGACCTCGTGGGTCGACTCCAGATACGTCGCACCGTGGCCGGTGTAACGCTGCAGGTCGACCGACGCCAGCCCGGACGTCCTGCCGTTACCGACGTCGAACAGCGCCACCTCCAGCTGGTTGCCCTCCGGCAGCGTGGGTAGGCGGGAGCGCAGCACGTCCGGGTCGACGAGGTAGTAGAGCCAGAAAGACTGCAGCGACGCATACCACCAGGGTGAGTGGTAGTCCGGCGGGGTGGGCGGGAACAGCTTCGATGACGGCGTCTGCCCGTTGGCCACGCAGCCCTCCAGTCGTCGGGGTCGGAGGTCCGACTGCGACCGTACCGCTGCTCCCGACTCAAGGCAAGCAGATCCCCGCGGTGGGAGGGAGGTGCTCCACCAAGCCTTCGCGGGCCGCTTCAAGCCTGAAGGTCGGACTTCCATCCGCGGGTCGGAGGTTCGAATCCTCCCGTGCGCACTGATCGCCGCGGCTTTGAGAACGGCCGCGCCCGTCGTAGCATCGGGGCTGACCAGACGAGGGAGGCGACGTGAACGATTCCGGCGACCAGAGCGATCGAGAGACATCTCCGACCTGGAGGAGCCCGGCGATCGTCGCGGGGATCGTCGTCCTCGCGCTGTTCTCGGTCCTCGTCACCTACATGATCCTCCAGACCGACACCGAGGACGAGCGCTGGACGCGGCTCGTGTTCCTGTTCGGGGCGGTCGAGGCGATCGTGTTCGCGGCGGCCGGGGCGATCTTCGGGACGCAGGTTCAGCGCGCTCGGGTGGAGAATGCCGAGAAGCGCGCGGACGAGCACGCCGATGCAGCTGCGAGCGGCAAGGCTCTGGCCAAGTCCGTCAAGGCGGCCAGCCGCCAGTCCACTGCCGGCGGGAGCCCGCCGGTGCCGGGCTCCTTCGCGCCGCCTGGAGTGTCCTCGGGGTCGCGCTCGACCGAGCTCGACCACTTGGCGAACCTCGCTGACGAACTGTTCCCCGAGTAGCTACACGTGCGGCTACGAGGCGACCCGGACCTGAGCGGCCGGATCGCCGAACACGAGGTAGTTCTGAGCATCGGAGCGCATGATGAACTGGTTCGCGAGCCTCGCCTCGAGCTCTGGTGACATCTGGAGCGCCCCCCGACTCATCCGATCCCACGTGTTCGTGAGCAGCGCGTTGAGCTCGCCGTAGCGCTTGCCCAGGTCGCCCATCGCGTAGCCCGGCGGCTGACATTCGAGTAGGGACTCGATCGCGCTGCGGAAGGGCGCGAGCCGTGGGTGCCACGGCTCGAGCGGGGTCGGAGCCTGCGGATCATCGAACCCGTGTAGCCACGCCGTGTCGACATGGCCGATGTATGCCACCGGACCGCGCGGGTGCGCGAGCAGGCGCTGTGGGAGCGCCGAGCAGAAGTCGGCGTGCGCCTGGAGTGTCGGCTGTCCGACGTTCCAGTGGTCGAAGTCGCTTTCGCGGGGCGTCCCGAAGCCGTAACACGCGAACTGGAAGAAGACCGCACCCTCGAGGAAGGGGCCACCGTCCTTCGGAACGTCCTCGCCCATGAACAGCCAGTCCTCGTCGCGCGTCTCGCCGCCGGTCTGCTGACAGCAGATCGCACCGTTCAGCCGCTGCTGGCTCTCGAGCGTCCCCTCCGGGTCAGCCATGCCGTGGCTCGCGGTGTAGACGACGGCTGCCTTCGACGCGCCGAGTGTCTCGACGAGTGCCTCCTTGGTGGCGGCATCGCCCAGCATCTCCGAGACTTCGAAGCCACCTTCATCTCGCACGAGCTCGATGAGCGGCTGGGCCATGTAGAGGTGGCTGTAATGGGTGGGGTCGTCCGGCCCGCCGTCAGGGGCGAAGAAGACGACCTCAGCCTTGGCCGCCGGCTCCGCAGCCGTCTCGAGCCGGATCAGCTTCTCGACGTAGGCACCGAGGTCGTCGAAGGAGTCGCCGAAGTCGACCCGTCCGGTCGAGGCGGCGGTGTCGAGGAACGACTGGAAGTGGAAGGGGACGCGATCGGGCCCGGCGGCGATCAGCACGTAGTGGGGCCTCTCGTCGACGTCGAGCAACGTGTAGTGGTCCGTCAGCCAGTCGAACCAGTCCTCCTCGCCCGCGTAGACGAGCGGCGAGCCCGGATCTTTCATGCCCCGGTGCTCCGCAAGCGGTCGCAGCACCTCGATCAGGCGGTCGCGCTTCGGGTCGTCGGCGGCGACGAGGAAGCTCCAGCCCGCCGAGCGCGGATCTCCGAGATCGACGGTGCGACCGCGTTCGATCTCCCCTCGGAAGACTGCGCCGCCCGAGGTGGCTCGGGTGACCCGCTCGAGGCCCTCGGCATTCGGCGCCAGCGCCTCGGTGATCCGTCGCGCGAACTCCTGCTCGCCGACGGGAGGAACGAGGAGGTCCTTCGTCGCGTAGTTCAAGCCCATGGCCATGATCCGCATCGCAACCTCCTCTCGTCGTATGCGGGCCTGCGGCCCCGATCGCGCGGAGCGATCTCCGGCTCGGGCGCTTTGCGCGGAGGGAGTGTACGGTCCGCCCTGTCCGCCGTAAAGGAGCCGACATGAGCGTCTCTCTGCAGTTGCTTCTCGACGCCCTCGCCAGCGGTCCCGAGGATTTGACCGCTGCGCTCGAGGAACACAGCGGCGAGCTCACGCCCGAGCTGGCGGCCGAGGCTCGGGCAACCTTCAATCGGGCCATCGGGGAAGGAAACGGCGACGTAGCGCTTCGCGCCGTGATGGTCGAGAGCATGATCAACCTCGCACTCGGCCGCCGCGACGTCGCGCTCTCGAACCAGATCGACTTCCAGCAGATCCGCTTCATGGCTGCCGAGACGCGCGACGAGTACGAGAGCGTCCGCGATCAGAGTCTGAACCTCGTCCCGATGGCAGCCGAGACCGGAACACCCGAGCTTGCGTTCCGGGCCCTGGTGCTCGCGGCCGACTCGGCGTTCTTCGCCTCGTCGACGACCGCCCCGCCGGAGTCCGACAAGTGGCTGCTCTCCGCGCTCGGCGACCTCGGCGACGCATCCGAACAGGCGATCCCGGAGCGGGACGACGTCTGGTTCGATCGCTTCGTGTCGCTGCTCGGGGCGGTCGCGGGCGAGGCGATGTCGAGGTATTGGGGCGACGACGAGCCGGCGGTCGACGAGCGCCTGGCAAGGCTCGCAGCCGCCGCAGACCGCATCGTGCCCGCCGACTACGAGTTTCCGGGCGAGCCCGAGAAGTCGGACCGGTACGCGGAGGTGCTCGCACAGTTGTCCTCGGAGCATGGAGGCTAGCTCGACGGCAGAAGCGCGCCTGGACGCCGCCATGCGCCGCGCCTTCGAGGCCGGCCGACTCGACTCCTGGCTCCGCAGCGCATCCGTTCTCCTCGAGGTCTCCGAGAAGGCGGGGCGTCCGCCGGAGCGCCTGCGCGAGCTGCGACGCACGATGCGCGCGCAGGCCGATTCCCTTCGGTGCGAGTACAGGTCACGAGTGGGGCGGTTGTGGGCGGCCCAGCTCTTGGACGGACACCTCGGCGACCTGCTGCGCCGCGATCTCGAGGAAGGTGCGCTCCACGCCGGCGAGCTCTTCGAAGCCGTCGAGATGATGAAGGCGCGCACTCTGCTCGACCAGCTCACGGGCCGGTCGAGTCCGTTTCCGGATCCAGGGCAGGCAGCGCAGGCGGCCGAGCTCGAGCAGGCGATCATGCGGTTCGAGCCACGCGAGGACCGAGACGCGGCCTCGTCGGAGCTCAGTCTCTCGAGCCTTCTCCCACTCCAGCCTCGTCCCGAAGCCGAGGGGCGTGGAGCCACGCTCGAGGAGGTCGAGCGGCTCTACGCGGAGGCGGGAGCAGGGTTCGACGGTGTCCAACCGGTTGCGGAACTCGAGCGCGTGATGGCCGCGCTCGAGCCCGACGAGGCCCTGATCGAGTACGTGATCCCGTACCACTGGTCGCATCCGGCCATCGGCATCTGGATGCTCGTCGTCACGCGTGAAGGAGTCGCGCTCGCGGAGGCGCCGACAGAGGCGCTGCCCGACGCCGGGTTCATCGGCCGCGTCACGGTCGGCGACAGCGAGCCCGTCGACGTCAGCCCGCTCGCCAGCGTCGTCATCACCCTTAGGATCGCGATCCGCGAGGGTCGGGACGCGGACGCCCAGCGAAATCTCGAGGGTCTCCACGGGCTCCTCGTGGAGCCCCTCCTCGCGGCCGGTGTGCTCGAGACCGCGAAGAGGTGGATCGTCGTTCCCCAGAGCGTTCTCCATTACATCCCGTGGGCGGCGCTCACCGACCGCGCGGGAAGGCGCCTCACCGAGGACATTGCGATCGCGCTCGCTCCGAGCGCATCGGTCTGGCTCGAGCTCCGCGCCCGACCGCCGCAAACCGTCACGAGCTTTCTCGGGATCGCAGACCCTGCGATCGCGGACACGCCGCTGCCACGACTCCCCAACGCGAAGAAGGAGCTCAAGCGGATCGAGGGGCAGCTCGACGGTCTCGAGCGACTGACGTTGTCGGACGGCGACGCGACCGAGGCCGCGCTGCGCAGCCAGGTCGGAGGGCGCGGAATCGTGCACTTCGCCACTCACGGGGAATTCCCGGAGGACAACCCGCTCGACTTCCATAGGCTCCTGCTCGCCGCCGACTCCGCACACGACGGCAGGCTCGAAGCCGACGAGCTCAGAGGGCTGGACTTCCGGTCGGCATGGCTCGTCGCGCTCAGCATCTGCGACGGCGGGCTCTTCCGCTTCGGCGCGGGCGACGAGCCCCTCGGCCTCATCGCGGCGCTGCTCTCGGCGGGCGCGTCGAACGTCGTCGGCACGCTGTGGCCGATCGAGGACGACGCCGGCAGGGACTTCATGGCCGACTTCTACGACGGTGTCCTCGGGAGGCCTCCGGCCGAGACCCTCAGGCGCACCCACGCCAGCTTCGCGGACAACACGATTCTCAGACGCTGGGCCGCCTTCCAGCTCGTGGGCGCAGGATTGGCGCCGGTGGTGAGCGACTAGGTCAGTTTGGCGTTACGACTTGCCGCCGAGCAACGGTCGTCTTGCGAGTAACGCCACCGAGACGACGAGGAGGACTAGGGCCCCTCGTCGTCCCAGGGCGTTCCCCCCGTGGCTCGCCGCGACCGGCTCGCCCCTTGTCGCGTGGAGCGCGGCGAGAAGCTCTTCCTCGTCGACGAACGTGGTCTCGGTCGCGCTGCCCAGGTGCTCGATCACCCCGCAGAGCGGCTGGCCCGGCGGCGAGGACTCGGGTGGAACCCAGACGCGAACGATGAAGGTCTCCATCTCGTTCGCCCTCAGCCGCCGACCGTCCCATCGGCCTTGCGCACACCTCGGGTGCAGTCTCGCTCGCCCGCGTTTGCCGCCTCGTCCCCCACGAGTGCGGGCGGAGCGATCGCAGCCGGCAGCGACACGATCGCGCAGCCGATCGTGGCCCCGATGATCCCTTGCCGGCGCGGTGAAGACCCCGAGGTGTGCGCTTGGCTCATGCCGGGATCTTGCGGATCGGGCTTCCGGCAGCCTTAGCGTCGGCTTAGGGCGACGTTACGGCGGGCGGCTCAGGTGCTCGCGGCCGCCGTCGCGGTGGGGAACGACGCCGATTCGACGCCGATCGCCTCCATGCGGGCGCAGTACGCCCGGAACCGGCGGCGAGCCTCCCCGTGGCGGCCGGCGGCGTCGAGCGCGGTGACGAGGCCGAGGTGAGCCGGCTCGTCGAATGGGTCTCGTTCGAGCACGCGAAGGTAGTAGCGCGTCGCCGCGTCGGCGTCCCCGTGCGCCGCCGCATCCTCGGCGAGGGCCCGCGCGACCTCGGTGTACGCCGCGCGCGACTCCTCGCGCAGCGCGATCGCCCAGTCCTCGTACGCGTCCTCCTCGAGGAAATCGCCGGAGTACGCTGCCTCCGCCGCTGCGAGCAGCGCGCGTGCGTCCGGACGCTCCTCGCGCTGGGCGGCGAGGCCCGCGGACGCCGCAGCCAGGAACCGCTCGACGTCGACGGTGAGGTTCTCCACCTGAAGCCAGAGGGAGCTCCGGTCGGCAGCGACGAAGTGATCGCCGTCGAAGTGCTTCTCGGGATCGAGCACCGTGCGCACCGTGCTGAGGAGAACCGAGAGGCGGTTTCCGAGGCGTTCCGGGCTCTGCTCGGGCCAGAGCGCCTCCATCAGGTAGTCCCGCGGCGTCGGGCGTCCGCGGCGCGCGACGAGAATCTTGAGCAGGTCGCGTGCCTTGCGCGACTGCCAGGCCGCGAGCGGGATCGGCTCCCCACCGCGGAGGACGCGGAAGCGCCCGAGCGCCTGGACGACGAGCGGTTGCGCGGTGTCGCGCGGAAGGAGCGACGAGAGCGCCGTGCGGTAGCCACGGGCGCCGAGCGCCCGCAGGTCCTCCTCCGCGTTCCGCTGGGCGTCGGCGTCGCCCGCGAGCAGGGCTTCGAGGAGCGCGACGCGTGCCTGGCCGAGCGGGCTTCTGAGGTCGCGCCAGATCGCAGCTGCTTCCTCGAGCCGGCCTGCCTCGCTCGCCGGATCCGGCGACGCGAGCACGCGCAGCTCGATCGAGTCTGCGAGGCCTGCGCGGTCGCGGCGGATCCCGGCGGCCGTCGCCGCCTCCGCTGCCCGTCCCAGCGCCGTCGCGCGGTCGTCCATCGCGAGTGCCGCCCAGCCCGCCGCGACGAGCGCGTCGACCTGGTTCATCCCGTATCCGAGGGACACGGCCCGCTCCGCGAGTGCGGCGGCCTCTTCCGGCTCGTCCGCAGCGATCACCCGGGCGAGCCCGCAGAGCGAGGGAACGAGCCCCTGCAGGTCCGCGGCGGCCTCCGCCTGCGAGATCGCCTCCTCGTACGTTGCTCGCGCGAGTGCCAGGTCGCCGCGTTCGCGATAGATCTCGCCGAGCTTCTCTAACGGGTAGGACACCATCCGCGAGCTGAGCCGTCGATAGATCTCGCGCGCGTCCTCGAGGTCGGCGACCGCTTCCTCGAGGCGGCCGAGCTTGGCGCGCGCCTCGCCCCGGTTCGTCAGCGCGAGCCCGCGGAATGCGGCGAAGCCGGCGAGATCTGCGAGGCGCAGGCCGAGGTCGAGCTCGGCGATCGCCTCCTCGTACGCCCCTTCCTCGAGATGGCGCGAGCCGCGGTTCGTTCGCACGCGAATGAGCTGGAGCACGTCGCCGGCGCGTTCCGCGTACTCGAGCGCGCGGAGGTAGTGCGCGTCGTTCGCATTGCGGTCGCCCTCGAGCGCGGCGAGCATCGCGAGCACGGTGTGAGCCGCGGCGAGTGCCTGCGGGTCCCCCGCTGCCGAGGCGATCTCGAACGCGCGCTCGACGTCGGCACGGCACTCCTCGGCCTCGGAGCGGAGCCAGTGTGCGCCCGCTTTCCAGGCGAGAAGCAGCGCGACGTCGCGGGGAGCTCCGTCGTCGTTCGCCCGGGAGTACGTCGCCATCGCCTCGTCGAGGCGGCCGCGGAGCTGTTCGAGGAGGCCCATGCGCCAGGCGAGCGCAGGCGGGAGGGTCTTCGCATCGCCGGCTGCCCGGTCGAAGCAGCGGAGCGCCTCGTCCCAGTCGCCGCGCACCTGGAAGGCCTCGCCGGCGAGCTGCTCGATCGCTGCATCCCGCTGCTCGATCGGCAGCAGCGCGACCGCGTTCAGCACCCCGTCCACGACGCCGTGGGCGAGGAGCGTTGCTCCGTGGGAGGTCAGCAGGCGGCCGAGCTCCGCGGAATCGCCGGCTTGCACGAGACAGCGCAGCGCCTCCTCGATGTGGCCGTGCTCTTCGAACCACCGGGCAGCCCGCATCCGTAGGTCGCGGGCTTCCTCGTCGTTCGGGACGAGATTCGCCAGCGCGTACTCCTGCACCGGAGCGCCGAGCGAGTACCAGCCGGCCGTGTGGCCGTGGAGCTCGACGAAGAGGCCTCGCCGCGCGAGCGAGTCGAGGATCTCGCCCGAGTTCTCGACGCCGAGCGCCGCGCAGAGCTCCGGATTGAAGCGGTCGAGCGGCGCGACGATGCGCACGAGCTCCTCGACGCCCGGCGCCTCGTTGGCGAAGACCTCGGACGCGAGATAGGCGAAGAGCGGCCCGCCGGGACGACGGATCCGTTCGAGTGCCTCGCGGCGACCGTTCGCGGGCACGCCGCGCAGCGTCTCGACCGCGAGTCGCACCGCGGCCGGCCACCCGCCCGTTGCCCGCTGGAGCTCCTCCGCCGTCTCCGCATCGTCCTCGCCCGTCAGCGTCTCCAGGAGCTCTGCGGTCTCGCGGACGTCGAAGGCGAGATCGGACCCCGAGAGCTCGAGCACCTGACCTTGACCGCGCAGCCGTTCGATCGGGAACGACGGCTCGAAGCGCGAGGCGAGGACCACGTGGAGGTGGGAGGGAGCTTGACGACAGAGCGCCTCGAGGAGCTGCATCGCGCCCGGCGAGCCCGAGAGCTCGTGGGCGTCGTCCACAACGAGCACGAGGTCCCTCCGGAGCTGGGTCTGGAGCGCCTCGCAGGCGAGAGCTGCGACACCGCGCGCGCGTGCCTGCTCGTCCACGTCCGTGCCGGGGCCGGCCGCGCCGACGACCGCGCCCGCGATCTCCAGAGGAACCGCCGGGACGCGGAGTCGCAGTGCGTCCACGATGCCCCGCGCGAAAGCGGCCAGCGACTCGTCCTCGGGCGTCGCGCTGTACCACGCGCAGTTGACCCCTGCCGCCCAGGCCGAGAGGAGCGTCGACTTCCCGAACCCCGCGTCGGCCACGACGATCGTGAGCCGCCGCTCGAGCGCCTCGTCGAGCCGCGCGAAGAGCCTGTCTCGGCGAAGGAGCGACGCGGGCGGGACAGGCGGCAGCAGCTTCGTCGTCGCCGTCGCGCTAGGCGATGCGGTTGGCGACACGACCGGCCCCTAGCGCCTGTCTACTCGTGTTCGCATCCTCTCTCACACAGGATATGGGCGCCGGAGCGAATCGCACGCGAACCCGGCAGGTCGTCTTGCGTCAGATCCAGCCGATGCGGCGGAAGTAGAGGTACAAGGAAAGGCACATGGCGAGGATGATTCCGAGGACGAGCGGGTAGCCGTAGGTCCAGCGGAGCTCCGGCATGTGCTCGAAATTCATCCCGTAGAGCCCGGCGATCGCCGTCGGGACAGCGATGATCGCGGCCCAGGCCGAGATCCGGCGCACGTCCTCGTTCTGGCGCACGCTCACCTGCGTCAGGTTCGCGGTGAGGACGCTCGTCAGTAGGTCACGGAAGCTCTCGACGTCGTCGACCACTCGCAGCAGGTGGTCGTGAACGTCGCGGAAGTAGGGATGCACTTCCTCGTGGACGAGGTGGTGGTGTCCGCGGGCCAACCGGTCGAGCGGATTTAGGAGCGGGGAGACGGCGTCGTGCAGCTCGAGCACCTCCCGCTTCAGGTGGTAGATGCGCTCCGCCGGGTTGGTCCGGGAGTGCGAGAAGACCTCGCCTTCGACGTCGCGGATGTCGCGGTCGAGCGCTGCGATCACCGGCAGGTAGTCGTCGACGACACGATCGACGATGGCGTAGAGCGCTGCGCCTGGGCCGCAGCGCAGAAGGTCCGGACGCTCCTCCATGCGCAGCCGCACGTCATGGAGCGGCGCCTCTCCATGGCGCACGGTGACGATGAATCCGTCCCCGATGAAGAAGAGGATCTCGCCGAACTCGACGACATCGTCAGCCTGGATGAACCGAGCTGTCTTGAGGACGAGGAAGAGCGAGTCGCCGTATACCTCGAGCTTCGGCCGTTGGTGCGCGTTGATCGCGTCCTCGACCGCGAGCTCGTGGAGGTCGAATTCGCGGCGAACGGCGTCGAACTCCTCCTCGTTCGGCTCGTAGAGCCCGATCCAGACGAACGCGTCACGGTGCTGCGAGGCCTCGAACGCCTCCTCGAGGGCAAGGCTGCCCTCGAGCCGGCGACCCGACTCGTAGACGGCGCAGTCGACGATCACCTTGCGATTATCGGTGTTCCTGTGCCGAAAGCGTGAGCGCGCAGCTCCTCCATGTCGAAGGCCGAAGCAGTGCGCCGCGAAGCGCCAGCGCGACTCCGAGTGTGACCGTGGCGCACGCGAGGCCCATGGCGTTCACGAGCATCAGCGGAGAACTCCCGATGTCGATGCCGTAGGCGAGCCAGAGCCCGTAGCCCGCGACCCAGATGGCGAGAAAGAGGGCTGACACCTCACACGAACGTCTGCGCGCGTGCATCTGATGTGCTTGGAGCAGCATCGCGACGGCGGCGCCGATCCCATAGCCGGTAGCAAGGAGCGCGAGCATGACTCCCCAAGCTTGGCGGGCGTGTGCTCGAGTGGCCGTGGTGCGGACACGCCTCTGCTGGTGCGGGTGGCCACACCTTTCGACTCCTCAGCGCGGAAGCCTTAGCCCGAGCCGCCGAGGAAGAGATGCGACAAGGGCGGTCATCGCGCCGGTGCGTTGTCCCGAGTCCTCGGCACTGTCCTTCCGGACGAGCGCGCGGCGGATGAGCGAGCCGCCGGCGTACCGGAACGGCTCAGGCGGGAAGAGCTTGCGATCGGGCTCCACGATGGCGAGCGACGTGCGCTCGTCGCGACGGTCGAGCGCGAGCCGCGCGAGGATCTCGCCGCCGAGGAAGGTCGGGCCGACGCCGTTCCCCGTGAACCCGAAGCCGTGGTGCACACGGCCGCGGCTCCCGAAGATCGGCAGGTGGGTCGGGGACACGTCGATCGGGCCGCCCCACGCGTGCGTCACGGCTCGTCCGTCGAGCTGCGGGAAGAACCGCACGAGACTCTCGCGCGTCTGCCGGATCACGTCGGCGTCCAGCTCGAGCCGCCCCCCGCCGCGACCGCCGAACCCCATGGCCCCGCCGCCCCAGCCGAAGACGATCCGGCCGTCGAGCGTCGTCCGCATGTAGTGCACGAGCGTCCGGCTGTCGACGATCGCCTCGCCGCCGGTCCAGCCGAGCTCCTCGATTGCGTCGGGCACCGGCTCCGTGAGGACGATGTGGCTCGAGGCGACCGCGAGCGACAGCCGGTAGCCCGGGAACCTGGCCGCCCGGGAGTTGACGGCAAGGACGACAGAGCCCGCGGACACGCGGCCGGCTCGCGTCTGCACGCCTCCGTCGCCGAGCTCCGTCACCTCGGTCCGCTCGTGGACCCGCACCCCGCGGTCGAGCAGCCGCTGCCGGAGGCCGAGCGCCAGGCGCGCCGGGTGGACGGTCGCGTTCAGCCGGTAGAGCGCCGCACCTCGGAAGAGCGGTGACGCGCAGCGTGCGCGGACTGCCTCTGCGCCGATCGCGACGATCTCGTCGGCAGCACCGAGCGCGGCGCAGGCGCGAACCTCGGCATCCCAGGAGCCGAGCTGCGACTCGGTCGTCGCGACCTGGAGCATCGGCGCCTGCCGGTACCACGCGTCCACCTCCTGTTCGCGGCACCAGGCGCCGATCCCGCGGACGGCGTCCTCGGACGCGCGGCAGACGGCGAGCGCGGGGTCGTCGCCCGATCGCTCGCGCAGCGTGTCGACGTCGCCCCAGAGCGTCTCGCAGAAGCCGCCGTTGCGCCCGCTCGGCCCGTGACCGCAGACCGCGGCCTCGAGCACGACGACGTCCAGCTCGGGCTCGAGCGCGCGGAGCTGCCACGCCGTCCAGAGCCCGAGGTAGCCGCCCCCGACCACGACGACGTCCGCGCTCGTGTCGCCCTCGAGCGGCCGCGTCGGCACGACCGCACCGGCGTCCTCGAGCCACCACCCGTGCCGCGTGTGCCGCATCGCGCTCCGCGAGGTCGCGCTACGCGACCTGCGAGCGGCGCTGGAGCGAGAAGGTCAACGCGACGAGCACTGCCGCCGCGATCGGGACGACGATGGTCGGCAGCAGGATGATTCCGCCGGCGATCGCGCCGACCGAGATGAGGCCGATGGAGATCGCGGGCGGCGCGTTGCGGAGGACGGCGCCGAGCGCGATGCATGCCGCCGCCCCGCCGAGGATCGCAACCCAGAGCACCTTGTTGTCGACGGCGTCCCAGAAGATGCCGATGATCGCCGCCGCGAGGTAGATGGTCACGAGCGCGGCGATGAGCCCGCGGTGGACCCGGCTGACGCGCTGGCTCGTCATCGCGGGAAGCCTTCCAGTCAGGCCCCACCCGGTCAAACGGCTCCGGGTCCTCGCCCGCCGATGTGTTAGGTCCTACGCCGAGCACGGTGGACGGCCTCAGCAAGGACGCATACGAATTCGTCTCGCGCTTCGTCCAGGCGCACGTCCGCGTGTATCGGGATGACGGTGTGATCCAGGTCGAGCTCTGGGAGCATCCACGCCCCGCCCCTCGACGTATGCGATTCCTCGAGCGACTCGCAGTCGCCGGTCGGCTCTCGGCGGAGACGGTCGCGGACGCCGAGCCGCGCATCCGCGACCGGGCTTCCGTGGACCGGATGAGCCCGCGCTTTCGAGGGTGGCGGACGGGATTCGAACCCGCGACCACCGGGACCACAACCCGGGGCTCTACCAACTGAGCTACCGCCACCGCGGCTGGACAAGGATAGCCGCGGGCCGGGCCGGTCTAGATCAAGCGCTTCTCGAGATACGCCGCGAGCCGCGTGAGCGGGAACGAGATGACGAAGAAGATCACCATCACGGCCGCGTAGATCTCGAACGAGTGGATCTCGCCGAGGCCGATCGGCGGCGGGGCTGCGAGCCGCTCGACCGACCGCTCGCCCGCCTCGAGCACCTCGTTCACACCGATGATCTGCGCGATCGTCGTGTTCTGGATGATGTTCACGAGCAGGCTGACGAGCGGCGGCAGGAGGCGGCGCAGTGCCTGCGGCATGATCACGAATGCGTGCCGGCCGACCCACCCGAAGCCGAGCGCGGCGGCCGCCTCGTGCTGCTCTCGCGGGATCGATTGGACGGCTCCGCGTGTCGCCTCCGCGACCTGAGCGCTTCCCCAGAGGATGAGCGAGATAGCCGCTGCGGTGAGAGCTTCGAAACGGAGGCTGAGGCTCACCGCGGGTAGCGCGAAGTAGACGATGAAGAGCGTCACGAGGATCGGCAGCCCGCGCCAGACCTCGACGTAGAGCCGGATCACCGCGCGGAGCGGGAGGAACCGGATCGTGAGCAGCGTGCCGAGGGTGACCCCGATCACGAACGAGCCCACGAGCGAGATCGCAGCGATCTTGAGGGTGTTGACGAGCCCCTCCTCGAGCACGTAGCGGGCGACGTCGCCGGTCCAGTCGGGCAGGCTCACTTGAAGGCCTCCGGCAGCGCGAGATGCGACTCGAGGAGCCGGATCAGCGCCGACATCGTCCAGACGATGATGAGGTAGGTGACCGCGAGGACGGTGAACGCCTCGACCGTCTCGAGCGTCAGCGCCTGGATCTGGAGCACGGTCGTCGTCAGCTCCGGGTAGCTGATGACGTACATGAGCGACGTGTTCTTGACGACGCTGATGTACGTGTTGATCGAGGACGGCAGCGCGATCCGCCCGCCGATCGGGAGCGTGACGTTGAGGAAGTTCGCGATCCTGCCGAACCCGAGTGCGAGCCCCGCCTCCCGTAGTCGTATCGGGACGGCTTCGAACCCGGCCCGGAAGTTCTCGGTGTTGAACGCGCCACCCCAGATCATCACCGCGAGCCAGGCGACGGTGAACGCGTCGAGTTGGATACCGATCTGCGGCAGCCCGTAGAAGAGGAAGAAGATCTGGACGAGGATCGGCGTGTTCCGGATCACCTCGACGTAGACGGCCGCAAGCTGGCTGAGCACCGGGACGCGGTACGCACGGGCGGCGCCGAGCACGAGGCCGATGACGAACGCGCCGGCAATCGCGATCGCGGAGACGTAGAGCGTCCGCTCGAGCCCCGCCAGGAGCTCGTCGAAGTTCTCCTCGACGAACGACCAGACGTCGGAGAGGAACCCGACGGCGAGGACTGCGCTCACGAGAACGAACGAGCGGCCGCTTGCGCGGCCGCTCCGTTCGTCGTCGTCGTGTCCGCTACGAGCACACCGTCGTGATGTCGCCCTGGTTGTAGGCGAAGGTCTGCTTCGGCCTCAGGATGTTCTTCGAGAACGGTGCGACCTGCCGCGGCGGCACGGTGTTCCTCAGGATCGGGAGGAAGAGATCGCGCTTCTTCATGATGTTGAGCCGCGAGTCGACCCACCGCTTCAGCGCGACGTTCCCCTGCTTGATGCCGATGCCGTACGGCTGCGAGAGGAACAGGTCGGTGGTGAGCTTCGTCGCCGGGTCGGTGACCGCGATCCCGAGCAGGATCGTGTCGTCGAACATGAGCGCGTCCGCCCTGCCTTGCTCGAAAGCGAGTCTCGCGTTCGTGAATCCGTCCGTGACGATCAGGCTCGTGTCCTTGTAACAGTTCTTGACCCACCTCTCGTACACGGAGCCGCTCGTCGTTGCCACGGTCTTGCCGGCGAGGTTATTCAGGCCCTGTACCGAGCCGGTGTTCTTCACGAGCAGCCTGCCGGTGGCCTTGTAGTACGCGCGCGAGAAGTCGATGCGCGTCTCGCGGTCGGTGTTGTAGGTGAACGTCGCGATCACGAGGTCGACGCGGTCGGTCGTGAGCGCCGGCTCGCGGGCCGGGGTCGTCACGCACGAGAGCGTGACCCGGTTCGCCTTGCCGAACGCGAACTTCGCGAACCAGCGTGCGATCTCGACGTCGAAGCCGGCGTTCTGGCTCCGGGCGCCGATGTACCCGAACGGCGGCGTGTCGCACTTGACGGCGATGTTCCAGCGACCTCGTTCCTTGATGTTCGCGGGCAGCGCCGGCAGCTTCGCCTGGGCCGCTGCGAGGCTCGCTGTCGAGTCGGCCTCGCGGGCGGACGCGACGCCGCCCCAGATGGCTACCGCTGCAATCGCCGCGACCGTTGCCGCGAGGACGGCCTTGAGTCTCCTCATTCCGCTTCTCCTCCTTCGTCGATGGTGAGCTCCTCCAGAGAGTGTGCAAGTTGAAGGCTGCGCCGCAGGAACTGCTTCGTCCGCTCCTCCTTCGGCCGGTCGAGCACCTCGGGCGGCGGGCCTTCCTCCACGATGCGGCCCTCGTCCATGAACACGACGCGATCGCCGACGTCCCGGGCGAAGTGCATCTCATGCGTTACGACGAGCATCGTCATGCCGGTTCGTGCGAGGTCGCGCATGACGACGAGGACCTCGCCGACGAGCTCGGGGTCGAGCGCCGACGTGACCTCGTCGAAGAGCATCACGTGCGGGTTCATCATCAGCGCCCGCGCGATCGCCACGCGCTGCTGCTGGCCGCCCGAGAGCTGATGTGGATACTGGTGCGCCTTCTCCTCGAGGCCGACCGATGCGAGCAGCTCGACCGCGCGCTTCTCGGCATCGCGGCGTGAGAGCTTCCGGATGCGTCGCACGGCAAGCGTCAGGTTGTCGATCGCCTTCAGGTGCGGGAAGAGGTTGAACTGCTGGAAGACGATCCCGATTCGCTGGCGCACGGCGGAGACGTCCGTGCGCTTGCCGGTGATCTCGTCGCCCTCGAGGAAGATCCGGCCGGACTGGATGGGCTCGAGCAGGTTGACGCAGCGCAGCAGCGTGCTCTTCCCGCTTCCGCTCGGCCCGATGACCACGAGCACCTCGCCGAGCGCGACGCTCAGATCGATCCCGTCGAGGACGAGGTTGTCGCCGAAGCTCTTGCGCACGCCTTCGAGCCGGACCATGGGCGACCCGTTCGTTGCGGGAAGTGTCGTATGCCCGGTAGCCGCAGTGGCGTCGATATTCACCAGGCTATCTCCACCCGGTGCCATGAAAACGAAAGTGCGGGCGCCGCGTCAAGAGCTGTTGACGGCACGACCCTCGACCCGTACCCTGGGTCGGTCGTCGAGCGAGAGGAGGGTGCGTTCATGAAAGTCGTCTGCTGCATCCCGTTCCGGCTCGACGTCGTCCTGAGCTAGCTCGCTCCTCGAGCGACCTTCACTCACCGCCGCCGGGCCGCGGCCAGTTGACCCGTTCAGCTTCCGAGTGAAGGAGCATTCAGTTGTCCGATCCAACTCTGGCCGTGCAAGCGCTCGTCCCACTGGGGTGGACCGACGAGCTCGAGGCGGCCTTCGACCCATATGCGGAGCGCGGCTTTCGCCCCGCCCGCGTCGTCGCGGAACACCGCGGCGGCTATCTCGTCCGCAGTGAGCTCGATGAGCGGCTCGCGCATCCGCGCGGGAAGCTCCGCGACGAGGAGCTCTTCGGCGGCATGCCGGCGGTCGGCGACTGGGTCGCCGTCTGCGACGCGCCTGGAGACCGCGCGGCGATCGAGGCCGTCCTCCCGCGGAAGACGAAGGTCTCCCGCAAGACGCCCTGGCTCAAGGCGGAGGAGCACATCCTCGCTGCGAACGTCGACACCGTCCTGCTCGTCACCGGGCTCGACGGCGACTTCAACGCCCGTCGCCTCGAGCGCTATCTCGTCGCGGCCTGGGACAGCGGCGCCGACCCTGTCGTGGTCCTCACCAAGCTCGATCTGCTCGACGATGCCGACAAGCTGGCGGAGGCGGAGGCCGTCGCGTTCGGCGTCCCCGTGCTGGCCGTGAGCAACGTGACGGGGGAGGGGATCGACGAGCTGCGGGCGATCCTGCGCGCGCGCCAGACGTTCGTGCTCCTCGGCTCGTCGGGCGCCGGGAAGTCGACGCTCGTGAACCGGCTCGCCGGCCGTCGCCTCATGCCGACGGGCGGCTTGCGGAACGACGGTCGTGGACGGCACACGACGCGGCACCGGCAGCTGCTCGTGCTCCCCAACGGCGCGCTGCTCGTCGACACGCCCGGCCTCCGCGAGCTGCAGGTGTGGGAGGGCGACGTGGACAGTGCCTTCGCAGACGTCGCCGAGATCGCGAGCACCTGCAAGTTCAACGACTGCGCCCACGAGACCGAGCCGGACTGCGCGATTCGGGAGGCTCTGGAAACGGGTGCGCTCGACCCCGAGCGGTGGGCGAGCTATCTCAAGCTCCAGCGCGAGCTTCGTTCCGTCAAGGCCCGCAAGAGCTCACGCGAGCACCGCGAGCTCAAGCGCCGCTGGCGGGCGCGTGCGAGAGAGACCCGCCGCGCCCGCCGCTACGGAGGAAAGCCATAGGGCGAGATCTATCTCGCCCCTACTTTTCGACCCGCGTGATCCAGTACGGCGTGTCCAGCGTCGGCGGCGTCGAGAAACGGGCGTTCACGAGGAACAGGTACTTGCCCCGCTCCGCAACCGTCGTCGGGATGTCGAAGCGCGGATGGGTGGTGAGCTTCAACAGACGGGCGCCCTCGAACTGTGCCGACAGCTTGAACGTCGCGACCCGGTTCAGCTGGTTCTGGACGACCCAGAGGATCCGTCCGTCCAGGAGGATGCCGTCACCGTTCGCGGCGGTCGCACCGCCCGCGAGCTCGATCTCGTCCGTGACGCCGCCGGTCGTCACGGTGAACAGCTTCCCGGTCGCGGACTGCACGATGACGAGCGTCTCGCCGTTTGGCCTCGCGTCGATGCCGTTCACGTTGAACCCCGCCTGGTGCACGTAGTCACCGGTGAGTGGGACCGTCGTGAACGATGACCCGGGCTCGCCGGCCGGTCCGAGTGCGACGCGGTACAGCACCGGCTTCTGCGAGTCGGTGAACCAGGCCGCGTCCTTCGTCACGACGACGTCGTTGATGAAGGTAGGAGCCGTCGCGAATGCGTAGGACTCGAGCTCCTCTCCGGTCTTAGCGTCGTACACGAACGCGTTGCCCGTGCCCGCTCCGGATACGAACAGCCGGCCGCGGTCGAACTTGAGGCCAGTCGCCGCGCGACCGGCGACGCCCGGCACGAGGATGTCGCCCTCGCCGGTCCGCACGTCGCCTGCGTAGACGGAGCCGTCCCTGCGCGAGCCCGCGTAGAACGTGTGCCCGGCTACCTCGATCCCCTCAGGCAGGTGGCCGTTGGGCAGCGCGATCTCCTCCTGGGGCTCGGCCGCCAAAGCTGTGAGCGCGGTCGCGGCGAACACCACGGCCACCACGAACGCGAGAAGTGCCTTGATCATCCCCGGTCTCCCTTCGTTCGTTGACTACTTCACCTAGATACGGGAGGTCGGCGGCGGTCGGATCGTGCTGCTCACCGGTCCTTGACAACTCGCCGCCGTCTGGGGCAGCGGTTGCCGTTGCGTTCGTCTAGTAAACGTACGCTGCCGGCACGTGGATGACGACCAAGCGGCCGCGGTGGTTGAACTGACCGGCAAGCGCGACGAAGCGGAGCCCGTTGACGACCCGGCGCTGCAACACGAGCCACGGTTGCCCGTGCGGGGCGCCTCGGGGCTGCCAGCGCGACCGTGGGTAGATGCGGCGTACGGCCGCGAGTCGTTGTCGGAGGCGAAGTCCCTCGACGTTGTGCCAGCGTCTGCCGAACAGCCGTAACCCGTACCAGGACGACGACCTGAGAGCTCCCACACGGCAGCCGCGCCCCGCAAAGGCGACCTTGACTCCGCGGTCGCGCCAGGTGACGAGGCAGAGGTTGCGGTCTCGCCGGAAGTGGGTCGGCGTGCCGAAGGCCTTCAGCGCGTCCGAGTACGCCGTACAACAATCGCGCGTGGTGCTGTCGAGATACCGGTATGTGCCGGCCCGGTCGCCCAGCGCGAGGACGTAGTCGTCCTGATCCTGGCCGCCCGCGCCGCCGGCGAGCAGCCCCGCGACGACGACAGCCGAAAGCGCAGCGACCAGACGCACGTGACCAGGATGGCGCAGCGACGGGACGGCGTCCGCTCAGAGACGTCAGGAGGTCGCGAGCGGCGGGGAGATCGGCTTCATCGCAGCCGCACGGTGTCCGACGCACGAACGATGCCGTTGACCCGGAGCGTGAGCTTGAACACGCCATCGTCGCCCTGATCGGGCCGCACTCTCCACGTTCCGAAGGTCTGGACGGTTCCTCTCAACTGACCCCGTGGCCCCACCTGTTCCGAGCAGGTCACGCGACTGGAGCCGGTCGACTTGACGACGTTGCAGAGCCTGAACCGCTCTCCCGCGAACGAGCTCGGCGACCAGCCGACGACCGTGAGCGTGTCGCCCACCTTCACTCGCCTCGCCTCCTTCCGGGGCGGCTTGCGCAGGATCAGGCCCCAGGGCGACAGCCTGCCGCCGCCCTTGCCCGAGACCTTGCAGCCGAGTCCGTCACGTTCGGGGTCCAGGTCGTACGGGTCTGCGCCAGTGACGCGCACGGGCTTCTTCGCGGCGGGGATCTGACGGCAGTCGCGGTCATTCGTTACGCGGAGGCAGGGCACGTAGCCGCGGGCGCAGGCGAATGCATCCTGCGGTGCTGCGATCGCAAGGCCAGCGAACGCAGCGATCGTTGCGACGACCCCGAGTAGGAGCGCGAGCCGGACGAGCACAGGCGGATCCTCACCCGGCGGCGGGATTCGATCAAGGTGTATGGCGTCTCGGGCAAGGCGACGGGGTTAGTGCATGTGGGTGACACCGCCCTCGCCCTCGAGGACACGAGTGCGCTCGAGCTCGATCTGCTCGGGAGCGAGCCCCTCGAACAGACGGCGCCCTTGGCCGAAGAGCACTGGAATGACATGGAGCTCGAGCTCGTCCAGGACGCCGGCGGCAAGCGCGAGCTGCGCGGTTCCGGCGCCGTGGACCAGAACGTTCCTGTTGCCCGCCGCCTCCATAGCTCGAGTCATCACAGTCGTGACGTCGTTCACGTAGGTGACCAGCGGCCACTGCCTCAGTTCGGCGGGGTCGCGGCGGGTGAGGATGAAGATCGGCACGCCGTCGTGGTGGTCACCGCCCCAGCCGCCGGCCGGCTCGAAGGTCCCGCGGCCGGCGACGACCGCCCGTGTGGTCATGAACTCATCGATGACTTGGCCGTTGACGCCGCCCGAGCGGCGGACCGCCTCGACGTCGTCGACGCCGCCTCCGCCCGGAATCGCCCAGTCGTGGAGGCGCTCCCCGCCGTCACCGAGGCCGTTGTCGGGTCCCTCGGGCCCGGCAAGAACCCTCAGCGCAACAGGTTGCGACGGTCTCCTCCCGCCCCAAGATCACCCGTCGTCTACGCTCGCCACTCATGACCGCGCCGCTTCACGAGCGGGCCCTTTCCATCGGTGCTGATCCGCGCGACACGGCCGACGAGCGCTTCCGGAAGCGCCTCCTCGTCGGCGTGGCGCTCTTCATCCTCCCGGTCGCCTTCGTCTGGGGCTGCCTGTATTGGGTCATCGGTGAGCGCGCGGTCGCGCTCACGCCCTGGGCCTACTTCACCGGATCGATCATCAGCCTCTTCGTCTTCGCCCGGACCCGGAACTTCGCGTTCCTACGGACGGCGCAGCTGCTTCTGATTCTCATCGCCCCCGCCCTCGGGATGATCATGCTCGGAGGTCTCGACGAGTCGAGCTCGGTCATCCTCTGGTCGCTGCTCGCGCCGCTCGGGGCAGTCGCGTTCGACCGCCCCAGCCGGGCCTGGCCGTGGTTTGCGGCCTTCGTCGCCACGACCGTGCTCGCGCTCGTTCTCTCCGAGGTCGTTCGGCCGGACGGCGCCGACCTGCCCGACGCCTTCGTCCGGACCTTCGACGTCCTCAATATCGTCGTCGTCTCCCTCGTCGCGATGCTGTTGCTGGTGACGTTTGCGCGAGGACGTGACACTGCGCAGGCGCGCGTCGAGGCGCTCCTGCTCAACGTCCTTCCGGCCGAGGTCGCGCAGCGCCTCCAGTCGGACCCCAACTCGATCGCCGACCACTTCGACGACGCGAGCATCCTCTTCGCGGACGTCGTCGACTTCACCCCGCTCTCGAGCCGACTCGATGCGCGCGAGGTGGTCGGGCTCCTCGATCGGCTCTTCACGAGCTTCGACGAGCTCGTCGACCGCCACGACGTCGAGAAGATCAAGACGATCGGCGACTGCTACATGGCCGCGGCGGGCGTCCCCAGGCAGCGGCCGGATCACGCACACGCGCTGGCGGGGCTCGCGCTCGAAATGCGCGACTGCGCCAAGAACTGCCTTCCCGAAGGCACGGAGCACGACCTGCGCCTCCGCATCGGCATCAGCTCGGGACCGGTCGTGGCCGGCGTGATCGGGCGGCGCCGTTTCCTCTACGACCTCTGGGGCGACACCGTCAACATGGCGAGCAGGATGGAGTCGCACGGGACCCCGGACGCCATCCAGATCACTCGCTCGACGTGGGAGCTCCTGCGCGGCGACTTCGTGGTCGAGCCGTTAGGGCTCGTCGACGTGAAGGGCAAAGGCGCGGTCGAGACCTGGCGGCTCGTCGGCCCCCGCGGCGGGTAGGCGTTGGCGCGCACGGGCCGTGCTCATAGCTGGTAGCGGACAAGTGGCTCGAGCTGACGCCGTTGAGCGCTCTTGGGCATCCGCCGGACGGCTGCGTTTCTGAGCCGGCAGCCGAGCCGGCTCGCAAGCTGAGCGGACCTGTCAACTCGACGGGACGTCTTCAGGACAGCCTCTGCGCGGGGCCGTCGGATCGACTCGTAGGCACCGAACGCCGCGGCGACGTCGTCGCTCAACGCGAGCTCGCGGGCGAGCACGACCGCATCCTCGATCGCCTGCGCGGCGCCTTGCCCGACACCCGGAGTCGTTGCGTGCGCAGCATCTCCGACGAGGACGACGCGTCCTTTGCTCCAGTGCGCCAGCGGCTCGAGGTAGTAGACGTCGTTGCGCAGGATCGAGCCCTCGTCCGTGTCGTCGATGACGGCTCCGATCGGCTCATGCCACGCGGAGAAGCGTCGAAGGATCTCCGCTTTCCGCCCGCCTGGTTCGTCCGGCTCTCCTTCGGCTGCGTTCTTCGTAGCGAACCAGTACGTCCTTCCCCGGCCAATGTCGACCAGCCCGAAGCGCTCACCGACTCCCCACGACTCGGTCAGACGGCCGGTCTCGACCGCCACGCGCGAGACTCCGCGCCACGCCGTGTACCCGGCGTAGCGAGGTCGCACGTCGTCGACCACACGACGCACGACCGATGTCACGCCGTCCGCCCCGACGAGCAGCTCGCCGTGCTCCTCAGCTCCGTTGACCGCTCGGACGACGACCTCGCCGTCATGCTGTTCCACGGTCGCGACCTCCGTGCCGACGCGCACGTCGCCGGCGGTTTGCGCGAGCTCCGCCTGGAGGTCCGCCCGGTGAAGGGCGACCGTTCCCTCGAGCAGGTCCGCAGGCACCGTGGTCAGTTCGCGACCGTTCGAAGTAAGGATGGCACTGCGTGTTGCTGCCGCCCCTTGAGCGGCTACGGCTTCCCGCACGCCCAGCCGGTCGAGTGCGTTCATCGCGTTGGCAAAGAGGGTGATGCCGGCGCCTACGGGCTCGATTCGCGACGCCTGCTCGAGGACGACGACGTCATGCCCGCCCTTGCGCAACGCGATCGCGACGCTCAGCCCGCCGATTCCCCCGCCGACGACGATCACACGCATGGCTCTCATGATGCCCCCCCGTCTTCATGCGGGGTTCCGCCTAAGTCGACGTTCCTCACGGCAGCTTCTCGCGCGTCACCGCGATGAGATGATCGTAGGGTGGGCAGGCTCGACCTTCCGAGCGGCACGGTCACCTTCCTCTTCACGGATGTCGAGGGCTCGACGCGCCTTCTCCGTGAGCACGGAGACGGTTATGCCAACCTCCTCGCCGAGCACCGCACGACGCTGAGAGCAGCCTTCGCAAGACATGACGGCGTCGAGGTCGACACGCAGGGAGACGCGTTCTTCATCGCGTTCTCTCGAGCGATCGAGGCCGTGCGCGCCGCCGAGGAAGCGCGAGAAAGCCTCGCAGCCGGGCCGATCCGCGTCCGCATCGGCCTCCACACCGGCGAGCCGCTCGTGACGGACGAGGGCTACGTGGGCATGGACGTCCACCGCGCTGCTCGCATCGCAGCGGCGGCCCACGGAGGCCAGATCGTCCTCTCCGAGACGACGCGACGGCTCCTCGATGCAGACGCAGCCGTTCGCGATCTCGGCGAGCATCGGCTGAAGGATCTCGTCCATGCGGAGCGTCTGTTCCAGCTCGGCGACGGGGACTTCCCGCCCCTTCGCACGCTCGACGCCACCAACCTGCCTCTCGCGTCGAGCCCGCTCACCGGCCGTGAGCGCGAGGTCGAGGAGCTCGTCGCGCTGCTCTCCAACGGCAAGCGTCTCGTCACACTCACGGGGCCGGGCGGCACCGGCAAGACGCGGCTCGCGCTCCAGATCGCGGCCGAGCTCGTCGGCACGCAGCGCGACGGCGTCTTCTGGGTGCCGCTCGCCGGCCTTACCGACCCCGCGCTCTTCGACTCCGAGGTCGCGCAGACGATCGGCGCGCCGGACGACCTCACCGGATTCCTGCGCGGGAGGCAGCTCCTGCTCCTCCTCGACAACTTCGAGCACCTCCTCGACGCCGCCCCGGCCGTCAGCGCCGTCCTCGGCGCGTGCAGCGGCGTCCGCGCGCTCGTCACCAGCCGGGCTCCGCTGCGCATCGCAGGCGAGCACGAGTACCGGCTCGAGCCGCTCCCGGTGAAGGACGCGGCGACACTCTTCGCCGAACGGGCGCGTGCGGTCGGTCGCGACGCCGCGCCGGACTCGACCGTCGAAGCCATCTGCCTCCGTCTCGACGGCCTTCCCCTCGCCATCGAGCTCGCCGCTGCGCGAACGAAGCTGCTTGCTCCGGAGCGGCTGCTCGAGCGCCTCGACTCCGTTCTCCCTCTGCTGACGGGCGGAGCGCGCGACGCGCCGGAGCGCCAGCGCACTCTCCGCTCCACGATTGCCTGGAGCTACGACCTACTCGACCCCGGCGCGCAGGAGCTCTTCGCCCGCCTCTCTGTCTTCGTGCGCGCGTTCCCCCTCGATGCGGCGGAGGACATTTGCGCCGCCGACCTCGACGGCATTTCCGCCCTGGTCGACTACAGCCTCGTCAAGCCGATCGACGACGACCGTTTCCTGATGCTGGAGACGATCCGCGAGTACGCGCAGGAGCAGTTCTCCGACGCGGACGAGGTCCGGCGGCGCCACGCGGACTACTTCTCACACCTCGCCGAGCAGGCGTACGAGCACCGCTTCGGCGCCGAGGCCGAATGGTCTGCACGACTCGATGCCGACCATGACGACCTCAGGGCGGCGCTCGACTGGCTCGAGGTTCACGACATCGACGCGCGCGCTCGAGCTGGCCGGAGCGCTCGGCTGGTTCTGGCTCTCGCGCGGACTGCTCGAGGAGGGCCGTGGGCGACTCTCGACAGCGCTCACCGCAGCTGGCGCCGGCGCCCGCTCGCGCGCTCGAGCGCTCACCGCCGCGGGCGCCCTCACCGCGCGGCACGGAGACGCCGAGGGCGGTCGAGCGCAGCTCGAGGAAGCGCTCGAACTCTGGCGCGAGGTGGAGGACCGCGACGAGCTCGCCTCGGCACTCGACTCGCTCGGCTGGCCTCTCATCTACGACGCGGGCGACGTGGCCGCCGCGCTGGCCGCGTTCGAGGAAGCTCTCGCGATCCGTCGCGAGCTCGGCGACGAGGCCGGCGAGACGCGCGCGCTCGTGGGCGTGGCGCAGGTGCTCGTCGCGCTGGGCGAGGTCGAGCGAGCCGAGGCGATATCACGCGAGCTGCTCGAGCGGGCCGAAGGAGACACTCGCACCGAGCATTTCGCGTACCACTTCCTCGCCGACTGCGCACTGCTCCGCAGCGACACTGTGGAGGCCCAGAAGCGGTATCGGGAGAGCCTCCGCGCTGCACTTCCGCTGGGAGACGTCATCGAGACGAGCTTTGAGGTGCAGGGCGTCGCCATGGCTCTCGCCGGCAACGGTGACCCGGCGACCGCGTTGCGCCTCGCTGCCTCCGCCGCGGCGATGTGGGAGTCGCTCGGCGTCTCGATCTCCATCCCATTCTGGGACGCGCTGCTCGAGCGCTACCTCGGCCCGGCGCGTGAGCAGCTCGGAGCGGACGCCGAGCGCGTCTGGGCGGAAGGCCGCGCCCTCGACTTCGACGCAGCGGTCGAGCTCGCCCTCGCGATGAATTGACGCCGCCTCCCAGTCTTACCTACCGAAGCGCAGCCCAAGAGTCACATTCGTACAAGACGGCGCTCCGTTCGAGCTCTACCCTCTGCGTGCCCGATGGTGGGACGTCGGAAAATGAACCAGCTACTCGCGGAAGGGAGCCGATCGTGACTGAATGGGGCGTAATCCCGTCGATCCGCGTTCGGGACATGGCAGATGCCCTCGCCTTCTACCGCGGAACACTCGAGTTCACCCTCGACAGCGGCGGCGATGGCGAGAGCAACTCGTCACTGACACGCGGTGATGCACACGTGATGATCGAGACGGCGGCCGATCACTACGGCGACGAGTACAACGCTGCGATCAGGGAACGCCTCGGGACACCGTCGTGCATCGCCCTGTACATGGAGGCCCCGGATCTCTCCGCCTTCCATTCCAGGCTGGAGGCAGCAGGCGCACGGATCGTCGATCCGCTCGCCACACGGCCATGGGGTCAGGAGGAGTTCACCGTCGAGGATCACGAGGGCAACTGGCTGACCTTCTGGAAGAAGATCGGTGCTGACTGACGCCCTCGAGCGTTCGAGAGCCTGACGGCTCTGGCGCTAGCCGTCGAGAGGCGGCCTCCGACTCCAGACTTGCCGAAACGCTCTTGACTCTGTCCTCGGCCCCTGCGTTCAATCCGCGCGTGCACGGTCGCTGGCTGCGGCAGATCGGCGTTACAAGCGCGCCTGCGCTCACGCTCGCAGCGTGCGGAGGCGGCGGTGCCAGCTCGCTGCGGCTGATGCTGGGCGAATACGGCAGTCGCACACGGAGTTGGACGTGGGACTAAGTCGGTGTGCCGCGGTGGTCGCGGGCGTCGCCCTGATCGCCCCCTTCGGCCACTCCGGGCTGGAGTCCGCTGTCGTTGCCCGTGGCTGCAGCCCTCCGGCGAAGTTCAGCCGCGCACCGCATCGGCCATACATCGTCTCGGACGCCGACGTGTATCGCGGGAGTTGCCAGGTCGCGCGACTCGTCCGGCCCAACGAGCATGGCCCGCGAGTACGGGGTTCGGAGCAGCAACCGGCTCGTGATCTGTCGTGCCTATGCGGAGACGAGCTTCCAGCCTGCCCTGTATCGACCGGCTGTGGACGGCTGTGTCAAGAGCTTCGCTCCGGGGTAGCACCCAACCCGAGAGTGGGCTCAGACACAGGCGTTTCGTCTAGTGGCCCTGGGAGGAACCGAAGCATCCTGCAAATCGGCGCCTTTTCGCGGCCGAGGCCTGCACCGGAGTCTGCACTGCGTCGCACGAATCGCGCGCTTTCGCACGGTTCCGCAAGTCTGGGCATATCGTGGAGCCGATGGCCGTCGCCGATCGAAAGCGGAGAGCACGAGCGTCGTTCGAACGTCGATTGTGGGGTGATGCGTTCGCCGAGCTATCGGCGGCTCATCGCGAGGGCCAGTTGGAAGTCGAGGATCTCGAGCGTCTCGCGGTTGCCGCATATCTGGTCGGGCGAGACGACGCCTGCGAAGAGGCCTGGATCGCCGCCCACCACGCGTGGTTGCGCGGCGGTGACTCAGTACGCGCAGCCCGCTGTGCGTTCTGGCAGGCGCTCGGGCTCTTCTTCCGGGGCGACCTTGCTCCGGCGATGGGCTGGGTCGCCCGCGGTGGCCGGCTCTTGGAGGACAGCCGTGGCGATAGCGTCGAACAGGCCTGGCTGCGGATGCTTGCCGCGTTGCCACGCCTGTTCGAGGGAGATGCAGACGTACATGCGAGCTTCGTCGAGGCGGGGGAGATCGCCGAGCGCTTCGCCGATGCCGACGCGGCGATGTTCGCGCGGCTCGGTCGCGGATACTCGCTGATCCTGCCAGGGACGAACGCCGAGGGCATGGCGCTTCTGGACGAGGTCATGGTCGGCTGTCACGGCAGACGAGGTGGCGCCGACGCTCGCGGGCATCGCTTACTGCCAGGTGATCGCCCTGTGTCAAGCGGTCTTCGATCTCCGTCGCGCGCGGGAGTGGACGGAGGCTCTCACGCGCTGGTGCGATTCGCAGCCCGACCTAGTTCCGTTTCGAGGCCACTGTCTCGTGCATCGCTGCGAGATCTTCCAGTTGCAGGGAGCGTGGACGGACGCCCTTGATCCGCGCGGCGAGCATGCGAGTGGCTCGCCGGCCCGCCGGCATGGGACATGCTCGGATCGGCCTACTACCAGCTGGCCGAGATCCAGCGGTTGCGCGGCGAGCTCGCGGAGGCAGAGGAGTCCTACCGCCACGCGAGCCTGGCGGGACGAGACCCTGAACCTGGGATGTCGCTGCTCCGCCTGGCGCAGGGACGGATCGACTTTGCGTTTCCGGCGATCCGTCGCGCGCTGGAGGAGGCGCAGGCTCCGATCGCTCGGTCACGCCTGCTCCCAGCCTTCGTCGAGGTCATGCTCGAGGCCGAAGAGGCCGGGGCCGCGCGGGAGGCGGCCGACGAGCTTGCCGGGATCGCTGCTCAGCTCGACGCCCCGTATCTGAATGCTCTCGCCGCTGAGGCATCCGGCGCCGTCCTGGTGGCGGAAGGCGATCCAAGGGCGGCGCTGACGAAGCTTCGCGCGGCGCAGCGCTCGTGGCGCGATCTCGAGGCGCCGCATCGGGCGGCGCGCGTGCGCGTGCTGATCGGCGTCGCCTGCCGCGAGCTCGGCGACGATGCGAGCGCCGAGCTCGAGTTCGAGGCGGCGCGCGGCGTATTCGAGGAGCTCGGCGCCGTCCCCGACCTCGAACGCGCTCGCTCGGCTCGTTGGCTCGTCGCGGCCGGGAGGGCCGCTGAGCCGGCGCGAGAGCCAGGTGCTCACGCTCGTGGCCAGTGGCAAGAGCAACCGCGCGATCGCCGCTGAGCTGTTCATCAGCGAGAAGACGGTGGCGCGACACGTCAGCAACATCCTCGCGAAGTTGGGTCTCTCGTCTCGGGCCGGGGCCACCGCGTACGCCTACAAGCACGGCCTCGCCCGGTAGCCCCGCTACACAGAACTACCCAGGTCGCCTCTTGCGAATTGGGTGTTTCGCCCGAAGTCGGAGCGCCGCTCGCGCTCTACGGTCACTTGAGGAACATCCCACGGCAAGGAAGGGGACGATGACCACGAATCAGGGCGAAGCAACTGGTGTGGAAGAGCACGCCGCGCCGCCCGAGGCCTGGGATGCAATCGCGGAGGGCTACGACCTATACGTCGCTCCGCAGGAGGTCGATCTCGCGAACGAGGCGCTTGGTCTCGTCGGGCTCGAGCCGGGCGAGCGGTTCCTCGACGTCGCGGCGGGGACGGGCGGCTTGAGCCTGCCGGCCGCACGCTTGGGGGCACGTGGTGCTCGCCACGGACTGGTCGCCTGCGATGATCGAGCAATTCGAGGCGCGCGTCCGCGAGGAGGGCCTGAGCAGGGCAGAGGGGCGCGTGATGGACTGCCACGCGCTCGATCTCCCGGACTCGAGCTTCGACGTCACCGGGTCGCAGTTCGGGGTCATGCTCGTGCCCGACCAGCCGCGCGCGCTGCGCGAGATGGTTCGGGTGACGAGGCCCGGCGGGCGCGTGCTCGTGATCGCCTACGGCTCGCCCGCGGAGTTCGAGGCCCTCCAATTCTTCATCAGCGCACTGGCGGCCGTCGCTCCTGAGTTCCCGGGGCTCCCGGACGATCCGCCGCCGCTCGAGTTCCAGGTGTCCGACCCGGACGTCTTGCGCGGGCGACTGACCGACGCGGGACTGAAGGACGTCCGCGTCGAGCGCACGGCCGAGCGGCCAGCGTTCGCGTCGGGGCAGGAGATGTGGGACTGGGTGCTGTACGGCAACCCGATCCCGGGCGTGCTGCTTGCCGATTTCAACGAGCACCGGGGAGAGCGACTGCGCCACGTTCTCGACGGCATGGTCCGCGAGCGCGCCGGGACGAAGGGCCGAGCCGTCCTCGACGAACGCAGTGAACATTGGCATTGGGACGAAGTGACGGGCCTGAGCCCGCTTCGTCCACGAACGTAAGGAGCAACGATGCCCAACGTATCCAAGGAGACAGCGTCGGAGCGGATCGCGTTCGCGGGAGTCGAGGTCCGACTCGAGAACCTCGAGGGTGGTTACTCCGTCTGCTTCGAGTCGCACACTGCCGACGCCGACCTCGCGGAGTTGTTCCGCGGCCTTCCCGACGATCGCGCCCAGCTTCCCCGCTGGGGCTACGTGATCAAGGGGCAGGTGGGCTTCCGGTTCTCCGATCGCGAGGAGACTTACGGGGCGGGTGATGCCTACTACGTCCCGCCGGGTCACACGCCGATCCACTACGCGGGAGCCGAGATCGTCGAGTTCAGCCCCACGGAGATCCTCGGCGAGACCATCCCGGTGGTGATGAAGAACCTGCAGGCGGCCGGGGTCGCCATGGGAAGCCCGTCATGAGCTGCGGGCCTTCCCCCAACGAGGCGGTGACGCTCAGCGACGCTCAACAGCGTCGTGGTTCGCGACGTCGTCGCTCACGGGGCAGGCCGCGGAGCGGCTGGCTCGTCCTCGGCAGAGGCGAGCTTATGCTCCAAAGCCGCGAACGTGCGCTCGAATGCGCGCCGGATCCCGCGCGCGAGCAGGAAGCGATCGAAGAGGCCGGCGATCCCGCTGCGCGGCTCGTACTCGACGACGAGCCGGTACACGAATCTGCGGCGTCGGGTTCGAAATGGCGCTCGTGGTAGGCGTTCGGCAAGCCCGGCTGCGTGCTGGTGTAGGTCACGAGCCGATTTGGCTCGAAGGACGTGATCCTCATCGTCAACAGCCGCTCACGCCAAGCAGCCGCGTCAGGAGCCGTGCCGTGTCACCAACTGCTCCCGCACGTCGAGCCTTCCTCAAGACGCACGTAGCCAGGCCAGAACTTCGACCAGTTCTCGGTGTCCGTGATGAATGCAAAGCCACGCTGAACGGGAACGTTGTAGCGATGATCGGCTTCGACTCGCTTCATCCGCCGACTCTAACCCTCAGGGCATGACGAAGCCCGCGGCGCCAGGCGCTGCCGACGTCGAGCGCGGACAGCAGATCTACACACCGCTCGTCCTCCGTGTGTACGACGTCTTCGTTCTGGGGCTTTCGAACCGGTTCGCCTGGCGGTGCCCGAGTAGAACGATGCTCGAGCGGTACAACCGGCACGTTGGCCGGCGTCACCTCGATCTCGGCGTCGGGACCGGCTGGTTCCTCGATCGCTGCAGGTGGCCGGTCGAGCACCCGGAAATCACCTGCTCGATCTGAACGAGAACTCGTTGTCGACGGCGGCACGACGTCTGCGGCGGCACGCGCCGCAGACGGTGCGGGCGAATGTGCTCGATCCACCTCCGGTCGGGGACGCTCGTTTCGACTCCGCCGCAGCCAACTACCTTCTCCACTGCCTACCTGGACATATCGAGTCGAAGGCAGCGACGCTCGCCCGAGAACGTACGCCCGTACCTCGAGCCGGGCGGCGTTCTCTTCGGCAGCACGATCCTCGGCCGCGGCGTCCCGCACGGGAGGATCGGACGCCGTCTGATGCAGGTCTACAACGAGAAGGCAATCTTCTCGAACGCGGACGACGACGAGCGCGGGCTGGAGCAAGGATTGGCATCCGTGTTCGAGGACGTCGAGATCGAGGTGGTAGGCACGGTCGCGCTCTTCGCCGCGACGGCAAGACCCTGTGAAGCCGGAAGAGCGCCTCCTCGTACGCGACGAACCTTGACGGAGTTCCACTACTTCGAGGATTCAGAAGACGCATGCGCCCGTCGAGGCCGTCGCGGGGTAGCACCGGGGTCTGCACCGCCGGGCAAATCCGGGCTGCCCTCACGCGCATCCCTTGTATTTATGCGGCTTCGCGCATCCCGCGAGCTGTACGAATGACCCCAGAGAGCCGGGCTTTCACACGGAGATCCCGCGTGTTCATGCGGGATTCGGGAGATCGGCGCAGTCCTAGTGGCCCCGGGAGGAGTCGAACCTCCGCCCGCAGATTCGAAGTCTGCTGCTCTATCCACTGAGCTACGGGGCCCGGGGAGCAGTATGCCGCGAGGTGCGAGTGTCGTCCCGATGAGTCTTGGCCCGCGCGCGGGTTGTACCTGGCGAAGGCTCCTGCTCGAGAGCCCGCACCAAGGAGGACGGAAATGCCGGACATCACGTTCCGCGAGATCGACGACATGGATGGGATCTACGGCGGTGTCGCGCGCCGCGCGCGCGCCGAGCTCGGCGTCACCGCCTGGGGAATGCAGGTGCTGACGCTGCCGCCGAATTGGGACGGCTACCCGAACCACAACCACGCCACCGAGGCGGTCGACCCGGGGCAGGAGGAGGTCTACGTCCCGCTCGCCGGGTCCGCGACGCTCGTGGCCGACGGGGTCGAGTTCGACCTGCGTCCGGGGACGATGGCTCGCGTCGGCCCCGACCAGCTGCGCCAGATCCTTCCAGGCCCGGACGGGATCCGCGTCCTCGCCCTCGGCGGGAAGCCGGGTGCGTTCGACAGCCCGGCCTGGACCGAGATCGGGGCGGCTCCACCGCCGGCGGGATAGCGTTCGGGGATGGCTCGTGGTGCGGTGACACCGGCCGGCGAGCAGGCGCTTCTCGCCGCTGCGCGGGTAGGCGACGAGGCGGCCTTCGAGCGTCTCGTCGAGCCACACCGCCGATCGCTCCACGTCCATTGCTATCGGATGCTCGGCTCCTTCCACGATGCGGACGACGTGCTGCAGGAGACGCTCGTTCGCGCCTGGCGCGGTCTCGCGCGGTACGAGCCGAGAGCACCGTTTCGCGCCTGGCTCTACCGCATCGCGACGAACGCGTGCCTGACCGCGATCGCACGGCGACGACAGATCCAGGCAGGTCCTCGCTACGAGGAGATCGCGCCGTTTCTCCAGCCGTATCCCGACGACTCGCTGGACGAGCTGCCTTCGCCGGAGCCAGGCTCCGAGGTCGTCGTCGAGGAGCGCGAGAGCGTGGGCCTCGCGTTCCTCACCGCGGCCCAGCTCCTTCCGCCCAAGCAACGCGCGGTCCTCGTCCTTCGCGACGTCCTCGGCTGGTCGGCGCGTGAGGTTGCCGACACGCTCGGCGACAGCGTCGCCGCCGTCAACAGCGCGCTTCAGCGCGCCCGACAGCGGCTCGAACGGGAGCGCCGTGCAGGGACATTCGCCCGCGAGCACGTCGCCGCGTCGAACGAGAGCGAGGCAGCGGTCATCCGTCGCTTCGTGGAGGCATGGGAGCGCATCGACGTCGACGGGATCGTCGCTCTGCTCGCCGACGACGCGCTGATGACCATGCCGCCGGAGCCGATGCGACTCGTCGGGCCGAGCGAGATCGGCGACTTCTTCCGGACGGTGCCCGCCGACGGGCACCTGGATCGGATCCGCCTCGTGCCCGTCCGTGCAAACGGTCAACCGGCGCTGGCCGCGTATCTCGAGGGCGACGACGACCGTTTCCACGCGTACGGCCTGATGGTGTTCGCGCTCGACGGCGAGGCGATCGCTGCCATAACCGGCTTCGCGACGCTCCCGGCCTACGTGGGCGAGTTCGGGCTGCCTGCCATCCTCGGATTGCCCGCGCGGTAGCGCGGTCCGGTCCGTCCGACCCCGGTCCTACCCTCGCCGCATGACGCTAGGGATCGTGGTCTTCGGCGCCGCGTTCCTCGTCGGGCTGGGGCTCGGCACGTACACTCGTCGGCCCCTCTCGACCGCCTTCTTCGTCGTCGGGTGCTTCGCAGCGCTCCTGATGCTCTCGGCAACAGGCGAGATCTACGGCGCCGCAGCCGTCGTTGCCATCGTCTTCCTCGTGGGGCTCGTCGTCGAGAGCGTCCGCGAGACCGTCGCCATCCTCGTCGGTCGCTACTAGCCTCCGTCGCGCGATGGCCGGGCGCCTGGGCCGGTGCCTATCCTTCGGGACCCCGCGGGCGTGGCGGAATTGGCAGACGCGACGGGTTTAGGTCCCGTTGGGCTTCGGTCCTTGGAGGTTCGAGTCCTCCCGCCCGCATTGTCCGCAGGTCGGAATCCGCTGATGCGCGGATTCCGCCCGCGGGAAGACCCCTAAAGCGCGCCCGCTGCGCAGCCGCGAGTCTCGTCACCGGAAACGGTCCAGGCGCAGGAAGCCGATGTCGTGGCGCGTGTCTCCCTCGAGCGCGAGGTCGGCGAGGATCTCCCCGACGACCGTGCAGAACTTGAACCCGTGGCCGGAGAAGCCGGCGCCGACGACCGCGGACTCGCTCTCCGGGTGGAGGTCGATGAGGAAGTGCTCGTCGGGTGAGGGCTCGAAGAGGCACGTCTTGAGCGCGAGCGCCGGCCCGGCGCCGTCCGGGAAGTAGCGCTCGGCGAACGCGCGCAGAGGGAGCTCGTCGTCCAGCGTGGGCTCGCGCGAGATCCCGTCAGGGTCGCCGCCCTCGCCGCTCAGGTCGTAGCGGCCGAGCTTGAAGCCCGGGATCCCGAACTCGGGGAAGCCGTAGTAATGCGTGCCGTCGAGGACGAGGTTGAAGACCGGCAGCCGATCCGGGGCGAAGAGCTCCGGCCGGGTGGTTTGCAGCCAGGCGAGTGCCTGGCGCACGCCGCGCACCCACCCGGCTGGCAGGCGTGCGACCGACTCCGACCACGCTCCCGCGGTCAGCACGAGCCGGTCCGCCTCGACGACGCCGCGATCGGTGCGGACACGCACGCCGCTCGGGGTGTCGTCCCACTCGAGGACGCGCTCGCGTGCGCGAACGACGGCGCCGTGCGCGAGGGCGCCGTTCACATGGGCGACGATGCAGCGCTCGGGCGGCACGAACCCGCCATCAGGTTGGAACACGACGGGAAGCTCGGGCGGCAGCCGGTAGGCCGGAAAACGGCGGCCGACCTCGCGTCCGTCGATCGCCTCGTACGGCAGGTCGTGGTCCGCACACGAGCGGAGGACTCCGTCATAGATTCGGCCACCGCCCTCGACGATCCCCGTGATGTGCAACAGCTGCTCGCCTGCCTCCGACTCGAGCTCGCGCCAGAGCTCGTACGCCCGGCGCAGGAGCGGCACGTAGTCCGAGTGCTCGAAGTACGCGAGCCGGATGATCCGCGTATATCCGTGGGACGAGCCGAGCTCGTGCGGGACGTCGAACCGCTCGAGGCCGAGAACACGCTTGCCGCGGCGGGCGAGGTGGTAGAGCGTCGCGCTCCCCATCCCGCCGACCCCGACGACGATGACGTCGTACCGCTCGGCCACGGCCGCGATCGTACTCCGGTGTCCGACCTGGGCTCTTGCTCTTGGGGTCAGGCTTCAGCCTGACCCCGGTGTAGGACTTGTGCGTTCGCGACTCGCCAGCGCACCTATTCCAAGACGGGGTCAGGCTGAAGCCTGACCCCGACGCGCGGTCGTCCACCGTGACTCGCACCCATGCTGGTTGAATTGGCGCATGACGACGTGTCGAGGAGCTCGGCGAGAATCGCGTCCGCCTGACGGTGGAGGTGCCTTCCGCGCAGGTGAAGCACGCCGTCGAGCACGCCGTGTCGGACCTGGCCGAGAGCGTCAAGCTCCCAGGATTCCGCAAGGGGAAGATCCCCGAGCCCGTCCTCGTCGCGCGCCTCGGCAAGGAGCGGATCTACTCGGAGGCCGTGGACAGCCACATCGGCGGCTGGTTCTGGAGCGCCGCGACGCGGAACCGTGTCCGCCCGATCACCGACCCGCAGTACGAGTTCGAGCTCCCGAGCTCGGCGGACGAGGCCTGGTCGTTCGCGGCGACGGTCGAGGTGCAGCCGCTCCCCGAGATCGTCGACTGGAACACGCTCGAGGTGCCGCGGCCGGAGATCGAGGTGCCGCAGGACGCGGTGGATGCCGAGATCGAGACGCTCCGCGAAGCCGTCGCCGAGCTGACCCCCGCCGAGGGGCGTCCGGCTCAGATCGGCGACACGGTCGTGATCGACGTCGTCGACCCGGAGGGCGAGGCCCAGCGCGACACGGTCGTCGAGCTCGGCGCGGGGAGGCTCGCGGGCGAGCTCGAGCAGGCGATCGTCGGCGCGTCCCCAGGAGACACGAAGCAAGTCGCGTTCCAGCGGGCGGACGGCGCGAGCGGCAGCGTCGAGGTGACGCTCCGCGACGTCAACGAGAAGGTCCTGCCCCCGCTCGACGACGACCTCGCGCGGGCGGCGAGCGAATTCGACACGCTCGCGGAGCTGCGCTCGAGCGTCGAGTCCGCGTTTCGCGAGCAGATCGACGCCGAGATCGACGCCGCCTACCGGATGGCGGCCGTCGACGAGCTCGTCAAGGAGTCGAAGGTGCAGCCCGCACTGCCACTCGTCCAGACGCGAGCCTCGGACCTCCTCACGGGCTTCGTCCGCTCTCTCGAGCGTCGGGGGATCGCGCTCGAGACGTACATGCAGGCAAGCGGCACGAGCGCCGAGGACCTCCAGCGCCAGATGGTGCTCGAGGCCGCCGTGTCCGTCGCGCGAGAGCTCGCGCTCGAGGCGGTCGCCGAGCGCGCCGGGCTCGAGGTCTCCGACGACGAAGTGAAGGCGTACCTGCGGGAGGAGGCCGAGAACGCCGGTGAGGAGGACGCCGAGGGCCTCATCGAGGACGTCTGGGCGCACGGCCAGCAGGAGTCGATCCGCGAGGACCTGCGCCTGCGTGCTGCCCTCGACCGGCTGGTCGCGGACGTGAAGCCGATCGCTCCCGACCTCGCGGAGGCGCGAGAAAAGCTCTGGACACCCGACAAGGAGAAACCCGCGACGGACACGAAGTTGTGGACCCCCGGCAGCAAGGAGCCCGCATGAGCCCCCTGATTCCGATGGTGATCGAGCAGACGTCGCGCGGCGAGCGCTCGTTCGACATCTACTCCCGCTTGCTCAACGAGCGGATCGTCTTCCTCGGAACCCCGATCGACGATCAGATCGCGAACCTCGTGATCGCCCAGCTCCTCCACCTCGAGTCGGAGGACCCGGACAAGGACATCTACCTCTACCTGAACTCACCCGGGGGCAACGTGTACTCGGGCCTCGCGATCTACGACACGATGCAGTTCATCAAGCCCGAAATCTCGACGATCTGCATCGGGATCGCGATGAGCATGGGCGCGCTCCTCCTCGCCGGCGGCGCGGAAGGGAAGCGGATGGCGCTGCCGAACTCGAAGATCCTGATCCACCAGGTGTGGGGCGGGTACCAGGGTCAGGCGGCGGACATCGAGATCCATGCGCGAGAGACCATTGCCTTGAAGCGGAGGATCGAGGAGATCATGGCCGAGCACACCGGCCAGGAGCTCGAGACGTTGAAGCGGGACATGGATCGCGACTTCTACATGACGTCCGAAGAGGCCAAGGCGTACGGGCTCATCGATCGCGTGATCGAGCACCGCTGATTTTGGGACTAGTCGAGAGAGTGAAATCGGAGTAAAAGGAGACACGTGGCTCGAGCAAGCGAGGGCAACGAGCAACTCCTGTGCAGCTTCTGCGGGAAGTCTCAGCGGCAGGTCAAGAAGCTCATCGCTGGTCCAGGTGTCTACATCTGCGACGAGTGCATCGACCTCTGTAACGAGATCATCGACGAGGAGCTGACCGGTCCGGCCCAGCTCGACCTCGACAATCTCCCCAAGCCGCTCGACATCTACTCCGTCCTCAACGACTACGTCATCTCGCAGGAGGAGTCGAAGCGGACGCTCGCGGTCGCGGTCTACAACCACTACAAGCGCGTGCGCATGGGCCTCGAGGACGCCGAGGTCGAGCTTCAGAAGTCGAACATCCTGCTCCTCGGGCCGACGGGCTGCGGGAAGACGCTCCTCGCGCAGACGCTCGCCCGCATCCTCAACGTCCCGTTCGCGATCGCCGACGCGACGGCGCTGACGGAGGCCGGCTACGTCGGCGAGGACGTCGAGAACATCCTCCTGAAGCTGATCCAGGCCGCGGACTTCGACATCAAGAAGGCGGAGACCGGGATCATCTACATCGACGAGGTGGACAAGATCGCGCGCAAGGCGGACAACCCGTCGATCACGCGCGATGTGTCCGGGGAGGGCGTCCAGCAGGCGCTGCTCAAGATCCTCGAAGGCACGATCGCCTCCGTGCCTCCGCAGGGCGGACGCAAGCACCCGCACCAGGAGTTCCTCTCGATCGACACGACGAACATCCTCTTCATCTGCGGTGGGGCGTTCGCGGGCCTCGACAAGATCATCGAGCACCGCATGGGCAAGAACGCGGTCGGCTTCGGCGCCGACGTGCGCTCGCGGAACTCCGAGGAGAGCGCGGAGATGCTCGCCAAGGTCATGCCCGAGGACCTCATGTCGTTCGGGCTCATCCCCGAGTTCGTCGGGCGCCTGCCCGTCATCTCGGCGGTGCACCAGCTCCGGCGCGAGGATCTCGTCGCGATCCTCACCGAGCCGAAGAACGCCCTGACGCGCCAGTACCAGCGGTTCTTCGGCTACGACTCGATCGAGCTCGTCTTCACCGAGGACGCGCTGTGGGAGATCTCCGATCGCGCGCTCGAGCGCGAGACGGGCGCCCGCGGCCTTCGCTCGATCATCGAGTCGGCGCTCCTCGACGTGATGTTCGAGCTTCCGTCTCGGACCGACGTGACGAAGTGCGTCATCACGAAGGAGACGATCGCGAAGGGCCTGAAGCCGACGCTGCTGACGAGCGGCGGCGCGATGTCGGACGAGCTCGAAGAGCTCGCCGAAGAGAGCGCTTAGCCCGCAGCTCGAGCGCAGCTCGAGCCCCGTGCGGGTTCTCGTGTCCGCGCCGTGGGCAGCTCGGCATGGCGGAAGACGAGGCAGTCGATTCCCTAGAGTGCGGCCGTCCCCGTTCCGCAAGGAGAGGAGATCACGATGCACGTGCTGCGTATCGAGCACGGGGTCGCGGACTACGGCGCCTGGAAGCAGGTGTTCGACGACGACCCGCTCGGGAGGGCGGAGAGCGGCGTAAGCGGCTACCGCGTTCTCCGCGCGGCCGACGACCCGAACCTCGTTCTGATCGACCTCGATTTCGACGACTCAGGCCAGGCCGAGGCCTTCCTGGCGAGGCTGCAGGAGGTGTGGGAGCGCGTCGACGTGATGCGCGATCCCCGCGCTCGGATCGCAGAGCTCGCGGAGAGCAAAGCGCTCTGACCGCGTGACGTTCACGACCAGGCCCGAGCTCCGCGGCACCTTCGGGATGGTGGCGTCGACGCACTGGCTCGCCTCCGCGGCGGGCATGTCGGTGCTCGAGCGCGGCGGGAACGCGTTCGACGCGGCGTGCGCGACGGGCTTCGTCCTCCAGGTCGTCGAGCCGCACCTGAACGGGCCGGGGGGAGAGGTCCCGGCCGTCTTCTGGGCAGCCGACCGCGGGGAGCCGCTCGTTCTCTGCGGCCAGGGCGTCGCTCCGGCGGCGGCGACGATCGAGCGCTACCGCGAGCTGGGCCACGAGCTCGTCCCGGGCACCGGTGTCCTGGCCGCCTGCGTCCCGGGCGCGTTCGGTGGCTGGCTGCTCCTCCTCCGCGACTTCGGCACGTGGCGCCTCGCGGACGTGCTCGAGTACGCCGTCGGGTACGCCGAGCACGGCTACCCGCTGGTCGAGCGCATCGCGGCGACGATCGAGGCCAATCGGGCGCTGCTCGAGTCCTGGCCCGGCTCGGCCGAGCTCTATCTGCCCGCGCCCGCACCGGGCGCGCTCTTCCGCAACGCGGCGCTCGCAGCGACGTACCGGCGGATCGTCGAGGAGAGCAAGGGCGGCTCGCGCGAGGACGAGATCGAGCGCGCGCGCAAGGCGTTCTACGAGGGCTTCGTGGCCGAGGAGATCTCCCGCTTCTGCGAGGCCGAGAGCGGCCTGCTCACCGGCGACGACCTCGCCTCCTGGGAGGCGACCTTCGAGCCACCGGTCACGCTCGACTATCGCGGCCTCACCGTCTGCAAGACGAACGCGTGGGGAACAGGCCCTGCCGCGCTCCAGCAGCTCGCGCTGCTCGACGGGTTCGACCTCGCCGATCTGTCCGAGGCCGAGCTCGTCCACGTCGTCACCGAGTGCGCGAAGCTCGCGTTCGCCGACCGTGATGCGCTGTACGGCGACGGCGACGTGCCGCTCGACACCCTGCTCTCGCGCGAGTATGCGGACGAGCGACGGAAGCTGGTGGGAGACGAGGCCGCCGCCGAGGTCCATCCCGGACTGGGACGTTTCCCACGCATCCGCGAGGCGGTGGCGACGCCGGGCTCGGGGGAGCCCACGCGTGGCGACACCGTGCACCTCGACGTCGCCGACCGCTTCGGGAACGTGCTCTCCGCGACGCCGAGCGGCGGCTGGCTCCAGAGCTCGCCCGTGATTCCCGCACTCGGGTGGCCGCTCGGGACGCGTGCGCAGATGTTCTGGCTCGAGGAAGGGCTCGCCTCCTCGCTCGTGCCGGGCAAGCGACCCCGCACGACGCTCTCACCGGGTCTTGCGCTGCGCGACGGCGAGCCGTATCTCGCCTGGGGGACGCCGGGCGGCGATCAGCAGGAGCAATGGGCCCTGCACGCGTTCCTCCGCCACGTCGACCTCGGGCTCGATCTCCAGGCGGCGATCGACGCGCCGGAATTCCACACCGACCACCTGATCTCGTCCTTCTACCCGCGAGGCGTCGCGCCGCTCTCGCTCTCGCTCGAGGCCCGCTTCGGCGCACGCACGGTCGGCGATCTCCAGCGACGAGGGCACGACGTCGCCCTCTGGCCGGCGTGGTCGCTCGGTCGCGTGACCGCCGTTGCGCGGGAGCGTGACGGCCTGCTCAAGGCGGCCGCGAACCCGCGGGGCATGCAGGGCTACGCCGCCGGTCGTTAGCGTCTCCCCGTGACCGAGCGCACGCGCACCTACTCGTGGGACGACCCCTTCGCGCTCCGCGACCGCATGGCCGGCCGCTCCGGGCTCGAGCTGATGCAGCTGATGGCAACCGGGGAGCTCTCGCCGCCGCCGATCGCGGAGACGCTCGGCTTCCGGCTCGCGGAGGTGGAGCGCGGACGCGTCGTCTTCGAGTGCGAGCCGGCGGAGTACCACTACAACCCGATCGGGGTCGTCCATGCCGGGCTCGCGATGACGCTCATGGACTCGGCGATGGGCTGCGCGTTCGTCACGAGCCTCGACGAGCCCGTCGCGTGGACGACGCTCGAGTTCAAGTCCAACTTCACGCGGGCGCTGACGGTCGAGACGGGCCTCGTCCGCTGCACCGGCAGCATCGTTCACCCGGGCAGGACGGTCGCGACGACGGAGGCCCGCGTGGAAGGCGTCGACGGCAAGCTGTACGCGCACGGGACGAGCACGATTCTCGTCCTCTCCGGGTAACCTGAGGCCATGCTGCGCGACGCGAGAGGCCGCCTACGGTTCCCGGTATCCGGGCGGCCGACGGGCGCGCACTAGCCGCCGCCGGGCCGCTCCGTGCAGCCGCCGTAGACTCCGCGCCGATGGAAACGCTGTATCGCCCTGAAGGCGTCGAGGAGCGCTGGCAGCGGACGTGGGAGGACGAAGGGCTCTATGCCGCCGGCGCGGCGGCGCGGCGAGACGACACGTTCGTGATCTGCGTCCCGCCGCCGAACGTCACCGGCGATCTCCACATGGGCCACGCCCTGAACGGGACGCTCCAGGACGTCCTCGATCCGCTGGCACCGGATGCAGGGCTACGACACGCTCTGGCAGCCGGGCTACGACCATGCCGGGCATCGCCACGCAGAACGTCGTCGAGGAGCGAGCTCGCGAGGGAGGGGCTGACCCGGCACGACCTCGGCCGCGACGCGTTCGTGGAGCGCACGTGGGACTGGCTCGAGCGCACCGGGCGGACGATCATGGGCCAGTATCGACGCCTCGGCGCCTCGCTCGACTACTCGCGCGAGCGGTTCACGATGGACGATGAGTACGTCAGGGCGGTCACGACTTTCTTCGTGCGCCTGTGGGACCGCGGCTGGATCTACAGGGACCACCGCATCGTCAACTGGTGTCCCTTCCACGAGACGGCGATCTCGGACCTCGAGGTCGAGCACGTGGACATGGACGACACGCTTCTGACCGTCCGCTATCCGTTTGCCGACGGAGACGGCCAGGACGGGATCTCGGTCGCAACCGTCCGGCCGGCGACGATCCTCGCCGACGTCGCGGTCGCGGTGCACCCGGACGACGAGCGCTACACAAATGCAGTCGGCCGCGAGGTCGTCGTGCCGTACGTCGAGCGGCGCGTTCCGGTGATCACAGACGAGCGCATCGAGCCCGGGTTCGGAACCGGTGCGCTGAAGGTCACGCCCGGTCACGACCCGGTCGACTTCGCAATCGGTCGCGACCACGGTCTGCCCGAGCCGGTGGTGATCGGACCCGACGGGCGGATGAACGCGGAGGCGGGCGAGCTGGCCGGGCTTTCCCAGGAAGAGGCCGGTGCCCGCGTGCTCGCCTGGGCCGAGGAGCGAGGCCTGGTCGAGAAGCGCGAGCCGTACCGGCACGCGGTCGGTACGTGTGCGCGCTGCCACTCGCGCATCGAGCCGATCATCTCGCTGCAGTGGTGGTGCTCGATGCACGAGCTCGCGAAACCGGCGATCGCGGCGCTACGCGAAGGCCGGGTCCGCTACCACCCCGAGTCGCAGCACCGCTTCGCCATCGACTCGCTCGAGCAGGCCCCGGACTGGTGCATCTCGCGCCAGCTCTGGTGGGGCCATCAGCTCCCGATCTGGTACTGCCCCGATGGCCACCGGACGGTGCGGGTGGACGCTCCGAGCGCGTGCGGCGAGTGCGGCTCGACCGAGCTCATCCGCGACCCGGACGTCCTCGACACCTGGTTCTCGTCAGCGCTCTGGCCCTTTGCAACGCTCGGCTGGCCCAACGAGACACCGGCGCTTGCCCGCTATTACCCCGGCGACATCAGCTCGACCGCGCGCGAGATCATCAGGCTCTGGGAGAACAGGATGATCTTCTCGGGGCTCGAGCTCCTGGGCGACATCCCGTTCACGGACGTGATCATCCATTCGACCGTGCTCGCGACCGACGGGCGGAGGATGTCGAAGAGCCTCGGTACGGGGATCGACCCGATGGAGCCGATCGAGCAGTACGGGGCAGACGCGACCCGCTACGGCCTGCTCAAGATCTCCTCGACCCAGGACGTCCGCTTCTCGTACGGCGCGATCGAGGAGGGGCGGAAGCTCGCGAACAAGCTCTGGAACGTCGCGCGGCTCATCCTCTCCAACGCGGGCGAGGCGACGCCCGAGGCCCGGCCCCGCGAGCTCGAGGAACGCTGGATCCTCGGCCGCATCGAGGCCGTGCGCGCAGAGGTGGAGGAGAGCTGGCGCACCTTCGACTTCGCAGCCTCGACCGACGCGCTCTACCACGTCACCTTCGACGACTTCTGCGACTGGTACGCGGAGGCCGTCAAGCCGCGCCTGTACGAGGACGATCCCGACGCGGCCGCGACCGCGCTCGCAGCCCTCGAGCGGCTGCTCGCGCTGCTCCACCCGGTCCTGCCGCACGTCACCGAGGAGATCTGGACGCAGCTCCCGCAGCGGGAGGCGCGGCTCATCGTCTCGCCGTGGCCGGAGCCGGACGCGCGCTTCGCCGCCGATGCGGGCGCGCTCGAACGGGTGCAGGAAGCAGCGCAGATCTTCCGCCGCAGCGGGGTGCAGGTCGAGCTCGGGTCCGACGACGAGCGACGCATCTTCGCCGCCGTCGTCCGCCCCGAGCGCCAGCGCGTGGACGACAATCGGGATGCCGAGATCGCGCGCCTGCGCGGCGAGGTCGTCCGTGCGGAAGGAATGCTCGCCAACGAGCGCTTCGTGCAGAACGCTCCGGCGCACGTCGTCGATGCGGAGCGCGAGAAGCTCGAGCGCTACCGCCGCGAGCTGGCTGCGCTTTCGGGCTCGTAGGGGCGAGGCTTGCCTCGCCCGAGCCGGGCATGCCCGGCTCCTACGGGACCTCGACGAGTAGCCTCGGCGCAGTGACGGCGCACCCAGCGATCCCCGCCGACCTGCTGACGCCCCTCGGCGCGTACCTGCGGCTCCGGGCCGAGAGCGGGGGGTCCTTCCTGCTCGAGTCGGTCGAGCGCGGGCGTCTCGGCCGCAACTCGTTCATCGGCTCCGGAACCGAGTTCGTCGATCTGCACACCGCCGAGGCTCTCGGGAAGCCCGTCGTCGGCTATCTCGCGTATGACCACGCAGCGGCGCTCGAGCCCAGCGTTCCGCTGCCGGACGACGGGCCGCCGTACCCGGAAAGCCGCTTCGTCGTCGCCGAGGCGCTCGTCCGCTTCGACCACGGTGCCGGAGTCGTCGACGTGATCTCGGGCGACCCGGACGAGATCGCGCGGACGTTGGAGCAACCGGTCGAGGCCGAAGGGCGGGGGCGACACGGGACCGCCGGAGAGCTCGTGCGCGTGCCCTCGCAGGCGCGCTACGAGGAGATGGTGCGCGCGTGCCAGGAGCACATCCGGGCCGGGGACGCGTACCAGATCGTTCCCTCGCAGCGGGCGGAGCGCCCGACCTCGGCGTCTCCGCTCGCGCTCTACCGGGCGCTCCGTCGCGTCAACCCCTCGCCGTACCTCTTCCTCCTCGAGCTCGGCGACCTGGCGCTCGTCGGCTCGTCCCCAGAGCGGCTCGTGGCGTGTGAGGACGGGATGGCCAGCGTCTGCCCGATCGCGGGCACGACGACCGCCGGTGAGGGGGACGCCGAGCGGCTCCTGTCGTCCCCGAAGGACCGCGCCGAGCACGTCATGCTCGTCGATCTCGGGCGGAACGACCTCTCCAAGGTCTCTCGCGCGGGAACGGTGCGGGTCACGCGCTCGCTCGATGTCGAACGCTTCTCGCACGTGAGTCACCTCGTCTCCGAGGTCGTCGGCGAGCTGCGCGACGGCGTGTCGCCCTTCGATTTGCTGCGCGCATGCTTCCCGGCCGGCACGGTCACGGGCGCGCCGAAGATCCGAGCGATGCAGATCATCTCGGAGCTCGAGGGCTACCGGCGCGGGCCGTACGCCGGGGCAGTCGGGTACGTCCTCCCGAACGGAGCGATGGACACGTGCATCGCGCTGCGGACGATCGTGCTCGCGGACGGCGTCGCACGCCTCCAGGCAGGAGCGGGAGTCGTGGCAGACTCGGACCCGGCAGCCGAGCACGACGAGTGCCTCGCCAAGCTGGCCGCGCTCGAGGCGGCCATCGAGCTCGCGGAGACGGAGTACGTATGAAGCTCCTCCTGATCGACAACTACGACAGCTTCACCTGGAACGTCGTCCACCTCTTCGAGGAGCTCGGCGCCGAGGTCGCGGTCTACCGGAACGACGAGATCTCCCCGAGCGAGGCGGATGCCCTGGCGCCGGACCGTCTCGTCATCTCCCCCGGCCCGGGCCGTCCCGCCGACGCGGGAGTGTCGGTCGAGATGATCCGGCACCTCGGGCCGCGCGTCCCCACGCTCGGCGTCTGCCTCGGCCACCAGGCGATCGTCGAGGCCTACGGCGGCGAGGTCGGGCAGGCGCGCGCGCTGCTCCACGGCAAGGCGAGCCGCGTGCGGCACGACGGCGAGGGGATCTTCGCGGGTCTCCCGGAGGAGATCGAAGCCGGCCGCTATCACTCGCTCGCCGCGGTCACCGTTCCCGACAAGCTCGTCGTGACCGCGCGGACCGAGGACGGCGAGGTCATGGGTGTCAGGCACCGCGAGTACGCGATCCAGGGCGTGCAGTTCCACCCCGAGAGCGTTCTCACGCCGGACGGCCACCAGATGGCGCGCAACTTCCTCGCCTGAGGGCGAGGCAAGCCTCGCCCCTACGACACCTCGCGCTTCGTCAGGTCGAGGATGCTCGCGTAGATCTCTCGCAGGCCTTCAACCGTCAGCGGCCCGGGATTCACGCGCGTGAGCTCGGCGATCAGCTCGCGCTCGCGGTCGGGGTCGAGGAACGGGATGTCGTTCTCTTCCTTGTAGCGCTTCAGGCGCGCGACCAGCTCGAGTCTCGTGTTCAAGGCTTCGAGGAGCGCGCGGTCGGCCTCCGAGATCCCCTCGCGAAGCTCGTGAATCGTGGGATCCGGTTCGCGTTCGGTCATCGTGCCTCGTCCGCAGGGTACGAGCCGAACACGCTGAACCGCCGCGTCCGCCCGCCGACCTCGGCAAGCGCCGCGCGCACGGGGAGATCGTGCGGGTGGCCCTCGAGGATCGCGTCGAACCGATAGCGCCAGGGTGTCTTCGGGATCGGGCGCGAGACGAGTTGTACGAGGTCGATCCCGTGGCGTGCGAACGGCTCGATCGCGAGATGCAGTGCGCCGGGCTCGTGGTTCGTGACGAACGAGAACGCCGTGTGCCAGCGCCCGCCGTCCTGGTCGAGCCGCAGGTGCGTCGCGATCGAGACGAAACGCGTGTACGCCTCTTCGTGGTCGCCGACGTTGTCGTCGATCACGGTCAACCCGAAGAGCCCCGCCGCGCGCTCGCTGGCGATCGCGGCCTCGGCCGGGTCGCCGTGGTCGGCGACGTGGGCCGCGGCGTCGGCGGTCGTCGCCGTCGCGACCACTGTCGCCCAGGGCATCGCCGCGAGTAGCCGCCGGCACTGGTCGAGAGCGGCCGGATGCGAATGGAGCACCCGGATCTCCTTCGCCTCGACCGGGCCGATGCCGACGAGGCAGTGCCGGATCGGGAGCACCGTCTCCGCGGTGATCGCAAGCGGCGAGTCGAAGAGCAGATCGTGGGTCTCCGCCACCGGCCCCGACAGCGAGCTCTCGATCGGGAGCACGCCGAACTCGACCGAGCGGTCGGCGGCCGCGGCGGCCACAGCCGAGAACGTCGGCAGGCCGACCAGCTCGGCGCCGTCGGGGAAGAGCCGGTCACACGCCGCGGCGGAGTGCGCTCCGTCGCGGCCGGGATAGGCGACGCTGATCGTCATCGCGATCATGGAAGGGTAAGAGCCACGCTGCCTCGCCACCACTCGACCCGGCCTCGACTGAGGTCGGGCGGGCGCGAGGTCGCCTCTACACTCATCGATCATGGCGGTCGGCGAGCAAACCTGGGTTCCGTCCTCGTGGCGCGCGCTGCCGGCCGGCCAGCAGCCCAACTGGCCCGATCCCGAGGCTCTCGAGGCGGTGCGCGAGCGCCTGCATGCGCTTCCCCCGCTCGTGTTCGCCGGGGAGGCGCGCGCGCTCCTCGCCGGGCTCGGCGAGGTGTGCGAGGGACGCGCGTTCATGCTCCAGGCCGGGGATTGCGCGGAATCTTTCCGGGACGTCTCCGCCCCGGCGATTCGCGAGAAGCTGAAGGTCCTGCTCCAGATGTCCGCGGTGCTCACGTACGGCGCGACGCTGCCCGTGATCAAGGTCGGGCGGATCGCAGGCCAGTTCGCGAAGCCGCGGAGCGAGCCCACCGAGGTGGTGAACGGGGTCGAGCTGCCGACCTTCCGCGGGCACATCGTCCACTCGGACGAGCCGACGGTGGAGGCCAGGACTCCCGATCCCGAGCGGATGATCCAGGGCTACTACCAGGCCGTCTCGACGCTCAATCTCGTGCGCGCCTTCACGAAGGGCGGCTTCGCCGACCTGACGCACGTGCACACCTGGAACCGCGAGTTCGTCGCGAGCTCCCCCGCCGGCCGCCGCTACGAGGCGCTCGCCGACGAGATCGAGCGGGCGATCCGCTTCATGCAGGCGATCGGGATCGACCTCGGCACCGAGAGGTCGATTCACGAGGTCGACGTGTGGACGAGCCACGAGGGGCTGCTGCTGCCCTACGAGGAGGCGCTCACGCGCCAGGACTCCCTCACCGGGCAGTGGTACGACTGCTCGGCGCACATGCTCTGGATCGGGAACAGGACTCGCGACCTCGGCGGCGCGCACGTCGAGTTCTTCTCCGGGGTGCACAACCCGATCGGGGTGAAGATCGGGCCGGGAGCCACCGCCGAGGATGTCGTGGGCCTCTCCGAGCGGCTCAACCCGGACCGCGTTCCGGGACGTCTCACCTACATTGCGCGCCTCGGCGCCGGCCGGGTCCGCGAAGAGCTGCCGCCTCTGCTCCGCGCCGCCCGCGAGGCGGAGATCCCGGTCGTCTGGGTGTGCGACCCGATGCACGGGAACCTCGTCCGGACGGCGTCCGGACGGAAGACCCGCCACTTCGACACGGTCATGGACGAGCTCCAGGGGTTCTTCGCGGCACATCGCGAGGTGGGGTCGTGGCCCGGAGGCATCCACGTCGAGTTCACGGGCGAGGACGTGACCGAGTGCATCGGCGGCTCCGAGGCGGTGAGCGAGGAGCAGATCGACCACCGCTACCAGACGCTCTGCGACCCGCGCCTCAACGGCCGGCAGTCGCTCGACCTCGCCTTCCGCGTCGCCGAGCTCATGCGCGCGGCGTGACGCGCGGAGGGCGATGCGGCTAGCCGTCGTCGGAACCGGGCTCATCGGCGCGTCCGTCGGGCTCGCCGCGCGGCGCGCGAACGTCGGTGAGGTCACGGGCTGGGACGAGGACGCCGAGGCGCTCGGAATCGCTGCAGAGCGCGGAGCCGTCGAGCCGGCGAGCTCCCTCGCGGGCGCGCTCGGAGATGCGGAGCTGGCGGTCGTCGCCGTCCCCGTGGCCGGCCTCGCCGCCACCGTGACCCGCGTGCTCGAGGTTGCGCCCCCCGGGTGCACCGTGACGGACGTCGGCTCGACGAAGGGCGGCGTCTGCGCGTCGTCGGGCGGCAACCCGCGGTTCGTCGGCGGGCACCCGATCTGTGGAGCCGAGACACGTGGCCCGGGCCGCGCGAACGCCGAGCTCTTCGACGAGGCGACATGGTTCCTGACGCCCCTGGCTTCGACCGACCCCGAGTCTTATCGGGCGACTCACGGGCTCGTCACGGCACTCGGCGCCCGCCCGCTGGCAATCGGCCCGGAGGCCCACGACCGTCTGGTCGCGGTCACGAGCCACCTCCCGCACGCGCTCGCGAACGTCCTGCTGAACCAGGCGGGCGGCTCGCGCTTCGACGGCCACGACCCGCTCGCTGCTGCAGGAGGCTCGCTTCGGGACATGACCCGGATCGCCGGTGCGAATCCCCGGATCTGGGTCGACATCTTCCTCGAGAACCGCACCGCGCTCGTCGCGTCGCTCGCGGAGCACCGCAGGCGGGTCGAGGAGCTCGAGACGGCACTCGCCGACGGCGACGCGGGCTCGATCGCCCGCTGGATCGGCGAGGCGAGCGGCAACCGGCGCCAGATGCTCGAGTCCGCGTACGAGGACGCCGGCGCGCTGCAGCGGCTGCGGGTCCACATCCCGGACCGGCCGGGCGTGCTCGCGGGGATCTTCCACGCGCTGGGCGCCAACCGCATCAACGTCTCCGACTTCGACCTCGAGCACCTCTCGCCCGAGCGCGGAGGCACCCTCACGATCCTCGTGACCGGCGAGGATCAGGCAGCGCGGGCCGTCGCTCTCCTCGAGGCCCAGGGCTACGGGGTCGTCGCGGCACCCGTCGTCGAAGACTGAGCCACGGGCTAGAGCGCGGCGATCGTCCGCACGGCGGCATCGACCTCCGCGGGCGTGTTGACGATCCCCGGCCCGAGCCGGACGTAGCGCTGCGCGTACGGCGTGACGCTCGCCACGATGCGGCGAGCGGCGAGACGTTGAACGACGACCGCGGAATCCGTCCCGGCGACCTCGAAGCAGACGAGCCCGGCGGACACGGCGCTCGAGGCCGGCGTTCGCAGCCGAACGCCAGTGATCTCCGAGAGCCCGTCCTGGAGCCGCCGCGCGAGCGCGTGCACCCGGGCCTCGACGCGGTGCCGCCCGATCGCCTCGTGGAAGCGGAATGCTGCGCCGAGCGCCCAGCGGTGCTCGAAGGAGTGGAACCCACCCGGCGTCAGCCGAGCGCCGTCGGGTATCCCCGTCGGTGCGGTTCCAGCCATCCAGGCGCCGTAGCTCTCCCCGTCGTCGAACGACGGGATCGTCGGCCGCATGAGCTCGCGGACGCGGCCGTTGGCCCACAGGACGCCGGTCCCTCGCGGGCCGTACAGCCACTTGTGGCAGCCGGACGCGAACGCGTCGCAGCGCAACTCGCGGGCGGTCGCCGCCTCGCTGCCGAGGCCGTGGACGCCGTCGACGCAGAGCAGGATGCGCTCGGGCAGCGCGTCCGCGATCGCCCGGACCGGAAGCTTGACGCCGGTGCTCGAGTGCACCCAGGTGAGCGCGACGACGCGCGTCCGGTCGGAGATCCCGCGGCGAAGTCGGGTGACGATCTCGTCGACGGAGGCTCGGCGCGGGTCGTCGTACAGGCGCACGCGACGCATGCGGGCACCGGACAGGCGCAGCGCCTCGTGCGTCGCATAGAAGTCGTGCTCGGTCGTCAGCACCTCGTCGTTCGGCTTCAGCGCGAGCCGGGTGTAGAGAAGCCCGAGGCCCATCGTCGTGGAGTCGGTGAGCGCGACCTCGTCGGCCGGAACCCCGAGGAAGCGGCCCGCAGCCGCCCGCGCCTCACTCGTCAGGCGCCCTTCGTTCGCGTGCAGGTACGTGACCGCGTCGCGGTCGAGGCCGCGCCGGTGGCGCTCGATCGATCTCTCGCACCGGGCGCGGGTGCGCGGCGAGGAGGAACGATGCGAGGTGGATACGCCGCGGGTCGAGCGCGAACTGCGCCCGCACTGCGCTCCAGCGACGGAGGTCGGGTGCCGCCTCGGCGAGCTCAGGCCTGCCGAGCGCGACGGCGGCTGCAGCGGCGCCGGCGCGGGCAACGAGGTCGCGGCGGGACAGCTCAGCCGGTCCGGCGTCGTCCCTCACGAGTCAGACGATACGCGTCAGTTCCAGCGCTCGAATGTCTCCCACTCGGTCGTGAACGCCGCACCGGGCACATCGGCGCCGAGGCACCAGTCCGTCGAGCCGCCGGGCGGCCGGCAGGCGAGATTCGACGACGCGAGGCCCGGACGATAGGCGAAGCGGATCGCTTCGCCTATACGCGCTGCGATTGCGCGCTTCGCCAGTTCCCACTCCGCTGCGGGCAGGTCGAAGTTGTTCGTCGGCTGCCACGAGAACCCGAGTCGCCCCTTCGGGGAGCCCTGGTTGTGGTTCCCGACGTAGCGACGGATCGCGTAGATCTGCTCGGAGACGAATGCGAGCATTCCGGCGAGCGGGATCAGCGTCCAGCCGTGGCCGCAGCAGAACGGGGGCGTGAAGGGATCCGGACCGAGTGCGGGCCAGGTAGCGCTCCCGAGTGGCATGTACGCGCGTCGGAAGAGAGCCCGAGCCGCGCCAACATTGCTCGGACCGGTGTCCACGAGGTTCATCGCGTGCTCCATGTATTGAGAGAGCATGCGCGCGCGTTGGTTGCGCTGGGTTCCCGCGACGCCCCAGAAGCGTGCGTCCGGGTACACCTCCTTTGTCAGCACCGAGATGTGGGGGCTCACTCGACTCCAGAAGGCGGAGTCCTGGAGCCACGACTTGAGCTCGGCCTTGTACCCCGGCACGTCCGAGACGTTCTGATGTGTGTATGCGATCCCGATCTCGACGATGCCGGGCACCGCACGCCCAGTTCCGTCTCCCTGGTGGAGGCCGCGCAGGAGCTCCGCCATCGCGTCGCGCGAGTACGGCGCCTCGTCGCGGCGTGTGCTCCGCTCGAACTCGTTCAGGAGCCACGTCTCTCCGAGGTCGAAGCGATAGCCCGCTGCGGCCATGCGCTTGCGGAACTCGACGCCGGCGTCGAACCAGGTCCGTCCCGGGGCACCGGTCACCCACGTCGACCATGCTGTCGCGCCGCTCAGCGTGATCTCGGCCACGGGATGGAATCTCGGGCCGAGCGCCCTGATCACGTCGTCCTGCTGCGCTCTTAGCCCGGTCTTGTCGTTCGAGAGCGGCGGGATCGAGATGTAGTAGTCGGCGCACGGCGAGAGCTGTCCCTTGAGCTCTTCCCCGAGGAGCTCCCAGTCGGTGGAGGTCCAGAAGACCGCCTGTGCACGAAGAGGACACGCCGTCGACTGGCGCCCGCCAGCCCCGGCGCCGGCGGCGGCGCTCAAGACGAGCGTGGCGGATGCGAGGGCGATACAGGCGGAGTACGCGATGCGACGAAGCATGGGTCACCTCCAGTTCGGCCCGGAGCCTCGCCCGGCCGGCTCAAGATCCGCTCAAGAGCTCGAGCTCGATCCCGCCGGGCACCTGCGAGCCTACGATGCCGGGCGTGGGCGCGGTCGAATGGCTCGATTCGCTTTCTCCCTGGCCGCACAGATTCGGGCTCGAGCGGATGCACACCATGCTCGCGGAGCTCGGGAACCCGCAAGACGCGTATCCGGCGGTGCACGTCGTCGGAACGAACGGAAAGTCGACCGCGGCGGTGACGATCGAGCAGCTGCTGCTGACCGAGGGTCTCAGCGTCGGGACGACGATCTCCCCGCACGTCGTCGGCTGGAGCGAGCGCATCCGCGTGAACGGGACGGACGCTGACTTCGAGCACGCGGTGACGCTCGTCAGGCCGGTCGCAGAGCGCCTCGAGGCGACGCAGTTCGAGACGGTGACCGCTGCGGCGCTCGCGGCCTTCGCGGAGGCAGGGGTCGACGTCGCGGTCGTCGAAGCCGGGCTCGGCGGTCGGCTCGACGCGACGAACGTCGTCCGATCGCGGGTCGTCCTACTTACGAACGTCTCACTCGACCACACCGACGTTCTCGGCGACACGCTCGAGGGGATCGCTCGCGAGAAGCTCGCGGTCGCCAAGGAAGGGGCGGTCGTGGTGCTGCCCGACGACGAGTACGCGCACGTCGTCACAGGCCGCGAGGTACGGTTCGGCGGCGCCCGCCAGGCAGCGGAGGCGTTCGTCGGGCACGAGATCGAAGCCGACGTGGAGGTGGCGCTTCCGGGCCGCCTCGAGGACCGACTGGCGGAGATCCGAGACGGTGCGCACAATCCCGACGGTGTCCGGTATCTCGTCGAGCGCCTTCCCGCCCTCGACTTCACCCTCGTCGTCTCGATCCTCGCCGACAAGGACGCGAACGGGATGCTTCGGGAGCTGCGCGGGGCGGGATCGCGCCTCGTGGCGACGACATCGTCCTCGGCCCGGGCGCTTCCGGCTTCCGACCTCGCGCGTTTCGCCCGGTCCCACTTCGATCACGTCGAGGTCGTCGAGCCTCCGACGAACGCGCTCCGACGCGGGCACGAGCTCGGCGAGCCGGTGCTCGTAACGGGCTCTCTGTACCTTCTCGGCGACCTCGCGCAGGCCGAGCAGGAAAGATGACGCGGGTGGGCGAACGCCTGGGAGTGTTGGCTTTCGCGGCACTCGCCGTCGCCGCCATCATCGGCGGCGCCTTTGCGCTCGGCTATCTCGTGGGCAAGCTACTGCTGTGAGCTACCTCGCCGCCATCTTCGACAACCCGGACCTGACCCTCGTCCGGAACGTCGGGATCTTCTTCCTCGTCGTGCTCTGGCTCGCGACGGCGTTCTGGACCTTCAAGGACGCACGTCGGCGGATCGAGGAGCCGTGGCTCATCGCGCTCGCGACGCTCATCGGGCTCATCCCACCGTTCCTCGGCCCGATCATCTACCTCTTCTTCCGGCCGCCCGAGTACCTCCAGGACGTCCTCGAGCGCGACCTCGAGATCAAGGCGATGGAGGAACGGCTCGCCCAGCTCGACCAGCGGTGCCCGGTCTGTCGCGCCCGCGTCGAGCCGGGCTATCTCGTGTGTCCGGTCTGCACGACTCGCCTGAAGCAGTCGTGCGCGTCGTGCGGCCAGCCGATGGAGGCGCTCTGGCAGGTGTGCCCGTACTGCGCTTCCGCCGTCCCGCCGGTGCTGCCCGTGCTCGAGGACGTCTCGACGGAGCCGTCACGACCGACCCGCCGAAGTCGCGCGAACGAGTAGACGCGAGTGACTAGACTCGTGCGCCGATGGCGCGCGAGACCACCCTCGTCCTCGTCAAGCCCGACGGCATGCAGCGCGGCCTCGCCGGCGAGATCATCGTGCGCCTCGAGCGGCGCGGGCTCGAGCTTCGCGGTGCGCGGCTGCTGAAGGTCTCGAAGGCGATGGGGCGCGAGCACTACGGCGAGCACAAGGGCAAGCCGTTCTTCGCGGGACTCGTCGACTTCATCAGCTCAGGCCCCGTGCTCGCGCTCGCGGTGAGCGGCGAGTCGGCGATCTCGGTCGTCCGCACGATGATGGGCGCGACGAACCCGCTCGACTCGGCGCCCGGGACGATCCGCGGCGACTTCGCGCTCGAGCTCTCCGAGAACATCGTGCACGGGTCGGACTCGAAGGCGAGTGCGCGCCGCGAGCTCGCGCTGTTCTTCCCCGACGGCCTTGTCTGAGCCGGACTACGTCGCGAAGAACCGCGCGCTCTGGACGATCTCGAACGCCGAGTTCACCGGTCCCAACGCGCCACGGGCCTGGGCTGAAGAGGAGCATACGTGGGGTGTCTTCGGCGTCCCGGAGCGCGACGTCTACGTCCTCGGCGACGTCGCCGGGCTCGATGTCATCGAGCTCGGCTGCGGGACCGCATACCTCTCGGCATGGCTCGCGAAGCGAGGAGCTCGTCCGGTGGGTGTCGACGTCACGCCTGCCCAGCTCGAGACCGCTCGTGCGATGCAGCGCGAGACCGGGCTCGAGTTCCCGCTGGTCGAAGCGAACGCCGAGGACGTTCCGCTACCGGACGCGAGCTTCGACCTCGCCATCTCGGAGTACGGCGCGAGCATCTGGTGCGATCCGTACCGCTGGATTCCCGAGGCGCATCGGCTGCTTCGGCCTAGTGGACGACTCGTCTTTCTCTGCAGCAGCCCGCTCAACATCTTGTGTGCGGTCGAGGAGCCCGACTCGACATCCGAGACTCTTCAGCGTCCACAACGAGGCATGCATCGGCTGGACTGGTCGGACGGGGGCGTCGAGTTCCATCTCGCCCACGGCGACCTGTTTCGCCTCCTGCGCGACACGGGTTTCGAGGTCGAGAACCTGATCGAGCTGTACGCACCGGATGACGCGGAGACCCACGACGTACTACTCGGCGGTCACGGCGGACTGGGCGCGGAAGTGGCCGTCGGAGGATCTGTGGGTGGCGCGCAAGACCGCCTGACACTCGCCTCGACCTCGCCGCAGCGCCGTGCGATCCTCGAGCAGCTGCGCATCCCGTTCGAGGCGGTGGCCCCGTCGTACGTCGAGGAGGACCCGCCCGAAGCCGATCCGGTCGAGCTCGTGCGGCGGCATGCGGAGGGCAAGGCGCGCTCGGCGCACGGAGACGGGCTCATCACGCTCGGTGTCGATACCACCGTCGTCCTCGACGGACGCGTCTACGGCAAGGCGGCCGACGCCGAGGACGCGCGCAGCATGCTCAGCCAGCTGTCCGGCCGCACGCACACGGTCGTCTCCGGTGTGTGCCTCCTCGGTGCCGGCGACGAGGTCGTCGAGCACGTCGCGACGGACGTCACCTTCCGCTCTCTCGGCCGGGGCGTCGTCGACGCGTATCTCGCGAGCGGCGAGTGGGAGGGCCGCGCGGGGGCGTACGCGATCCAGGGCCTCGGCGGCCGCCTCGTCGAGCGCATCGAGGGCGACTACCTCAACGTCGTCGGGCTGCCGGGCGCGCTGCTCGTGTCGCTCCTCGAACGGCATGCGCCGAAGTTGCTGGAAAACACGTAGGTACACTCTGGCCCCCTCATGGCGTTCTTCAAGACCCTGACCGGCTTCGGCGGTCGCGACATGGCCGTCGACCTCGGCACCGCGAACACGCTCGTCTACGTGCGCGGGCGCGGGATCGTGCTCTCCGAGCCGTCCGTCGTCGCGATCGACCAGCGCACGGGCGAGGTGCACGCCGTCGGGGTCGAGGCGAAGCGGATGCTCGGTCGCACGCCGGGCACGATCTCCGCGATTCGCCCGCTCAAGGACGGCGTCATCGCGGACTTCGACGTCACCGAGCAGATGCTCCGTCACTTCATCCAGAAGGTGCACCAGCATCGCTTCGCGCACCCACGCGTCGTCGTCTGTGTGCCCTCGGGTGTGACGGGCGTCGAGAAGCGCGCGGTCGAGGAGGCGACGCTCTCGGCGGGCGCGCGGCAGGCGTATCTGATCGAGGAGCCGATGGCGGCTGCGATCGGCGCCGGCCTTCCCGTCGCCGAGCCGACCGGGAACATGATCGTGGACATCGGCGGCGGCACGAGCGAGGTCGCCGTCATCTCGCTCGGCGGGATCGTCGTCTCCCAGAGCATGCGCATCGGCGGCGACGAGATGGACGAGGCGATCGTCAATCACATCAAGAAGGAGTACAAGCTCCTCGTCGGCCAGCAGACGGCGGAGGAGATCAAGCTCGAGATCGGCTCCGCGTTCCGCCTGAAGGAGGAGCTCCAGGCCGAGGTGCGCGGCCGCGACATGCTCACCGGCCTCCCGAAGACGGTGATCATCTCCTCCGAGGAGGTGCGGCGTGCGCTCGACGAGCCGGTGACGCTCATCATCGACGCGTTGAAGTCGACGCTCGACAAGACGCCGCCCGAGCTCGCGGCGGACATCATGGACCGCGGTGTCGTGCTCGCAGGTGGCGGCGCGCTGCTCCAGGGCCTCGACGACCGCGTGCGGCACGAGACGCAGATCCCGGTGCACCTCGCGGACAGTCCGCTCACGTGTGTCGCCGTCGGGTCCGGGCGGAGCCTCGAGGAGTTCGAGGTCATCCACCGCGCGAGCAGGAGCCGCGCGGCGCGCCGCAACGGGCTCCTTCGCTATTAGGGCGAGGCAAGCCTCGCCCCTACGGGCGCCCGGCTGAAGCCGGGCTCCTTCCGTCAGGTGCGTGACTTCAGTCTGGCACCGTTTGCCGAGCAGCGTTCCGTCGGCGCGCGCGAGGAGATCGGCCCTTACGCAAGGGCAACGAACCGTCAGGGAAACGGCTTGCCACCTCGCTAGACTGGGCCGTCGTGCCCCGGCATCGCAGCGCTCGTTCGGCGGCGCTGGGCGTGACCGTCCGGCGCGTTCCGCCCACCCCTCTCGGCTCGCGAGGCGCGGGAGCTCTCAGGCGACGGCTGATCGTCGGGATCCTCGTCGTGCTGGCGCTGGTGCTCATCTCGCTCTCCTTCCGATCCGGCTCGGACGGGTCGCTCGGTGGCATCCAGTCGACCGGCGCGAGCGTGCTCAGGCCCTTCGCCGTCGGGGTCGAGCGCGTCGCGCAACCGTTCCGGGACGCCTACAACTGGGTCGACAGCCTGTTCACGGCGCGCTCGGACGCGGAGGAGCTGCGCACGGAGGTCGAGGAGCTCCGGCAGCGGGCCATCCAGAACGAGTTCGCGCTCCAGGAGAACGTCGCGCTGCGGCGGCTGCTCGCGTACCGCGACGGCCCGCGCTTCCCGCGCGACTTCGAGGGGCTCGCCGCCGAGGTGATCGCGCGCCCGGCCGGGGCGTTCACCCAGGCGGTCGTCGTCGCGGTGGGCTCGAGCGACGGGGTGCGGGTCAACGACCCGGTCGTCGCACCGGAGGGGCTCGTCGGACTGGTCACCCGCGTCACGCCGGGAACTGCCCGTGTCCAGCTCCTCACGGACCAGCAGCTTGCCGTGCCGTCCATCGATCTTCGCACCGGCGCGCCCGGGATCGTCCGGCATGCGCGCGGCACGCGGGAGACGCTCGTCCTCGACCGCGTGCAGAAGGAGGAGGTCGTCCGCGTCGGCGACGAGCTCGTGACCGCCGGCTGGAGCGCCAGCGGGCTCAGCTCCCTGTATCCGAAGGGAGTCCCGGTCGGAGAGGTCACGAGCGTCGGGCAGACCGACACTGACCTCTACCAGCAGGTGCAGGTGACTCCGTACGTCGACTTCGGCGCGCTCGACGCGGTCCTCGTGCTCGTCCCGACCACCCGGAGCCGATGACGCTCGGGTTCGCGACGCGCGCAGCCGCAGTCGTGTTCGTGGCTGCTCTCTTCCAGGCGGCGATCTTCTCGTCCTTCTCCGTCTTCGGCGGCGCGCCCGACGTGCTCCTCGTCGCCGTCATCTCCCTCGGCCTCCTCCGTGGGTCGGTGCCCGGCGCGGTGCTCGGCTTCGCGGGCGGCGTCGTCATCGACCTGCTGACGCTCGAGACCCTCGGCCTGACCTCGCTCGTCCTCACGCTCGCCGGGTTCTGGGCCGGGCGCTATGCGGAGACGACCGCCCGAGGCCGCTGGCTCCCGCTGTTCACCGCGGTCGGCGTCATGACCGTGCTCACGACGTTCTTCACGTTCGCGCTCCACTACATGCTCGGGGACGACGTCGTCGCGCGGCATGCGCTCTTCACGGCGCTCTGGCCGGCCGTGCTCCTCAACCTCGCGATTGCAGCGCCGGTGCACGCGCTCGTCAGGTCGATCGTCGGCGAGCGCACGGTTTTCCAGCCGTCGGGGGAGGTGGAGCTCGTTGCCTGAGGGCGCGTACGAGGAGCCGCGCTCCGGATCGGGACGGTTCCTCCCGCCGGATCCGAAGGCCCGTGAGCCCTACCGGCTGACGCCGTCTCTGGCGCTCCGGGTCGGGATCCTCGGAGCCCTTGCCCTCGTGATCTTCGGGATCCTCTTCTTCCGGCTCTGGTCGCTCCAGGTGCTCTCGGGCGACGAGTACCTGACCGCGGCCCAGAACAACCAGATCCGGCTCGTGCGGGAGGAGGCGCCGCGCGGGCCGATCCTCGACCGCGACGGCCGCGTGATCGTCTCGAACGTCGCGGGAACCGCCGTCCAGCTCTGGGTCGGCGACATGCCGCGCGCGGAAGGGAGACGCCGCGAGATCGTCCGCCGCCTCGCGCAGATCCTGGACGTCCCGCAGCGTGAGCTCGCGCGCGAGGTCGCGCGCCGGGCCTCCGATCCGCTGACGCCGATCACGGTGAAGACCGCCGTCCGCGAGGCACAGGTCAACTACCTCTACGAGCATCGCGCCGAGTTCCGGGGTGTGCGGATCGTCCAGACGTATCTCCGCGACTACTCGTACGGCGCGCTCGCCGCGCAGATCCTGGGCTACGTCGGCGAGATCTCACCCGAGGAGCTGAAGGTCCTGCGCCGCGACGGGTATCGCGGCGGCGACCGGCTCGGCAAGGCAGGGATCGAGGCCGCGTACGACTCCTACCTGCGCGGCCGCCACGGGCTCGGTCAGATCCGTGTCAACTCGGTGGGCCAGCAGGTGGGCGCATACGTGCCGACGCAGGAGGCGCGGGCAGGCTTCGCGCTTCGGCTCACGGTCGACGTGCAGCTCCAGCGGGCGGCAGAGCAAGCGCTCGTCTACGGCATCGACCTCGCTCGCCAGAAGGACCACTGGGCAGCGGACGGCGGCGCGATCGTCGCGCATCGACCCGCGGGACGGCGCGATTCTCGCGATGGCGTCCAACCCGACCTACAAGCCGTCGGTCTACGTGGGCCGCGTCGACCCGAAGAAGCTCGAGCCGCTGCTCGACGAGGAGACGGCGAGGCGCGCGAACTACCCGAGCCTCAACCGGGCGACCGCCGGTCTCTATCCACCGGGCTCGACCTTCAAGCCGGTGACCGCGCTCGCCGGTATGCAGGAGCACGTCTTCTCGGCGTACGACTCCATCCAGTGCTCACCGGTCGCCTACTACGGCCTCGATCGGCAGAAGTTCATCAACTGGAATCCGTTCGTCGACCGCCCGATGACGCTCGTCGAGGCGCTCGCGGAGTCCTGCGACACCTACTTCTACGAGATCGGGAACCGCTTCTACGAGCGAGGTAGCGAGGGGAGCGTGCGGCTCCAGCAGTGGGCTCGCCGCTTCGGCTTCGGGACGGCCACCGGGCTCGACATCGGCGGTGAGGCCGAGGGCCTCCTGCCGACGCCCGAGTGGCGGAAGAAGACCTTCGAGAGCGACTGGGACCGCGCCTGGAACCCGGGCGACTCGATCCAGCTCGCGATCGGCCAGAAGGACCTGCTCGTCACTCCGCTCCAGATGACCGCGTTCTACGCGATGCTCGCGAACGGCGGCAACGTCGTCACGCCGTACCTGGTCTCCGACGTCGAGCGGCCGGGGAGCGAGAACTCGCCGCGGGTCATCGAGCGCAGGTTCGCGCCGCTGCCGCCGAAGTCCGCCGGGCTCGATCCGGAAGCTGTCCGGGTCGTGCGTGAAGGGCTCTTCCTCGCGACCCACTCGGCGAGCGGCACCTCCTCGAGCGTCTTCGCGAACTACCCGGTCGACATCTCCGGCAAGACCGGAACGGCGGAGAAGGTCGTGCCGCTGCCGGGCTATCCGGCCGATCACCTCGAGGACCAGTCCTGGTGGTGCGGCTGGGGGCCGTCCGAGAATGCGCGGCTCGTCGTCTGCGCCCTCATCGAGAACGGCGGGCACGGCTCCACCGCCGCTGCGCCGGCTGCGCTCAAGGTCTTCGAGAAGTTCTTCGGCCAGCAGGCGCCGCTGAACACGAGCCTGCTCGAGGAGACGGACTGATGATCGACGTCGCCGGCCGTCCGCCGGTCGCGGTTCGGGGCCCGAGGGCGACCTCGAAGCCGATCGCGTTCCTGCGGAGCCTCGACTGGGTGCTGCTGATCGCCGCCGGGGTGCTCGTCGGATACGGCCTCTGGGTCGTCGACGGGATCACGCGTTTCGACGTCCCCGGTGACGAGGACCACTTCCTCTCAGGCAGATCGTCGCGGCCGCGTCGGGGTCGGTCGGGATGGTGCTCGCGGCGCTCATGCCGATCGACGTCTTGCGCCGCTACTGGAATGCTCTGTACGCGCGCGACGCTCGCCCTGATGGTCGTCGTCTTCGTCTTCGCCGAGGAGATCCGCGGCTCGAAGCGCTGGATCGACCTCGGGGTCATCCAGTTCCAGCCGTCCGAGCTCGGCAAGGTGCTCTTCGTGCTTGCGATCGCCGGGTTCGTGGTCGGGCGGGTCGGGCCGGGCGACGCGCTGGAAGACGATCTCTCGGTGATCGGCCTCGGGCCGTCGCCGATCCTCCTCGTGTTCCTCCAGCCGGACCTCGGCACCGCACTCGTCTACTCGGCGGCGCTGTTCGCCGTGCTGTTCTTCGTCGGAGTCCGCTGGCGGCAGCTCGCTCGTGCTGCTCGCGGCGGGCGTCTTCGCCATCGCGGCCGTCCTGTGGCTGCTTCCGGCGGCGGGCGTCCAGGTGCTCAAGCCGTACCAGGCCGCGCGCCTCACGCTCGACCCGAACGCGGACCCGAGCGGCATCACCTACAACCTCAGACCAGTCGATCACCGCGGTCGGCTCGGGCGGGCTCACGGGACGCGGCATCGTCGAGGCGAGCCAGACGCGGCTCGACTACCTCCCCGAGCACGCGACCGACTTCGCGTTCGCGTCGCTCGCCGAGCAGCGCGGGTTCGTCGGCTGCGCGATCCTGCTCCTCCTCTACCTCCTCGTCGTCTGGCGCGGCTTGCGGGTGATCACCGGCGCGAGCGACCTGTACGGCGTCGTCGTCGCCGGCGGTCTCGTGGTCGGCGTTCCTCTTCCAGGTGTTCGTGAACGTGGGCATGACGATGGGCGTCGCGCCGGTCACGGGGATCCCGCTGCCGTTCGTCACGGTGGGCGGCTCGTCGATGGTCGCGAACCTCGTGCTCATCGGCGTGCTCCAGAGCATCCATGCCCGTGGCGAGCTCGGCGCGGGAGCGCGCCTGAAGCGCCGCGGGCATCCGCGCGCTCGCGGACGAGGCGCGGAGCCTCGGCTTCGCGCTGCGCGAGGAGCTCGCGCCGAGGCGGGGCCGATCGTCGTGACGGGGTGCTCGCCGAGCAGCTCGCCAAGGAGCTCGGCGCCGGGCGCCAGGCCGGGCGCCGTCGTCTTCGGTCCGGGCACTCCGCCTCCGAACGCCGAGGTCCTCGTGCACGTCATCGCCGGCGATCCGAGCGCCGAGGACGAGGAGCTCGTTCGCGCGAGCCGATGCGCGCGGCGTCGAGGTCGTCGATCGTCGAGCTCTGGCCGCAGGCGGACTGGACGAGGCCCTTCGTGCTGTCGCCGTTCGTCGTCGAGTGCCGCGCCGGGCGAGGGGTTCCCGGTTCGCGAGATCGCCGGGCGCATCGTCGAGGCGGCGGAGCACGCCGACCGTCCTCGCGGCCGACGTTCCGGCGATCGCCGACGCCGCGCGCGCAGGCGTCGTCACGCAGAGCGTCCTCCGCTCCGCGTTCGATCGCGTCTCGCCGGGCCGAGACTGCGGCGGCGCGGCCGATCCTCTCGCTGGAGCAGGTGCGGATGGTCTCGCGGCTCCGCGTCGTGTCGTCGGGCATCGCCGGTGTCCGACGAGCTGCCGGTGCTCGCCGGCGGCGCCGCGGGCGTGGCTCGCGTCCGGGTTCGCGTTGCGGCGGCTCGCGCGCGCGCTCGCGCCGATCCTCCCCGATCCGGTCGCCGACGCCGCCGTCGCTGCGGCAGGCACCTGGGCGCTCGCGAAGGCATTCGAGCTCGCCGAGTCGCGCCTCCGCTCTGAGCGCGGAGACCGGCTCCGTCCGGACCGGGACCTAGGATGCGCCCCGACGAGCGCATGGCAGGGACGATGCCGAACACCGAGCTGGCCGAGGAGCTCTTGCAGCTCGAGGAAGCCGACGCCTGGTTCGAGTACCTCGAGTCCACCCGCGGTCAGTCGGAGACCCGGTACGCCGAGCTCGAGCCGTGGGCGTGGGCACGCCTCTCCCAGCGCCTCCGTGCCGTGCGTGCGCGGCGCGCCCGGCTTCGGCCCGCGGCGGCGTGAGACGCGGCGCGCGAGGCGGGTCGTCCGAAGGCCGACTGGTAGCCTGTTCGTAGGTCATGTCGACCAACGTCTTGAACCCACGCAGCGCGAGGCCGGTCGAGCCGGTGGCTTTCCGGGGCCCGCGCGCGATCACACGAGAGGAGATTCACACCTTGGCACGACGCTGGTTTCGCTTCGGCAAGAAGCAGGAAGAAGCAGGCGGCCCGGAAGCCGCCGCCACCGGAGGTAGAAGCACCGCCTGAGGCTCTCCTGGAGGCCGACACCGGAGCACGTAGCGACGAGCCGCAGCTCGCCGGCCGGCCCGAAGAAGAGACGCCGCCGCGGTAGCCGCGGCGGCGAGGGAAGGAAGAAGCCGGCGAGCGGCGACGGCGGCCGACGCGAGGCCGACGCCGCGGAGAGCTGCCGGTCGCGGCCGGAGAAGGCCCCGACGCGCCGCGCAAGCAGCCCGCGAAGGCGGACGGCAAGCCGGATCGCAGGCCGCCTCGGGCGGCGGCCGGCGGCGAACGCCGACGAAGCGCGCACCGCTGCCCGCCGCGAAGCGCGAGCTCGTCATCTCGGTCGACGTCGGCGAGCAGCGGGTCGCGATCCTCGAGGACGACCGGGTCGCCGAGGTCTACCTCGAGCGCCCGGAGCGCCGCTCGATCGCGGGCAACATCTACCTCGGAGTCGTCGACAACGTCCTCCCCGGGATGGAGGCCGCGTTCGTCGAGATCGGCCTCGAGAAGAACGGGTTCCTCTACGTCGACGAGATCGTCGGGCCCGAGCTCGAGGGCCGGAAGGGCGCGCGGAAGATCCAGGATCTGATCAAGCGCGGCCAGACGATCATGGTCCAGGCGGTCAAGGACCCGATGAAGTCGAAGGGCGCCCGCCTGACGACCGAGATCTCGCTGCCCGGGCGCTTCCTCGTCTACGTGCCGAACGGCGAGGGGTCGGGCGTCTCGCGTCGCCTCGAGGACGCCGAGCGCACGCGCCTCAAGGAGATCGTCAAGGGTCTCGACCCGAAGGGCGGCGGGATCATCGTCCGTACGGCAGCCGAGGGCGCGTCGGCCGAGGACATCGAGCGCGACCTCGTCTTCCTGCAGCGCCTCTGGAAGACGATCCAGACGAAGGCGAAGAACGCGACGGCTCCCGCGCTCGTGTACGAGGAGGCGGAGCTGCCGCTCCGCATCGTGCGCGACCTCTTCGCCGGCGACTTCGTCGGCGCCCAGATCGACGACGACCGAACGCACCGACGGATCGTCAGCTACCTGAAGAAGACGTCGCCGCACATGGTCGAGCGCGTCCATCGCTACCGCGAGAAGGAGTCGCTCTTCGAGGCGTCCGGCGTCGACGCCGAGATCCGCTCGACGCTCGACCGGCGCGTCGATCTCCCCTCGGGCGGCTACCTCGTCTTCGACTACGCGGAGGCGTTCACCGTCATCGACGTGAACACCGGCCGCTTCGTCGGCTCGCGCGGCAAGAGCGCGCAGGGCCGGCTCGAGGACACGATCGTCAAGAACAACCTCGAGGCCGTGAAGGAGGTCGTGCGCCAGCTCCGGCTTCGCGACATCGGCGGGATCATCGTCATCGACTTCATCGACATGTCGAACCCGAAGAACCGGGAGACGGTCGAGGAGGCGCTCCGCACGGAGCTCGAGCGCGATCGGACGAAGACCTACGTCGTCGAGATCTCGCCGCTCGGGCTCGTCGAGATGACCCGGCAGAACGTCACGGACGGCCCGCGCGAGATCCTCACGAACCGCTGCCCGGTCTGCGACGGGCGACGGAGTCGTCGTCTCCGACGCGACGCACGCGCTCGAGATCGAGCGCAAGCTGCGTGCGATCGCCAAGGGCTCCCGCGTCCAGGCGTTCAAGGTCGCGGTGCACCCGCGCGTGCTCGCGCTCCTCGCCGGCGCGGGCGGAAGCCGGCTCGAGGAGCTCGAAGCGGCCGCACGCCGGCGGTTCTTCCTCGTGCCCGCGACGGGCAACGGCCACGTCCATCTCGATCACTTCGAGGTGCTGGGGCAGGGCAAGCTCGACACGATGCGGCCGGATGCGCCCGTCGAGGAGGGCGCCTCGCTCGAGCTGAAGCTCGTCGAGGTCGGCCTCCACGACGCGACCGCCGGCGTCGGCAAGCTCGACGGCGGCTACGAGGTCGTCGTCGCCGGCGCGGCGAAGCTCGTCGGCAAGAAGGTGAAGGTGACGGTCGGGCGCGTGCTCGACGGCGCGGCATATGCGGCGCTCGCCGACGACGGCGGCGTCGGCGCCGGCGCCGATCACGTTCGAGGCCGAGGCGGAGAAGCCGACGCGGGCATCGAGGAGCAAGAAGGCGGCGCCGGTCGCCGAGGCTCGACGGTCGCGAGCCGGACGAGGTCGCGGAGCGGACGACATCCGAGCCGGACGACGCGGCCGAGAGCCCGACGCCGGCCGAGCAGGAGCCGACGGCGCGGACGGCCACGCCGAAGAAGAAGCGGACGCGCCGCGGGACCCGCGGCGGCCGCGGCCGGAAGAAGCCGGCCGGCAGCCGCGGCGGCCGCCGAGGGCGACGAGCCGGCGTCGGCCGGACGGAGACGGCCGGCCCGTCGCCGCGGATCCACGTTCCGCCCGCCGACCTCGCGGCTCCTCCCGGCGGAGGCCGAGCCGGCCGGCGGAGTCGAGCCCGACCGAGGCCGACGCTGAGGACGTCGACGCCGACGCCGATCGCGAGGCGGCCGCCGACGGCGCGCCCAAGCGCAAGCGCTCGCGCCGCGGATCGCGCGGCGGCCGGAAGCGCAAGAAGCCGCGCGCCGGAACGGCGACGAGCGCGAGGCGTCGAGTCGTCGAAGCCGCCGAGGCGGTCGCCGAGGCGGCGACGGACAACGGCGAGCCCGAGTACGTCCCGATGTCCGAGTGGATCGAGGACTTCGAGCCCCGCGCTCGCGGATAGCCGCTATCATGCGGCGGTTCTGCGGGCCGTCGCGCTCGCTGGAAACTGTGTAGAGGTCAGACTGAAGTCTGACCCCTACCGTCTATTCATGACCTACGCGATCATCAAGGTTGCCGGAAAGCAGTACCGCGTCCGCGAGGGCGAGCGGCTGCTCGTCGACCGGCTGCACGAGGACGAGGGCGCGACGTTCGCGCCGACCGTCCTGCTCGTCGGCGGCGACGGCGCGCCGCAGCTCGAGCCCGGTGACGGCGTCGTGACGGCGAAGGTCCTCGGCGAGACGAAGGGCCCGAAGATCCGGATCGGCAAGTACAAGAAGCGCACCGGCTACAGGCGTCACACCGGCTTCCGCGCGTCGCTCACGCAGATCCAGATCGAGTCGATCGGCGGCGGCAAGCCGTCGCGCGCAGCCGCGAAGCCGAAGGCGGAGAAGCCGCCGAGAAGCCGGACGGCGCCGTCGGAGGAGCGGACGAGCGCGTCAAGGGCATGCCCTCCGGGTACGAGGACATGACCGTCGCCGAGATCAAGGACGGCGTCGTCCGGCTGGAACCGGCCGATGCTCGAGGCGGCGCTCGAGTACGAGCAGGCGCACGCGAACCGCAAGGGCGCGATCGCCGCGATCGAGTCGGCGCTGGCCGCGAAGGAGGGCGATTCCTGATGGCACACAAGAAGGGTCTCGGCTCCTCGCGGAACGGTCGCGACTCGGAGTCGAAGCGACTCGGCGTCAAGATCTTCGCCGGCCAGCCCGTGAAGACGGGCATGATCATCGTCCGCCAGCGCGGCACGAAGTTCCGCCCCGGCGCGGGCGCCGGCCTCGGTCGCGACGACACGATCTTCGCGCTCCGCGACGGAACCGTCGAGTTCCGCCGCTCCGGCGACAAGCGCTTCATCTCGGTCGCCGCGGCAGTAGGGGCGAGGCTTGCCTCGCCCTCGCTGAGAGGGCGGCGCGATGTTCCACGACCGGGCGCACATCCACGCCGAGGCCGGCCGTGGCGGCGACGGCGGCCTGAGCTTCCGCCGCGAGAAGTACGTCCCGAAGGGCGGCCCCGACGGTGGCGACGGCGGCCGTGGCGGGGACGTCGTCGTCGTCGTCGACCCGAGCCTCCGCGACCTCTCGGCCTTCAGGCGGATCAAGTACGTCAAGGCCGGCCGGGGCGGCAACGGTCGCGGCAGCAAGAAGCACGGCGCGGACGGTGAGCGACGCGGAGGTCCGCGTACCCGTCGGTACGCAGCTGCTGGACGCCGACGGGCGGCTCGTCGCCGACCTGACGACGGCCGGACGGCCGCTTCGTCGCCGCGCGCGGCGGGCAGGGAGGACGCGGCAACGCGCGGTTCGCGACGCCGACGCGGCAGACGCCGCGCTTCGCGGAGACCGGCCTGCCCGGCGACGAGCTCGATCTCGAGCTGCGCCTGAAGCTCGTCGTCGACGCGGCGCTCGCGGGGCTGCCCAACGCCGGCAAGTCGTCGCTTCTGCGGCGGATCTCGAACGCGAAGCCGAAGGTCGCCGACTACCCGTTCACGACGCTCGAGCCCGTGCTCGGCGTCGTCGACGGGCCGGACGCGCGCCAGCTCACCGTCGCCGACATCCCCGGGCTGATCGAGGGCGCCGCCGACGGCGCCGGGCTCGGCCATCAGTTCCTCGCGCACCTCGAGCGCGCGCGCCTCCTCGTCCACGTCCTCGATGCCTCCGAGCCCGACCTCGAGGCAGCGTTCCGAGCTGATCGACCGCGAGCTCGCCGCCTACGGTGCCGGGCTCGACGAGCGGCCGCAGGTCGTCGTGCTCAACAAGATCGACCTGCTCGACGAGCGTCCCGGCGTTCGATCGTCGAGCGACCCGCGCGTCGTCAGCGTCGTCGCGACGTCGTGCGCGACCGGAGCCGGGCATCGACGAGCTGAAGCACGCGCTCTTCGAGCTGTGCCCGCTCGAGCCGCGCCGAGCTCGCGACGGACGAGTGCGCTGCCGGAGTTCCTCGAGTACACGCCGCGCGCCCGGCGCGGCCCGCGCTTCCGCATCCTGCGCACCGACCGCGGCTATCGCGTCGTCGGGACGCCGCCGCCGGCCGACGAGCTGGAGGAGGCGCTGCGCCGGATCGGCATCAAGCGCGGCGCGCAGGTCGAGGTCGGCGAGGAGGAGCTCGAGTGGCAGTAGGGATCCTCGGCGGCGTCTTCGATCCGCCGCACGTCGGGCACGTCGCGCTCGCGCGCGCGGCGCTCGCGGAGCTCGAGCTCGACGAGCTGCTCGTCCTCGTCGTCGCCGACCCCGGGCACAAGACGGCGACGACGCCCGCCGAGACGCGGCTCGAGCTCGCGCAGGCTCGCGTTCGAGGACGTGCCGGAGGCCGTCGGTCGAGCTCGATCGTCACGCGCGGACCGTCGACTCGCTCGAGGAGCGGCGGCCGGAAGGACGCCGTACTTCATCCTCGGTGCGGACGAGCTCGCGTCGCTTCGAGAGCTGGAAGTCCCCGCAGCGCGTCCTCGAGCTCGTGCGGCTCGCGGTCGCGATGCGGCCGGGCGTCTCGCGCGCCGCGGTCGACGCCGTACGCGAGCGGCTCGGCGCGGGCGACCGCATCGTCGAGTTCGAGATGGCTCCGGTCGCGGTCTCGTCGTCCGAGATCCGCGCGCGCGTCGCGCGCGGCGAGAGCATCGACGGACGACGTGCCCGCCGCGGTCGCCGAGGCGATCGCGCGCCTCGGTCTCTACGCGACGCCTGAGTAGACTGCGGCGGACTTCGACGAGGATGCGAGAGAGACCGACCTGACACCACTCGAGCAAGCACGCCGCACAGCCGCTCTCTGCCAGGAGAAGCTGGCGACCGACGTCACGATCCTCGACATGCGCGGCGTCATGCGACTTCACCGACTTCTTCGTCATCGCCACCGGCCGCAACGCGCGGCAGACGAAGGCGATCTACGACGAGGTCGCACGGCGTCCTCAAGAAGGAGCACGAGCTGCTTCCGCGCTCGTCCGCCGGCGCGGCCGAGGCGACCTGGATCGTCGCCGACTACCTCGACGTCGTGCTGCACCTCTTCACGCCGGAGACGCGGGGCTTCTACCGGCTCGAGGAGCTCTGGAGCGACGTGCCGTCGGTCGAGCTCGAGGCCGCGACCGCCTAGCGCGAGTCGTCCGACGTCGTCGCGTCGGGAGGTCGAGCGCGGCGCCGCCGGCAAGCGTCGGAGTCAGCGGCCGCCGCGGCTCGCGCACGCCGACGCCGCCCTCGGTGTCGTCCCAGCGCCGCGCCGAGCCGCCGCCGAAGAGCGCACGGACGAAGCGCGCGATCCGCCTGGCGCAGGCGGCGAAACCTGCGCGCTCGCGGCCGTCGGTGCATCGAGCCAGGGTAGCTCGAGGTGCGTGTTGTCCGATCCGCCAACTACACTTCTCGCCATGCTACGACCGATCAGAAGGGCGCAGCGGCAGAGCTCGCGATAGCTCACGTGGCCGCAGATCTCGGCGTCGGCGTATTCAAGCCACTGACGGACGGCGAGCGCTACGACCTGATCTTCGATCTCCGACCGAGGCTCGTGCGCGTCCAGTGCAAGTGGGCGCTCGCTCGACGGCGACGTCGTTGTCATTCGGTGCTACTCGGTGCCGACGGGCACGCGCAGGGCTTACTCAAGCGGTGCTAGACGGCCAAGGAGATCGACGCGATCGCCGCATACTGCCCCGAGCTCGGATCGATGCTTCTTTTTCCCGTCGACGCGATTTCGACGGGCGCTCCGACAGTGCAGCTCCGGCTCGAGCCGAGTCAAGAACAATCAGCGGCGTCGGAATCAACTGGGCTGATGACTTCGACGCTCGAGGCTAGACTGAGGCGCTCTTGGGGCCGTAGCTCAGCTGGGAGAGCGCCTGCGTGGCACGCAGGAGGTCGCGGGTTCGAGCCCGGCTCGGCTCCATCCGTCTCCTCGCTCGTGTGTCGATTACTTCGTAGCTCGTTCGTCGTCGTATTGAATGCACGGGCGCAGCGGTGGGCTGCGCCGACGACGAAAGGAGACACATGGCAGGCCAGATGGTTCACGTCGAGATCCCGGCGGGCGACACCGCCAAGGCGCAGCGAGTTCTGGGGCGGGCTGTTCGGCTGGAAGTTCGAGGAGTTCCCGGGCTCGCCGGGCGAGTACCACATGACGCGGTTCTCCGAGACGCAGGGCGGCGCGATCTGGGCGCGGACGGCGACAAGCGCGGCCCGCGCGTCTACTTCGACGTCGACGACATCAACGCCGGCGACCGCGCGCGTCAGGCGAGCTCGGAGGCGAGCCGGGCGAGGCCACGCCCGTGCCGAGCATGGGCTGGTTCTCGGTCTGCAAGGACACCGAGGGCAACGAGTTCGGTCTCTGGCAGAACGACGAGAACGCGCCCGGCGCGTAAGCTCCGAGCGAGCGGGGCGGCGGCGCTGTCGCCGCCCCGATCGCCCCGCACGCCCGTCCGCTAGAACCTAGGTGACACCGAAGCGAAAGGGACGGGCATGCCCTTCTACCAGCGTCGCGGGGACGTCCCGCGCAAGCGACACATCGTCTTCCGCGAGAACGGGCGGCTCCTGACCGAGGAGGTCATGGGCCTCGAGGGCTTCACCGGGAACGAGTCGATCCTCTACCACCTCGAGTCGCCGTGCCGCGTCAAGGAGCTCGGCGCCTTCACGCCGATCGAGCGCGAGGAGTGGATCCCCGAGGCGCATGCGCACCGGCGCATGAACACGTACGACGTCGATCCGAGCGGCGACGAGATCGCGGGCGCCGGACGCTGATGTGGAACTCGGACGTCGAGATCTCGCTGTGCCGCCCGGAGCTCGTCGATGGACTACTTCTTCCGCAACGGCGAGGGCGACGAGGTCATCTTCGTCCACGAGGGCTCGGGCACGCTCGAGACCACGTTCGGCGACGTGCCCTACAAGGACGGCGACTACGTCGTCGTCCCGCGCGGCACGACGTATCGCTTCGTCCCCGAGGGCGAGCAGCGCTATCTCGTCTTCGAGACGCCCGGGCTCATCGAGATCCCGCGCCGCTACCGGAACCAGTACGGCCAGATCCTCGAGGGCGCGCCGTACTACCACCGCGACATCCATCCGCCAGCCGAGCTGAAGACACACCGCGACCGAGGCGAGTTCCTCGTCAAGGTGCGCGTTCGCGGCGGGTATCAGGACTACGTCCTCGACTACCACCCCTTCGACGTCGTCGGCTGGGACGGCTACCTGTACCCGTGGACGTTCTCGATCCACGACTTCGAGCCGATCACCGGGCGCATCCACCAGCCGCCGCCCTCGCACCAGACCTTCCAGGGCCGAACTTCGTCATCTGCTCGTTCTGCCCGCGCCATCTCGACTTCGACCCGGAGGCGGTGCCGATCCCGTACCACCACTCGAATCTCCAGTCGGAGGAGATGATCTACTACGTCTCCGGCAACTTCGGGTCGCGCAAGGGGATCTCGGTCGGCTCCATCACGCTCCACCCGTCGGGGCTTCCGCACGGGCCGGCGCCGGGTCTCGCCGAGAAGGCGCTCGGCGTGCGTGAGACGACGGAGCTGGCGGTGATGTGCGACACCTTCCGGCCGCTCAAGCTCTCGACCTTCGCGCGCGACCTGGACGACGGGCACTACGCCCTCTCGCTGGTACGAGCCTCCGTCCGAGGAGCCGGACCTCGCCGGCGTCACGAGCCATCTGTAGGGGTGAGCTCGTCGCCCTCCCCATGAACGCCGATCGCTTCCTCGAGGAGCTTCCGCGGCTCTTCGAGGACTTCCCGCAGTCGGAGCATCCCCTCGACCGGCGCTTCCAGCCGGTCGCCGAGGACGTCGAGAACCTCGCGCAGGAGAACAACCTCGCGCTGCTCAACGTCGCTGCCGCGTGCCTCGATGGCGACGAGGCATACGTCGAGATCGGCGTCTTCCACGGCGCGAGCCTCATCGCGGCGATGCTCGGGAACGAGGACAAGCGCTTCGTCGGCATCGACAGCTTCGCCTTCCGCGACGCGACGCTCGAGAAGGTGCAGGCGAATCTCGCGCGGTACGGCCTCGACGCGCCCGAGCTCGTGGTCGGCGACGCGTTCGAGCTCGTGCCGTCAGGCGCGCTCGGCGACGTGCGATCGGTGTCTGGTACTACGACGCGGCGCACTCGTACGAGGCGCAGCTCGAGGGGCTCAGGATCGCCGAGCCGCTGGCTCGCGCCGGGCGCGCTCGTCATCGTGGACGACACCGACTGGGACGACGTCGCCCGTGCGATGGACGACTACCTCGCCGAGCAGCCCCGCGCGCGGCGCATCCTCACGATCGACGGCAAGTCACGTGGTGCCCCTCAGTGGTGGGAGGGGATGCAGGTGCTCGTCTGGGACGGCTGAGAGCGTGGCTACGAGCCTAGCGCGCAGGGTGATCCGGCGGTTCAGCACGATGCCGTTGGCGTCGTTCAGCTCGAACGTCACCGTGTACGTCTGACCCCGTCGCGACGCCGCCCGGGACCCGGATCCGCGCAGCGATCGTGCAGTCGTTCCGGAGCGGCGCCGTCTGCTGGCCGACGTTGATCAGCCGTCCGCCGCGGAAGACGCGCCACGTCATGCCGATCGGCGTGCCGGTCGGGTCGTTCGCGCAGTACCGGCGCGTGTGGACGTTCATGAGCGGCGTCAGCGTCCCGCGGTGGACGAGGACGACGCCGTTGCGCGCGTCGAGCGGGCGAGCGGTCGTCGTGAACGCGCCGGCGACGTGCCCTTCGGCGTCCCGACCGCGTGTAGATCCCGGACTCCCACGGCTGGCCCTGGTCGTCCTGGTAGACGAACCAGATGAACATCGAGACGAACGGGTAGCGCGACACCATCGACATCGACTGCTGGATGTACGCGGCTTGCTTCGCGTACGGGATGCCCCAGGGAGTCCTCGGGGCGGGTCTGGTGACCGTACTCCGTGATCCAGATCGGCACGGACTTGCGCTTGAACCATCTCTTCAGGCTCGGTGTCGAAGCGAGGGAGCAGGGCGAGCGAGACGTTCGGCCACTTCACCCGCTGCGTCGGAGGCGAGTTCGGGTTGAACGGGTACGGATGGTGCGACCAGGCGTCGAACCTAGGCGCGGGTTCGCCTTCGCGACGAGCTCGGCGAACCTCCCGGGCGTGTGGGTCGGGCGCAGGCCCGTCGGCTTGTCGCTTCCGCGCGCCGACGTCTCGCCGACCGCGACCTGCGCCTGCGGTTCCCGGCCTTGATGCCGGTGTACGCCGCCGCGGCGAGCTTGGCGTAGTTCGCCGGCGCGACGGACCTGCCTTGCGCGTCGAACTGCGGGAGACAAGAAGAGCTGGAGGTTGGGCTCGTTCCAGATCGAGCAGAACCGGACGAAGGGATAGCCCGTGAAGCGGCCGGAATACCGGGACGTGATCGCACGCGAGAACTTCCTGAAGTCGGAGACCCCGTCGGCATGAGTTCGGGCTCTTGCCGCCGTTGGCCCAGCTTGGTGTCCCAGAGAGCGTCAGGATGACTTCCTGATCGTACTCCTGAGCGGCGCGCACGGCCTCGTCGAGGTCGTCGAACTCGTACGCG
>CAVXPS010000019.1:0-168039 GCA_963763815.1 uncultured Actinomycetes bacterium
GCCCGAAGCCGGTGCCCGGCTCGGCTCCTAACCGCGGAGGCTGAAGCCCCAGTCGAGGCGGAAGAGCACGAGGAAGCCGCCGACGATCGTGGTCGGCACGTACCAGGAGGCCTGCAGCAGGAAGGAGAACGCCAGCGCGTCGTCGCGACCCACGTCGAAGACACCGAGCGCCGCGACCGAAAGCCACTGGTACGTGCCGACGAATCCCGGTGACGACGGGATGGCCACGCCGAGACTGAGCACTGCGGTCACGAACACGCAGTCGAGGACGCCCAGCTCGATCCCGAGCGAGTGCGCGACGAGCCACACGGCAATTGCGAACGCGCCCCAGGCGAGCACGCTGAGGCCGAGGGCCTCGGCGACGAGGCGACGCCCGAGCGGCTCGGCGAGCGTGTCCACGGTGTCTCGGGCGATGCGGCGGAGGCGCCCTCGCTGACGCCTGTCGCGATCCCGGATTCGCGCATAGGCACGCGCTCCGGCGAGCAACAGGAGCAACAGCGCGAGCAGCAGCGCACCGCCGATCGCGATCTCCCGGATCCAGCCGGCGGAGGCCACGAAGGGAAGCGAGACGAGGAGGAAGAGGAAGAGCGCGACGACGTCCGAGCCACGGTCGAGACCGACGGTCGCCGAGGGCGCGACCGGACGGAATCGCTGCGTCCACCGCGAGCCAGCGCGCGCGAAAGAGCTCGCCGATTCGACCTGGGAGCACGTTGTTGCACGCCACGGAGCCGACGACGAGCTCGGCGAAGCGGACGAGCCCCGGTCGGTCCGTCTGTGCGATCCGGCGCCAGCGAGCGGCCTGGAACACGTACACGACCGCGATCGCCAGGATCGCGAGCGCCACGAACCCCAGGTCCGCCTCGCGCGCCGCAGTCCACACGGCGTCGGGGTCCGCGTTCCGAAACGCCAGCCAGAGGAAGACGATGCTCGCCGGAACGCCAACGAGGAGCCCGAAGAGGACCGCGCGTCGAAGCGACCTCGACGACGACGCCTCGGCTTCCGCAGCGCTCTCGACTGTCACGCGGACGACACCCGTCCGTCACGCTAACGTCCCGCGATGCCCGCCGGGCTGTCGATCCTCATGCCGGTCTACAACGAGCGGGCCACGGTCGAGGCCGCCATCGCGGACGCGCTCTCCGCCGAGCTTCCGGTCGAGCGCGAGCTCGTCGTCGTGGACGACGGCTCTACGGACGGCACCACCGAGCTGCTTCGAGACCAGAACTGGCCGTCCGAGGTAAAGCTTGTCTTCCACGAGCGCAACCGCGGAAAGGGAGCAGCCGTTCGAACCGCGCTCGAGCACGCGAGCGGTGGCTTCTCGGCGATCCTCGACGCCGACCTCGAGTACCGCGCAGCCGACCTTGCACCCATGCTCGAGCCGCTGCTGGTGGGAGACGCGAATGTCGTCTTCGGCACGCGCGCCTGGCACGCGCACTCCTCGTACGGCTTCTGGTACGTGATGGGCAACAAGGCCGTCACCTTCGCGACGAACCTGATCTACAACTGCTGGATCTCGGACGTGATGACCTGCCACAAGGCGATGCGCACGGAGCTCTTCCGGTCGCTGCGCCTGCGGGAGCGGGGTTTCGGCATCGAGCCCGAGATCGCAGCCCGTGTGCTCCAGACCGGCGAGCGCATCTACGAGGTGCCGATCACGTACCGCGCTCGCTCGCGCGAGGAGGGCAAGAAGCTCACCGCGCTCGACGGTCTCCGCGTGTTGCGGACGTTGCTGCGCTGCCGGATCTCCTAGTGGCGGGCGAGCTGCAGCATTCCGTGCTCGAGGCGCTCGAGGGCGCCAGGAACTACAACGCCTGGGTCGCGTCGCTCGTCGCCCCGTATCTCGGAGACGATCCGATCGAGATAGGGAGCGGAACCGGGACGTACGCGGAGCTGTGGCTCGACGGCGGCGTGTCCCGGCTGACGGTCAGCGACCTCGACCCCGTGCTGCTCGAGCGCCTCAGAGAGCGATTCGCCGGGGATCCGCGTGTCAGCGTGAGTGAAGTCGATCTCGTCGCGGCGCCGGAGCGCACGGCACTCGGCGGTCGTCGCGCTGAACGTCCTCGAGCACATCGAGCACGACGTCGCGGCGCTCTCCGCCGCCGCGCGCCTCGTCCGGCCGGGTGGTGCCGTCGTGATGTTCGTTCCCGCCTTCGGGTTCGCGATGAGCCGGTTCGATCGCTCGATCGGGCACTTCCGGCGCTATACGGTCGAAACCCTCGGAAATGCGATGCGAGGCGCTGGACTGCGGGTCGACAACGTCCGCTACGTCAACGCACCGGGACTCATCGCCTGGACGGTGGGCATGCGCATCCTCCGGATGGAGCCCCGTGAGGGGATCGTCCTGCAGGGATGGGATCGAGTCGTCATCCCGGCGGCGCGTCGGCTCGAGGCGCGCTGGCGGCCGCCGTTCGGGCAGTCGGTGCTCGCGGTAGCCCGATCGAACGCGGCGGACGTCGGAGACACGCCCGCGCAGGGTTGAACGAGCTCGAGGTACTCCTGCTCCTCGTCGGGCTTGCCCTGCTCGCGTCGACCGGCGCCCTCGCCGCATCGTGTCTCGCGCTCCGCTCGACGATCGAGTTCGTCCTCGCCTCGTACGTGATCGGCTGGACCTGGCTCGTGCTCGTGTGCTACGCCCTCTCGCCGGCAGGCCTCCTGACGAGGGCGTGGTTGCTTGCCGGCCTCGGCCTTGGACTTGCAGCAGCGCTCGGAACGTGGGCGGCCCTCGGACAGCCGCGGCCGCCGTCATTCCGGAGCGCGCTCTCGAATGCGGCACGCTCGCTGCGAAGGCCCGCCGTCCTCGTTCTGTTCGTCGCCGTCGCGCTGGGAGCCGTCTACATCGTCGCCCTCGCGTTCCTGACTCCGAGCAACGAGTACGACGCGCTCAGCTACCACCTCGCACGGGCCGACTTCTGGGTGCAGGAGCAGGGCCTCGGATACATCGACGACTCGCTGGACCCGAGGCTGAACTTCAACCCGCCGAATGTGGAGATCGGACAGCTGACGGCAATGCTCCTAGCCGGGAGCGACCGCTACGTCGCCCTGCCGCAGTTGCTCGCCTACCCCGCACTGATCCTCTGCGTCGTGGGTCTCGCCCGAAGACTGGCGTTCACGCGGTCCGAGGCGATCTTCGCCGGCCTCGCGTTCGGGACGCTCCCGCTGATCGCCGTCCAGGCGCCCGGCGCCATGAACGACTTGCTCCTCGCGTCCTTCCTCGCGGTCGCCGCGTTCTTCGCCGCGGGCGCAGGAGTCGGATCGCTCATCGTGGTCGCGCTCGCCGTCGCACTGGCGATCGGTACGAAGCTCACGGGCTTCCTCGCCCTGCCGACGCTGATGGTCGTCGCGGCGGTGAGCGTGCCGCCGCGGCGGTGGGCAGGGCTCGCTCTGGCGGGTATCGCGGGACTCGCGCTGGGCTCGATCTGGTACCTCGTCAACCACGCGAAGACAGGCGAGCTCGGCGGCGATGCAGAGTCCCTGGGCCAGCGTGCCGGAGCGCCCGGGGTGGAGACGGTCGTCGTCGCGCTCCGCCTCGCGCTCGGGTTCGTGGACATGTCCGGGGCGCCGTGGGCGAGATCCGCGGTATTCCTCGTTGCCGGCGGCGTGCTTGCGGCGGTCGGGCTCGTGCTCGCACGTAGCCGGGGCGCGGCGATCCCACTAGCGGTCGCCGGCGTGGTCGTGGCGGCTGTCGCGGCGGTGCCGCTCGTGTTCGAGCTGGGCGCGCGGTCGCTCTACAAGTCCGCACTGCTCCTGGACACGCCGCAGTCGCTTCTGGACAGCATGACGTGGGACCTGAACATCTGGGCGGACCCGCTGACCTCGTGGTACGGACCGCTCGCGATCCTCCTGCTCGCAGCGGGAACAGGGCTCGTCGTGGTCGAATGGGCTCGTGGATCCCTGGCTGGGCGAGCGGTCGTCTACGCCCTTGCGCCCTGGGCCCTGCTCCTCACACTGGCGCTGACGATCGTGTGGGACCCGTGGCGCGGCCGGTTCCTGGCGTTCGGTGTAGCGCTCGCGGCGGCGACGTGGGGCGTGGCCCTCAGGTCACGGGCGCTTGCGACAGCTGCGGCGGTCGTCGGCCCGCTGGTCCTCTTCCTCTGCCTGGCGAACCTCGTCGGCAGGCCGTCGGGGCTCGGATCGACCGTGGGAGTCTGGACCAGCCCACGCTGGGACGTCTACGGGCGGCTGACCGGGACTGGCCTTCTTGCACCGCTTCGTCGAAGAGCGCGTCCCCGATGGGGCAACGGTCGCGCTCGCCATTCCACGGGACGAGGCCATCCACCCTTACTTCGGGCCGGAGCAGTCCCGGCAGGTTTTGTTCGTCGACGACGAGACGGGTCGAGCGCCGCCCGCTGCCGAGTGGGTGGTCGTCGCTCCCGAATTCGCCGTCCGTCTCTGCCCGGAAGCGTGGAGGCCGGAGTTGCGCCATAGAGGATGGAGCGTTGAGCGCCGGATTGCCGACGACGCATGCTTCGGCGATTGAGCCGGAACGTCGCCGTTGCCCGGACTCGTCGGAGCGCCGCGTCGCGCCTGACGACCAGTTCAACGGCTGAGCCGCTAGCACAGTGCGGCTCGGCCTCCCATAGGCCTCTTAGGATTCCGTGGCATGCCGCGAGGGCCGATCAGCGGAGGAGTCCTCGCACTCGCCGCCGCGGTGCTGCTGCTCACCGTCCAGCCGATCCGGGAACGCTGGTGGCACTGGGCGGACCCGGACGGCGCGTACGTCGGCAGCAGCCTGAACATCCTCGTCGGGAACCACACGAACTACCTCGACCACCCAGGACTCCCGACGCAGGACGCGCTCGCGCTCGCGTTCGGGGCGAACTACCTCGCCGACAAGGCTCGCGGGGAGCACGACAGTCGCCAGGCGTTCGTGGACGACCGGATGCTCGACCTCGACCAGACGCGCGTTCTCTACCGTGGGTGGGCGATCGCGCTGCTGCTCGGCGGGACGTTGCTGGTGTACCTCGTCGTCGGCCGGCTGCTGGGGCACTGGACGTGGGGGCTGGCGGGAAGCCTGCTCTTCCTCTCCGCTCCCGGGCTGGCCGAGATCTCGTTCCTTCTGCGCCCGGACACCGCGGTCGCCGCTCTCTGCCTGGGCGTCGGGTACTTGACGGTGACGGCCTTCACGGGCCGGAGCGCGCTGCGCTACGCGGCCGCGGGCGTCGTTCTCGGGCTGGCCGTGACCATGAAGCTCACTGCGATCGCGATGGCGCTCCCGCTGACCGTCGCCGCGCTGTGGCGCCCACCGGGCGCGGGCTGGTTCCGGGAGGGGGCCAACGCCGTGACGAGCTGGACGCGGCGCAATGTGCTCTGGCTCGTCCCGGTCGTGCTCGTCTGGCTCGTGCTCTGCTATCTGTTCAACCGCGAGCGGCTCCCCATCGTCCAGACCGACGACCAGCGGAGCATCCTGATCAACGGCGCGACGTTCCTCGTCGGGTACACGATCCTGGCGTTCGTGACGGAGCGGTTTCGGATCCCGTGGGCGGACCGCATCTTCCGGCTCTCCTACGCCTGCATCCTGCTCGCGTTCGTCGTCGGGCTCGCGATCCCCGCCTCCCTCGTCCTCGACGACGGCGTGCAGATGCTCGTGGCGATCAAGGAGACGCTGACCGGGGGCCGGGTAAACGAGGACGTCGAGCCGTTCGAGAACTTCACGTGGAGCTCACTCAGGAGGTCGCCGCTGAACTACGCAGTCGTCGTCATCGGCCTCGGCGCCGTCGCGGGCGTGTTCGGGCTCGTCCGCAGGCACGCCGAGTGGCCGTTCCTGCTCGCGCTCGGCTCGCTCGCCCTCGCGACGATGGCGGCCGCGCGGTACAGCTACGACTACTACTACGCGCCGGCGTTCGCGGTCGCGATTCCGGGCGCGCTCTGGCTCGTGCGCCGGCCGAGCCGCGTGGCCGTACCCGTCTACGTGGCGGTGCCGGTGCTCGCGCTCTATCTCTGGACGCTGTCCGACGCGCAGTCGTGGGAGCAGCGGCACGAGACGGCGGTCGACGCATCGGCTCAGGAGCTCGCCGACGAGCTGCTTCAACCCGGCGAGGTCGCGCTCGTTCCGAGCTACTACTACCCGATCGAGGACGTGCGGTTCGACAGCCTCGTGGAAGGCTTCGTCGACCACGTCCCCGACTTCCCGTACCGCTTCCTCTCCAGCCCCGGCACGGCGGCCGCGCACGGGCTCACGCCGACGTACTACGTGGCCCCCTACGCGGATCTGCCACCCGCGCGTACGAGCATCACGATTGCCGGGCAGGGGCCCTATGTGATCGAGAAGCTGCCGACGCGATGGGGTCCGGCCGACGAATACGGCGTCGCCCGAATCATTTCGGCGCCGGCTTTGGAGCCCTAGCGATGCAGAGCGAGACCAAAGGTCCGACACGCGCCGAAGAGTCTGCGGATGACTCGACGGAGGCCGCGTACGAGGACCTCGCCGCATTCTTCGACGCGTTCGCTCCCGCGGACGAGCGCTGGCGCCGCCGCAACCGCACCTACCACCGGCTCGATCCGCCAGCTCTACCGGTTCCAGGTACCGGCCGGGAGCGCGTGCTCGAGATCGGGTGCGGCTCGGGCGACCTCCTCGCTGCACTCGAGCCGTCCGAGGGTGTCGGCGTCGACATCAGCACGGCGCATGGTCGAGCTCGCGCGCGCGCGCCATCCGCGACCTGCGCTTCGAGCGCGCCGCCGGCGAGCGGCTCGACCTCGGCGAGACGTTCGACTTCGTCGTCCTCTCCGACCTCGTGCCGTTCGTCCACGACCTCGTCGGCCTCCTCGAGCGCGTCCGCGCGCACTCACACGCCGGGACACGCGGGTCGATCATCCACTCGTACAGCCGCCTCTGGCGGCCGGCGATCCGGCTCGCCGAGCTGCCTGCGGCTGAAGCCGCGCAAGCCGATCCGCAACTGGGTGTCGCCCGAGGACGTCCGCAACCTGCTCGAGCTCGCCGACTTCGAGGTCGTCACGCGAGACGCGGCGCATTCTCATCCCGAAGCAGATCCCGCTGCTGACGACGTTCCTGAACGGCTTCGTCGCCAACCTCTGGCCGCTCAACCACCTCTGCCTCACCTAGTGGGTCGTCGCGCGCCCGCGGCCGCAGCCGCGACGCCGAGCTCTCGGTCTCGGTCGTCTGTCCCGTGCCGCAACGAGCGCGGGAACGTCGCCGAGCTCATCAGCGGCTGCCCGAGTCGGGTACGCGCGACGGAGCTGATCTTCGTCGAAGGCGGCTCGACGCGACGGCACGCGCGAGGAGATCGAGCGGCAGATCGCGCGACCACCCGGAGCGCGAGATCTCGGCTCGTCGAGCAGACCGGGCAAGGGAAGGGCGACGCGGTCCGGGCCGGCTTCGCCGCGGCGCGCAACGACGCTCCTGATGATCCTCGACGGCGACCTCAGCGTCCGGCCGGAGGACCTGCCGAAGTTCTACCGCGTCGTGGCCGACGGCCGCGGCGACTCGTCAACGGCTCGCGGCTCGTGTACGACGTCGAGCCGGGCGCGATGCGCTTCCTCAACATGGTCGGGAACAAGCTCTTCTCGGGGCTGCTGCAAGGCGATCATGGGCCAGCGCGTCAAGGACACGCTCTGCGGGACGAAGGTCCTCCGACGCGCCGACTACGAGAAGATCGCGCGCGGCCGCGCCTACTTCGGCGAGTTCGACCCGTTCGGCGACTTCGACCTGCTGCTCGGCGCGGCCCGGCTCAACCTCAAGATCGTCGACCTACCCGTCCGCTACCAGCCGCGTACCTACGGGGACGACGAACATCAGCCGCTGGCGGCACGGCCTGCTCCTGTTGCGCATGACCGGCTTCGCGTTCTGGAAGTTCCGCGTCGCGGTCGATTCGCCCGCAGCGCGACTAGCGCCGCTCGAGGACGACGAGGCAGCGAAACGCGAGGAGCGGCGCGAGCGGCGTGAGCAGCGGCTCGAGCCGACGCAGCCGAAGGCCTAGGCCGGCGGGCACCAGCGGCCGGCCGGTGAAACCGCCGGACAACGGATACGCCAGCATGGCGAGCCTCCGCCGTTCGACCAATGCCAGCTGCGGCCAGCGGCGCTCGAACGCGTCCCGCGTTCGGAAGAACGCAAGCGTCGCGAGAGCCTGATTCGACTCGAGTGGGTCGTCGCTCCCCTCGCCTCGAAGGGATCGACGCGCATGTCGGTTCGCTCGTGGTGGAACCGCCGATAGAGGGGCGTCGACACCGGCGAGCAGTACGGGTCGAGGACGACGACTCTCCCGCCGGGTGCCAGCGCCCGCGCCGCCTCGTCCAGGAACCGCGCAGGCCGAGCGAGATGGTGGAACACGTCGATGAGGACGAGGTTCGCGAGCGAACCGTCCTCGTACGGAAGATCCTCGGCTGCCGACGACCACTTCTACCCACGGCGTCCGCTCGACGTCGGTCGAGACGACCCATGGGCAGCGCTCGTGGAAGCGCCCGATCCCCGCGCCGACCTCGACGGACGAGCCGGAGACCGGCGAGAGACGCGCCTCCACGAGCGAGAACCAGTCTCCGTACAGGGCGCGCACGAGCGGGCGGTCACGCCACGAGCGCTCCTGCTCTTCGAGCGCTTGAACCAGAGGCGACGTCATGGGTCCTCTGTGCGCTCGGAGGCGTCGCGGTAGACCGCCAGCGTGCCGCGGATGGCTGCCTCCCAGGAGAAGAGCCGCGCCGCCCGTTCGCGGGCAGTCGGCGCCGAGCTCGCGGCGGCGGGGTGCATCGGCAAGGAGGCTCACGACCGCCGCGCGCAGAGCCTCTAGATCCCCGGGCGGCACGAGCACTCCGGTGACGCCGTCGTCGACGGCGTCGAGCAGGCCGCCGACGGCAGACGCCACGACGGGCCGGCCGTAGGCCATCGCCTCCCGCGCGACGACGCCGTAGCCCTCACGGCGCGACGGGCAGACGACGACGGCCGCGCGCTCGTAGTACGCACCGAGCTCGCCCGGCGCGACGAAGCCGACGGCGTCCGGGACGCCGTCGCGAAGCGGCCCGTCGCCGACGATGACGCGCGGCAGGCCCTCGCGTCGCCTCGAGGAGCTCGGGAACGCCCTTCTCCTCGGAGAGCCGCCCGACGTAGAGCACGTGCGGCGGCTCGTCCGGCTCGCCGACCTCGGGCGGGATCTCCACGCCGCTCGGGACGACGCGAATGTCGCGCGCACCGAGGCGGCGCGCCATCGTCGGCCAGCGCGTTCGAGGCGCAGAGGACGATCCGCGCACGGCGAACCAGCGGCCGGAAGACGACCGGCGCACGCAGCGCGAGCTCCGCATCCGTACCCCAGAGCTGGAGCACGAACGGCTTCCGGGTCGCGAGCGCCGCGATCGCCGACGGGAGCCAGTGGGCGTGGACGAGGTCGGCACCCCGCCCGCACGGCGCGCTGCGCGCGCATACGAGAGCAGGAAGAGCGGCAAGAGCAGCGCGAGCCAGGGACGTCTGCGGATGTTCCCGGGGATCCCGTGGCCGTACGCGAGGCCGAAGTGCCGGAACGACGCCGGCGAGACGACCTCGACGTCGACTCCCGCGGCGCGGAGGTGCTCGACCGCGTCGCGAACGAACACGCCGGCCACGTCGTCGGGCGTGCGCGGGTACGAGGTCGTGAGGACGAGGACGCGCATCAGGCGCGCGCAGGCGGGGCGCGTCGTCCGAAGACGACCGGCACCGCGACCGCGAGCACCGCGAAGACGTAGAAGTAGTAGAAGGTCATCGTGAGGTAGAAGACGTTCGCGACGAGCGTCGCGACGAGTGCGGCAGTCATGCCCCAGGCGAGCGGCCGCACCTGCGCGGCGACCGGGTCGCGAACCGCGTCGAGCGCGCGGCCGAGCTTGCGGGCGGCGCCGAGCCGGCGGAAGACCCAGAGCACGAAGACGGCCAAGAGCGCAGTCCCGACGATGCCCGTCTCGACGATCGTCGCGACGTAGAACGAGTGCGGGCCGAAGTCCGGCCGCCCGGTCACGAACTCGTAGTAGACGGCGAAGTTGTTGAGGCCGAGGCCGAAGAACGGGTTCGTGGAGAGGACGTCCGGGATGAACTCGTACACGAGGAAGTGCGGCGACGCCGCGGCACGCGACGTCTGCGTGCGGGCCGTGATCACTCGGTCGAAGAAGTCCCAGCGCACGATCACGATCGCGGCGATCACGAGCAGCACTGCCCCGAGCGGCACGAGGAGCTCGCGGCGTTTGAGGTAGCGCCGGTACGGGATTGCGAGGATGAGGGCGCCGCAGGCGAGCCCGAGGAGGCCGCTCCGCGAGAGGGTGGCCAGCTCCACGAGCAGGCAGAACGCGAGGAATCCCGCCAGCGGCAGCTTCAGTCGATGGCCCGCCTCGAGCCGCAGGTAGATCGGCGTCAGCACGAGGAGCGGGATGACGAGCTCGATCCCCAGGTGGTTCGGATCGCCGGTCAGGCCGTTCGGCCGGAACACGCTCCTGCCGTCGACCGCGCCGAAGATGTTGATCGACGTGTCGCGGCCCGTGATCGGCTCGATCAGCAGCGCGTCGAGGTTCCCCGCGCCGAGCTCCGCTGCGAGCAGCTGGACGATCCCGTACACCGCGTTCAGGGCGATGCCACCACAGAGCGCGGCGAGCGCGTACCAGTAGAACCGCTGGGAGCGTCGAGCGAGCAGCGTCACGCCCGCGACGAGGAAGCCGAAGTGGAGGACGAACTTGACCATCCCCTTCGTCCACTGGGTGAGCGCCTGCTCCGTGTCGAGGTTGAAGAAGCCGACGAGGTAGACGAGGAGGAACGCCGCGAAGAACGCGAGCCCCACGATCGAGGTCCGCGTCAGCCGCCCGTCGCCGCGCTCGAGCCGATCCCAGATGAACGCGAGCAGGAACCCGGCGGTCAAGACGTCGGCCAGCGAGAGGTCCGCCGCGAGCTCCCAGTGGATCTTCGCGAAGGTGACGAAGAGGATCGTCGCGAGGAAGAGCCCGTCGATCGCGGGCTGCGCGAGGACGCGCTCACGCGGTGACGCTCGGAGAGGGACCGCGGCAGTCGTCACGCGCGACCGAGCGTAACGATCTCGCGCAGCAGATCGGCTAGCTCCTCCACCCGCGCCTCGCGCGAGAGCCGGTGGCGGACGTCCCCGCCGAGCTCGATCGCAGGGAGGCCGCCGTCGAGGAACCGGCGGTGGAGGCCTTCGAGCGCCGCCCGGAGGCCGTCGACGTCGTCCGGCGCGACGATGACCCCGGCATCCGTCTCCTCGATCAACGCCGCAGCTGCGCCGTCGGGCGGCACCGCGGCCAGGATCGGCCGGCCAGCCGCGAGGTACTCGAAGACCTTCCCGCTCAGCACGCCCTTGCCCCGTCCTCCGGCGTCGGGGACGAGCAGCAGAAGCGCTTCGGAGTCGCGCTGGAGCCGGAGCGACTCGGCTCTCGGCGAGTAGGGGATCAGCTCGAGCCGGTCGCCGAGCCCGAGCCCCTCCGCGAACTCCCGATCGGCGGCGCGAAAGTCGCCGACGAAGCGCGCGACCGCATCGAGTCGCGAGTCCGCGAGCGCCTGGAGGAACGGGCGCGGGTCCCGCTTCCCGAAGAAGCTGCCCGTGTGCGTGATCCGGAAACGCTCCCCGGGCCGGTACTCGAGGCCGGCGAAGTCGTCGAAGTCGGAGCCGTTCGCGATCGTGCGCACGACGCCCTGCGGCGCGAGCTCCCGCAGCTCGTCCGCGATCGCGTCCGAGACAGCCGAGATGCCGTCCGCGTAGCGCGCGACGAGACGGCCGAGTTGGACGTTCGCCGCCTGCTTCGCGCGAGTCGCCGTCGTGTCCGCACGCCGATGCGGGTTGGCGACGAGCGCGTCGCGCACGTCTGCGAGCCACGCCGCGCCGGTTGCCCTCTTCACGGCCGCGCCGACGAAGTGGATCGAACCGGGCGGCGACGTCGTGATCACCGCGTCGATGCCCTCGCGGCGCGCGATCCCGATCGCGGCCGGAATCGCGGTCAGGTTCCAGGTCACGCTCGCATCGGGGACGAGCAGGCGCCTCGTTGCGATCCGCGCCTGGGTCGCAACCCGCTCGAGCCCGGCGGTGCCGTGCAACTCCTCGGCAGGGCGGCGCGCCTTCGGCCCCACGTACCGGACGCGATGCACCCATGCCTGCGTCGGCACGCGTAACTCGGCGTCCTCGTGGATCCACTTCGGGTCCTCGGGCGCGAGCACGTGCGTCTCGATGCCGAGCGCAGGGAGGTACTGCGCGAGCTTGAGGGAGCGCTGGACGCCCCCGCCGCCCGCCGGGGGGAAGTAGAGCGTCACCAGGAGCACCTTCACGCGGGCGATGGTAGATCGGCGCTGCCGGCTCAGCCGAGCGAGGCGAACGCGTCGGCTGCTGCCGCGACAGTCGTGTCGATCTCCTCGTCGCTGTGCGCACCCGAGAGGAACCACGCCTCGAACTGCGACGGCGGGAGATAGACGCCGCGCTCGAGCATCGCGCCGTGGAAGGCGGCGAAGCGTGCCGTATCCGCACGCTTCGCGTCCTCCCAGCTCCGGATCGGGGGCTCGGCGAAGAAGAAGCCGAGCATCGTGCCCGCCCTGGTCGCGTGCCCTACGACACCGGCTTCGACGGCCGCGTCGCCGAGGCCCGTCTCGAGACGCACAGCGGCTCGCTCCGCGGCCTCCCACGCACCATCGTCGGCGAGCCCCTGCAGCGTCGCGATCCCGGCCGCCATCGCGAGCGGGTTCCCGGAGAGCGTCCCGGCCTGGTACACGGGCCCGGCGGGGGCGACGAGCTCCATGATCTCCCTGCGGCCTCCGTATGCGCCCACGGGGAGCCCGCCGCCGATGACCTTCCCGAGCGCGGTGAGGTCCGGCGTGACGCCATAGAGCGCCTGCGCGCCGCCCGGATGCACGCGGAAGCCGGTCATGACCTCGTCGAAGACGAGGAGAGCGCCCTCCGCGGCAGTAAGGTCGCGCAGCCCGGCGAGGAATCCGTCCTCCGGGAGGACCAGCCCCATGTTGCCGACGACCGGCTCGAGGACGACTGCGGCGATTCGCCCTCCGTGCTCGGCGAACAGGCGCTCGACCGCGGGCAGGTCGTTGAACGGCGCGACGAGTGTGTCCTCGACGGCTCCCGGGGTGACGCCCGGCGAATCGGGCAGGCCGAGCGTCGCGACGCCGGAGCCGGCCTGGACGAGCAGCAGGTCGGCGTGCCCGTGGTAGCAGCCTGCGAACTTCACGATCTTCGGCCGCTCCGTGAACGCGCGGGCCAGCCGGAGCGCGCTCATCGTCGCCTCCGTGCCCGAGCTCACGAAGCGGACGAGCTCGAGGGATGGAAGCGCCTCGCGGATGAGGGTCGCGAGCTCGACCTCGAGCGGGCTCGGCGCGCCGAAGCTCGTCCCGCGTCGGGCAGCGTCCTCGATTGCCGCGACGACGCGCGGATGCGCGTGGCCGAGGATCAGCGGCCCCCAGGAGAGGACGTAGTCCACGTACCGGTTGCCGTCCACGTCCACGAGATACGCGCCTTCGCCGCGCTCGATGAAGAGCGGCGTCCCGCCGACGGCGCGGAACGCGCGCACGGGCGAGCTGACGCCTCCGGGAAGGAGCGTGAGCGCCTCGCGGAACAGCTCGTCCGAGCGCTCGCGACTCATGCGGATACGCGCTGGAGAGCCCGTGAGACAGCCTCGGCGGCGGACTCGCCCGAGTGGATGCAGTCGGGGATGCCGACACCGCGGTAAGCGGCTCCCGCGAGCGCGAGGCCCGGATGGCGCGCGAGCGCCGACTCGATCCGCGCGAGGCGGTCGGGGTGGCCGAGCGTGTACTGCGGCATCCCGAGCGGCCAGCGATGGATGCGGACGAGGCTGGGCTCGGCGTCGAGCGCGAGGAGGCGAAGCTCCTCGCGGGCGAGCGCGACGAGCTCGTCGTCGGCGAGCTCCGAGCACAACGCGCCCCCCGAAGCGTCCGAGATAGACGCGGAGGAGCGTCCGCCCGGCGGGGGCACGGTTCTCCCACTTGCTCGACGTCCACGTGCACGCGAGGACGTCCGAGCCCTCCGAGCTGGGCACGACGTAGCCGTAGCCGTCGAGCTCCGGCGCCTCGTCCCGTCCGAACCCGAGCGAGACGATGGCCGAGGATGCGTACGGGATCGCGGCGTGCGCTTCGGCCAGCTCCGGGTCGAGGTCGGCGACGAGCTCTGCCGTCGCGAACGCCGGCACGGCGAGCACGACCGCGTCGGCAGCAAGTGCGCGCCGGTCGTCGAGCTCGACCGTGTAGCCGTCGCGCCTCGTGAGCCGCGTGGCTGCCGCCACGGTGAACGTCGTGCGCTCGAGGGACGCGGCAACGAAGCGCACGAGCTCGCCCATTCCCCCGCGGAGGCTGACGAAGGCCGGGTAGTCGCCCGGCACGGGTGCCTGGGCCGCGAGCCCGGCGAGGAGGCTTCCGTGTTCGAGCTCGAGCGCGCGGAGGTTCGGGAACGTCGCATCGAGCGAAAGCTGCTCGCCGTCGCCGCCGTAGATCCCCGTCATCAGCGGCTCGACCAGGCGCTCGTAGGCCTCGCGCCCGAGCCGACGCGAGACGAAGGACGCGATCGACTCGTCGTCACCCTCACCCGGAGGCGCCGGAGGAAGGTCGCGCTCGGCCTCGAGGCGTGCTCGGCCGTCGTCCGAGAGCAGGCCGGTCTCCGCGAGCGCGTCGAGGTCGGCGGGGATCATTCCGGTGAGCCCTTCCGGCAGCGGGTAGAGCTCGGCGCCGTGCCGCACGAAGGAGCGAGCGTGCTCGGGCCGCCGGCCGACGAGCCTGTGCGCGAGCCCGAGCTCTTCGCAGAGCCCGACGCCGCGCGGCTTCCGCGAGAGGAAGCTGTCGGCGGCGCCCTCGATGACGAAGCCGTCGACCTCGTCGGTGAGGAGCTTCCCGCCGAGCCGCTCCGAGCGCTCGACGAGCGTGATCTCCGCGTCCGGCAGCAACGACTCGAGGCGACGCGCGGCCGCGAGCCCAGCGATGCCGCCACCGACGACCACGAGCTTCGTCATGCCGCGAGCGAGATCTCCGCGGGCGCATCGAGGAACTCCGCGAGCCGTTCGACCTCGGCGCTGAGAGCCTTCCTCGTCGCCGCGCTCAGCCGCGCGAACGGCTCGACGCGCACCTCGAGCGTCCGGCGGCGGCGCTCGTGCTTCCAGATCCCGGCGGCGCGGCCGTCGACCAGGAGAACCGGGGAGAACCAGGCCTGCGGGCGGAAGATCTTGGCGACATGCGCCTGCTCGACGAGGAGGTCGCGCGGCCGGAAGCCGACGACGTACGGGTCGAAGGCGGGCAACAGCCGCACGGTCTTCGGCTTGCGCGAAGCCTCGAGCACACGGAGATCCTTCCCGAGCACCCAGCTCGGCACGCCTCCGACCGCGACCTGCTCGAGCTCGTCCTCGATCCCGGCGAGCAACCGCTTGATCCCCACGCGCCGTCCGAGCCAGGTCCCGAGGTCGTCCGCGGTCGCCGGCCCGTAGGCGGCCAGGTAACGGCGAACGACCTCGCGCCGCGCCTCCTCCGGCGCGACCCTCCTGAGCCTCCCGAGCCAGCGATCCGGCCGGACGAAGGTCACGTTCCGGCCGCGATTCGGGCCGAAGGCCAGGTCGCCGCGGCGCGCGGACGGCTTGAGCAGCGCTCCCCACCCGGAGAGAACCTTGGCCTCGATCTCCGGGCCGGCAACCTCGGCAAGCTTGTCCGCGAGCTCCTCGCGGGTCTTCGGACGGGCTCCGAGAACGCGCGGCACGCCGTCGACGATGGCCTGGTATTGCTCGCGAGTCACCCCGTACCCGCGCAGCCACGCGCCGCCGGGATCGTCCCACTCCGGGGCGAACATGCCGACGTAGAGCGGAAGATCCTCGGCTGCGAGGTGGTGCAGCGTGCCGCGCATCATCCATGTCTTGACGAGGCTCCGGTCGTCCTCGAGCGCCGACCGCACGTCGTCGCGGGCGAGCCCCTCCACCCGCGCCCACAACGAGAGCTCGGCCGACGACGCGAGCTGAGCGTGCAGGCCGCAGATGTCGCTGGTGACCGCGACGAGGCTTCCGGCGGGCGCTCGCCGGTCGAGGTGATGCCTTCCCACGCGAAAGCCGAGCACGCTTGCCGTGCTCACCCTGGTCACGCCGCGCGCGCCTCGGCGAGCCACGGCTCGGCGCGGGCACGCACGAGCTCGGCCAGGGCCTCGACGAACTGCGCGTCGTCGTTGAGCGCGGGAGGGCGCTCGAGGCGCATGCCGAGCCGCTCGGCCACGCGCCGCGCCTTCACGTCGACGTCGAAGAGGATCTCCACGTGGTCGGACACGAATCCGACGGGGACGACGACCACGTCGCGCTTCCCGTCCGCAGCGAGCGCCTCCAGGTGGTCGCCGAGGTCGGGCCCGGCCCACGGCTCGGGCGTCCGTCCCGCCGACTGATAGGCCCACGACCAGCCGCCCTCGGGCAGCCCGGCGCGCTCGGCCACGAGGCGTGCCGTCTCGCGGCACTGGGTGTCGTACGGATCACCGTCGGCGAGGACGCGCTCCGGAAGGCTGTGCGCCGTGAAGACCACGTGGACACGGTCGCGCTCATCCTCGGGCCAGCGCGAGAGCCCGTCCTCGACACGGGCCGCGAACGCCGAGACGAGCCCCGGTGCGTCGTGGTAGCTCGACACCTGCTCGAAGTCGATGCGTCCGCGACTGAGCACGAGCCCGTCCGCGACCTTCTGCTGGTAGCGCGCGACCGAGAGCGCGCTGAAGTGGGGCGCGAGGACGAGGCCGACGGCATGGGTGATCCCGTCGTCGACCATGTCGCCGACGACCTCCTCGATCCACGGCGACCAGTGCCGCATGCCGAGGTAGCAGCGAAAGCCGTCCCCGAGGCGGTCGGCGAGCGCGGCGACCTGTGCGCGTGACACCTCGAGGAGCGGCGAGCTCCCGCCGATCGTCCGGTAGCTCTCCGTTATCTCCTCGATCACCGCAGCAGGGGTCGTCCGACCCGCGCGGATGTCGGCGAGGTAGCCCGGGATCTCGTCGAGCGAGGTCGGGGCCCCGTAGGCCATGACGAGCACGCCCACCGGGAGCCGGACGCTCACGTCGTCCGCTCCTGCACGTGGGCCACGACGCGGCGCACGTTGTCGGGCGGCGTCTGCTGGACGATCCCGTGTCCGAGGTTGAAGACGTGACCCGGGCGGCCGGCTGCACGATCGAGCACGTCGTCCACGCGCGCGCGCAACTCCGGCCAGGGAGCGAGCAGCGCGACGGGATCGAGATTGCCCTGCACCGGCCGGTCGAACCCCACCGCGGCCCAGGCCTCGTCCAGCGGCAGCTGCCAGTCGAGCCCGACGACGTCGCCCCCACAGCCGGCCGCGTCGGCAAGGTAGGCGCTCACGCCGAGCGAGAAGTTGACCACCGGCACGCCTGCGTCCTGGATGGCGGCAAAGAGCTCGCGGTTCGTCGGCGCGACCGAGCGCAGGTAGTCCGTGCGCCCGAGCGCGCGCCCCGCCCAGGAGTCGAAGACCTGCAGCGCCTCGGCACCCGCACGTGCCTGAGCCAGCAGGTAGTCCGCCTGGACGGTCGCGAGCTTCGTCAGGAGCCGCTTCCAGGCAGCGGGCTCGGAGAGCATGAACGCCTTCGTCTTCGCGAAGTCCTTCGAGGTCCCGCCTTCGATCGCGTAGCTCGCGAGGGTGAACGGCGCTCCGGCGAAGCCGATCACGGGGATCCCGCGCGGCTCGAGCTCGCGCCGCACGATCCGGATGGCCTCGAGCGTGCCAGCCATCGTCTCCTCGGCAGGGGGCACCGCGAGCATGTCGACGTCGCGCGGGCTCGAGACCGGATTCCCGATCCGCGGCCCATCGCCCTTGACGAAGTCGAGGTCGAGCCCCATGCCGACGAGGGGCGGAAGGATGTCGGAGAACACGATCGCCGCGTCCACGCCAAGCGCTTCGACCGGCTGGAGCGTGACCTGGGCTGCGAGCTCCGGGGTGCGGATGAGGTCGAGCATCGAGTGTTGCTCCCGGAGCGCCCGGTACTCCGGCATGTAGCGACCGGCCTGGCGGAGTAGCCAGATCGGCGTGCGCTCGGTCGGTAGCCCGCGATAGGCGCGAAGGACGAGCGAGGTCGGCTCGGCGTCCGGCGTCGACGCCGGCTCGGCCGTCACGCTCCCGAGCTCTGCCACGCCACGCGCCCGACGAAGAACGGGCCGAGCCGCTCGAGATGGAGCGAGGTCTGCTTCGTCTTCCGCATCCGCTGGACGATGATCGAGAGCGGGTGCAGCTCCGGGCCGACGAGACCGATCACGAAGTCGTTGTCGGCCTGGTCGAGCCCGTGGCACGCGAGCCGAATGTCATAGCCGAGCCCCGCGCGTCCGAAGGCCATGCCGACCCCGCCATGCTCCATCAGGATCGTGTCCTGCTCGGAGCGCGAGAGCTGTTCGAACGAGCCGGCGCGGCGCAGCGGGTACCAGATGGCCCACGGCAGCTTGGGGTCGAGGACCCGGCCGCGCGGCCGCTCGACGAGCGCCTCCTCGAGATCCTGCTCGTGACCGATCGCATAGGTGCGGCCGAGCATCGTGAGCTCGGGCTTGCGCTCGAGGTCTGCGAACGGCGGCGACTGGAGAAAGCTCCGGACGGTCGTGACGAACGCACCCGGGTCCTCGGTCAACGTGACGACGGCGACGCCTTCGGGATCGTTGACGTCCTCGTACAGGACAGCGTCGATCCCGGCCGCGCCCAGCGCATCCACGAGGGGAGCCGTCTCGCGAGCGCCACCGAAGGCATGGAGCTGCATGTAGAGCCTCCGGTCGAGCGAGGTCGTGTCGCCTTCGGCGGTTCGGCCGTGCTCGGCGACGTCGGTCCCGTCGGCGACCCCGTCCGTACGCTCGTCGATGCGTGCCTTCACGCGCTCTCCGAGAGCCAGGCCGCAGCCTCCTTCGCGTGGTAGGTGACGATCAGGTCCGCGCCGGCCCTGCGAATGCCGGTGAGGACCTCCAGCACGGCCTCGCGCTCGTCGAGCCAGCCGTTCGCGGCTGCGGCCTTGACCATCGCGTACTCCCCGCTCACGTTGTAGGCGGCGAGCGGAAGCTCGGGAAAGCGCTCGTGCACACGCCTCACGACGTCGAGGTAGCCGAGCGCGGGCTTCACCAGGAGCGCGTCCGCACCTTCTTCGACGTCGAGCGCGGCCTCCCGCAAGGCCTCCCGTGCGTTCGCCGTGTCCATCTGGTGCGACCTCCGGTCGCCGAACGCCGGTGCACCCTCTGCGGCGTCGCGGAACGGGCCGTAGAACGCGGAGGCGTACTTCACGGCGTAGGAGAGGATCGCGACGCGTTCGTGCCGCTCGGCGTCGAGCGCCGTTCGGATCGCACCGACCATCCCGTCGAGCATCCCACTCGGCGCCACGATGTCGGCGCCCGCGTCCGCATGGGAGACGGCTATGCGCCCGAGGATCGCCAGCGTCTCGTCGTTCAGCACGTAGCCGTCGGCGTCGAGCAGCCCGCAGTGGCCATGGCTCGTGTACTCGCACAGGCAGACGTCGGTCATGACGACGAGATCCGGGCTCGCGGCCTTGAGCGCGCGGATGGCCTGCTGGACGACGCCGTCGTCGGCATGACTCTCCGCGCCGAGCTCGTCCTTCTCCGCCGGGATCCCGAACAGCAACACGGCCTCGATGCCGAGGGCACGGAGCTCGCGCGCCTCGGCGGCGAGCGCGTCGACCGAGAGCTGCGCGACGCCCGGCATGGACGCGATCGGCGCGCGGACCCCCTCGCCGGGGCGGACGAACAGCGGAAAGACGAAGTCGCTCGGATCGAGAGTCGTCTCGCGGACGAGGTCGCGGAGCGCCTCGGTTCGCCGCCAGCGGCGCGGCCGGCGAGCGCCGGGCCGGGCGCTGACGCCCGCGATTGGATCCGTCTCGACGTAATCCGTCATGCGCGCCCCCCGAAGTGCGAGGTGAGAGCCTGAATGATGCCGTCGGCCGTCGCCTCGTGTGCGATCAGACCGACGTCGAGGCCCACTTCGCGCGCCACGTCCGCGGTCTTCGGGCCGATGCAGACCACGAGCGCGGTGCCCGCTCCGCCTTGGCGGGCGAGGCCACGAGCAGCAGACCCGCTCGCGAGCACCACGGCATCTGCCTTGCGCACGGCAGTCAGCTCGGCCTGCGTCCATTCGACCGCGACGGTGCGATATGCCGCGAGCGTCTTGACCGTCGCGCCACGTCTCCGGAGCTCCTCCGAGAGTCGGGCATCGGCGATGTCGGCCTGCAGGACGAGCACTCGCGCTGCACGCAGTGGTTCGAGACCCGGGCCTATTCCCTCGCCTGCGAAGCGCTCCGGCACGAAGGCCGGCTCGACGCCGAGCCCACGCAGGGCGTCCGCGGTCGCCGAACCGACGGCGGCGACGTTCATCGCCGCCAGCTTCTCTGCATGCTCATGCGCGATCGCGACGCCGTTCGCGCTCGTAAAGACGACCCAGTTGTAGCGATCGAGCTCTCGGAGCGCCTCGTCGAGCTTCCTGTCGTCCGCGACGGGCTCGATCGCGACGAGCGGGAAGACGTCGACCTTCGCGCCCAGCGGCTCCAACTCAGCGGCGAGCAACTCGGCCTGCGCCCGGGGGCGCGTGACGACGATTCGCCATCCCTCGAGCGGAAGCTCAGGCATGGACGCTCTCGAGGATCCGGTCTGCGCCGCCCGCGAGCGCCTCGCGCGCCAGGCGCTCTCCGACCTCCTCGGGCTCTCCCTCGCCCGTCACGCGGACAGTGTGCGACCCGTCCGGTGAAGCCACCAGCCCGGTGAGGCGAACCCGACTCGAGGCTTGTAACTGATCGTTACAAGGCTCGGCGTGCGCCGCGACGGGCGCCGCGCAGCCGCCGCCGAGCGCGCTCAGGAACCCACGCTCGGCCGTCGTCGTGGCGCGCGCCGCGGGGTCGTCGATCGCCCGGAGAAGCTCGAGGATCCGCTCGTCTCCGTGGCGACACTGAACCGCGAGCGCGCCCTGGCCCGGCGCAGGAAGCAGAGCCTCCGGCGCGAGCCACTCGGACACCTCGTCCTCGAGCCCGAGCCGCCTGACCCCGGCGGCCGCGAGCACCGTCGCGTCGTACTCGCCCTCCCGCACCTTCCGGATGCGGGTGTCGACGTTGCCGCGAATCGACCGGAGCTCGAGCCCGCGGTGAAGCGGGCGCAGCTGCGCCGATCGCCGAAGGCTGCTCGTACCGAGCACCGCGCCCTCGGGAAGTTCCGAGAGCATGAGCCCGTCGCGCGACACGAGGCAGTCGCGCACGTCGTCGCGGAGGCACACGGCGCCGATCTGGATGTCCGGAGCGTCCTCGGTGGGCAGGTCCTTGAGCGAGTGCACGGCCAGATCGAGATCACCGTCGCGCAGGCCGCGCTCGAGCTCCGCCGTGAACAAACCCTTGCCGCCGATCTCGGGTAGCGGCTCGCCGGTCTGCTGCGTGCGGTCGCCGGTCGTCACGACGACGCGCTCGTCCCACTCGAGGCCGGGCCAGGCCGCTCGCAGTAGCTGGACGATGAGCCCCGTCTGCCGGCGCGCGAGCAGCGAGCCGCGCGTTCCCACCGCGACCGCCGCCAGAGACGGCGTCGTCGGGGTCACGAGTGCCAGCTCAGCTTTCTTGGCGCGCCGTGAGCCCGAAGAGCTCGCGAACGGCAGCGGCGACGGCGTCGACGTCACCGTCTCCCGCCCGCTCGCGCAGGCGCACCGTGGGCTCGTGCAGGAGCTTCTTGACGAGCGTTCGTGAGAGCTGCTCGAGTTGCGCGGCAGTCTCGGGCTCGAACTCACCGAGCCGCCGGAGGGCCCGCTCGACCTCCTGCTCCCGGATCTCCTCCGCCTGCACCCTGAGCGCGGCGAGCAGCGGCTCGATCTCGAGCTCGCGGTAGCGGCGCCCGAAGCCTGCCACCTCCTGCTCGACGATCGCCTCGACCTTCGGCACCTCGGCGAGCCTCGACGCGAGCGCTCCGTCGAGCCCCGCCCGCAGGTCGTCCACGTCGAAGAGCCTCGCGCCGTCGATGTCGGCAACCGTGCGCTCGACGTCGGCCGGGACCGCCAGGTCCACGAGCACGAGCGGCCGCTCGGGACGGCTCGCGACCGCGCTCCTGACGAGCTCCGTGCGCAGGACGGGCTCCTCGGAGCTCGTCGCGGTGACGACGAAGTCCGCCCATGCAAGCGCCTCGTGGAGCTCGTCGAATCCGTATGCCGAGCCGCCGAACCGTCCCGCGGCCTCGACAGCACGCTCGCGGGTCCGGTTGACGATCGCGATGTCCTCGATGCCTCGACCGGTGACGGCTTTCAGCGTCTGGAGCCCGATCCGCCCGGCGCCGACGACGAGCGCCCGCCGTTCCCGGAGATCGCCGAGGACGCCGTCCGCGAGCGCGAGGGCCATCGAGCTCGCCGTTGCGGGGTTCGCCCCGATTGCGGTCTCCGAACGCGCACGGCGGCCGGTCGCGATCGCCGTCCGGAAGAGCAAGGTCAGCGCCGGGCCGGCCGCGTCGCCGGCGGCGGTGTACGCGTCTCGCACCTGCCCGAGGATCTCGGCTTCGCCGAGGACGAGCGAGTCGAGCCCGGCGGCGACGCGCGCGAGGTGCCGCGCGACGTCCTCGCCCGTGTGCACGTAGAGGTGATCGACGAGATCCCCGCGCGCAACCTCGTGCGCATCGGCAAGGGCGTCGATCAGAGCGTCGCGCGCGTCCTCGACTCCTTCGACGAGGAAGGCGTAAAGCTCCACCCGGTAGCAGGTCGAGAGCACTGTGTGCTCGAGGACCTCGGGACAGCGCTCCGCGCCGAGCCCGAGGGTGCCGAAGCGCTCGCGGAGCTCGACCGGAGCCGTGCGGTGGCTGAGCCCGAGACAGACGAGGCGCTCCACGACGGCACCAACTCTACTCGCCCGCGTCCGGAGGAGAACGACAGAGAAGGCTCGAGACCGGGTTCAGACGTGACTGACCGGACAAGTGATCGCCTTCCCAAACGCAGGGGTTTCGCCCGTTTCGGGCCTCTTCTGCGCTCCCTAGCCTCGAACCAGGTGGCCACAAGGCCACCAGAGACCAAGGAGAGGGAGCGATGACGAACATCAAGAGGAAGAGGATCCGAAGGGCGCCGCTCCTCGTCGCGCTCTTCGTGGCGCTCGGAGTTTCGTCCACGGCGTCACCGGCACTCGCGGGATCTGCGGCGAGGTGCCCACAGCAGGCCGGGCAGCCGTGCCCGAAGGCCGGCAAGCCCCCCGTTCCGCCCAAGCAGGCGAGGCCGAAGGCCCAGCCCAAGCAGGTGAACGGTCCGCACGGCAGCCCCGTCTGGCAGTCCGGGACCTGGCAGATGTCCTGACGATCAGTCGAGCAAGTCGTCGAGGGAGCCTCTTGGGGCTCCCTCGACGCGTCTCCCCGTGAGGCACGCGCGAGAATGCGCCGCGTGCGGGCAGCCGGGACCTTCCTCGGGATCGACGTCGGCGGCACGTTCACGGACGCCGTCCTCGTCGAGAACGGGCACGTGCGCATGGCGAAGGTGCCGACCGCTCGGAACCAGGAGTCGTCCGTGCTCGCGGCAGCCGCAGCGGTGGGCAGCGAGGACGTCGAGCGCTTCACCCACGGGACGACGATCGCGACCAACGCGCTGCTGGAGCGCCGGGGCGCGCGCACGGCGTTCGTGACGACGGCGGGCTTCGAGCATCTGCTCCACCTCCGCCGGCAGACGCGTGCGCACCTCTACCGGCCGTGCGCGGAGCATCCACCGCCGCTCGTCCCGCTGGAACGCAGTGTCGGCGTCGGCGGGCGCATGGGGCCGGACGGAGAGCTCCTGCCGCTCGAGCTCGACTCGCTCGGCGAGCTCGATGCCGAGGCGATCGCGGTCTGCCTCCTCTTCTCGTTCCGCCATCCCGAGCACGAGCGGGCGGTTGCGGCGGAGCTTCGCCGCCGCCGGCCAACGGCCCACGTCGTGGCCTCGCACGAGGTCGCCCCCGAGTTCCGCGAGTACGAACGCGCCTCGACGACAGTCATCGACGCCTACCTCGGACCGGTGCTCGGCCGCTATCTCCGTGCGCTCGACGGCGCATGCCGCGGTGCCGGGCTCGTCGAGCCGCTCGTCATGCGCTCCTCGGGCGGGGTCGCCACGCTCGAGGAAGCGGCGCAGCACGCTGCCCTCGCGCTGCTCTCGGGCCCCGCGGCCGGCGTCGTGGGCGCTGCGCGAATCGCGGAGCTCGCCGGCTTCCCGAACGCGCTGGCCTTCGACATGGGCGGAACCTCGACCGACGTCTGCGCGATCGTGGACGGCGAGGCGCGGCGGGAGCACGAGCGCGAGGTCGGAGGCTTTCCCGTCCGGCTCCCGACGGTTGCGGTGCACACCGTCGGCGCGGGCGGCGGCTCGATCGTGTGGCAGGACACGGGCGGGGCGCTGCGGGTGGGCCCGGAGAGCGCCGGAGCGGAGCCCGGGCCCGCGTGTTACGGGAAGGGCGGCGAGCGCGCGACCGTCACGGACGCGAACCTCCTGCTCGATCGGCTCCCGTTGCAGCTCGCCGGCGGCGTGACGCTCGACGCCGAGGCCGCCCGGCGCGCTCTCGGCTATCTCGATCCCGCCGAGGTGATCGAGGTCGTGAACGCGGAGATGGTGCGCGCGCTGCGCGTCGTCTCGGTCGAGCAGGGCCTCGACCCACGAGACTTCGCGCTCGTCGCCTTCGGCGGCGCGGGCCCGCTGCACGCGTGCGCGCTCGCGGACGAGCTCGGGATGACGACGGTCCTCGTGCCGGCGGCGGCGGGCGTGCTCTCGGCGCTGGGTCTCGTCGCTGCGGACGAGCGCCGCGACACCGTGCGCTCGTACGTCGTCCCGCTGGAGGAGGCGGGCGAGCTGCCCGCGGAAGGCGAGGCGGACATCCGGTACGCGGGACAGTCGTTCGAGCTCACCGTCGGTCTCGGCCCAGAGCTCGCCGAGCGCTTCCACGCCGCGCACGCCCACCGCTACGGGTACGCCGACCGCGCTCGCCCGCTGGAGCTCGTCGCAGTCCGCACGGCAGAGGTCCGCCCCGCGCCCGAGATCTCCGTCACCGGTCCGCGGGTGAGCACACGCGGGCCCGAGGTCCTCGAGCTCGACGGCGCCACCGCCTGGATTCCAGGCGGGTGGGCCGGCGCGACCGACGCGCACGGGACGCTCGTCCTCCGGAGTGGCCCGTGATCCCCGTCGAGCTCCAGGTCATCGGGAGCGCACTGCGCGCGGTCGCCGAGGAGATGGGCGCGGTGCTCGTGCGCTCGGCGTTCTCGGCGAACATCAAGGAGCGCCGAGACTGCTCGACCGCGCTCTTCGATGCCGAGGGGCGGATGGTGACCCAGGCCGAGCACATCCCCGTCCATCTCGGCGCCATGCCCGAGGCCGTCGCCGCGGTCCGTGCGCACGACCCGGCGCCGGGCGAGCCGTGGATCCTCAACGATCCCTACGCGGGCGGCACCCATCTTCCCGACCTCACGATCGTGACGAGGACCGAGCTCGGGTTCGCGGTCTCGCGTGCCCACCACGCGGATGTCGGCGGATCCGAGCCGGGCAGCCTCCCCGCCGACTCGCGCGTGCTCTCGGACGAGGGCGTCGTGATCCCGCCGACACGCCTGGACGACGCGACGCTTGCCGGCCTCGTGTCTCGGATGCGGAATCCCGAGGAGCGCCGGGGCGACCTGCGAGCCCAGCTCGCCGCCCACCATCTCGCCGACGAGCGGCTCCGCGATCTCGCGGCCCGCCGCGGACGCGACCGCGTCGAGGCCGCGATGGACGAGCTGCTCGCGTACTCGGAGCGGGTCGTCCGTGCTGCGATTCGCGAGCTGCCGGACGGCAGGACCGAGGCCTCGGACTTCCTCGAGACGGCGGCGGGGCTCGTCGAGCTCCGGGCCGCAGTCACGATCGCAGGCGACTCGATCGAGATCGACTTCGCGGGGACGTCACCGCAGATCGACGGCAACCTCAACTGCCCGCTCTCGGTCACACGCTCAGCCTGCTTCTACGTCGTGCGCTGCCTGACCGCGCCAGACCTTCCGGCATCGGGTGGCGCATTCGTCCCCGTCTCCGTCCGCGCCCCGGAGGGATGCCTCGTGAACGCTCGCTCGCCCGCGGCCGTCGTCGCCGGGAACACCGAGACGTCGAGCAGGATCACCGATGTCGTCTTCGCTGCTCTCGGCGAGGCGTTTCCCGTCCCCGCTCAGGGTCAGGGGACGATGAACAACCTCGTGCTCGGGAACGACCGCTTCACGTACTACGAGACCATCGGCGGCGGACAGGGCGCGTGTCCGGACGCGGACGGGCCCTCGGCGGTCCACGTGGCGATGTCGAACACGCTCAACACGCCCGTCGAAGCGCTCGAGCTCTCGTACCCGCTGCGTGTGGAGCGCTACGAGATACGGCGGGGGTCAGGCGGCCGGGGGCGGTTCCGCGGCGGCGACGGCGTCGTGCGCGAGCTGCGCGCGCTCGAGCGTTGCCGGCTCTCGCTCCTCACGCAGCGGCGACGGCTCGCGCCGAAGGGAGCCGCGGGAGGCGACGACGGCCTCCCGGGCAGAAACCTCCTGAACGGCGAGGAGCTGCACGGTTTCGTGACCACGGACCTCGACCCGGGTGACGTCGTGCGGGTCGAGACGCCGGGCGGCGGAGGCTGGGGAGCTCCGGCGGTCTAGTCGTCCGGCAACCGGTACAGCGCGAACCTCCCGTCGCCATGGAGACGTTCGAGGCCCTCGACGGGCCGCCGCTGCCGCGTGCGATCCACGACGAGGTACTCGGCGCCGTACGCCTCCGGAATCGAGAGATCGGCGGTGCCGAGGAAGCGCCGCGCGTCCCGCGCGCGCTCGTACGGGCGGTTCTCCGGCGTGTCCGCGACGTGCCCGGGCGGGGCGACGGCGATGTACACCGGCGCGAACGCCGCCATGCGAAAGCTCGTCTCGGGATCCGAGTAGACGACGGCTCCCGGAGCCACCTGCGTCCGAAGTGCCTCGACGAGCCCGGGCGAGAGCTGCGTCCCAGCGCGGACGTCCACCGGAGTCCAGCGCGCAAGGCCGACGACGACGACCGGCAGCAGGAACAGCGTCGCCGCCAGCGCGGCGTTCGCCTCGAGCGGCGGGCCCCTGCGAACGAGGCCCACGACGAGGCCGGCGGCACCCGCGACCACGGCTACCCAGACGAGCCAGGACGGAGCGCCCTCGTCGAGCGCGTAGTCGAAGTCGCCGGGGAAGAGGGCCTGGAAGACGACACCCGCGATCAGCGCGAGCGGCGGGAGGAAGGGCCCCAGGAGTCGCGAGAGCACGCCGAGCCCGCCCGCGAACGCGAATGCGAACGGCAGGAACCCCGCCGCCCGCCGCGCCTGCGAGATCGAGACGAGGTCGGCGAGCGACGTGAAGAGAGCAGGGATGAGCATCACCGCGAGCACCGCCAGCGACCCGCCGCTGACGTAGGCGGCCCACCTCCGGCGTGCGGCCAGGGCCGCGAGCGGGAAGAGCAGGACCGCCGCGACCGCGACCGCCCCGCTCCGCGTGAACACCTCCGCCTGCAGGCTGTAGCTCGTCTCGGAGCGGACGTCGAGCTGGCCGACGTAGTGCGTGAGCGCACGCCGGACCTCGTCGGCGTCGGGCGACACCGACGCCGTGTCGGTGACGATCGGGATCAGCCAGACCATGAACAGCGCCGCCGGGACCGCCAGCGCCGCGAGCGCGGCAGCGCCCGCGCGCAGGTCGCGCCGCGTCCAGAGAAGTCGCACGAGCAGGAACCCGACGAACGGCAGCCAGAGGAAGATCGCGTACGTCGGATGCACGACCGCGAGGACGAAGCCGGCGGCCGCCGTCGACGACCAGAGCGGCAGAGACGGGCGGCGGAGCGACTCGAAGGCGAGCGCCAGCGCAGCCGGCACGAGCAGCTGCCGCGAAGACGTCGCCGGCAGCGCAAGCAGCGTGTACGTGCCTCCGTGCCCCGGTGCGAAGCAGATGATCCCCGCACTCGCTGCGGCGACCGCCCCGGCAGCCCACGTTCTCCGGAACAGCGCCCAGCCGGCTTCGTAGGCGACGACGAGGGCGAGGATCGCGAGGATCGACGGGAGGTGGACGACGACCTCCTCCGGGTCGGTGCCCGAGACCCTGGCGATGAGCGCGAGAAACCCGTGCCAGAGCGGGAACGCGTATCCGGGATGCAGGCTCCCGTCCACGAACTCGGAGACGCGGTCGAGGGACAGGTCGTCGAGCTCCAGCAGCTTGCGCGTGCGCGCCAGGTGGAAGAGGCCGTCGCCTTCGACGTCTCTCGCGACGCGCCAGAGCAGGATCCCGAGGACGACTCCTACGCCGTAGACCCACCCGACCCCGGGCACGCGGGGCGCCACCGGGGCGCGCGCGATGACGAGCACGAGCGCCGCGACCGCCGCCAGGGCGAGGAGCACGATCGTCGTCGTCAGCGTCGCGGCGAGCAGAAACGTGACGGCGAGCGCGCCGAACACGAGGGTCAGCGACCACGCGAGCGTCGCCGCGGCGCCACGAACGCCCAGCGCCCGGGCGAGCAGCCAGCCCGGCGCCAGCACGACGGCCGTCCCTCCCGCGAGGCGGAGATAGAGCGTGACAGCACTCACGGGCCGGATTCCGGCCCGTGGGTGGGGAGGGGTGTGGGAAGAAGGGGGCACGCTCTCGCAAGACCGGAGTTCGCTCGCGCGAACTCCGGTCGCGGAAAGGCTGGGGAAACATGGTTCCCCCACGAGAGCGAGCCGAAGGCGAGCGATGCTCATCGAGAGAGAAGCTCGGGTACGTCGCCCGACGCGAGCCACTCGGCGGCCTCGCGGTACGTCCGGCCGCGCTCGCCGGCGAACAGCCGCCCACGCAGCCGCAGCGCGACGAGGAGCATCTTCCGGCCGCGCTCGGCGACCCGCGGCCCGCGGTGCTTCGAGAGGAAGCGCAGGTGGCCGCGGAGGTTCTCCCGATACAGGCGGCCACCGTGCGACGCGCCACCGACGTGCACGCACTCGGCGCCGGGGAAGAAGAGCACCTGCCACCCCGCCTGCCGGAAGCGGTAGCACCAGTCGGTCTCCTCGCTGAAGAGGAAGTAGTCCTCGTCGAGGAGCCCGACCTGGTCGATCGCGCTTCTGCGCACGAGCATGCACGCGCCCATGACGAACTCGGCCTCGCGCACCTCGTCGTGGTCGAAACCGCCCGCGTAGAACCCGTTCAGTACGGGCGAGCGCGGCGCGAGCTTGCGGAGGAAGAAGTACTCGGTCGCGAGCCGCCACAGCGTGGGGAAGCCTCGGACCGAGCGCTGGAGGCTCCCGTCCTGGTTCAGGAGGCGCGGAGCGACGACCGCAGCCTCGGGCCTCCGGTCGGCGAACGTCACGAGCCGCTGGAGCGCGTCGCCGACGAGCCACGCGTCGGAGTTCATGAGCAGGACGTAGCGGCCGGCCGTTCGGCGGATCCCCTCGTTCCAGCCCGCGGCGAGCCCGTGATTCTCGTGCGCCACGAGCTCGGCGTCAGGGAAGCGTTCCCGCACGAGCTCCACCGTCCCGTCGCTCGAGCCGTTGTCCACGACGACCACACGCGCGCCGGCGAGGCTCTCGAGGCACGGCTCGATCCACGGGAGAGCGTCGTACGTGACGACGACGACGGCGACGTCGGGCTTCCCGCTAGCCATGCTCCGCCTGCGGGCTCGATCCGCGGCGCAGACCGTTCCGCACGAGCACCACGCCGCCCGGCACGGCGAGGACGACCGTGACGAGGAAGAAGAGGAACCCGGCCGCGAACGCCTGCTCCGCGGGCACGTCGAGGCTGCCGAGGAAGCTGACGAAGAACGCTTCGCGCACCGCGATCCCGTTCAGCGTGAACGGCACGAGCATGACGAGGAAGAGCAGCGGCCCCATCACGTAGTAGACCTCGACGCCGAGCTCGATCCCCACCGCGCGCGCACACGCCCAGATGGCGAGGATGCGGATCGTCTGTACGGCGAGCGTGACGAGCAGGACCGCGGAGAGCACGCGCGGACGGCCGCGGAAGTGGTGGACGCCCTCGTAGAACGCCTGCAGCGGCCTCGCCAGCCGCAGGCGCTCGAGCAGCGGCAGGAGGCGGCGCAGGAGCGGGCGGGCCGAACGGGCGAAGAACAGGAAGCCGACGACGATCGTCCCGAAGACGAATACGCCCTCGAGCCAGAGGTACGCGCTCACGTCGTAGCGCCCGATCGAGAGCAGGAACCCGATCGCGCCGAGGAACACCGTCACCGCGCCTCCCAGGCCGCGCTCGAGCAGCACCGTTCCCGTCACGTCCGCGGTCCGCCCCGGGTGGCGTCGCACGGTGTCCACCACCCGCACGGCATCTCCGCCGAGCGACGTCGGCAGCACCTGCCCCGCCGCGTACGCGACGAAGTACGCCCGCGTGAGCCACGGCAGCCGCTCGACGATCCCGTGCGCCCGGAGGAGCCAGCCCCAGCGCATGGCCAGCACAGGCACGGTCAGGACCATGATCGCGACCGCGAGCGCGAACCACGCGAGATCCGTCTCCTCGAGCACGTCGAGCGTCGTCCCGAGCTCGATCTTCCAGACGAGGTACGCGACCGCCCCCGTCGTCAGGAGCAGCGTCCCGACGACCCGGACGCGCCGGCTCATGGGCGACCTTCTCGCCCATGAGCGGGGAAGGGTGTGGGGAACCGGGAGGTTCCCCACGCTCTCGGGAAGAAGGGGGCAGACTCAGCTCTCGCAAGACCGGAGTTCGCTTGCGCGAACTCCGGTCGCAGAAAGGCATGGGGAAACATGGTTTCCCCCATCAACGCGAGCCACAGGCGAGCGTTGGTCATCTGTTGCCCGCGAGCACGTCGAGCGTCAGCAGCTCGTATGCCACGTTGGCCGCGGCGATCGCGGTCTGCTTCCCGGCGCCGTCGTACGGCGGGCTGACCTCCACGACGTCGTAGCCGCCGAAGCGGAGGCCACGCAGCGCGCGCACATACCCGAGCGCCTCGCGCGTCGTGAGCCCGCCCGCCTCCGGCGTGCCCGTCCCCGGCGCGAATGCCGGGTCGAGGACGTCGATATCGAACGACAGGAAGAGCGGGCCGTCGCCGACCCGCTCGCGCACGCGCGTCCCGTATTCCTCGTAGCTGATCGTCACAAGGTCGTGGCACGAGAGCACCTCGAAGCCGAGCTCGCGCGGCATGTCCTCGTCGCCCGGCTCGTACACGGGCCCGCGCATCCCGGCGAGGAAGGAACGAGCAGGATCCACGAGCCCCTCCTCGAGCGCGCGCCGAAAAGGCGAGCCGTGGTAGTAGCGCTCGCCGCAGTACTCGTCCCAGACGTCCGCATGGGCGTCGAGGAGCACGACGCCGACCGGTCCGTGCACCGCCGCCTGCGCGCGAAGCTCCCCGAGCACGACGAGGTGGTCGCCCCCGAGGCAGAGCGGGCGCGCACCGAAGCGCACGATCGGCTCGAGCCGCTCCGCGATCTGCGCCACCGTCCGCTCGGCGTTGCCCGGCGTCACGTCGACGTCTCCGAGATCCGCGACCGAGAGCTCGCCGAACACCTGCGCGCGCTGAGCCGCGTTGTACGGGCGCAGAGCGATCGAGGCCGAGCGGATCGCCTCGGGGCCGAAGCGAGCGCCGGGACGGTTCGTCGTCGCGGTGTCGAACGGGATGCCGAGAACGGCGACGTCGACACCGTCCGGGTCGTCGACGAGCGGGCAGCGCGCGAACGTCTTGACGCCCGCGTACCGCGGCGAGCGGAGCGCGTCGGGCGGCCCGTAGCGGGGTTTCACGCCCCGCAACCTACCGCCCGACGCGGTGGCTATCCCTGGCTCGACTCCAGCGTGCGCCTGGAAACGGCGGCGGAGCCCTCGACCTCGAGCCGCGGCAGCCACTCGAGCCAGCGCGGGAGGTACCAGTTCCAGTCACCGAGCAGCTTCATCGCGCTCGGCAGGAGGACGGAGCGGATGATCGTCGCGTCGATCAGGAGCGCGACCGCGACCCCGAAGCCCATCTGCTGGAACATGATCAGGTCTCCACGCGCGAAGCCCGAAAAGACGGCGACGATGATGAGCGCCGCGCCCGTGATGATGCGCGCCGTCGAGCCGACGCCAAAGGTGACCGCGTCGGTCGTGTCGCGGGTCTCGTCGAAGCGCTCGCGGATCCTGGAGAGCAGGAACACCTGGTAATCCATCGAGAGCCCGAACAGCACGCTGAACAGGAAGAGCGGCACCCAGGCTTCGATCGTGTCCGTCGTGGAGAAGCCGAGGAGACCGGCGCCCCACCCCTCCTGGAAGACGAGCACGAGCAGGCCGTACGCGGCGCCGACCGAGAGCAGGTTGAGCACGACCGCCGTCCCGGCGACGACGACCGAGCGGAAGACGACCGTCAGCAGGACGAAGGTCAGAAGGAGGACGAACGCGATCACCGCTGGCGCCGGGTCGATGACCGAGTCGAAGTAGTCGATGTTCTCCGAGCTCGTGCCGCCCACGAGCGCCTCGGCCTCGGTGCCCTCGAGAGCCTCGGGAACGAGATCGCCTCGGAGCTCTCGCACCGCCGCGATCGCGTCGCTCGTCGACGGATCTCCGGCGACGGGCACCGACAGGACTGCGACCTCGCCGTCCGCCGAGACCTCGAGCTCGCCGTTCCCGAATCGCGGATCGGCGGCCAGATTCGTGCGGAGCCCTGCGAGCGCCCGCTGCACGTCGTCACCCGACGCGTTCGAGACCACGATCTCTGCGGGATCCGTCGTCGTGCCCGGGAAGTCCCGCTCGAGTGCCTCGAAGCCCTGCTTGGAGACGAAGCGGTCGGGGAGCGCGGAGACGCCGCTCGTGCCGACGTTCAGGCCGAGCACGGGGAGGGCGAGCGCCACCAGCACGCCCGCCGAGAGCGCGACGCTGACTACGGGACGACGAAGGACGCGCCGGACGACCCCGCCCCAGAAGCGGCCCTCTGGGTTAGATGCCTCGAGCGAACGCCGCCCGACGATCGGGATGCGGAGCGCGTTGACACGGTCTCGGAGGAGCCCGAGCACGGCGGGCAAGAGCGTGAGCGCCGCGACCACGGACACGATTCCGACGAGGATCGCCCCGACGGCGAGGCTCCGCATGATCGAGTTCGGCACCAGCAACATCCCGAACATCGCGACCACGAACACCGTGCCGCTGAAGAGCACTGCACGGCTCGCGGTCGCTCCCGACACCTCGATCGCGTCGAGCTCGGTCCGGCCGTTCCCGCGCTCCTCGCGGTAGCGGGAGACGACGAACAGCGAGTAGTCGATCCCGAGCGCGAGCCCCATGCCCGTGAGCATGTTCACGAGGAAGACCGAGAGCTCGAACTGCTGCGCGAGGATCGCGCTGAGCCCGAGCGCGACGAGGATCGAGACGAGCGCCATCAGCAGTGGGATCAGACCCGCCACGACGGCGCCGAAGACGAGCAGGAGGATGATGAGCGCGGCCGGGAGCCCGAACTTGAGCTCGCCGTTCTCGAGGTCTTCCTGGGAGAGAAGGTTGAAGTCGTGGTCGAGCGTCTCCTCGCCAGTGACCGAGACGGAAAACGCCGACTCGTCGCTTGCCTGCTCGGCTGCCGTGATGACGTCCTCCGCCTCGTCCTCGTCGAAGAGGCCGAGCGGGACGATGGTCGCGTGCCGGTCCTCGGAGACGAGCCCCTCCGGGTCGTCGAGGTACGTGCGCGCCTCCGCGAGTGGCCGGAGCTCGCTCTCCGATACGAAGCTGCGGACGAAGCTCGAGAACTCCCCGGAGTCGACGGTGTGCTCGTCGGAGCGGATGACGAGGATGTCGCTCACGATCTCGCCCGGCCGCGGCGGGAACGCCTCGAACCGCATCTCGTCGGCGCGCTCGGACTGCGGGTTGTTCGTCGGCGCCCCCTCGGTCGTGAGGCTGCCTCCGAGGAGGGTCGCGATCGCCACGGCCGCGAGGACGAGGACGACGATCCAGGCCCCGATCGTCCGCCACGGGTGCCGTGCGCTCGCCGCCGCCAGTGATTTCGTCGAGAGCATGGTGGGATACCTCCGCTGTCTCGTCTCTTACGTCTCTACGCCGCTTCCGGTTGCGGCACGAGCTGCTCGGGCTCGTGTACCGCCACCTCGGCCGGCCGCCCTCTTCGTGGGATCAGGAGCGCGCTCGCGGCACCGAGGGCGACGACGACCGCGCCGACCCAGAGCGCCGGGACGAGGCCGTCGTTGAACGTCGTCGGTGACTCGTAGCCTCCGTAGCGCGCGAAGATCGAGGCAAGGACGGCCACGCCGAGCACGCCGCCGACCTCGCGGATCGCGTTGTTCGCACCGGATGCCTTCCCCTCCTCGACCGGGCGCACCGCCGAGAGCACGACGTTTGCCACGGGCGCGAAGAACATCCCCATGCCGATCCCGGAGAGGATGAACGGCCCGACGAGCGAGCCGTAGCCCACGGTCGCGGTCGAGACCACCGCGATCCACGCGAGCCCGATCGCCTGCAAGCTCAGCCCGATCGCCATCAGCGGCCGCCCGCCGATGCGATCCGACAGGACGCCGGAGATCGGCGCCACGATCATCGGCATCGCCGTCCACGGCAGGACGCGGAGCCCGGCCTCGAGCGGCGAGTAGCCCTGCGCGGTCTGGAAGAACTGCGTCAGGAGGAAGATCGAGCCGAACATCCCGAAGTACATGAAGAGCGAGGCCGCGTTGGCCGCCGAGAAGGCGCGGTTCTCGAAGAACCGCATCGGCAGCATCGGCTCGGCCGTCCTCCGCTCCCACATGACGAACGCCGCGAGCAGTACCGCGCCGATGGCGAGCGCACCGACGATCTCGGGGCTCGTCCAGCCGTTCCCCTGACCGTTGACGATCCCCCAGGTGAGCGCGAGCAGGCCGGAGCTCGCGAGCCCGAGCCCGGGCAGGTCGAGCGCCTTGTCGGGGCCGTACGACTCCTGGAGCCGGGTTGCGATGGGGAGAAGCAACAGTCCGATCGGCACGTTGAGCCAGAAGATCCACTGCCACGAGAGGCCCTCGACGACAGCACCGCCGACGAGCGGGCCCGAGGCGACGGCGAGGCCGGCGACGCCGGACCACACGCCCAGCGCCGCGCCGCGCCTGGAGGCGGGCACGGCCGCGCTCAGGAGCGTGAGCGTGAGCGGAGTCACGATCGCTCCGCCGATTCCCTGCGCCGCGCGGGCGGCGATCAGCCAGTCCGCGGACGGTGCGAGCGCCGCCGCTGCCGACGCGGCGGTGAAGATCCCGATGCCGATCATGAACATCCGCCGGCGCCCGAAGCGGTCGCCGAGCGCGGCACCGGTGAGCAGGAACGCGGCGAAGGTGAGCGTGTACGCGTTCACCGTCCACTCGAGCTCCTCGAGCGAGGCGCCGAGATCGACCCTGATCACGGGAATCGCCGTCGAGACGACGAGGTTGTCGAGCACGACCATGAAGAGCGCCACGGTCGTCGAGATGAACGTCCAGAACGTCGCCTGACGTGCGGTCATCGGCGTTCTCTCCTTCCGGGGAACTGTTACGAAGTAGTGAGTGCTTACTCATCAAGACGTGAAAAAAGAGAGGCCTCTTCCCTACTCGTCGTCCTTGCAGCCCTGCGCCAGGCGCACGGCCCACGCGGGGGCGTCGCCGGGCTCGTGGAACGAGTAGTCCATCGCCGCGAGGACGTTGATCAGCATCCCCTTGGCGAAGAACTTCGCGACGGTCTGCTTGTCGGCGCCCGACACGGTCTCGACGTAGTCGACGAGCCGGCCGTACCCGCGAGCCGTGCTCTCCCGCACGTCCGTCGTCCACGACCGAGGCCGCGTACGCCTGGAGCTGGCCCTGCAGCATCGTCGGATCGCTCTCGATCAAGCCGATGTAGGCCTCGCCGATCGCGAGCAGCGAACTCCTCGCCCGACTTTCCGGCGGCCGCCTCGCGCCAGACCTCGAGCGTCCGCGCGAAGCAGGCGTCGTTCACGGCGAGGAAGAGCCTCTTCTTCGAGCCGAACAGCCGGAACAGGTACGGCTGCGAGATCCCGGCGGCGCGGGCGATCGCGTCGGTCGAGGCGCCGTGCAGCCCGTGCCGCGCGAACTCGTGGCGCGCGGCCTCGAGCACGGCCTCGCGCCGTTCCTCTGCCGTCTGTCTCTGAGCGGTCGCCATGAAGGCAAGTAAGTTAGCACTCACTCACAAGCTGGTCAAGACCGACGCGACACGATCGAGATCCGAGTCGGTCAGCCGGGAGTGGAACGGCAGCGCGAGCGCGCGCTCGAAGGCGCGGTCGGCTCCGGGGAAGGGTCCCTGGGACGAGTATGCGCCCAGGCGGTGGAGCGCCCAGGTCCCGATCTGCGCCTCGATTCCGGCCGACCGGAGAGCCTCGAGCGCCTCGTCCCGCCGGTCGAGCTGGACGACGTAGGCCTGCCAGCCGTGGCGGTCTCCCTCGGCCGCACGGGGCGTCTGAACGAAGTGCTCCAGTCGCTCCGTGTAGCCCCGCGCGACACGCTCGCGGGCCTCGAGCAGGCGCCCGAGACTCTCGACCTGGGGGATCCCGAGCGCGCAGAGGACATCCGGCAGCCGGTAGTTGAAGCCGGGCGCGGGCATGTCGCCGACCGACGCCCACCCGTGGTGGCGGAGCCGGCGCACGGCCGCATCGAGCCCTGCATCGTCCGTCGTGACTGCGCCGCCTTCGCCTGTGGTCACGATCTTCCGCGGGTGGAACGAGAAGCAGGCGAGCGCGCCGAGCGCGCCACACGGCGTCCCCCGGTACAGCGCGCCGAGCGCGCCGGCCGCATCCTCGAGCAGCGCGACCTCCTGCGGCACGGCGGTCTGAAGCGCCTCCCACTCGACCGGGCGCCCGAAGAGGTGCACGGCGATGACCGCCTTCGTGCGCGGGGTGACCGCCTCGGCCACCTTCGCCGGGTCGAGGTTGAACGTGTCCGGATCGACGTCCACGAGCACGGCCCGGGCGCCGGAGAGCTCGACGACGTTGGCGGTCGCCGGGAACGTGTACGCGGGGACGATCACCTCGTCGCCCGGGCCGATCTCGAGCGCGAGCACGGCGAGGTGGAGCGCAGCGGTGCCCGAAGAGACGACCGCTGCGTGCGTGGTGCCGACGGCGCCGGCGATCGCCCGCTCGAACTCGCCGACCTTGTTCCCCATCGTCAGCTGTCCGCTCGCGACCACCTCCGCCACCGCGGCGAGCTCCTGCTCACCGACGTCGGGTCGAGCCAGCCGGATGGGCTCGCTCAACCCGCGGGAGCCCCGAGGTGCTCGCGATACCAAGCGATCGTGCGCCCGAGTCCGTCGTCGAGCTCGACCTTGGCCTCGAAGCCGAGCAACTGCTTCGCCTTCTCGATGTTCGGGATGCGGAGCTCCACGTCCGTGTAGTGGAGCGGCTGGAAGACGATCTCTCCCGGGCACCCCGTCAGCCGCTTGATGCGGGTCGCGAGGTCGTGGATCGTCACCGCCGAGCGCGCGTTCCCGATGTTGAAGCTCTCGCCGACCGCGGCCGGGTGCTCGAGCGCGAGCAGCGCTCCGTCCACCATGTCGTCGATGTAGCACCACGCCCTGATCTGGGACCCGTCCCCGTGGATCGTGAGGTCGCGCCCGGCAAGAGCGGCCTCGATGAAGGCACGGATCGCGCCGCCTCCGATCTGACCGGGCCCGTACACGTTGAACGGGCGGACGGAGACGGTCGGGACACCGAGCTCGGCGTGGTACGCGTGGGCCATGTGCTCTCCGGCGAGCTTCGAGACCGCGTACGTCCAGCGAGCCTCGCCGACCGACCCGATCGTCGTCACCTGCCCTTCCTGCACGTTGAAGGCACGCTGGCCGAAGACTTCGCTCGTCGAGAAGTCGACGACGCGCTCCAGCGTGTCCTTGGTCGCGACCGCGGCCTCGAGCACGTTGTACGTGCCGATCACATTGACGCGCATCGTCCGGACCGGGCTCTCGAGAACGGTGTCGACCCCCGCGATCCCGGCGCAGTGGACGATGTGCGTCGCTCCCGCTGACGAGCTCGACGAGCCGGTCGAGATCGAGCACGTCTGCCTGGACGAGCGTGAAGTTCGGGTGCTCGGCGAGCTCGGTGCCCGAGAGCGCGTCACGGTGGAGGTTGTCGAGGGCGACGATCTCGTTCGCATCCACCAGCTCCCTGGCGAGCGTCGTCCCGATGAAGCCGGCGCCCCCGGTGATGACGACTCGCTTGTCGCGGAGCGGCACGCGGCGAGTTTAGAGACTCGGCTTCGTGGCTCTCGCTGTTTGCATCTCGTAAGCGTCGTGACCTGATGCGGGCGCTGCGGCGTACTCTGGACGTATGCGAGCGCTGGCGATCGTTGCAGCGGCTTTCGCCGTTGGTGGGATGATCGTCGCAGTCGCTGGCGGGGCCGCGTCGTCCAGCCACACCGCGCTGACGATCACGTTCTGGGAAGACGGCCAGCGCACGGCAGATCCGGACGTGTGGACGCTCCGCTGCGACCCGGCTCGCGGGACGCACCCGCGACCCGTGCTTGCGTGTCGACGGCTCGAGGCCGGTGGCTGGCGCCTCGTCGCCCCCGTCGCGCCGGGCGCGATCTGTACGGAGATCTACGGGGGCCCGCAAGTCGCGCGCATCGTCGGGTCGCTCGAAGGCCGCAAGGTCTGGGCACGCTTCACGCGCACGAACGGCTGTCACATCTCGCGCTGGGACCGGCTCTCGCCGTGGCTCCTCCCGGCCGGCAGCGTCCGCTAAACACGTCTCCGAAGGACAGACCTGCCGAGAAATCGCGTCGTATGCGACGCAACGTCTCGGCCAGCGCTCCTTACAGTGCCTGGCACTGTAAGGGCGTCGAAAGTGCGCCAAACGATCCACAGGGGCCCGCGCCCGCATAATGGCCCGCGTTGTCGCCGCCCCCTCATGCAGACGGATCGACCCGGACGCCCGTGCTCGTGCTCGGCCTGCTCCCGGCCGGGCTCGCGCTCGCGCGCAGCCTCGGGCGGGCGGGAGTTCCGGTCTACGGCGGCGTCTTTCGGGCCAACGAGTTCGGCCTCCGCTCCCGCTACCTCCGGGGACGCTGCCTCGCGACGGAGGGAGACGAGGCCGCGCGTGATCGGCAGCTGCTCGGCTACCTCCGCGACCTCGCCGGTGGCGGGCGGGCCGTGCTCGTTCCCGAGCGAGACGAGCACGTCGACTTCGTCCTGCGTAACTGGGACGAGGTGACGGCGCTCGCGGACGTCCCGCTCCCGTCCGATCCCGAGGCCGTGCGTCGACTCCGGCGCAAGGACCAGCTCCCGCTCGCTGCGGCCGAGGCCGGCGTTCCCGCGCCGGCAACGGTCTTCGTCGAGAGCGAGGAGTCGCTGCGCCACCGGCTCGCTCACCCTGGCGAGCTCCGGCCGCCGTTCCTCCTCAAGCCTGTCGAGGGGCAGGAGTACGCGCTCCGCTTCGGCAGCAAGGCTGAAGTCGCCGTCGACGTCGTGCAGGCGGTCGAGGCGTGGCGCCGGGCTCACGACGCCGGCTTCGAGATGATCCTGCAGGAGCTCGTCCCGGACTCGCACGAGCAGGTCTTCTCCCTCTTCGCGTACGTCGGCCGCGACGGTGCTCCGCTCCGGAGCGTCGTCGGCCGGAAGGTGCGCCAGGGTCCCCTTCGTTTTGGCACGAGCGCGGTGTTCGAGGTCCGTTTCGACCCCGACGTCCTCGAGCTCGGCCTGCGACTGCTCGAGTCGGCTGGGTACACCGGGTTCGCGCACGTCGAGTTCGCGCGTGATCCGCGCGACGGGACCTTCAAGGTGCTCGAGGTGAACACGCGCTTGCCCGTCTGGGCCGGGATCGCCATGACGGACACGTTCGACGTCGCCCGAGCCGCCTACGACGACCTGCGCGGCGTCCCGTCGCCCGCACGCGCGACGTTCCAGGGCAACCTGGCCTGGGTCTACCTCGCCAAGGATCTCTGGGTCTCCGCGCAGATGGCTCGGCGCCGAGAGCTCTCGATGAAGGCCTTCCTGGCACAACACGTCCGTACCGGCAAGGTCGGCGCCGTGTTCGCCGCCGACGACCCGCTGCCCGCGCTCGCGAGCGTCGGCTATCTGCGCTCGAGGCTCTGACGAGTGAAGATCGCCCTCGTCGACCCGCTCGGCTTCACCACGCCGTACGACGACCGGCTCGCCTCGGCGCTCGGCGAGCGAGGTCACGAGGTGCACCTCCTCACCTCGCCGTTCCTCCTCGATCGGGCGCCAGAGCCCAAGGGGTACGTGCGCGAGGAGCTCTTCATCCCCTGGTCGAGCCGCCTCCTCCAGCATTCGCCACGGGCCCGGCTCCGCCGCCTCGTCAAGGGCGCCGAGTACCTCCCGAGCGTCCGCCGCCTCCTCCGTCGCATCGACGAGCTGGCGCCCGACGTCGTCCACGTCCAGTGGCTCTCGCGGCCCGAGCTCGACGTCCGCTGGCTCCGTCGGATCGCGAGCAAGCACCAGCTCGTCTTCACCGCGCACAATGCGATGCCCCGGCGTGAGCGCGCGTACGGAGCGTGGAAGGAAGCGCTCACGGTCGCGGCGCGGGTCGTCGTCCATTCGCAGCAAGCGGTCGAGCGCCTCGTCGCGTTCGGGATCGACCGCGAGAAACTCGTGCGCGTGGCGCATCCCGTGTTCGACTCCCCGGGACAGCTCGCAGTCGAGCCGCCGTCCGGGAAAACCCTGCTCTTCTTCGGCCTCATCCGCCACTACAAGGGGCTCGACGTGCTCGTCCGTGCCCTTCCGGAGATCCAGAGCCGCGTTCCGGACGCACGCCTCGTCGTGGCCGGCGACCCGCTCGATCCGATCAGGCCGGTGCAGGAACTCGCCGTTTCGCTCTCGGTGAACGACGCGATCGAGTGGAAGCTCGGCTTCGTGCCCGACGCCGAGGTCGCGCCGCTCGTCGCCTCGGCGGCCGCCGTCGTCCTCCCCTACCGCGAGATCGAGTCCTCGGGCGTGCTCGCGCTCGCGTTCGGGCACGGCCGCCCCGCGGTCGTCTCCGACCTCGGCGCGGTCGGAGACGCCGTCCGCGAGTTCGGCGCCGGACGCGCGGTCCCGGCCGAGAACCCGGCCGCGCTCGCGGCGGCCTGCGCGGAGCTCCTGACGGACGCGGGAGCCCTGCGCGCGGCCTACGAGGGCGCGCTCGCCGCCCGGGCGGCGCTGACCTGGGAAGAAGCTGCTCGCGCCCACGAAGCCGTGTACGAGGAGCTCGCGCACTCGACCTCGTCCCGCGAGGCAGCACCATGAGGCAGGTCCAGCTCGGCATCAAGTGGATCGTCGACCGCGTGCTCGCTACATTCGGCCTCGTCGTACTTGCTCCGGTCTTCGCCGCGATCTGGGTCTGGGTCCGGCGCGATGCGGGCAAGCCGGTGTTCATGAGGCAACAGCGCGCCGGCAAGGACGGCGTCCCGTTCCTGCTCCTGAAGGTGCGCTCGATGGTTCCGAACGCCGTCCAGGTCGGGCAAGAGCTCGGCATCACGGACGACCCGTTCGGGGTGGTCGCCGAGGACCCGCGCATCACGCGGAGCGGCCGCGTCCTCCGGCGCACGGGGCTCGACGAGCTTCCCCAGCTCGTCAACATCCTGCGCGGCGAGATGAGCATCGTCGGGCCGCGCCCCGACCTCGTGGAGCAGGTCGCGAACTACACGGAGGCGGATCGGCGGCGCCTGGCGGTCCGGCCTGGGCTCACGGGCTGGTCGCAGACGCACGGGCGCGAGGAGATCGGCTGGCCCGAGCGCATCGAGCAGGACGTCTGGTACATCGACCACTGGTCGCTCTGGCTCGACCTGAAGATCGTCGGCCTGACGTTCGCACAGCTCTTCCGCTCCGACCCGGAGCCGGTCGAGGACACGATGAACATCGAGCGCGCACGTGCCGCCGGCGACCGCTCCGACGCCGGTGAGTGAGCTCGCAGAGGTCGCGGCTGAGGAGTGGGACGAGCTCCTCGACCGGCTCGGCCTGGGCGACGTCTACTTCCGGCGGGCGTACCTCGAGAGCGCGTCGCTGCTCGGGCAGGGGGAGCCGGTATTCCTCCACCTCGGCGGCGCCGGCGGGGACGTGGTCTTTCCCGGCCTCGTGCGCGATGCGCCTGAAGGCCACGCCGATGTCGGGACGCCGATGGGCTACGGCGGGCCGCTCGCCTCGGGGACAGCCCCGCCGATTCCCGGCTTCTTCGACGAATACGAGCGCTGGTGCCGGGAGCGCGACGTCGTCGCCACTTTCGCCCGCTTCCAGCCGGCGCTCGCGAACCAACGGCTCGCCGAGAGCCGCTGGCACCTCGAGCACATCGGGCACTCGGTCGGGTGGCGGGTGGAGGGTCGGAGCGCCGACGAGCTCGAGACCGTCCTGGACGCCCACCACCGCCGTGTCGTCCGCAAGGCGCGCGGCGGGGGCCTGGGGGTGGCCGTCCTGGAGCGGCCGACCGACCTGTCCGCGTTCGTCTCGCTCTACGAGGAGACGATGCGCCGCCGCGATGCGTCGCCGTTCTACTTCTTCCCTGAGGCGTACTGGGAGCAGCTCGTGCGCGAGCTCGGCGAGACGCTCGTGCTCGCCGAAGCGCATGTCGAGGGAGAGCTGGTCGCCGCCATCCTCTGCTTCGCCTCTCCGCCGCTGCTCCACTACCACCTCGGCGCCTCGTCCGAGCGCGGCCAGGCGCTGGGGGCGAACCACCTCCTCTTCCTCGAAACGGCGGCCTGGGCCGCGACGCACGGCTTCGAGCTCTTCCACCTCGGCGGCGGTGTCGGCGGCTTCGAGGACACGCTGTACGAGTTCAAGCGCCGCTTCGACCCCGGCGGCCCGCTCCCGGCCTACCTCGGGAAAGCCGTGCACGACGAGGGCGCATATCGGGCTCTTTCGAACGTCGAGGAGATCGACTACGCGGGCTACTTCCCGGCCTACCGCCGCTCGAACTGAGGCTATGGTCGCGCCGTGCTGCTGAAAGCCGCGTTCTGGGGAAGCCTCGGCGCGCTCGCGTGGACGCACGTCGGCTATCCGGTCGCCGCTGCCACGCTCGCCAGGCTCCGGCCCCGACCGATTCGCAAGGTCGATGCGACACCTGACGTGTCCGTGATCGTCGCCGCCCACGACGAGGAGGACGTGATCGCCCACCGCGTGGAGAACCTGCTCGCGCTCGACTACCCGGCGGAGCGGCTCGAGATCGTCATCGCTTCCGACGGCTCGACCGATCGCACGGACGAGATCGTCGAAGAGCTCGCGGCCGGCGCACCCAACCTGAAGCTCTTGCGTGTCGAGCGCGCAGGCAAGGCGACCGCCCAGAACACCGCCGTCGCCGGGTCGGACGCAGAGCTCGTCGCGTTCTCCGATGCGAACTCGAGGTGGGAGCCGGACGCGCTCCGCAAGCTCGTCCGCAGCTTCGGTGACCCTGAGGTCGGCTACGTGTGCGGTCAGCTGCGACTCGAGTCGGCGAACGGCGAGAGCCAGGAGGGCGTCTACTGGCGGTACGAGCTCTGGCAGCGCGAGAGCGAGTCCGCGATCGGCTCGATCACGGCCGGGAACGGCGCCATCTACGGCGTGCGCCGCTCGGACTACCTCGGCTGGGACGATCCCTACATCGGCCACGATTTCGGGCTCCCGTTCCGGCTCGTGCAGCGGGGGCGCCGCGCGGTGTACGAGCCGGAGGCCGTCGCCTGGGAGAAGCCTGCGAGCGACGTCGAAGAGGAGTACGACCGGAAGGTGCGGATGATGACGCGCAGCTGGCGGCCGCTCCTCGACGGCTCGCTGGCGCGCACGGGCGACCCGCTCTTCCTCGCCGAGCTCGTCTCCCACCGCGTGCTCCGGTACGGGAGCGGCGTCCTGCACGTCGCCCTCTTCAAGTCGAGCCTCTTGCTGGCGCCCCGCGGCGGTGCCTATCGGCTCGCGCTCCTCGGCCAGGTCGGCCTCCTGGGGCTCGCGCTCGCTGGCCGGAAGCGTCTGCCCGTCCCCGGGGCGCGCCTGGCCTACTACTACGTGTCGACGACAGCGGCGACGGCCGAGGCGCTCGTCCGCTACCTGCGCGGCGGCTCGCTCGCGACCTGGGGCAAGGCAGAAGGCACGCGGTGACGACGCTCCTGTTCGTCGGCGGCGGCCGTCACCAGCGCCGCGCGATCCAGCGCGTGCAGGAGCTCGGGCACCGGGTCGTCGCGGTCGACCGCAACCCGGATGCGCTCGGGCTCCAGGCAGCGGACGTCGGCGAGCTCGTCGACTTCACGGACATCGAGGGCGTGCTCGCGGTCGGCCGCCGCCACGCGGTGGACGGCGTGCTCACCGTTGCAGCCGATCGCGCGGTTCCGGTCGTCGCGGCAGTCGCGGAGGAGCTCGGCCTGTCCGGGATCGGTGTCGAGACCGCCCGGCGCATGACGCACAAGCTCGAGATGCGAGACGCGTTCGCGCGCGACGGCGTACCGCAGCCGCCGTTCGCGGCCGTGCGCTCGCCGGACGACGTCGATTCTGCGCTCGACGCCGTGCCGCTTCCCGCAGTGCTGAAGCCGGCCGACTCGGGAGGCCAGCGTGCCGTGTTCCGCATCGAGAGCCGTACGGAGCTCGAGCGCGACCTCGCAGCTGCCGTCGAGGAGTCGCCCACCGGCGTCGCCATCCTCGAGGAGTTCGTGGACGGGGTCGAGCTGAACGGCATCGTGGTCGTGCGCGGTGGCGACCCACTGTTGCTGACGCTCTCCGACCGACTGCGTCCTCCGGGGATCGGCTTCGGCGTCGGCTGGATCCACGTCTTCCCGCCGTCGATCCCGGAGGAGCAGTTGGTGCGCGCGCGCCGGATCGCCGTGGATGCGGTGCGGGCGCTCGGGCTGCGCGACGGCATCGCGTTCCCCCAGCTCATCGCGGCGCCGGACGGCCGCGTCGCGGTGGTCGAGGTGGCCGCACGCATCGCCGGTGGCCAGATGGCAGACCTCGTCCGGCACGCGGTCGGCGTGGACGTCGTCGAGATCGCAGTGCGCCAGGCCCTGGGACAGGAGGTCCCGGACGAGCTCGCGCAGCCACGCTTCGAGCAGCCGCTGGCGATTCGCTTCCTCACCGCGTCACCAGGCCCGCTTCCGACGGGGCGCGTCGTCGGCATCGGCGACCTCGGGCCGGTTCTCGCGGCGGACGGAGTCGTCCAGGCCGAGACGTACCTCGAGCTCGGCGAGACGATCCGGCCGGTTCGCCGCGACGGCGACCGCCGTGGCTACGTCATCGCGGTCGCGGACGACTCGCGCGAGGCGCTCCGGCGGGCGGAGGCTGCCGCCTCCCGCTTCACGGTCGAGGTCGAGGCGTGACCTGCGCCTTCGATCTCGCGCACTACCGCGAGCTCCTCGACGCCGCGAAGGCCGGCGGGTACCGCTTCGCGCACTTCGGCGAAGACCCGGCGCCGCGCGACCTCTTCCTCCGGCACGACGTCGACCTCTCGCTCGCCGCTGCGGTCGAGATGGCGGAGCTCGAGGCCAATGTCGGCGTCACGACCACGTATCTCCTGATGACCGAGTCCGTCTTCTACAACCTCGGATCGCCGGATGGTGTCGCGACGATCGCCCGCCTGCGCGATCTCGGTCACGCGGTCGGCCTGCACGCCGTCCATCCGAACGTCGAGCTCGACGACCGCTTCGATCCCGTCGTCTCGTGGCACAACCCGGAGCCGGAGTACATGTCCGACGAGATCAAGGGTGCGATCAACGCCTACGGGTCGCGCTACTTCTCGCCGGAGACCTACCGCTCCGACTCCAACCAGCACTGGCGGTCGGGCTGCCCGCACGAGGAGCTACGTGCAGGCGCGTTCCCGTGGCTCCAGATCCTCGTCCACCCGGCGATCTGGGTGTACTCGGGCGAGACGATGGGCGAGACGATGCGCGCGATGGTCGAGGCCGAGGGAGCGCGCCGCCTCGAGCAGCTCGCGGCCGACGGAATCGATCTAACGTGAGCGACGGTGTCAGACACCGCCCGAAGCGGTGCCGCGCGCGGACATGTCCGGCGCGGTCGCCGCAGGACCCCGCTCGTTGCGCTCACCCCGATGCCGTACGGGATTCGGCCTGTGGACGCGTTGGCGCACTCTCGGCACACGTATCCCTTGACGGTTAAGAGTGTCTGACACCGAACGGCCGACGGACCGGCCGCTTCGCGTCGTCCACTGCCCGGTGAACACCGCCGGCGTGCCGTGGGCGAACGTCCAGGCGCTCCGGCGGCGAGGCGTGGACGCGAGGCTCGTCGTCTTCAACCGGTACAAGCTCCACCCCGAGGCCGACGAGTCGCTCGAGCGGCACGGCGGCTTCGTCCGCCGCCAGGCGACGCAGTGGCGAGCGTTGCTGCGCCTGGCCCCGCGAACCGACGTCTTCCACTTCTACTTCGGGCTCACGCTCGTCCCGCGCTCGCTCCAGTTCCCGATCCTGCGGGCGCTCGGCAAGAAGTCGGTCATGCACTATCTCGGCTCGGACATCCGCGGCAAGACACGCGACGAACTCGCTTTCGGCAAGAAGGCCGGGGCCGAGATCGTCGGCTCGTACGACGCGATCCGCTGGGTGCCCGAGGCGGAGTTCGTCCCCCCGGGCATCGACGTCGCCCGGATCGAGCCCACGCCGCCCACGGATCGCGCGAGGCCGGTGATCCTGCACGCTCCGTCCTCCCGCCGGCGCAAGGGGACCGAGGAGGTCATCGCGGCTTGCGAGGGGCTCGACGCTGATCTGCTGCTCGTCGAGGGCATGCATCACGACGAGGCGTTCGAGCGCTACCGGGAGGCCGACCTCGTCGTCGACCAGCTGAACGCGGGCTGGTACGGACTCTTCGCGATCGAGTGCATGGCGCTCGGGAAGCCGGTCGTCTCGTTCCTGCACGAGGAAGCCGTCGAGAGAACGGAGCGCGAGCTCGGCGAGCGGGTGCCGATCGTCCGTGCCACGAAGAACGACCTGAGAGCCCGCCTCGAGCCACTTGTCGCCTCCGCCGCCGAACGCCGCCGCATCGGCGCCGAGTCGCGCGCCTACGTCGAGCGCGTGCACGACCTCGAGCGCGTCGCCGACCGCCTGCTTCACCTCTACTCTCGGCTCTAGCGATGCCCGTCCGAGGACAGCTGAGACGGCTCGGCAAGCACTCACTGATCTACGGCCTCGGCGGACTCGTCTCGCGAATCCTCGGCCTGCTCCTGCTGCCGCTGTACACGCGCTACCTCTCGCCTTCCGACTACGGCAAGGTCGAGACGCTCGTCGCCTTCACGGTGGTGATCGGGATCGTCCTGCGCATGGGGATCACGAGCGCGCTCTTCCGCTTCTACTTCGACTCGCCGGAGCCGGCCCAGCGCCGCCTGGTGCTGCGCACGTCCTTCTGGTTCACGATGAGCATGGCGACGCTCGGCCTCGTTGCGGGTCTCGCGCTCTCGCCCCAGATCTCGGAGCTGCTCTTCGGCACGCCCGACGACTGGGAGCTCGTCGCGGCGAGCGTCGTGAACCTCTGGGTGAACATGAACTACGAGCAGCTGACGTCGCTCTTCCGGCTCGAGGAGCGATCCACGGCTTTCGTCGGGGCGAGCCTCGCCAACATCTTCCTCACCGTCGGCGCGACGCTCGTCCTCGTCGTCGGGCTCGACGCGGGGCCGCTCGGCGTCATCGTCGGGAACTTCGCGGGCACCTTGATCGTGTACCTCGCGCTCGTCGGCTACCGGCGGGAGCAGCTCGGCCTCCAGTTCGACCGCGGGCTCCTCAGGGAGATGAATCGCTTCGGCGTGCCGCTCATGCCGACGGCGCTCTTCCTCTGGGTCACGAACTTCAGCGACCGGCTCTTCCTCGTCAAGCTCGCCGACACGACGGAGGTCGGCCTGTACTCGGTCGGGGTCCGCATCGCCTCGGCGATGGTGCTCCTGCTCACCGCGTTCCGGCTCGCCTGGCCCGCCTTCGCGTACTCGATCGAGGACGACCGCGAGGCACGGCGCACGTACGCCTACGTGCTGACGTACCTCGTGCTCATCACGACCTGGGTCGCCACCGGTCTCACGCTCCTCTCGCCCTGGATCGTCGACTGGCTCGCGGCGCCGTCGTTCTCGAGCGCGTCGAGGGTCGTCGGCCCGCTGGCGTTCGCCGCGGTCGCCTTCGGCGGGTACATCGTGATCGCGATCGGCGTCGGGCGCGCGCGCCGTACGCAGTTCAACTGGGTCGTCACCGGTGCGGCGGCCGCGGTGAACGTCGCGTTGAACCTGATCCTGATCCCGCCCTACGGGATGATGGGCGCCGCGATCGCGACCATCGCGGCGTACGGGACGATGTTCGCGGGCATGACGTGGTGGTCGCAGCGCATCTACCGCGTCCCGTACCAGTGGCGCCGGGTCTTCACCGCAGCCCTCGCGGGCGCTGCGCTCGCAGTGACGGGCAAGCTCGTCGGGGGAGGGTTCGCCGTCGCGCTCGCCCTCGCGCTCGCCTACCCGCTCGTTCTGCTCCCACTCGGCTTCTACCTACCCGCGGAACGGAAGGCGATCGGCGCCCGCCTGCGGCTCGCCCGCCCGTGAGATCCAACCGCGCGTTCCGGCTGCGCCGCGCGATCTGGCGCGTACGCCGCAGCACGCCTCGCATCGCCCGCCCGCTGTCGCGGGTCCTGCCCGATCCAGGGCCGCCGGAGCGACCGATCCTCATCGTCGGCTGCCCGCGCTCGGGGACGACCCTGTTGCTCCAGGGCCTCCTGCACAGCAGCGAGCTCCGCTCGGTCCAGAGCGAGGGGCACATCCTGTGGGACGAGTTCCATCACCCGCGCGACCGCGGCTGGGACTCCGACGCGCTCGCGGCGGGAGACGTGAGCGACCGCGAGCGGGAGTACATCCATCGCGCGATCCGGCTCGTCGTGCGCGGCAGGCGCTTCGTCGACAAGACGCCGGAGAGCTGCCTCCGCATCGCGTACCTCGACGAGCTCTTCCCGGACGCGACCTTCGTGTTCCTTCGCCGCCGCGGCGCGGACAACGTCAGCTCCCTGCTCGAGGCCTGGCGCGCACGGCCGCGCTTCGTGAAGTACCGGCTCCCGGAGCCGCTCACCGGGCTCGGACCGCTCGCGGGGAACCAGTGGAGCTTCACGCTCGTCCCCGGCTGGCGCGATCTCCGCGCCGCGCCGCTGGAGGAGATCTGCGCGCGCCAGTACGTCGCCTGCAACGAGGCGGTGCTGGAGGCCCGCGGTGCGCTGGATCCCTCGCGCTGGATCGACGTCGCCTACGAGGACCTCGTCGCGGATGCCGGAGTTGGAGCTTCGACGGCTCTTCGCCGCGCTCGAGGTCCCCTTCACCGATGCGGCAGCGGAGTACGCCGCGGACCTCCCCGGCAACGTCTCCCGAACGTCGCTCACCGCCCCCGAAGCCGAGAAGTGGCGCGGCCGGAACCGTGAGGAGATCGAGCGCATCCGGCCGCTACTCGGCCCAATCGAAGAACGGCTGGGTTATCGATGAGAACGCTGCCGCCGGAGCAGACGGCGTGACCACGATCCGCATGGTCCTCACGCTGCGCTGAGCAGCACGTAGCGCATGCGCTCGAAGCGACGCAGGCGAAACTGGATCGGCCCGGCGTCGACGGCCTCCAGCCCGATTTGGCCCGCAAGCGCCGCGACCTCGGCGAGATCGAAGCGGGCACCCACACGGTGCGCGTGAGCATGCGGAGAGCCGCGGGGATTCGAGGGATCGTCCAGGTCGATCTCGACGGCGAGGAAGCGCCCGCCGGGAACGAGGACGCGCCGGATCTCCCGAAACGACTGGACGAGATCCTCGTGGGGAAGGTGGTGCAGGACGAGCGTGGCGAACACGACGTCGACGCTCGCGTCGGGTAGGTCGAGCGACTGCGCGCCGCCGATCTCGAACGCGACCTCGAGACGGGCAAAGCGTGCCTTCCGCCGCGCCGCCGCGATGAGCTCCGGAGACGGGTCGATCGCATACACGTCGCCGGTCTTCCCCACACGGCGCTTCGCAGCCAGCGCCAGGCTCCCCGTGCCACACCCGATGTCGAGGACGTGCTCCGCTTCTGCGAGCCGAGCCAGATCGAGCATCTCTCTCCGAAACGCGCCCAGCCGTCCGAGGGAGCGCACCCAGAGCTTCAGGTCGTAGCGGATCGCTCCTTGCATGAGGCGTCCGCGGTGGTGCGTCGTCGTCATGGGCCCGCCCGGACCACGCGCCACGAGTCCCAGGTGATCCGGAGGATGACCAGCGTGATCGCGAGACCGATCAGCGGGTCGGCGATCTCGGCTCCGACTGCGACCGCCGCCGCGCTTGCGACGACCCCGAGGCTGACGAACGCGTCGACCCGTGCGTGATTGCCGTCGGCGACGAGCGCGGCGCTCTCGAGGCGCCGGCCGGCGCGCAGCCGGACGCGTGCCGCGACCTCGTTCCCCAAGTAGCCGATCACCCCGGCAGCGGCGAGGGCCCACAGATGGTCGAGCTCCTGCGGGCTCACGAGCCGGGCGATGCTCTGAAAGAGGGCGAAGCAGGCGGAGAAGAAGATCGCGCCCACGACCGCGTACCCCGCCCAGCGCTCGACGCGCCGACTACGCATGAGAAAGGCCGCGCCCACGGGAATCGCGGTCAGCGCGTCTCCTGCGTTGTGCACGAGATCGGCAAGGAGGGCGACGCTGCCGGTGAGGACGTAGACCACCGCCTGCGCGGCTGCCGTCGCCCCGAGGACGCCGAGGCTGACGAGCACAGCCCGCATCCCTGCCCGCGAGCGGAGGATCTCCTCGTCGAGGACGTGTGAGTGCCCGTGGTGGTGAACGTGGGCCCGCGACGTCACGAGACCGTCTCGACGTCAGCATCGGCGATCGCCACCGGTGAGGGTGGGCTGACGTGCTCGTGGTGGTGCCGCAGGGCGCTCAGCAGCTCGGCGATGTGATGGTCGTGGAGCCGGTAGTAGGCCCGTCGGCCCTCACGGCGCACGGCGACCAGGCGCCCTTGGCGGAGGAGGCGCAGCTGATGGGACGCAGCGCTCGAGCCGAGCTCGGTCGACTCGGCCAGCTCCTCGACCGTGCGCTCGCCTTCGAGCAGCGCCCACAGCAGGCGCAGCCGGCTCCCGGCGCCGAAGGCGCGCATCGACTCCGCGAGCGCCTCGGCCTCGGCCACCGTCAGCGCCCGATCGGCGGACCCGTGCTCCAGAGGGTGCGGCACGCGGAGGAATCTAGCAATCTCTGAATAGTTCTTCAATAGTTGGTATCGAGGCCCGCGCAGCCCGCGCGTTTCTCCGCTTCACGCTGCGGGTAGTCGCACGGCATGACACCTCAGCGCATCGACCACGTCGCCCTCTGGGTCGCCGACCGCGAGGGCGACACCCGCCGCATCCTCGACCTGTTCGACGTCGACATCCTCGAGCAGACGGACGACTTCACGCTCATCGGCAGCGACCCCGAGCTCGGCAAGCTGACCCTCTTCGACGCCGAGGGACCGCGCGACCAGAGCCAGCTCATGGGCATCGCTTTCCGCGAGCCCGGGCGGGAGGACGCCCGTGACATCGACGTCGGCGAAGGACTGCATCTCTACCGGCTCGGTATGCCCCATGCCTGGGCGGTCGACCTCGACCACGTCTCCTTGCGCGTCGCCGACTCGGACGCGAGCGCGAAGCGCTGGGAGGAGCTCGGTTTCGAGCGGGTCGAGCCGCGCGTCGAGCCGAGCGCACGCGTGAAGCTCGGCGAGTCGTTCATCGAGCTGACCCCGGGGACCCCCCTGCCGACCGAGCGTCCGCTCCTGAACCACATCGGGCTGCTCGTGGAATCGATCGACCCGTACGTGAACGGCGAGGTCGAAACCGGCCTCGAGATTCTCGACGTCGTCGACGCCGAGAACTCGCGATCGGTCTTCGTGCAGGGCCCGGACCACGTCAAGGTCGAGCTGATCGAGCACAAGCCGTCGTTCGCCGAGAGCGCGAGCGTCGGCTCGCAAGCCGCAGAGAGCTAGACGACGATCCGGTAGACCTGGAAGCACTCCGCGTACTCGCGGTTCACGTTGACCCCGTGGACGCGGGCGAGGTTCCAGACGTACTCCGGGTTCGCATAGCGCCGGTGCTGCTGCGACGCGTAGCGCGCCAGCGCCGCGACCTTGCGCTCGACATGGTGCTTCTCGAGCGAGATGTACGCGCCGTACGAGAAGTCGAAGTTGTTCCAGGGCACCTCGTAGCCGAGGATCGTCGTCCGCTTGAACGCCCGGAGACCCTCCTGCGCGATCGTCTGGTGGTCCTGGTGGACGTCGTGGTGCGACGGCTGGAACACGACGTCAGGCTTCCACTCGTCCCAGAGCGCGACGAGGAGCTCGAGGATGTCCTGCCGACGGTCAGGGAAGGTCCGCACGTCGAAGTCGTGCACCGTCAGCGAGTCCTCCGCGATGCCGAGCTCCGCCGTGGCCTCGCGCACCTCGCGGGCGAGCGTGTCGGGCTCGAAGCCGGGCGGGAGCGAGCGCGTCGCGATCGAGAACGCGACGTAACGAACGTCGCAGCCCCCCTCGACGAGACGAGCCATCGTCCCGCCGCATCCGAGCTCGCCGTCGTCGGTGTGCGGCGCGAGCACGAGCGCGCGCTTCCATAAGCCCGTCATGGGGTGATCGCCCGTCGCTCATCCCATGATGGGCTCGTACCCCCGGTCACCGCGGAATTCCTACCAGCTAGGCCGTACGCTTCCCCCGCCGTGGAGCATTCCGATGCCGCCCAGGTCGCGGCGCTCGTGGGAGCGCTGGGAGCCGTGCTCGTCGTCCTTGCCCGCGGGCGCCTCGTGCCGCTTGCAGGCATCGCGCTTCTCGGACTCGCGACTGCACTCCTCGGGTGGTCGCTCGTCGGGGACGACGACGTGGAGCTCCTGCTCACGCGGCCCGCCGGCCTCGCGCTCGTCGCCGCCGGGGTCGCCGCGGCCGTCCTGATCGCGGTGCCGCTCATCAGGTATCCAGCGGCTACGCCGGTCGCCCTGCTCGCCGTCGCACCATTCCGGATCCCCGTCGAGCTCGGCGACGAGGAAGCATTCCTGCTCCTGCCGCTCTATCTCGTCCTCGCCGGCTCGGTGCTCGCGCTCGCCTATCGGCTGCTCCGGGGCACGGCGCCCATTGCCGTCCCACGCCTGCTCGGCCTCCCGCTCGCTGCCTTCGTGGCTTTCGCTGCCGTGTCATACCTCTGGACGCACGACGAGCGTCAGGGCGGAATCGCGCTCGCGTTCTTCCTCTTCCCGTTCGTCGCCGGCTTCGGTGTCGTCGCCCGTTCGCCGCTGGCCGTGTGGACGCCGCGAGCGCTCGCGTTCACGCTCGTCGCGCTCGGTGCGCTGTTCGCGGCTGTCGGGATCTGGCAGGCGCACACGCGGACGCTGTTCTTCGCGCGCGACCTGGAGGTGGCGAACGCGTACACCACCTGGTTCCGCGTCACGTCGCTCTTCAAGGACCCGAGCCTCTACGGGCGCTATCTCGTCGTCCCGATCGCCGTCCTGCTGGTCCTTCTCTGGCTTCGGCGGGGTCGTCCGGTGGAGTGGGCCGTGATCGCCGCGGCGATCGCATTCCTGTTCCTCGGCTTGTACTTCTCGTACTCGCAGTCGAGCTTCGTCGCGCTCTTCGTCGTGACGTTCGCGGTCGCCCTCGTGGGGGCGGGCCGACGGCTGCGGATCGTCCTGGTGTTATGCGCAGTCGCGGCGACGCTGGCGGCAGCCGGAGTCGCGGCGCAGGCGGTCGAAGGCGAGTCCGCGCGAGAGATCACGAGCGGGCGCTCGCGGCTCGTCGAGATCACGCTCGACGCGTTCCGCGTCAATCCGGCGGTGGGCGTGGGAATCGGTGGCCAGGCGCAGGCGAGCGCCGACGCGAACGGGCGGAGAAGCTCGCGCCGCAGCGCGTCGCATACGACGCCACTGACCGTGCTCGCCGAGCTCGGGGTCGCCGGCTTCGCGCTCTACGGCTGGGTGCTGGGGGCGGCGGCATGGGCTCTCGTCCTGGTGACGAGACAGCGGCGCGTGCTCGGGCTGAGCCTGGCGGCGATCTCCCTCGTCCTCTTCGTGCACTCGCTCCTGTACGCGGGCTTCTTCGAGGATCCGCTCACCTGGGGCGTCCTCGGCCTCGCCGCGGCCGCGCTCGCCGCAACGCCAGCTCCATCATCCGCACCGGAGCGGCTGGCACACTGATCGACGGCCGACGCGTCGGCCATTTCTCATGCCGAGGTACCTCAAGTGGATCATCGCCGGCGTCGTCGTGCTCATCGTGCTGCTCGGCGGGCTCACGGGCGCGCTCTGGCTGGTGCAGCGCGACACCCCCGAAGGAGCGCTCGACACCGAGCTGACGGACGTGACCGTCACGACGGCGACCGCGCCCCCACCACCGCCGCCGCCGCCGCCGCCGAAGCCGGAGACGGTGAGCGACGAGCTCTGCTGGCCCTACTTCGGGGGCGATCCGCAGCGCTCGCTTTCGCGGGCCGAGGTCGCGATCGGCCCGCCGGTGCGCAGATATCGGTGGACGCGGGTGCTCGACAGCTACATCGAGTACCCGCCCAGCTACTGCGACGGCGTCCTCTACGTCAATAGCTATCGCGGGACGACGTACGCCATGAACTCGGAGACGGGGAAAGTGCTCTGGCGGCGGACGGAGGGCGGCACGAAGCCGTCGACGCCCGCGATCGATGGCCCGCGGCTCCTCGTCAGCTCGCTCGACGGCACCGTCACCGCGCTCGAACGCGAGAGCGGCAAGCAGCTGTGGCAGGTGCGGACGGAGGGAAGCGTCGAGTCGTCCCCGGTCGTGATCGACGGCATCGCGTACTTCGGCGCGACGGACGGGCGGCTGTTCGCGGTGAGCTCGCGCACGGGCCGCATCCGCTGGGCGTACTCGAGCGGGGGAAAGATCACCGCAAGCCCTTCGATCTGGGGGCGGCGCGTGTGCGTCTCCAACTACGCGGGCGCCGTTTTCTGCCTCGACCGGTTCAGTGGCCGAGAGCTGTGGACGACCTACGTCAGGCGCGACGCCTTCCGCTGGGAGAGCTTCTACGCGAGCGCCTCGACGGACGGCGAGCGAATCTATTCCGTCGCGCGCTCGGGCCGCGTCGTCGCGCTGGACGCGCAGAGTGGCTCGACGGTGTGGAGCGAGCGGGTGGGCGGCCTCGGGTACACGACTCCCGCGGTGGCGAACGGGCGGGTCTTCGTCGGCGGCTTCGACGGCCAGCTGCGCGCATACCGGGCAACGAGCGGGTCCGAGCTCTGGAGCACCTACGTGGGCGGCAAGATCCTCGGTGCCCCGTTCGTCGCCGGCAACTACGTCTTCTTCTCGACGCTCGACGGGCGGACGTTCGCCGTGCGAGCCACTGACGGCAAGCTCTCGTGGCGCATTCCGATGGGGCGCTACTCGCCCGGCATCGTGACCGAGCGGACGTACTACTTCTCGCTGAACGGCCGCGTCATCGCGTTCCGCGGCCGGGATGCTCCCCCGGCGTAGACGATTCACCGGTCACTAGGCGCGGATGGCGCCGGCGCCAGAGCGGCGAACGCTGCACGATCGCCGCAGCTGCGTCCCAGAGACCGATGCGGGCCCTGTAGGCCGCAAGGGAGACCGCCGCGCGTACCCGCGGGCGTGACGCAGCTCCGACCTCGTAGCCGAGCTCGTCGAGCAGGTCGCCCGCAACTGCCTCGAACGCGCGTGCGGCGTCACGGCTGAGCTCGATTCTCCAGTCGCGGAGACCGGCGGTCGGACGCAGCGCGAGCCGGCTGTGGTGCGGCTTGCCGGAGACGTCGACGTCGCCGGCGTACTCGAGCATCGAGTCGTCGAACGGCAGCACGGCGAAGTCGCAGACGGCGCGGACCGTGCGATCCGGCTCCGCCGCGAGCTCCTCGTAGCGCACCTCCAGATATCGCGTGGGCCCGACGCGGCGACCGAGTGCGCGCGCGGAGCGAATCTCGGTGACCCACTGGCGCGCGAAGCCCGCGGGGCCCGAGGGGTGCGCCCAGGTCCGGGTGTAGGTGCCGGGAGGCATCTGCATGAAGGACACCGCCGCGTCCCTGCCGTCGCGGATGAGGTGGACGTAGACCGCGCTCGGGAACAGCCGCTCGAGCAGCGGAATGTGACGCATGTACATCGGCGTCTTGTCGCCCCAGCGGGGCTTGCCGTGCATGGCCGCGTACGTCTCGAACACGGACGAGATCGCTTCGGCCGTCGCCATCCCGGGGCGCAGGGCGACGTCCTCCGGATCGAGCTTCCAGCGAACGAGCTCGTGGATTCGGCGCAGGTCGTCGCGGAAGGCAGCCAGATCGATTTCCCCACGGTGGCGGCGGGCGAGCAACGGGATGAAGCGCGACTCCTCCGGGATCGCGATCCCACTCGAGCGATCGAGGATCACCCGAAGCAGCGTCGTCCCGGAGCGATTGACGCCGAGGACGAAGAGCGGCGGGCTCACGGCTGCGGCGGCTCGGTGACCACCACCTCCGCTCGGTCCGCGAAGCGCCCGACCGAGACGTAGACCACGTACGTGCCCGGCGTCTCCGGGGCGCGCAACACGAGGACGCGCTTGCGGAACTTGCCACGGCGGCCGTCGAAGAGCCAGCGGTAGACGTCGGCGTCGGTCGAGACGCCGATCCCGAAGCGCCTCCCGACGAAGGCCTCGACCCGATCGCGGACGAACTCGACATACCGCACGCGAACCGCGAGCGCGCGCGACCTCGCCGAGCGGTTGCCCGCGCGGTCGAACGCGCGCAGCCTGATCTCGTAGTCGCCGGGTCGTACCGGCTTGCCGTCGATCCGCCCGAACCACACGAGACGCCCCTCCGTCTCGCGGAACTTGCTGAGCACTCGCCTGCGCCCGTTCACGAGCATCATCGCCCGCGCCGGCTCGTCGATCTCGTACTCGGCCGTGACGCGATCGGCGTTGCCGTCGCCGTCGGGCGAGAAAACTCGCGGGAAGACCCTGCGAAGCGAGATCGTCGGCGCGGTCGTGTCGACACGGATGGGGTTGGGAAGCACGATCGTGCGGCCATGCCGGCGCAGCCGCACGCGCGGCCGGTAGATCCCCTCCTTGACGACATTGCCCACGTCGTTTCGGCCGTCCCACACGTACGTGACGCGCCCCGCTTGCTCGCGCTTGTTCCGGACGAGCGTGCGTATCGAGCGCCGCTGCGAGTCGAGTAGGTCGACCGTCACGACCTGCCCCCCGCGAAGCCGGAAGGAGATCTCGGCGATATCGCGCGCGCACTCGCACACCGGCGAGAACACCCTGTCCACACGCGTGCCGGTGATCGGGCTCTTCTCGAGCTTCAGCCGCTCGGTGACCGCGAACGCCGCTGCCGTCGCGCCGAGCAGCGCGAGCACGATCAGGGTCTGCGGCAGGCGCTTCAAGCGCGCTCAGGCGAGATCGAGGCCACGCACGAGGACGAACGGCTCCGCGTGCTCGCGGCCGCAGGTAGTGCCGTGGAGCTCGGCGGCCGCCCGAATCGCACGCTCGCTGCGCGGGTGCGGATAGGGCCGCTGCTCGGTCTCGTAGTGCCCGAATGCCGCAAGCTTCCGCTCGAGCGTCGACGAGACGTCGACGTACCAGTTCGGGACGAACCAGTTGACCGGCGCGGGCGTCCACTCGGTGCTGGACGTCGGCGCGTACGTGAGCAGACGACGGACGGTCTGGCCGGGCAGCGGACGCGTCGCGACGGCGACGGAGTCGAAGAGCGCGCGGTGATCGCGGTTCACGTCCGGCTGCGGCGTGTAGACGACGGCAGGCTGGAACTCGCGCGCCTGCTCCTCGACGACGCGGTTGACCTCGACGTGCGCAAGCGTGTCGAGCCGCATGTCCGGTAGATCGAGGTGGACGTAGTCCTCCACACCGAGCTCGGCGGCGGCGCGGCGCGCCTCACCCTCCTTCTGCGCGCGCTTCTCCGCATCGCCCGGGTACTGGGTCGAGCTGCCGTCGGTCACGCACACGATCCGGACCGCGTCGCCGCGTTCGACCGCGTGCACGGCGATCGTCCCTCCCATCCCGAGCACCTCGTCGTCGGGATGCGCCGCGAATACGAGGACGCGTTGGCTCATCGGGCGACCTTGGTCGGCCGATGAGCGTGGAGGGGTGTGGGGAACCGGGAGGTTCCCCACGCTTTCAGGAAGAAGGGGGCAGACTCAGCTCTCGCAAGACCGGAGTTCGCTTGCGCGAACTCCGGTCGCAGAAAGGCATGGGGAAACATGGTTTCCCCCACCAACGCGAGCCGGAGGCGAGCGTGGCTCATCCGAGCCTCGCTCCCACGGCGAGCTGGCCCGCGGTCTCGATCTCCTCGAGCAGGAGCGCGCCCTCACCGCAGGCGACGACCGGACCCTCCGCGTGCTCCGCGACGATCGTGCCGGCCGGCGCGTTCTCGGCGTCCTCGACGGGGCGCGCGCGCCAGACGACGACCTTCTCCTCGCCGAGGTACGTGAAGGCGCCGGGATAGGGCCGGGTCTGGGCGCGGACCCAGTCGTAGAGGTACGGCGCGCGCGTCTCCCAGTCGATGATGCCGTCTGCCGGCCGGCGACGGTGCCAGGAGCTCGCCCGCAGCGGATCCTGGGGAATACGCGGAGCCGTGCCGGCGACGATCTGCGGCACGTACTCGCGGATCAGGTCGAGGTGCGCAGCGGCGAGGCGCTCGAAGAGCGTGGTCGCCGTGTCGTCCGGCTCGATCGCGACCACCGCCTGTCCGACGATCGCACCGGAGTCGGCCGTCTCGTCGACGATCTCGAACAGCGTGACGCCCGTTCGCGCCAGGCCCGACAGCAGCGCCCACGGGATCGACGCGCGGCCGCGGTGTCGGGGGAGCAGCGTCGGGTGCATCCCGAACACGCCCTCGTGCGCGGCTGCGATGAACGGGTCGCGAACGAGCTGGTACCAGCCGACGACGAACACGAGCTCGGGATCGAGCTTGCGCAGCGCGTTCAGCGTCAGCTCCGAGTTGACGTCGTTCGTCTCGATGTAGTCCGCGCCGAACTCTCCCGCGACGTCGTCGAAGCGGCATCGGGCGGAGCGATCGATGGACGCGGTCTCCGGAAGCGTGACGACGCCGACGATCTCCGCCCCCGATTCTGCGGCGGCGACCAGGCAGTCGCGGCCGATGATGTCGTCGCTGACCCAGACCGTGCGCATCGCGGAGCGATGCTAGTCGACGGCCGGAGGCAGTCTTTCGGTGCGGCTGCGCTGGATGCGGATCCAGCTATGGCGGCCGAGGTAGACGAGGAGTGCGACGAGCCCGGCCGTGAGGACGACGACGACGATCGTTCCAGCGAAGGGAACGTCGAGGAGCTTGATCCCCGCGAGACCGAGCACGCCCGCGAGCAGAAGCCGGAGCTTCTGCTCCGGGATCGCGAAGCTGACCCGACCCCCGATGAGGACGCCGGGAATCGAGCCCAGCAGGAGCCAGCCGAGAATCGCGAAGTCGACGTTCCCCGCGGCCCAGTGCGCAGCCCCGGCGACGTACAGGAGCACGGCCGCGTGGAAGATGTCCGTGCCGACCACCTTGTGCGCCCGCAGCGGGAAGATGATCAGCAGCGTCAGCCCGAAGAAGACGCCGCTGCCGACCGACGTCAGGCCGACGATGAACCCGCCGAACGCGCCGATGAGGATCGCCGCGAGGCAGTCCCTCCTGCTCAGCCGCGCGGGCATTTCGCCGGTCGTAGCGGGACGGATCACGCTCTTCGCGACGAGCCCGGCCGCGCCGAACAGAAGCGCCCCTCCGAGTACCTGGCCCATCACCGACTCGACGTCGTCGCCGTAGCGGTCCGTCAACTGGACGGACACCCAGACGCCGACTAGCGACATCGGCGCCGAGCCGATGAGCATCCAGCCCGCGAGGCGCGCGCGCACGTTGCCCATCCGACGGTGCTGGGCGGCCCCGACCGTCTTGAACACGGCTCCGTGCGCGATGTCCGTGCCGATCGCGGTCGTCGGCGAGATCCCGAACACGAAGACGAGGATGGGGGTCATCAGCGACCCCCCACCCATGCCGGTCATCCCCACGAGCACGCCCGTGAGGAGACCGACGACGACGAACTCCCAGTCCATGCTATGCGCAAGACCGAAATCCGCTAAGCGCGGATTTCGGTCGCGCGAAGACCCCTAAAGGCGGCCGCTTCGCGGCCGCTCGGTTGGCGTGTCCACATCGCTCACCTAGCCTCGGTAGGCGTCGATCAGAACCCGCGCGACGTCCGGTCGCGTGAACTCGACCGGCGGCACGTCGCCCGCTTCGAGCATCTCACGCACCTTCGTTCCCGACAGGAACACGCGATCCTCCGGCCCGTGCGGGCACGACTTCGTGCTCGCCATCGACCCGCAGACGTTGCACCAGAAGGTGTGCTCGAAGAACATCGGCTCGATGTCGAGCTCGTGCGGCGCGAACTCGTCGAAGATGAGCTGCGCGTCGTAGGTGCCGTAGTAGTCGCCGACGCCGGCGTGGTCGCGCCCGACGATGAAGTGCGAGCAGCCGTAGTTCTTGCGGCAGATCGCGTGCCAGATAGCCTCGCGCGGCCCCGCGTAGCGCATCGCTGCGGGGAACGCCGAGAGCAGGACGCGGTCCTCCGGGTAGTAACCGTCGAGCAGCGTGCGGTAGCACTCGACGCGTACGTCGACCGGAACGTCGTCGGACTTCGTGTCGCCGACGAGCGGATGGACGAGCAGCCCGTCCACCGTCTCGAGAGCCACTTTCGTCAGGTACTCGTGGGCCCGGTGGATCGGGTTTCGGGTCTGGAACCCGACGACCCGCTTCCAGCCACGCTCGGCGATCGCCGCGCGTGTGTCCGCCGGATCGAGCGCGAGCTCAGGGAATGCCGGGGTCGCGCGCTCGAAGACGGTGACGCGGCCGGCGAGGTAGAGGGAGCGCTGCCCGTACAGGCGGGCGACGCCCGGATGCGCTTCGTCCTTCGTGCGGAAGCAGTTCTCCGCCTCGCGCTCCTTGTCGTACTCGTAGACCTCCTCGACGTCGAGCACCGCAACCGGTCGCCCGGACTCGTCGAGGAGCGCGACACGGTCACCCGTCGGCGCTGCATCGACGGCGAGGCAGACCGGAAGCGCCCACGGAAGGCCGCTGGTGAGATGCATGTCGTCGACGACGCGCTCGTAGTCCGCACGCCCCATGAAGCCCTCGAGCGGTGAGAGCGCGCCCGAGGCGAGCATGTCGAGGTCGGAGAGCTCGCGGGACGTCAGCTGGACGGTCTCGAGCGAATCGAGATCGCCCGGCCGCTCTCCCGTCCGGTCGACGAGCGAGCCGCCATGCGGTGCGATCAGGCGATCGGTGGCCGCGACCGTCACGCCGACACCTTGGCCGGGACGAGCCCTAGCTCCTCGAGCCTCTCGAGCACGTACGCAGCAGATTCCTCGGGCGTGATCCCCTCTGTGTCCACGACGATCTCGGCCTGGGCGGGCGCCTCGTACGGGTCGTCCACGCCGGTGAAGCCCTTGATCTCGCCGGCGAAGGCCTTCGCGTAGAGCCCGTTCACATCCCGGCGGGCGCACTCTTCGAGTGACGTCCGCACGTGAATCTCGATAAACGGGCCATGCTCCTCGACAAGGGCCCGTGCGTTCTTCCGTGCCTGCTCGTATGGCGAGATCGCCGCCACGATGACCGCGCCCCCGTGGCGGGTGACGCGCGAGGCCACCCAACCCAGGCGCTCGACGTGGGCATCGCGGTCTTCCTTCGAGAAGCCCAGGCCTTTCGAGAGGTGCGTGCGCACGGTGTCACCGTCGAGGTACTCGACGACGAGGCCGCGGCTGTCCATCTCGGGACCCACGTAATGCGCGATCGTCGTCTTTCCTGAGCCCGACAGGCCCGTGAACCAGAGCGTGAAGCCGCCGCCACGATCGGTCTCGGACTCGGGGTGCTCATGCGCATAGATGTGCTGACTCATGCCGTCCTTTCGAGTTTCGTGTCTTCGTGAATGCCGCACTCGAGCTTGTCGGAGCCCGCCCAGCGCCCCGCGCGCTCCTCCTCGTCCGGGTTCGTCGGGCGTGTACAGGGGATGCAGCCGATGGAACGGTACCCGGCTTCGTGCAGCGGGTTGAAGGGAATCTCGTTCACGTCGATGTAGGCCCAGACCCTCTTCTCGTCCCAGTCGGCGAGCGGATGGATCTTGAAGACGCCGTAGCGCTCGGACCACTCGATCTTCTGGGTGTCCGCGCGGCTCGGCGACTGGTCGCGCCGGATGCCGGAGATCCAGGCGTCGTACGGTGCAAGGGCGTTCACGAGCGGCTCGACCTTGCGGATGTGGCAGCAGCGGTCCGGATCCCGCTCCCAGAGGTTCGCGCCCTCCGCGCGGTGCTGCTCCGCGACCGTCGGGATGGCCGGCTGGATGAGCTTCAGCGCGTACCTGTCCACGAGCCGGTCGCGTGTCTCGTACGACTCGCGGAAGAACAGGTGTGTGTCGAGCTCCACCGTGTCCATGCGCAGGCCGAGGTCGGCGACCATGTGCACGAGCACGGACGACTGCTTCTGCCACGAGCACGTCAGGCAGAGCCGTGGCCAGAAGAACGAGTGCGCCCAGGCGATGAGCTCCTCGGCCGACATCGCCTCGAAGTCGAGGTCAGGAAGCCGGGGCGGGCTCGTCGACGCGGGAACCGCCGTGGTATTTCGTGCGACCGCCACCTATGCGTCCCCGCTGGTAAGGAGGGGGCTCGCGGGGGAACCATGGGTTCCTCCGCGTAAGAGCACCTCCTTGAGTGTGTCGGCGCGCAGGCCGAGCCGGAGCGTCTCGAGCGCGATGACCTCGTCCGGCGGGATGTTCCCGAGGTTCACCTCGGTCCCGAAGTGGCGGACGAACCACGCCTGCGAGCTCTTCGTCGGCGCCTCCCAGATGAGGTCGTGGAAGCTCAGCGAGTGCTCGATCTCGTCCACGAGCCCCGTGCGCAGCTCGCCCGTCGGGCGGTAGATCCCGGCCGTGCCGCCCTCACGGCCCTCGGCGATCACCTTCCAGGCGCCCGCGTCGAGCTCCTCGCGCATCCACTGCACCCACAGGTACGGCGCGATGTTCACCTCGGAATCCTTCGAGCCGACCTCGGAGAGGACGACGAAGTCCCGCGCAAAGTCGGTGATCAGCTCGAGCTTCGCGTCGCGCGGGATCTCGAGCGTGCCGTCCGAGATCTCGACGTGCGAGAAGCGGTAGTGCTCGAGCCAGCGTTTGAAGTCATCCATCTTGCCCTGGCCGTAGACCGCCTCGAAGAGCGTCCCCCCGCAGACGACAGGAGTGTCGAACGAGCGGTAGAGGGCGATCTTCTTCTCGAGGTTGTTCGTGACGTAGCTCGTGCCCCAGCCGAGCTTCACGATGTCCACGTACTCCCCGGCCGTGTCGAACAGCCCCTCGATCTCCCGGAGGTTCAGGCCCTTGTCCATGACGTGGGTCAGGCCGCGGGAACGCGGCTTGCCCTCGCGCGTGGGCACATCGAGGAAGGAGTGGTCAAGAGAGTCGTGCATAGATGTCCTCCAGCTTCTGGCGGGCTCGTTCCTGCACGTCGCGGTAGAGCGAGTTGCCGTGCGCGTCGATCCCGACGGTGAGCGGGCCGAAGTCCTTGACGCGGAACTTCCAGAGGCACTCGGGCATGAGCTCCTCCCAGGCGACCTCCTCGATCTCCTCGATCTGCGTCGTCTCGAGCGCCGCGGCGCCGCCGACGATCGCGAAGTAGACCATCCCGAGACGGTGCATCGGCTCGATCGCCTCGTCCGGGAACCCGCCCTTGCCGCAGATCGCGCGGACGCCGTACTGCTCGCCGAGCGGCTCGGTGAAGCGCACCATGCGCGCGCTCGTCGTCGTCCCGATGCACATCTTCTCGTAGCGTCCCCTGCCTTCGGAGTCTGTGCCGACCTTGCGGACGTTCGGCGCCGTATGCAGGAGAAATGCACCGGAGAGGTCCATCGGCGGCTCGACGCCCTGGTCGAAGATGCGGATCTGTGTCCGGTCGCGGATCCCGATGATGTGGCCCTGGACGATGACCTCGTCGCCCGCGCGGAGCTTCATGATCTCGGCCGGATCGGTGACGGGGAAGGTGACCTCGTGCGTCCCCATCACGCCTCCCGGTCGTAGTCGATCGAGCCGTCGGCGGAGACGTGCGCGGTTGCACGGCGCGCGGCCCAGCACTGGTAGTTCACGGCGACGGGGTTGAGCGTCATGTGCGTGTCCGCGTGCTCGACGTGGACGGAGAGGACTGTGACGTCGCCGCCGAGCCCCATCGGCCCGATGCCGGTCTCGTTCAACAGCTCGTAGAGCTCTTCCTCGAGCTGCGCGACGAGCGGATCAGGGTTCCGCGTGTCGACCGGCCGTGCGATCGCCTCCTTCGCGAGGTGCATCGCGTAGTCCGCCGACCCGCCGATCCCGACCCCGACGATTCCCGGCGGGCACGGCTTGCCGCCGGCGTCGACGATCGACTCCAGCACGAACTTCTTGATCCCGGTCACGCCGTCGGCCGGGACACACATCTTGAGGAAGCTCATGTTCTCCGAGCCCGAGCCCTTGGGGACGCACTTCACGTCGAGCCCGTCCCAGTCGGGCACGAAGTCCCAGTGCACGATCGGCACGCGGAAGCCGACGTTCGGCCCCGTGTTCTCGCGGGTCAGCGTGTGGACGGTGTTCGAGCGCAACGGATGCTCGACGGTCGCGCGCTCGGTCCCGATCTTGAGCGACTCGTAGATCCGTGCGGGGTGGAGCGGGAAGCCCTCGCCGACGCGGCAGTAGTAGACCGGGATGCCCGTGTCCTGGCAGACGAGGTTCTTCTCGTCGTCGGCGATGACGACGTTGCGGTGGATCGTCTCGAGGACGCGCTTGCCGGTGACCGACGTCTCGCGCTCGCGTGCGGCGGACAGGGCATCGCGCAGGTCCTGCGGGATGTCCTTCAGCGCCCAGACGTAGAGGTACGCGGCCGCGTCCTCGACCGCTCCCGCGATGTCCGTGACGGTGATGCTCACGCCGTCGCCCTCGCGGCAGCGGCGCGCCCTGCGCGCCGGCCGAACACCGTGCACTCGAGGAGGGAGTTGCCCATCATGCGATTCCTTCCGTGCGTGCCGCCCGCGATCTCGCCGCAGGCGAAGACGCCTTCGAGAGTGGTCTCGGCGTGCTCGTCGATGACGAGGCCGCCGTTCTGGTAGTGGAGGACCGGGTACGTGAAGATCGGCTCGGCGAGTGGATCGATGCCGGCGCCGCGATAGCGGCGAAGCATGTACGGGAGGGAGATTGCGGCGTCCTCCGGCGCGATCCGCGTCGTGTCGAGGAGGACCGCCGGCCGGCCGTCCGGGGTCAGCACGCCCTTCCCCTTCTCCACCTCGTCGAAGATCGCCTGCGAGACCGCGTCGCGCGCGCCGAGCGAATCCGTGAACTCCTCTCCGTCGGCGTTCAGCAGAACCGCGCCGTAGGCACGGGTCGTCTCGGGGATCGAGTAGCCCTGCATGGTCGCCGGCCAGGCACCGCCGTTCGGGTGGTACTGGAGCGCGTCGAGGTCGCGCTCGGCCGCCCCCGCCTCGAGTGCGACGCGCGTCACCTCGCCGGTCGCGTTCGGATGGTTCGTGGAGAGCTCGCCGCGCGCTTTCGCCTCGCGGAAGCAGCGGCCGCCGGCTGCGAGCACGACGGCACTCGCGTCCACGTCGGCGACGCCGTCCCTCGTCTCGAAGGTCGCGCGCCAGCCTGCCGGTGTCGGCGCGATCGCGGTCAGTCGGTGGTGCGAGAGCACCGTGCCGCCGCCGGCCTCGTACGCCTCGCGCAGCGATCTGGTGATCGCGTGTCCCGTCCGGTCGCCGACCTGAAGGAGGCGCTTGCGGGTCGCGCCGCCGCAGCGGGCAAGCCGGTAGCCGCCGCTACCGGAATCGCCTTGGCCATTCCGGCCATTGGACGTCTCCCGGGTGAACTCGACGCCGAGCTCCTCGAGCCAGTGGATCGCGGAGGGCGCCTCGCTGGTGAGGACCTCGACGAGCCGCGGGTTCGCCGTCTCGTGTGAGCTCCGCATGACGTCCTCGGCATGAATCTCGGGCGAGTCGTCCTCGCCGAAGGCCGCCTGGATGCCGCCCTGGGCCTTTGCGGAGTTGCACGCTTGAAGCGTCGTCTTCGTCGCGAGGCCGACCCTGGCGCCGGAGTGCTCGGCAGAGACGGCGGCAGCGAGCCCGGCCGCACCGCTCCCGACCACGAGCACGTCGAACGAAGGCGTCTCGGCCACGGACGGATCCTACACCACATCGTTATCTCTGTCATTACTGATCTTTATGTAACTCGCGTGGCGCATCACCGCGCGATCCTCGGCAACTGGCTAGACTCGCGCCTGTGGCGACGCTCGCCGACATCGTCAAGCCGGACTTCCTGACCGTCGCGCCCGAAGACACGCTCGGCGAGGTGGCCGAGCGCATGACGCAGAAGAACGTCGGCGCCGTCGTCGTGAAGGATCACGGCCGGCTCATCGGCATCCTCACGGAGCGCGACATGCTGCGGGCGATGGCCGCCCGCGTCCACACGAGCGACGCCCGCGTGCGCATGTTCATGACGGAAGACCCCATCACCGCGTCGGCCGACATGGACCTCGATGACGCCGCGCAGGTCATGCTCGACAACGGCTTCCGCCACCTTCCGGTCGTCGAGGGCGCCAACGTGCTCGGCGTCGTCAGCCTTCGGCGCGTCCTCGGCGGGCGCCGGCAGCCGTCCCCGGAGACCGCTCCGGCTCCCGAAGCCGCCTAACGGCTACCAGATCGAGCGCAACAGAGCCTCGGCGTCGTCCACCGTGACCGGCCGCGGGTTCGCGCGCGCGCCCGGACGCCCGACGACCGCCTCGGCGACCTCGCGCAGATCGCCCTCCCGGATCTCGAATCCGCGGAGCCGGTCGAAGCCGCCGAGCCCGGCGAGCTCCTCGACGCGCGCAGGCGCGTCCTCCGTCTCGAGCGCGTCGGCGAGCTGAGCGACCGCATCGGGCACGACCGGCTCGTTGAACCGGAGCGCAGGCGGCAGCGTCAGCGCATTCATCGCGCCGTGCGGGAGCCCGTAGCGCCCGCCGAGCGCCTGGGCGAGCGCGTGACCGAGGAAGAGCCCGCGTTCGCCGAGAGCGCGGCCCGCGTGCAGCGCTCCTTCGAGCAAAGCCGTCCGCGCCTCGAGGTCGCGTCCGTCGGCGACGACCTGCGGCAGGTGGCGCCCGATGAGACGTGCGCCGGTCGTCGCGTCCTCGAGCGGCCCCGCGTACAACGCTTCGGCGGCATGCGCAAGGGCGTTGAGCGCGGTGCCCACGGTCTCGGCGCGAGGGAGCTCGAGCGTGAGGCGGGGCTCGTAGACGACTCCGACGACGCGGGCACCCGTGCCGCCCGTCTTGAGCCTGCGCCCCTCGTCCCGCATGCCGAAGAAGGGCGTCCACTCGGCTCCGGCATATGTGGTCGGGACCGCGACCACCGGAAGGCCGGTTTCGGCCGACACCGCCTTGCCGGTATCGATCGCGCTGCCGCCTCCTGCTGCGACCACGAGGTCTGCCTCCTGCGCGGCTGCGATCGCCGCCGTCACCGTCTCGACCGGGCTGTGCGGGCGTACGCCGGTATACCGCGAGGTCACCGGCACGTCGAGGTCGCCGAGCCGCTCCGACGTCACGAGCAGTGAGCGCGCGCTCCCCAGCTCGGCGAGAAGCGGCCCCACCTCGTCGAGTCCCCAGCGGACGATCATGACGCGAGCCGCGGCGTCGCGAACTCGATGAAGGCGTCGGCGACCCGCGAGCGCGAGCGCCCCGCCGCCGAGGCCAGCGAGATCTCCCGCGTCGCTTCGAGCCCCTGCACGCGCGCCTCGGTGAGCGTCCCTGCCTCGACCTCGGACTCGACCGCCGTGCGCGAGATGAACGTCACGCCGTAGCCCGCCTGGACGGCCCGGCGCACCGACTCCTGCAGCCCGAGCTCGAGCCGCACGTCCAGGTCGCGCAGCCGGACGCCACGACGGCGCAGCGCATCCTCGACGATCTGCCTGACGCCCGCTCCCTCCTGCATGAGGATGAGTGGCTCGTCTCGAAGCTCGTCCAGCGTCACCGTCCGCCCCGCGAAGCGGTGGCCTGGCGGGCAGGCGAGGATCACCTCGTCGGAGAAGAACGGCTCGAAGCGCACGCCGCGGTGACGGCGCGACGCCCCGACGATGCCGAGCTCGAGCTCCCGGGCGGCGACGCGCTCGACGACGGTGTGCGTGTCTGAGACGGTGAGCGACACGTGGACGCCCGGGTTCTCGCGCTGGAACTCGCCGAGCAGCAGCGGGACGACGATCGCCGCAGGCCCCGTGGACGCTCCCAGCACGAGGTTCCCGCGCAGCTCGCCCTCGACCGTGGCGGCGACGTCGGACTCGATCTGCTCCTCGAGCGCGAGCAGCTTCTGGGCCCCGCGATAGAGCCTCCAGCCCGCCTCGGTCGGCTCCACCCGCCTGCCCGAGCGGTCGAGGAGCTGCGTCCCCAGCCGCTTCTCGAGCGAGCGCACCTGGAGCGACACCGCGGGCTGCGTGACGCCGAGACGCTCGGCCGCCTGCGAGAAGCTTCGGCGGTCGACGACGGCGCAGAAGGCCGCGAGTTGGCGCGTGTCCATAAGCGGAGCTTATCCATGAGCAGCGCTGTAGGGTCAGGCCGTGCGCGTCTGGATCGACATCTCGAATTCCCCCCAGGTGCTGTTCTTCCGGCCCCTGATCGGGCTCCTGCGGGCCCGCGGGCACGAGGTGGACGTCACGACGCGCGACTTCGCGCAGACCGTCGAGCTGCTCGGGCTGCACGGCATCCCGCACGAGGTCGTCGGCCCCCCGCACGCCGGCGCGCAGGCGTGGAGCAAGGCGCGGACGATGGCGGGGAGGCTCCGTGCGCTCCGTCGCTGGGCGCGCCGCAAGCCGTTCGACATCGTGCTCTCGCATGCGTCCCACGAGCCGCAGCTCGTCGCGCGCTCCCTCGGCATTCCCTCGGCGTACGCGTTCGACTACGAGTTCGCGCGCGTCCAGCACTCGCTCGGATGCCGGGCGGCACGACGGGTCATCGTCCCCGACGCGATCCCGCAGGACCGCCTCGACCGGCTCGGCGCCCCGGCCCGAAAGGTGCAGCGGTACCCCGGCCTCAAGGAGGAGTACTACCTCGCCGACTTCGACGCCGACGAGCGGGTGCTCGACGGCCTCGGCGTCGATCCGCGGCGAGTGCTGGCGGTCGTGCGCTCGCCGGCCGACGTCGCGCTCTACCACCGCCACGAGGACTCGGTTTTCGTCGGGACGTTGCGGCGGATCGGGTCCGACGACGGCGCCCAGGCGATCGTCCTGCCCAGGACGGAGGAGCAGCGCCGGGCGATCGCCTCGCTCGCGCTCCCCTCGGTGCACGTCCCCGCGCACGCCGTCGACGCGCTGAGCCTCGTCGCGCTGGCCGATCTCGTCGTCTCCGGCGGAGGGACGATGGCTCGAGAGGCGGTCGCACTCGGCGTGCCCGCGTACACGACGTTCTCCGAGCAGCTCGGCGCCGTGGACGAGGGCCTCGCGGCCGCCGGGAAGCTCCACGTCCTCGCGTCGCCGAGCGCCGTGCTCCTCGAGAAGCGCCGGGCGAGGACGGAGCGCCCCGACCGCGACCCCGCTCTGCTCCTCGACCTGATGCTGACCGCGCTCGAGCGCCGCGGATCCGTATAGCCGAATCGTCTCGATCTGGTTAAGGTCCCCCGCGGTCCGACAAGGAGGGGAGATGAGAGGACGGACACGCGTGGCGCTGCTGACGCTCTCCCTGGCGGTAGTCGCCGCCGGGAGCGCCGGAGCGGCCGGCGATCCAGGCTTCAAGACGTCGCAGGCGGCGATGCTCATGCAGGGCGACCGCGGCGACGTCGAGTTCACGCCGATCATCACGGTCGGCGAGACGCTGGCGGGCGGGTATCGGTTCGAGGCGATCCCCGACGGGATCTCGCTCATCCGCCGCACCCAGAACAAGGTGGACGTGTACGTGAACCACGAGACCTCGCTGGTGGCGTTCCCGTACGTCGCCGCGGCACCGACGGCGGCCAACTCGCAGAACGACTTCGACAACTCGCAGCTGAGCCAGCTCAGCCTCGACCCCGACACGGGCGGCGTCATGCACGCGAGCATGGCGATCACGAGTGCGCAGAACTACCAGCGCTTCTGCTCGAACTACCTGGCGACCAGGGCCGAGGGCTTCAGCCGCCCGACGCTCTTCACGAACGAGGAGGCGCAGGACTGGGTCTTCCGCTCGGGGACCGCGTGGACGTCTCCGATCACGCCCGGCACGCCGGGCGCGGAGCAGGCAGGAGTCGTCGTCGCGCACGACGTGCCGAGCGGTCAGTCGCGGACGATCTACGGCATGGGCCGGCACAACCACGAGAACGACCTCGCGCTGCCCGGGTTCGACGGCGTCGCGGTGCTCTCGGGCGACGACACGTTCTCGACCACGCCTGCGTCGTCGCAGCTCTACCTGTACACGGCGGCGGGCAGGAACGCCCTCTGGCACGACAAGGGGACGCTGCGCGCGTTCGTCGCGGACGATCCAGCGGAGAACGACTACTTCGACGTGCAGCCCGGCGAGACCATCACCGGTCGGTTCCTGGCCGTGCCGAAGACCATCGCGACGGGCAAGAAGGCGGACGGAACGGAGCTCCTGTCCACGGACTTCCCAGGGATGGCTGCGCCGCCCGCGACGATCCCGAACGGGCCCCAGTGGGTGCTCGACCAGTGGGGGAACGCGGCGAACAACGAGTACGGGAGGGACGTCTTCGACTTCATCCGGATCGAGGACACCGCGTACGACAAGCGGCCCGGGATGTCGAATGTCGTCTATCTCGCCGACTCCGGCCGTGGCACGGCCGGGGCGGCGAACCCGCTCACGACGTCGACCAACGGCCGCGTCTGGAGGCTCGAGCTCGATCCGAGCGATCCCCTGAAGGCGAAGCTCTCGATCCTCGTTCAGGGCGACGACAATCCGGTCAAGACGCTCGGCGAGATCCACCAGCCTGACAACGTCGAGACGACGGCCAACGGGAGCCTGCTCGTGCAGGAGGATCCGGGCTCGTCGCAGCAGTTCGCACTCCCGACCTCGGATCCGAACGCGACGACCGCGCGCATCTGGCGCGTCCCGCTCGCGGGCGGCGCACCCGAGGTCGTCGCGAAGGTCGACCAGGCCGCGGACGAAGGCCCGACGGACGTCGACCCGAGTGGCCTCAGCAGCCTCGGCGCCTGGGAATCCAGCGGCGTCGTCGACGCCTCGGCGGTCTTTGGGCCCGGCTGGTTCCTCGTCGACGTGCAGGCGACGACGCTGTGGGTCGAGGCCGCGCCCGGCCCAGACATCGTGGCGCCGGCAGGCCCGGACTGGACGTTCAAGCGCTCGGGCGGTCAGCTCCTGCTGATGAAGATCCCCGGCGCCTGAGGTGAGCTAGACGGACCTGGATGCGGGCGTCGCCTCGGCGGCGCCCGCGCCGTCTTCGAGCGGCACGCCCGAGCGCCGCTCGGCGATGACGGCGTTCAGGCGTCCGACGAGCTCGAGGGTCTCGCCCTCCTCGACGAGCTGCGCGAGCCCGTCGAGCTCGGCATCGAGCCACGAGGCGTCCACCGCAGGCCGCGTGACGAGCAGGATCGCCTCGTGCGCCGACGGCGTGACGGTCTCGTCGTCCGACCACAGCTCCTCGTGGAGCTTCTCGCCCGGCCGTGCGCCGACGAACTCGATCTCGATGTCCCTCCCGGGCTCCTTGCCCGAGAGCCTGATCATCGTGTCCGCGAGGTCGACGATGCGCACGGGATCGCCCATGTCGAGCACGTAGATCTGGCCGCGGCCGCCGATCGCACCGGCCTGGATGACGAGCTGCACGGCCTCGGGGATCGTCATGAAGTAGCGCGTCATCTCGGGATGGGTCACGGTGACCGGCCCGCCGCGCCCGATCTGCCTGCGGAAGGTCGGGATCACGCTGCCCGACGAGCCGAGGACATTCCCGAAGCGGACGCCGCAGAACTTCGTGGGCGTGTCCGAGCGGTGGCCCCACGCCTCCACGAGCCACTCGCAGAGCGCCTTCGTCTGCCCCATGACGTTCTTCGAGCTCACGGCCTTGTCCGTCGAGACGAGGACGAAGCGCTTCGCGCCGAACTCGACCGCAGCGTCGGCGACCGTTCGCGTGACGAGCGTGTTGTTGCGAACGGCCTCGACCGGATTCGCCTCCACGAGCGGCACGTGCTTGTACGCGGCGGCATGGAACACGACCGCGGGCCGGTACTTCTCGAAGACCTGCCGAATCTTCGTCGCGTTCCCCGCATCCGCGAGGACGGCGGCGGTCGCGTGGAAGCTTCGCTCGTCCACGAGCTCGCGCTCGATCTCGAACAGGCCGCGCTCGCCGTTGTCCACGAGCACGAGGCGAGTCGGGCCGACGCGCGCAATCTGCCGGCAGAGCTCCGCGCCGATCGAGCCTCCGGCGCCGGTGACGAGCACGACCTCGCCGGTCAGATAGCCGGCGATCGAGTCGAGGTCGACCTCGACCGGCTCGCGGCCGAGGAGGTCCTCCACCTCCACGGGCCGGATCTGCCCCGTGAGGTTGAAGTCGGTGGAGATCATCTCCGCGAGGCCCGGGAGCGTCTTCACCGGGATGCGCTCCGCGCGGGCGATCTCGACGATGCGCTCGCGCTGCTCGCCCGAGGCCGATGGAATCGCGATCAGGAGCTCGTCCGGCTTTCGGTCGCGCAGGATGTGCTGGAGCTCGTCGGTCGTGCCGAGGACGCGCACGCCGTGCAGGCGGAGGTTCTTCTTGCGCGGATCGTCGTCGACGAGGCCGATCGGCGTGTAGCCGAGCTCGGGCGTGCGGTGCATCTCCTTGAGGATCTGGTTCGAGGCTTCCCCGGCGCCGACGACGATGACCTCCTTGCCGCGGGCGACGACCGATCTGGCCGCGGGGCGCTCGAGGAGGCTGCGCGCGAGCAGGCGGGACCCGGACACGAAGGCGAGCAGGAGGAGCGCGTAGAGGATCCAGATCCCGCGCGGCACCCGCGCCGGATGGAAGTCGAGGAGCGTGAACACGAGGAACGTCGCCACGCCTGCACCTGCAACGCCGCGCGCCGCGCCCCACATGTCCCGCGTCGAGACGTACCGCCACCAGCGGTTGTAGAAGCCGAACCCCACGAAGACCGGGATCGCGATCGCGACGACGAGCAGCACGACGTCCCATTCGTGGTAGCGGCGGTAGTAGACGGGCCGGTCGAACCCGTCGAAGCGGATGAACCAGGCGAGGAGCCACGCGGATGCGACGAGCGCGGCATCGACTCCGACCTGCCACAGGCGGTGGCGGTTGACGGGGCTTCTCATGACGCCGCGCTTCTCACGACGCTGGGACCCGCGTCATAGCCAGCACGGTCTCGACGACCCGCTCCTGCTGCTCGGCGCTGATGCCCGCCCAGAGCGGGACGGAGAAGTTCTCCTTCGCGGCCCGCTCGGTCTCCGGGAAGTCGCCCTCCGAGTAGCCGAGATACCGCAGCGCCGGCTGGAGATGGAGCGGCGGCTCGTAGTAGTCGGCGCTCGCGATCCCGACCTCGCCGAGTGCTGCCCGGATCTCGTCGCGGTGCGGCGAGCGGGAGACGAAGAGGTGGTAGACGTGGCCGGGCTCGTCCGCCGGCACGTCGCACGCCTCGCCGAGGCCGAGCTCGCGGTAGCGGCCGGCGGCCTCGCGACGAAGCGCCGTCCAGCCGTCGAGCTCGCGGAGGAAGATCCGCAGCGCGGCGGCCTGGATCTCGTCGAGACGCGAGTTCGTGCCGACGTACTCGAAGATGCGCTTCGACTTCGAGCCGTGGAAGCGCAGCAGGCGGACGCGCTCGGCCAGCTCCGGGTCGCTCGAGGCGACGAGACCGCCGTCGCCGAGCCCGAAGAGGTTCTTCGTCGGGTAGAAGCTGAAGGTCGAGGCGACGCCGGCACCCGCGATGTCGGGCGAGCCGAACGCCTGGGCGGCGTCCTCGATCAGCGGCAGCCCGAGCTTGGAGAGCTCGGCGAGAGGTGCCGGGCGCCCGAACAGGTGCACGGGCACGATCGCCTTCGTCCGAGGCGTGATCTTCTCGGCGACGCGGTCGGGATCGAGGTTCAACGTCTGCGGGTCGATGTCCGCGAAGACGGGGGTCGCGCCCACGCGGGCGATCGCCTCTGCCGTCGCGTAGAACGTGAAGGCGGGGCAGATGACCTCGGCGCCGGGGCCGATCTCGAGTGCGTTCAGCACGAGCACGATCGCGTCCGTCCCGTTGGCGACGCCGATCGTCTCGCGAACGCCGAGATAGCGCGCTGCCTCCTCCTCGAACGCGCTGACGTTCGGGCCGAACACGAACTGGCCGTTCTCGAGCACGTCGTCGATCGCCTGCCGGATCTGCGGGAGGAGGGGCGCGTACTGCGCCTTGACGTCGACGAGCGGGATCGGGGCGCGGGCGGTCACCGTGGGCGAGTCTACCGAGAGCCTTCCGGGCTCATTTTCGTCAGGGCAACGGGGTTTCCTGGGACGCGCGGCGCTTCCGCAGCCAGCGCCAGACGAGCCAGCCTGCGACCGCGACGACGATCCCGGCGATGAGGTAGTCGAGGTACCTGAAGGCGTGGTGGAAGTCCTCCCAGTTCTCGCCGGCGAGATAACCGGCGCCCGCGAACGCGAAGCACCAGATCGCCGAGCCCGCGAGTGTGAGCAGCGTGTAGCGGACGAACGGGGTCTCCATGACTCCCGCGGGAATGGAGACGAAAGAGCGCACGACGGGCGTCAGGCGGCCGAGGAAGACCGCCCAGTCCTCCCAGCGCTCGAACCAGCGCTCGGCGCGATCGAGCCTGTGCTTGTCGAGATGGAGCCAGCGCCCATGGCGCTCGAGATACGGCCGGCCGCCGTAGAGCCCGATCGCCCAGCCGATGATCGAGCCGATCGTGTACCCGATTGTTCCGGCGAGGGCGATCGCGAGGTACGCGGGGAGGCCCTCGTCGATCGTGGAGCCGAACAGAACGACGTCCTGGCCGACGAATGCGCCGGACGCAACCGCGCCTCCGTAGACCATCACGACCTCGCTCGCGGCCGGGAGAACCGCGTCCACGAGCATGAGGCCGAAGACGGCGTAGAGGCCGTAGTCGCCGATCGCCGACGTCACCGTGTCGGTGATCTCGCTCAGGACGGACGCGAGGACGACCATGGCGGCTGACGGCATCGCGGGAGTCTAGAGAGGGATGGCGGCTGCGCTCGGCTACTGCGCAGGCGACATGTCCGGCGCTACCGCGCGCCGGCGACGCGGCGTACGCGCAGCGGCTGGTCGAGCGAGACGGGCCCGACCTCGTTTCGCGCCGCGACGCGAATCCGGTACGTGCCGCCGAACACCTGGCGTCCCCGCGCCGTGAGCCCGTTCCAGGCTACGGACGCCTGCCCGGGCTCGAAGCGGCGTTTGACGACCGTTCGCACCGGGATCCCGCTCATCGTCTCCACGGTCACCGTCACCTGCGCGGCACGCGTCTGCGTCCACGCGATCGTCGCGCTCCGGCCGCGCGGCGGGACGAGCAGCGTCCGCGGCTGCACCTTCAGGAACCCGAGCGTCGAGTTGACCCAGAAGCGACGCGACCGTGGACGAGGTGAGCCCCTCGTCGTCCGTGGCGGTGACCTGCATCGTCCAGCGCCCCTCGGCGGCAGGCTGGGGCTCGGCGGGCGGCGGGGGCGGCTGGCCTTCGGGTGGCGGAGGAGGCGCCGGGGGCAGCGGCGGGAAAGGCACCTCGTAGGTCCCTGGCTCGCGTGCGAGCGTCTCCTGGAAAGCGACGACGCTCCCGGGCGCCGTGAGCGTCACGGTCACGTCCGACGGCCGGACGATCTTGAACCCGAGCGCCTGCTCCTCCGCAACTCCGTCGCCGTTCGGCGACTGGACGGTCTCGGCGGGCGGCGGCGCGTAGACGCCCGAGTAGGAGAGCATCAGCGCGCTCGAGATCGGCCGCTCGCGCCCGTCCGACGGCCGGTTGAACACCGTTCCCTCGAACGCGATCGTCGTCGAGCCGCCGCCGTCGAGCGCCATCGCGCTCGCGGCGCCCAGCCGTGACATCGCCTGCGCCAGCTCGAAGTTCGTCATGCCGACCGAGTACCCGGGCTGGCGGCCGTCGACCGCGAGCATGATGATGCGTCCGTCCGCGGTCTGGCCGACGGCCGAGCGCGGATGCCGCGGGCCGAGCTGCTGCGTCGTGAACGCCTCGTTCGCGCGGAACACGGGCGCGCCGTCACGGACGAGCACCGGCCCGCCGCCGATCGCATCCGCGACCGTCTCCCACCCGGGCTGGAGGATGAGGCGAATCGCCACGGTGGTGCCGAGCGGCGCCTCGACCGACAGCTTCTGGGCGGCCGTCCCACGCGCGACCAGAACCGCGGTGCCAGGGGCGATCGGCACCGTCGGGCTCTGTCGCGAGTCCACGACCTGTCCGAACAGGTCGGCATTCGGGGTCGCCGGGTCGAACGGGCTCAGGATCACCGAGAGCGCACCCTGCACTCGCGGCGTCGCCGACCCCCAATCCGAGGTGAAGAGGGCGATCCCGTTCGTCCCGGGGGCCTGGTTGTACGCGTTGACCGCGCGGCGCTGCCCGAGCCCGCGCCAGGTGCCGAAGAGCCGCACCTTCCGGATGTCGAGGAGCCCGTCGAGCGTGATGCCGGCGCTCGAGCGGCCCTCGTTGGGATCGCTGACGAGGACGCCGTCGCGCATGAAGATGCCGCTCGGCCCGCCTTTCTTCGACGCATAGAAGTCGGCGTTGATGCCGACCGACGTGGCCTGGGTCGTGAGCCGGCGCTGCATCGAGCTCACCGTCTCCCGCCCGACCACCTTCTCGTTGGAGAGCACCGGCCGCAGCTTGAAGAGCCCGTTCGGGCGCGGTCCGCGGACGACGTGCATCGCAACCGGCCCGTGCGGCGTGAACTGCACGGTGGGCTCGTAGGTCACCCCGGGCAGGAGCTGCGTCGTCGCTGCCGTAGCCGGCCCGGCGACCGCGAGAGCCAGCCCGGCGAGGCCGAGTGCGAGAGCGAGGCGAAGCACGGCTGGTCGAGGGTACCCGGACCAGAACCGGCCATTTGCAGGTTCTTACACGTTACGAACACGGACTGAGCGCCCCGTGGCATCCTCCCCGGCGATGAGGGCGGGCCTGGTCGCGATCGTGGCAGCAGCCTGCCTTGCGAGCGGGTGCTCGGGTTCGTCGGAACCGGAGGCAGGGAGCGGGCAGGCGGACACGACATCGACCGCCGCGAAGCCGGAACAGATCGCCCGCGGGACGGAGCAGGTCACGCCCTTGCGCACGGCGCCGCGTACCGAGACCCTGCCGCGGTTCAGGGCGAGCCGCATCACCGGCGCGAACTACCCGGCGGGCCTCGCGGCCGCTCCGGACGGCCGGATCTTCTACTCCGAGCTCTGGGGCGGGGACATCCGGGTGATCCGGCGGGACGGATCGGTCGACCCGACGCCGTGGGCGGAGGTGAACGCCGAATACGGGATCCGCTGGACGCGCTTCTACCACGGCGGGCTCTCCGGGATCGCTTTCGATCCGGACTTCGCCCGCAACCGTTTCGTCTACGTCGTGACGCAGATCCCCCACAAGCGGACCGGCCTTCCCTCGCGGTCGCTCATCGTCCGCTACAAGGAGGTGAACGGTCGGGGAACCTCGCCGCGGGTGCTGTTCACGATTCCCGCCTCGATCTTCGACAACGTCTACAGCCTCGTCTTCGGCCCCGACGGGATGCTCTACGTGCCGTCGGGCTTCCTCGGCCGCAGCCTGCCGCCCGGGACGGACGAGCTCGACGGCCTGCGGGGGAAGATCCTTCGCGTGACGCGCGACGGGAAGGCGCCCGGCGACAACCCTTACGGCGGCCGCGCGCCGCGCGCCTGGGCGACGGGATTCAAGAACGCGTTCGACCTCGCGTTCTTCCCGGGCAGCCGCAACGCCGTCGCCGGCGAGAGCGGGCCCGAGGCGCACGACGAGATCAACCTCGTCATGCCCGGCCACCACTACGGCTACCCGGAGCACCAGGGCGCGGCACGGGCGCGCGGCGTGACGCCACCGCTTTACGACTACGGGGACGATCGCACCTCCCCGGTCGGGATCGTCTACTACTCGGGGAACCGTCACCCCTCGCTCCGCGGCCGGTTCCTCATGTGCGAGAACCACGGGCGCGGGATGCTCGCGCTCCGTATAGATCCCTCGCGCCCGGGCCGTCTGCGGAACCTCACACCGGTCGTCCCGGAGTGCACGATCGACGTCATCCAGACACCCGACGGCTCGATCGTGTTCAGCGACTCTGGCGCGATCTACAGGCTCGTGCAGGCGTAGTCGTCGCGTGACGGACGAGATGAGGTAAGGCCGCGCGCATGGACGTACACGTCAACGGGACACGCCTGTGGTACGACGTCGACGGGCCTCGCGTCGTCCCGGACGGAGAGACGATGCGCGACCGGCCGACGGTCGTTCTCATCCACGGCGGCCCGGGCAGCTACGACCACTCGTACTTCAAGCCCGATTTCGCGCGTCTCACGCGCGTCGCTCAGGTCGTCTACCTCGACCTGCGTGGCCACGGCCGCTCGGAGTGGGGAGACCCGAGCGACTGGAGCTTCGAGGCCTGCGCCGACGACATCCGCGCGTTCTGCGACGCGCTCGGGATCGTGCGCCCGGTCGTCCTCGGTCACTCGATGGGCGGCTGGATCGTCCTGCTGTACGGCGCCCGCCATCCAGGGCACGCGGGCGCGCTCGTGCTCCAGGGGACCATGGCCCGCTTCGACCTCGAGCGGCTGGTCGAGGGCTTCCGCCGCGCGGGGGGCGACGAGGTCGCGGAGATCGCGCGACGTGACTTCGGTGAGGAGGCAGTGAGCCCCGACGAGTGGGCGCGCTGCTTCGCCGCGTTCGGCCCGAACGTGCCGGACGAGGGTCAGCTCGCGCGCAGGATCCGGAATCCGGACGTGGGCCTGCGCGGCATGGACCTCTTCCGGTCGCTCGACGTCGTCGATCAGCTGCCGAGGATCGACCGGCCGACGCTCGTCTGCGTGGGCGAGCTCGAGGCGGTAACGCCCGTCGAGGCCTCACGCGAGATCGTGGAAGGCCTCCGCGCCGGGATCTGCCGCTTCGAGATCGTCCCCGGGGCGGGCCACTTCCCGTGGCTCGACGAGCCGGAGCTCTATTTCGGGATCCTCACCACGTTCCTGCGCGAAGCGGTCGACCGCGAGGACTAGGCGAAGACCTTGACGTCGCGGTACAGCGTGTCGCGCTGCACCGGGATCTTCCCTGCCGAGCGGATGAGGTGCACGAGCTCGTCCGTCGTCGTGCGGTGCGTCGTGCCTGCCGCGGACACGACGTTCTCCTCGATCATCACGGAGCCCATGTCGTCGGCGCCGAACGAGAGCGCGACCTGGCCGACCTTCATCCCCTGCGTGACCCAGGACGACTGGATGTGCGGCACGTTGTCGAGGTAGATGCGCGAGACCGCCTGCGTCAGCAGGTAGTCGAAGGAGGTCGGCCTCGCCTCGTCGGAGACGACGTCGTCCATCCGGTTGCCGTCCCGCTGGAACGTCCAGGAGATGAACGCGCGAAAGCCGCGGGTCTCGTCCTGGAGCTCGCGGATCCGCCGCATGTGCTCGACCCGCTCCTCGAGCGTCTCGACGTGCCCGTACATCATCGTCGCGGTCGTCGACATGCCGAGGCGGTGCGCCTGGCGCATGACGTCGAGCCACTCGTCGGTCTTCGTCTTCTTCGGCGCGATGATCCGCCGCACGCGGTCGACGAGGATCTCCGCGCCTCCGCCCGGAACCGAGTCGAGCCCGGCATCGCGCAGGCGCGTCAGCGTCTCGGCGACGGTCAGCTTGGAACGCCGCGAGACGTGCTGGATCTCGGGCGGCGAGAGGGCGTGCAGGTGGATCTTGTAGCGCGCCTTGATCGAGCGAAAGAGGTCCTCGTAGTACTCGATCCCGAGGTCGGGGTGGTGCCCGCCCTGCATGAGCAGGCCGGTGCCGCCGATCGCGAGCGTCTCCTCGATCTTCTTGAAGATGACCGGCTTCGGGAGCAGGTAGCCCTCGCGCTGGTCGCCGGGGCGACGGTAGAAGGCGCAGAAGTCGCAGTCGGTGACGCAGACGTTCGTGTAGTTCAGGTTCCGGTCGACGATGAACGTGACCCGAGAGGGGTCGGTCATGCGGTTGCGGACCTCGTTCGCGACCCTGCCGACGGAGACGAGGTCTCGCGACCGGAGAAGCGCGACCGCGTCCTCGTCCGAGATCCGCTCGCCCGAGAGCGCCTTCTCGACGGCGTCGCGAATCGCCGGTGCCTGGTCTTGTAGGGGCGAGATGTATCTCGCCCCTACGGACGTGGTCACGCCGGCACCTCCTCGCGCACGAACCTGAGCTCGGGCACGTGGTCGAGCTCGCCGACGTCCCTGGCCATCTCGAAGAACGTGTACAGGCCGGCGCGCTCGCGCGGGCCGAAGCTGTAGCGGAGCTTCTCGAAGTAGCGCGCGAGGAAGCCTGCGGGGTAGCCGTACGTCTCGCTCGCGCGGTGGGCGAGGAGCTCGGGCTCGGCCCGCGCGAGCCGCACGGACGCGACGAGCGAGTGCTCGAGCTCGACCAGGCCGTCAACGAGCGGCTCCGGCGCGGCCCAGACGGCGAACACCATCGGCAAACCGGTCCGCTCGAGCCAGAGGCGGCCGAGGTCGAAGTGCGGGGTCGGGTCCTCGAACGCGCTCCGGAGAGCCGCGTCGCCGATGAGGAGCTTCGCGTCCGCGTCCAGCCCGAGCGGCACGATCTCGGCATTCGGGAGGAGGATGCGCACGAGCACGACGCTCGTCGCGCTCTCGGACGTCACCGCGACGGAGCGGATCTGCCCGAACGAGAGCTTCGTCACGAGCTGGATCGAGTCGACGGCGCCCTCCGACGAGACGCACATGCGGGGGAGGATCCGGAACCGGTCGGCATTCCGCGCGTAGTCGATCGACGGGATGGGCGCGAGGTCGATGTCGCCGTCGAGGAGCATGCGCGTGAGCTCCGTGGGCACGCCCTCGATCTGCTCCGCATCCGACTCGAGCCCGTAGAAGACGGGCGCCATGTTCACGTACGAGATGCGGCCCAGCCGAATGGTCATTGCCTGATCACGAGTCTTCGTCGTCCCTCGGGTCGTGGTCGGTCGGCGGCTCGAAGAAGGTGACGAGGTTCCCGTCACGATCCGTCACCGAGAACTCGCGGAAGCCCCACGGCTGCTCCACGAGCGGAGCGTTCGGATGGACGATCCCGCGCTCCTGACAGTGGGCGTAGAGCGCGTCGATGCCGTGCACTCCGAGGCGGATCATCGTGTTCGACGCCTCCGGCGCGATGTCGCTCGGCCCCCAGAAGTGGACCCACGACTCGCCGCGTCCCACGATCCCGTACTCGGGCTCGACGTGGAACACCTCGAACCCGAGCTCGTCGCGGTACCACACCGTCGCCGCGTCGACGTCGCGCGCCGGGATGATCGGGACAGCGGAGACGAACTCGGTCATGCCCACCGTCGTAGCTCCTTGTAGAGCGTGTCGCGCTGGACTGGGATGCGGCCGGCCTCGCGCACGTAGCGGACGAGCTCGTCGATCTTCTGCTCCGTCTCCGTCCGAGCCCCGGCGGCGTGGAAGATCTCCTCCCGCACGACCGTCCCCTGGACGTCGTTTGCCCCGAAGTGGAGCGCGACGGCTGCGAGCGGCATCCCCATCATGATCCAGTAGGCCTTGACGTTCGGGATGTTGTCGAGCATCAGCCGCGAGAAGGCGAGCATCTTGAGGTCGTCCGTGCCGGTCGTGTGCCGCCAGCCACGCCGCTCGAAGACGGTGTTCTCGGGATGGAATGCGAGCGGGATGAACGCAAGGAACCCGCCCGTCCGGTCCTGCTGGTCGCGGAGGCGGATCACGTGGTCGACGCGCTCCTCGTACGTCTCGACGTGGCCGTAGAGCATCGTGCAGTGCGTGGGGATTCCCAGCTTGTGGGCCGTGTCGTGCACGTGGAACCAGATCTCGGGGCTCTCCTTTCCCGGCGCGACCAGCCGGCGCACGCGGTCGGCGAACACCTCGGCGCCTCCGCCCGGAAGCGAGCCGAGCCCGGCATCCTTGAGCTCGCACAGCACCTCCTCGTGCGTGAGCCCGGAGAGCGTCGTCATGTGGTGGATCTCGGACGCCGTGTAGCACTTGAGGTGCACGTCGGGCAGCGCCGCGTGAAGCGCGGCGATCGTGTCGCGGTAGAAGCCGAAGTCCACGTGCGGGTTCTCGCCGTTCACCATGTGGATCTCGGTGAACCCGGTCACCTCGCGCTGATGCAGGACGTCCTCGACGAGCTCGTCGGCGGTGATCGTGTACGCCTGCGGCTGCTTGCTCGTCGCGGCGAAGGCGCAGAACTTGCACTTCACGCGGCAGACGTTGGTCTGGTTCACGTAGAGGTTCTGGACGAAGTAGACCTCGTCGGTACCGCCCCGCCGGCGCCGCGCGAGATCCGCAAGCTCGCCGAGCGCGAGCACGTCGTCCACCTCGAGGATCGCGAGGCCGTCCTCGAAGTCGAGCCGCTGTCCGCTTTCGACCTTCTCCCGGACGCCGTCCAGGGTGCTCGACTCGACGACGGCCACTAGTGGTTGCTCCGGGAGCTACGGTGCTGATTCGCCGGCGAAAACCGAGCATGCCTAGGACGCAGGGAGGCCGCATACCCAAAGGTATGTGGCCGACCGAGGACGACGGCAGGCGATGTGTTTGCAGCCGCGCGAAGCAGTGCTGTAGCTCCCGGAGCGACCACTCACCTCTCCCGGTCGATGACGATGTGCGTGAGAGCCTCCAGCTCGGGCTCGTCTCGAAGGAAGCTCCTCGCCTTCCTAGCGTAGTCGAGCGCGACGTCCCGAGACCGGTCGAGCGCGCTCGTCGCGGCGACGCGGACGAGGGCGCCTTCCAGCGGCCCGCCGGCGAGCGCGCGTCGCACGACCTCGTCCTCCTGCGCGGCGAGCACGAGGGGAAGGGTCGGCACGCCCTCGCGGAGATCGGCGCCCGGGATCTTCCCGGTCTCGATCGTCTCGCCGACGCAGTCGAGGATGTCGTCCGCGATCTGGAACGCGATCCCGAGCGCGAGACCGAAGTTCCCGAGCCGCCGCTCGCGCGACCCGAGCAGGCACGCGGCCTCGAAGAGCCTTCCCGTCTTCAGCTCGATGCGCGCCAGGTAGTCCTCGATCGGAGTGTCCGGGTCGTTCGCCTGGCGCCGCTGCATCGCCTCGCCGCGCACGATCGCGAGGCAGGCGCGGGCGAGGATCTCGACGCCTTCGAGGTCTCCGGCCTCCGCGAGCTCCCCGAACGCGCGCGCGAAGAGGTAATCCCCTCCCGCCCGGGCGGCAGCCTCGCCGTGCTCGTGCCACGCCGAGGAGCGGCCGCGCCGCAGCTCCGCGCCGTCGATGAGGTCGTCGTGGACGAGCGTCGCGACGTGGGCGAGCTCGACGGCCACCGCGCCGCGCAGTGCCCGTTCGCGGTCCGTCGACGTGAGGTGGACGAGCAGCGGGCGCAGGCGCTTGCCGCCGGCGGCCACCGCGTTCCGGCCGACGGCCTCGACGAGGCCCGGGTAGCGGGCGACGGCGACCTCGAGCCGCTCCTCGAGAACGTCGAAGAACGGCTTCGCCTCGAGAAGGACGCCCTGCGCCTGCTGCGCGCTCACAGCGGTCGCTCCGCCACGTGCAGCGCGACGCTGCCGCCTCCGAGCAAGCGGAAGCGCACGTCCTCGAAGCCCGCGCTCTCGAGCAGCGTCGAGAGATCCTCGGGGCCGGGGAAGCGGCGCACGCTCGCCGGCAGGTAGGTGTACGCCTTCCCGCCAGGCAGGATCCTCCCGGCCAGCGGCACCAGCACGTCGAACCAGAGCTGGAAGAACGGCCGCAGGAGCCCGCGCGGACGTGTGATCTCGAGCACCGCGAGCTTGCCGCCAGGCCGCAGGACGCGACGAAGCTCGCCGAGCCCACCTGCGAGGTCCTCGAGATTGCGGACGCCGAAGCCGACCGTCGCCGCGTCGAACCCACCCTCGTCGAAGGGAAGCGCGAGCGCGTCGCCGCACACCCATTCGATCGTCCCCGACTTCGCTTGCGCGCGTTCGAGCATCCGCTCCGAGAAGTCGAGCCCGACCACGCGCGCGCCTCGGCGCTCGGCCTCGACCGCGAGGTCGCCGGTCCCGCAGCACGCGTCGAGGACGCGGTCTCCGGGCCACACGACCTCCTGCACCGCGAGGCGCCGCCAGCGCCTGTCGAGCCCGGCCGTCATCAGTCGGTTCATCACGTCGTACACAGGTGCGATGCGGTCGAACATCCCGCGGACTTCGTCGGCCCCGAGCCGCCCCGCCTCGTAACTCGTGCGCCCGCTCATACGGGCTCGCCTTCGATGACGAAGTGCGCGGCGGCGGGGATTGCGTCCTTCAGACGGAAGCCGGAGGACGAGAGCAGACGATCGAACTCGTCGCGCGTCCGCTCGCGGCCGCCGAGCACCACGAGCATCGTCAGGTCCATGAACTTCGTCTCGGCATCCTCGTTCGGTGCGCCCACGATGCGCTCGTAGAGCAGCAGCGTGCCGTCCGCCGGAATCGAGCGCCTCACCGTCGAGAGGATCCGGGCGGCGTCCTCGTCGTCCCAGTCGTGGATGATCGCGCTCAGGATGTAGGCGTCACCGTCCACGGGGACGGACTCGAAGAAGTTGCCGGCCACGACCTGGCAGCGGTCGGCGACTCCCGCGCTCTCGAGCAAGGCAGGCGCCGCCGATACGACATGCTCCTGGTCGACGAGGATGCCTTTCGCGCCAGGGTGCGCGCTGAGGATCGCCGCGAGCAGGGCGCCGTTTCCTCCGCCGACGTCGACGATGCGGCTGAAGCGGCCGAAGTCGTACGCGGCGAGAAGCGCGGTCTGCGACCGGCGGATGCGCCCTTCCATCGCGCGGTCGAAGTACGCGCTCTCCTCGGGGTGGCGGGCGCGATACGTCCAGGCGTCCTCGCCGTGGATCCGCTCGAATGCGGTCTCCCCGCTCCGGACGGTGTCCGCCAGGCCTGCCCAGACCTGCCACTGGTACGGGCGACCCATGAAGACCGCCCAGGAGGCGAGGGAGTCGGGCGCGTCGGTCCGCAGCGACTCCGCCATGGGGGTCAGCGCGAAGCGGCCGTCGCTCTCGGTGAGGACGCCGACGCTCGCGAGCGCCCGGAGAAGCCGATAGAGGGACGAAGGATGCGCTTCGATCTCGGCGGCTAGCTCCCCGCTCGACCGCGGCCCATCGGCGAGGGCATCCGGCACCCCGAGCGCCACTGCCGCCGAGATCGCCTGCGAGATCCGGAACCCGCCGACGAGCTGACCGAGGTCGCTCACGCGCCCCACCGCTTCGCATCCGGGTTCGCGATGCCGATCTGGTCGAGGCAGCGGGTGACCACGAAGTCCACGAGATCGTCGATCGAGGTCGGCGCGTGGTAGAAGCCAGGCGCGGCGAAGAGGATGATCGCGCCCGCGTCGTTCAGGGTCGCGAGGCCGCGCAGATGGATGGACGAGAGCGGCGTCTCGCGCGGGACGAGGACGAGCTTCCGCCGCTCCTTGAGCGCGACCGACGCGGCACGATGGATGAGGTTCTGCATCGCTCCCGAGGCGAGCGTCCCGACCGTGGACATCGAGCAGGGGCAGACGATGTACGCGTCCACGAGCGCGGAGCCGCTCGCGTACGGGCTGGAGAAGTCGCCCTCGCCGTAGAGCGTGACCTGCTCGGTCGCATCGCCGACAAACCGCTCGAGCACCTCCTCGCGCGGCAACGACGGATCGCCGTAGAGCTCGGTCGCGAGCACCTCGATCCCGGACCCCGAGGCCGTGAGCCCGATCTCGCAGTCGGCGGCCGCCAGCACGCGAAGGAGGCGTTCGGCGTACGGAGCGCCCGAGGCTCCGGTGACTCCGAGGAAAACGCGCACGAGCGCAAGGCTACGTGGCGAGGGTTATCCGTCGTCCTGGGAGCCGGGGCCCTTGGATGCCTCGAGGAAGGCGCCGAGCGCCGCCAGGTTCTCCTGCCCGAGGTACGCGTACGAGCCCATGACGGTGTTGCCGAACTCGGCCGGGTTCGTCAGGTAGCGGATGAAGTACGCCTGGTCGTTCGTCTGGCCCACCTCCGTGAGGTCCGGCGCACCGAGATTCCCCGACCCCTGGCCCATGTACGTGTGGCAGTTGAGACAGCCGGAGACGGCGAAGAGCTCCGCGCCCTGCACGGCCTCCGGATCGCCGGCGAACCCCTGCTCCTCCGCCCATTCGGGAACGAGGAGGATGAGCTCGGAGCCGAGCGCCTCGGTCGCGGTCGCGCCTTTCCACGTCAGCACGCCCATCGAGATCACGGTGAGGACGGCGGCGATCATGGCGACGGGACGGCGCGAGGGCCTGCGCTCGCGGCTGCGGTCGTAGAACGGCAGCGCGATCAGCAGGATGAGCAAGAGCGTCGGGATCCCGACGGTCGCGATGACGACCGTTTCGGGCCACTCGAAGATCCGGAGGAGGTAGAAGAGGAAATAGAAGTACCAGTCGGGACGCGGGATGAAGTCGGTCGTCCCCGGGTCCGCGGGCTCGGTGTAGAGCGGGCCGAGGACGCCCGGCTCGACGCCGTCCGCGTCCCAGTACCAGATCACCGCGAGACCGATGATCACGAGCACGACGATGAAGCCCATGACCGTGTCGTGCCACATCGCGTACGGGTAGAACGGCTTGCCTTCCTTCTTGACGTCGTCCTTGTACCGGGCGTTGTCCTCGCGGTTCAGCTCGCCGAGATCCTTCGCCATCAGCTCGACCCTCGGCCCGTACCGCCGCGGACGAGCCCTTCACGCGCGCCGGTCGGCTGCGACGCGGCGCGCTCACGACCGGCCTCCTCCTTCGACCACGGCGGGGACATGACGCCGAGCCGGGCGACGAGGTAGAGATGGACGATGATCAGCGCGATGATCGCGCCGGGGAGCACCAGCATGTGCAGCGAGTACCACTTGGGCAGCGCGTCCGAGGTGATCTCGGGACCGCTCGCGAGGAACGCGGCGAGCCACGGCCCCAGGAAGGGTGCGGTGCCGTTCAGGTTGATCCCGACGACCGTCGCCCAGTACGCGGTCTGGTCCCAGGGCAGCAGGTAGCCCGTGAAGCCCATGAGCATCCCGGTCACGAGGATGAGGACGCCGATGATCCAGTTCAGCTCGCGCGGGTACTTGTAGGCGCCGAAGAGGAACACCCGGCCCATGTGCAGGAAGAGCAGGATGATGAAGACGCTCGCTCCCCAGCGATGCATGCCGCGCACGAGCCAGCCGAGCGTGACGTCGTTCGTGATGTGCTCGATGGACGAATACGCGATGGGCGTGCCGGTGATCGGGTCGATCTCGGACGACGGCTTGTAGTACATGGCGAGGATCACACCGGTCAGCGCCTGCGCGCCGAACGCGATGAGCGAGGCGAAGCCGAGCGTCTGGGCCCAGCTGATGTCTCGAGGGACGTTGCGGAAGAGGAACCACTTCGTACCGCGGACGAACGCCGTGCGCTCGTCGACCCAGTCGAGTGGTGCGAGGACAGCAGTGTCGACGAGGCTCTGCCGGCGTGTTTTCTGCGTCGCCATCGCCTAGCCCGTCACCTGGCTCGGGACGATCGGATACAGCCACGCCTCGAGGCCGTCGACGTGCGTTCCCGGAGTCGACCACGGGTACCTCGAGATCGTCGCGTTGGCCCCCGTGCCGCTCACGCTGCCGACGGCGTACAGGTCGTGCAGGACGAGATTCCCGTTCCTGATCGAGAACGTGTAGCGGTCGAGCGAGCGCACCGGCGGGCCGGCGGTCCGGTTGCCCTCGGCGTCGTACAGGCCGCCGTGACACGGGCAGCCGAACGACTGCGCGAGCACCGGGCGCAGCTCGACTCCGCCCACGTCCTTGGTCGCCTCCTCGTCGATCGGGCCGTTCGGCTGCACCGGGCAGCCCATGTGCACGCAGCGGCTGTAGAGGATCGTGAAGCTCGGCTCGCCGGACTCGCTCTGCCCGTTGTTGCGGACGAACGCCGTGCGCCGCGTAACCTCGCCTTGCGCGGGGTTGGCGAGATACGTCGCGATGACGTACTCGCCCTCCGGGAAGTTGTCGAGCGGCCCCAGGTCGGCGTCGTCCGTCTCCACGTCCGTGAACGAGGGGAGCACCATGAAGCCGAGCACTGGCAAGGTGAGCACGGCCCCCAGCGCTGCGCTGAGGCCGATCAGCGATCCCTCGAGGAACTTCGAGCGCGGGTACGCGGGGAGCGGCTTGTCCGGAGCGGCAGTTGCGGGTGCCCCTACGTCCGCCACCGCGCGCGTTTCGGGCGCTACCTCCGGAACCTCGCCGCGAACGTCACGTGTTACGTCGCGCGCCCAGAGGAGCCCGCACAAGACCGCGATGACAGCGCCGGCGATCGCGACGATCCAGCTGATGACGAGACCGAGGAGTAGGCAAGCGACTCCGATCGCGAACCCGATCGGCCAGAGGCTCGGGCCGGGAACGTGCGGGGTGTCGTCGTTCGGTGCGCTCACGCCTGGGTCAACGCTCTGCTGTACCTATTGGGCTCGACCTACTGGGCTGGATTCAATCGCTGGACCGCTGCACGTGTCAACGACGTGACGTCTGTCGCGACGCGGTGATTCTGCACTGTTAGCCCGACGGCTGTCACGACAAACCGCCGAGGCCGTACTCCTCCCACCGGCGGCTGACGACCTCGCGGACGTCATCGCTCATCTCGATCTCGTCCGGCCAGGGCCGCGCGTCCTCCTCCGGGAGCTTGTGCGTCGCGTCGATCCCGAGCTTCCCGCCGTAGAACTGGCGGCCGGGCGCATGGTCGAGGTGGTCGAGCGGGCCTTCGGTGATGAGGACGTCCCGCTTCGGGTCGACATTCGCGGTCACGCGGAAGAACACGTCGGCGTAGTCGTGCACGTTCACGTGCTCGTCGACGACGACGATCGACTTCGAGAGCGAGAGCATCCCGAGGCCCCAGAGCGCGTGCATGACCTTCTGCGCGTGGCCGGGGAACGCCTTCCGGATCGAGACGATCACGCAGTTGTGGAACGCGCCGGCGACCGGGAGGTCGTAGTCCACGATCTCGGGCAGCGTCATGCGGACCGCGGGCAGGAAGATCCGCTCCGTCGCCTTGCCGAGCCAGGCGTCCTCCGCCGGCGGCTTGCCGACGACGATCGACGGGTAGATCGCGTCCCGCCGCATCGTGATCGCCGACAACCTGAAGATCGGGAACTCCTCCGCGTGCGAGTAGTAGCCCGTATGGTCGCCGAACGGGCCCTCGACGCCGACGTCGTCCTTCGACACGGTTCCCTCGAGCACGATCTCGGCGTTGGCCGGAACCTCCAGGTCGACGGTCTTGCAGCGCACGAGCTCCACCGGCTCCCCGCGCAGGAAACCGGACGAGCATGAGCTCGTCGAGGTGGTGCGGGAGCGGCGCCGACGCCGCGTAGGCGGTCACCGGGTCGAGCCCGAGCGCGACCGCGACCGGGATGCGCCCGTCCTCCGAGGCGAGCAGGTCCGCGCGACCGTCCTTGTGCATCTGCCAGTGCATGAATGTCGACCCGCGATCGATCACCTGCATCCTGTACATGCCGACGTTGCGGACGCCTGACTTCGGATCCTTCGTGATGACAGCCGGAAGCGTGATGAAGGGCGCAGGATCACCCGGCCAGCAGCGCTGGATCGGCAAGGCGGTGAGGTCGATCTCGTCGCCCTCGAGGACGATCTCCTGACTGGCGCCCTTCGAGACCGTCTTCGGCAGCGCGTCGGCGACCGACTTCAGCTTGAGCAGGCCCTTGACCTTCTCGACGAGCCCCTGCGGCGGCTGCATGTCGAGCACGTCGCCGAGCTTCGCGGCGACGTCGTCGAGCCTCTCGACGCCGAACGCGAGGCACATGCGCCTCTCCGTGCCGAACTGGTTGATCAGGAGCTGGTGCTGCGAGCCCTTCGGGTTCTCGAAGAGGAGACGCCGGCCCGCCCGCCTTCACGACGCGGTCCGTGATCTCCGTGATCTCGAGGTCGGGATCGACCTCGGCGGTGATGCGGTGCAGCTCGCCCTCGCGCTCGAGGAGCGCGATCCAATCGCGAAGGTCTCTCGGCGCGGCCGCCACGGCGCGAATCAGTCTAGGCAGGTGAGCGCGAGCGATAGGGCTTCGTCCAGCGCCATCTCCCTCCCGGCTTGCCAGGCCACGGCAATTTCCCGGTCGTCCAGTTCAGCTCGGATCAATGCCTGGGTCTCCTCGTTCATCTGCCGCTGCGTGGCCTCGGGTCGCGAGCCCATTTCCTCCAAAAGCCTCTCATTTGCTCCGAGCAGTGACGCGGCCTCACGGGGCCGCATCGTGTGCGCGAGAATTCCCGCACACGCCTGCACACAGCTGGCTGCAAGTGCGTCGTAGCGCAGGGCAACGCAGATCCCGATGGACTCTCGAAGCGACGAGCGCGCTTCCTCGCCGTCACCGCAGTACAGGGCGACACACGCGAGATTGAGAAGTCCTGTGGCGCAGCCGAGCTGATTGTTCCGCTCGCGGAAGATCCCCATTGCCAGAAGCGTCAGCTCACGAGAGAGCTCGTAGTCTCGCTCCAGAAACGCGATCTCCCCCAAGTTGATATGTGACCCCGGAGCCGGGTAATCGACTTCTCTGGCGTGACGAATTGCCTCCTCGTACAGCGCCTTCGCATGCTCGAGGTCCCCTTCCTCGGTCACGACCTCGGCGAGGTCGTGCAGGGCCTGCGCAATCGCACGCGGCTCACCGAGGCTCTCCGCGAACGCGAGGCTTTCGGTTGCATAAGCGCGTGCACGCTCGAGATCGCCGACAGCCCATGAGAGATCAGCGGCTGCGGAGAGCGCTCGGCCGCGAACTGCGTCTTCACGGGTTCCATCGAGCACAAGGGCCCCCTCGACCCACATCAGCCCTTCGTGGAAGTGGCCGCGGGCGAGCCAGTAATCCGCCAGTGCGGCCGCAATCTCGAGCGCCTGTTCGCCGTTGCGCTGCTCGAGCAACCGTCGGAGGACCGCGCGGAGGTTCGCGGTCTCGACGTCGAGCCGCTCCATGACCGCAGGGTTCGCGGTCATGGAGGCATGGTCGCCTGCGAGACTTGACACGAGTCCCGCGAAGTGGTCCACGTAGCGCCGCTGCGTCTCGACCTCCTCGAGTCTCTGCGCCGCGAACTCCCGGATGGTCTCCAGCATCCAGTAGCGCTCGTCGGTGAAGCGGAGGAGGCTCTTCTCGACGAGCGATTGCAGGGTGTCGAGGTCGGCCTCGCACACCTCCTCGGAGGCCTCCAGGCTGCAGCCCCCGGCGAAGACGGAGAGGCGGGCGAAGAGTCCTTGCTCTTCCGGCGAGAGGAGCTCGTACGACCACTCGATCGTGGCGCGGAGCGTCTGCTGGCGGGGGTCGGCGTCGCGGCCGCCCTTGAGCATGTCGAGCCTGCCTGCGAGACGCTCGAGGATCTGGGCCGGGGAGAGCGCCGTCGTGCGCCCGGCGGCGAGCTCGACCGCGAGCGGGAGCGAGTCGAGGCGGGCGCAGAGCTCTGAGATCTCCTCGCTCGGTTCGAGCTGTGAGCGGGCGCAGAAGAGGGCGATCGCCTCGGCTCCGGCGAGCGGGGGGACCGGGTACTCGACCTCGCCCTGCACGCGCAGGAGCTCCCTGCTGGTGACGATGAACGTGAGGTTCGGACAGGCACGGAGAAGCTCGGAGAGCTCGGGTGCGGCCTCGACGACCTGCTCGAAGTTGTCGAGCAGAAGGAGCAGCTCCCGCTCGCCGATGTGGCCCCCAAGGCCGTCCTTGGCGCCCAGGGTGTGGGCGATCGTCTCTGTGACGAGGGCGTGGTCGCGCAGGGAGGCGAGCCCGATCCAGAAGACGCCCGCCTTGTACTCGGGGACGAGTGTCGCCGCAGCCTCGATGGAGAGCCGGGTCTTGCCGGTGCCGCCAGGGCCTGTGAGGGTGACAAGACGTGCTCCCTGCTCGATGCGGGCGAGCACCTGCCGCAGCTCTTTGTCTCGCCCGACGAACGAGCTCGCCGGTCGCGGCAGGTTCGTGTTCGAGATCGTCTTGAGCGGCGGGAAGCTCCCCTCTCCAAGCTGGAAGATAGAGACGGCCTGCTCGATGTCCTTGAGCCGATGCTCGCCTAGATCTGTGAGGGTGAAGCCATCGACGAGTTCGCGAGTCGCCTGCGAGAGCACGACCTGGCCACCGTGCGAGCTGGCTGCGACGCGGGCCGCGAAGTGGACGTCGTCGCCGACGTAGCCCTCCGCGGCGAGAAGCGGCGTCCCCGTGTGCAGACCGACGCGAACCTGGATCGGGCCGGGCGCAAGCGCCGCTGTCATGTCTGCCGCTGCAGCTGCCCCCCCGGGCGCCGTCGGAAACGCGAAGAAGAACGCATCCCCCTGCGTATCGACCTCGACGCCACCATGCGACGAACAGGCTTCCCGGATCAGACGCCGATGATCGGCGAGCGCCTCCGCGTAGCCCTCGGCACCGAGGGCGTGCAGAAGTCGCGTCGATCCCTCGACATCCGTGAAGAGGAACGTCACGGTGCCGGTCGGAAGGTCAGGCCGCATCTGGAGATCCGCGCGCATCGCACGCGAATGATGCGACGGTCGTGGCGAAATGCGCTAGTGCCCGGCCCGCTTGCGGCGGTGGCTGACCCAGGTGTTGAGCTCGCCGAGCCCGATCACCGCGAGGAAGATGAGGCCCACGACGAGCATCGAGAGGACGATGTCGCGTCCTTCCTCGGCTGCGGTCTTGGCAAGAAGCCCGGGGAGCGCGCCAGTCATCGCGACCCGACTCTACCCCACGAGACGGGCGTGCGCAGCGAGCGCCTCGCGTACCTGCTCGACACCTGCGGCCTCGACCGCCACGGCCTGGAGCGCCGACCCGTCCCCCCGGACGCGCAGGTCCTCGCGTGCCGGCTCGAGCCCGCCCAGGCCGAGCCGCGCTGCCGTCGCCGCCCAGGCGGCTCCGTCGCCGTCCCGCCCCTCCGCGCGCGCCTGTGCGCAGAGCGAGATCAGCTCGGCGAGGTCGGCGACCGCCGCGACGTTCCCGGTCTCGGCCACGCGCACGAGCCCGTGCGCGTAGAGGTAGTCGCCGAGCAGGAGCGCGGTGTCCTCGTCCGCCGGCGAGAAGAGTCGCGGCTCGCCGTAGTGGACGAGGTAGCCCTCGTAGATCGTCTCGAGACCGACCCGTAGCTCCTCGGGAGCGAGGGCCGAGAAAACGGCGACGAGCCTACGCTCGTCCTCGGGCAGCAGGGACTCAGACCAGAGCGAGCTCTCGCCCGCGGCTTCGTCCGCGATGACGTCCCACACGCCTCGGACCCTAGTCCGAGCCCGACGCCGCCCGCGGCGGTTCGATCTCGACCTCCACCGGAACGTCGGGCGAGCCCTCGTCCCACTGCTCGAGCCGGACGCGTTCGGAGAAGAACCCCCAGATCGCCCGCAGCCCGGCCATCGTCGGCAGCGCCACGAGCACGCCGGCGATCCCGTACAGCTCGCCGCCGGCTAGCAAGCCGAAGATCACGAGCAGCGGGTGGAGCCGCAGCGCGCTCGCCATGACATTCGGCACGACTACGTGTCCCTCGACCTGGTAGATGAAGAGGAAGAGCAGCGCGACCCAGATGACGCTGATCGGATCCACGAACAGGGCGTAGATCGCCGGCGGCACGGCCGAGAGCCAGGGCCCGATGTACGGGATCACCTCGATGAACGCCGTCCAGAGCCCGAAGAGGAGCGCATACTCCTCCGCTCCCTCGACGAGCCCCGTCACGCCGAGGATGTACATCCCGACGCCCGCGCTCGTGCCGATGACCGTGGACAGGATGGCCTGGCCTTTCACGTAGCCCCAGAGCGCGCTCTCGATCTGCTGCGTCAGCGGCGCCCCTCCGTGCGGCGGGAAGCGCGAGTCGATCGACCGCTCGAGCCGCGGCATGTCGAGGAGCATGTAGATCGAGATGACGACGATGAGGATCAGCGAGAACAGCAGGAGGACCACGGAGAACGCCGCCCCCTGCGCGAACTCGATCGCCTCCTGCGCGTAGCCCGAGATCTCGCCCGCGCCGAGCCCGTCGATCCACTCGTTCACCTGCTCGCGGATCTGGATGCTCTCGAGGCCGTGGTCGTCGAGCCAGCTCTGGAGCCCGTCGATGTCCTCCTCGGCGGCGGTCTGGCCCGTTCCGGGCCGCTCCTCCTCCACGTACTCGTCGATCCGCTCGGCCGCGCTCCGGGCCTGGTCGAATGCGACGGCGCCGATCGCGATGAGCACCGCGCCGACCACCGCCGCGAACAGCAGGTAGACGATCGTGACGGCGATCCCGCGCGGCAGCTTCAGGTTCGTCAGGTCCCGAACGAGCGGGTTGAGCATGAACGCGATCACCGACGCGGTCAGGAACAGGAAGAGGACGTGCGCCAGCGTCGACGCGAGCAGGAACGCGAGGACGAGCAAGACCGGCAGTCCGACGAGCTGGACCCAGCGCGGGATCGTGATCGTCGGGCCGGATCCGGCCATGCGGTGATCGTACAGCGGGCACGTGCCGAAACCTGTCGCTCGCTGGCGACCTTGCTACGGTCACCGAATGAGAACGCTCGCCTCTGGCTCGCGTTGACGGGGGAAACCATGTTTCCCCGTGCCTTTCTGCGACCGGAGTTCGCGCAAGCGAACTCCGGTCTTGCGAGAGCTGAGTCTGCCCCCTTCTTCTTGAGAGCGTGGAGAACCTCCCGGTTCCCCACACCCTTCCCCTCTCACCCGCCAACCGAGGTTGGCGTGTGAGCGCGACTCCCCGCTCGCGACACGCCGCCAGGCTGCGCGCCCATCGGCGGCGGGCGCAGGCAAGAGCGCGGTGGCTGGTGCTCGGAGTCGCAGTCTCGGTGCTCCTCGCGATCACCTTCGCGGTCACGGCGTTCTCGGGCGACGACTCGACGAGCGCCGCTCCCACGACCTCGCGTCCGACGAACGCCCCGGTGACCACGACGCGCCCGGACCCGCTCATCCTCGCGACCGTCGGGAATCTCCGCATCCAGTCTCCGGTGGCGCAAGACGGTGTCACGACGGTCGGCTTCCACGGCTCGGGCCAGGGGGCACTCGTTCTGCGGCCGGTCGGCCCCCAGGCGAACGAGGGCTTGCTCGCGCGCCTCTGGCACCGGATCACCGGATCGGAGCGCAGAGGCCTTCCCTGGTACCAGCTCGAGAGCGGGTCGCTGCAGACGATGGACGTCGGCGCCGTGCCCGGGACCGACGTCTACTCGCCCGTGGACGGGACGGTCGTCGCGATCCGCGACCACATCGTCTCCGGGCGCCGCGTAGGAGCGGAGATCGAGTTGCGCCCGTCGTCGGCGCCCTCCCTCGTCGTCGCTCTCCAGCACGTCGACCCCGACCCGGCGCTCTCCGTCGGAGAGAACGTCGCGGCCGGATCGTCCAAGCTCGGGACGGTCGTGGACATCACGAAGTACGAGCGGCAGGCGCTCGCGCGTTATTCCGGCGACAACGGCGCCAACGTCGCCATCCAGGTGTACCCCTCGGCGACGCTCGGCGTCCCCTAGACCACCGCGTGCGGATCCTCTTCGTCGCCGACGTGGTGGGCACGCCCGGGCGTACTGCGCTCGAGGCCAGGCTGCCCGCGCTCCGCGCCGAGCTCGGCATCGACGCGTGCGTCGTGAACGGCGAGAACGCGGCCGACGGTGTCGGGATCACTCCGCGGCTCGCCGACCGCCTGTTCGACGCGGGCGCGGACGCGGTCACGCTCGGGAACCACGCGTTCCGCCGCAAGGAGATCGGCCCGTACCTGGACGAGTCGAAGCGCATCGTGCGGCCGGCCAACACGTCCGTGCACACGCCTGGCCGCGGAGTCACGGTCGTCCCCACGGGCTCGGACACACCGCTCGCCGTGATCAACGTCCTCGGCTCGCTCTTCCTCCACCCCGCGACCTCGATGTTCGAGGTCGTCGACACGCTCGTGGACACGGCGCGTCGCGAGACTCCGGTCGTCCTCGTGGACGTCCATGCCGAGGCGACGAGCGAGAAGATCGCACTCGCGCGCTGGCTCGACGGCAAGGTCACTGCGGTCGTCGGCACGCACACGCACGTCCAGACATCCGACGCACGTGTCCTCCCTGGAGGCACCGCCTTCATCACCGACGCGGGCATGACCGGCCCCCACGACTCTGTCATCGGAGTCGAGGCCGAGCTCGCGATCCGGCGCATGCGCACGGGGATGCCCGTGCGCTTCGAGACGGCGTCGGGCGACGTCCGGATCGAGGGTGCGGTCATCGACTGCGACCCGGGATCGGGTCGGGCGACGGCGATCGAGCCGCTGCGCATCCTGGTTTCCTAGACTCGAAGCGTGCTGTACCAGCGGGAGGCGTTCGAGGCGCTCACCGGCACGCCCTGGAACGAGGAGCGCGTGCGACGGTCGATCCGCGAGCTCGTCGCCGACACCGACGCAGCACTCCGCGGGCCGAAGCTCCTCTGGCGCGCCCACGAGTGGGACTGCTGGCACGCGACGAGCCCGATGAAGCAGCTCTACGTCGGCTCGGCGGGTGTCCTCTGGGGGCTCGACGCGCTCCGCAGGCGTGGGCACGCCGAGACGACGCTCGACCTCGCGGACCTCGCGGTGCGGAACCTCGAGCGCTTCCGTGAGCGGCCGGACTACATCGACTGGCACGTGCCAGAGCCGCGCGAGTCGGCGCTCTTCCTGGGCGAGGCGGGAATCGTCCTCGTCGCCTGGCGGCTGGCGCCGAGCACGGAGCTCGCCGACCGCCTGCACGCCCTCGTCCGCGCGAACGTGGAGAACCCAGCAGAGGAGGTCTTCTGGGGCGCGCCCGGCACGCTCATGGTTGCGCGGGCGATGCTCGCGTGGACCGGCGAGGAGCGCTGGCGGAAGGCTGCGGACGAGACCGCCGAAGCGCTGCTCCGGCGGCGCGGAGCCGACGGTCTCTGGGTCCAGCGCCTCTACGGACAGGAGATGACGAGCCTGACGCCGCCGCACGGGGTCGTCGGGATCGTCCAGGCACTCGTCCCGGTTCTCGACCAAAAACGCGGCCGGTCTCTGCAACGCGACACCGGGGCCATCCTCGAGCGGACTGCGGTCATCGAGAACGGCGCCGCGAACTGGCCGCCGAGACCGCGTCCGGAGCTCCCAGGCCCCGACGGGCAGGTCCGCCTGCAGTGGTGCGCGGGCGCGCCGGGGATCGTCATCGGAGCCTCCGAGTACCTCGACGAGGAGCTCTTGCTCGCAGGCGCGGAGCTGGTCTGGCGCGCCGGTCCGCACGGGATGGAGAAGGGTGCGTGCATCTGCCACGGCACGGCCGGCAACGGCTACGCGTTCCTGAAGGCGTTCGCGCGAACCGGCGACGACGTCTGGCTCGACCGTGCGCGCCGGTTTGCGGTCCATGCCCTCGAGCAGGTCGAGCGGGCACGTGACGAGCGCGGTCGAGGCCGCTACTCGCTCTTCACGGGCGATATCGGAGCGGCGCTCTTCGCGGCCGACTGCCTCGACTCGAAAACCGGGTACCCGATCTTCGACTCCCTCGACTGGTAAGTCCGCTCCGGCAGGAGCAGCCACAACGCGACGAAGGGCGCGAACCAGGGCAGGTACAGGTAGAACCAGTGGCTCAGCGAGACCTGGAAGGCCACCAGGACCGCCACGGTCAGAGCTGCGAGCCGCACGGGGTCCTTCACCCTCGGATAGACACCGACGAGGAGCGCGAGGGCGATCGCGCCGCCCGCGAGGACCGGCTGGAGCAGCCCGAGATCGGGGATGCCTTCCGCGTGGTACTGGCCCCACTCCCAGAGCGAGAACGGGGAGTCGCGACCGAGCTGGAAGGCGAAGGTCCGCTCCCAGAAGGTCTCGATCGCGCCGCCGAGGCTCGGTTCGAGCAGGAGCACCGTGAACCCGAGCGCGGTGGCCGCGGCGAACGCGCCGCCGAAAAGTGCCGCGGTGCGGAGCCGCAAGGACGGATACCCGGCCCAGAGCGGCGCCAGCAGAAGCGCGCCGAACTTCGTCCAGCCGGCGAGCGCCACGGCCGCTCCCCGCGCGGGAGCCGACGAGGCGAGCCAGAACCCCCACACCAGGAAGGCGGGCATGATCGCGTCGTTCGTGTTCGAGTTCAGCATGTACGCCGTGAAGGGGTAGGCGCTCCAGGCAAACGCGAGCGCGACCGCGAGGCGGGCACCGCCGAAGCGAAGGCCGACGAGCACGAGGCCGAGCACCGCGAGCAGGTCGAACGCGATGGACGTCGCGTGTGCTGCCGGGAGCGAGTCCCACGTCCCGCTCCAGCCGAAGATCGACGTCGCCGGCACGTACGCGAGGTACGACACCGGCCCGTAGGTGTCGCCGCGCTCGTTCGCCGACTCGCAGCGGCCGTTCGTCTGGATCCGGTCGCGGACGTCGCCGTCGGCGTCCTCAGGCCCACACTCCTCGAGGTCGCCGCGCATGGGCATGTGTCCGTACGGCGCCTCGCCGTCGAGGATCCGGCTCGCGCCGATGACTCCCGCGAAGCCGACGTCGATGACGCCTCGCGGTGTCTCGACGTTGAGCCCGATCCGAAAGCCGAGCAGGAACACCGTTGCGACCGCGAGCACCCAGACGGGCCAGACCGGGCGCAATCGCGGCCCACGGCCTCGGAAGCCGACCCAGACCGCGCGACCGAGGAGGTACAGGAGCGGCGGATAGGCGAGCGGGACGCTGCGAAAGATCTCGCCGCGGTTGAAGAAGGCGAGGGACACGGAGAACGCCAGGAGCGCGAGCAGGTCGAGGTTGCGAAGCGAGAGCGGCCGCCGGAAATCGGCCAGCCCGGCGAGGAACACGGCGCAGAGGGCGAGCCAGACGTACCACTTCTGGAGCGACTTGCCGCCGAAAGCCCCCTCGCGGCCCCTCGCCATCTTCCAGGCGACCTGCGGCCCCGTCCAGGCCTCCGTGACCCGCCCGGTCAGGTCCTCCACCGTCACGAGCGCGATCTGCCCTGCGTCGCCCGACCACGCCTTCACGACCCACGTCTTCGGAACGGCGCGGAAGGTCGCAGACGTCGTCGGGTCGGGCGGGTAGCGCTCGAGCCAGCGCGCGACCTTCGGATGGTCGAGCCCGATCTGCGTGGCCTCTTCCTCGGTCAGGCGGGTGATCTCGGCGCCGTCCGCCGCTGCGGCAGTCGGGACGAGCGCGACGGCCGCGACGAAAGCCGCCGCCGCGAAGATCAGTCGCGGCGCCCGAACGACCAGAGCTTGTTGCCGACGAAGTTCACGGGTGTGACGAGGACGATCGCGATCGCCTGGGCGAGGACCTTGCTTGCCCCGACCTCGACGAGGAGGTAGAGCACGGCGAGGTTCGCGCCGAGGGCGAGGGTCGAGACGACGAAAAAGCGCATGCCCTGGTAGGCGACGTGCCCCCGCTGCGCGCGGAAGGTCCAGAGCCGGTTCCACGTGTAGTTGTTCGTGACCGCGACGAGGAACGAGCAGATAGCTGCTGGCAAGTAATGCACCCCGCCCTCCAGCACCAGGAGCGAGAAGACGAGGAGATTGACGACGTAGCCGCTCGCGCCGACGACGCAGAACCTGACGAGCTGCTCCCAGTTGCCGCGGCGGCGGAGCGCGGCGCGCACGCGCGCACGCGTCAGCGGCACGCTCACCTCGGGGGAGGACGAGTCCACAGACGGCGAGCGTAGCCGAGACTTCGGCCGCGTCCACCCCTCGACGGGTCAACCACGCTCGAAGCCGCCCGCGCCGACGAGCGGGACGAAGCGGCAGGGAATCGATGCGCGCTCGACCGGCCCGTCCTCCGCCTTGACGACCTGGACGAGCTCCTGGCCCCAGCGCGTGCCGCGCGGGAGGACGAGCCGGCCACCCTCGACCAGCTGCTCGTACAGCGCCTCCGGCACGGTCGGAGCGGCAGCGGCGACGGCGACCGCGTCGAACGGCGCACGGTCGGGCACGCCGAGCGAGCCGTCGCCGAGCCGGACCTCCACCTCGCCATATCCCGCCTCCGCGAGAGCGGCGCGTGCGCGCTCGTAGAGCTCGGGCACCCGCTCGATCGTCGTCACCTCGCGCGCGAGCTCGGCGAGCACGGCAGCCTGGTACCCCGAGCCGGTTCCGACGTCGAGCACGTGCTCGTCCCCCGAGAGCTCGAGTAGGGAGCAGATCGCCGCGACGATGAACGGCTGCGAGATCGTCTGGCCGGAGCCGATCGGAAGTGCGCCGTCCTCGTATGCGAGCTCGCGCATGCTCTCGGGCACGAAGAGCTCGCGCGGCACGCGCCCCATCGCGGCGAGGACGCGCTCGTCCGAGATCCCTCGCTGCCGAAGCTGGCGCTCGACCATGAGCCGCCTCGCCTCTGCCGGGTCAGCGGGCACCTCCCTAGGAGGTCACTTCGCGAGCGTGCGCAGGCCGGCGTAGCGCGCAGCCTGTCGACCTCGCATGCGCAGCGCGAGAACCGGAAGTACGACCGCCGCGATGTACCCCGCAACGGGGATGAGCGACACCATGAGGATGATGACCCCGACCGCGCCGACGTAGGTCCCCACGCCGAGCCGCGTCGCGCCCCGCCGGAGTGCCCCGACGACGACGACCGCCGCCGAGAGCGCCCCGATGACCCCGCCGACGACGCCCGCGATCGTCTCCGCCGTGTCGGCGATGAGATAACCGACGAGGGCGCCGGCCGCGATGCCGAGCGCGACGGCGATACCGATTCCGACCCGATTCGCAGCGAGGAGCCCGGCGAGGATCACACCGAAGCCGAGGGCGAGCCCGAGTGTGACGCCGATCGTGTACCAGTCGTCCACGACGCCAGTCTACGGCCCGCGTCTCGGGCGCCGGCAATCCGATCGACGCGCGTTCTCGTAGTGCACGGTGGACTCCACGGAGAGGGGAGGTACTGCCATGCGCAGACGCAGTGTCGTGGTTGCCGTCGGACTGGTGCTGGGCGCGCTTCTGGTCGCGTCCCTCGCAGTCGCAGCCGGCGGTAAGAAGAACTTCCGTGCGGGTGACCTCGTCGGGTACGAGGAGAACCCGGACATCTCGACGGTCGCATCGGGCTCGTTCAGGGCGACCATCGACGAAAGCGCCCAGACGATCGAGTACGAGCTCAGCTACTCGGGGCTCGAGGGCACGATCCTGCAGGCGCACATCCACTTCGGCAAGCGGGCGATCAACGGCGGGATCACCGTGTTCCTGTGCGGAACGGCGGCGAACCCAGGGCCCGCAGGTACGCCAACGTGCCCGCAGGCGGGCACGGTCTCTCGGACGGTCGGCGTCGGCGACATCCTCGCGCCCGGCACCCAGGGCATCGAGGCGGGGAACTTCGCAGAGCTCGTCGCGGCCATGCGCAACGGGAGCACGTACGCGAACGTGCACTCGACGAAGTGGCCGGGCGGCGAGATCCGCGCCCAGATCAACGACCGCTGACGGCGGGTAGAAGGGGCCAGGTGATGCCTGGCCCCTTCTTCATTTCCTAGCCGCCTTCGAGGCGGCCGATGACAGCGAGCCCGAATCCGGCAGCGCGGGCGCCGTCCACGACGCGGTGGTCGAACGTGATCGCGATCGCCCCCTGCTCGCGGACGACGACCTCTCCCTCGCGGACGACAGCACGTGGCGCGATGCGGCCTACGCTGAGGATCGCGACCTCCGGATGGTTCACGATCGGGGTCTGGAAGAGCCCGGCGAGCTTGCCCGCGCTCGAGACCGTGAAGGTGGAGTCGCGTAGCTCGTCGGCGGCGATCGTGCCGGTACGCGCGGCCTCGGCGAGGCGTTCGATCTCCGTGTGAATTTCGGCGACGGACCTCTCGCGGCAGCCGCGGACGACGGGCACCACGAGCCCCTGCTCGGTCTGCACCGCGACCCCGATGTCGCAGCGCTCGAGGTAGACGACGTCGTCGCCGTCGAGGCGCGCATTCAGCTCGGGAAACTCCGCGAGCGAATCGGCGCACGCCTTGACCACGGTAGCGAGCAGCACCGCGCGGGAGACCGCGCCGAAGTCGCACTCTTCGACCCAGGTGACCGGGGGAACCTCACGGTGCGCGCGCGCCATGTGCTCCGCGATCACGCGCCGAACCCCGCGCAACGGCTCGCGGCGACCCTCGGCAGGAGTCGCGGCGGAGCGAACGTCGTCCTCGGTGATCCGGCCACCAGGCCCGGTCCCGGTGACGGTGCCGAGCCCGACGCCGAGCTCGTCCGCGATCCGCCGGACGAGCGGCGTGGCCTGCACCTTCTGCGCCCCCGAATCCGAAACCGCACTTTCCACACCTTGTGTCAATTTGACACTTGGTGCCTCCTGCGACGGGATCGCTTCCCCGGGCTCGCCGATCACGATGAGGACGGCGCCGACCGGCGCAACCTCACCCTCCGGCACCACGATCCTGAGGACGGTGCCCGAGTAGGGCGAAGGAATCTCGACCGTCGCCTTGTCGGTCTGGATCTCGACGAGCGGGTCGTCCTCGGCGATCTCCTGGCCCTCGGCGACGAGCCAGCGCGCGACCTCGCCTTCGGTCAGCCCCTCCCCGAGGTCGGGCAGCTTGAACGACTGCGCCATGTCAGGAAGTGAACCGGATCGCGTCGTGCGGCAGCACGGCGTGGACGCCTTTGACGCCGTTGACGATCTGAGTGACGCGCAGGTTGACGACGACGCTTGCGAGCGCGCCCGCGTCCCCGCGCTCGAGCCCGAGGTCGCGCTCCATGAGGTCGAGCATGGTCGCCATCGCATGCTCGGCTGCGAGGTCGAGGTCCTCGTCGAATCCGAACGCGAGCCACGCCTCCGGGGTGCGCGCGACCGGAGTGCGGAGCTCGATATCGCTGACGTCGAGGGTCAGCTCGGCCCGCTCGATGGGACACTCGATCGCGGTCCCGGAGACCTCGCCGTCACCCTGAGCAGCATGGCCGTCCCCGGCCGAGAACAGCGCGCCGTCGAGCGGGATCGGCAAATAGAGCGTCGTCCCGGGAACGAGCTCCTTGCAATCGATGTTCCCGCCCCACCGTCGAGGCGGCGATGTCGAGTGGCGGCCCGGCTCGTCCGGAGGCATCCCGAGAACGCCGAGGAACGGCTGCAGTGCCACGCGCCTCCCGCCCGAGTCCACGGCCGTCTCACCGTCAAGCGCCCACTCGAGCCGCGTCGGCGGATGCCAGAGCGTGACGCCGAACGAGCCCGGGATCACGCGCTCGATGCCGACGACGAGGGTCTGGCCCGCGCGTGCGCCCCGCACTTCCACGGGGCCGATCAGGGCGTGGCCGGCATCGAGCTCCTCGTCGTAGGGCTCGAAGCGCTCTCCCGAGAGAAGGTGCCACCCCGAGTTCGGGCACGAGAACGCGACGCGGTCGCCGGGATCGATCGTCACCACGGGCTCGAGCTCCCGCGAGAAGTGCCCGTGCAGCGTCCGCCGCTCGAGCGGGATCTCGTGGAGGGCCATCAGGCGAGGCGCTCGGCGAGACCTTCGTACCGGCTGACGAGACCGTCGTCCGCGAACTGGATCTCGGCGACGAAGTCCTCGGAGCTGAAGCGGATCGCGCCGTTCCCGATCGGCTCGTACCGCTGCAGCGCCTCGTGGGTCTCGAGACCGGGCACCGTGACCCAGCGCATCACGTAGTCGCGCGCCTCGCCTCCTTCGAGCAGGCCGTCCCGCAGCACCGGTAAGGAGTTGAGGAGCGGCGAATAGCCGAGGTCGAAGAAGTCGCAGCCCTCGAGCGCGACCTCGAGCCGCCGCTCGCCGACGACCTCGAGGCGCAGCACCTCGGGCTCGAGCTCGTACCGAAGCTCGTAGGCGATCCCGATCTGCGTGCCCGAGGCGCGGAGCTCGGTTCCGGCTACCTCGACTCTTGCGATCTCCAGGCGAGGCTCGTCGAGCCCGTGCCACACGACCGTCGTCACGATGCGAGAACGCGTCTGGCCGCGTCCACGACGCGCTCGACCGAAGGCATATACGCGTCCTCGATCTGCCAGTACGGGTACGGCACGTCGTATCCGGTCACCCGGAGCACCGGCCCCTGGAGGTCGTAGATCGCCTTCTCGGCGAGGACAGCGGCCACCTCGGCCATGTACCCGCACGTCCGCGGCGCCTCCTGGACGAGCACGACCCGGCCCGTCTTCGCGACGGAGCGAAGGAGGGACTCCTCGTCGAGCGGCTTCAGCGTGCGCAGGTCGAGGACCTCGGCGGACGCCTCGTCGGCGAGAGCGTCCGCGGCTCGCTCGGCAAGCGGGACCATCGCGCCGTACGCGACCAGCGTGACGTCGGCCCCTTCGCGCGCGACGCGAGCCTGCCCGAGCGGGACGACGTGCTCTCCCTCCGGTACCTCTGCCTTCGCCGTTCGGTAGTGGAGCTTGGGCTCGAAGACGACCACGGGATCCGGATCGCGGATCGCGGCCGCCAGCAGGCCCTTCGCGTCGGCCGGGTTCGACGGGATCGCGACCTTCACGCCGGGTGTGTGCACGTAGTAGGTCTCCGGCGAGTCGTCGTGCAGCTCGGGTGCCCGCACGCCGCCGCCGTACGGCATGCGGACGACGAGCGGGAACGACATCGTCCCGCGCGTGCGCCAGCGATAGCGGCCGACGTGGTTGATGAGCTGGTCGAGCGCGGGATAGCTGAAGGCGTCGTACTGCATCTCGCAGACGGGTCGCCAGCCCGCCATGCAGAGCCCGATCGCGGTGCCCATGATCCCCGCCTCGGCAAGGGGCGTGTCCACGCAGCGATCCGCGCCGAAGCGCTCCTGGAGCCCGGCCGTCGCCCGGAAGACGCCCCCGAGCCGGCCGACGTCCTCACCGACGACGAGCACCGACGGATCGCGTTCCATCTCGACGTGGAGGGCATCGTTCACCGCCTCGACGAGGAGCCGTTCAGGCATCGCCAACCTCCGTAGGGGCGAGATATATCTCGCCCCTACACACCGAGGATCCTCCGGAGCTCGGCGAGATCGTCCGCAAACGAGGCCGGCGGATTCGCCAGGGCGTGCTCGAAGAGCAGCGAGATGTCCGCGGGCGGCTCGGCCTCGGCCTCGACCATGCCGGCCCGCATGAGCTCGAGCGCGTCGGCTCGAATCGCCTCGGCCTGCTCGTCGCTGAGCACGCCCAGACGCCGGAGGTAGCGCTCGTAGCGGCCGACGCACTCGTTCTCGCGCTCCTCCTGGACGCGCTCCTCGTCGATGTACAGCGACGGATCGTCGGCCGTCGCGTGGGGAGCAGCTCGGTAGGTCACGGCCTCGATGAAGGTCGGCCCGTCTCCGGCGCGGGCGCGCGCGACCGCCTCCCTGGTCGCCTCGTACACGGCGAGGACGTCTCCGCCGTCCACGCGAATGGCCGGCATTCCGTAGCCGATCGCCTTGTCGGCGAGGGTCGGCGCCGCGGTCTGCGCGGAGAGAGGGGTCGAGATCGCCCACTGGTTGTTGTTGCAGAAGAGGATCACCGGTGCCTTCATCACCCCCGCGAACGTCGCGCCCTCGTGGAACGAGCCCTCCGAGGTCGCGCCGTCGCCGAAGCTGACGATCGTGACGCGGTCCTCGCCCTTCAGCCGCGAGCCCCAGGCGAACCCGACCGCGTGCGGCACCTGTGTGCCGATCGGGACACAGATCGAGGCGACGTTGTGGTCCCGCGGGTTCCACCAGCCCGCCGGGTGTCCCCGCCACCACGAGAGCACCGTCGAGACGGGCATGCCGCGGAGGAGCCCGATCGCCGAGTCGCGATAGCTCGGGAAGACCCAGTCCCGCTCCTCGAGCGCGAACACCGAGCCCGCCTGCATCGCCTCGTGGTTCCAGAAGATCGCGTAGGTACCGATGCGGCCCTGGCGGTGATAGACGACGGATCGCTCGTCGTAGGTCCGCAGCAGAACCATCCCGCGGTACAGATCGAGGTGCTGCTCCGGGGTGAGGTCGATCTCGCCGTCGGCAAGTTCCTGGCCGTCGCCCATGACGCGGCGCAGGCCTCCTTCCGCCGGCAGCACCTGGATCATCGCGCGAGATTGTAGGGGCGAGGCCTGCCTCGCCTAGACCAGCACCGTCACGGCGTCGCGCTCGGCCTCGAACACGGCGCGCTCGACATCGCCGAGGTCCTCGCCGTCCGCCTGGAGGGGCAGCGGGCGGTCGCAGACGATCTCGAGGCGATCCGCGTCGTGGACGTACACCATCTCGTCAGGCCCGGCCTGCTCGGCGCCCGAGAGCGCGTACCGGAGGATGCGCGCGAGACCGGTAGCCCGCATCCTGGTCGGTGCGACGAGGTCGAGGCCGCCCTCGAAGCTCGCGCTGCGCGCCGGCTGCAAGGCAACCCGCCCCGCGTAGGTGTACGTCGGGCCGTTCGAGACGAGCGCGAACGCGGCTCGCCCGTGCCCCTTCACCTCGAGCGTCGGATCGAGTGAGAACCCGTGCCGCGAGAGAACGCGAACCCCGCTCCAGGCGAAGGCGAGGTCGCCCGGCCGCTTGCCGTCCGCCCGGCGACCGAGGTCGTCGACCGCCCGCACGAGCTCCGCATCGAGACCGACACCTGAAGCGAACCCGAAGCGGTGGCCGTTCACCCGCCCCAGCCCGATGCGCTTCTTCACTCCGACGGCGAGTCTGCGCGCTGCGGCGACCGGCTCACGCGGCAGGCCGAGGGCGCGCGGCAGCACGCTGGCGCCACCGCCGGGGATCAGGCCGAGCGGCGTGTCTCGGTCGATCCCGTTCAGAACCTCGTTGTACGTGCCGTCACCACCGAACACGAACAGCGCCTCGACGTCGCCCGCGACGTCGCGTGCGACCTCGGTCGCCTCGCCCGCGCGGCTCGTGAGGCGAAGGTCGGTTCCGGCGGGCAGCGCGGCCCGAACGGCGTCGAGCCGCGCCTCGTCGACGCCCGAGGCCCACGGGTTGACCAGCAGGAGCACCGCCATCGGCTCTAACACTGCCTGGCACAGCAGGCGAGTGGCGGCTAGCGCAGCGCGATGGCCCGGGCGAGCACGGGATCGCGTCCCGCGAAGTGATCCGCTGCACCGATCTGGATCGAAACGTCGGGCGTGAGCGCCGCGCGCTCGTCTGGGCGGCCCAGCACCTCCACGTACTCCGGGGGCACATGGACCGTCCAGCCGAGCGTCTCGAGCTCGACCTCCAGCGAGTCGCCATAGTTGTGCGGGCTTCCGCCGGCCGGCTCGCCGACGATGCGTGCCCTGGTGAACGCGTCGACCTCGGCCGCGAAGTTGCCCGCGGCCGAGAAGGTCACGCGCCCGGTGAGGAGGACGAGCCGCCCGCGCTTGTTCACGACCCGACTCCGGAGCGTGCTCAGCAGCGGCGAGTAGCTCGTGTTGTCGCCGCCGGGGTTCAGGCGGACGTCCACGATCACTCGCCGCACCTTCGGGCCGCGAGCGCGCTTCAGGAGGCTCTCCGCGAACCGAGTGGTAGACGCGGTCGCATGCGAGTACGCCGCATACACGACGCGTCCGCGTGCGAGCTTCGCGAACCACTGCGTGAGCTGCCGGTTGCGCAGCCAGAGCGGCGTGGGCACGCCCTGCGGCGGGGGAGGCGCCCAGACGTGCTGGATGAGATTCCAGTACTCGGGGCCTGCGATGGTGGAGAGCCGAGCATCGAAGCGGTCGCCGTTCGCGCGCTCGAGCGTCAGACGTGCGGCGTCCGCGGAGGGTGCGACGCCGAGGCCGTGGAGGACCTCGCCGGTGAGCATGAACTCGGGCAGTCGGAGGATCAGGCTCGACTCGTTGTCGCGCGTCACGAGGGGCCGCACGAGCGCGGCCACATCGTCGACAGGCCGTCCTTCGATCTCCGCGAGCCGCGTGCCGACGAGAGCCGGCTGCTCCGGCGACGCGACGACGAACATGCCTTCCGGGAACACCCACAAGCGAATCGGAAGCAGGTGCAGGTCCTGAGGATGGTCGTGGAGCGGAAAGAGCCCCATGTGCCCGTCGCGCTCGCCTGTCATGGCGATGATCCGGAGCAGCTCAACGAGGAGCTCGTCGCGCTCGAGGCCCGGGAGCCGCGCCAGGAGATCGTCGACGGCGGCACGGAACGTCGTGCGGGACACGGAGTGGTAGAGGTTCGGGTGGATTCGCTCCATCTCGGCGGCGAGCTTGCGGACGTCCGCGGCGACGGCCGGATCGGCAGTCGGCTGCGCAGCGCCGGAACGTGCACGCCGCCCCGAGCACGAGGACGCCGGCGACCGTGGCGAGCACGAGCCTCATGCCAGTGCCTCGAGCTCCGCGAGCACCCAGTCGGCCCACGCGAGCGAGTGTTCGGCACGTTCGATGCCGAGCCGCAGCAGGAAGTAGTGGAAATAGTCGTTCCCCGTGCGGACGTTCGTCGGTTCGATCGCGCGGAGCGCCTCGAGCCGCTCCTTCGCCTCGCCACGGAACTGCTCGACGTGCCGGACCAGGACGTCAGGTGACGTGAGGCCGCCGACGAAGAGCTTCAGATAGAACGCGTCGACCGAGCCGGGCTCTACCCGCTCGAGCCAGGCGTCGAGCGCAGCCTTGCCGTCAGCACTGATCCGGTAGAGCTGCTTGTCGGGCCTCGTCGACTGCACGACAGCTCGCCGCTCCGCAAGGCCGTCCCGCTCGAGTCGCGGCAGAACCGCGTACAGCTGGCTCTTGGCCGGCGTCCAGACGTGGCCCAGCGCCCGCGTGGTCTGTTTCAGCAGGTCGTAGCCCGAGCACTCGCCGCTCATGGCGAGGAGCGCGAGCACGGCGGCCTCGGTCGTCGTGAGCATCCGCGTGCTCTCGGCAGTCGACTCCATAGTCCGGACTGTACTAGTCCGTTATGGACTATGCAAGCGCGGTGAGCTCGGCGTCGCGTAGCCGCGGACCCCGTCCGCGACGATCGCCAGGAACCGGTCCGCGAGCTCGTCGGTGTCCCGATCCGGCGTGAGCCAGGTGTACGCCCAGTTGGCCGCGGAGAGCACGAGCAGCGCCGCCGCACCGGTGTCGAGGTCGGTGCGGAGCCCGCCGGACTCGACGCCCTCCTGGAAGAGCCTCCGCCACCGTTCCTCGTACCGCCGGCGCTCGTCGAGAATCTGCTCCCGATAGCCGTCCTCGAGGTAGCGCCACTCGCGGATGAAGACGGTCGCGTAGTCCAGCTGCTCGGAGACGACCCGCAGGTGCCCGCGAAGCGCATGTCGAATGCGCTCGAGCGCCGGCGCGTCCTCTGGGACCGCGTCGAGCGCCGCGTGGAAGGCGAGCGCCCCTTCACGCATGGTCTCGAAGAGCAGCTCCTGCTTCGACCCGGTCAGCGAGTACAGCGACCCCTTCTGAACGCCCAGCGCCTGGGCGAGGTCGCCCATCGACGTGCCGTGGAAGCCGCGCTCGGCGAAGAGCCGCGCTGCCTCCCGTGTCAGGTCACCGCGTCTCGTGGACATATACTCGATGCTAACGACCGTTCGGTAGGGAGGCCGCCAAGGTGGACACGCGCACGCAGGAGTTCCTCGAGTACGTCCAGGCAGGAGGCCAGGTCGAGACGGGCGACTGGATGCCCGACGAGTACCGGTCGAAGCTCGTGAAGTTCATCGAGATGCACGGCAACTCGGAGCTCATGGGCGTGCTCCCCGAGCGCGACTGGATCCTCCGTGCTCCGACCCTCCAGCGCAAGCTCGCGCTCACGGCGAAGATCCAGGACGAGGTCGGGCACGCGCAGCTCATCTACCGCGTGGTCGAGGATCTCGGCAAGCCGCGCAGCGCCTGTCTCGACGACCTCGTGTCCGGGAAGGCGAAGTTCCACAACGTCTTCCACTACCCGACGAAGACCTGGGGCGACGTCGGCGTCATCGCGTGGCTCGTGGACGCGGCCGCGATCGTCTCGCAGAAGGCGCTCCTCAAGTGCTCGTACGCCCCGTACGCGCGGATCATGAAGAAGATCTGCTGGGAGGAGTCGTTCCACATCCTCCACGGCCGGGACGTGATTCTCGCCATGGTCACGGGGACGCAGGAGCAGTTCGAGCTCGTGCAGGAGGCGCTCGACCGCTGGTGGGAGCCGCTCATGCACTTCCACGGCAACCCGATCCCGGCAGACGAGGACCCGATGTACGTGTGGCGGATCAAGAGCCAGGGGAACGAGGAGGCGCGCCAGCAGTTCCTCGACGGCTACGTCCCGCAGATCCGCGAGCTCGGGCTCGAGATCCCCGACCCCGCGCTTCGGAAGGACGAGGAGACGGACCGCTGGGTGTACACGGAGCCCGACTGGGACACGCTGCGCGCCGTTGTCACGGGCCACGGCCCGGCCTCGGAGGAGCGCCTCTCGTTCCGGCGACTCTCGCGGGAGCATGCCGCCTGGGTCGAGAAGGTGGTGCTCCCGGAGGCAGCATGATCTTCGAGGTCTTCCGGCAGGAGCGCAAGGGCCAGCCGTTCCAGCACGCCGGCTCGGTCACCGCGCCGGACGAGCGCTTCGCCGAGATCTACGCACGAGAGCAGTACGGGCGTCGTCAGGAGTCGGTCGCGCTCTGGCTCGTCCGCCGAGACGCGTTGACTGAGATCGGCGAGTTCCCGGACGAGTTCGAGATGAAGTATCGGCGCGTCGACGGCTACTCGATCAAGGCGCGGCTGCGCGAGGCGCGGGAGAAGGCCGGCACGCTCGAGCTCGCCCCGGGAGCCGCGGAGGAATCGTGAGCGTGCTGTGGTCGAGGGCGAGGCATGCCTCGCCCCTACGAAATCCAGGTCGTAGGCGCCGGGCATGCCCGGCGCGCGCACTCGGGGAGCGCTGGTGACCAAACGCGCCGACCTCCTCCTGGCCATCGCCGACGACGAGCTCGTCCTGGGCTGGAGGAACTCGGAGTGGACCGGCATCGCGCCCTTCCTGGAGGAGGACGTCGCGTTCTCGTCGATCGCGCAGAACGAGATCGGCCACGCCCGTGCGCTCTACGAGCTGGTCGCGGCCGAGCTCGGGACGACCGCGGACGAGCTCGCGTTCGACCGGCAGCCTGAGGAGTACCGCTGTTCGCCGCTCGTCGAGCTCCGCCGGCTCGAGTGGGCGCGCACGATCGCACGCCACTGGCTCTACGAGACCGCGGACGAGATCCGACTGGGCGCGCTCATGGCGTCTGACGACCCGGAGATCGCCGGAGTCGCGCGGAAGATGGACCGGGAGGAGGCGTACCACCGCATGCACGCGGAGATGTGGGTCGAGCGGCTGCTGGCTTCCGACGAAGGGAGGTCTCGGCTCGAGGAGGCGCTCGACGAGCTCTGGCCCTACGCGCTCGGCGTCCTCGACGACGAGCTGCGCCCGGAGCTCCGGCGACGCGTCGAGGAACGTCTCGGTCGCGCGCTTCCCGAGGTCGACGCGATTCCCCGCGGCGTGCACGAGGCGGAGCTGACGGAGCTCTGGGAGGAGATGACGTCCGTGCGTCGCTCTGCACCGAAGGGAGCGCAGTGGTGACCGCGCCTGAGTTCCTCGGCTGGGCACGCAGCCTCCAGTCGATCGCGCAGTCGGGGCTTGCGTGGAAGCCTCGAGAGTACGACCGCCAGCGATACGAAGAGGTTCGCCACGTCGCTGCGGACATGCTCGCGCGCGCAGATGGCGGCGATGCGGCCGAGATCGAAGGCTGGCTCGCCGCCGAGGCCGGTCACGCGACGCCAAAGCTCGACGTCCGTGGTGTCGTCTTTCGAGACGAAAGTCTCCTGCTCGTGCAGGAGCGCGAAGGAGGCGGCTGGTCGCTCCCCGGGGGTTGGGTCGACGTCGGCGAGAGCCCGAGCGAGGCGGTCGCCAGGGAGGTGCGCGAAGAGTCCGGCTACCAGGTGCTGCCGGTCAAGCTCCTCGGTCTGTACGACCGCGACCGGCGAGGCTTCCCTCCGCACACCTGGCACATCTGGAAGGCGTTCTTCGAGTGCGAGCTGATCGATGGCGAACGCGGGGAGCTCGGCTACGAGACGACCGCGTCCGCGTTCTTCGGTCGCGATGACCTCCCGACGCCGCTTCGGTTTGCCGATGCCACGGTACGGGAGATTGCGCGCTGCTTCGAGCATCGCGACCACCCGGAACGGCCGACGGAGTTCGACTGATGCTCACGGTCGACGAAGTTTGGGCCGCGCTCGCGGAGATCCCCGACCCTGAGATCCCCGTCATCTCGCTCGTCGAGCTCGGCGTGATCAAGGGCGTCGCGATCGAGAACGAGAGCGTCCAGATCGACTTCACCCCGACGTTCCTCGGCTGCCCGGCGCTCGAACCGATGCAGCGGGCGATGGAGCAGAAGGTCGCCGGCCTGGGCGCGCGGGCGAATGTCCGCGTCGTCCTCGACGACTCGTGGTCGACCGACGACATCACCCCGGCGGGGCGCGAGAAGCTCCGTGCCGCCGGCTTCGCGCCTCCAGCACCGCGTCCGGCGGCGAAGCTCGAGCTCGTCCAGCTCCAGCGCGGCTTCCGCTGCCCGTACTGCGGCTCGACGGATACGAAGCTCGAGAACCTCTTCGGCCCGACCCCGTGCCGCTCGATCCGCTACTGCGAGTCCTGCCGCCAGCCGTTCGAGCAGTTCAAGACGCTGTAGTAGCAGTCAGGGTTTGGGCGCATTCACCTGATCGAGCGCCGCCCGCAGCGCAACCATGTTCGCGCGCGAGGAGAGGGTGTTCAACGTCCTCCAGGCGAGCGTCTGCCGCTGAAGCGAGAGTGACTCCTCGGGCAGGCCGTTTGCGCGCCAATCCCTGATCGACGCCTCGAGGCGCGCGACCGCCACATCCCGGTTCCCTCCCGGAACCACGGCTGGCGCCGGCTTCGGAGCGAGGAGCGCGGGGTCTCGAGGCGCTTGCGCCTGGTCGAGCGCTGCCCGAAGCACCCGCGGCCTCGCGCCCGACTCGGCGGTGTTCAGCACCCTCCACGCGAGCGTCTGCCGCTGAAGCGAGATGGACTCCTCGGACAGACCGCTCGCGCGCCAATCCGCTGATCGACGCCGCGAGGCGCTCGAGCGCTTCAGCTCGGTTACCCGAGACGTCGACGTTCGTGCCCGGCTTCGGAGCCGGCGCCCGTATCACCTTGTCGAGCGCTCTCAGGTCAGCAGTGGTGACCGCCTCGGCGAGGAAGATCGAGAAGGCTTTCCCGAGCCGCGCTTCCTTGAGCAGCGGCACGTACCTCGCGCCTCTGAGGATCGTCCCCGCCTTTTGCTTGTCGGACTCGGACGGCATGACCGAGATGTTGAGGTTGAGCTTGTCCCTCGGGACTCCAACCCGCGTGTAGTAGCGGGCGGCGCGTGAGGGTCTGTAGTGGTCGGTCTCGTTGAAGTAGGCCTGGGTCATGACACCGCCACCGGTCTCGAGGAAGCTCACGAGATCGAGCTCGTAGTCGTTCGCCTCAGGGTCCACGGGTGGCCCCAGCGTGTTCAGGTTGACCGCGCCCGTCCAACCGGCGGCTCGGAGGCCGTCGATGATCGGCTTCATGCCGCGAGACGCCTGCGTACGCTTCGCAGCAATCTCCACGTTCATCGTGACGTGCTGCGCGCCGAGCTTCACGGCCTGCCGCCCGAGAGCGAGACCATCGGCGAAGAATCCCGGCTGGTCGTAGGAGACGCCCCACACGCCCGCGCTGAGCCCGGCCGCTTTCGCCGGAGCGAGATCGAAGTCGCGGATCGTCCCCCCGTTCTGAACCTGATAGGTGATCCAGTCGTACCCGTGTGCCCCGAAAGCGCGAAGCCGGTCGTCGCCGATGTTCGCCGCGGTCAAGAGACCCGGAAGATGGATGTTCAGGATTCCGTCTTCCTGGCGAGCGGAGGCGGCACCGACGGCCGCGTTCGGCTGCGCGCTGCCCTTGACGCCGGCGACTAGGGCTGCGACGAGCACGCACAGAGCTGCGAGAGCGAACCTCGAGGTCGACATCGGTCGGCAGGTCTCCTGGGTGACGGGTTGGCGGCTCTTGGCCACCTATTGCCGAGCAGCGAGACCTTGGGAACACGCTCGATGCCGGCAGGTTGTCTTCGCCGGCTGGGGACGTTCGGTTCGTTCGTCAGCCGGAGGGGCGTGTGCCAGCCGGATGTCGTGCACGTGGCTCCCACGCCCTCGACGATGACCGTGCGCGCCGGCCGTCGACCGGCGCGCACTCTCCGTCGTCTGCCGTCGCTCCTTACCTGCGCGAAGAAGGCCGGATGCTGTCAGCCCGTCCGCATAGAGAGGGAGAGCGTGACGAGAGCGAACGCGCCGATGAGGCGCCGGTTTATGCAGCCCTCACCGAGGTGAGGTTCGCGTCGGGAACCGCTCACCGGCTTCGTCCATCACTGCCCGAGATCGACTCGTGTCGCATACGCGAGGTCGATGTACGTCACGGAGCTGAACGCGTCGCTCGGCGCGGGATCGATCGTGTGGATGCCGTCACCGACCTCGAAGATCGCTCCGCTCACCGCCTCCTCGGGAACGTCGACCCAGACGGTGAAGGACTCCTCGTCCATTTCGTGCTGGAACGTCGAGTCAATGTGCACGTCCTCGCGGTAGACGACCCCGTCGCCGCCCCTGACCTGCGTCTCTTCGGCGAACTCGAAGCCCCAGACGCCCGAGTCCTCTTCGGCTGGCGTGACCGTGAAGTAGAGCCAGGTGCCTACAGCCTCGTCTTTCTCTCCGCCGAAGTCGGCCACAGGCTCCTCGCCGCTCGTTCCGACGTCCGAGACGACGAACTCGTTGCTGTTCCAGACCGCAGTCTCCCCCACGCCGACAGGTGTCGTGGCGTTCGAAGGAACGGTGTCCTGGGGAACCTCGTTGGGGTCGGTGAACGCCGGATCCGTCTCCGTCGTGTCAGTGAACTCGGTGTCGGTGAAGCCGTCGTCGGTCACGGTCACCGTCTCCGTTACGACCTCGGACTCGGAGTCACCGCCTCCGCAGCCGGCAAGTGCCAGCAAGCCGCCCGCAAGCGCGACCAACGCCATCGTTCTTACGAACGATGAGGGCATATCGTCCTCTCTCTCCGCTCGCACGGGCCGCAGTCGCCAGTGGGAGCTATCGAATGCGGCGCGACTATCTCGCACATTGCCCTGCTGGTCAACCGAGCGACACGACGCAGGTCATCTTGCGGGCGATGCCGCTGACACGCACGCTACGCCCGTGACGACGTCCGCTCATCGGCGCGCCGCGAACCAGCCGCCGCCGCTCGAGGGGTACGACCTCTTCTCGGAGAACCGGCCGCTCGTCGAGGCGCTCAGGCGCGAGGGCGCTGCCGAGCGAGAGGCCGAGTGTGCGGCGTTCGGTCGTCTCTGCGGCGGCGATCCGCTCGAGCTCGGACGGCTCGCGAACGAGAACCCACCTCGCCTGCGCACCCACGACCGCTTCGGGGAGCGCATCGACGAGGTCGAGTTCCACCCCGCGTGGCACGAGCTCCTCCGCCTCGGAGTCGAGCACGGGCTCCACGCGTACCCCTGGGCCGACGAGCAACCCGGCGCGCACGTGGCGCGAGCAGCGCGCTTCGTCACGCTCGCGTACGCGGAGGCGGGTGTCGGCTGCCCGCTCTCGATGACGTACGCCGCCGTTCCGGCTCTCCGCGCCGAGGAGGAGCTCGCCTCGGAGTGGGAGCCGCTCGTCGCGGCGCGGACGTACGACCCGGCGCTTCGACCCATAGCCGAGAAGCAGAGCGCCCTCGTCGGGATGGCCCTCACCGAGCGACAGGGCGGGTCCGACGTCCGCGCGAACGAGATGCGGGCGGAGCCCCACGACGGCGGTTATCTCCTGACCGGGCAGAAGTGGTTCTGCTCCGCGCCGATGTGCGACGCGTTTCTCGTCCTCGCGCAGGCGCCGGGCGGCCTCACGTGCTTCCTCCTGCCGCGCGTGCTGCCGGACGGCGAGCGGAACGCGTTCCGGATCGAGAGGCTCAAGGACAAGCTCGGCAACCGCTCGAACGCGTCCGCGGAGATCCGGCTCGAGGAGGCCTGGGCCGCCCGCGTCGGCGAGGAGGGCGAGGGCGTCTCGACGATCATCGAGATGGTCGTGCACACGCGGCTCGATTGCGTGCTCGGCTCCACCGCCCTCATGCGCCGCGCGGTCGCGGAGGCGACGCATCACGCAGCGCACCGCGCCGCCTTCGGTCGCCTGCTCTCCGAGCAGCCGCTGCACCAGAACGTGCTAGCCGACCTCTGCCTGGATTCCGAGGCCGCGACTGCGACCGCGCTCAGGCTCGCACGGTCCGTGGACGAGGACGACTACGCGTTCCGGCGCGTCGCCACCGCCGTCGCGAAGTACTGGATCTGCAAGGCGACGCCGCCGCTCGTCGCCGAGGCGCTCGAGTGCATCGGCGGGAACGGGTACGTCGAGGAGTCCGCGCTTCCGCGCCTGTACCGCGAGAGCCCGCTGAACTCCATCTGGGAGGGAGCCGGGAACGTGAACGCGCTCGACCTCCTGCGGGCGGCCGCGAGGGAGCCCGCGACCATCGACGCACTCCTCGCCGAGATCCAGCTGGCCGCAGGGGCTGACGAGCGCCTCGACCGGGCGGCCGCGAGGCTACGGGTCGAGCTCGGCGGCGACGACCTCGAGCCCCGGGCGCGCCGGATCTCCGAACTAGCGGCTCTCTGCCTGCAGGGATCGCTGCTCGTCAGGCATGCGCCGGCCGAGGTGTCCGACGCGTTCTGCGCCACGCGCCTGGGCGGCGAGGGCGGCCGGGCCTACGGAACGCTCCCGCGCGGCGTCGACTGCGCGGCGATCGTGGAGCGGCACCGTCCGCGTCTGGACGCGTAGCCCCTCCCACGCGCTCTAGTCCTCGTCGCCGTCGCCACCGCCGTTTCCCTCGGCCGTCGCCGCATGCTCGCTCCGCGTCACGACGCAGGCGGTCGATCTCCTTGCGCTCGCCCTGGACGGACTCGGAGCGGTCGAGCAACGGGAGGACGCCGTCGCAGCTTCCGAGCGCCAGTCGCGTGAACGCGAGGTTGTAGCTCGCATACGCCTCCGCGAGCGAGCCTGACCCGGCGAGCGCAGCGACGGACTGCTCGAGCAGCGGAAGCGCGCTCCCGAAGCTCCCGCTCTGCATCAGCGCGAAGCCCTCGTCGTTCAGCGCCGCGCCGTCAGGTGGTGGGGGCGGGGAAGGAGGAGTCGGAGGCGGAGGCTCCGGCGCGGGCGCCGGCGGAGGCGGTTGCGGCGTCTCGTTCACGGTCGTCTCGGTGACGGTCCCGGTGCGATCGCCGGCCTGCCGTTCCGGATCGTCGCCGACGGCCGCGACGAGCGCCGCGGCGGCAACCCCGGCGGCGAGGACTCCGAGCGCCACCAGAACGTAGATCCATGGGCGACGCCGCTCGTATCTCGTCGGGGGCGGTGGTGAGGCAGGAGCGCGAGGCGCGGGCTGCACGAGGGTCGGCGCCGCATCCGCCGCGAACGCGTCGCGGAGCTCGGCGACGAGCTCGCGCGACGTCGCGGGCCGCTCGTCGGGGCTCTTCGCCAGCGCGCGCTGGAGCACCGCGTCCACGCCCGGCGGGAGGCTCGGCTCGATGCGCTCGGCGCTCGGGACGTCCGCGTTCAGGTGCGCGAAGGCCTCGGTCACGGGCGTATCGGCCGCAAACGGACGCCGGCCGGTGAGGAGCTCGAACGCGACGACGCCGAGCGCATACCGATCGGAGGCCGCGGTGGCCGGCTCGCCGCGTGCCTGCTCCGGCGCGAGATAGCCCGCAGTCCCGAGCACCGTGCCCGGAAGCGTGAGCGTGTCGAGACCCGCCGCCGAGGCGATGCCGAAGTCGCTGACGTGCACGCTGTCGGCCCCGTCGAGGAGGAGGTTCGCGGGCTTCACGTCGCGGTGGACGATCTCGCGCGCGTGGGCGGCGTCGAGCGCTCCCGCAGCCTGGTCGAGCCAGCCGAGCGCACGTCCCGAGTGGACCGTGCCGGCGCGGAGACGGTCGTGGACCGAGCCGCCCTCGAGGAACTCCATGACGATGAACGGCCTGCCCTCGTGCTCGCCGACGTCGAACACGGTGACGACGTGCTGGTGGCTCGAGAGCTGCGCGGCGGCGAGCGCCTCGCGCTTGAAGCGCGCGCGCACGTCGTCGTTCCGCGCGTGCCGCTCGGCGAGCATCTTCACCGCGACGACGCGGCCGAGCACCGAGTCGGTCGCGCGGTAGACCTCGCCCATCCCACCGCTCGCGACGCGCGCAGGCGAGACGTACCTCGTTGGGAGGGCGTCCTGTGCGATCCGGGTAGTGATACCGGTTGATACCCGCCCGAACCGCGCCGGAACCCGCAAGCGCAGGAGAAACCGCTACCGCAGCAGGAACCGCTACCGCAGCAGGAACCCTGGGCCGAGCGGGTCGTCCGGGTCGAGCTCGAACACGTGCTCGCCGGTGCGGTAGGCGCTTCCCTCGACCTCCGTGACGACTCCAGGCACCCCGCCGACGTCCGCGTCGCCCACGACCCGCCCGCGGAACTCCGAGTCGACGATGCTCAGATGGCGGAGGTCGTCGCCGCGCGGATAAGCGGCCCGCGCGATCGAGCAGTGCGAGCCTGGCCGAGGTGCCACTCCCGCACGGCGACCGGTCGACCTCGCCGTCCGCGAAGACGGTGACGTTCCGCTGGGTGAGCGGGTGCTCGCCCTCGTCCTGCCAGAAGATCACGCCGTAGACGTCGCGGAGCTCGGGCTCGAGCGGGTGGACGACGTCGTGCTCGTCCTCGACGGCGCGCTTGATCTCGCGTCCCAGCTCGATCAGCCGTGGAAGCTCACTCGGCTCGACCCGCTCCTCGACCGAGGCGTAGAAGGCACCGCCGAACGCAATGTCCACGCTTCGCTCGCCGACCCTGAGGCCCTCGCCCCACACGTACGCGGGAACGTTGCGGAAGCGGACCGAGCGCACGCGGCCGTTCTCGACCCGCGCCCAGGTCTCGAGGCGTCCGGACGGCACGTCGACGACGACGCGGGTCTCGCCCTCGCTGCGCTCGACGATGCCCTCGTCGAGCGCCCAGGTGACGAGCGCGATCGTCCCGTGCCCGCAGGCGGTCGAGTAGCCCGCGTTGTGGAAGAACACGACGCCGAGGTCCGCGCCCCGATCGTTCGGCTCGACGACGAAGCAGCCGTACATGTCCGCGTGCCCGCGCGGCTCGAAGACGAGCAGGCGCCGGACGTGGTCGAGGCGTGCGAGTGCATCGCGCCGCTTGTCGAGAATCGTCGCGCCCCGGAGCGGCTCGACGCCGCCGGTGACGATCCGGAAAGGCTCGCCGCCCGTGTGGTAGTCGACCGCCGAGATGCGGCTCACGCCGTCGCTCTGCCCTAGCGGCCCTTGAACTCGGCCAGGCGCTTCTCGAGGAACGCCTGGACGCCCTCGGCGAAGTCCTCGCTGCCCGTCGCCGCCGTCTGGAGCTCGGCCTCGAGCTCGAGCTGCTCGTCGAGGCTCGCGGTGTGCGCGTGCTCGAAGAGGCGCTTCGTCATCGCGACCGCGCGCGTCGGGAGCGCCGCATACCAGGCGGCCAGCTCCGCCGTTCGCGTCGCGAAGCGCTCGTTCGGGATCACCTCCGAGACGAGGCCCCACACGAGCGCCTCGTCCGCGCCCAGGCGCCGGTTCGAGACCATCCACTCGAAGGATCTCGACCACCCGAGCAGGCGGTGGATGAACCACGTCCCGCCGGAGTCAGGCACGAGCCCGATGCCCACGAAGCCCGGCACGAACGCGGCATCCGTGGACGCGATGCGCACGTCGCAGGCGCACGCGAGCGAGAGCCCCGCGCCCGCCGCCGGACCGTTGATCGCCGCGATCACCGGCTTCTCGAGCATGCGGATCGCGCGGATGTTGGGGTGGTACGTCTCCTCGAGCCGGTCGCGGATCCCGCCCTCCGGGATCTCCTGGAACTCCTTCAGGTCCTGCCCGGAGCAGAAGCCGCGGCCCGCACCGGTGACGACGACCGCGCGGACTTCCGGCTCCGCCGCCTCGCGGAGCGCTTCCCCGAGCGCGTCGTGGAGCGCCCGGTTGAACGCGTTGTAGACGTCAGGCCGGTTCAGCGTGATCGTGAGCACCGCCCCATCGCGCTCGGTCAGCACCTCGCTCTGCGTGTCGCCGGCCATCTCACTCCTTCCCGCGGGCGAGGAATGCGCGCACCGCGTCCTGCGCCTCGTCGCCGAGCATCGAGAGGGAGAGCCAGTCGCGCGCATGCCCCACCGTCTGGTGCCACGCGAGGTCGCGCCAGACGTTGAGCTGCTGCTTCGCGTAGCGGGTCGTCTGCGGGAGCTTGGCGGCGAGCTTCTCGACCCATTCGTCCACGGCCGCGTCGAGCTCCGGCTCGGGAACGGCTCGATTCACGAGCCCCCACTCGGCGGCCTGCACGGCCGGGATCTCCTCGCAGAGAAAGACGATCTCGCGGGCCCGGCGGTCGCCGACCATGAGCTGAAGCCACTGGGTCGCGCCTCCCGCGGGCACGGATCCGTGCTCCAGCCCGACGTGGCGGATGAACGCCGTGTCCACCATGAGCGCGAGGTCGCATGCCATCTGGAGCTCGTTCCCACCCCCGACTGCGATTCCGTTGATCCGCGCGATCGTCGGCTTGCCGATCTCGCGCAGGCGGTCGTGTGCGTCCTTGAACGCGCCGAACCACTTCCAGTACTCGCCCGGCCGGCCGAGGTAGTCCTCGTCCCACGAGCGAAGATCGGCGCCGACACAGAACGCCCGGCCGGTGCCGGTGAGCACGACCACGCGGATGTCGTCGTCCCAGGATGCGTCCTCGCACGCACGCGCGAGCTCGCGGAGCATCCGGAAGTCGAAGGCGTTGAGGACGTCCGGCCGGTTGAGCCGGATCGTCGCGCGCGGCGGCGCCTTCTCGTAGACGATCGCCTCGAAGCCGAGCTCCGAGGGGTCGCGCGGACGAGGGTGGGTCGGCTCCGTCACTCGACGGAGGCGAAGTGGACGGTGAAGGGGATGCCCATCGCCGTCGCGTCCTTCCCGGATGCCGCGAACGCCTCGGAGCTCACCGCGCTCTTGAACGAGTCCATGTCGTCCCACTCGAACTCGGCGTGGTAGCGGTACTTGGGCTCGCCGAACGGTGAGCCGAACACCTTTCCGTGCCGAAACGCGCTGCACTCAACCGATGTGACGAACTCGGCAACGTGCTGCTGGTAGCGCTCGGGATCGGGCTCGGACTCGTACTGGATGATCGCTCGGATCACGTTGGCTCCTTCGTCGGGTGGCGGGGTGAGCGTATAGCGTCACGCACGTGAGCTCGACCGGGGTCGCCGCCATGCTCGCCATCGCCGCGGGCCTCGGGGGCGCGGTCCAGATCGCCGTCCAGGGGCGGCTCGGCGAGCGGGTGGGCACCTTCGAGGCGCTCGCGACGGCGAGCCTCATCGGCGCCGTTCTCGCGCTCGTCGTCCTGCTGCTGGCGCGTCGCTCGCTGGGTGGCCTCGGCGACGCGTTCGCATCTCCGAAGTGGATGCTCCTCGGCGGCGTGATGAGCGCCCTCATCATCCTCGCGATCACGGTCGCCGGGCCGCGCATCGGCATCGTGGCGACGACCGCGGTCCTCATCGCGGCCCAGTTCACGCTCGCGACCGTGATCGACCGCCTCGGCTGGTTCGGGGTCGAGCGGATCGCGATCGGCTGGCCGCGAGTGGTCGGAATCGGCCTGCTTTTCGTGGGCGCCGCGCTCACGCTGCGCCGGTGAGCGGCGCGCTCACAGGGCTCGAGCCACGCGCGGTCTGGACGCACTTCCTCGCGCTGACGCGCATCGCCCGGCCTCCGAAGGGCGAGGACGAGGTGCGGGGTCACGTGCTCGCGTGGGCCGCCGAGCGCGGGCTCGAGACCGAGGTCGACGCCGAGGGAAATGCGGTCGTGCGCGTTCCCGCGACGCCCGGACGCGAGGCCGCGCCCACGGTCGTGCTCCAGGCGCACCTGGACATGGTCTGCGAGCGCGACCCGGACAGCCCGAACGACCCGCGGGAAGGACGGATCGAGGTGGTTCGCGAGGACGACTGGGTCTTCGCGGCGGGCACGACACTCGGTGCCGACAACGGGATCGGGGTCGCCGGTGCGCTGGCGGTCGCCGAGGATCCCGGCGTCCCGCATGGTCCGCTCGAGCTCCTGTTCACGGTGTCCGAGGAGGAGGGCCTCGAAGGCGCGAAGGCGCTCGACCCCACTCTCGTCAGCGGCAGGCTCCTCGTGAACCTCGACGGGACGAGCAACGAGGCGGTCACGGTCGGCTGCGCGGGTAGCGCGCACACGTTCGTGCGGCTTCCACTCGACGCCGCCTCGGTTCCGGACGACTGGGCCACGCTCTCCGTCCACGTGACAGGGCTGAAAGGCGGCCACTCCGGCGGCGACATCGCGAAGGGGCGGCTCAACGCGATCAAGGCGCTCGGACGCATCCTGGCGAGGGCTCGAGACAGCGCCGCGTTCCGTCTCGTCACGTTCGACGGAGGCGTGAGCCGCAACGCGATCCCGCGCGACGCCCGCGCGCTGATCGCCGTCCCGCCGGGGTCGGAGCCGGTCGTTCGCGCGTCGATCGACGAGGAGCTCGCCGGGCTTCGCGCCCAGTACCAGGGCACCGACGACCGCGTCGTCGCCGCCGTCGAAGCCGGCGGAGCACACAGCGGGGGCCGCGAGCGAGGAGACGACCGAGCGCGCCCTCGACCTCGTGCGCGCGCTGCCGACCGGTGTGCTCGCCATGAGCCCCCGGCTTCCCGGCACGGTCGAGACGAGCACGTCGCTCACCGTCGCGGGCACCGAGGACGCGACGCTAACGCTCGCTTCCATGATCCGAAGCGCCGGCGCCGAGGCGCTCGACGACGTGGTCGCGGCGACCGAGAGCACTGCGCGGCTCGCGGGCGCCGAGGTCGAGGTCGTGCGCTCGTACCCACCGTGGCGGCCCGACCTCGACTCGCACCTCCTCGCACGTGCGCGCGAGACGTTCACGCGTCTCTTCGAGGTCGAGCCGAGGCTCGAGGTCGTGCACGGGGGGCTCGAGTGCGCCGTCATCGGCGACAAGCTCCCCGGAATCGAGATGATCTCGATCGGCCCCGACGTGGAAGGGCCCCACGCTCCCGGCGAGCGCCTGAGCATCTCGGGGACGGAGCGGTTCTACCGCCTGCTGGCCGGGCTCCTCGACGATCTGTCCGCGTGAGGGCGGGATGTATCCCGCCCCTACGGGTTCTGAGGTAGGGGCGACCTAGGGCGTGGAGGTAGGGGCGAGATACATCTCGCCCTCAGACGTGCCAGCGGCAGCGCTTGGCGAGCTCCGGCACGTCGAGCAGCGTCGCGCGGCCGCGGCCGAGCTCGAGCGTGCCTCGGCGCTCCTCGTCGCGAAGGACGCGATTCACGGTCGCGCGCGACGTGCCCGCCATCGCCGCGAGGTCCTCCTGTGTCAGCGGCACGACCGTCGGCCCGTCGCCGGTGCCGTAGGTCTCGCCCAGCTCGACGAGACGACGCCGTACACGCGTGTCCGCGTCGACGTAGTGCGCCTCTGCGAGACGGTCGCTGGCGCGCGCGAGCTGCCCCGCGAGGAGCGTGAGCAAGACGTCCTTCACGCCCGGGTGGCTGCGCTGGAGCGCTGCGAAGTCGTCGCGGAAGACCGAGCGCGTCTCGCCCTCCTCGAGAGCGGCGACCGTCGCAGACCGCCGCGAGTCGGGCAGGAGCAGCGCGAGCTCGCCGAACGTGCGCCCTGGACCGATCACGTCGAGCAGCACGCTGTCGCCAACCTGGGTCCGCACCCGGATGGCGAAGTGACCGCGCACCACGAAGTGGAGGGACTCGGCGAGATCGTCTCGGTGGAAGACCACCTCACCTCGACCGAACGTCCGCCGCCGTGCGATCGAGAGCAGCTGTCGGACGTCTTCCTCGGGAAGCCCTGCGAGGAGCGGCCACTCCACTCACCGAGTGTGACACCGCCGAGCGGCCAGTAGGACGTCGTACGTGACCTATGACGCGACGAGGGAGCCCGGTGGGCTCCCTCGCACCTTGCTCGACCGATCCTCAGGACATCTCCCAGGACCCGGACCGGAAGACCGTGTTCCCGTAGGCATCCTTCACCTGGGCCGGCCGGATCTTCGGCTTCGCCTGCCCAGGCTTCAGAACGGGCTGCTTGCCGGTCTTCTTGCAGGGTTCTCCGATTTGCTGTGGACACCACGCCGCAGACCTGGCGAGCGCCGGCGACGCCGTGACCGTCATTCCGAGCGCCGCGACCACCGCGGCGACGAACGACGCCCTTCCTATCGTCTTCTTCTTCATGGTCGTGCTCCTTTCGAGTAGGCGATCGTTTGCTCTGTGGTCGACGAGCCGTGGCGAACGGAACGAAGCTCGGCGGTGATCGCGGCGACTTCTGTCGCGAAGTGCCGGCAGCGCACGCAGCGGCTCATGTGCGACGCCATGCCGAGTACGTCAGAGGCCGCGGCCTCGCCGTCGAGGGCGAGGGACAGCGCCTGGCGCATTCGAATGCACCGCTCGTCCACGAAGGTGAGCCCGCATTCCAGCCTCCCTCAGGCTCCGGACCTGACCGGTGCCCGCCGCACTGCGAGCCCGCTCCGCTTCAAGCGAGCGAACAGCGAGTCGGGTGCGTCACCCGCCGAGAGTTGGGCCTCGCTCGCCCGCGCCTCCCGAGCCTCACCGGCGAGTCTCGCGTCCCGGGCGCGAAGCAGACGCTCCTCGTCGTGGATACGAGCGATCTCGTAGTTCGTCCAAGGGTGGGTGTCCATTGCGCCTCCTTCGGGTGCGTTCGACTTCCCCGGTTTTCGCAGGCATCGCTGAAGCGCCGCTTGGCTGCCGCTTGAGAGCCGCTTGAGCCAGGTAGGCACCGAATCAGGCGCGAGTCGAGCAACGCTTGCCGGTCGTCTGGGCGGGCACTACGGTTGTGCGGTCGTCGACGAAGGAGAGCGGTAATCGAGTTCCGGGTCCTCGGACCGGTGCAGATGGTCGTCGGAAGCCGAGTGCTCCCTCTCGGCGGAGCGAAGCAGCGAGGCCTGCTCGCGCTGCTCCTCCTGGACCGCAATCGCGTGGTGCCCCGCGATCGTCTCGTCGATTCCCTCTGGAGAGACACGCCACCCGCGTCGGCCGCGAACAGCGTCCAGGTGTACGTGTCGAAGCTGCGCAAGCTGCTCGACGAGGGCGATCCGAGTGGCGAGAGCGCACTCGAAACCGAGCCGCCCGGGTATCTGCTCCGAGTCCCCGCGGGCAAGCTCGACGCCGACGAGTTCGAACGGCTGCTCGCGGAAGGCCGAGCGGCGCTCGCCGCGGGGTCACCAGACGAGGCGGAGACGCTGCTCGCACGCGCGCTCGAGCTCTGGCGTGGGCCTGCGCTCGCCGACCTCGCGAGCGAGCCGTTCGCACAGGCGGAGATCGCACGACTCGAAGGTCTTCGCCTGCAGGCGCTCGAGGCTCGCTTCGAGGCCATGATCGCCCTGGGACGCCAGGCCGACGCAGTCGGCGAGCTCCAGGCGCTCGTAGGGCTCCATCCGCTTGACGAACGCCTCCGCGGACAGCTCATGCTCGCCCTCTACCGCTCGGGTCGGCAGGCCGACGCCCTCGCAACGTTCCGCGTGTTCCGCGGCCTCATGAGCGACGAGCTGGGGCTCGAACCGAGCGCCGAGCTCCGCAACCTCGAGCAGGCGATTCTGCAGACAGGACGCGTCGCTTGGTTCGGTCCACACGCTGGCGCGCCGGACCCAGTGCGGTCGAGCAGTCGCCCGCCCTCGCGAGCAGCGCCGGAACCAGAGGGCGATCGAGGACGAGCGCCGCCCGGTCACCGTCCTCTTCGCCGACATCGTCGGCTCGACCGCGCTCGGCGAGAGGCTCGAGCCCGACGAGGCGAAGGTGCTCGTCGGCGAGTGCGTGACGATGATGAGCCGCGCCGTCGACGAGTACGGCGGCACCGTGCAGGCGTTCCAGGGCGACGGGATCTGCGCCTACTTCGGCGTCCCCGCGGCCCACGAGGACGACCCGGAGCGCGCCGCCCGCACGGCCCTTCGCATCCTCGAGGTCGTGAGCGGGTACGCCCGCGACATCGAGGCGGCCTGGGGAATTTCCGGCTTCGCGGTACGGGTCGGCGTGAACAGCGGCCCCGCTGCCGTCGGGCTCGTAGGCAGTGCGGATCCTCAGGCCGTCGCCCTCGGGGACGCGACGAACGTCGCCGCGCGCCTGCAGGCCGCCACCGAGCCCGGAACGATCCTCGTCGGGCACGTCACTGCCCGCCGCCTCGAGCACCGATTCGATCTCGGCTCGCCGGTGGAGGTGTCGGTGAAAGGGAGGGAGGAGCCCGTCCGCGCATCTCGTCTCCTGCGAGCCAAGGAGCGAGAGCCACGAGCCGCGACCACGCCGGTCTTCGGGCGAGAGCGAGAGATCGAGGTGCTGCACGCAGTGCTCGGCGATCTCGCGTCTGGACGTGGTCGAGTCGTCCTGCTCAACGGCGCGCCAGGCATCGGCAAGACACGCCTCCTCACCGAGCTTGCAGTGGAGGGGGCCGACTCCGTGACCTGGCTCGAAGGGCGCTGCCATTCGTACGGCGGACTACCCGGCTGGCCGTTTGTCGAGATCCTCCTCGGCTGGCTCGGCGCCGAGATCGGAGAGCCCGAGATCGCGATCCGGACGAAAGCCCGTGCTTCTCTCGGGGCGGTGTTCGGGGAGGACGCGGACGCGGCGCTAAGGCCGCTGGCCGGCCTGCTCCGGCTCCGTCTCGACACGCCGCCGGCGCCCGAAGACGAGACGGATCAGGCGTTCGTTCGGTTGCTCGAGCACCTGGCCGAGTCGAGACCCGTGATCGTGGCCGTCGAGGACACGCAGTGGGCCGACGCTCCGACCCGCCGACTGGCCGAGCACGTGCTCGAGCTCACGGACCGCGCGCCCATCGGGCTCGTGCTGACCGAGGAGCCGATCCCTGGCTCTCACGGTGCCGCCCTTCGATCACACGCTCTGGCCAACTTCGGCCACCGAACCTCGGAGCTCGCGCTGCGCCCCCTCGCGGACGACGCAGCGGAGCAGGTGCTCTCGGGCATCCTCGACGACGTGATCGACCCCGCGACTCGGACCGGGCTCATCCGCGAGGCCGAAGGCAATCCTCTCTACCTCGTGGAGCTGGCGAGGGCGTTCCTCGAGGGCGCGCTCGAGCCGCGCGGCCGCACGTGGACCGTGACCGTCGGCTCGCTCGAGCTGCTGCCGCCTTCACTCGAGAACCTCCTCGTCGCCCGCGTCGATCGCCAGGCGGACGGCCCTCGACGACTCGCGCAGATCGCGGCGGCGATCGGGCGGACGTTCCCGGTCCCCGTGCTCGAGCGCGTCAGCGGCGAGACGACCGGCGAGGCGCTGAAGGCGCTCCTCCGCGCCGAGATCGTCCGCGAGGTCAGTCGCTATCCGGAGCTCGAGTGCACGTTCACGCACGGCCTCCTGCGCGAGGCCGCGCTCTCGACCCTGACGTCCACTCGGAAGCGGGCCCTGTATGCGGAGATCGCGTCGGCGTTCGAGTCGATCTACGCGGACTCGCTCGACGAGCACCTCGAGCGCCTCGCCCACTACCACGCGCAGGCCGGAGACCTGCCGAAGGCGCTCGAGTACGCGGAGCGCGCGCGCGCCGGATCAGGCTAGCGCTCAAGCCACCAGTTCTCCTCGGCACAGCTTGCAACGCTCGGCACGACAAGGTAAGAACGCCCATGGACCCAGGAGAGCGGTACGCGCGGTCTGCCTTCGCGAGTGGGCCATGAGGATGCTGAGAACCCTCACCGTCCTGTCCGCCCTCGCGGCAACCTGCCTCATCGTTGCGGGCGCGAGCCAGTCGGGTACCGAGGGCGAAGGCGGGACCTTCCGAGTCGGGCTCCCCGCGTCGAGCGTCGAATCCGTCGATCCGTTCCTCAACAATCTCGCGGGCATGCAGGGCGTCTTCGACGCGGTGTGCGCCTCGCTCCTACGTCGACGGGACGAACCGCTGCCCGCCGGCAGCGAGCTCGCACCCGAGCTCGCTGAGGACTTTCCAGAGGTCTCGAACCACGGAAAGGCCTACACCTTCCGGGTCAGGCGCGGCTACCGCTTCAGCACGGGGGAAGCTGTCACAGTGCGGGACGTCGCCGCAACGGTCAGACGCGCACTGAAACTGAAAGGGTCGTACAGGGCGAGCGACCTCATTGGCGTCGTCGGCGCCCGCGCTTTCAGCAGGGGACGAGCAAAGGTGCTGCCCGGAGTGATTGTCAAGGGCAACGAGATCACGTTCCGGCTGAAGACGCCGCGACCGGACTTCGCCTCGGTCGCCGGGGGACTGTGTGTCTTCCCACAAGACCTGCCGCTCGACCACGAAGGTGCCCGCGCGCCCTGGCCTAGCGCCGGGCCGTACACGCTCACCGAGTACGTTCCCGGCCGGCGAATCATGGTCGAGCGCAATCGCTTCTACCGCGGACCGCGCCCGCAGCATGTCGACCGCTTCGACATCACACTCGTCGTCAACGATTCCACCCTTGTGGACGACGTCGAGCAGGGCACGTACGACTATGCGTGGATAGCGCCGCCCGTGATGAGCCCGCACGTCACGCGGCTCGTCGCCCGGTACGGCGTCAACCGGCAGCGCTTCTTCGTGACGCCCGGCCGCGGCATCAGCATGCTCGTGCTGAACGCCTCCCGCCCGCTCTTTCGCAACAACCCGAACCTCCGGCGGGCCGTCAACTTCGCGATCGACCGCAAGGCACTCGTTCGGGAGGCAGGTACCCGCTTCTCGGTACCCGGCGACCAGTACCTGCAACCGCACCAGCTCGCCTACCGCGACGCCCGCATCTACCCCTTCACGCCCAACCTCAGCAAAGCGAGAGAGCTCGCCAGGGGCAACAGGCGCGGCGGCAAACTCGTCTTCTACACGCGAGACCAGCCCCTCGGGCTACGCGTACGGTGCGATCGTCCGCGCCAATCTCGCCAAGATCGGGTTGGACGTCGAGGTCAAGGCGTTCCCGACACTTCTTACGTTCGATCTGCTTCCGAAGCGCGGCGAGCCGTTCGACATCGGCTGGATCGCCTGGAACAACAGCCCGCCGGACGCCCTGAACCTGCACGCCTTCTTCGACGGACGAACGCTCGACGATCCCGAGCACTTCAACTGGTCCCACTTCAACTCACCAAGGGTGAACCGCCGACTCGACGAAGCGTCGCGGCTCAGCGGCCCGAGCTTCTACCGGGCCTACGGCATGCTCGATGCCGAGCTTGCCCGCGACTTCGCACCCGCCGTCACGTTCTCCTACCTGAACGATCTGACGCTCGTCTCGGCGCGGACGGCTTGCGTCGTCAACAGGCCCTTCTTCGACTTAGGGGCGGCCTGTATCAGGTAGCGCGCCTATGGGCTCTGGGCGGTGACGGATACGACGCCGTCAGCGAAGAAGAGCGCCTCGGGCCGGTTTCCAGCTTCGATCGCAGGTCGTGGGAGGCGCTCGAGGACGCCGAAGGCCTGAGGACCACCCTCAGGCGCGCGGCAGCTTGCTGCATTCGGCACGATCGTGTATGACGGTCGCATGGGGGGCTCGGATCAGCCACGCGCCAGACCGTCGAAGGCGCTCGCAGTCTTCGTCGCTTTCGCCGCGGGGATCGCACTTGTGGTGGCTGGTGCCGCGCAGCCTCGCGACGCGCGCGAGGGCGGGACGTTCCGGCTCGCGTTCCCTGCTGACCGCGTCACGTCGATCGACCCGTACCTGAGCGACTTTGCGGTCATGCCGATGATCTTCCGCGCGACATGCGCGTCCCTCCTCAACTTCCCCGACAAGCCGCTGCCGGCCGGCTTCAAGCTCGTGCCCGAGCTGGCGGAGAGCCTGCCGCAGATCACGAACAGAGGGAAGACGTACACCTTCACCGTCAGGCAGGGCTACCGCTTCAGCACGGGCGCGCCCGTGACCGCGCGCGACGTCGCGGCCAGCTTCGAGCGCGTACTCGACCCCAAGCTCGAATCACCGGGCGCAGCGGACTTCCTGAACGTCGTCGGAGCGCCCGCATTCAACGCCGGCAAGACGTCCCGTCTGACCGGCGTGACCGTGCGAGGGAACCGCGTCGTCATCCGGCTGAGAAGGCCAGCAGCCGGAGTTCGCGGCATCGGCGGCGGTCTGTGCGTATTTCCCGCCAGCCTGCCGGTCGATCCCGAGGGCGCCCGGGCGCCAGTCCCCAGCGCCGGGCCCTACACGATCACCGAGTACGTCCCGGGCCGCCAGATCGTCGTCGAGCGGAACCCCTTCTATCGGGGGCCGCGGCCACACCACGTCGACCGCTTCGACGTCACGCTCGTGGGCGACGACAGCGACGTCGTCGAAGCGATCGAGAACGGCACGTTCGACTCGGCGACAGGAACCAGCATGATCCAGCAGTCGGCTCGGTCTCGGCGCTCGCTACGGCATCAACCGAGAGCGCTTCTTCGTCCAGCCGGGCCTCTTCATCTGCCATCTTGCCGCTGAACACGTCACGCCCGTTGTTCCGGGACAACCCGCAGCTCCGGCGGGCGGTCAACTTCGCTCTCGACCGGAAAGCGCTCGTTCGCGAATGGGGACAGTACGCTGGGTACCCGACCGACCAGTACCTCCACCCGTCCGCGCCCGCCTTCCGGAACGAGCACATCTACCCGCTGGCGAAGTCCGACCTCCGTAAGGCGAAGGCGCTCGCACGCGGGCACACCCGAAGTGGCAAAGCCGTGTTCTACACACGAGCCGACCCGCTCGGGCGTGCCCATGGCGAGATCGTCCGCGCGAGTCTCAAGAAGATCGGGATCGAAGTCGAGGTCAAGGAGTTTCCTCCGCCGGTTCTGTTCGCGAAGGAGGCGAAGCCCGGCGAGCCGTTCGACATCGGTTGGACTCTGTCAGGGAATCGGGTATCCGCAGAGACCCGATCCTGGAGTTTCTCTTCGATGGGCGCACGATCGGCCCGGGCTACCACGGGAACTTCTCGCACTTCAAGTCGCCTGGGCTCAACCGGCGGTTCGACGAGGTCGCGCGGCTCACCGGACGGGCCTACCGGAGGGCGTACGGCGCGCTCGACATAGAGATCTCGCGCGACGCAGCTCCGGCAGTGCCGTACATGTACCTGAACGCGCTGACCCTCGTCTCGGAGCGGACCGGATGCGTCGTCGCGAATCCGGAGCTCGATCTCGCCGCGGTCTGCTTGAAGTAGCCCTACGGGGCCTGCACGGTGACCCAGACGGTGCCGTCTCGAGACGGCGATCTGCTCCGGCCGGTTGCCGATCTCGATCGTCTCCGTGACGTCGCCGGTCTGTCGGGTCGATCCGGGACACGGTCGCGTCCTCGCTGTTCGCCACCCATACCGCGCCTGCGCCGACTGCGATTCCGGTGGGGCCACCGCCCACCGTGATCGTCTTCGTGGCATAGGAACCGGGGTCGATGCGGGTCACGGTGCCGTCGCCCTGATTCGCGACCCACACGAATCCCTCCCCGAAGGCGATTCCGGTCGGGCCCGCGCCGACCGAGATGTCCCGCACCTTCGACACCGTCCGGGGATTGAGTCGGAAGACCGTGCTGTCGCTGGCGTTCGCGACCCAGACTGCGCCGTCGCCGACCGCGACAGCGGAGGACCCGTTGCCCACGACTCCTCTCTTGATAGGTCCTGTTCGCGGATCGATGCGCGCGATCTCTCCGTCGCGCGAGACGAGCCAGACGAAGCCCTCCCCTTCGGCGATCGCGCCTCCGCTCGACCTCGAGACGGCGTCCTCGATCGTCGAGACGACCGTCTCGAACTGGGGATCGATCCGCGCAACCGACCCGGAGAGGCCATTGGCTACCCAGACGCCGCTCGACCCCACCGCAACCCCGGTCGGTGTCGCTTGCAGAGGAACGACCCCCTCTTCCGTCCGCGTCTCGGGGTCGAGGCGCGTGAGGGTTCGATCCTGGCCGTTCGCGACCCAGACCGAGGTCGGGTCGGCAGCGATCGCCGACGGCTGCCTGCCGACCGGGACAGCGGCGACAACACGATTCGACGAAGGGTCGATGACGCCGACGTTGTCCGGCGGCACCGTCACCGACGCCGGCTCTCCACGCGTGAGGAACACCACCACAGCAGTGGCGACAACCAGCGCCGCAAGCACCGCCAGGACGAGTCGCCCCGCCCGTGTCGCGACTTTCGCCCGAACTGCGCGCAACGCTGTCCTTTCACCGCGCGGCGCCTCGACGATCCCAAGCGCCTGGCGAGCTGCCGCCACGAGCTCCCCCGCCGACCGGTACCGCCTCCCGGGCTCCTTGGCGAGCGCGCGGGCGAGGACGGTGTCGAGCTCCTTGGGGAGGTCGGGGCGGGCCTTCGAGGGAGGGGTCGGCTCCTCGTGCACGTGCGCCCAGAGGAGGGCGACGTCGGTCGCGCGGGGGAAGGGGGACTGGCCGGTCAGGCACTCGTAGAGGACGCAGCCGAGCGAGTACACGTCCGCGCGCTCGTCGAGCGGGTTGCCCGTGATCTGCTCGGGGGCGACGTACTCCAGGGTGCCGACGACGTCGCCCTGCACCGAGACACCGGAGAGGGAGCCCGTGCGCTTGGTGAGGCCGAAGTCGGCGAGGTAGCAGTGCTCCTTCCCCGCAGCCTCGGCGATGAGGACGTTCGAGGGCTTGACGTCTCGGTGCACGAGCCCCTTCTCGTGCGCCGCGTCGAGGGCCTCGGCGACCTGGGAGAGGATCTCGACCGTGCGCCGCGGCTCGAGCGCGCCCTCCCCGGAGAGGAGCTTCGCGAGGTCCGTGCCCTCGACGTAGCGCATGGCGAGATAGAGGACGCCGTTCTCCTCTCCCGCCTGGTAGATGGGGACGACGTGCGGGTGGTCGAGGGAGGCGGCGATCCGCGACTCCCTGAGGAAGCGCTCGCGGAAGCGCTCGTCTTGCGCGAGCTCTGGGGCAATGACCTTGAGCGCGACCTTGCGCCCGAGACCCACCTCCTCGGCGCGGTAGACCGCACCCATCCCCCCGCGACCGATGAGCGCTTCGATGCGGTAGCCGGCGACCGTCGTTCCGGGCGCAAGCGAGGTGCCCGTGACGTTGCTCACCGGCCACTTGTAACAGCGGCAGCAAGGTGGTGTCTACGCTCGATGGGTTGTGTCACGAGCGTGACACTCAAACCGTCGCGTGCGCGAACGACACGCGCGCTGCTCGGGTCATAGCCTCGCAGTCATGAAGAAGCCGGCGGAGGGGGGACAGGTCATGAAGCGCGTAGCACTCGTTCTCGGCATCACTGCGGCGATGGGCGTTGCCCCGTCGATCGCATCCGCCGGCAACATCGAGTCCCAGATCGTGAGGTCCCAGCAGGTCGAGAGCCAGGTCGTCACGGACGCAGCTCGTCCGCTCGCAGCTCGTACGGACACAGCTCGTCCGTACGCAGCTCGTCGAGTCGGCGCTCGTCCGGTCGGCGGCTCTCTACCCGCACAAGGCGAGCATCGCGCAGCGCGCCAAGATCAAGGTCAGGGGCTACGACAAGCTTCTCACTCGATCCATCCGGGGGAAGAGAAGGGGGCCGGCGGCGGCCCCTTTCTCATGCCCCTGCTCAGAGACCGACGATCTCGTCCGGGCGGACGGGGACGCGCGCGAGCTCCCGCCCGGTCGCGTCGCGAAGCGCGGCAACGATGGCGGCGGTCGAGACGACCGTCGGCGGCTCGCCGACGCCCTTCACGCCGTAGGGCGCATCGGGCTCGGGCACCTCGACCAGCTCCGAGACGACCGGCGGCATGTCGAGGAACGTCGGGATGAGGTAGTCGGTGAAGCTCGCGTTCACGATCTCGCCGTCACGGGTCTGGATCTCCTCCATCAGCGCAAGGCCGAGACCCTGCGCGGTGCCGCCCTCGATCTGCCCCTCGACCGCCGTCCGGTCGAGCGCATGGCCGACGTCCTGTGCGGTCCCGATCCAGACCACGCGTGTGAGGCCGAGCTCGACGTCGACCTCCACGACGACGCGCATCGCCGCGACCGCAAAGGCGACGTGCGAGCGCTCACCCGTCGTCTGACCGGTGTCGGGATCGAGCGGGAACGTGCGCGGGTGGCGGTAGACACGCTCCACGTCCACCTCGCCTCCACCGCGACGCTCTCTCTCCTCGAGGGCAGCGCGGCAGGTGAGCTGGACCGCGCCCGCGGCCATCCACGTCATGCGCGACGCCGAGGACGAGCCGGCCGAGCCGACGTCGGACGTCGTGCCGGCGGCGAGCTCGACCTCATCCGTGCCGAGCTCTCGCCGCGCGACCTCGACGATGACCTGGGAGACGCCCTGCCCGACCTCGGCCGCCGCACAGTGCACGACGGCGGCGCCCGAGGGCAGGAGCTGTACTCGCGCCGTGCAGAAGTCGTCGAAGCCCTCCGAGTAGCAGATGTTCTTGAAGCCGACCGCGAAGCCCACGCCGCGACGGACCCCGTCGCCCCGGGTCGTGTTCCCGGCGCCTCCGGGGAGCCGGATCGCGTCGCGCGGGAGCTCCTCCTGCTCGGGCACCGCGAGCGACGCCGCCCGCTTGATGACGTCCTTCGTGGGCAGCGATCCGGTGATGACCTGCCCGGTCGGCAGCGTCCCGCCCGGCTCGAGCGCGTTCAGAAGACGTAGCTCGACGGGGTCGATCTCGAGCGCCGCTGCCAGCTTGTCCATCTGAGCCTCCGCCGCGAAGCACGTCTGCACCGCGCCGAATCCGCGCATCGCCCCACAGGGCGGGTTGTTCGTGTACACGGCGAGCCCCTCGATCCGGACGTTCTCGACGGCGTACGGGCCGGTTGCGAACGAGCACGCGTTCGAGATGACCGCGGTCGAGCTCGAGGCGTACGCGCCGCCGTCGATCAGGATCCGCATTCGCACCGAGACGAGCTCTCCCGCCCGCGTCGCACGGTGCTCGGCCCAGATCCTCGCCGGGTGGCGGTGGACGTGGCCGACGAACGACTCCTGCCGGTTGTAGACCATCTTCACGGGGCGGTTCGTCCGTAGCGCGAGCAACGCGGCGTGGATCTGCATGGAGAGGTCCTCCCGCCCCCCGAAGGCGCCGCCGACGCCGCCGAGGTGAATGCGAACCTGCTCGGGCTCGAGCCCGAGGCAGGGGGCGATCTGATCGCGGTCCACGTGCAGCCACTGGGTCGCGACGTGGATGTCGACCCCGCCCTCGCCGTCCGGGATCGCGATCCCGGACTCGGGGCCGAGGAACGCCTGGTCCTGCTGGCCGATCTCGTACGTGCCCGTGACGGTGGCGTCTCCGCGAGCGTCAGGGTCGCCGCGTTCGATGACGAGCGAGCGGACGACGTTCGGCCTCGGGTCGTCCCGATACCCGTGCCCCATCGTCGGCCGGTCCGGGTGCAGCGGCTCCATCTCCGTCGCGCGCTCCGGGTCGACGACCGGCTCGAGCGGTTCGTACTCGACCCGCACGGCGGCGGCAGCGCGGCGGGCCTGCTCCGGCTCCTCGGCCGCGACCACCGCGACCGGCTCGCCGAAGTAGCGCACCCGGTCGAGCGCGAACACGGGCTGGTCGCGGAACTCGAGGCCGTAGAGCTTGTCGCCGGGGACGTCGTCGTGCGTCAGCACGGCGTGAACCCCGGCCATCGAGACCGCCTCGGAGACGTCCACGCGCACGATGCGCGCGTGCGCGTGGGGACTGCGCACGGTCTGACCCCAGAGCATCCCGGCTGCGTGCAGGTCGCTCGAGTAGAGGAACTCGCCCTTGACCTTCGGGACCGCGTCGCGGCGCTTCACCGTCGACTCGGCGTGTCCGACCGGAAGGGCAGCCCGGGTATGGATGTGGGCGACGTTCATCGGCCGGCTGCCAGGTGAACCGCATCCAGGATCTTCTGGTAGCCGGTGCAGCGGCAGAGGTTTCCGGACAGGGCCTCGCGGATCTCGTCGTCGGAGGGATCACCGTTGCGCTGGAGGAGATCCGCGGTTGCCACGATGAGCCCCGGCGTGCAGAAGCCGCACTGCACCGCGCCGGTGTCGGCGAACGCCTCCTGCACCGGGTGGAGGTTCCCGTCGTCGGAGAGGCCCTCGACCGTCACGACCTCGTGTCCGGCGGCCTGCACGGCGAGGACGAGGCACGAGCAGACGAGCGTGCCCTCGAGGAGGACCGAGCACGACCCGCACTCCCCCTGCTCGCAGGCGTTCTTCGAGCCGGGGAGGCCCAGCCGGTCGCGGAGGGTCGTGAGGAGGCTCTCGCCGGGCCAGACGTCGGCCTCGAGCGGCTCGCCGTTGACGGTCAGCTCGATCCTCACGAGAGGCACCTGTCGAGCGCGCGCTTCGTCAGAACGCGGAGCGCGTGCCGTCGATAGGCCGCCGTTCCGCGCACGTCGTCGATCGGGCTCGCGGCAGCAGCCACCGCCTCCGGAAAGCCTTCGGCCTCGGCGAGCGGAGCAGTCACGAGCCGCGTCGCAGGAGAGGCCGACCCGAACGACGCGCGTAGCTCGTCACGCTCGCGATCGGCCACGAGAGCGAGCGAGCAGACGGCGATCACCATCGCGTTCCGCGGCCCGACCTTCATGAACGTCTGCGGCTGACCGCTCGGCTGCACGTACACGCCGAGGATCAGCTCGTCCTCCACGAGCGCGTTCTTCTTCGGCCCGAGCAGGAACTCGTCGAGGCGGAGGCGCCTCGCGCCCCGGACACTCGCGACCTCGACCTCGGCGCCCTCGACGAAGAGCGGTGGGAGCGCGTCACCCGCGGGCGACGCGGTGCCGAGATTGCCGCCGACCGTGCCGCGGTTCCGGATCTGCGGCGACCCGACCGTGCGGGACGCCTCGGCGAGTGCCGGGAGCGCTCCGGCGAGCGCCCCGCCCATCGCCTCCGTGTAGGTCAGCCCCGCACCGAGCCACAACGTGCCGTTCTCGCGGCGAAACCCGCGCAGCTCGGTGACCTCGTTCAGGTTGAGGATCGCCTCCGGGCGCAGGCGGTCGAAGTTGAGCGAGACGAGCACGTCGGTCCCGCCCTGGATCGGGACGGCGTCGGGGTGCTCGGCCTTGAGCCGCAGCGCCTCGTCGACGGAGCGGGGGGTGAGGACGTCCATCGGCGCGAACTAGGGTATTACGCTGCGCGCATGGAGCAGCTGCGCCGACGGCTCGCCGTTGCCCGCGGGGACGAACCGGCCGATCTCGTCGTCCGCGGAGGTCGGGTGCTCTCCGTCTTCACGAAAGAGTGGCTCGAGGTCGACGTCGCGATCGTGGACGGAGTCGTCGCCGGTCTCGGCGACTACGAGGGCCGGGATGTGCTCGACGCGAGCGGGAAGCACGTCGTCCCCGGGTTCATCGACGCGCACATGCACCTCGAGTCGGTGAAGCTGATGGTCGACGAGTTCGCGCGGCTCGTCCTCCCCCTCGGTACGACCGCCGTCGTCGCCGATCCGCACGAGATCGCAAACGTGCTGGGCGTGGACGGCGTGCACTGGCTGCTCGACGCCTCATCGGGGCTGCAGCTCGACGTGTACTTCATGGCGTCGTCGTGCGTCCCCGCCTCGTCCTTCGAGTCGCCGCTACGCCCGTTCACGCCCGAGGATCTCGCGTCGCTCATGCGGCGGCGGCGCGTGCTGGGCCTCGCCGAGATGATGAACTTCCCCGGCGTCATCTCAGGCGCGCCCGGGGAGCTCGAGAAGCTCCTGCTCGAAGGCGCCGAGCACGTCGACGGGCACGCCCCCGGGGTACTCGGCAAGGAGCTCCAGGCCTACGCGGCCTCCGGGCATCGAGTCGGACCACGAGGCGCTGACGGTCGAGGAGGGCCGGGAGCGGCTGCGCGCTGGGATGTGGCTCCTGATCCGCGAGGCGTCGATGGCGCGGAACCTCCTCGACCTCCTGCCGCTCGTGGACGAGGTCGGCACGGGCCGGATCGCCTTCTGCACGGACGATCGCGACCCGGAGGACATCGCGGACGACGGTCACGTGAACGGCATGGTGCGAAAGGCGGTGGCGGCAGGGATCGCGCCCGAGGACGCGATCGTCATGGCGTCGCTGAATCCCGCTCTTTGCCACGGGATCCGACGCCAGGGCGCGATCGCGCCCGGATATCGAGCCGACCTCCTCGTCCTCCCCGACCTCGTGAGCTTCGCGCCGGAGACGGTGCTCAAGCGCGGCCGGCCGATCGAGGACACGCCGCCGATCGAGATCCCCGACTGGGTCCGTCAGAGCGTCCGCGTCCAACCGGTCTCGGCGGACGATTTCGCAATCCCCTCCGACGGAGCGAGCATCCGCGCGATCGGGCTCGTCACCGACCAGGTCGTGACGGAGTCGGTCGTACGCGAGCCTCGGGTCGTCGGCGCGCACGCAGTCGCGGACCGTGGACGCGATCTCGCGAAGATCGCCGTCGTCGAACGGCATCACGCGAGCGGCCGGACCGGGCTCGGCTTCGTCTCGGGCTCCGGGCTCGGGCGCGGTGCGCTCGCATCGTCCGTCGCCCACGACGCCCACAACCTCGTCGTCGTCGGCATGTCGGACGAGGACATGGCGTTCGCGGTCGAGCGGCTGGCCGAGCTCGGCGGCGGGATCGTCGCCGTGGACGCGGGAAGCGTGCTCGCCGAATGCCCGCTGCCCATCGCCGGCCTGCTCTCGGACGCGCCGCTCGCAACCGTCATCGAGCAGAGCCGCGCGTGCAACGAGGCCGCGCACTCGCTCGGCTGGGCCGGCGCGACGCCGTTCCTGACGCTCTCCTTCCTCGGGCTCTCGGTGATCCCGCACCTGAAGATCACCGACCGCGGCCTCGTGGACGTCGACCGCTTCGAGCTCGTCCCGCTGGAAGCGTGAAGCGGCGCTAGGAGAACGCGCGGATCGTTCCGTTCGCGACCAGGTTGCGCGCTTCGCCGACCTGGGGTGAGTAGACCTCGACCTGGTACGGCTGGTCCGGATAGGCGAGGTGGACGTTGGTGCCGCTCGTCTCGTCCACGGAGGCGACCCCGCCTCCGGGAAGGTCGAGCTTCGTCACGTTCTCGCCCTCCGCTGCGCGGCTCACCTCGTCGAACGCGTTCGACCGAGGATAGGTGGCGACGGTGAGCGCAGGCGCGGTGGAGCCCGCCGGCTCACCGGGGGGCAGGTAGCGGATGAACACCGTGCCGTCCGGAGCCGTGAGCTCGATCCGCGTCCCGCTCCGGACTCCGGCCCAGTAGAACGTCTCGCCAGAGTCGGCGAGCGCACGCAGGTCGGCGAGCGATGCGATCTCGGGCACCGCCGTCGACGGCGCGGTGGGAGCCGCACTCGTCTCGTCGTCGTCCGTACGAACGATGAAGAACCACGCAAGCAGCCCGGCGACGATCCCGATAGCGACCACGGCGACCACACCGAGACAGCGTGGACGAGCCGAATCGGCCACGCGTGGACGTCTGGTTCGGGTCGTGAGCCGCGGCGTCGCCGGCGGTGACGTCGTTTGGCCGGCTCATCGCTCTGATGGTAGTCCGCCGTCTCGTCGGCGGCGCTCACGACGGAGCCTTCCGTCGTTCAGCGGAGCCCTTCGACCCAGTCGAGCCGTCCGCGCCGGGCGACGTTGCCCGGCGAGCTGGGGCTCACGTTCGTGAGAGCCTACGACGGCTCAGGTCTGGCAGAGCGCCGTCACCTTGAGCGTGAACTGCTGCAAGCGAGCTCGCTCGGGTGACGACGACCGTGGCTCGCCAGCCCTGGCCGACGGGCTGTGACTCGATGATCGCGACACGCGGCCGGTCGTCAGGGTTGATCGAGTCGATCACCGCTCCCCCTCCGACGACGACACCCGAAGGACATGGTGCCTCGGCGGTCACGATCGTTCCCACGGGTGATCCCGGCCCGGATGTCGAGGCTGTCCCTATGGCCGGCGAGATCGTCCCGCCACCGCCAGGGCCAGGCGGCCCGGCTGGGCCTTGCGGGCCGGCTGGGCCAGCAGGCCCTGCGGGCCGCGCTCCAGGCCGGCTGGGCCGATCGGGCCCTGCAGCCCCGTGGGTCCGGCTGGGCCGACTTCGCCTCGGGACCGGGGTCGCCTTGAGGACCGGCGGGGCCGGTTGCTCCCGTTGCGCCGTCCGCTCCCGCGGGACCGGCCGGGCCGATCGGGCCCTGCAGCCCCGTGGGTCCGGCTGGGCCGGCTCGGGCCGGCTTCGCCTTGAGGACCGGCGGGGCCGGTTGCTCCCGTTGCGCCGTCCGCTCCCGCAGGGCCGGGCGGGCCGATCGGGCCCTGCAGCCCCGTGGGTCCGGCTGGTCCGGTCTGGGCCGGCTGGGCCGGCGTCGCCTTGAGGACCGGCGGGGCCGGTTGCTCCCGTTGCGCCGTCCGCTCCCGCAGGGCCGGGCGGGCCGATCGGGCCCTGCAGCCCCGTGGGTCCGGCTGGGTCCGGTTCGGGCCGGCTGGGCCGGCGTCGCCTTGAGGACCGGCGGGGCCGGTTGCTCCCGTTGCGCCGTCCGCTCCCGCAGGGCCGGGCGGGCCGATCGGGCCCTGCCAGCCCCGTGGGGCTCCGGCTGGTCCGGCTCGGGCCGGCTGGGCCGGCGTCGCCTTGAGGACCGGCGGGGCCGGTTGCTCCCGTTGCGCCGTCCGCTCCCGCAGGGCCGGGCGGGCCGATCGGGCCCTCCAGCCCCGTGGGTCCGGCTGGGCCTGGAGGACCGGCGGGGCCGGTTGCTCCAGCGGGACCAGCCGGTCCTGCCGGTCCTTGCGGCCCGGCGGCCCCGGTGTTCCCGATCCTCCACCTCCGGCCGGGCCTGTCGGGCCTGTCGGGCCGGCCGGGCCTGTCAGGCCCTGAGGCCCAGTCGGCCCCGGTGGGCCTGCCGGCCCGCGCGGGCCGATCGGGCCACGAATGCCGGTCGGCCAGCGGAGTCGCAGCTCGTTGGGCCGGCACCGTGTCCTCCGCAACTTCAGGTCCCCGAACGTCTGTCTTGAGTCGGGCGAGCGCTCGAGACAGGCATTGAACGAGGTCACGAGAGGTGGCCGCACCTGAGCGTCGGCAACACCGATCCAGGCAAACGCAGCGACCACGATGGCCGGCGCAAGGAGCGCGGCCACTCCCCTCGTAGACATCGTGAGACAGCGTAGTCGAGAACGTCGAGCTCCGGCGCGTCCGCACAGCGCTGGGCCGCGGGCGCCCGTCAGACTGCCGCCGTGACGCGGCTCTACGCGAACGGCTGGATCGTCACCTGCGACGACGCGGAGACCGAGCACGCGGAGGGCTGGATCCTCGTCGAAGGCGGGCTCGTCGCAGTCGGTCGGAAGCGGCCCGGAGCCGGACGCCGACGAGCGGGTCGACCTCGGCGGCGCGGTCGTCACGCCGGGGCTCGTCAACACCCACCACCACCTGTACCAGACGCTCACGCGCGCTCGGGCGCAGGAGGCCGATCTCTTCACCTGGCTGCGCGAGCTCTATCCGGTCTGGGCCGGCGTCGACGCCGAGGCGGAGTACGCGGCAGCACGGACCGGGCTCGCCGAGCTCGCGCTGTCCGGCTGCACGACCGTCTTCGATCACCACTACGTGTTCCCGCGCGGCCGCTCAGGTCTCGTCGAGGCGGAGGTACAGGCGGCGCGGGAGCTCGGCGTGCGGATCGTCGCCTCCCGCGGGTCCATGGACCTCGGCGCGTCGGACGGCGGCCTGCCGCCGGACGAGCTCGTCGAGGACCTGGACAGCGTGCTCGCGGAGACCGAGCGCCTCGCGCACGAGCTGCACGAGCCGGGGGCAGGAGCGCGCGTGCAGATCGCGGTCGCGCCCTGCTCCCCGTTCTCCGTGACGCGCCGGCTCATGAGCGAATCCGCCGAGCTCGCGCGGAGGCTCGGGCTCGTCCTCCATACGCACCTCGCGGAGACGCGGGAGGAGGAGGCGTACTGCCGGGAGCTCTACGGGTGCACACCGGTCGAATACCTCGAGGAGCTCGGCTGGCTCGCGGGCGACGTCTGGTGCGCGCACTGCGTGCATCTATCGGACGCCGACATCGCGACGTTCGCCGGCACGGACACGGGCGTCGCGCACTGCCCGACCTCGAACCTCCGGCTCGGCGCCGGGGTCGCCCCCGTGCGCGCTCTCGCCGACGCCGGCGTTCGCGTCGGCCTCGGCGTGGACGGCTCGGCGTCGAACGAGCGGAGCGACCTCCTCTTCGAGGTGAAGCAGGCGCTGCTCGTCGCCCGCGGGCTCGGGGGCCCCACGGCGCTGACCGTTCGGGACGCGCTGCGGCTGGGGACACGCGGCGGCGCGAGCGTGCTCGGACGCGCGGACCTCGGCTCGCTCGAGCCCGGGAAGTGCGCCGACTTCGCCATCTGGCGAACCGACGTACTCGAGCTGGGCGGAGCGAGCGATCCAGTGGCGGGCCTCGTGCTCTCGGCGCCGCATCGTGTCAATCGCCTCGTCGTCGGAGGCGACGACGTCGTGCGCGACGGAGAGCTCGTCCGCGCCGACGAGGCCGAGATCGCCCGGGAGCATCGGGTGCAGGCGCGAAGATTCACGTCGTGAGCGTTTCGCTCTCCACCCATGTGCTCGACACCGCGCGCGGGGCGCCAGCAGCGGGAGTGCGCGTCGAGCTGGCGCAGAGCCGCGAGGTCGTCGCTTCGGCCGAGACGGACGGCGACGGCCGCGTCCGCGAGCTCGCCGCCGATCTCGAGCCGGGCCGCTACGAGCTCGTCTTCTGGCCGCCGTCGCCGTTCTTCACGAGAGTCGAGCTCGAGCTCGAGCTCGTGGAGGGCCATTACCACGTCCCGCTCCTCGTCTCCCCGTACGGGTGCGCCAGCTACCGCGGAAGCTGACGGTCGAGGAGCTCGCCGACCTCTTCGAGGGTCGCACGCGCCTCGTCGAGCACCTGGCGGAGGTCGAGGGCCCGCTCGAACAGGCCGACCGGGTACTCGCGGGCCTGAGCGAGGAGGACAAGCTCGAGGCCATCGACGCGCATCCCGCAATCGGGGCCAAGCGGCTCTCGGCACGTTCCGCGGCCGAGCAGGGCACGGACACGGAGCCCGCCGTCCTGACCGAGCTGGCGTACCTGAACCAGGTCTACGAGGAGAAGTTCGGGTTCCGGTTCGTCGTCTTCGTCAACCAGCGCTCGAAGCGCGAGATCCTCGAGGTGCTGCGGATGCGGATCGCGCGGACGCGCGAGGAGGAGCTCGACACGGCCTGCACCGAGCTCGTCGCCATCGCCAGGAATAGATGGACCCGTACCTGAGAGACGTCCTCGACGTCTGCCTGCGGATGCTGCACGTCGTCGCGGGCATCGCCTGGATCGGCGCGTCGTTCTACTTCGTCCGGCTCGATCTCGCGCTGCGGCCGCCGAAGGACGCGCGAGACGCGGAGGACGGAGTCGCGGGCGAGTTCTGGGGGGTACACGGCGGCGGGCTCTACCACTCGCAGAAGTACCGCCTTGCGCCGAGCGAGATGCCCGAGCCGCTGCACTGGTTCAAGTGGGAGGCGTACACGACCTGGCTCTCCGGGTTCGCGCTGCTCGTCGTCCTCTACTACTTCGACGCCGAGCTCAGGCTCGTCGACCCGGCCGTCGCGGATCTCGCCTCGTGGCAGGCGATCGCGCTGTCCGTCGGCGGTCTCGCAGTCGCCTGGATCGTCTACGACGTCCTCTGCCGGACCATCGGTGAGCGGAGCCAGGCGGCGCTCGCCGTCGTCGGCGTCGTGCTCGTCGCGTTCGCCGCCTGGGGCGCCGGGGAGCTGCTCGCGCCCCGTGCTGCGTACCTCCAGGTCGGCGCGATGCTCGGCACGATCATGGTCGCGAACGTCCTCCTCGTGATCATCCCCGCGCACCGGAAGCTCGTGGTCGCGATGGAGGAGAAACGGGAGCCGGACGCGGCCGCCCTGCTCCGCGCCAAAGACAGGTCGGTTCACAACAACTACCTCACCCTGCCCGTGGTCTTCACGATGCTCATCGGGCACTTCGCCTTCGTCTTCGGCGCGGACGAGGCGTGGCTCGTCTTCGTCCTCGTCGCCGTGCTGACCGCGCTCATCCGCGTCTTCTTCAACCGCTGGCACGCCGGGCGTCGCGTGTGGTGGATCCCGGTTGCAGCCACCGCAAGCGTCGTCGCGCTCGCCGTGTGGCTCGAGCCGGAGGACGCGCCCACGCAGACAGAGCCTGTCGCCTTCGCCGAGATCCAGCCGATCGTCGAGCAGAGGTGCGCGACGTGCCACTCGGGAGCCACCGCGCCGCTCGGCGTGCAGCTCGAGACCGAGGACCAGATCGAGGCGCGCGCCGATGACATCCGCCGTCAGGCGGTCGAGACGCGCGCGATGCCCCCGGGAACGACCACCGGCATGACCGACGGCCGAGCGCTGAGCTCCCTCGGCTCCCTGGATCTGCACACGTCGCCGCTCCAGCTAGGGTCTAGCCGTGCTCGAGATCGCGGCGTCCGGATTCGCGTTCAGGGCCAGCCTCGAGGAGGAAGCGGCGCCGCAGACGGTCGCCGCCTTCCGGCGCATGCTGCCGCTCGAGTCGAAGATCATCCACGTCCGCTGGTCGCGGGGAGGGCGGATGGATCCCGATGGGCGACCTCGACGTCGGCGTCGGGCCGGAGAACGCCACGAGCTACCCGAGCCCGGCGAGCTGATCCTCTACCCGGGAGGCGTCAGCGAGACCGAGCTGCTGCTCGCGTACGGCTACGTCGCGTTCGCGAGCAAGGCGGGCGCCCTCGCGGGGAACCACTTCGCGACGATCGTCGAAGGCTGGGAGAACCTGCGCGAGCTCGGGCGACGCATGCTCTGGGAGGGCGCGCAGGAGATCACGTTCCGCGAGGGCTGATGGAGCAGCGGCTCAGCCTCGTCACGCTGGGGGTCGCTGACCTCGCGCGCTCGCGGCGGTGAGGCGGCCGAGCACGGCCGCGAGCACGTCGGTCGCGAGCGCCACGTCGCGTCGGACGAGAGCTCCTCGGGGGTGTGACTCACGCCGCCGTTCAGGCTGCGGACGAAGAGCATCGCGCTCGGCACACCCGCAGCGGCGAGGATGCCCGCGTCGTGGCCCGCGCCCGACGCGAGCTCGACCACGGGCAGGTCCCGGCTCGCCAGATCGTCGCGCAGCAGCTGTTGCAGCGTCGCGGCCATGGGCGCCGGCACGGTGCGCTGCGCCGGGACGAAGCCGATCGCGGTCACGAGCGCCTCGAGGCGCTCCGCGTCGGGCGCCCGCGCGTCCACCGAGATGCGCACGCGGCTCGGAACGACGTTTGACCCGCCGGGCTCGACGGTCAGCTGGCCCACGGTTGCGACGGCTCCTTCGATCCCGACTGCGGCGGCGCGGATCCTGAGGACCGCCTCGGCCGCGGCGACGAGCGCGTCCTCACGAGCGGCCATCGGCGTCGTACCCGCGTGCCCGGCACGACCCTCGAACACGAGCTCGGCGTGGACGTAGCCGACGATTCCGGTGACGACACCGAGTGGCGCACCCGCCTGTTCGAGAACCGGCCCTTGCTCGACGTGCACCTCGAGAAAAGCCGCCGGCAGCGCGTCGCCGCTCGCGACGAATGCGCGACTGCCGACGCAGCCCACCTCCTCGCCCCGGAACACGACGACCGAGCCGGCGCCGGCGCGCTCGACCGCCTCGATCGCAGCGACCACGCCGAGCGCTCCGTCGAAGCGCCCACCCCGCGGAACGCTGTCGAGGTGAGACCCGGTCCAGACGTCCGGCCGGACGACGGAGCGCCCGAGGAGGTTGCCGTTCGCGTCGACCGCGACCTCGAGCCCGGCTTCGCGCATCCACGACGAGGCGAGCTCGAGCGCCTCGTCCTCCTCCCGCGTGCCGTGCATGCGATTCGCGCCGGGCCCGCCGCCGATCTCGTACAGCTGGTCGAGCCGATCGAGGATGCGCACGGGCCGAGTGTAGGGGCCGGATATGTCCGGCCCTACGACAAGTCGCGCATGGCGGCGAGCATCCACCAGCCTGCGAGCGGGAAGAGCGCCGCCGCCGCGAACGCGGCCTGCCAGGACGATGCCGAGACGGCGGCGGCGAAGCCGACCGGGGCTGCGATCCCGACCGCAGACAGCACCGTCTGCTGGAACCCGATGGCCGCGCCGCTCCTCCGGCCGCCGAGCTCGGCTGCGATCGTGAAGGAAAGCCCGTTCCAGGCCATGGACAGCGCCGTCGCGACCGCGATCGCCGGCACGAGGATCCACGCGTTCGCCGTGGCCGCCGCGGCGACGACCGCGAGCATCACTGCGACCACGACGCCGACGAGACGCAACGGCCGGATGCGCGAGCCGAGCACGTCAGACCAGTGGCCGATCCCGATCCGCAGGCCGGCGGCGAGCACCTGGGCGGCGGCGAGCACGGCCGCGGCGGCGCCGGTCGAGAAGCCCCGCGCATCGTGGAGGAAGAGGACGACGAAGCTCATCAGCGCGACCTGCGCGACGAGGTACAGGCCACTCGCGCCGCAGACGATCCAGAGTCGCAGGTCGTGGAGCGTCGACTCGACGTCCGCCACTTCGAGCTCGTGCTCCGCGCCCGAGCGCAGGAAGACCGCGCCGATGACCGCACCGGCGAGCACGAGCGCCGCGAGGAAGAGAAACGCTGCCCGCGGGCTCTCCAGCAGCGGGATGGCCACGGCGGCGATCACGCCTCCCACCGGCACCGCGGTCTGGCGGACGCCGAGCGCGAACCCTCGCTGGTCACTGGCGAACCAGCCCATCACCGCGCGCCCGCTACCGGACTGCACGCTCCCCCCGAAGGCGCCGCCGAGCGCCAGCAGCGCCACGAGTGAGGCGAAGTCGGGGGCGAACGCCGCGCCCACGAGACAGACGGCACAGCCCACGAGCCCGGCGGCGAGCGTCCAGCGCTCGCCGTAGCGGTCGGCCGCGAAGCCCCAGGGCAGGAGCGCGAACGTGAGCCCGATCCACTCGGCGGCGACGACGATCCCGATCTGGGTGAGGCTCAGGTCGTATTCGTCGCGGAGTGCCGGCGCGAGCACCGGCACGGCGAACGCGATCGTGGAGAAGCTCGCCTGAGCAGCCGACCCGGCGGCCAGCACGGCCCACCGGTAACGCCTCGGCGCTACAGCGCGAACGGGTTGATCGGGCGCGCGCCCGTGGAGACGACGACGCTCTTCGTCTCGAGGTAGAGATCGAGCGTCTCGAGCGCGAGCTCGCGTCCGAAGCCCGACTGCTTGTACCCGCCGAACGGGATACCCGGGAACGCCGTGTACGGCATGTTGATCCCGACCGTGCCGGACTTGATGCGCGCCGCAATGCGATGCCCGCGCGCCGGGTCGCCCGTCCAGACCGTCGCCATGAGGCCGTAGCGCACGTCGTTCGCGAGGCGGATCGCATCCTTCTCGTCCTCGAACGGAATCACCGTCACGACCGGGCCGAAGACCTCCTCCTGCGCGATCTCGAGCTCGTTCGTCGCGGCCACGACCGTCGGGGGATAGAACGCACCAGGGCCTTCAGGCACGGAGCCGCCGGCGACGACCTCCGCGCCCTCGCCGGTGCCGCGCTCCACGAATCCGTGCACGCGATCCCGGTGCCCACCGGAGATGAGAGACCCCATCTGCGTCTCGGCATCCAGCGGGTCGCCCACGCGGATCGCGCCCGCGTACTCGCCCATCTTCGCGACGACCTCGTCGTACAGCGGCTTCTCGACGAGGAGCCGGGACCTGGCCTCGCAGCTCTGACCCGCTGCGTAGTAGATCGCCCACGCAGAGCTCGGGATCGCGCTCGCGAGATCCGCGTCCGCGAAGACGAGGTTCGGGCTCTTGCCGCCGAGCTCGAGCGTTACCCGCTTCACCGGGTCGGACGCGAGCCGCATGATCTCGCCGCCGGTCTTCGTCGAGCCTGTGAACGCGACCTTGTCCACGCCCGGGTGCCGCACGAGGTACGCCCCGGTCGTCGGCCCGTCGCCCGGGACGACGTTGACGGCGCCGGCCGGGAAGCCCACCTCGGTCGCGAGCTCTGCCATGCGCAGCGCGCTCAGCGGGGTCTGCGGGTCGGGCTTGAGGACAACGGGGCAGCCGGCTGCGAGCGCCGGCGCGAGCTTCCACGTGGTCATCAGCAGCGGGTAGTTCCAGGGGACGATCTGCGCGGCCACGCCGACTGGCTCCTTCAACGAGTAGAAGAGCAGCGAGCCGCCGATCGGGTTGGAGCGCCCGCCGATGGTCGCGATCGCGGAGGCGTAGTAGCGGAAGTTCTCGACCGCGCCGTGAAGCTCTGCCTTGACCGAGGAGATCGCCTTGCCGACGTTCCTCGTCTCGAGCTCGGCGAGCTCGGCGCGGTTCGCGAGGATCGCGTCGGCGAGCGCGTGCAGCAGCCGCGCGCGCTCGGTCCCGGGCGTCTTCCCCCAGTCGCCGTCGAGAGCCGTTCGGGCCGCCTCGACCGCCCTGTCGACGTCCGCTTCGCCGCCGAGAGCCGCTTTCGCGAGCGGCTCGCCGGTTGCCGGCTCGACGAGCTGCCGGATCTCGCCGGACGCCGGCTCGACCGACTCGCCGGCGATGAAGAGCCCGTACTCCCGGTCGGTCGCGACCGCCATCGCCCGGACGATACATCCGCGGGCTTCCGAGCCAGCCGTAGGGGCGAGGCTTGCCTCGCCCTCAAGGTGAGCGGGGGTTCAGGGCGAGGCGAGCCTCGCCCCTACGGCCTATCGGCGGCGATCGGCAGCGCGAGCAGCGACGGGTCGACCCACGGACCGCCCGCGCGCTTCGCGAGGTCGGCGAAGGTCGCGCGGCCCAGGAGCTCGATGGTCGCGTCGCGGATCTCCTCCCAGACCTCGCGCAGCGTGCAGCCGATCATCATCGGGCACGGCTCGGGGCTGTGCCGCGTGGCGCAGCTGATCGGGGCGAGCGGGCCCTGGAAGAGCCGGACGATGCGCTCGAGCGTGATCTCCTCCGGCTTCTTGTTCAGCCGGTAGCCGCCGATCGGGCCGCGCTCCGAGCGCACGAGGCCCGCCGTGCGCATGGTCGGCATGACCTGCTCGAGCACGGACAGCGGAACGGCGGTGCGCTTCGCGAGCTCGTCGAGCTTGAGCGGCCCTCCGCCCTCGAGCGAGAGGACGAGGATCGCCCGCGTCGCGTAGTCGGTTCGCCTGGAAACCCACATGAAGTCGACCTCCTTGCTTCACTTGACAGTTCGGGAGCGGATGACTACCTTCTGAGACTAGGTTTTACGACAAAGTTTGTCAACAATATTGGAGGAGTTATGCGGATGAAGATAGTTCTGACGGCAATGCGCGCTTGCTGTTGTCGCAGCGCGCGACGGCGGCGGTAGCGCTCGGCGGCACGTCGGCGAGCGCGCGCGGCGCGGACACCCAGCTGAGCCTCGTGGCGTACTCCACGCCACGGGAGGCCTACGCGAAGCTCATCCCGATGTTCCAGAAGACGCCGCAGGGCGAGGACGTGGGCTTCAGGCAGTCCTACGGCTCCTCCGGCGAGCAGACGCGCGCGGTCAAGGCGGGCCTCGATGCCGACATCGTCGCGCTCTCGCTCGCGCCGGACGTCGACAGCTCGTCCCGGGCCTCGTGGACGCGAAGTGGAAGAAGCAGTCGTACGAGCGGCATGGTCACCGATTCGCTCGTCGTCTTCGTGGTGCGGGACGGCAACCCGAAGAAGATCAAGTCCTGGAACGACCTCGTTCGCCCTGACATCGAGGTGATCACGCCCAACCCGTTCACGTCGGGCGGCGCTCGCTGGAACGTCATGGCCGCCTACGGCGCGTGGCGGAAGGCAGGCAAGACCGACAAGCAGGCGCAGGCGAACCTCCTGAAGCTGTTCAGGAACGTCGCCGTGCAGGACACGAGCGCCCGCGCGTCGCTCAACACGTTCAACAGCGGCAAGGGCGACGTGCTCCTCGCGTACGAGAACGAGGCGCTACTTCGCGCGGACGCAGGGGCTCGACCTCCAGTTCGTGATCCCGAAGTCGACGATCCTGATCGAGAACCCGATCGCCGTGGTCAAGTCGAGCAAGAGCAAGGCCGCCGGCGAACGCGTTCCTCCGGTTCCTGCGGACGCCCGGCGGCGCAGCAGGTCTTCGCCGACAACGGCTACCGGCCGGTCGTGAAGAGCGTGCGCGGAGAAGAACCGGAAGAAGTTCCCGGTGCGGCCCGGTCGAGTTCACGATCGACCAGCTCGGGCTCGGCGGCTGGGCAGAAGGTGCAGAAGCGCTTCTTCGACCCGAAGTCGAGCATCATGGCGCGCATCCAGCGCGCAGGTCGGCGGCAGCACTGGCTGACCTCGCGGTCGACCGTCCGCGCAAGACGCGGGTTTCGAGGGACAGGGCGAGCACGGCCCTGTCCCTCGGCTTTGTGACGACCTTTCTGGCCGTCATGGTTGCGCTGCCCATCGCCGCGCTCGTGTTCGAGGCCGCGAGCGAGGGGCGGCAGAGCTTCTGGGACGCGGTATCGAGCCCGGAGGCGGTCTCGGCGCTCGAAGATCACGCTGGGCACGTCGTTCGCCGTGACGCTGCTGAACGGCGTGCTCGGCACGATCACCGCGTGGGTCCTCGTCCGCGACGACTTCCGCGGCAAGTCCGTCGTGAACGCGGTCATCGACCTTCCGTTCGCGCTCCCGACGATCGTCGCCGGCCTGACGCTGCTCGCGCTCTACGGGCCGACCTCGCCGGTGGGGATCAACGCCGCATTCACGAAGGCGTCGATCGTGCTCGCGCTGATGTTCGTGACGCTGCCGTTCGTCGTCCGCACCGTGCAGCCGCTGCTCGAGGAGCTCGATCCCGAGGTCGAGCAGGCCGCGCACTCGCTCGGCGCCTCCAACCTGCGCACCTTCCGCCGGGTGGTCTTCCCGAACCTCCTGCCCGGGATCCTGTCCGGGCTCGCGCTCGCGTTCGCGAAGGCGGTCGGCGAGTTCGGCTCGCTCGTGATCATCACCGGGAACATCCCCTTCGAGACCGAGGTCTCGTCCGTCTACATCTACGGCCGCATCGAAAGCGGCGACACCGCGGCTGCCGCTGCCGTGGCGGTCGTGCTGCTCGCGATCTCGTTCGCCACGCTGCTCGCGATCGGCGTCGTCCGTACATTCGCCACGAGGCACGACCGTGGCTAGCTTCGTCTCGCGACTCGGTCTGCGCTTCGTCGCGCTCGGCTACCTGGCTGATCGATCCTCGTCGGGCCGCTCGCGATCGTCTTCTGGCGCACGTTCGAGGACGGCTTCGCGTCCGCCTGGGACGCGCTGACGACGCCGGAGACGATCAACGCCTTCAAGCTCACGCTGATCATCACCGCGATCGCCGTGCCCGTGAACACGGTCTTCGGGATCGTCGCCGCGCTCGCGATCGTGCAGGAAGAGGTTCCCGGGCAAGAACCTCCTCAACGCGTTCATCGACCTGCCCCTCGCGCTGTCGCCCGTCGTGGTCGGGCTCGCGCTCTTCCTGCTCTACGGGCAGGACGGCTGGCTCGGAGGCTGGTTCGAGGACCACGGCGTCCAGTTCCTCTTCGCGCTCCCGGCGATGGTCGTGGCGACGATCTTCGTCTCGCTGCCGTTCGTCGCGCGCGAGGTCGTGCCCACGCTCCAGGAGATCGGCGACGAGCAGGAGCAGGCGGCGCGAACGCTGGGTGCGAACGGCTGGCAGACGTTCTGGCGGATCACGCTTCCCTCGATCCGCTGGGCGGTGATCTACGGCGTGATCCTCACGACCGCACGCTGCCTCGGCGAGTACGGCGCGGTGGCCGTCGTCTCCGGCCGCATCCAGGGCGAGACCGAGACGGCGACGCTCCGCGTGCAGGAACGCTACGACTCGTTCGACCTCGCCGGCGCCTACGCGATCTCGATCGTTCTCGCGCTCGTCGCGATCCTCGTCCTCGTCGCCATGACCGTCATCAGGCCCAGAGAGAGACGAGATCAGCAGAGCGAGGCTGCGTGATGTCGATCGAGGTTCGCAACGTCTCGAAGCGCTTCGGCGACTTCGCCGCGGTCGACGACGTCTCGCTCGAGGTTCCGAGCGGCTCGCTGACGGCACTTCTCGGCCCGAGCGGCTCGGGGAAGTCGACCCTCCTTCGGATCGTCGCCGGGCTCGAGTGGCCCGACGACGGGGCGAGATCGCCATCTCGGGAAGGGACGCGACCGCGCTCTCGCCGCAGAAGCGCGGCGTCGGCTTCGTCTTCCAGCACTACGCGGCCTTCAAGCACATGACCGTGCACGACAACATCGCGTTCGGCCTGAAGGTGCGGAAGCGGCCGAAGGCGCAGATCCGCGAGCGCGTCGAGGAGCTGCTTCACCTCGTGCAGCTCGAGGGTCTCGGAGAGCGCTACCCGTCCCAGCTCTCCGGCGGCCAGCGGCAGCGCATGGGCCTTGCGCGCGCGCTCGCCCCCGAGCCCGAGGTGCTCCTCCTCGACGAGCCGTTCGGCGCCCTCGACGCGCGCGTGCGCGCCGAGCTCCGCGAGTGGCTGACGCGCCTCCACGACGTCGTCCACGTCACGACCGTGTTCGTGACGCACGACCAGGAGGAGGCGATGGAGGTCGCCGACCAGATCGCGGTCATGAACCAGCGGCCGGCTCGAGCAGGTCGGGACACCGCGCGAGCTCTACGACCGGCCCGCGAACGAGTTCGTGATGCGCTTCGTCGGCGACGCGAACGAGGTCGGCGGGCGTGCTCGTCCGGCCGCACGACATCGAGCTGCTCCCCGAGCCCTCGAGCGGCGCGCTCGAGGCGATGATCGTCCGCGTCACGATGCTCGGTCGCGACGCCAAGGTGGAGCTGCACGACGCGAACGGCGTGGAGCTCGTCGCGATCCTCACGCGCGACCGCTTCGAGGAGCTCGAGCTCTGGCGCGGCCAGACGGTCTGGGTACGCCCGAAGCGCGAGCGCGTGCTCGCCGAGTCCTAGCGTCGGCGGTACCCGGGTGCCAGGATTCGGCGCGTGAGCGACGCCGAGCTGCCGACGGGGACCGTCACATTCCTCTTCAGCGACATCGAGGACTCGACGGAGCTCGTCCGGCGGCTCGGTAACGAAGCGTTCGCCGTCATCCGCATGGACCACCGCCGGATCCTGCGCAGCGCGTTCTCCGCCCATGGGGGGATCGAGATCGACACTGCTGGCGACGGGTTCTTCGTCGCCTTCGACAGCGCGCGCGAAGGCGTCGAGGCGGCGATCGAAGGACAGCGCGCGCTCGCAGAGTTCTCCTGGCCAGAAGGAGCCGAGGTTCGTGTCCGCATGGGCCTGCACACGGCCGAGCCACATCTCGGCGCGGACGGGTACGTGGGGGTCGGCGTCCACCGCGCCGCTCGTATCTGTGACGCCGGCCGCGGCGGCCAGATCCTCGTGTCGAACGCAACCGCGGGCATCGTCGAGGACGCCGAGCTTCCCGGTGTCAGCATCGTCGACCTCGGTGAACACAGGCTGAAGGGTCTCCTCGTCGAGCAGCGGCTCTTCCAGCTCTCCGCTCACGGGCTGCAACCAACGTTCGATGCTCCGCGAACCGCCGACGCAGAAGCGCGGCAGGCGCCGGGCGCAGGCACCTTTCTCCTTGCAGACCTGACCAACTGGCGGAAACTGATCCAGGCGGTCGGAGACGACGCAAGCGCGGCTTTGCTGGCCGACTACCACACGCTGGCGACCGCGCTCGTCGGCAAGCACGAGGGCACGATCCTCGAGCTCATCGGAGACACCATCATCGCGGTCTTTGGCTCGGCGAGCGACGCTGTCCGAGCGGCCGCTGCCCTGCGCGCCGCGGTGCACGGCGCGGACTGGCCGCAAGGCTCCGACCTCTCGGTCTCCATCGCGCTGCATTCCGGGCGTTGGTCGGGTGATCCTCGGCAGCCGAGAGCCGGCACCGCAATCAGCCGGCTTCACGACCTTGCCCGCACCGCCTGCGGACGCACGCTCGTCTCGGCGAGCACTGCCGCTCTCGTCGAGGGAGACCGCGACATCCCGTCACTCCGTAGCATCGGCGAGCGGGTCGTTCCGGGCCTCGACGCACCCGTTCACGTCCACGAGCTGGTCGACTAGCGCTGGAAGAGCGCGGCGACTCCCTGCCCGACCCCGACGCAGAGCGTCGCAAGCCCGTAGCGTCCGTCACGGCGGCGGAGCTCGTGGAGCAGCGAGACGACGAGCCGCGCGCCGCTCATGCCGAGCGGATGTCCGAGCGCGATGGCGCCGCCGTTGACGTTCACCCGCTCCTCGTCGAGACCGAGCTCCCGGATCACGGCAAGGCTCTGCGACGCGAACGCCTCGTTCAGCTCGACGAGGTCGAGATCCGCAGCCGACACGCCCGTCCGCTCGAGGAGCTTGCGGACCGCGGGAATCGGCCCGATGCCCATGACCCTCGGATCGACGCCCGCGACGGCGGAGGCGACGAACGTGCCGAGCGGCTCCGCGGCGAGCTCCCGCGCCTTCTCCTCGCTCGCGATGACGAGGGCGGCGGCGCCGTCGTTGATGCCGCTCGCGTTGCCCGCGGTGACCGTGCCGTTCGACCGGAACGCCGGCTTGAGGCCCGCCAGCGCCTCGGCGCTCGTCTCCGGCCGGGGATGCTCGTCGACGGCGACGTCGCCGACGGGGACGAGCTCGTCTCCGAAGCGCCCGGCCTCGTGCGCTGCCGCCCAGCGCTGCTGCGAGCGGAGCGCGAACGCGTCCTGATCCTCGCGCGAGACGCCGTAACGCTCGGCCACGTTCTCGCCCGTCTCCCCCATCGACTCGAGCGGAAACATCTCCTCCAGGCGCGGGTTCGGGAAGCGCCAGCCGAGCGTCGTGTCGTAGACCGTCCGGTCGCCGCGCGGAAAGGCCTTGTCCGGCTTCGCCAGGACTTGCGGTGCGCGGCTCATCGACTCGACACCGCCGGCGACCACGACCTCCGCATCGCCGGCGGCGACTGCGTGGCACGCGGAGACGACCGAGGACAGCCCGGAGGCGCAGAGGCGGTTGAGTGTGATCCCGGCGACCGATTCGGGAAGGCCGGCGAGGAGCGCGGCCATGCGTGCGACGTTGCGGTTGTCCTCGCCCGCCTGGTTCGCGGCGCCGAAGTACACGTCGTCGATCGATGCCGGGTCGACGCCTGCACGCTCGACCGCCGCCGAGATCGCCGTCGCAGCGAGATCGTCGGGGCGAACGCCGGCGAGCGCGCCGCCGTAGCGGCCGATCGGCGTGCGCACGCCGGACACGATCACGGCACGTGTCACGGCGAGATCGTAGGCGCGAGGCATGCCTCGCGCGAGCCGGGCATGCCCGGCTCCTACGCGCTACGAGACGAAGTCGAGCTGGACGGAGGCCGGAAACGCGCCGATCGACTCTCCGCGCCTCAGGAGCTCGCACACGGCCTGCCGCCCCTCGCGCCCGTAGTCCTGCGTCAGCTCGTTCACGTACATCGAGACGAAGCGGTCGGCGACCGCCGCGTCGATCCCGCGTCCGAACTGAAGCGCGTACTCGAGCGCGTCGGCCCGGTTGTCGAGTGCGCACTGGATCGCCTCCGCCAGCACCTCGCTCACGTCGTGCAGCGCGTGCTCGCCGAGGTCGCGGCGCGCCGCGTTCACACCGAGCGGCAGCGGCAGGCCCGTCTCGAGCAGCCACCACTTGCCGAGATCGAGGACCTTCGTGAGGCCGTAGCTCTCGAAGATCAGCTGGCCCTCGTGGATGAGGAGGCCAGCGGGAGCCCGGCCCGAGGCAACCTCGTCCGCGATCTCCTCGAACGGCAGTTCCCGGTACCGGAAGTCACCGAGTGCCAGTCGCAGGACCAGAAACGACGTCGTCAGCGTCCCGGGAACGACGATCTCGACCTCGCGCAGCCCGTCCAGCGTGAGCGGGGCGGCTGCCACGACGATCGGTCCGTAGCCCGACCCGATGCTGGCGCCGTGCGGCAGGAGCGCGTAGTCGTCCTGCACGAACGGGTAGGCAGCGAGCGAGAGCGCCGTCACCTCGAGCCGGCCGGCGCGGGCCCACTGGTTGAGCGTCTGAATGTCCGCGAGCACCTGCTCGCACTCGAGGCCGCGGGTATCGACGCGACCTTCGGCGAGCGCCCAGAACATGAAGGCGTCGTCGGGGTCGGGGCTGTGTCCTATCCGGATCCGCACGCGGCGCGGCACGGTAGCACCGGCTTCACGCCCGCGACTCGACAACCGTACCCGTGCCTCAGCGGTTGAAGAACCACCGCTCGAGGAGCGGCAGCACCTCCTTGCGCGTGAACGGGCGCGCGTCGGCCTCCAGCCCGTCCTGCTCGAGCACGCGTACGTCGTCCTCGAGCGCGTCGTTGGCGTGCTCGAGTGCGTCCTCGAGCTCGTACCCCTCGAAGATCACGTCGTCGGGCCGCGTCTCGTCGGAATCGCGAAGGTGCGGGTTGACCGCCCTCCCGACGACCCACAGGGCACCGGGGCGACGCTCGATCCAGAGGACGATGCGCTCCTCGCGGCCGACGTCGTCGACGCCCGTGAGCGAACGCTCCGCGTACCGACCGTCGCGCGAGCTTCGTCTCATCTACCCGGGATACAATCGCTTTCGGTGGCGGCGTTCAAGAATCTCTTCTCGTTTCTGTTCCAGCGGTCCTCCGCCGAAGAGCACGTCTCACGCTACGTCATCCGCGAGCACGCGCGCGGACGCTCGCTGGAGGAGATCCTCGAGGACAAGTACGTCCAGAACCGCCTCACGCCGGAGCAGCAGAAGCGCCTGCTCGACCGTCCCGAGATCATCGAGTCGTTCTCGGAGGGCACGGTCGAGTCCGCCAAGGAAACCATCACGACGTAGTTCGTAGGAGCCGGGCATGCCCGGCTCGGGCGAGGCATGCCTCGCCCCTACAGCGTGATTCCCACGCCCCGCTCTTGCGCCCGGCTCACGACCTCGGCGCCCAGCGCGACGTCCCAGGCGGCGAGGCCGTTCGACTTGAACACGACGATGTCGGCGTCCGATTGCCGGCCCTGCACCTCGCCGGTCACGACCTCGTGCAGCTCGTGCACCTCGAGCCAGTCGAGCGCTCCAGCCGCGACCGGCTCGATGAGGTCGCCGGACTCGAGCCGCGCCTGTTCGAGCCAGTCGCAGCAGACGAACGCCGCGCGCTCGAGGACGACGTTGTCGAGCTCCCTGCGACTCGGGTGGTTCGCGCCCGCTGCGACGACGAGCGCGCCGGGTCGGAGCCACTCGCCGCGAACGACCGGGTCGCGCGAGCTCGTGATCGTGACGACGACGTCCTGCTCGGCAGCTTCCCGGTGGCTCTCGGCCGGCTCGGCGCCGACGCGGCGGCAGAACTCCTCGAGTCGCTCGGGCGTTCGACAGAAGGCGACGACCCGTTCGAGCTCCGGGAGCGCCGCCCGGATGCACGTGACCTGGGTCTCCGCCTGGTACCCGCACCCGAGCACGCCGAGCGAGCGGGTGCTCGTCCGCGCCAGGTGCCGCGCTGCGACCCCGCTCGCCGCACCGGTCCTGAGCTGACCCAGCGCGTCCGCCTCGATGACGGCGACGAGCTGGGACGAGTCGAAGAGACAGACGACGAACGCCGCCCCCTCCGCGGACGCCGAGTACACCTTCGCGCCGGCCAGCCCGAGCCCGAGGTCCGAGGCGGCCATGTCCGCAAGGCTCCCGCCCTCGAGCCGTAGGCGCCGCCGTGGAGCGAGCTCGACCTCGCCCTGCCCCATCCTCCGAAAGCTCCCCTCGATGGCCTCGACGGCGTCCGCCGGGGCGACCAGGGACTGGACATCGGACTCGCGAAGGTAGAGCGGCACGCCGCCCAACTCTAGGCGCGAGGCTCAGGCGCCGTACACTCGTCTTCGTGGAGACCGAGAACTACCTGGAACTGACCGTGGAGGACTTCCTCGCGCGCGTCGCAGCGGGCGAGCAAGCGCCTGGCGGCGGGAGCGCGGCGGCGTTGACGGTCGCCGTGGCGGCGGGTCTCGTTGCGATGGTCGCGCGCTGCTCCAAGGGCACGTGGCCCGACGCAGCAGGCGTCGCCGCCCAGGCCCTGCAGATCCAGAAGCGCGCCGGCCCACTCGCGGGCACGGACGCGCAGGCGTGGAACGACGCGCTCGATGCGCTGCGCAAGGTCGGGACGGGTACCGAGACGGAGGGCGACTCCACGCTCGAGCAGAAGCTCGAGCTGGCGGCAGCCGTTCCCCTCGAGATCGCCCAGCTCGGCGCCGACGTCGCCGATCTCGCAGCCCTGGCGGGCGAACGCTGCGAGGGCGCGTTCCAGGCCGACGCCGTCGCGGCAGCGGCTCTCGCGGCCGGCGCAACCAAGGCGGCGCTCCATCTCGTCGAGGTGAATCTGGGCGTCCGCGAAGGGGACAAGCGCCTCAAGCGGGCACGTGACAGCGAGCAGGCCGCAGCAGCAGCAGCCGAGAGGGTCCTGGGCGCCATTCGATGAGTCAGCTCGCGACCCTCGGCGACGCCGAGCTCGTCCAGCGGTGCCGTGCCGGTGACCGCGAGGCCTGGAACGCGCTCGTCGAGCGCTTCTCGCGCTACGTGTACGCGATCTGCACGCAGGGATTCCGCCTGAGCGACGCGGATGCCGAGGACGTGTACCAGGATGTCTTCACCCGCGTCTACACGCGGCTCGAGACGTTGCGGGACGATTCGGCGATCAGACCCTGGATCGCGCAGCTGACACGCCGGCTGTGCATCGACTGCCGCTCCGCGAGCTCGCGCGAGCAGCTGACGGACGAGCCGATGGGCGTGGGGCGTGAGCCGGTACTGGCGGACATCGACGAGGCCTTCGTCGTGCGCGACGCCCTCGCGGAGCTCCCGGAACACTGCCAGGAGATGCTCGATCGCTTCTTCGCGCGCGACGAGAGCTACCGCACGATCTCCTTGGAGCTCGACCTCCCACAGGGGACGATCGCAAGCCGGATCGCCCGCTGTCTCGGAAAGTTGCGCGAGAAGCTCGAGGGAAGAAGCAACCCCTCCCGCCCGTCTAGCGTGTGATGACGTACGACGACGGACTGGAACGGCTCGGCGGGCTGTTGCGGCTGTTGCGCCCGGCCCCCGACGGCTGGGTCCGCGCCGCGCAGGAGCTTCCCTTCGCCCGCCGCACCCTCGACGAGATCGTCGCGAGAGCGGAAGCGGACGCCGAGTTCCGGCAGACGGTCATCGCCGATCTCGAAGCCGCCCTGGCGCGGGAGGGTGTGGAGCCCGACCCGCGGCTGCTGCACGAGCTCGAGCGACGCATCGCCGAAGGCTGATCTCGAAGCGCACTACGATCCCGCACGTGAGCGAGGCGGCACCGCAGCGAGCGCGGTACACGGGCGAGACGCTTCCCGCGTGGAGCCTGACGAAGGCCGACGCGGGCCGCATCGCGCTCCCGGCCCGGTGGCCGGAACGTGTGACCCGGGAGTGGGCCTGGGAAGGCTCCACCGGCAAGGACGTCCGGGTCTGCATCCTCGACTCTGGTATCGAGCACGGCCACCCGCTGGTAGGCGACCTCGAGAGCGCGGTCGCGATCTCCATCGGTGAGAACGAGGAAACCATCGTCACGGAGGACACCGAGGGAGACCTGAGCGGCCACGGGACGGCCTGCGCGGGGATCGTGCGCTCGCTCGCGCCCGACTGCAGCCTCTCGAGCGTCCGCGTGCTGGGCCAGGGGTTCAAGGGGACCGGCAACGTGCTCCTCGCAGGCCTTCGCTATGCAGTCGAGGAGGGCTTCGACCTGATCAACATGAGCCTCTCGACGACGAAGAGGCCGTTCGCCGCAGTCCTGCACGAGCTTGCGGACGCCGCGTACTTCCGTCGGAGCGTCCTCGTCGCGTCCGCGCACAACATGCCAGTCGAGAGTTACCCGTGGAAGTTCTCCTCGGTGATCTCCGTCGGGAGCCACGAGGAGGAGGATCCGCTCGCCTTCTTCTACAACCCCAATCCGCCCGTCGAGTTCTTCGGACGCGGAGTCAACGTGGAAGTGGCCTGGCTCGGCGGCCGCGCGATCACCGCGTCTGGGAACAGCTTTGCGACGCCCCACCTCACCGCCATCTGCGCGCTGATCCTCTCCAAGCACCCCGAGCTCACGCCGTTCCAGCTGAAGAGCGTCCTCTACCTGACCGCGAGGAACGTCGGAGGTGCCGAGTGACCGAGCCAGGGGAACTTCGAGCCGCCGTCGCGTCGGGTGTGGTCGGCTCGGCCGAGTCCTTTCAGACGCTCCTGAGCGCGATCGTGCAGGTGGCGCGAGCGATCTTCGGCGCCAAGGCGTCGTCCGTCCTCCTGCTGGACGAAGAGAGCGACGAGCTCGTGTTCGAGGCCGTCGTCGGCGAGGGCGAGGAGTCGCTCCTCGGCATGCGTTTCCCGGCCGACCATGGCATCGCCGGCTGGGTGCTCGCGACCCGGACTCCGCTCGTCATCGAGGACGTGCGCAAGGACCCGCGCTTCGCCGCCGACATCGCCGAGGGCACCGGCTACGTCCCGAGTGGCCTCATGGCGGCTCCGCTCCTCTTCGAGGAGGAGATCCTCGGCGTGCTCGAGGTGCTCGACCGGCCCGAGCAAGCCCACTTCAGCCTCCAGGAGATGGATCTCCTCGGCCTCTTCGCGAATCAGGCCGCCATCGCGGTGAATCTGCTCCTGAAGGCGCGGCAGGCCGAGCGCCTGCTGGAGGGGTCGGACGAGCTCGCGATCGTGTCGCGGCTCGCGGCGTCCGTGAACGCGCTCGAAGAGCAGCGCCGCGAAGCCGGGCTCCGGCTTCTGCGCGACCTCGCCGAGACGCTCCAGGCACCGCCCGGCGTCTAGCGCACCGGACCAAGAAAAAAGGCCCGGACGGCTGTACATCCCGCCCGGGCCCTCGGAAACGCTTGGACCGCTAGGCCGACTCCGGCCCCATCGACTCCGGTCCCATGGACTCGGGACCGAGCGACTCCGGCCCGTGTGCCTCGACATCTGGCTCGTCGTCCTCGGACGCTGCGGCCTCCGGCCCGAACGACTCGGGTCCAGCGGCCTCCGGCCCAAGCGACTCTGGCCCGTGGCCCTCGACCTCTGTCTCCTCCGTGCGGGTCTCCTCGTCGGACACTTGGTGCTCCTCTCTTGTCGGGCGCTAAGAGCGCGGTCTGCGAAACACAAGACCGCGCAGGGGAGCACAATCTTCCCTGTTCACCTTCACGTCCGCAAGAGCGCGTGAGATGCTGCGCGCCGTGCGCGGGCTCGGCAGTCGACTCGGCAGCTCTGCGACCGCCGTAGCCGCGGTCTTCCGCAACCCCAGCCTGCGGTGGCTCGAGCTTTCCTGGTCGGTCTGGATCCTCGGCCACTGGGCGTACCTCATCGCCGTGTCCGTGTACGCGTACAACGAAGGCGGCGAGAAGGCAGTCGGGATCGTCTTCCTCCTCAGGCTCGTCCCCGCAGCGATCGTGTCGCCGTTCGCGGGAATGCTCGCCGACCGGCTCCGGCGCGAGCAAGTCCTGATCTTCGCGAATCTCGGCCGGATCTCGCTGATCGGCGCTGCCGCGACAGGGGTGATCCTCGGCGCGCCCCCGTACCTCGTGTACGCGCTCGCGATCGTCGACGCGATCGTCGCGACGCCGGTGCGGTCGGCGCAGGCCGCGCTCATGCCCGCGCTCGCGAGGGACCCAGCCGAGCTGACGGCGGCGAACGCAGTCGCGCGCGGGGTCGAGAGCTTCGCGGTCTTCGGCGGCCCCGCCCTCGCCGGACTGCTGCTCGCGGTGACGAGCACGGGCGCGGTCTTCGTCGTGACGGCTCTCATGATCGCCGTGTCGGTGCTCTTCGTTAGCTTCATCCGGGTTCCCCAGCGCGTCGTGCCGAAGAGCGAGGTGGAAGCCTCCACGATCGTCTCCGAGGCGCTTGCCGGTTTCCGGGCGATTGGCCGTGACCCGTCGCTCCGCGTGATGATGGGGCTCTTCACCGCCGAGACGGCGATCGCCGGGGCACTGCAGGTCTACATCGTCATCCTCGCCCTCGAGACCCTCGACCTCGGCGACGGCGGCGTCGGATTCCTCAACTCCGCGATGGGCGTCGGAGCGCTCATCGGCGCGGTGAGCGCGCTCTCGCTCGCCGGCGTTCGCCGGCTGAGCCCGGCATTTCTCGTCGGCCTGCTGCTGCGCGGGCTGCCGCTCGTGGCCGTAGGTCTCCTGACCGATTCGCTGGTCCCCGTCCTGTTGCTGCTCGGCGTCTTCGGCCTCGGCGGCGCGTTCGTGGACGTGCCCGGGCTCACGATCGTGCAGCGCTCGGTCCCCGAGGACGTCCTCGCGCGGGTGTTCGGAGTGATCCAGATGCTCTGGTTGAGCTCGATCGGGATCGGAGCGGCTCTGGCGCCCGTGCTCGTCGGCTGGCTCGGTCTCGACGGAGCGCTGGTGGCGACGGGGCTCCTTCTTCCCGCACTCGTCGTGATCTTCGGGTTCAAGCTCGTACGGATCGACGCCGAGGCCGAGCCGCCGCAGATCGACGAGCTCCGGATCCTGGCCTCCATCCCGATCTTCACGCCGCTGCCCGGGTTGTCCCTCGAGCAACTCGCCGGGCGTCTCGTTCCGCAACGCGAGGAACCCGGCACCGTGATCGTCCGGGAGGGCGAGTCGGGCGACCGTTTCTACATCGTCGCGGAAGGTGTGGTCGAGGTGTCCGAGTACGGGCGGGTGCTCTCGGAGATTGGCGCCGGCGGCTATTTCGGCGAGATCGCGCTGATTCGCGACGTGCCGAGGACCGCCACGGTGGCTGCGAAGACCGCCGTCGTCCTCTACGCGCTCGACCGCGACGACTTCCTCGCGGCGGTCACGAGCCACGCGCCGAGCGCCGAGGCGGCCGAAGAGGTCGTGAGCTCCCGGCTGGCGGGAATCCCTGTGGCCGGAGCACGCTTGCCAGCCGGCTGACACGCTGCTAGCCGTGAAGCGGCTGTCCTTAGGACGGGGATACCTGGCAGGGACCCGAGGACCCGGCACCCGGCGGTGATCAATCAGCTTCGCCGTGCCTCAGCGGGCTCCTGACGAGCTCGTTCGTCGGTCAGGAGGGTGATGCGGTCCGGGCGGCGGCGACGGCTTCGAGTCGAGTATTGACGCCGAGAGCCCGAAAGATGCCGCGGACGTGGTTCCTGACTGTGTCGTTGCTCAGGTGGAGCTCGGCAGCGATCTGCTTCGTCGAGCGGCCCTGCTCCAGAAGACGAAGCACCTCGACTTGGCGGGGGGTGAGATGCGGGGGTGGAACTGTGGGGCCGTCGTCGGGACGTTCCTCCAACAGCCCGAAGACGCCGACCACCGTTTCACCGTTCACGAGCGGCACCGCGCTGATTTCCACAGCCACCCGCGTGCCGGCGGTCGAGACCAGGTGGCCGGTCGCCTCTGTGGCCGCGGAGGTGCCGAGCACCTTCTGGGCGAACAGCTCCCTGGCGCGACGGCTGTCCTCCGGTGCGACGACGGAGGTGAAGTGGCGACCGCGGATGTCGCCGACAAGTCGCTCCGCTGCCGCATTGATCCACCGTACGACTCCCGTCTTGTCGAGGACGTAGCTCGGGACGCCGACGCTCTCCAGAGCCCGCTCGACGTCGCCGCCGACTACCAGGCCAGTGACCATCGCGGAAGTATGGCTAAGCCGCGCGCCGGAGCGTCATCGTTGAGCTCTCATCCGAGTCGGACGCCCACCTCGATCGCACCGCTACGAGCGCCAAAACCCTCGCACGAATGCCCACGGTACGCTCCGGGGGTGGCGCACTACATCCTCAACTCCGTGAAGGGGGACGCCGCGAAGGGGCCAGCGCCGCGCGAACAGGCCGCTCGGTTCCTGCGAGTCAGGATGTGGGGCATCGACGCAGACGAGCCGCACCGCGACGCGGTCGCCGCCGGCGACCTCGTCCTCATCTATCTGGGCGCACCCGAGCGCGAGTTCATCGGCCGCGCCGAGCTTGCCTCAGAGGTCCACGATTGGACACCGTCCGAGGCAAAGGTGTACCCGGGCGAGTCCCCCAGCGGAGTGGTGCTGGCTCAGGTCGAGGAATGGGACCCGCCTGTACCGATGAAGACCGTGCTGGCGCAAATCGACCCGGCAGAGAATGCCAAGGCCGATTTCCAAGCAGGCGTCGTTCGGATCACCGCCAACGAATATGAGACCGCCCTCGCCGTGGCGGCCGGACTGTAACTACAGACACATCCGTTGCCCCCGCAACGGCCTCCCTTTCGGCGCACCGGCCGGTACGGTCGCTCCGATGAGCGGCGAGGCGGACACCCCCACGGGCCAGCCCGACCCGAAGGCGATCGTGGGCGGAGCGTTCTCCGATGCCGCCGAGACCTACGACCAGGTGGTGGGGTTCTTCATCCCGTTCGGTCGGGCTCTGGTCGCCGCGGCGGACCCCGACCGGGGCGTCAAGGTCCTCGACATCGCGTGCGGTCGCGGTGCGTGCCTCTACCCGGCGCTCGACGCCGTCGGCCCCGACGGCTCGGTGCTCGGCATCGACCTCGCGGCGGGGATGGTCGAGCAGCTCAACGCCGAGCTCGCCGCCAAGGGCATCGGCAACGCGGAGGCACGCGCCGGCGATGCCGAGGACCTCGATCTGCCCGACGACTGGTTCGATGTCGTCACCGGCGGGTTCATGATCTTCTTCCCGCCCGACCCCCCGCGCGTCCTCCAGGAGTTGCGCCGGGTGCTGGCGCCGGGCGGCACCCTCGCCCTGTCGATCTTCGACGGGCCGTCCGGCTTCCCGTGGATGGACGACATCGCCGCCGAACTGTTCGGCCCGTCGCCGCCGATGCCGAACGAGGAGTTCAACGAGGCAGCAGTGCTCGACGACGCCCTGGTGGCAGCCGGCTTCACCCGCCCGATGGCCACCGACGTGATCGAGTCGTTCCGCTTCGCCGATGCTGGCCAGGTCGAGGCGTGGATGCGCAGCCACGGCGGCCGCCTGCTGCTCGACCGCTGCGACGACCAGCAGCTCGAGCGCTGCCGCGAGCTGATCGCCCAGAACCTCGAGGCCCACCACCGGACCGCGGAGGGAGACGGCTACGAGCTGGTGCAGCGGGCGCGCATGACCGTGGCGCAGCGGGCCTGACTCAGGTCCCGATGTGCCTGCGGCTTCAAGGCGTCCCGCGTGGCCGACGAGGAGGCCGTTTAGGGCACTAGTGGGGCACGACGCTTCGGATAGGTGTACTTGTCCGAAAGGCCGAAACCCGCATGAGCACTAGGGTTGCGGTCATGCGCCCGGCAAGATTCGAACTTGCGACCTCTGCCTCCGCAGGGCAGCGCTCTATCCCCTGAGCTACGGGCGCCGGGGGTTCGCAGTCTAGCGGGGGGCGGCTCTAGGGAACGCGGCCGTCGAGCTGGCGGACGGCACGCCCGTCGAGCTCGAGCTCGGCGTCGTCCGGGACCTCGGTCCGGACGTAGGCGAGCGCGACGACCCCCGCCTCGGGGTCGCGCACCGAGCTCGTGACGCGCCCGACCGCCTTTCCCTCGAACCGAAGCTCGGCGTCCGTCGGGAGCCCATCGTCGCTCTCCAGGGCGAGCACCCGCAGCGAACGGTTCGCGTGCCCGCGGTAGTGCAGTCGCGCGACCGGCTCCTGCCCCGGGTAGCAGCCCTTCGTGAAGCTGATCGCCCGCTCGTCGAGGCCGGCTTCGGCGGGAAGCGCGCGCTCGTCGAGCTCACGCCCGAAGCGCGGCGTGCGTGCGCGGATGCGGAGGCGCTCGAGCTCGTCGTCCTCGAGCTCGGCCCAGTCGGGAGGCGGGTCGTCAATCAGCTCGTACGCGGCCTGCCCGAACTCGCGGTTCGCGACGCTGCCCGGCGGCGCTTCGCGTCCGAGCACGAGAACGGACGTGTGCTCCTCGACCTCGATCTCGGCCTTCGAGGCGAACTTGCTGCGACGAAGCTCGTCGCGAAGGCGCTCGGCGAGGTCGGGCTCCGTGAGGAGCAGGTAGTCGTCGACCCCTCGCCGCCACACCGTCATGGGCGCGATCACGCGCCCCTTCGGAGTCAGGAGCAGCGCCTCGCACGAATCACCGGGCGCCAGCGCCTCGACGTCGTTCGACAGCATTCGCTGGAGGTACGAGGCGGCATCCGGCCCCGTAACGCCGACGAAGCCGCGCGGGCGGCGTCCTACTCGAAGCGCGCTTCCAGGCATGGAAACTAAAGGCCTGAGGTGGGTTGGGAGTGCGTGCGGGGAGGGCCGGCGCCGAGCAACGAGGCTGGATCGACCGGTGCCAAGGCCGGTGGCCTTGGTGCCGGGCGAGCCGGACGCGGGGCGACGTGCGCAGGCCCCCGTCCGTACGTGCTCCCAACCCGCATCAGGCCTCTAGTGTAGGGAGCGTGTTCCGGGGCAGAGCGGAGCGTAAGGTCATCGAGGCGGGCTACGACCCTGCCCGGCTTCCACCCGGCCAGTACCTGACCGAGAAGTGGCCGGTGCTCCACGCCGGCACCGTCCCGGCCACGGATCTCGCGACCTGGGACTTCGTCGTGTCCGGCGAGGTGGACAACCCTCTCCGGCTGAGCTGGGATGAGCTCAACGCCCTGCCGAGGACGGAGCACACGCAGGACATCCATTGCGTCACGCGCTGGAGCCGATTCGACGTCACGTTCTCGGGCATCCACTGGAGCGCGCTCGAGGAGCGCGCGAGCCCGCGCCCGAGCGCGCGCTACGTCGTCGCCCATTCCGAGCAGGGCTACACGGCGAACGTCCCGATCGAGTTTCTCCGGCATCCGCTATCGCTGCTCGCGACGCACGCCGACGGCGAGCCGCTCACACCAGAGCACGGATCGCCGCTCAGGCTCGTCATACCCGGCAAGTACTTCTGGAAGAGCGCGAAGTGGCTGCGGGGGATCGAGCTCTCGGCCGTGGACAAGCCAGGGTTCTGGGAGCGCTACGGCTACCACAACGACGCCGATCCCTTCAAGGAAGAACGCTACGGCTTCTAGCTCGTGGTGGAAACCACATCGGCCGGGCGAGAGGTACGTATCAGACCGCTGCTCGAGGACGATCTCGACTCCGCCGATCGGGTACTGCGTCTGGCGTTCGGCACGTTTCGCCGTCTACCCGATCCCGCCGCAGCTTTCGGAGATCGAGACTACGTCAGGACGCGGTTTCGGGCCGCGCCGGACTGTGCATGGGCAGCCGAGATCGACGGCAGTGTCGTTGGATCGGTGTTCGCGGCCCGCTGGGGCTCGTTCGGCTTCTTCGGTCCGCTCACCGTCCATCCCGAGCTCTGGGATCGCGGCATCGCGAGCCGGTTGCTCCTTCCGGTCCTGGAGTCGTTCGGACGATGGGGAGTGAGGCAGGCCGGGCTCTTCACCTTCGCGTCGAGCCCCAAGCACATCGGCCTCTACCAGAGACACGGTTTCTGGCCAGGCAGTCTCACAGTCGTCGCCGCCAAGCCGATCGCCGCGAGGGCCAACGGCTCATACGCGCTCACCTCGGAGGAGACCGCGAACGGCCGCGCCACGCTGCTCGACGAGATCCGCAAGCTCACGGACGCCGTTTTTCGGGGTCTCGATCTCGAGCGCGAGATCGTCGCTGCGGCTGCGCAGCGGATCGGCGACACGATCGTGCTGCCTGGTGACGACGAACTGGACGGCGTGGCTGTCTGTCACTGCGGGGCCGGCAGCGAAGCGGGGAGCGATACCTGTTACGTGAAGGTCGCGGCGGTTCGTCCCGGCGCAGGCGCCGACCACCGGTTCGAGCGACTCCTCGACGCATGCGAGGGGTTCGCCGCTAGCTCCGGGCTGGAGCGGCTGGTTGCGGGAGTGAACACCGGCCGCCTCGATGCATATCGACGCCTGCTCTCCCGCGGCTTTCGCATCGAGCAGATCGGGGTCGCAATGCATCTCCGGCCGGGCGAGCCTGCCCTCGACACGCCTGACCACTACGTCATCGCCGACCTCCGGTAGCCCGCCTACACGTTCTCGAGCCCGACGTAGTTTTCGGCGAGCGAGGCGGCGGCGGCGTGAGAGGTCGTCACGTATCGCAGTTGCGAGAGCTGGAGCTTCAGGTCGAACGGGTCATGGTCCCCCGGGCGGTGGAGCATCTGCGTCATCCACCAGGAGAAGTGCTCGGCGCGCCAGACGCGCCTCATGCTCGTGTCCGAGTAGGCGTCGAGGCCGCTCGCGTCCCCCGAGCGGTACCAGGCGGCGAGCGCCTCTGCGAGCACGCGCACGTCGTGGAGCGCGAGGTTGAGCCCCTTCGCGCCTGTGGGCGGCACGATGTGCGCCGCGTCACCGGCGAGGAACAGGCGCCCGTATCGCATCGGCTCGCAGACATAGCTGCGCATCCCGGTGACGCCCTTCTCGAGAATCGGCCCCTCGGCGAGCGTCCAACCGTCGAGGCCGAGCCTCGTCTGCAGCTCGTCCCAGATGCGGCTGTCGGGCCAGTCCGCGAGGTCCTCTTCGGGGCGGCACTGGATGTAGAGGCGACTGAGCTCCGGAGAGCGGAGGCTCAGGAGCGCGAACCCGCGCTCGTGATGGGCGTAGACGAGCTCGCCGTTCGAAGGGGCGACCGCCGCGAGGATCCCGAGCCAGCCGAACGGGTACTCGCGTGAGAACTCGGACAGGATGCCGGCCGGAATGCTCGGGCGGCAGATCCCGTGGAAGCCGTCGCAGCCCGCGACGACGTCGCACTCGAGCTCCACGTGCCGACCCTCGTGCCCGTACCGGATGAGCGGGCGCTCGGTATCGAGCTCGTCCACCGAGACATCCTCTACCTCGAAGTGAAGCGGGCCATTCGTCTCGAGCCGCAGGCGAATCAAGTCCTTGACGAGCTCCGTCTGGCCGTAGATCACGATCGAGCGTCCGTCGGCGAGGTCGCTCAGCGGAATCCTGTGGCGCTCGCCTGCGAACTGGAGCTCGATCCCGTGGTGGACGAGCCCCTCGCGCTGCAGCCGCTCGCCGGCGCCTGCCTCCACGAGGAGGTCGACGATCGCCTGTTCCATCACCCCCGCACGGATGCGCGCCTCGACGTGTTCGCGGCTCCGGTCCTCGACGATCACGGTCTCGATGCCCTCGAGGTGCAGGAGGTGGCCGAGCGTGAGTCCAGCTGGACCGGCTCCGACGATACCGACCTGCGTGCGCGAGCGGCTCATAGGCCACTCTCTGATGGCCTATGAGCGTGGAGGGGCATGGGGAACCGGGAGGTTCCCCACGCTTTCGAGAAGAAGGGGGCACGCGGGGGAAACATGGTTTCCCCCGCGACCG